>JACJZF010000001.1 GCA_020635725.1 Flavobacteriales bacterium
CGGCGCCACCATCAGCAGTGCCATGTAGGTACGCGTCAGGCTCAGCCGAATGTGACCGCTGTCCGCCACGTTCAGGAACATCACGGCATACATGATGACGAACGAGATCGCCAGCATGAGGAAGAACTTGGGGTAGGGTGAGTGTTCCATGGTCGTGTGGTTTGCATCCGGATCATGATGCAGTGATCATTCCAACCTCGCCCACTTCAACCGGAGACTGTTGCTCACCACGCTCACGCTGCTGAAGGCCATGGCCGCACCGGCGATCATGGGATTTAGCAGGTAACCGTTGATGGGATAGAGCACGCCTGCGGCGATGGGGATGCCGATGATGTTGTAGATGAAGGCCCAAAAGAGGTTCTGGCGGATGAGCGAAACCGTCTTGCGCGAAAGGGTGATGGCGCGCGGGATGGTGTTAAGGTCGGTGCTGATGAGCGTCATGCGCGCCACGTCCATGGCGATGTCACTCCCCTTGCCCATCGCGATGCTGACGTCGGCCTTGGCGAGCGCTTCGCTGTCGTTGATTCCGTCGCCAACCATGGCCACCACCTGGCCCTGCTGCTGAAGTGAAGCGACGAAGGCGGCCTTGTCCTTGGGCAGTACCTCGCTGCGGAAGTGCTCGATGCCCACCTGCTGCGCCACGGCCTGCGCGGTGCGGCGGGAATCGCCGGTCTGCATGTACACGGCGATGCCCTCATTCTTCAGGCGCGAGATCGCTTCCTTGGCTGACGGCTTGATGCGATCGGCAATGGCCACGGCCGCGCGGACTTGCTGCGCATCGGCGAGCCAGATGACGGTGTGCGCGGCTTCCTGCCATTTGCGCTCCTGCTCGCGGAAGCGGGCCTCGATGCGGATGCCACTCTCCTCCATAAGGCGCTGACTGCCCACCAGCCAGGTGTTGCCATTCACGGTGGCCTTCACGCCTTTGCCCGTGATGCTCTCGAAATGGGTCATCGTGGGCGCATGATGGATACCGGCGTGATGCAGATGGCGCGTGACGGCTTCCGCCAGCGGATGTTCCGAGCGCGTTTCGATGGCCAGCAGCGCGGATGCCGCCTCGGTGTCATCGAGGCCAAGGGCTTCCACCACTTCGGGCTTGCCTTCGGTGATGGTTCCTGTCTTGTCCACAACGATGGCGGTGATCTTTCTTGATAGCTCCAGGCTCTCGGCGTCCTTGATGAGGATGCCGTTCTCAGCGCCCTTGCCCATGCCCGCCATGATGGCCGTCGGCGTGGCGAGACCCAGCGCGCAAGGGCAGGCGATCACCAGCACGGTGACGAGCGCGAGCAGTCCTTGCGTGAACGCGTGTTCGCCGCCCAGCACCCACCATACGATGGCGCTGAGCACGGCGATGCCGATGACGATGGGTACGAAGACCGCCGCGATCCTGTCCACCAGTTGTTGGACGGGCGCCTTGCTGCCTTGCGCCTCCTGCACCGCGCGTACGATCTGCGCAAGGAGCGTTCCCTCGCCGACCTTCTTCGCGCGCATCATCAAGCTGCCCTTCTGGTTGATCGTGCCGGCAAGCAGCGCCGCGCCTTCAACCTTCGCCACAGGTACAGGCTCGCCGCTGATCATGCTCTCGTCCACGTAGCTCTCGCCTTCGATCACCTCGCCGTCCACCGCGATGCTCTCGCCGGGACGCACGAGCAGCACGTCATCCACATCCACCTCGGCGATCGGCACCTGCTCGGTGCTACCGTCCGCCTTCACACGGTGCACCGAGTTCGGTCGCAGGCCCATCAGCTTCTTGATGGCGCTGCTGGTGCCTGCCTTGGCGCGCTCCTCCAGGAATTTGCCGAGCAGGATGAAGGTGATGACCACGGCAGCCGCCTCGAAGTACACGTGCGGCTCCTGTCCACGTGCGGTCCAGAATGCCGGATACATGGTATTGAAGACGCTGAAGAGGTAGGCCACGCCGGTGCTGAGCGCCACGAGCGTATCCATGTTGGCGCTTCGGTGCCGTGCCTGCTTCCACGCGTTGATGAAGAACTGCCGGCCGAAGACGAGGACCACCGGCGTGGCCAGCAGCCACATGGTGAAGTTGGCCCAGGGCGCATGCATCAGGAGCATGCCGATGATCACCAGCGGCACGCTCAACACGATGGATGCGATGAGGCGCTGCTTCAGGGAACGCATGCGCTCGCGCTGGATACCCTCGATATCGGTGGTGGCCCCCTGCTCCTGCTCGATCACCAGATCGTAACCGATGCCCTGGACCACCTTGCGCATGCCGCGCTCATCGATCACGCCAGGGACGTATTGGACCTGCACCGTGTTCGTGGCGAGGTTCACGGCGGCTTTCAGCACACCCGGTGTGGCCAGCAGCATGCTCTCCACGCTGGCCACGCAGCTCGCGCAGGTCATTCCTGTGACCGGAATCGTGCGTTTCACGGTGGGCACATCGTATCCGTTGTCCTTGATGGCCTGCACCGCATGCTGAACAGCCTCCAACGGCTTGTCGCTGCTGAGCACGGCCACACGGTTGTTCAGCTCCACGTGGTGCTGCTTCACCTCGGGTACCGATCCCACGGCCTTGTCCACGATCAGCGCGCAATGCTCGCTGTCCATGCCTTCGATGGGGAGCCTGATGGTGGTAGCTTCGGTCTTCATGACGTCGTCTCGTTAAGCTGCTTCGCGAACGAGGCCGTAGCCTGCAGGCCGAAGCACGGCCAGCAGGTCATCGAAGGTGAGCATACCGCGAACCACTTCGATCTCCGCGGTGCTGGTCACATAGTCCACGTGGGCGCTGATGACGCCGCGCAAGCCGCTGAGAATGGAGCCCGCCCTGTTGGCGCAACCGGCACACGAGATGCCGGTCGTTGCGAAGCGGTAGGTGACGGTTGATGCGGTATCGTTGTCTGGGGTGTTCATGGTTCTGGTGCTTGACGGTACAAAGCACCGCACACACGGCCCCCGCGACCTTACATCCTTCCCGGAAAGACTTGCATCGGACTACGAGCCCACCTGATCCAGCGGGGTGCGCGCCGGATGCGCAAGCTTCCGGAAGGCGGTGGGCGTCATGCCCGTGAGCTTCTTGAACTGCGCGCTCAGGTGCGCGGCGCTGCTGAAGCCCGTGGCGAAGGCGATCTCCGAGAAGGTCATCTCGCCGTAGCGGATCAGTTCCTTCACGCGCTCCAATCGCTGCAGCAGGAAATAGTGCTCCAAGGTGATGCCCTCCACCTCGGAGAAGAGCTTGCTGACCGAGGAGATCTCGCGATGCACGGCGCCGCGAACCAGCTCAGCTAGATTCATACGGCCATCCGCACCGTGATGCACGCGGCGAACCACCTCGGCTTTGACCCTGGTGATCATCTGTGCGTCCGGGTCGAGTACCAGGTCGAATCCCTGCGACCGCAAAGCTGTTCGCAGATGATCGAGTTCCGCCTGCGCCGGCTCCAGCCCTAACCGCACCTCGCCAAGCTCAACGCTCACTGCGTCAAGACCCTGCTCGGTGAGCACGCGTGCCACGGCCGTCCTGCAACGGTCGCAGACCATGTTTCGGATGGTAAGCACCCTCATTCCCCGCTCACTCTTTGACCCACTGCAAGACCATCGATCGGTCTCCTCGGCCTGTGCTCAGGCGCAGGGCGTAGCGTCCAGGGCTCAGGCTGATGATATCCAGGTTGCCCCTCCGTGCATCGCCTTTGAGCAGCTCTCTTCCCAGCGCATCATACACCTCCGCGACCTGCCATGCATTCGCGGACCAGTTCAGAACGGCGTTCGCGGGATTCGGCCACAGGGTCTCCCTGGTACCATTGCGCTCGTCCAGTCCGTTGGCAGCGGAGATCACGGCGCGCCGATAACGCACCTGCCCGGATGCGGACTCATCCCAGATGATGTGGAACGCCCCGTCCGCGAACGCGATATCCGGAGTTCGCTGGGAGCCTGTCAATTCCACGTTCACCGTATCCGGTGTTCTCAGCCCGTTGAGGCCGGAGACGCTCCAGCTGAACAGGATGTCGCGCTGCCCAGCTCCGTAATTCTCCCACACGACGCCCAAGGTGTCGCCAGCTCCGGCCAGCCTCGGAAAATTCTGCTGGTGGTTCTGCGGTTGGCCAGGATGCACTCCCGTGCGAGGTTCAGCGGAGAGATCGCTTACCCGGACTTTCGTCCCATAGGTCTTAACCCCCGCATTCCCCGCACCGGACATCCATACGGCGCTCAGGCTATCACCCGTGATGAATCCATCGGGTCCACTGGAGGGGCAGGAGCTGACGCTCCAGTTGGTATCATCGATGATTCCTCCGCTCGGGAAGGTCGCACCACCATCCGTGGAGGAGGCGGCCCAAATGACACGTTGGTTGCTCTCCGCATTGCGGAACAGAGCCACGACCGTGCTCCCCTGCGCCATGACCTGCCCCGTGCAACAGTCGCAAACCTCTCCGTCAGAGAATGGCGTGCTCACATCGACCGGGGCCTGGAATGAATTGGTGTCCCATGCCCCCACCACTTGGTGCGCCCCCAGCCAGCCGCTCGTGAAACGCATATAGCCTACCACTGGGTCACCATCACCGGTAAGGGCGACCGTGGGGAAGCGGGATATGAGCCCATCCCTCGGATCCACCCGTACCGTATCGCCCCATGTATACCCGCCATCCAACGAACGGCGCGCGTAGATCCCTTTCTCCTCTTCAGGTGTTGCCTTGATCACCACCCACACGGTTTGGTCATCCGCTGCGATGCTGCTGCCCATCCAATCCGAAACGGCGGGGACAAGTCCATCCAGATTCAGAAGCACTGGCGTGCTCGCACCCGACCCCTCCAGGACCGAAACGAAATTCCTGTTCGGTCCGGACGCACCCCAGAGGATCACCGGACGCCCCTCGCCGTTCAGGGCGATACGCGGCCTCAGTCCGCCCTGACCGGGTTCATTGACATCCAGCACAGGTGACCATTCGATGGTGACCTCCTGAGCACGGAGACCGGGAACAATCAGGAGCGTCGCAGAAAAGAGAATGGCCTTCACGTGCAATGATCGTTGCATGCCTGAAAGGTAGCACGACATTGCGCCTGCGGACCAGATGGAGGTGTCCCGGCGTTTCCGCCTCAGCCCTTATCAACCACGCGCGGCACTTTGAAGTAGTCACTGTCCTTCACCGGCGCGTTGGAGAGCGCCTCCTGCTTGGTGATGGTCGTCTGGGCCACATCATCGCGCAGCACATCGGCCTCCTCGGTCATGAAGATCAGGGGCTCCACGCCGGCGGTGTCCACCTCATTGAGCCGCTCCACGAAGGAGAGCACGCGTTCCATGTCGGCGAGGATGGCCCGGCGCGCGGCCGGGTCGCTGTAATCCAAGCGGGCGAGCTCCGCGATGCGGTCCAGGGTGGCCTCGTCGATCCTCATGCGGGCGAAGTTCGTGCTTGCGCGGGATCATCGGCCAGCAAGGGGCCCTCGATGATGTCGTACACCCGCTTGCGCAGCGCGGGAAGGTCCGCTTCGACCAGGCCCTGCGTAGGCACGGCATCATGGATGACCGCCCGCGCCATCCCCGGCCGAGCGCGCGCGAAGAGCTCGAGCGGCTCACCGAAGATGCGCCAGTGATCGATGAAGGTGACGGGCACGATGGGCACCTGCTTCTCGATCGCCAGCTTGAAGGCGCCGTCCTTGAAGGGCTTCATGCGCGGTGTGTAATCGGGGATGGTGCCCTCGGGGAAGATGGCGATGCTGGTGCCGCGATCGATGGCCACGGCCGCTTTACGGAAAGCCTTGCCGGCCTCCACCTTGTTGCCGCGGTTCACGGCGATGTTCATGTCGCGGAAGAAGATGTTGAAGAGCGGCCAACGCAACAGCTCGTACTTGCCGATGAAGAGGAAGTAGCGCGGTATCACGTTGTACATCTGGATGATGTCCAGGTAGCTGCTGTGGTTGCAGCAGATGATGTACGGCGGCTCAGGCAAGGCCGCGCGGCGCACGATGCGCAGCGGCGCGCCCGAGGCGAAGGAGAGGTAGGCGGCCCAGGCGCGTTTGAGACGGAAGGCCTTGTGGTAGCGGCGCGGTGTGTACAGCAGCACGCGGAACGGCAGGTACAGCAGCACCAATGAGCTGAAGAACACCATTGCGAACCAGAGCTTGTAAAGCCACCGGAACGGCAGGAAGAGCCACCGCGCCACTGCATGGCGCCGGCTCTCGCCGTCGCTCACGCGCGGCCGTTCCAGGATCGGGGCTTCGCTCATGCGGGCCGCGAAAGTAGCAGCGCTTGGTGGCGAGGTCCGGCCAAAACAGGGCTCCCGGGTATCTTCGGCGCCTCCATGGCACGCATCCTCACCGGCATCCAGAGCACCGGCATCCTTCACCTCGGCAACGTGCTGGGCGCCATCCGTCCGGCTATCGCTGCCAGCACGCTGCCCGGCAACGACTCCTTCCTCTTCATCGCGGACCTGCATTCGCTCACCCAGATCAAGGACGCGGCCACCTTGCGTGACAACACCTACGACGTGGCCGCTACGTGGCTCGCCTGCGGACTGGACCCGGAGCGCACCGTGTTCTACCGCCAGAGCGATGTGCCCGAAGTGACCGAGCTCACCTGGTACCTCAGCTGCTTCTTCCCCTACTCACGGCTAAGCCTGGCACACAGCTTCAAGGACAAGGCAGACCGGCTGGAGGACGTGAACGCCGGGCTCTTCACCTACCCGATGCTCATGGCGGCGGACATCCTGCTGTACGACGCGAACTACGTGCCCGTGGGCAAAGACCAGTTGCAGCACCTGGAGATGACCCGAGATGTGGCCGAGCGCTTCAACCACCGCATGGGCGAGACCTTCGTGGTACCCGAGCCGAAGGTGGACGAGCAGGTGATGATCGTGCCCGGGACCGATGGCGAGAAGATGAGCAAGAGCCGCAACAACACCGTGCAGCTCTTCGCGCCGGAGAAGGTGCTGAAGCAGCAGGTCATGGGCATCGTTACGGATAGCACGCCCTTGGAAGCGCCCAAGGACCCGGAGAAGGACCACGTATTCGCGCTCTATCGACTGGTGGCCCCGCCGGACGCGGTGGAGGCCATGCGCCAGAACTACCTGCGCGGCGGCTATGGTTATGGCCACGCCAAGAAGGAGTTGCTCGGCGCGCTGCTCGATGGCTTCCGCACCGAGCGCGAGGCTTACGCCCGCCTGATGGATGACAAGGCCGAGCTGGATGCCCGGCTGCGCGCTGGCGCGGCGAAGGCGCGCGCCGTGGCAAGCACGGTGCTGGCGCGCGTGCGGGAGAGACTCGGATACTGACCTGCCGTGAAGGGCCCGCCAGGACGCCCCCTCATGGTCTAATTTCGCCGCCGCATGGATTTCAACTTCCTCTCCTTCACCCATAGCCTCTTACGCTACGGCGTGCTGCTCACGGTGCTCTTCGCCTTCGTGGTGAGCCTCCGCGGCTGGCTCATGGGCCGTCCCATCCTCACCGGTGAGCGCATCGCCACGATCATCGCGATGGTGCTCTGCCACATCCAGCTGGTGGTGGGCCTGATCCTGTATCTGCAGAACCTCTCCGCGTTCAATCGCATGGAGGGCGTGCACCAGCGCTTCTGGAAATTCGAGCACATCGGCACCATGATCCTCGCGATCGCGTTGATCACCGTTGGTCGCATGCTCTCCAAGCGCGCCAAAGAGGAATCGGCCAAGCAGCGCATGATAGCGATCACCTATGGCATCGGGCTTGCCCTGATGCTCATGGCCACGCCATGGCCTTTCAAGGAAGTCGGTCACGGGTTAGGTTGGTTATGAAAGCAGCGATCGGGTTCACACTGGGACTGGCCTTGCTGGTGATCGCCTGCGCGGGCTCCACCGGCGATGCGCCCGAAGGCAAGACCGCCCCGCGCGGTGAGCAGCTGTATGCCATGCACTGCATCCTTTGCCACGGCAAGGATGGCAAGCTGGGCTTCAACGGCGCCAAGGACCTCACCGCATCGACCCTGACCAGGGAGCAGATGCGGCAGCAGGTGGCCGAAGGCAAAGGCAAGATGATGCCCTACAAGAACGTGCTCACCCCGAAGGAGATCGAAGCCGTGGTGGACTACACACGCGGCCTCGGCAAGGCCCGATGATCGATCCGCTGGAGCTGAAGGGCAAGGCCGAGAAGGCCGTGCTGGTAGGGCTGGTCACCGACGACCAAGGACCCGAACTGGTGAAGGAGTACCTCGACGAACTCGAGTTCCTGGCCTCCACCGCGGACATCAGCACGCTGAAGCGCTTCACCCAGCGGCTGCACAAACCCGACGGACGCACCTACATCGGCAGCGGCAAGTTGGCGGAGGTGAAGCAGTGGATGGAGGAGCATGGAGCCGATTGCATCATCTTCGATGACGAGCTGAGCCCGGCGCAGCAGCGCAACCTGGAGAAGGAGGTGGGCAAGCCCGTGCTCGACCGGCCGCGCCTGATCCTGGACATCTTCGCTCGACGCGCGCGCACCTCGCACGCCAAGAAGCAGGTGGAGCTGGCGCAGTACGAGTACATGCTGCCACGCCTCACCAAACTGTGGACCCACCTCGAGCGGCAGCGCGGCGGCACCGGCACGCGCGGCGGCGCGGGCGAGAAGGAGATCGAGACCGACCGTCGCCTGGTACGCGACCGCATCGCCCTGCTCAAGGCCCAGCTCAAGGACATCGACAAGCAGATGGCCACGCAGCGCGGCAATCGCGGCAAGCTCATCCGCGTGGCGCTGGTGGGCTACACGAACGTGGGCAAGAGCACATTGATGAACCTGCTGAGCAAGAGCGATGTCTTCGCCGAGAACAAGCTCTTCGCCACGTTGGATACCACCGTGCGCAAGGTGGTGCTCGGCAACCTGCCCTTCCTGCTGAGCGATACGGTGGGCTTCATCCGCAAGCTCCCGCATCAACTCATCGAGAGCTTCAAGAGCACGCTCGACGAGACCCGCGAGGCCGATCTCCTGCTCCATGTGGTGGACATCAGCCACCACAACTTCGAGGAGCAGTTCGAGACCGTGAAGCAGACCCTCGGCGAGATCGGCGCGGGCGACAAGCCCGTGATCGTGGTGTTCAACAAGATCGACGCCTACCGCCCCGAGCACCACGACCCCGATGACCTGGCTCCGAAGCGCGAGGCCCAGTACACCCTTGATGAGCTGAAGGCCACCTGGATCGCGCGCATGACCGGCGAGGAGTGCATCTTCATCAGCGCGGCCGAGAGGCAGAACATCGATGCCTTGCGCAGGCTGCTCTATGAGCGGGTGAAGGCCCTGCATGTGGCACGGTATCCGTACGAGAGCGACCTGCTCTTCAAGGACGAGTACCTGGAGCCTTGAGCGCACGTAAAGCGCCATCCCGACGTTCCTCCAACGTGAAGGGGAAACGAGGCAAGCCATCATCGAAAGGCCGATCGCGCCTCTGGCTCCGCTTCGCGTTGATCGCCTTCGCCGTGGTCGTCATCGCCTTCTTCGCGCTGTTGCAGTCGGTGCGGATGGGCGTGTTCGGCGCGCTGCCGAGCGAAGAGGAGCTGCGGTGCATCCGCCACGAGCAGGCCACCCTGGTGCTCGCCGATGATGGCAGCCTCATCGGCAAGCTCTTCGCGCAGGACCGCACCAACGTCGCCTACGACGACCTGCCCCAGCACCTGATCGACGCGCTCGTCTCCACCGAGGATGCACGCTTCTTCAGCCATGCCGGTGTCGATGGCCGCAGCTACCTGCGCGTCTTCTTCCGCACACTGCTCGGACGCGACCGGAGCGGCGGCGGAGGCAGCACCATCTCCCAGCAGGTGGTGAAGAACCTGTACGGGCGTACACGTCATGGACTGCTCACGGTGCCTGTGAACAAGATGAAAGAGGCCCTGGTGGCGCAGCGGCTCGAACGCGTGCTACCCAAGAACGACGTGCTCGTGCTCTACTTCAACTCGGTGCCCTTCGGGGAGAACACCTATGGCATCGAAGCGGCGGCGCAGCGCTTCTTCGACAAGCCCACCAAGCGGCTCGATGTGCTGGAGAGCGCGGTGCTCGTGGGCATGCTGAAGGCCAACACCTCCTACAACCCGCGGCTCTACCCCGAGCGCTCCAAGGGGCGCCGGGACCAGGTACTCGAGCTGATGCATGGCCGTGGCCACCTGAGCCGAGCACGCACCGACAGCCTTCGCGCGGAGCCGCTCACGCTCCGCTACACCGGCGGTGATGCCCTGGACCTGCATGGCTACTTCAATCAGCAGGTGGCTGCACAAGCCCGCACGATCCTGAAGGAGATCGAGCGTAGCACGGGCGTGCGGCACGATCTGGAGAAAGACGGTCTGCGCATCATCACCACGCTCGATGCGCGGCTGCAGCGCATGGCGGCGGATGCGGCGCACGCCCAGCTCGCAGCCATGCAGCCGAAGCTGGATCGGGAATTGCGGGCGAGCAAGGCACGCGGCGCCTGGGAGAAACGCTTCCGTGGCCGTCGGTCCGCGGCGTGGAAGGCGAATGCCAGCTCGCGCTTCGAGCTGTACGAGCACAGCGGTAGGCGCGTGGACACCTTGAGCTACCGTGACAGCCTCTGGCACTACCACCGCCTGCTGAACGCATCCTTCCTCGCCATCGAACCCACCACCGGCGCCGTGCGCGCCTGGGTGGGCGGCAATGACCACCGCTATCTGCCCTACGACCTGGTGCAAGCACGGCGCTCCGTGGCCAGCACCATCAAACCCATTGTCTATGCGGCGGCGCTGGAGCGCGGCATGGAGCCGTGCGATTACCTGGACAACACGAAACGCACCTACGGGGAGTACGACGATTGGGAGCCGGACAACTTTGGCAAGGACACCACCGAGGGAGAAGTGGCCATGTGGCACGCTTTGGCGCGAAGCATGAACCGGCCCACCGTGGACCTGTACTTCCGTGTTGGCGCGGACAAGTTGCGGCGCACGATGCAGCGCCTCGGTCTTCCTGCCGATGATGCCGACAAGCCGGCCGTGGCACTTGGCGCTTCCTCCATCTCGCTCCTCGAACTTCTCACCGCGTATGCAGCCTTCGCTAATGGCGGGTCGCGCATCCGTCCGCAGCTGATCCAGCGCATCACCGATGCGAACGGGAAGGTGATCTACAAAGCGCCGCGCCAGGCACGCGAAGCGGTGTTGAGCAATTCGACCGCCGCTGGGATCACCACCATGCTGCAACGCGCGGTGAACGAAGGGACGGGCGCCGCGCTGCGCGGCAGGTACGCGCTGAAAGGCCCCTATGCCGGTAAGACCGGGACCTCTCAGGACTATACCGATGCGTGGTTCGTGGCGTACACATCAGGCCTTGTCGTCGGGAGCTGGGTAGGCGCCTTCGACCCGTCCATCCGTTTCACCAGCGCGAACGGCACAGGTGGGCAGCTGGCCCTGCCCGTGGTGGGTCAGGTGCTGCGTGGGATCGAAGCGAACGCCGCCATGCGCAAGCGCTATGTCACCGACTTCGGGTGGATGGATGGGCCCGTGGACATGGATTGCCCGCCTACGCGCACGGAAGGCGCCGTGGCGCGCTTCATGGAGCGGCTCTTCCACCCGAGCACCCCCGACACGCTCGAGGAGAAAGGTCCGAGCTTCTTCGAGCGCCTCTTCAAGAAGAAGGAATGAGCTTGCGGCTCAGCGGTTCGCGCCAGGCCATGAAACGCCGCTCCCAGAAGCGGTACACCAGCCAGGAGAGCACGAGCGAGAGCAGCCAGAAAAGCAGATAGAAGACAAGGCCCTGCCCCGCATCACACCCATCGTAGAGGCCTGCATAGAGCGCACGCAGCGGTTGGTGCACGAGGTAGAGCGCGTAGCTCACCACGCTGATGAAGACCACGGGACGGCCCCAGCGCGGAGACCCGCGCCACTGCGACAGAGCGGGCAGCAGCATGGCCATGCTCAGCGCATTCAGCGTGAAATACAGATGCGCGGTGAACCACAGATGCGCATCGCCATAGGCCAACGCGCACAGCAGCATCCCCAGCACGCCGATCAAGATGAGCGGCAACCGCCATGTGCGCCACTGCGTGGAGAACGCGCCCTCGAGCCAGGCCATGAGCATACCGAATCCGATCGTATCGAAGCGCGTGATGCCCAATTTGCGCGCGCCGCTCTCCAGCTCGAACACCGATCCATAGGAGGTCACCATCTGAAGTCGGCACCAGGTCGAAGCGCTGATCAATAGCAGGGTGACCACCAGGAACGCCGTGCGAGGTCGATCCCTGGCGACACCGAGCGCCGCGAAGAGCAGCAGGGGGAAGAGCAGGTAATACCATTCCTCCACCACCAAGGACCACGACTCCCAGAAGAAGAGGTCCACGTTCTTCCAGGCATCCTGAAGGAACAGGAAATAGCCCCAGAGGTTATGATTCAGCAGGCCGTGCGCCACACCGAGGTGCACCAACGCGATGTTGATGACCAGGAACAGGTAGTAGTTGGGCAGGGTGCGCAGCCAGCGCCGCTGCCAGAAATCGAGCAGGCGGCGGTGCCATGGCACCTCTTGCATGGTTGCATAACGCAGCAGGATACCGCCGATCAAGTAGCCACTCAGCACGAAGAAGAGATCGACGCCGTCGACCACCACCCGCGTGGGCACCGGAACGAAACGCGCGAGCACATCGGCATTGTGCCAGAAGACCACGAGCAGGATCGCCGCGGCGCGCATGAGGTCGAGCCCGAAGATCCGGGAGCCGTGCATCGGGGTGAAAGTAGCTGGCTAGATATCTGAGGATATGATCACCAGGGAATCAGGTATCCGAGGTTCAGAAGCCAAACACGGTGCTTTGCGGTGACCTCATTCGAATACAGAATAGAGTTCCAATCCTCCACGAAGTCGGTGACGCTGGGCTGATAACGGAGGTCCACGAAAATCTCTGACCGTTCACGCTTCCACGATACACCCAAACCCAAGGTATAAGCCCAGTCGTACTTCACGTACTGGCCACTCCCGGGCCGATCGCCAAAGGACATCGTCCAAGGGTACGCCAATTCGACTCCGTTGCGCAACCGACCTCGATACAAAATGTCGTAGCCGCCAACTCCTCGGGCGAACACCAGACCCGCCAACGCAAAGGGCCTAAGCTCACCGTGGCCATGAGCATAGCGCACGAGAAGCGGCAACTCCAGGTAGTTCATTCGCAGACGATCGTTCCTATCCGTCGTACGCGGATGCCATTGAGCCCTCCAGCCTCGCTGGGTGAAGGCCAGCTCAGGCTGCAGACTGAAGTGCTCATTCAATCGCACGCTAACCACCACGGCGGTTGCCATGCCTGACCACGGTTCAGCTCCATCCACAACTCGTTCCTGCTCCTCCGGCAAAGAAGCCTGGAACAGGATGGAGGTATACGATGCTCCTAAGCGCTGGCCGATGGATATACGTGCCGGCTTCTTCGCTTCGGCAATGGACGCACTATCCTTCGCCACAGGCTTACGCTTCCCCAGGTCGCGACTATATCCAACGGAGAACATCAACGTACGCTGCAACGCCTTCTCAGGAATCGTCTGGTCATTGCTGCTTTCCGGATAGTAGAAATCGTTCAGTTCATCAACGTACTGAATCATCATGTTGGTCATTCCGCGCATGTATCCCACGTCCAATCCTATCCGCGACCGTTCAAACGAATAGGTCACCGAGCCTCGGGCAAGCAATGACATCTCGTACATGGGCATCTGGTAGTTGAAGCCCAGATCACCCTGGCGGCCGATAGGAAGCCTGCTCGGATCAAAATGCTCATCGTACTGATAGCGGAAGCTGCCCCGCATATTCAAGGCGAACGCCAGTCCTAGAGCAGGTGTGAATTGAACATGGCCTTTCTCCAGCCTCATTCCCAGTGCGAGCGGCACCTGCACGTACCCGGTGCGATACTGTTCCTTGCCGTCAGACAGGCCAAGCCCCTTTTGGATGAAGCCCGCCCCGCTCTGCACAACGAGTCTCTTCGACAACGATACCTCCACCGGTATCTCGAAGTAAAAACCCGCGATCCGGGACATGTTGTTGTTCCACTCATCAACAACTCCTGAACCGCCACCACTGACTGCCCAATTGGTCCATGCGATTCCAGCGCGGTGTCCAATCGATACTTGTCCAAAACCAACACCCACGACCACAAAAAGGTGTGTTATCAGCAGGACCAGCCTCATGTTCCGAAGGTATGAACCTACGCGAACGCCTGCATGTCGCACAGCCGACGGTATTGCCCGCCGGCCGCGTACAGCTCCGCGTGGGTGCCGCGCTCGATGATGCGGCCCTTGTCGATCACGCAGATCTCATCGCAATGCTGGATGGTGCTGAGGCGGTGCGCGATCACCACGCTGGTCCGCCCCTCCATCATCTTGATCAGCGCTTCCTGCACCAGCCGCTCGCTTTCCGTGTCCAGGGCGCTGGTGGCTTCGTCGAGGATCAAGATCGGCGGGTTCTTAAGCACCGCGCGCGCGATGGCGAGCCGCTGCTTCTGCCCGCCGCTCAACCGATTGCCGCCATCGCCGATGTTCGTCTGGTAGCCGTTCGGCAGCCGCATGATGAACTCATGCGCATTGGCGATCCGCGCCGCCCGTTCGACATCGGCCTGACTCGTGCCAGGTGAACCGAAGGCGATGTTGTTGGCCACGGTGTCATTGAAGAGGATGCTGTCCTGCGTGACGATGCCCATCAAGGCCCGGAGGTCGGTGATGCGCAGGTCGCGCACGTCGTTGCCGTCGATGAGCAAGGCGCCGCTCGACACATCAAAGAAGCGCGGCAGCAGGTTCGCGAGGGTGGTCTTGCCGCCGCCGCTCATGCCCACCAGCGCCACGCTCCTGCCCTTGGGCACCACCAGGTCGATTTCCTGCAGCACCGCAGCACGGTCGTGCGTCCCTTCCTTCGGTGCCGTCTCGTAGGCGAAGCTCACATCGCGGTACTCGATCGCATGCTCGAAGGCAGCGATCGGACGAGCATTCGGGCGTTCCTTCACCGTCTTCTCCACGCCCAGCAGGTCGAAGATGCGCTGGCCGCTGGCACCGCCGCGGGTGATGCCGCTCCATCCTTGGGAGAAGCCCTTGATCGGCGCGAGCAGCTGGGAGAAGATGATGATGAAACCGAGGAAATTATCGCCTGTGAGCGACGGGTTGTCGCCGAGCACCAACGAGCCGCCGATGTACGCGATGGCCGCCATCACGGCCGCGCCCATGGTCTCGCTCAACGGCGATGCGATGTCCTGCCGGTTGAGCATGGCGATGCTGCCGCGCGTGAGCAGGTCGTTCTCCCGCTCGAAGCGGCGGCGCATGTCGGCCTCGCCGTTGAAAGCCTTGATCACGCGGATGCCCGTAAGCGTCTCTTCCACCCGTGCGAGCAAGTCGGCGCTCTTCTCCTGCACCCGCGCGCTCTTGCGCTTGAGGCTCTTGCTGATGCGTGCGATCAGCAGACCGCTCACGGGCAGCATGAGCAACGAGATGATCGTGAGCTGCGGCGAGAGCGTGATCATGGTCGCCAGGAAGAGCACCACGGCGATGGGCTCGCGGAAGATCATCTCGATGTAGTACATCACGGAATACTCGACCACTCCCATGTCGTTCGTGATCAACGAGAGCAGGTCCCCCTTGCGCTCGTTGGTATGGTAGCGCAAGGGCAGTTCCAGGAGCTTGTCGTAGATGCGGGAACGGATGTCGCGCACGATGAGGTTCCGGAAGTTGCAGATGGCCACTACCGCGAGGTACCGGAACACGTTCTTGAGCAGGAAGAGCACCACCACGCCGATGCTGATGACCAGCAGGGCGCCCATGGGCCCGCGCTGCTCGATCTGCTGGGTGAGGAACCAGTTGAAGGTGCCTTCCAGCCCCTCGCGCGTCCATAGCTCGGCAGGTCGCTGATGCACGGGTTGCACCTGGCCGAGCAGCAGGCGCAGGAAGGGGATGAACAGCAGCAACGAGGCCAGGTGGAAGACCGTGGCGATCAGGTTGAAGAGCGCGTTGAGGAACGCGAAATGCCGATAGGGCGCGCCGAAGCGGAGGATCCGGAAGAAGTTACGCATCGCTGGCGGACACGAAGGTAGGGGCGGCTCGTCACCCCGGCCTCCGAGCCGGGGTCGCGCCCCTACCTTCGCCGCGCGATGGACAGCATCAGACAGAACAAGGTGAACAGCCTGCTGCAGAAGGAGCTCGCGGAGATCCTCCTCGTGGAGGGCCGCCACCTGCTCCCCGGCAGCCTGATCACGGTGACCGGGGTACGGGTGAGCCCGGACCTGGGCGTGGCCAAGGTGTACGTGAGCCTCTTCCCTGTGAAGGACAAGCAGGCGGCGATCGAACGCATCAAGGAGCACGCGCACCGTCTCCGTGGGCAGCTCGGCGGCCGTATCGGCAAGCAGATGCGCGTGGTGCCGGAGCTGCTCTTCTACGTGGACGATTCCCTGGATCGCGCCGAGGCCATCGATAAGCTCTTGAAAGGTTGATGGTTGGGGGTTGACCCTCGCCATTGAGGGTTGCCCGAATCGCGCGAACTCCAACATCCAACCAGCACCCCCAACCTGCACAGAGAACAGGACCAGATGCAATACGATCCCGTCAAGCGCCGGTTGGGCGTGGTCTTCAACCGGACGCCCTTCCTGCGCAAGCTCTTCTACCGTCTGCTTGACCTGCTGCTGCTGCGCTGCTGGCACATCCAGCGGGAACTGCGCGCTTGGATCGCAGGATGCGATGCCGCAGGCAAGCCTGTCAGCAGCATCTACGACGCCGGTGCCGGCTTCGGGCAGTACAGCTATTGGCTGAGCGGTAAATTGCCCAAGGCCCGGATCACCGCCATCGACGTGAAGGAGGAGCAGGTGGCCGATTGCAATGCCTTCTTCCAGCGCATCGGTCGGCCGCAGGTACGGTTCGAGGTGGGCGATGTGACGCGCTTCCAGCAACCGGACAGCTTCGACCTGGTGGTGTGCGTGGATGTGATGGAGCACATCCTCGAGGACGAGGCCGCATTGCGTTGCTACAGCACCTCGCTCAAGGAAGGCGGCATGCTCATCATCAGCACACCGAGCGATCAGGGCGGCAGCGACGTGCATGAGGAGGGCGAGGGCTCATTCATCGAAGAGCATGTGCGCGACGGCTATAACATCGACGATATCCGCGCGAAGGCCCTGCGAAACGGCTTCAACAAGGTGGAGGCGCGGTACAGCTACGGCGCACCCGGTAAGATCAGTTGGAAGCTCAGCATGAAGTGGCCACTGCTCATGCTCCAGGCCAGCAAGCTCTTCTTCATCATCCTGCCCTTCTATTATCTCATCGCCTACCCCATCGCCTTCGTGCTGAACATGGCCGATGTGCGCATGCGGCACAAGACGGGGACGGGATTGATCGTGAAGGCGTGGAAGTAAAAGCGCATGCATCCATGTGCCCATTCTTACATGTGCCCATGCAACCAACTGCACATTTGCCGCTCGCGCAGGTCTGCTTCGGTGAGCAGATCCAGGATCGCATGGGCCAATGGTCACATGGTGCGCTTGGCAGCGCCAGGGGTCGCATGAGCACATGAAGCCATGAACCTCCCCCTCCACATCGCTCGCCGTTACCTGCTCGCCAAGCGCAGCACGAATGCAATCAATGTGATCACGTGGATCAGCATCACGGTTATCGCGGTGGTCACCGGAGCCATGGTGGTGGTGCTGAGCGCCATGAACGGCATCGCGGAGCTGGTGGACAAGATTTACTCACCCTTCGACCAGGACATCACGATCATGGCGTCCGAGGGCAAGACCTTCCCCAAGGACTCGCTCGACCTCGGCGCCATCCTCGCCCGGCCCGATGTGCTGCGGTCCAGCTGGACCATCGAGGAGAATGTGCTGCTGCGCTGCGGCGACCAGCAGGCCGTGGCCACACTGAAGGGCGTGGAGCCGCAATACCTGCAGATGGCCGACATGGAACGCTACCTCTACACCGGGGAGAGCACCTTACAAGGCACGCAGGGTCCGGATGCCATCCTCGGCCTCGGGCTCAAGGCCGACCTTGGCGTGCCACTGGATGACGGCGTGTTCCAGCCGCTGGAGATCAGCGCACCGATCCGCGGACGCAAATTGAGCCGCTACAAGCAGGAGGCCTTCGAGCAGACGGCCGTAGCACTGGCCGGCGCCTTCAGCATGAACATGGAGTTCGACAGCAAGTACGCCGTTGTACCCCTCGACCTGGCCGCGAGCCTTCTGCATTACGACAGCGCCGTGAGCGCCCTGGAGCTGCAGCTCGCACCGAAAACCGATATGGACCGCGTCGCGAAGGAGCTGGCGTCATCCTTGGGACCGCGCTTCGCGGTACGCACGCGCTACCAGAAGAACGCGCTCATGTACCAGACCAATGCCACGGAGAAGCTCGTGGCCTTCGTGGTGCTGGCCTTCATCGGCCTCATCGGCGCGTTCAACGTCATCGCCTCGCTCACCATGATGATGATCGAGAAGAAGGAGGACATGCGCACCCTGATGAGCATGGGCGCCACCGCCCCGCTCGTGCGCCGCATCTTCCTGCACGAGGGCCTGCTGATCGTGGTAAGCGGCGCCGCCATCGGCATGGCACTGGGGCTAGGCATCTGCTGGGCGCAGCAGCAGTTCGGCTTCGTACAGATGGCCGAGGCCATGGTCGACTCCTTCCCGGTGCGCATCGTATGGACCGACCTCGTGCTGATCCTGGGCACGGTGCTCGGTATCGGCCTATTGGCCACCTGGGTACCCCTACGCGCGCTAAGCCGACGCTTCCTCTACGCCACGGCGGCGAGGCTATAGGTCGCCTTCACTTCATCAAGGATCGCCTCCAGCACCTGAGGGTCCTTCTCGGTACACAATCGCAAACGCACCTCCTTCACGTTGGGCAGTCCTTTCAGGTAGTTGCCGTAGTGCCGACGCATCTCCACCACGCCCTCCCACGGCCCTTTCCATGCGAGTGAGGAGCGCAGGTGCTCGCGCGCGGCCTCCACACGATCAGCAATCGAGGGCGCTGCTAGGTGCTGGCCGGTGGCCATGAAATGCTTGATCTCGTTGAAGATCCAAGGGTGACCGATGCTGGCCCGACCGATCATCACGCCATCCACCCCGTAGCGCGCACGGTATTCCACCGCCTTCTCGGGCGAGTCGATGTCGCCGTTACCGAAGATGGGGATCCGGATGCGCGGATTGGCCTTCACCTTGCCGATGAGCGTCCAATCCGCCGGGCCCTTGTACAGCTGCGCGCGCGTGCGGCCGTGGATGCTCAGCGCAGCGATGCCCACATCCTGCAGACGTTCGGCCACCTCTTCGATGTTCTTCGTCTGGTCGTTCCAGCCCAGGCGCGTCTTCACCGTCACGGGGAGCTTCACGGCCTTCACCACCTTCTCCGTGAGCCGCACCATCTTGTCCACGTCCTGTAACAGGCACGCGCCCGCGCCTTTGCTCACCACCTTGTGCACGGGGCAGCCGTAGTTGATGTCGATGAGGTCGGGACCGGCCGCTTCGGCGATGCGTGCCGCCTCCTCCATGGCATCCTCGCTGCCGCCGAAGAGCTGGATGCCGATGGGCCGTTCGGCCTCGAAGATGTCGAGCTTCTTGATGCCTTTGGCCGCCTTGCGGATGAGCCCCTCACTGCTGATGAACTCGGTGAACATGAGGTCGGCCCCGTGCTTCTTACATAGCGCGCGGAAGGGCGGATCGCTCACGTCCTCCATGGGGGCGAGCAGCAGCGGGAATTCCGGCAGTTCGATGGAGCCGATGCGCGGCATGGCTGCAAAGGTAGAGGGAGGGCCGCTAGCGGTCCGCCCAGATGCCTTCACCGATCGCGTGCGGCACGGCTCTCCGTACGACCTGGATCCGCAGCATGCCGGTCGGATCCACTTCGTTGAGTTCGGCGAAGCGCTTCCCGAATGCCGTAAGGCTGACGGAATCACGAAGTGCCGTGATCCCTTGTTCTAATGCGTCCTGTACAGCGATGAAATCGGCATAGCGTGTCCCGTTCGCGGTGGTGACGATAATCTGGACACCCGAAGGTGGCTCACGGTATGCACCCAGCACAGCGACGGCTACGGCCCGTTGCCGCCACAGCGCGATTCCGGTTTCAGAGCGTGCGGCTGTTAGTTCCATAGCGCATCGCTCAGGAGTCAGCGCGATCATGGCGGGCCTGTCGTCTGAGTTCGTAGGGTTCGTGAGAAAGTCCATGACCAGGCCAGGCAGGTCATCGGCCGTCACTTGCTTGCCACGCACCATGATGGCTCCCTGCTCTTTCACCAGCACCTGCAACAAGTTGCGTTCTGGAATCGGGGAAGGCTTATCGGACGATGCTACCGGAAGTCGCCGCGGCAGACCCGCGTCCACCTCAAGGGTTGTGGTGACGAGAAAGAAGATCAATAGGAGGAAGGCAATGTCCGCCATGCTCCCTGCATCGATGGCACGTGGGCCTCTTTGATTCCGGATACGCCGCATGCCTCATGAACAGATTGAATGGCCGGGGCATTGCGCTTACTGCGGGGAACGGCGCTCCAGAACAAGCGAACGGCCGCTCGATGAGCGGCCGTCGCGATCTGAGGGAAGCGAATCAGCGCCCTTGCGCCGTGCTGTAGTTGATCTTCAGCGCGTTGCTCTTGCGCAGTTCCTGCTTCACGTCGGTCACGATCTTCATCGCCGTCTCCTTGTCCACCTTCAACGAGCGGGTGATCTTGGGGCGCAGCACCTCGTCGCGGCGCTCATTGCCTGCCGACACCCAGGGGTCGATCTCATTGAGCTTGGCGAACTGGTCGTTGAGCTGGAGCACCGGCTCGGTACCCAGCTCCTTGCTCATCGGCGGGCCGATGTAGAGGTAATCCACCAGCGCCTTGTCCTCGAGCTTGGTGGTCTCGCTGGCCTCGGGCAGGGTGATCTTCACCAGCAGGTCGGTCTCCCGCATCACGGTGGTCACCATGAAGAAGAAGAGGAGCATGAAGATGATGTCAGGCAGTGAAGCCGTGCTGATGGCGGGCGTGCCGCTCTTCTTTTCCTTGAAGCGTGACATCGTTGGCTACTGTTTCTTGGTCAGGTCCACGGGTTCCGCCTCCGACACGCGCTGCGGGTAGACCATGCGGATGGCCTTGATCAGCTCCTTGTCGTCGTCGTTCTTCTCATCGAGCTCGGTGAACTTGCGGTCGAACTTCTGCATGCAGAGCTCATCGCGCAGCTCGCGGATGCCGCCCTCCAGCTCGTTCTGCACCTGCACGTACATGCCGTAGCTGGTCTTCGAGCCGGTCTGCAGCGAGATCAGGGCCGAGTTGGGCAGCTCCATGTACTCGCCGAGCAGGCGCACGGCATTAAGCTTGTCCTCCCAGCGGTCCAGCACATCGCGGTACGATTGCTTCTCGGCCTCGTCCTTGGCTCCGGCCAGGAAAGCCTTGTACTCTCCAATCTTCTGCTGGCACTCGGCGGCGGTCACGCGGTGCTTCTCCGGCAGGTCCGGGGAATTGTCCGGGTTCACCATGAACTCCTTGGCGCCGGCACGCAGCTCCTTGATGTCCATCATCTGCCCCTCCACGAGCAGCATGTCGGCATCGTTCACGAGCACCTCGTACACGTTGCGCTTGTTCACGTCGGAGATCACGGGCTCATCCACGATGGGCGGAAGCAGGCGCAGGATACCCGCGTCGGTGTCCATGGTGGTGGTCACGAGGAAGAAGATGAGCAGCAGGAAGGCGATGTCGGCCATGGAGCCGGCATTGATCTCGCCTGGACCTCGCTTCGCGCGTTTCTTCAGCATGGCTTACTTGAACATGCGGGTGATCTCGCCGTAGAGGATCATGCAGATGGCCCCGATGAGCGCGATGTACATGAGGATGAGGCCGGCCCCGATCCATTTCGAGGTGCTCTCCGTCACGTTCCAACCGGGTCGCACGGTGCCGCCGTCGAGCACGTAAGCCACGACGAAGAGCGCCAGGAACGCGCCCAGGCCGATGAGGGACTTCTTGGTGAGCCCTTGGAGGGAGAAGCCCAACGTGGCGATGGCCGCGATGCCCAAGGCGATGTAGGTGATCCAGAGGCCACCATCGATGCCCGCATCGCTGCCGGCGAAGATCATGATGGTGAACAGGACACCCAGGCCCATGATCGCCCATTGAGCGATGCGGCCGATGAGGTTTGAGCCTTGGTGCATGGTGCTTAGTGCTTGCTGATGTTCGACTTCACGAGCAGGTCGACCAGGCTGATGGAGGCCTCCTCCATCTGGCCGGAGATGCTATCGATCTTGCTCTGCAGGTAGTTGTAGAAAATCTGCAGGATGATGGCCACGATGAGACCGAACACCGTGGTGAGCAGCGCCACCTTGATACCGCCTGCCACGATGGCCGGGCTGATGTTGTTGGCGGCCGCGATCTGGTCGAAGGCGAAGATCATCCCGATAACGGTACCCAAGAACCCGAGCATGGGGGCCAGCGCGATAAACAGGCTGATCCAGGGAAGGCCGCGCTCCAAGCGCCCCACTTCCACGCCGCCATAGGCGATGATGCTCTTCTCGGCGATGTCCACGCCCTCGTGGGCGCGGTCGAGGCCTTGGTAGAAGATGCCGGCGATGGGGCCGCGCGTGTTGCGGCATACCTCTTTCGCGGCGTCAACGCCACCGGAACGCAGCGCGTCTTCCACTCCCGTGAGCAATTTGGTGGTGTTGGTGGAGGCCATGTTCAGGTAGATGATGCGCTCGATCACGACGGCCAGGCCGAGGATCAAGCAGATCAGCACGGGCGCCATCCAGATGGGATCGCCTTCGATGAAGCGCTGCTTGAACATCTGGTGACCGCCGGCGGAAGACCCATCGGTCACTTCGGAGGAGGCGGCCTGCTCGGTTGCGGGCGGATCCTGCGCCATGATCGGGGTGCTGACCAGGCTGATGCCCATGAGGGCGACCAGGCAGAGGGACAAGAACTTGCGTGCCATGTGTTGAGGTTGCTGGGTGAAGTTAGCTGGGGTTGGTTCCTAGTGGGCGGTCAAAGATGGGGTGCTGCGCGGCGTTCGCTCGAGCGCAAGAAAAGGGATTGGTCTCCCTGCGGTCGGCCTTTCCCAGGAGGGGGAGGCCTCATTGCATGGCATCGGCCCTACGGGCCTCGGGCTGAATGCGCTGTCCGCATGCCTGAGCAAGCTCGGCACGCTGCCAAAGAACTCCGAGGGATTGGCCTCCCTGCGGTCGGCCTTTCCCAGTTGGGGGAGCTTCATTTCCGATTGACGGCCCTGCGGGCCTCGGGTCGTTCGCCCTGTCCGCTCGCTCGAGCAAGCTCGGCTCGCTGCCATTGCGAACGACCCGGCGGCTTCGCCGCCGATCGGCAATGGCGGAGAGAGAGGGATTCGAACCCCCGTTACCCTTTCAGGTAAACGCACTTTCCAGGCGCGCGCCTTAAACCACTCGGCCATCTCTCCTTTACTTGCTGCAGAAGGGCGGTTCCATGCCCTTCCGAAGGGCGGCCAAGGTACAAAAAGGTGGTTCCGGGCAAGGGCTGCACAGGAAGCGGCGAAAGGCAGGCAGCGAGCGGGCTCCGAGGTCACGTTAAGCCAACGTCAACTCCCCGGCGATCGGTGCCGCCATTCGTGGGGCGAAGCGGGCCGTTCCCTGTTCATCACCGAGCAGGAACATCGCCTTGGCCAGCACCGCCTCGATGGTCATATCGGCGCACGGGATCACACCGAGCTCCACGAAGGCATGGCTCGTGACGTAGCGGCCCTGCTCCACGCGCCCGCCTGCGCACTGGGTGACGTTGAGCAGTTCGATGCCTTGCTCGCGGGCTGCGCGCAAGGCGCCCACGAATTCCGGATCGGTAGGGCCATTGCCGCTGCCGAAGGTGGCCAGCACGGCGGCCTTCAGACCGGGCAAGGAAAGCGCCTGCTGCACCCACTCACCACGCATGCCGGGGAATAGCCGGAGCACAGCGATGCGGTCATCGAGCCGATCATGCACGCGCAGGCTACCGGTTCGGTGTGGCAAGATCGCCGCCCGGTCGTAGCGCAGATGCACGCCGGCCTCCGCCAGCACCGGCCAGTTCGGGGAACGGAAGGCCTCGAAGCGCTCGGCATGCACCTTCACCGTGCGGTTGCCGCGCATCAAGCGGTACTCGAAGTACACGGCTACCTCGGGAACCATCGCGCGGCCCTGTTCATCCTTGGCGGCCGCGATCTCGATGGCGGTGATCAGGTTCTCCTTCGCATCGGTGCGGATGGTGCCGATGGGCAGCTGCGAACCGGTGAGAATCACCGGCTTGCTCAGCCCCTCCAATAGGAAACTCAGCGCGCTGGCCGTATAGGCCATGGTATCGCTGCCGTGCAGCACCACGAAGCCGTCGTACCGGTCATACGCCTCGCCGATGATCCGCGCGATCCGCACCCAATCCGTCGGCTTCATGTCGCTGCTGTCGATCGGTGCCTCGAAAGCCACGGTGCCCAACCGCACCCCGATGCGCTCGAGCTCCGGCACCTGCTGCTCCAAGTGCTCCAGGTCCATGGGTCGCAGGGCGCCGGTGCGCGGATCGGACCACATGCCGATGGTGCCTCCGGTGTAGATCAGCAGTACGCTCGCGCTCATCGTTTGAACAGTTGCTCCGCATTAGCGGTGGTGATCCGAGCCACTTCCTCGATGGTGATGCCCGATGCCTCGGCCAGTCTCCTGGCGATGTGCTGGATGTAGGCGCTCTCGTTTCGCTTTCCTCTGAACGGAACGGGCGCGAGGTAGGGGGCATCGGTCTCCAGCACGCAATGGGCCGCTCCCACGTGCTGCATGGTCTCAAAGAGGCCGCCCTTCGGATAGGTGATCACGCCTCCGATCCCCAGATAGAAGTCGCCCAAAGCGATCACCCGCTGCGCCTGCTCGGGTGTGCCGGTGAAGCAGTGGAAGACACCGCGTAGGACCTCGTCATTCTCCTCCTCCACTATGGCGATGACCTCCTCGAAGCTCTCCCGACAATGGATCACGATCGGCAACCGCAGCTCCTTGGCCCAGCGCACCTGCTGACGGAAGGCCTCCTGCTGCTGAGCGAGCCAGGTCTTGTCCCAGTACAGGTCGATGCCGATCTCGCCCACGGCGCAGTAGTTCCCAGTGCGCAGCAAGCGCCCGACCTCTTCCATCGCCAGCGCATTGTCTTCACCCACGGAGCATGGATGCAACCCCATCATGGCGAAGCAGCGATCCGGATGCTCCGCAGCCAGCGCGTCCATGGCGGCGATGCTCTCATGATCCACATTGGGCAGGAAGAGCTTGGTCACACCCGCATCCAGCGCACGGCGTAGCATCTCCTCGCGGTCCGCATCGAACTGCTTGTGATAGAGGTGGGCATGTGTATCGATCAGTTCCAAGCGCAGGTTGGGCGTTGCGGGTTGATGGTTGAGTGCGGCCTGAGTCCTCCAGAATGGCAAAGGTGGCGGTGTATGCCCAACTCGCAACCAAGGTCAACCGCCAACCCTCAACTTCGCAGGCGCATGAAGATCTTGGTCCTACGCTTCTCCTCCATCGGCGACATCGTGCTCACCAGCCCGGTGCTGCGCTGCGTGAAGGAGCAGTTGAAGGATGCCGAGATCCATGTGGCCACCAAGAGTGCCTTCGCGGACCTGATACGGTTCAATCCGCATGTGACGCGCGTGCACGAGCTCGGAGATGACCTCGGCGATTTGATCCGCCGGCTGAAGGCCGAAGGCTTCGACCAGGTGATCGATCTGCACCACAACCTGCGCACCGCACGGGTGAAGCGCGCTCTGGGCGTGCCCGCGCACAGCTTCCCGAAGCTGAACGTGCAGAAATGGATGCTGGTGAACCTGAACGTGGACCGCATGCCGCGAATCCACATCGTGGACCGGTACATGAGTGCCGCGGCCCATCTCGGTGTGAAGAACGACGGCAAGGGGCTTGACCTCTTCTTACCGGCAGACCGGGAAGTGCCGCTAGCCAGCCTTCCGGCTACGCACCGCGCTGGATACACGGCCTTGGCTATCGGGGCGGCACATGCCACCAAGCGACTGCCGCAGCACCGGCTCATCGAACTGGCCAAGCTGATCGAGGGGCCGATCGTGATCATTGGCGGCAAGGAGGATCGGAACGTGGCGAGTGCGATCGGCGATGCCGTGGGAGCGCGTGTATTCGATGCCACTGGACGGTTCGACATCCTTGGGAGCGCGTCGTTGATCAAGCAGGCGCGCAGCGTGATCGCGCACGACAGCGGCGCCATGCACATCGCGGCGGCATTCCGGAAACAAGTCGTCAGTATTTGGGGGAATACGGTTCCGGCCTTCGGCATGGGGCCTTATATCCCCGAGCACCCTGAACGCGCCATGATCGCCGAGGTGGAGGGCCTGCCGTGCCGACCTTGCAGCAAGATCGGTTACGACCGCTGCCCCAAGGGCCACTTCCGATGCATGGAGAAGCAGGACCTTCGCCGCATCGCTGAACGCGTGAACGCATGAGCTGGGACATCTACATCCAGGACTTCCCCGAGGTGGCATCCATCCATGAGGTCCCGCAGGACTTCCGGCCGAAGCCGATTGGCGACCGCACGGCGCTCATCGCAAAGGTGCGCGAGGCCATCCCCTTCATCGACCAGGTGGATGGCGACTGGCTCTTCGCCAAGGGCGATGACATCGACATCAGTTTCCAGCTGCACATGGAAGATGCCGACCGGGTGCGCTACATCGTGGCCCATGTGCACGGCGGCGAGCAGAGCGCGGCCTGCATCGGCGCGTTGCTGCGCCACCTCGGCCTTCGCGCGCATGACACCGCCACGGGCGAGCTGTTCGACGGCTTCAGCCTGGACGAAGGGCTTTGATCAGGCGAAGAGCTTCTTCAGCTCGGTGGCCTCATCCGGTCGCATCTTGTTGCTCAGGATGAGCCGCAGCTGCCTGCGCCGCAAAGCGCCGTCATACCGGCGGCGCTCCTCATCGGTGGTCGGCTCCGCCTCCGGCACCTGCACGGGACGGCCCGCGTTATCCACAGCGACGAAGGTGTAGATGGCGCTGTTGCACGGGATTTTCTCGCCGGTCTGCTGGTCCTCCACGAACACATCGCTCCACACCTCCATGCTGCTGCCGAAGGCTCTGCTCACATGGCTGCGAATGGTGACGAAATCGCCGAGCTTGATGGGGCGGTCGAAGCCCACATGGTTGACCGCCACGGTGACCACGTTGCGCTTGCAGTGCCGGTGCGCGCTGATGGCGCAGCTGATGTCGAGCCATTGCAGCAGGCGACCGCCGAAGAGGTTGCCGAGCGTGTTGGTGTCGTTGGGCAGCACCACATGCGTGGTCTCGGCATAGCTATCGCTGACAGGGCGTGAGGCGCGTGTGGTCATGGGGCGGCGAAGGTAGCCGCGGCCCTCGCGTACCTTGGTGGCATGCACGATTCATCCCCTATGCTCCTGCCGCTGCTCAAGCTGATCCACCTGCTCGCGCTTGTCGCGTGGTTCGCGGCCGCGTTCCATCTGGCGCGCGTATTCAATGCGCACAGGGCCGGGCTCAGGCGCTGGGAGCCAGAGCGCGGCCTGCTGCATGAGCGGTTCACGCGCATGGAACGTCGCGTGCTCTTCGGGCTGGCCTGGCCTGCATTGGTCGTGCTGGTGGCCATGGGTCTTTGGCAGCTCTGGAGCATGCCCGGCCTGCTCAAGGAGCCTTTCATGCACCTGAAGCTCGGCCTTGCGGCGCTGCTCATCGTCTATCAGGTGATGCTGCATCGGGTGCAGGCACGCCTTCAGGCTGGTTCACTGGCTTGGTCCGGGCCGGCGCTCTGGCTCTTCGGCCAAGGCGCCTGGTTGCTGCTGATCGCCTTGCTGGCCACGGTGGTCTTCCGCGATCAGCTCGGCTGGACCTGGGGCGCCATGGGCCTGTTGGTGCTCGGTGGCGTCGTGGGCTTCGTGGTGATGAAGGCGCGCGGCGGCACCAAGGAGGAGCCGGCCTCGCCCACCGATCAAGGCAACCGGTAGAAGAGCACGCGGCCGTCATCGGCGCCTACCAGGAGCCACTCCTGCCAGCGCAACAAGGGCGCCCGGTGGTGCTGGTCCTTGTTCTCCGCGAACGCCAGGCGCTGCATCACCTTCCCATCGGCGGCAACCACTTCAACGGCTCCGTCCTTCACCGCACGGTAGGTGTTCTCGCCATCCTTCAGCTCCGCTTGCTGATAGAAGCGGTCGAAGGTGGAATTGCTCATGTCGAGCCCCATGGCCTTCACCGCGCGCGGATCGGGCACCCAGCGGTGCTGCTGCAAGGAAGGCTCGGGTTTCCCAGTCTTCATGCTGTACACCACCCGTTTGCCGCTATGGCCGATAAGCACGGCGTATTCCCCGTTATCGTTGAAGGCGACGTAGTACGCAGCCGTTCCTCCGTCCTCGTTGTACGGCAGGGCGAAAATCTTCTT
This sequence comes from Flavobacteriales bacterium, assembly GCA_020635725.1. Classification (GTDB taxonomy): domain Bacteria; phylum Bacteroidota; class Bacteroidia; order Flavobacteriales_F; family PHOS-HE28; genus PHOS-HE28. Next base: position 28,206 of record JACJZF010000001.1, read on the forward strand.
GCCGCTCTCCAGGTCGATGACCTCGGCTCCCTTGGCAAGGCCCACCAGAAGCCTATCTCCCTTGGGAGCCACGGCAAGGCTCACCACCTCGGACTTCGCAGTGCGCACCGTGCGCTCTTCCGGAACGGTAATGATCTGGGCCAGCGTCACGGGCATGCTGGCCACGAGGGCCACGGCAGCGATCAGGTTCTTGAGCATATGATCAACCGATGAGGTGATGTTGGGTGCGCAGCCAGGCCAGTGCGCTGTCCCGATCAGGGAACATCTGTATGGGCCTACCGGGCTTATGGTGGCGCACGAAGACATTGGCGGCGAGCTGGTGGCCGAAGTCGCGCACGATGATGGCATCGGCTGCGATGAAGCTCGATGATTCCGGAGAAGAGGCGTAGGCACGGGCCTCATTGCTCATGGTGGTGCCCTCGCCTACCGACACCATCAGCAGCGCCTTTCGCCCCTTGCGCTCGGCCTGAATGGCGTCGAACATTGAGTGCACATCATCTGGCGTGACCAGGTGCGCGTCCTTGAAATGGGTGTGCACGATGTCTTCATCGAGAAAGGTCACCGTGCAGGAATCCAGCTCTACCGCGTGCGTGGTCATCGTCGGCCCGAAGGGGTGGTGCGAAGCTATGGAGAGCAGCAGGGGATCAACGCACCAAAAGCCATGCGGAACGGCCTTCGGTGTGCCGTACCTGATCCATGGCGGTGAGCGCCTCGGCGCGAGTGGCGTAACTGCCGAAGGCGACGGGATGGAGCATGCCGCGCTGCCGCAAGCGTCGTGCGGGGAAGCCTTTGGCCAGGAGCTCTTCGAGCAGTTTGTCGGCGTTCTCGGGCTGGGCGAAGCACCCGCCGATCACATGGAAGCGCAGATCAGCCGAGGCCGGTGGCGGCGCGATCCGCACAGCCACATGCGTGGTGTCGGCCGTTGCGATGCGCAGATCGCCCATGCGCACATGCACGCGCACGTCGCGCTCCGCATCGAGGAGCACTTCATGCACACCGGAATCGGCGCTGGGCAGCTCGAAGGGCAGTGGCGTGGAGACCGGAGCGAAACCAGCCTGCTCAGGGGCCTTGTAGTGGGCCGCGGGGCGTGCCGCCCACGGCCCGAAGCCGCTCCACTGCACCTGATCGCCATCCTGCATGCGGTAGGCCCAGAAAGCAGCGGCGCTGAAGAGCACGGCGGCTACCCCGGCTGCCACCCAGAGCACCGAGGAGCGGCGCTCTTCTTGCGCGACAGGTTCCTTCTTGGTGATGGGCACCACCACCGGCTGCGTGATGGGCTGCTCCACCGGCACCGCGGCGAGGGACCTCAGCCCGAAGGCATCCTTCAGGTAGTTGGAGCGGCGATCGGGGTCGAACTGCAGGTTGTGCTCGGCGTCGCGGAAGAAGATGCCGATGTAGGGCAGCTCCAAGCGCCCGTTGCGATCCAAGGTGCTGCGCCATCCGGCCACTTCGGCATCGATCCGTGCGCTGGCCTTGTCGAAAGCGATGCCTTCGCGCCTGGCGAGCCGGTCGGCGAGCAGGCCGTCGTTGCGGACCAGATGCCTGTTGAAACTCAGCTCCTTGCCCGGTGGGTGGATGATCTTGCGGGCCTCATCGAGCCGGGCGGCGCGGTAATGCGTGATGAAGCCGCCCCACTGCGGCACGATCACGCAATCGTGGCAGAAGAGCAGGTCGTGCAGGTCGCGTTCGAGGCCCATAACCGCCGCGAATCTAGGGAGCGCCGACCCGTCGGCGGGCCTCGGCGAGATCAGCGGGGGTGTCCACGCAGAAGCTCGGGTAGGAAGTGAGTCCGATGCGCACCTTGAATCCGTTCTCCACCCAGCGCAGCTGCTCGAGCGATTCGGCCAGTTCAAGCGACGAAGGCGGCAAGGCCACGATGCGGCGCAAGGCATCGGCCGTATACCCGTAGAGCCCCACGTGCTTGAGGAAGCGGAAGCGCGCATGCTTGGGACCGGGCGCCGCATCACGCAGGTAGGGAATGGCGGCCCTGCTGAAATAGAGCGCGTCCATGCGCGTGTCCACGGTGATCAGCACCTCGCCCGGGTCGTCCAGGTCGTGATCATCGGTCACCACTTGCGCCAGGGTCGCGATTCCGCCGGGTGCGGCCTGCAACGCCGCGCAGAGCTCATCGATCTGCTGCGGTTCGATGAAGGGCTCATCGCCTTGGATGTTCACCACGGCATCGAATCGCTCCGCTCCCTTCAACAGCAGCGCCTCATGGCAGCGATCGGTGCCGCTCGGATGCGCGGCGGAGGTGAGCACCACGTCACCGCCGTGGGAGCGCACGTGCTCCGCCACGCGCTCGTCATCGGTGGCCACCACCACGGCATCGAGCGCGGCGGCCAGTCGCGCGCGCTCCAGCACATGCATCACCATGCTGCGCCCACCGATGTCGACCAGCGGCTTGCCGGGCAAGCGGGTGCTGGCGAAGCGGGCGGGTATCACGCCGAGGATGCGCATGGGTTTGTCAGCGGAGGGGTTCATGGATGAAGATATCGAGCTCTGTGAGCCGTGCCGGGCCACCGCCGCGCGACCAACCGTAGATCACCAGCTCGTCATCGGGCCTGCGAATGTCGGGCGGCAGGTACCATGCTTCGAAATCAAGCTGGGCTTGACCTGCCGCCCATTCCATGCCGGTGGCCACGTACCCGTAGCTGTGCCCGTTGTGCTCCATGGTGGTCACCAGGCTCGCTTCGGGCGTCTCGGGGCCTTCCGCTCGTGCGCGGCCCCTCACCTCGATCCAGGCATGGTCGGCGCGGGTCAGATCCTGCCAACGGATGCGCCAAGCCGAGGTGAATGGCCGTTCGCCGGTCATGAGGCCTTGAGCGAACCCTGCTTCCGAGTCGAACAGCATGCGTGCGATGCGCAGCCTCCTATAGGCTGAAGGCTGCGGCCGGTCGTTCGCGCCGATATAGGACCGGCCGAACAACAGCAATCGATCGAATCCTTCAGGCACCTCGGTCTTCAACCAGCCCGCACGATACGCTGCCGCTGTCATGCGCGAGGTATGGATGATCCCGTGGTTCACCTGCCAGGTCTGGAAGAGGTTCAATGCGACGCACCCTAGGAGCGCCAGCAGCGCGGCGGCACGCAGCGCTCGCGCCCGCCTCAGCACCCATTCCACCAAGGCCGCGAGCGGAAGGGCCATGAGCGCGTAGCTCTGGACCAAGGCGCGCTGCCCGAAGCTATCGGCGTACCACCAGCAGCTCCAGCTGGATACGATGTACAGGTTCAGCGCGAAGAAGAGAAGGACGGGCCATCGCCACTCGGGCATCCGTTTCCAGAGCAGCGCGATGCCTGCGGTGGCCAGCAGCATGAGGGGCGTATAGAGGTACCAGCCTTTGCGGAAGCTGAAGAGCACCTCGGCCAGGTAGGGGTGCAGGAACTCGAAGCCTTCGCCCGCATTGTTGTAGCTCATGTACAGCCAGCGGCCCGTCATCCATTTCCAGTAGAGCAGCTGCGGGAAGCAGATCAGCGTGGCGGCCAATGCCATGATCACGAGATGCCTGCGCCGGTTCCACAAACCGTGCAACCAAGCGCGCGGACCCTGGTCAAGCCCGGTTCCGTGGCACAGCGGAACGAGCACCCACACGATCTCGGTAGGGCGCGCAGCGACGAGCAACCCGAGCACGGCACCGAGCGCCAATGCATGCACGTGCCGTTCGCTGCGGTTCCACAGCACGGTTAGTCGAAGCACGGCAGCACCGAGCGTGAACAAGAAGACGTGCGGCATGCCCGTACCCTGCGTGGCCTGGTGGTAGTAATTCGTGCCCAGCACCAACAGCAGCAGCACCAGGGCAACCACGCCATCGTGGAAGAGGCGGATCAGCAACCCGCGCACCAGCAGCAATCCGAAGAGCATGCTCAGCAGCGCCGCAATGATGAGCGACCACTGATACGGTGCGGAGAATCCATCCTGCGGCGCGCCGGTGATGCCCGCCACCACGTGCCCTGCGAGGAAGAAGGGCGACCACAGCATCGCCAGGCCCATCGGGTATTTGTCGACCCACCGGCCATTGGGCAGCTCGCTGATCTGGTAGAGCGTGCCGGTGTTATGGTAGGTGTCGTTCGCGGCGGTCACCCACGCGGGATCACTGATGCCGGGATCGCCGTGGATGATGGTGGCGGGCAGGTAGAGGTGGTAGCCGAAGGTGTCCCAGCTGAGGATGTTGCGCGGCGGGTCGCGCAGCACCACCACCAGCAGCACGCCCCAGAGCGCCAGCGCAGTGGAGAGGGAGAGCAGGTCGCGCCCGTGCGTGGGCATCACAGCGTGGCGCTCAGTTGCACCTGCACGCTGCGCGGCGCCTCGATCGACAGCGGACGTAGGGAGTAGACCTCGTTCGTGAGGTTGTTCACGATGCAGGCCACGCGGAGCTGCTCGGTGAGCTTCACGCCCAAACGGGCATCGGCGATCCAAACACCGCCCTCCACGTGGGAGGCCATCCAGCCCGTGATGTTCGTGGGCAGCACATCGGGTTGCGGGGGGCCGGCATCCAGGTCAACGAAAGCCTTGTCGATGTTCTGCACGAAGCTGTTGTACCGCATGCTGAAACCGACGAAGACCTTGTGGTACTCGAGCTGGATATCGCTGCGGAAGGTGTTGCGGACGCGGAACTTGAGGATGTCATCCGCCGGGTTGTAGCTCGTGTTCACATAGCTGGCCGAAGGGATGATCGGGATAGGCACATTGAGCCTTTCGGCGTAGATGTCATCAGGCGTGGTGCTGATCGGCTTCGTGGTGGTGTAGCCGAGCAAAGCTTGAATCTCAACTCCACCGACCCTGCCTTTACCGGCAAGCTCGAACTCCAGGCCGGTCACACGAGCTCCTCCTGTGTTCACGCTCTTGAATCCGAGTCCGTAGAATTCCTGTACGGCCGTGGCGAAAGTGAAGGGGCGCCATTGGCCGAAGGTGAACTCCACGTAATTCTGGAAATCCTGCTGGAACGCGACCGCATCGATGTAGCCGGTGAAGCCCCCTAGCCGGAAGCCCTGCTTGACGCCCACTTCCGTGTTCCAGCTCTCCTCGGGCTTCAGTTCACCGTTCGGGAAGATGCGCAGCTGCCCCACGCTGGTCGTGATGAAGCGCTCGCCGATGGTGGGGAACCTGAAGCCTTGGCCATAGCTGGCCCGCACGTAGGTGGCGCGCAGCACGCGATACGTGGCGCCCGCGCGGAACACGGGTTGCGCGGCCAGGTCGTCCTGCACCATGAACTGCTCGTAACGCACCCCCGCGCTCACGGAAAGGCGCTCCTTCAGCAGCTTCTTATCCACCTGCAGGTACGCGGCGGTATTGCGCGCCGTGTTCTCGCCATTGCCCTCGGCATTGCCGCTGTACAGCTCGGCTGTGGAGACCACATCGCGCAGCAGGACGCCACCGGTCAGCACGGTCTCTCCGAACAGGTTCACCTTCTGCTGCACCTGGTATTCGGCGTGGTAGGTGTTGTTGCTGTTGCCCTGCCCGTTGTCGTTATCGAAGATCTGCCGGTGCCAGCGCGTGCGCAGCGTATGCTTCATGCCGCCTGGACTGTAATAGCTGATGAACGGATCGATGTAGAACTGCGTGCCCTTGGTACGCGTGACCGTGCCCTCCTTCGGCCGGAGCAATCCCCGGTCGGTGTCGCTCCAGATGAATACGCTCGTGCTGCGGCTCTTCATCACGTTCCCATTCAGTCCGAGGCTCAGGCCCGTGCGCTTCTTGCTGCGCCAGCGCAGGCCGGTGTTGAAGCGCGCCCGGTGATCGTAGCCGCCGGGTCCGAGCTTGTACGGGTCGGCCGCGATGCTGTCCGCAGGCTGCGGCTCCGGCCCGATGTATCCGTTGTCGGTGAAGGCATTGCCGCCCAGCACCAGATCGAGCTGACCGAACCGCTGCGAGTGGAAGAAGTTAGCGCCACCGAAGCCCGGCTGGTTCTGGTCCCACCACTTCGCAGGGGCATGGCCCGGGGTGTCGTAGATGCCGGCGAAGGTGGTCACGCGGGTCTGCGGCTCGGCGCGCGGATAAGCCGTGCGCACGTTGATGACACCGCTCAGCGCGGCGCTCCCGTAGAGCACCGAAGAGGCTCCTTTGATCACTTCCACCTGCTCCAGGTTCTCCAGGGGGAGGAAGGTCCAATTGGGTCGGCCGATGTCTCCGCTGAGGATCGGCACATCATCCACGCACACCTGCACGCGGCTGCCCGCGCCGTAGCTGAACCCGCTGCCGGCCCTGATCTGCGGCTCCTCATCGATGATCACCACGCCCGGCACCTGCTCCAGCGCCTGATCCATGCTCACGATGTTCTTGTTGAGGATGATCTCCGGCCGCAGCACGCTCAGGCTCTGAGTCACCTCCCCCACCCGCTGCTCGAACCGGCCCGCCGTCACCACCACCGCATCGAGCTGGTTGGCGGCCTCGGCGAGCTTCATGTCCAACACGCGCTCGGCGCCAGCCTCCACCACCAAGCGTTCCGTGCGCGTGCCGTAGCCGATGAAGCTGAAGGTGAGCGTTTGCTCCCCGGCCGGTAGCGAGAGCCGGTAGCGGCCGTCGGCATCGGTGGCCACGCCCTTGCCCGGCTCGTAGGTCACGTTCACGCCGATCAACGCCTCGCCCGTGCGGGTGTCGGTGATCCGGCCCAGAACAACGGCATCCTGTGCGGCGCAGGGGGCCATGGCCGCCAGGAGCAGCATGGCAACGGTGGTTCGCATCATGCGGTGAGCGATCTTGGAGCCGGCACCTTTGACGGATTCCCCGGCGAGTTGGGCGAATGTAGAAGAAGGGCCGAACGGGCAATGAACACAGCTTCACTTGGGCGCCCCTGGCCGATTCAAGCCTCCGGCGCATGAGCGATCAGGAACTCATCCATCGCATCGCGCTGAGCATGCTCAAGGGCATCGGCCCGGTGAACGCGCGCAATCTGGTGGCCTATTGCGGCGGGGTGGATCCCATCTTCACCGACAAGAAGCTGAAGAACACCTTGCAGAAGGTGCCGGGCATCGGGCCGAAGCTCATCGCCAGCATCACCGATAAGAAGGTGCTGCCCGCCGCGGAGAAAGAGCTGGCCTACATACGGAAGCACGATGTGCGCATGCTCTTCTACCTGGACCCGGGCTATCCCAAACGCCTGAAACAGGCGGAGGACGCGCCGGTGATCCTCTTCGTGAAGGGCGCTGCGGACCTGGATTCCGACCACATGGTGAGCATCGTGGGCACGCGCGCGCCGACCGACGCCGGCAAGCACCTATGCAACGAGCTCGTGCAGGGCCTGAAGGAGGCGAATGCCACGATCGTCAGCGGCCTGGCCTACGGCATCGATATCGTGGCGCACCGCCAAGCGCTCAAGAGCGGCCTGCCTACGGTGGGCTGCGTGGCGCACGGGCTCGACAAGCTGTACCCCGGCGAGCATGCCGCCACAGCCAAGGAGATGATGAAGGAAGGCGCCTTGGTGAGCGAGCTGCCTAGCGGCTCTCCTTTCGCACCGGGCAATTTCCCTGCGCGCAACCGGGTGATCGCAGGTCTGAGCGATTGCACCATCGTGGTGGAGAGCGGCCCCAAGGGCGGCAGCCTCATCACCGCCGACATCGCCAACAGCTACGACCGGGAGGTCTTCGCCGTGCCCGGCCGCCCCTCAGACCCGCGCAGCGAAGGCTGCAACGCCCTCATCCAGCAGAACAAGGCCATCCTCATCAACTCGGCCAAGGATGTGCTCACCTTCATGGAGTGGCTGGCAACGAAGAAGAAGAAGCCCGCCGTGCAGGCCGCGCTCTTCGCCGAGCTGCAACCCGAAGAGCAGGTGCTGGTGGACCTGATCCGGGGCCGGGGCAAGGCGCACGTGGATGAGCTCTGCGCCCACAGCCAGTGGCCGCAGGGCAAGGTGGCCGGGCTGCTGCTCAACCTGGAATTCAGCGGCGTGGTGCGCGCCCTGCCGGGGAAGGTGTATGAGGTGATTTGAGGCTGGGGTTGGGAGGTTGGGAGTTGGAGGTTGGGAGTTGGAGGTTGGGAGGTTGTTCCATGGCTTCGCTTGGAATGACGGGTTGAGAGGTTGGGGGTTGAGGGGTTGAGAAGTTGGATGTTGGGCAGGTTGGGAGTTGGCCACAGCACGGATCGCTACCGCCTGATAGGGGTTGTGCGATGGAGGGGCAGCACCCGCAGCCGAGCCTCCCTGACATCGCGAAACCTCGCGAAGCCACAAGCCTTCAACTTCTCAACTTTCAACCCGCATTCCCCCACCTACATTTGCCGCCGCTTAAACCAAAGCAACAACCAAACATCCCCGCGATGGCAAAGTCGAACAAGGCCGTGGACGCCTTCATGGCAGAAGTGAAGAAGCGCAACGGCAGCGAGCCGGAGTTCCTCCAGGCCGTGCATGAAGTGGCCGAGATGGTGATCCCCTTCATCGAGGCCAACCCCAAGTACAAGGGCAAGATGCTCTTGGAGCGCATGGTGGAGCCCGAGCGCACCATCATGTTCCGCGTGCCCTGGGTCGATGACAAGGGCAACACCCAGGTGAATCGCGGCTTCCGCGTGGAGTTCAACAGCGCCATCGGCCCCTACAAGGGCGGCTTGCGCTTCCACCCCAGCGTGAACCTCAGCATCCTGAAGTTCCTGGGCTTCGAACAGACCTTCAAGAACAGCCTCACCACCCTGCCCATGGGCGGCGGCAAGGGCGGCAGCGACTTCGACCCCAAGGGCAAGAGCGATGGCGAGGTGATGCGCTTCTGCCAGAGCTTCATGACCGAGCTGTGGCGCCATGTGGGCCAGTTCACCGACGTGCCCGCGGGCGACATCGGCGTGGGCGGCCGCGAGATCGGCTTCATGTTCGGCCAGGACAAGCGCCTGCGCAACGAGTTCACCGGCGTGTTCACCGGCAAGGGCGCCACATGGGGCGGCTCATTGATCCGCCCAGAGGCCACCGGCTACGGCTGCGTGTACTTCGCCGCCGAGATGATGAAGCAGAACAAGCAGGACTTCAAGGGAAAGACCGTGGCCGTGAGCGGCAGCGGCAACGTGGCCCAGTACGCCATCGAGAAGGCCACCCAGCTGGGCGCCAAAGTGGTGAGCTGCTCCGATAGCGACGGCAGCATCTTCGACCCCAACGGCATCACCGGCGAGAAGCTCAAGTTCATCATGGACCTGAAGAACGTGAAGCGCGGCCGCATCGAGGAGTACGCCAAGAAGTTCAAGGGCAGCACCTACAAGAAAGGCGCCCGCGTGTGGGACGTGGTGGCCAAATGCGATGTGGCCCTGCCCTGCGCCACGCAGAACGAACTGGATGAGAAGAATGCGAAGGACCTGGTGAAGAAGGGCGTGAAGTACGTGGCCGAAGGTGCCAACATGCCCAGCACGCCCGAGGCCATCAACGTGTTCCACGCGGCCAAGGTGCTCTTCGCGCCCGGCAAGGCCAGCAACGCCGGTGGCGTGGCCACCAGCGGCCTGGAGATGAGCCAGAACAGCCTGCGCCTGAGCTGGACCCGCGAGGAAGTGGACCAGCGCCTGCACGACATCATGAAGAACATCCACGCGGCCTGCGTGCGCCACGGCAAAGAGGGCAGCCACGTGAACTACGTGAAGGGCGCCAACATCGCCGGCTTCGTGAAGGTGGCCGATGCCATGCTCGACCAGGGCGTGGTGTGATCACAGCCTGATTGGAAATGAGAAGCCCCGCCATCGGCGGGGCTTCTTCGTTCGGCGATAACGCTCAGCAGAACTCCTCGTAGGCCATCTGCAGGTTGTCCGCGATCATCTCGGCGGTGCGGCCCTCGATGTGGTGGCGCTCCAGGAAGTGCACCAATTTGCCATCCTTGAACAAGGCCATGCTGGGGCTGCTGGGCGGGTAAGGCAGGAAGTGCTTGCGCGCCTGGATCACGGCATCGCCGTCCACGCCGGCGAACACGGTCACCAGTTTATCGGGGCGCTTGGCTCCTTGCAGGCTCAGCTTGGCGCCGGGGCGGGCAGCGCCGGCAGCGCAGCCGCACACGCTGTTCACCACGCACAGCACGGTGCCGGGCTGGGCCAAGGCCTTATCTACTTGCTCAGGGGTCTTGAGCTCCTCGAAGCCAGCGGACACCAGGTCCATGGCCATGGGAACGGTCAGTTCGGGTGGGTACATCGGTCGATTCTTCAGGTTAGGGTTCAATCCGCTTGCGGCGCAAAGGTAGCCCGCCGCAACAGCGTGGCCCGGAGCAGTTCGGGAAGGCATGCTCGGCGCGAATCGCTCCGGTAGGATTGCAGGATTGACGACAGCCGCCCATTGCGCCCCGGATGAGGACCTGATACATTGGCGGCCCTTTACCCTGATCATGAGCATGTTTCGAGCCCTTCTCCTCCCGTTGGCCTTCCTCCCGTTGCTGGTCTCAGCGCAGATCTCGCAGCCTCTTCCGACCAAGGTCGCCGAGCGCCTGCTGGGCAAAGGATTCCACGCGAGCGACCTCGGCGACTGCGTGCTCATGGATAGCTATACGACGGCCCGCAATGGAATGCTCCATGCCTACTATCGGCAGCGCTGGCAGGGCATCGAGGTGTGGAACGGGGACATCGCCGTGCACCAGCTCCCCAGCGGCGAGGTGATCCAGCTTACGAGCAACGCCCTCTCAGGAATCGGCAAGCGCGTGAACACCACCACGCCGGTGCTCAGCCCCCAGGATGCGCTGCGCCAGGTGCTGGCCAAGAACCTGCCCGGTTTGCGCATGCCGGCCCTGCTGCGCGCTGAGGAGGGCGGTAAGCTGTTCCTCTTCAGCAGCGATGGACTTGGCGATGAGCCGGTGCGCGTGAAGCTCGTCTTCCAGATACAAGGAGAGAAGGCGCTGCTGGCCTGGAACGTGAATCATTACACGCCCGATGGCACGCACTGGTGGAACGTGAGGATCGATGCAGTGACCGGTGAGGAACTCGACCGGAACGACTGGGTGAGCCAGTGCGCCTTCGATCACCCGCATGGCGAGGAACACACGTGCGCGCCGGCGATGGCCGCGCCCGCCGCGCCGAACGATTACAACGTGTTCGATTGGCCCGTGGAGAGCCCCAACCATGGATCACGCACCCTGAGCAACGCCCCCTGGCTCGATGGCGGCATCGCATCGCCATATGGCTGGCACGATACCGATGGAGCGGCCGGGCCCGAATACACCGACACCCGCGGCAACAACTGCCGCGCGCAGGAAGACGCCGATGCCAACAATACGGGAGGCACCCGGCCCAGCGGTGGCGCGAATCTCGATTTCGACTTCCCGCTCGACCTTTCCGGCGCGCCTTCGACCTACTTGCCGGCGGCCACCACCAACCTGTTCTACTGGAACAACCTGATGCACGATGTCTGGTACCAGTACGGCTTCGATGAGCCCGCAGGGAATTTCCAGGAGAACAACTACGGGCGCGGCGGCGCCGGCAACGATTGGGTGTACGCCGATGCGCAGGATGGCAGCGGGACCGACAACGCCAACTTCGGCACGCCCCCCGATGGCAGCAGCCCCCGCATGCAGATGTACCGTTGGACCTACACCACACCCAACCGGGACAGCGACCTGGACAACGGGATCATCGCGCATGAGTACGGGCACGGAATCAGCAACCGCCTGGTGGGAGGGCCTTCCAATACCAGTTGCCTGGGCAATGCCGAGCAGATGGGCGAAGGCTGGAGCGATTTCTTCTCCCTGGTGATGACCATCAAGAGCGGAGACACCGGTCCGATGCCGCGTGGCGTGGGGACCTACGTGCTGGGAGAGCCTACCACCGGTGGGGGCATCCGCCCTTCGCCCTACAGCACCAACTTCGGGGTGAACGCCTACACCTATGCCGACATCAACAGCGGCCTGAGCCAGCCGCACGGCATCGGTTTCGTGTGGTGCACCATGCTCTGGGAGATGACCTGGGAGCTGATCAACACCTATGGTCTCGACCCCGACATCTACAATGGCACCGGAGGCAACAACCTGGCGATGCAGCTCGTGATCGACGGCATGAAGCTCACGCCCTGCAGCCCCGGTTTCGTGGATGCGCGCGATGCGATCCTCCTGGCCGATCAGGTCAACAACGGCGGTGCGAACCAGAACGCCATCTGGGCGGCTTTCGCCCGTCGCGGGCTGGGTGTGAGCGCGGACCAGGGCAGCAGCAACAGCCGCAGCGACCAGACCGAGGCTTTCGACACGCCGCTGCCGGTGAACATCGGTGTGAGCCAGGTGATCTCCCCGAGCGGCAACCTGCTCGACTGCGCGGCAGCTGACCTGCCCGTGACCGTGGTGATCCGCAACTACGGACAGAGCGCACAGACGAACTTCGAGGTGCGCTACCAGCTCGATGGTGGCAGCTGGGTCTCCGAGAACTACCCGGGCACGCTTGCACCGGGCGCTTCCGCCAACTTCACCTTCAGCCAGTCTCTGAGCATCGTTGGCAACGGTGCGCACGCCCTGCTCGCAGGCACCAACCTGCCGGGCGACGGATACCTCGCGGACGACAGCTTCACCGCGAACCTCAGCGTGAGCTCGCCCACCACGGTGAATGCGACCTACGAGGAGGATGTGGAAGCCACATCGCCCACGCCGACCGGCTGGACGCTGGAGAACCCGGACAACGGCAACACCTGGGTGACCAAAGCCGTGAGCGGACAGACCAGCTGCGTGGGAACACGCGCTTGGGCCATCGACAACTATTCCTCCAACACGCCTGGGCAGGAAGACCGCTTGGTATCGCCTGTGGTAAGTCTCGTTGGAAGCGCAGGCAGCCGCCTGAAATTCCAGCATGCGTATTCCGGCTACAGCAGCTCTTACATCGATGAGCTGCGCGCGGAGATCAGCGTGGATTGCGGCCTCTCCTGGATCACCCTCTGGCAGGCTTCGGGCAGCGCCTTGCAGACCACGCCCTATGTGACCGCGTCCTGGACCCCGAACAGCTGCAGCCAGTGGCTCGCGCACGACATCGACATCAGCGCCTACGATGGCGGCGACGCCGTCTTCCGCTTCACGGCGGTGAACGGCTTCGGCAACTGGCTCTACCTGGATGATGTGGTGGTCGAGCGCAACGGTGTGCGCGTAGCGCTGAAGCTCATGCTCGGCGGCGCGTATGACGAGGTGACGAACCTCATGCGCGATGACCTCCGCACTGCTGGGCAGCTGCCGCTCACCGAACCGTACACCGCGCTCGGCTACGCGCAGGCCGGCGGCGGCGGCGGGGAAAGCGTGGATGCCGCGGTGCTCGCTGCTTCAGGCAACGATGCCGTGGTGGACTGGGTGCTGGTTGAACTGCGCAGCGCCGGCGACCCAGCCAGCGTGGTGGCCACACGTTGCGCATTGATCCAGCGCGATGGCGATGTGGTCGACAAGGACGGCGCTTCTCCCCTCTCGTTCCAGGCCGGCAACGGCAGCTATTACATCGCGGTGCGGCACCGCAACCACCTGGGCGCCATGACCAGCGCCGCGCAGCCTCTCACGACCAGCCCGCTCAGTGTGGACTTCTCAGTGCCTGCGGCTTCCACCTTCGGGAGCGGCGCCCAGCAGGCCGTGGGATCACGCATGGTGCTGTGGTCGGGCAACGTAACGGCCGATGATGTGCTGCGCTACACGGGCGAGGGCAACGACCGCGATCCGATCCTGCAGGCCATCGGCGGCAGCGTGCCCACCAACGTCTCAGCCGCCGGCTACCACATCCAGGACGTAAACATGGACGCTGTGATCCGCTATGTGGGCGAGGACAACGACCGTGACCCGATCCTGCTGAACATCGGCGGAAGCGTGCCCACCAACACGCGTTCGGAACAACTTCCGTAGGTCAGAGCGCGCGCTTCCGCTTGAAGAAGGCCTTCATCAGGTCGGCGCACTCGGGTTCGAGCACGCCTCCGGTCACCTGCGTCTTCGGGTGCAGCAGCACGCCGCCGATGCGCCGGTAGCCGGCCTTCTCATCGAAGGCGCCGAAGACGATGCGCCCCACCTGCGCCCATCGCAATGCGGCAGCGCACATCGGACAGGGCTCCACGGTGACGTACACCGTGCATTCGGTGAGGTACTTGCCGCCGATGTGGCCTGCCGCCGCCGTGATGGCCTGCATCTCGGCGTGCGCGGTCACGTCGTTGAGCCGCTCGGTGAGGTTGTGCGCCCGCGCGATCACCTGCTCCTTGCACGTGATCACCGCGCCGATGGGCACCTCATCCGCCTTGAAGGCGAGCTCGGCCTCGCGCAGCGCATGGCGCATGAAATGCTCGTCGCCGCCGGTTGCGATCATTCCAGCATCTGTTTGTAGCGCCGAATGCCGCCCGTGGCCGAAATGAGCTCCAGGACATAGGAGCCACGCGCGAGCGACGCGATGTCGAGGTCGACCCTGCCACCGAAGACCTGTCGGTTGAGCAGCTCGCGCCCCGAAGCGTCAATCAGGCGCAATTGCGCTGCCCCTTGCCCGCAGTCAACGGCGAGTCTCTCCGATGCTGGGTTCGGCCAGGCGAAGACCTCACCCGATGACGTGTGTTCGCTCTCGCCCAGGATCACGCCCGGCATGCAATCGGCGTAATGAGGCGTGTGAGGGGCATCGTCCACCACGATGGCCTCATCGCCAGGCACGCCGATCGTCCACGCGAAGTAGTAGAGCATCATCTCGTTGGTCGTAGCCTCGCCCAGCCACACCCATTGCGGCGGGTCATGCGGGTTATCCGGATTGCCGGCGGTGTTGTCGTACGTGGTCTCGCAGTACAACGTGGTGCCGGTTGGCAGGTAGATGGGGTTGCGGAAACTGTACATGCCCTGCCAGCGGAAATCCCAATCGGGGATGTCGATCAAGGGCACTTCGATGCCGCCAGGCTTCACCGCCCAGGCCTTCATGCGCTTGCCCAGCAAGTGACTGTGCGGACCGATGGCCGTGATGGTCGCGGGAAAAGTGGTGGTGTACTGCGCGTGGAAGACGCTCACCTGATCCGGAGGGATGAGCAAAGGGCCGTCGGTGATGGTGTAGAGATGATCGAGCACGGGATCCACATGCAGCTCGCGCATGAAGCCGGTGGGTGCCAAGCGCAGGTTCACGCGTGTGCTATCCACTTCGACCGAGCTCGTGGCCGGATAGTGCACCTGGATGACGATATCCGCACCGGCCAGCAGCTTGATGCCCATGCCCTCCGGAGTGAAGAGCGGCTGCGAGCCCGGGACCCAAACGCCCACGAGCACGGCGCCTGGCACGCCGATGCCGCCGAAGCTGGTGTAGCCGGGCTCGATGTCATCGTCGTCGAGCACGCGAGCCTGACCACTGGTGTCCTGGTACACGAGCACGTGATGCACCATGGCCGTGTTTCCGGGTATCACCTCCAGCCCGGTGATGTAACTATCGGATGGGTTGTCGACCGGGAGCACGAAGCAGCGGTACAGATCGCTGGTGGAGGCCGGTATGGCATACTCTTCCATGACCGCGGTGATATCCGGGGAAGCGATCACCGGCTCGTTGGTGAAGGAGGGCGGCGTGGGCGTGTTCTGCGCATCGCCTTCCGGTGCGTCTCCGTTCACCCAGGCGGCGATCAGGTCGATCTCCGCTTGCGTGAGCACGCGCTCATGGGCGAGCGAGCGGAATGCGGGATCAGGCGGCCACGGTGGCATGTAACGGGCCTGGGTAGCGGCGAGCATCTCGTTGCGCCACCAATGCCCGTCGACGTACGCGAGCAGGTTGAAATGGCCGGGGCCGCCATCGTGGTGGCAGGGCGCGCAATGCGAATGCACGATGCATGCGATGTCCTCATTCCAGGTGGGGGTCTGGGCCTGCGCGCCAGCGGCAAACAGCATCGGCAGGAGAGGAAGGAATCGCTTCATCGTCGTGCGAGTCAGTGGTGATCGGTGGCCAGGGCGTGCGCCGCATCGCTCACCAGCACGCCCTCGGTCCCTGGTTTGATGTCCTTGATGTTCAGCTGCAGCGTGACACGCCCTTGCCAGTCATTCTCCTCGATCGCATACAGCACGCTGAATGGCGCGCCGCTGCGCACGAGGTCCATCCAATGGGCCTGCTTGAAGGCGATGGCATCGAAGCTCCGGCGCGGCGCATCCGGATGCATCAGCCGCATCTTCAGGTGATGCTCCCCTACGAGGCGCGCGCTGCCTGCATCCACCACGCCGCGGCCCAGGAACACCGGGCGCATGTTGCCCGGGCCGTAGGGTGCCATGTGGCGCAGCACACGGATGAGCCCTTCATCGATGGCATCGAGCCGCAGCTCCAGGTCCACCTCTTCCTCCGGCACGCGCTGCTCGGGCTTGATCGCCTTGCGCACGGCCTGCTCGAATCGCTCCTTGAAGGCGGGCAGGTGCGCCATCGGCATGGTGAGGCCGGCCGCGTACATGTGCCCCCCGTACTGCTCCAGCAGATCGCTGCAGGCACTGATCGCCTCATACACGTCGAAGCCCCGCACGCTGCGGGCGCTGCCCACCGCTTTGCCGCCGCTCTCCGTGAGCACCACCGTTGGGCGGTAGTAGCGCTCCACCAGGCGCGAGGCCACGATGCCTACCACGCCCTTGTGCCAGGAGGGATCGAAGACCACCGTGCTCCACGCTTCGGCCAGCGCAGGGTCGCCAGCGATACGGGCCAGCGCCTCCTGGGTCATGTTTCGGTCGAGCTCCTGCCGTTGGATGTTGTTGCCATCGACCAGCGGGGCGATCGCCTGCGCCTGCTTGTCATCATGGGCGAGCAGGAGCTCCACGGCCTGCCGCCCGTGCTCGATGCGGCCCGCCGCATTGATCCGCGGCCCGATGGTGAAGACCAAGTCCCCGATCCCGAGCCGCTTCTTCACATTGGCCATGCCCATCATGGCGCGTACACCGGGACGCGGGTTATCGTTCAAGAGCCGGAGGCCATGGTGCGCCAGGATGCGGTTCTCACCGGTCACCGGCACGATGTCGCATGCGGTGCTGATGGCCACCAGATCGAGGACCGCCTCAAGCTCCTCATCGCCTATGCCATTGTGCATGGCCAAGGCCTGCATCAGCTTGAACCCGATGCCGCAGCCGCTGAGGTCTTTGAATGGGTAGGTGCAATCGGGCCGGCGGGGATCGAGCACGGCAACAGCCTGTGGCAGCGCATCGCCGGGCAGGTGGTGATCGCAGATGATGAAATCGATGCCGCGCTCCGTGGCATAGGCCACCTTGTCCACCGCCTTGATGCCGCAGTCCAGCGCGATGATGAGCGTGGCGCCTTCGCGCGCCGCCTGATCGATGCCTTGGAACGAGATCCCGTAGCCCTCGGTGTAACGGTCGGGGATGTAGAAGCTGATGTTGCCCGTGAAGCGCGAGAGGAATCCGGTGACCAGGGCCACGGCGGTGGTTCCGTCCACGTCGTAGTCGCCGTAGACCATGATCCGCTCGTTGTCGCCCAAGGCCCGTTCGATGCGTGCGACCGCTTCGCGCATGTCCTTCATCAGGAACGGGTCGTGCAGCTCGGCGATCGCGGGCCTGAAGAAGGCGGCCGCCGCGCGCTTCCCGGTGATGCCGCGCTGCGCCAGGATGGTGGCAGCCGATGCCGGGCAGCGTTCGTAGGTCAGTTCATCCACCACGTTCTGCTCAGGCCGCTCCTTGAGCCGCCAGCGCTTCTCCGCCACGCTCGTCATGGTCCGAAGGTAGCAGGCCTTGCCGAGCCCGGGATGGGCCCGGAAGCTGCGAGGCCCCAGCCGCCTTTCGGTGGTGGGGCCCCGTAGCCTAAGGCGTTCGCCTTCAGCAGCAGGCTTCGACGCGCTCGCTAACGGTATCCGTTGATGTATGCATTGGCGATGATCTCGCTCTCGCGGATCAGGCCCTGCACGATCTCCCGGATGACGTCATTGAGCTGTTGGTCCGAGTAGCGGTTCAGGTCGTTGTACACATGCGTTTTCCGCTTGCTGCTCTTGATGAAGGCTATCTTGTCCTTCTTCGTCATGGGGTCTTGTACGGCGATGGTGGGAAAAGGATCGGCCCTGAACGGCATTTCTTTCCGCCGGGCCTGAAAACCCCGGAAAAGCGGCGGCGGGACCCTCCCGGATCCCGCCGCCTCCTTCACCAAAACCGGGGACCTTAGCGCGGTCCCGAGCGCGTATGATCAAGCCAGGGCCACAGGCCCGCCGGAGCGCAGGCCCTGCATTAGGCGCAGGGCGTGCATGTAACGGTCCACTTCTCCGGCGAGCATGAGCCGGCGGGCAGCGTTCTTGAGCTTCTCATAGCGGTTGGCGGCGTAGTTCATTGCTGTGGGTTCTTGGGTTCCTGAATGGATAACTGCCAACCTCCGTGCCAAAGTGTGCGGCCGCCCCCAGCGCTGGATGCTTCGCCCCTATTTTCGCCGCCATGAGGCGTTCGGCCTACCTCGTGGGCGTGGCCGGCGGAAGCGGTTCTGGCAAGACCAGCCTTGTGCGCTCCTTGCGCGCCAGCCTTCCCGCAACGCTCACCTGCGTGGTCTCGCAGGACGATTACTACCTGCCCAAGGAGATGCAGGCGCTCGACGCCAATGGCCAGGTCAACTTCGACCTGCCCACCGCGGTTGACCTCGATGGCCTTGAGCGGGACCTGCGCAGCTTGATCCAGGGCTCACCCATCATGCGAACCGAATACACCTTCAACCAAGAGGGCCGTGAGCCGCGCATGGTGGAGATGCATCCGGCGCCGGTGGTGCTGGTGGAAGGGCTCTTCGTGCTGCACCACCAACCCATCCGCGACCTCTTCGACCTGAAGGTCTTCATTGATGCGAGCGAGGCCAGCCAGCTGGAGCGACGGCTGAAGCGCGATGCGATGGAACGGGGCTATGGCGCCGATGAGGTGATGTACCAATGGGAGCATCATGTACTGCCCGCTTACCGCAGCTATCTGCTCCCCTACCGCCACCTCTGCGACCTGCATGTGGTGAATGAGCTCGGCTTCGACCGCGCGGTGCGGGTGCTGGGCGACCATTTGCGGCACGCGGCCGATAAACTGGAGGCCTCCGTTCAGGAACGATAGAGGCCCTCGCGAGCAATGAAGGCGGCCACGGCCGGCGCCAGCGCACCCTGCGAGGACCGTCCTTCGCGCAGTGCCGCGCGGATCGCCGTGGAACTGATGTCGAGCAGGGGGGCATCGGGCACGATGCGCACGGTCGAATGAGCGCCCAGCTCGGCGAGCCGCAGATGCTCTTCGAATCCGGGCCTGGGGTACACCAGGATCTCGTGGTGCGTGAGGATGGACTCGGGATCCTTCCACCGGTGCAAGGCTGCGAGGTTATCGCTTCCGATGATCAGGCTGAACCTGTGCTGCGGCCATTGGCTCCGCATGGCCCGCAAGGTGCTCGCGGTGTAGTTGGGACGCGGCAGGCCGAACTCGAACCGGCTCGCCTCCAGGCCTGGGTGACCCTCGACGGCGATGCAGGCCATGGCCCAGCGAAGCTCATCGGCCGTGAGGCGGCGGTGCTGCTTGAAGGGATTCAGCGGGGTGACCATGAGCCACACGGCTTCAAGCCCCTCCGCGCGCAGCATGTGCTCCGCGATGGCGATGTGGCCCATGTGGGGCGGGTCGAAGGATCCGAAGAGGCAGCCGATGCGCATCACACCAGGAAATCACGCACCAGGGCATGAGCCTCGGCACAGGCCCTGCCGAGGTCGTCATTCACCACGATGCGATCGAAGCGCGGCGCGTAGGACATCTCGTGCGCGGCCTTGTCCACGCGCTTGCGCAGGCTCTCCGCATTCTCGGTACCACGCGCGGCAAGGCGTTGCTCCAAGGCACCGAGCGATGGCGGCGCGATGAAGAGCGCCAGGGCCACGGGGCCGAAGTGGCGCTTCAGATTGAGCCCGCCCTCCACATCCACATCGAAGATGGGATGAAGGCCCTCGGCCATGATCCGGTCCACCGCGGAGCGCAGGGTGCCATAGAAGCGCCCGGGATACACCTCCTCCCATTCCACGAACTCATCCGCGGCGATGCGCTCGCGAAACGCGGCCTCGGTGAGGAAGAGGTAGTCCTTCCCGTCCTGCTCGTTGGCACGTCGAGGGCGCGTGGTGGCGCTCACGCTGAAGGCGAGGCCCAGGCCCTGCCGCATCAGATGATGCACGATGGTGGTCTTGCCCGCTCCGGAAGGCGCCGAGATGATGATCGCGCGGCCTTTCATCACAGCACGTTGAGCACCTGCTCCTTCACCTTCTCCAGCTCATCCTTCATGCGTACCACCAGGCGCTGCATGCCCGCATCATTGGATTTCGAGCCGATGGTGTTGATCTCCCGGCCCATCTCCTGGCCGATGAAACCGAGCTTGCGCCCTTGCTGCTCATCGGCTCCGAGCGTCTCGGCGAAATAGCCGCAATGACCGCGCAGCCTCACCTTCTCCTCGGTGATGTCGAGCTTCTCGAGGTAGTAGATCAGCTCCTGCTCGAACCGCGATTGGTCGATCTCGAGCCGCAGCTCCGCGAGCTTGCCTGACAGCCGTTCCCGGGTGCGCACGGCACGCTCGCCGTCCATGGCGTCCACGGCATCGAGCAGCTGGCCGATGCCCTGTACGCGCTGACCCAGCTCTGCCGCCAGGCGCGCGCCCTCATCGCAGCGGAACCGGTCGAAGGAATCGAGCGCGGCGCGCATCAGGGCCATCACGCCGGACCATTCCGCATCGTCGAGCCGATCGGTGCTCGTGCTGGCCACGTCAGGCAGACGCAGCACCAGGGCGAACACATCGGCGTTGGATTCCGGCGCCACCTGCCGTTTGATCGCGCTGAGCTCATCATGGTAGGCCTTCACCAGTTCCGCATCGAAACTGGTGCGCTTGGCGGCGTGCAGCGACTCGGCCATGATGAAGACCTCCGCCTTGCCGCGCACGATGCGCTCGCTGAGCGATTGCCGCAGTTCTTGCTCGCGCTCCTTCATCATCGAGGGAAGCTTCAGCAGCAGGTCGAGCTGCTTGCTGTTGAGCGAGCGGATCTCCACGGTGACCTTGCGGTCCTTCACCACGCCTTCCGCGCGGCCGAAGCCGGTCATGGATCGGACGATTCCTTGGGTCATGCGCGGCAAATGTATCCGCGCTAGCGCTCGCGATCCGAGCGGTTCACCAGATGCACGCCGGAGAAGATGAGCATGGCGCAGAGCCCGTGCTCCCAACCGAGTTCCGCCGGAAGCACCGCGGGCAGCCCCAGCCGCGAGGGCCCGATCCGCAAGGCCAGCCACGCGGCGCCCGTGGCCAGCACCGGCTGCATGTACACGTAGGCGCCAACCACGCTCGGGCTCACCACGCCCAAGGCCCACGTGTTGAGCAGGTAGGCCACGAAGGTGACCATGACCACCACGAAGGCCATGGCCATCGCATTCGGTCGAGACAGCCCGGCCCAATCCACCGCAAGGAACTCGCCGATCCCGAAGGGCAGCACGAGCGCCGCGCCGATGGCGAAGCAGCCGGTCATGACCGTGGCAGCGGAGTACTTGGCCATGAGCGGCTTCACCAGCACCAGGTAAATGGCATAGCTCGAAGCATTGACCAGGATGAAGGCATCGCCCAGCAGGGTGGCCCCGCTGGCCGTGGCCGATGGCTTCAGGAAGACCAAGAGCAGCGCGCCTGCCGCACCGAGCAGGATCCCCACCACCTTCCCCGGCCTGATGCGCTCGCCGATGAGCGCCGCCGCGAAGACGAGCACCAGGATCGGCGTGGCCACCATGATCAGGCTCGCATTGGTGGGAGCGGTGCGCATGAGGCCATGGAAGAACATGAGCTGATTGAGCGCGACGCCGAAGAGGGCGCAAAGGCCGAGACGCGCCAGATCGGGCCATGCGATGCGCTGCGGCCGCCACGCGAAGAGCAGCACGAAGAGCACCAGCGCGCCGAGCACGCGCAGCAGGATGAAGCCCGAGGGACCGATGACCGACGGCATCAGGCCCTTGGCCACGACGTAATTGAGGCCGTAGATGAGGTTGACGATAAACAGTGCGACGTGCGCTCTGGAGTGAGCCCTCATGGTAGCAGGCGCGAAAGTGCAGCGGGATACCTTTAGCCCGACCACGGCAGCCATGAACGAGGATGGAGCGACGGATCAGGAACGCGACTTCCGCAGCAAGCTGAGCCTGCGGAAGGTGATGATCCCGGTGCTGATCGGGATCGTGGCCGCCGGTTGGCTGCTCTGGCGCGACCTGGGCAAAGAGCGATATGAGCATGTGGGACCCGGACTCGGCGATTACGCCTGGACCGATGCGAACGGGAACCGCATACCCGACCTGGGTGATGCCGCGGAGTTCCGATTGGTAGGCGACGGCACGGGCGACTACAAGCGCATGAGCGCCGCGGAGACCTTGCGGTCGATCCAGTGGACCTGGCAGAGCACCGTGTGGATCCTGCTCGCCGTGCTGGTCACCGGGTTCCGCGATCTGGGCTACATCTATCGCATGCGCGTGCTCAGCGATGGGCACCTCTCCTGGCGCCAGTCCTTCAATGTCACCTTCCTATGGGAATTCGCCTCTTCGCTCACCCCCTCGGTGGTCGGCGGATCCAGCATCGCCATGTTCATCATCGGTCGCGAGGGCCTCGCGCTGGGTAGGGCCACGGCCATCGTGCTGGTGACCGCTCTCATGGACGAGCTCTTCTACATCGTGATGGTGCCCTTGGTCTTCCTCGCCGTGGGCATGGAGAACCTGTTCCCTGCCGAGCTCGACAACGCCTTCTGGGGCCTGCCCATCCGCAGCATCTTCTGGATCGGCTACGGCTTCATCCTGCTGTTGGTCGGGATCATCTTCTACTCCGTCTTCTTCCGCCCACGGGCCTTCAAGTTCGTGCTGCTGCGGGTGTTCAAGCTGCCCTTCATCCGTCGGTGGCGGCCCGAAGTGATCCGGGTCGGCGACGACATCGCCATCACTAGCACCGAGCTCAAGGGCAAGCGCAAGCGGTTCTGGGCGAAGGCCTTCGGCGCCACCTGCTTCTCGTGGGCCAGCCGCTTCCTGGTGATCAACTTCATCGCGGCGGCCTTCTTCAGCGTGCACGACCACTTGCTGCTCTACGCGCGCCAGCTCATCATGTGGGTGATCCTGCTCATCAGCCCCACACCGGGCGGCAGCGGCATCGCCGAGATCGCCTTCGCCGGTTTCTTCCGCGACCTGCTACCTGCCGTGGGCTACATCGGCGCCATCGCCATCATCTGGCGCGTTCTCAGCTACTACCTGTACCTGTTCATGGGCACCGTGATCCTGCCGCGCTGGCTGCGCAGCACGGCCGGCCGCCAATCGTGAGCGCGAGTACCTTCGCGACCCATTCCACTGAGCATGAAATTCGGCACCAAAGCCATCCACGCCGGCGTGGAGCCCGATCCCGCTACCGGGGCGATCATGACGCCCATCTACCAGACCAGCACCTACGTGCAGGCGTCGCCCGGCGACCACAAGGGATACGAGTACAGCCGGACGCACAACCCGACACGCACGGCGCTGCAGAACGCCCTGGCCGCGCTGGAGAACGGCACGCATGGCTTGTGCTTCAGCAGCGGCATGGCCAGCATCGATGCGATCATCAAGCTGCTGAAGCCCGGAGACGAAGTGGTGAGCACCAACGACCTCTACGGCGGCACCTATCGCTTGTTCACCAAGATCTTCGAAGGCTTCGGCGTGCGGTTCCGCTTCGTGGACATGAGCGACCTGCGCCAGGTGGAAGCGGCGATGAGCCCGGCCACGAAGCTGATCTGGGCCGAGACCCCGACCAACCCGCTGCTGCGCATCATCGACATCGCGGGACTCAGCGGTATCGCTACGAGGCATGGCTGCCTGTTGGGCGTGGACAACACGTTCGCGAGCCCCTACCTGCAGAACCCGATCGACCTGGGTGCCGACATCGTGATGCACAGCGTGACGAAGTACCTCGGGGGTCACAGCGATGTGGTGATGGGCGCCCTGGTGGTGAAGGACGCGGAGCTCGCCGAGCGCCTCGCCTTCATCCAGAACAGCAGCGGCGCCACGCCCGGCCCGCAGGACTGCTTCCTGGTGCTGCGCGGGCTGAAGACGCTCCATCTGCGCATGCAGCGGCATTGCGAGAACGGCCGGGCCATCGCCGAATGGCTGGCGAAGCACCCGAAGGTGGATCGCGTGTATTGGCCCGGCTTCGCGACCCATGCGAACCATGAGGTGGCGAAGCGGCAGATGCGCGGCTTCGGCGGCATGATCAGCTTCACCTTGAAGGGCGACGACATGGCCGATGCCACACGCGTGCTGAGCAGCACCAAGCTCTTCTCCTTGGCCGAGAGCCTGGGCGGCGTGGAATCGCTCCTGGGCCACCCGGCGAGCATGACCCATGCTAGCATCCCGCGCGAGGAACGGCTGAAGAATGGCTTGGCCGACACCCTCATCCGCCTGAGCGTTGGCCTGGAGGATGCGGAGGACCTCATCGACGACCTGCAGCAGGCGCTCAACTAAGGAAGGAAGCCCATCCCGGTCTATCGGGTGGCGCGATGCGTGGCCCGGGACCCGCTACCTTGGCGACTCCCCATGGTATCCATGCGCTCACTCTTCCTCTTCCCGTTCGGCCTGGCCGCGTGCAGCGCGCTCGCCCAGGACGATGGCTTCCGCTGCTTGGCCAACAACCCCGCCGAGCTGGAACGGCACCTGCTGGAGCACCCCGGCGCGCAGCATGCGGCCATGGAGGCGAAAGCCGCCTTGGACGCGCGCACCGCTTCTTTCAACCACGGTGGCCAGGGCCCCTTCATCATCAGCGTCGTCTTCCATGTGATCCACAACAACGGACCGGAGAACATCAGCGACGAGCAGCTCGAGGATGCGATCCGCGTGCTCAACCAGGATTACAACAAGCTGAACCCCGACACCGGTCTGGTGCGCCCGGAGTTCCAGGGCATCATCGCCGATGTGGGCATCGAGTTCCGGCTCGCGCGCCGAGACCCCGAAGGCAACTGTACCAACGGCATCACGCGCACCGTGAGCACGCGCACCTACGACGGCGACTTCGAGATGACGCAGCTCATCCAATGGCCGCGCGACCGCTACATGAATGTGTGGGTGGCAGCAAGCGCCAATGGGGCAGCGGGCTACACGTACTACCCGATGTGGCTCGATGGTTGGCCGGAGGCCGACGGCATCGTGATCCTGCACGACTACACGGGGAGCATCGGCACGAGCTCGGCCTATCGCAGCCGGGTGCTGAGCCATGAGGTGGGCCATTGGCTCAACCTGAAGCACTGCTGGGGCGACAGCAATGAACCCGGCGTGGAACAGAACTGCTCCGTGGATGACGAGGTGGCCGACACCCCGCTCACAATCGGATGGACCTCTTGCGTACTCACCGGCGCCAGCTGCGGCAGCACGCTCGACAACGTGCAGAACTACATGGAATACTCGTACTGCTGCCGCATGTTCACCCAAGGCCAGGGCGACCGCATGATCGCCGCGCTCACCTCACCCATCGCGGAGCGTGAGAGCCTTTGGCAGCCTTCTACCCTGGCCCTCACCGGGGTGATGGAACCGGAACAGCTCTGCATGGCGCGTTTCGAGGCCGACCGCCGTGAGCTGTGCGCGGGCTCCAGCGTGCAGTTCACCGATATGAGCTACTTCGGCGTCAGCGCGCGCTCCTGGAGCTTCGAGGGTGGCAGCCCCGGCGGCTCGTTCGATGCCCAACCCGTGGTCACCTACGATGCGCCCGGCACCTATGCCGTGACCCTGGTGGTGAGCGACGGCTCGGCATCGGAGAGCAGCACCGTGCCTGGCTATATCACCGTGCTGCCCAACCCCGGACTTCCCGCGCCGTGGAGTGAAGACTTCGAATCCGGCCCGGACGTGCCCAACGACCGATGGCGCGTGGTCAACCCGGACGATGACGTCACCTTCGCCATCACTACCGCCGCGGCTTACACCGGCACCCGCTGCGTGCGGCTCACCAATTCATCGGCGCAGGACGGCCGACGCGACGAGCTGATCTCCACCGCGATCGACCTCACCGGCATCGCGGACCCTGTGCTGAGCTTCCGCTACGCCTATGCCCGGCGCAACCCCATCAACGATGATGTGCTCTACGTGTACGCCAGCGGTGACTGCGGGGAGACCTGGGTGCTGCGCAAAGTGATCCGTGCCATCACCACGCTGGTCACCGCTCCGCAAACCAACGGCTCCTTTGTTCCGGCAGGCGCTGACCAATGGGGCTACGCCGCACTCACCAACATCGGACCGGCCCTGCAGACCACGAGCTTCCGCATGCGTTTCCTGTTCGAGAGCGATGGCGGGAATAACCTCTACCTCGATGACATCAACCTGAACGGGATTCCTGTCGGAATCGAGGAAACCGTGTCTCCCGCCCAAAGCGCGCGCATGGTTCCGAACCCCATCGACGGCTCCGGCGTGGTAATGAGCGACCTGCCCGATGGGCCGGTGGAGTGGCGCCTGATGAATGCGCTCGGACAAGTCACAGGAACCGGCACATCGCTCATTCAGCATGGCCGTTTCCCATTCCCGGGAGCAACCGTCCCGGCAGGCAGCTATTCGCTCTTGCTGCGGGCAGAAGACCAAGCACGTTCGGCCCGGTTCATCGTGCCGTGAGAACCGGTCGGCCGCAAGGTCGCGCCGATGCCGCCCATCACCCCTTTCGTCGGAGAGGCGTGAGTGGTGAATGACCCACCCGAGACACTCAGGAGCCAAAGCCCACGCGTTAGTGTGTCAACCGTGTGACAGTCCGTTGATGGCGTGACCGGTATTTTTGGATTCCAACCTCTCGACCCTCGACCTCATGTGGAAGACGTTCTCTTGCGCGGGCCTCATGGCCGTGTGCACGCCCTTGGTCTCCGATGCGCAAACCACGGTTCGGCCTTGCGGCGCGAATGATCTGGCCAAAGCCGCGAGCCACAGCCCGGAGCCGGAGTCCTACCTCAGCGAAGTATCCGCGGCCGATGCCGTGCTCGAGGGCTTCACCGCGCAATGGGCCGAGGCCAATTCGGGGGCAGAGCGCGTGGATTACATCATTCCCGTGGTCTTCCACATCATCCACAACAACGGCCCGGAGAACATCAGCGATGCGCAAGTGGAGGATGCCATCCGCGTGCTGAATAACGATTACAACAAGCTCAACATCGACTGGCCGAACGTGCGGCCAGAATTCCTGGACCTCGTGGCCGATGTGGGCATCGAGTTCCGTCTGGCGCAGCGTGATCCCCAGGGCAATTGCACCAACGGGATCACACGCACGGTCTCGCCCCTGACCAACGACGGCACGCAGGACATGAAGGACCTGATCCAATGGCCGCGCAACAAGTACCTGAACGTATGGGTGGCCGCCAGCGCCGATGGCGCCGCAGGCTACACGTATCGTCCTGGAGCCGTTTCCAACTGGCCGGAAGGCGATGGGATCGTGCTGCTGCACGATTACACCGGCTCGATCGGCACCAGCTCGATCAGCCATTCGCGCACCCTGACCCACGAGGTGGGGCACTGGCTGAACCTGGCGCACACCTGGGGCAACACCAACGACCCGGGCGTGAGCGACAACTGCAGTTCAGACGATAACGTGAACGATACGCCCAACACCATCGGGTGGACCTTCTGCGACCTAGATGGCGCGAGCTGCGGCAACCCGATCGACAACGTGGAGAACTACATGGAGTACTCGTATTGCTCGAAGATGTACACCACGGGCCAGGCCACGCGCATGCTGGCCGCGCTGAACAGTTCCACGGCGCAGCGCAACCAGCTCTTCACTTCGTCCAACCTGGCCAGCACCGGGGTTACCGAGGCGCCTATCCTGTGCGTCGCTGAGTTCAGCGCCAGCACTCAGCTGGTCTGCGCGGGAACAGCGGTCAGCTTCACCGACCTCAGCTATCACAACGTGACCTCACGCTCCTGGACCTTCCCCGGCGGCACCCCCGCAACCAGCTCGGCCGAGACTCCGGAGGTGACGTACACCGAGCCGGGCGTGTACGCCGTATCGCTCACCGTAAGCGATGGCACCAGCTCGATCACCGATACGCAGGATGCCCTGATCACCGTAATGGCCAACCCCGGTACGACTCCGCCTGTGATGGAGAGCTTCGAGAACCTGAGCGCCCTGAATGGTCCGGAATGGTACGTGGTGAATCCGTCCGGAGGCAACACCTTCTCGCTCAACACCAACGCGGCCTTCACCGGTTCGAAGTCGGTTCGTGTGCAGAATTCCACGGGAATGGCCGGATCAACGGAGGAATTACTCTCGCGAACCTTCGACATGAGCGATGCCAGCGACATCAGCATCTCCTTCCGCTGGGCATACGCCCGCCGCACCAGCGCAAGCGATGATGTGCTGAGCCTGCTGGTGAGCAACAATTGCGGCGCCACCTGGAGCCTGCGCAAGATCATGCGCGGCAGCACCACCCTGCCTACGGCGCCCAACACCTCGAGCAACTTCGTGCCCAGCGGCCCCGACCAGTGGGGATACACGGAGGTGACCAACATCAGCAGCACGAGCCATGTCAGCGATTTCCGCTTCAAGTTCATCTTCGAGAGCGATGGCGGCAACAACCTCTACCTCGACGACATCAATGTGAATGGCATGCCGGTGGGCATCGACGAGCTCGGTCGCGGAGTGCCCGAGCTCATGGTGCTTCCGAACCCGGCGCATGAGACCGCCCGACTGGGCTTCACGCTGCGCGCGCCCGCCGTGTGCCGCTTGGACATGCTCGACGCTACCGGCCGCACGGTACGTTCCGCGCATCTGGGCCAGCGTGCAGGCAACCAGCTCGTCGATCTGCCGCTCGCGGGCCTGGAGCCCGGCACCTACTTCATCCAGCTAATCGCCGGAGAGCGTCGTGCCGTATCGCGGCTCCTGCTGGAATGAGCCTTTCCCTCTGACACCGGGGCCGCGTTGCCCTAGCTTCGCGCGTCTTTTCCTAGAAATGCCAACCATGCGCCTTTATCCCGTCCTCGGCTTCAGCCTCCTTTTCAGCGGCGCCCTGCTCGCGCAGGAACCCGCTTTCACCTGCCGTACCAATGAGCCTGCCCTGCTCGAGCAGCTGCACCAGAACGACCCTGTGGTGCTGGAGGCCATGGCACAGGCCAAGGCCGAACTGGAAGCCTGGACCGCGCAGTTCAACGAAGGCTCGCGCAGCACCTACACGGTGCCTGTGGTATTCCACGTGATCCACAACAACGGCCCGGAGAACATCTCCGACGAGCAGATCCACGATGCCATGCGGATCCTCAACGAGGATTTCAACCGCGAGAACGGCGATTGGGACAATGTGCGTCCGGAGTTCCTCTCGCTGGTGGCGGATATCGACATCGGGTTCGCCCTTGCCACACGCGACCCCCAGGGCAACTGCACCAAGGGCATCACCCGAACACAGAGCGTACTCACGAAT
The DNA here is from genome assembly GCA_020635725.1 of Flavobacteriales bacterium. Classification (GTDB taxonomy): domain Bacteria; phylum Bacteroidota; class Bacteroidia; order Flavobacteriales_F; family PHOS-HE28; genus PHOS-HE28. The sequence continues at coordinate 57,398 of JACJZF010000001.1, forward strand.
GACGGCACGCAGGACATGAAGGACCTGATCCAGTGGCCGCGCAACAAGTACCTGAACGTGTGGGTATGCGCGAACGCGGATGGCGCCGGCGGCTACACGCTGACGCCCGGTTCGGCGGCGTTCTTCTCAGCGGCGGATGGCATCGTGATGAACCACCAGTACGTGGGCTCCATCGGCACAGGAACCGCCTCGCGGAGCCGCGCGCTCACGCACGAGGTGGGTCACTGGATCAACCTGGAGCATACCTGGGGCGGCAGCAACAACCCCGCGGTGGCGAGCAACTGCAGCACCGATGATGGCGTGAGCGATACCCCGAACACCATCGGCTGGACCACCTGCAACCTGAACGGAGCCACCTGCGGCAGCCCGCTGGACAACGTGGAGAACTACATGGAGTACTCCTACTGCTCCAAGATGTTCACCCTGGGGCAACGCACACGCATGATCGCGGCGCTCACCTCCTCCACCGCGCAGCGCAATCAGCTCATCACCTCGGGTAACCTGGCAGCCACCGGCGTGAGCCTGCCCGCCACCCTGTGCGCCGCGCAATTCCAAGCGGACAACCGGTTGATCTGCGCGGGCGGAAGCGTGACCTTCGAAGACATCAGCTACAACGCGGTGACGGGCCGTACCTGGGACTTCACCGGCGGCGAGCCCGCCACGAGCACGTCGGAGAACCCGACGGTGACCTACAACTCGGCGGGCATCTACCCGGTGTCCATGACCGCCACCGACGGCACCACCAGCCTCACGAGCACGCAGAACGCGTACATCACCGTGCTGCCCATGCCCGGCGGGGCCGTCCCCTTGGTCGAGGGCTTCGAGAGCGTGGCCGGATTGAACGGGCCGGAATGGTACACCGTGAACTCCGACAACGACAACACCTTCGGGGTGACCTCCATCGCCTCGTACAGCGGAAGCAAGAGCGTGCGCATCGTGAACAGCACCGCCATGAATGGCCGTACCGATGAGCTGGTCTCCACCACCTATGACATGAGCGGCGCCACGAGCATCAGCGTCACCTTCCGTTACGCCTACGCGAAGCGTACCAGCTCCAGCGACGATGTGCTCAACTTCTACATCAGCAACAACTGCGGCGATTCATGGAGCCTGCGCAAGATTCTGCGCGGCAGCACCACCCTCACCACGGGCGGCACAACCACGGCCAGCTTTGCCCCGAACGGCCCCGCGCAATGGGGATACGCGGAGGTGACCAACATCAGCAGCAGCAGCTTCGTTCCCGGCTTCCGGGTCAAGTTCGAGTTCATCAGCGATGGCGGCAACAACCTCTACCTCGATGACATCAACATCAACGGGGCGCCGGTGAGCGTGGAAGAGATCGCCGGCCTTGGTGAGGGGCTCGTGGTCGTGCCCAACCCGGTTTCCGGTCCGGCACAGCTGCGCTTCACGGCATCGGCAGCGGCTCCCGCGAGCCTGGAGATCCTGGACATGACCGGCCGGGTGATCGTTCAGCGCGACCTGGGCAACCTGAGCGCTGGCGCGCACAGCATCGAGCTGCCCACCACGCTTGGCGTGGGCGCCTACTTCGCCCGACTGCGCGGCAGCGAGGGAGCGCTGGTCTCTCGTTTCGTGATCCGATGAGGACCGCGCTGATCCTGTCGCTCGCGCTCCTCGCGGCGTGCGGACGCGTGGCCGATGGCACCCGCGACGCGCTGAATAAAGGTGGCGAGATGGCGGGCTCCGCTGCCACCGAGGTGATCGAGGGCGTGGCCACCGGAGTGGAGAAGAGCTGGGCGATGGATGTACGGCTGAGCGATCGCCTGAAGGCCGCGCGACTCGGCATAGGGAAGACCCTGGTGGAAAGGGGCGCCTTGGGCAACGACAACCGGCTCTTGATCTACCTCACGGCCGATTCCGCATTCGCCGATACGCTGCGTGCCGTTGCCTACGACCAGGACGGCACCGAGATGGGACGTGCGCACGCCGCCGTGGCGCTGTCCGCAGGAAGCGCTGATTTCATCGAGCTGATTTTTCAGGACCGCACCGACCTGGAGCGGAAGAGCCGGATCGAGCTGCGCTGAACGGCTCCTAAACAAGAAGCCCCGGCATAGCCGGGGCTTCTTCATTCAGGCATTCGGGTCACTCCTTGAAGCCCACCATCACGGCCACGCAGCCCAGGTGCACCATGTCGCTGCCGCCCTTGTTCGGGGGCACCCACACCACCACCTTCATCTGAGCTGTGCTGGCCGCCTTGAAATCGAAGCTGTGCTTGGGCTCATCGGCCAAGCTCTCGAACACGATCTTGTTGTTCTGATCCACGAGCTTCCAGTTGACCTCGCCGAGGATCTGGTGCACGCACACCATCACGCGGTATTCCTGCCCGCTGTAGAAGGTGAGATTCACCTCCGCCTCCTCGCCCGGCGCCAGCTGCGCGCCGTTGAAGGTCTCATTGAACTTGTACGGGGCCAGGCCGGGCACGCACTTGTTCTTCGCGAAGGACTTGCACTGGGCCGAAGCCGTGGACGTCGCCAGCATCAATCCTGCGGCCAGCAAGGTGGGAACTACGGGTAGTCGGAACATGTCGGCGGTCAGTTGATGTAGGTGTTGCGAATGGCAGCGGCCTTCTCGCCGATGGCCTTGAGCTGCGCATCGCTGAGCGTGGCCCCGCCGCCTTCGGCACCGATCACCGTAACGCCATTCTCCTGGCTGGTGGTGACGCCGCCTCCACCGACCTGCACATCGGCGTAGAGGGCCGCGAGACTCTGGAGGTCATCACGAACGCCATTCACAGCGGCATCATCGGTGCCATAGGTCTCCATGAGCGCGAGCAGATCGGTGAGGGAGAGCTTCTGCTCGGCGATCCGCTGGCGCAGCTCGGCATTGTCGTTGGTGGTGCTCACTTGCGTGGCCACGTACAACCCTTCGACCCATCCGCCGGCGACCATCAGGGCGCTGATGTTGTCGCGGTCGTTGGTCTTGAGGTAGTGATCCATCTCCCAATAGGTCTCGCTGATGATGTCGAGCAGCTTGTCGCGGTCGTTCTGGTGCTTCTCCATCAGCTCCAAGGTGCTGTCATTGAAGGCGCTGGTGACACCTAGCTTGTCCGCCAGGCGACGGGCGCAGCTCGTGTAGAACATGCTCTCCTGGGTGTGGTTGAACACGCTCGCGTAGCTGAGGTCGGCGCCGTAGATCCCGAGGTTGAGCGCCTGCTTGCTCGCCGCCGTGTACTTGTCCACGTTCTTCACGTCGTTCAGGATCTTCCCGCTGTAGGTGGCGCCTGCCTTCTTCAGCAGTGCCGCGGTCTCCATGGGCGAAGGGATGTTGTAGAAGATCTTGCGCGTGCGGCTCATCCGCTCGCTTTCCGCGAGGCTGTCGGCGCTGTTGTCCTGAACTAAGGTGTCCTGAGGGGGCTGGTCGCCTCCGCAGGCGGCGAGCAGGAGCACGAGAACCAGCTGGTAGGGCCGGAGTGTTTGTCGCATGAGGGTCATGGGTCTGGATACGGGAGAGGACGCTTCAAAGGTCAACTCCTCGCCTTGGCGATCAATGCGCCTCCAGCCAGTTTTTCCCCACGCCCATGTCAACAACCAGCGGCACTGCCAAGGCCATGGCTCCTTCCATGCGCTCCTTCACCATGGCCTTGAGCGCATCCATCTCATCGTTGCGCGCATCGAAGACGAGTTCATCGTGCACCTGCAGGAGCAATTTGCTCCGCATGCCACGGGATCGGAGGTCGCGGTGGATGTTGACCATGGCCACTTTGATGATGTCGGCCGCGGTGCCCTGCATGGGCGCGTTGATGGCGATGCGTTCGGCCTGCGCGCGCACGGTGTTGTTGGCGCTGGTGATGTCGGGCAGGTAGCGGCGGCGGCCCATGAGTGTCTTGATGTAGCCGTGCGTGCGGCAGTAGCCGATGGTCTCGTCCATGTATTGGCGCACGCCCGGGAACTGCGCGAAGTAGTCGTCGATGATCTGCTTGGCCTCGGCGCGCGGTATGCCCAAGGTCTGGCTGAGGCCGAAGGCGCCCTGCCCGTATGCGATGCCGAAGTTCACGGCCTTGGCGCGGCTGCGCTGCTCGCGGTTCACCTCGGCGATATCGACGTTGAAGACCTTAGCGGCCGTGGCGGCGTGGATGTCGAGGCCGTGGCGGAAGGCCTCCTGCATGTTGTGGTCGCCGCTCATGTGCGCGATGATGCGCAGCTCGATCTGGCTGTAGTCCGCGCTGAGCAGCTGGTACTCCTGGTTGCGTGGCACGAAGGCCTTGCGGATCTCGCGGCCCTTCTCGGTGCGTATGGGGATGTTCTGCAGATTGGGGTCGTTGCTGGCCAGGCGGCCCGTGGCGGCCACGGTCTGCAGGTAGCTGGTATGCACGCGGTGCGTCTCGGGGTCGGCGGCCTCGGGCAGCGTGTCCACGTAGGTGCCTTTGAGCTTGCGCAGGCTGCGGTAGTCGAGGATCATGGGGATCACCGGGTGCGCGGCGCTCAGCTCCTGCAGGATATCCTCGCTGGTCTGGTACTGGCCGGTCTTGGCCGTCTTCTTCACCTTGTCGCCGCCGAGCTTCAGGGTCTCGAAGAGCACATCGCCCAGCTGCTTGGGGCTATCGATGTTGAAGGGCACACCGCTGGCCCGGTGGATCTCTTCCTGCAGCCGGATCAGATCGGTGCCCAGCTCCTCGCTGAACTGCCGGAGCGCAGGGATGTCGATGCGGATGCCCTCGGTCTCCATGTCGGCGAGCACCTGTACCAGGGGCATCTCCACATCGCGGAAGAGCGTGTCCACCTCGTCGGCCTTCAGCAAGGGCTCGAATCTGTCGGCGAGCTGCCAGGTGATGTCGGCATCCTCGGCGGCGTATTCCTTCACCTGCTCCACCGGTACATCGCGCATGCTCTTCTGCACCTTGCCGCGGCCCTTCTCGCCGATGAGCGCCTCGATGCTCACCGGTCGGTAGCCCAGGTAGGTCTCGCTGAGGTAATCCATGCCGTGCTTCTGCTGATCGGGCTTCAGCAGGAAGTGCGCGACCATGGTATCGAAGAGCGGCCCCTTCACCTCCACGCCGTAGCGGGCCAGCACGCGCAGATCATACTTCGCGTTCTGCGCCACCTTGCCGATGGCCTCGTTCTCCAGGATCGGCTTGAAGATGCCGACTATGCGCTGGGCCTCCGAAGGATCGGCGGGCACCGGCACGTAATGCCCTTCGTGCGGCTTCCAGCTGAAGGCCAGCCCCACGAGTTCCGCCGTGCGCTCATCGGTGCTGGTGGTCTCGGTATCGAAGCAGAAGCGCGGCTGCTTCTTGAGCTGCGCGGCGAGCATGTACAGGTCCTCGTTCGATTCGCTCAGGAAGTAGCGGTGCGGCACCGTGTCGATGGTGGCCAGCTCGGTGAAGGCCACCTGTCCTTCCGCATCCACGGTGGTGCCGAACAGATCGACTTGCGGCGGGGCTGCGGGCGCGGCCTTGCGGGCACGGGTTCCAATGCCACCAGCGCCACCGGCATCGGGCGGCGCGAGCACCCGCGCCGCCAGGTTCTTGAACTCCAGCTCGCTGAAGACCTCCAGCACCTTCTCCTTATCGGGCGGGTCGAGGTGCAGCGCGTGGTGATCGAGCTCCACGGGCGCCTCGATGTTGATGGTGGCGAGCTGCTTGCTGAGCCTTCCCTGCTCGGCGAATTGGATCACGTTCTCCTTCTGCTTGCCCTTGAGCTGCTCCACGTTCTCGATCACGCCCTCCAGGCTCCCGAACTGCTGCACGAGCTTCATGGCGGTCTTCTCTCCGATGCCCGGGATGCCCGGGATGTTGTCGACCGCATCGCCCATGAGCCCCAGGATGTCCTTGACCTGCTCGGTTCGCTCGAGCCCCCAGCGCGCGCACACCTCGGCCGGACCGAGCTTCTCAGGCGGGTCGCCGCCGCGGCCGGGCTTGTACATGATGATGCGGTCGGTGACGAGCTGGCCGAAATCCTTGTCGGGCGTCACCATGTAGGTCACATACCCTTCCACCTCAGCCTTTTTGGCCAGCGTGCCGATCACATCGTCCGCCTCATAGCCGTCGCTCTCAAGTATGGGGATGTTGAGCGCCTCGATGATCCGGCGGATGTACGGGATGTTGCTGCGGATGTCATCGGGCATCTCCTCTCGGTTCGCCTTGTAGTCGAGCAGGGCCTCGTGGCGCTCCGTAGGTGCGGCGGTATCGAAGACCACCGCGATGTGGGTGGGCTGCTCGCGCTTGATCAGGTCGAGCAGGGTGGTGGTGAAGCCGAAGGCGGCGCTGGTGTTGAAGCCCTTGCTGTTGACGCGCGGCGCGCGGATGAAGCTGAAGTAGGCCCGGTAGATCAGGGCGAAAGCATCGAGCAGGAAGAGGCGTTTGTCGTCGGCGGGGGTGGGCATGGTGCGAGGGCCGCGCTGAAGCACGGAAGCGGCGGCAAGGTAGCCCCTCGGGATCCGCAGGATGCCCGAGCAACGTGCCGCTTGCGAGCGTCGTCCTTCCTTAGCTTGCGGCGCCTGCAAGCACGTGATGCGAGGAAGGACATTCGCTGTTATGGCTGTCGTGCTGGCCGTGTTCATCGCGTGCCGTCACGATGGGGAGGAGGTGGTGCAGCCGGAGCCCATCCCCGAGCCGGAGAACGGCGTTACCGTTGATCTGGCGGCGCTGCCCTACCAGACCCTTTCCGAGTACCACTTCTTCCTGGGCGAAATGGCCGAGCAGCGGCCCAATGCCCGCGTGCTTCCCTACGATGTGATCACGCCGCTCTTCGCGGATTACGCCCATAAGCACCGCTTCGTGTGGATGCCGCAGGGCGTGAGCGCCGCCTTCACCGGCCCGGACGTGCCCCTGGATTTCCCCAACGGCACCATCCTCATCAAGACCTTCTACTTCGACCACGTGCAGCCCGATGACGCCACGCGGCTGCTGGAGACGCGGCTCATGATCAAGCGCGATGGCCAGTGGATCTTCGCCGACTACATCTGGAACGACGAGCAGACCGAAGCGACCCTCGACCTCAACGGCCGCTTCGTGCCCCTCACCTGGCGCGACGATCAGGGCCAGGACCACCAGGTCAGCTTCCGCATACCGGCCTGGGCCGAGTGCTTCACCTGCCACAAGCAGGACGGACAGGCCATGCCCATCGGGCCGAAGCTCCGCAACCTCGCCCGCTCGTATGAATACCCCGAGGGCTCCCGCGATCAGGTGGGCAAGTGGGTCGATACGGGTTACCTGCAGAGCGGCTTCCCTGCGCCTGTGCCCGTGGCCAAGTGGGACGATCCCGCGCTGCCCCTGGTAGAGCGCGTGCGCGGCTACGTGGACATGAACTGCGCGCATTGCCACGCCGATGGCAAGCATTGCGACTACCGCCCCATGCGCTTCGCCTGGCAGGAGACATCCGATATCAGCAACATCGGCGTGTGCGTGGAGCCCGAGGACCCGCTGCCGGAGCACCCTGAGCTCACCTACATCGTGGCACCCAGCAGCACCTACCGCTCCATGCTGCTGCACCGCATCTCCGCCACCGATGAGGCCGTGCGCATGCCGCTGCTCGGTCGTACCGTGGTGCACCAAGAGGCCGTGCAGCTCTTCACGGAATGGATCAATTCGATGGAACAACCCTGCAACTGAACCGCAACCAGCCAACCATGAACCTTCGTTACGCCCTGCTCGCCACCCTGCTCCCCACAGCCGGCGCGCTCCTGGCCCAGAGCACCTGCGCCGACGCGCTCACCATCACGGCCGGCACCTATACGGTCGACACCATCACCGGCGTGGACATACCGCTGCCGGTCTGCAGTTCGGGCGGAACGGGCGCCACCGCCGGGCAGTGGTACTACTACACCGCTCCGGACGACCTCACCATCACCGTCTCCAGCGACCTGGTGCAGAACGGCAACACCGATACGCGCGTGCAGATCTACGCGGGCTCCTGCGGCGCGCTATCCTGTATCGTGGGCGATGATGACTCCGGCGCCGGCCTGCTCACGGTGGCTGTGTTCAACGCACTGGCCGGCCAGAGCTTCTACATCGGCTGGGACAACCGCTACTCGAGCGCGGGCTTCGATTTCGTGGTGAGCGAGCAGCCCTGGGACCCCTCGCAGATCGCCTTCGTGAGCCAGACCATCGAGACCAGCGGCAGCGCGTACGGAGCCGTGGACATGGATAACGATGGCTACGATGACGTGGTGTCCGTGACGCAGACCAACATCCGCATCCACCACCAGCAGAGCGACGCCACGCTGGTGCTGACCGACTACCCGACCACCAGCGCGGATTACACCCCTTCGTGGAGCCTCGCGGCCGGTGACATCGATGGCAACGGCTACCTCGACCTGCTCTATGGCGGCGGCAGCGGCGTCACCTTCATGTACGCCAACGCCACGGGCACGGCCTTCGCGGAGGTGAGCGGCCCGCAGTACGTGTTCTCGCAGCGCTCCAACTTCGTCGACATCAACAGCGATGGCAACCTGGACGCCTTCGTTTGCCACGATGTGCAGCCGACCGTGTACTACCTGAATGACGGCAGCGGCAACCTCACCTTCCAGCAAGGCGGCCTCGGCGACACGCCCGATGGCGGGAACTACGGCTCGATCTGGATCGATTACAACAACGACCACCTGATCGACCTCTTCATCGCCAAATGCCGCGGCGGGCAGCAGGTGCCGGCCTCGGTGGATCAGCTGCACCGCAACAACGGCGACGGCACCTTCACCGACGTGGCCGCAGCGATGAACCTGGCCGATTACCAGCAGAGCTGGAGCAGCGCCTGGGCCGATTACGACCTCGATGGCGACATGGATGTGCTCATCGGCGCCAGCTCCTTCACGCAGGGCGGGCACAAGCTCATGCGCAACGATGGCAACACCTTCACCGAGGTGACCGTGGGCTCCGGCTTCGATGTCTTCAGCGGCACCAGCATCGAGTGGGTGGCGCATGACTTCGACAACGATGGCTGGGTGGATGTGCTCGGCGCTAACAGCACCATCCACTTCAACAACGGCGACATGACCTTCACGCCGCTCGCCATGAGCGCTTCCAGCGGCCCCATCGCCGACCTGAACCACGATGGCTTCCTGGATGTGGTGAATGGCAGCACCGTCCGCTACAACACGGGCAACGATAATCATTGGCTGCGCGTGAACCTGCACGGCACGCTGAGCAATGCCAATGGCATCGGCGCGCGGGTGGAGATCACCAGCCCGCTGGGCACGCAGATGCGCGATGTGAAGAGCGGCGATGGCTTCCGTTACATGAGCTTCCTCGGTGCGCACTTCGGCCTGGGAGCCGATGAGCAGGTGGAGCAGATCATCGTGTACTGGCCCAGCGGCGTGGTGGATGTGGTCGAGAACGTGGGCGCGGACCAATACATCGACATCACCGAGAGCCTCCCCACCGCGCTCTCACCCGCGCCTTCGGACCTCTACACCTTCGGACCCAACCCGACCAGCGGGCAGCTGATCCTGAGCGGCCCCGGCATGGGCAAGCGCGCCACCGCGCTGGTGATCGACGCCACCGGCAAGACCGTGCACCGCCAGATCGTGGAAGGCGCCATCGTGGATGTGTCTTCGTTGAGCCCGGGCGGCTACATCCTGCAGATCGTCGGTGAGGCGGGGCTCTGGCAGCAGCGCTTCACGCGCCTCTGAGGAGCACCTTGCAATGGAGAAGCCCCGCCTGACCACGGGGCTTCTTCATTCGTGGCCGGAACGCTATCGCTCCTTCCACACCACTTCGAGCACGGTCTGGCCCACGGCCTGGAGCGTGGCCGCGTCGATCACGTCCATGTCGTCATCGTGCGTGTGCCAGCTCGGGTGGAAGGCGTTGGTGCCCTCATTGAATTCGATGATGTCGATGGTGGGGATGCGCAGCCGCTCGTTGATGGACAGGTGGTCATCGGTGCCCACGTAGTACTTGGTCTCCTGCACGAACCGGTCGCCATGCCCCAGGGCCTCGGCCGTGCGCCACACCTTCGCCACGATAGCCGGCGCATAGCGCATGCTGATTGCCTCGCGGAAGAAGCGTGCATCCTTCGCGCCGCACATGTCCAGCAGAATGCCGAACCGCGCGCTGTAGCCCTGCACGGGCGGGTTCTTGGAGAAGTACTGCGCACCCAGCGCCCAGGTGTCGATGCTCTTCTCTTCGAGCCCCATGCCGCCGCTGGGCTGACCGTAGTCCTCCACGTCGGTGAAGAGCAGGTCCACTCCCGGGCCATGCTGCTTGCCGCCGAGCGCGCGCGCGAGCTCGAGCAGGATCCCCACTCCGCTCCCGCCATCGTTGGCGCCGAGTATGGGCTCGTTCACGCGCTCATCATCCTTGTCGGCGAAAGGCCGCGTGTCGTAATGCGCCAGCAGCAGGATGCGGTCCTTCGCCGCAGGGTTGAAGCGCGCGAAGATGTTGCGCAGCGGGAGCTCCTGCCCGTTGTACACCTTCACCGTGGAGCGCTGCTCGATGACCTCCGCGCCGTACGACTTCAGCGTGGCCACCATCCAATCGGCGCAGGCTGTGTGGGCCGGGGAACCGGGCACGCGCGGGCCGAAGGCCACTTGCTTCGCGACGAACGCATACGCGCTGTCGGGATTGAAGACCGGCGTGGGCGGCAACGCGGGAAGCTGCTCGGCGGGAACCGTGCCCTTCCCCTTCTGATCCGATGAGCACCGCGAGAGCGGAAGCACCAACATGGCGATCAGCGCCAATGCCAATGCCCCTATGGCGATTCTTCCTTTCCTGTTCATGCGCGTTCCCATGTGGTTCCTTCCTTGCCGTCCTTCAAGCGGATGCCGAGGACCTCGAGCCGGTCGCGGATCGCATCGCTCGCGGCGAAGTCCCGCCGCCCTTTCGCTTCGGCACGCATGCGGATGAATTCCCCGACCAGCGCGTCCAGCGCACCATCGTCGGTCTTCGCGGATGTGCCTTCATCCTTCAGCCCGAGCACATCATGAACCATGGCGCGCATGAGCTTGGCCAATCGGTCGATGGAGGCCGCGGTCAGCTTCAACTTGCCATCATGCGCTGAGTTGATGATGCGCACGCCCTCGAACAGCTCCGCGATGAGCACCGGCGAGTTCAGGTCATCATTCATGGCCGCGTGGCAGCGCTGCTCCAACGCGGCAATGTCGGCCTCATCCGTCTCGGCGGCCTTCAGCCGATCGAGCAGCGGCATGGCCTTCATCAACCGTTCCAGGCCTTTCTCGGCGGCCTGCAGCGCGGCATTGCTGAAATCCAGCGTGCTCGCATAGTGGCACTGGAGCATGAAGAAGCGCACGGTCATGGCGCTGTACCCTTTCTCCAGGAGCTTGTGGTTGCCGGTGAGCAGCTCTTCAGGCGTGAAGCCGTTGCCCTCGCTCTTGGCCATCTTCCGGCCGTTCACCGTGAGCATGTTGCCGTGCATCCAATAGCGCACGGGCGCGTGTCCATCGGCGGCCACGCTCTGCGCGATCTCGCACTCGTGGTGCGGGAACTTCAGGTCCATGCCGCCACCATGTATGTCGAAGGTCTGCCCGAGGTACTTGGTGCTCATGGCCGAGCACTCCAGGTGCCAGCCGGGGAAGCCCTCGCCCCAAGGGCTGGGCCATTTCATCAGGTGCACGGGGTCTGCTTTCTTCCAGATGGCGAAGTCGAGCGGGCTGCGCTTCTCGTCCATGCCCTCGGTGTCGCGGGTGTTGGCCAGAAGCTCATCGATCTTCCTGCCGCTCAGCTCGCCATACGCGTGCTTCTCGGCGAACTTGGGCACATCGAAGTACACGCTGCCATTGGCCTCGTAGCCATAGCCGCTGGCAATGATCCGCTTCACCATCTCGATCTGCTCGATCAGGTGGCCGGTAGCGGTCGGCTCGATGCTCGGCGGCAGGATGTTGAAGAGCCGCATCACATCGTGGAAGCCGTTGGTGTACTTCTGCACGATCTCCATCGGCTCCAGCTGCTCGAGCCGCGCGCGCTTGGCGATCTTGTCCTCGCCCTCGTCCACATCGCCCACCAAGTGCCCCACGTCGGTGATGTTGCGCACGTAGCGCACCGTGTAGCCGATGTGCGTGAGCCATCGGTACAGCACATCGAAGGTGAGGAAGCTGCGCACGTTGCCTAGATGCACATCGCTGTACACGGTAGGGCCGCACACATAGAGGCCGACATGCGGGGGACGCAATGGCTTGAATTCCTCCTTGCGCCGCGTGAGCGTATTGGTGATCAGGAACGGGCCTCCCTTCGGTTCTGACATGGCCCGCGAAGGTAGAGGGGCCTTGTGAACCGCAGGCTACTTCAGGTCCTCGTCGGTGATGACCGCATCGCCGAGGTAGCGGCCCTGCTTGTAAATGCGGATCCGCTCCAGGATTCCGTTGCGGTCGTACTCGTAGCGCTTGCCGTCCCAAAGGCGGCCGTTCTTGAACTCGCCCTGCTGCGAGAGCCGGAGCTGCTTGTCGTAGAGCGTGTTGTAGCCGTTCTCCCGGAAGACCACGGCATTGGTGCGCTCGGTGGGCGCGGGGGGCGGCGCGGCCTCGGCCTTCGGATCGGGCTTCACGTCGTCGGCCTTCTTCACCGGCTTGATCCACTTGCTGTTCTCGGCATTGATCACCCCGTCGTTGAACTGGGCGGTCTGCGTGAGCTGGCCATTGCTGTCGTAGCGCTTCAGGGCGCCATCCTCTTTGCCCTCTTCCACGCTCACCTGCACGGCGAGCTGCCCGTTCTCGTGGTAGTACTTCTGCTCGCCATCGCGGATCCCGAACTGGTTGAAGACGAAATCCTGCGCCAGCTGACCGTTGGGGTGCCAGCGCTTGAACTCGCCGGTGTTGCGATCGAGGTCCCAGGTACCCTGCTCTTCCACCTTGCCCGTCGGGTAGAAGGTCTTGTAATCGCCCTTCGGCCGGCCCATCTGGTAATTGATCTCGCTCATCACCTTGCCGTTCGGCCAGTAGCGCCGCCACAGGCCGATGCGCTTGCTGTTGGCATAGCGCCCTTCCTCGATGAGCTGGCCATCCTGGTATTCCGGTTTCTCGGCCTTCGGGGCCAGCACCTTCCAATAGCCCTGCTTGCGGCCCATCTCGTCCACCACGTTCAGGGTATCCTGGGCCAGGGCGAAGGCGGGGCCTGCCAGCAGCAGCAAGGCGGCGATGAGGAGATTTCGGGACATGTTCGTTGTGCTCGCGTCCCGCGAAACGGATGTCGGCCGCGGAAGGTTGCAGGCGGGTCCGAGGTTCACCCTCATTGGGGTCCTCTCAACCATCAACCTGTCTATCCGAGCGAAGCGAAGGAACAACCCCCAACTCGTCATTCCGAGCGAAGCGAAGGAACAACTCCCAACACCCAACCTGTCATTCCGAGCGAAGCGAAGGAACAACCGTCAACCTCCAATCACCTTCCTCAGATTCACCATCATCTCATCGACCATGGCCGAGAGGTCGTACTGCGGCCTCCAGCCCCAATCATTGCGTGCCGCGCTGTCGTCGATGCTGCGCGGCCAGCTATCGGCGATGGCCTGGCGCTGATCCGGCGCGTAGTCGATGGTGAAGCCCGGGATATGACGGCGCACTTCCGCGGCGATCTCCTCCGGATCGAAGCTGAAGCCGGCCAAGTTGTAGCTCGTGCGCTCCTTCACTTGCTCCGCTGGCGCTTCCATCAGGTCGATGGTGGCCCGGATGGCATCGGGCATGTACATCATGGGCAGGGTGCTCTTCGGCCCCAGGAAGCTGGTGTACTTGCCATGTTTGATCGCCTCGTGGAAGATGTGCACGGCGTAATCCGTGGTGCCTCCTCCCGGCGCGCTCTTCCAGCCGATGAGACCAGGGTAGCGGATGCTGCGCACATCCACGCCGTAGCGCTTGTGGTAGTACTGGCACCAACCCTCTCCCGCCAATTTGCTGATGCCGTACACCGTGGTCGGCTCCGCGATCGTGTGCTGCGGGGTCATGTCCTTGGGCGTGGTGGGGCCGAAGACCGCGATGCTGCTGGGCCAGTACACGCGCTTCAATTTGCCCTCCCGCGCCAATTCCAGCACGATGAAGAGGCTCTCCATGTTGAGCTTCCAGGCGAAGGCGGGATCCTTCTCGGCGGTGGCGCTCAGCAGGGCGGCCAGCAGGCACACTTCGGTGATGCCGTGCTTCTCGATGATCCGCTCGATGCCCCGACGGTCCATGGCATCCACCATGGCGAAAGGGCCGCTCTGTGCCACTTGGGGCTCCTTGATGTCCGAGGCCACCACATTCTCATTGCCGAAGCGGGCGCGGAGGCCCTCCACCAGTTCTGTACCGATCTGGCCGCTGGAGCCGATGACGAGGATCTTCTTCATAGCCTTCACGTAGAATGGCCAAATCTATCGTGCGCGCTGTTCCGTCGACTCCTCCGAACCGAAGGACCCCCACGGCACTGCCGCCAGCGGCATTGCACGGCAGAAGACCTACTGCTTGACCACGTGCCGGGAGAACCTCCCTTGGGCCGTGATCAAGGTCAATGTGTATGAGCCGCTGGCCAAGGATGGCGACCCGATTGATGCGCGGTGCGTTCCGCTGGCTCGCACCTCGTTCGTGATGATGGGCAGCACAAGCCTGCCAGCACCATCGCGCAGGTCCAGACTCACCCTGCCTGCACGCTCCAAGGTGAATGAAATCAGCACCTCTGTCGCGAAGGGATTCGGGTGGCAGACCAGCCGCGTGCCATCAGGCGACGGCTCACTCACCCCGATGAACGGTTCGCCGTGGTAGCGGATCACCAACGGATGGCGATGTTGATAGGGCGTGTTGATGGGAAGCTTCCATCCGCCTGCGGCCAGGACTTTCCCATCCGGCTGCACTTCGACCGCAGCGAAAACCGAGCTATGAGGATATGACGTGAGCACCAAGCCCGCTCCACCCCATGACGAATCAAGCTGGCCATCGGCAGAGTACCGGGCAACCACAAGCTGGCCCTCCCACAGCCCTGCCAGCAAGATGCGATCTTGATGGTCCAGCGTCATGTCCTCCATCCCTGGGCCAGGCACACCCGGGTCGCTGTAGGGAACTATGCCACCAGGGCCAAATGCAGCATCGAGCGAGCCGTTGCTCTCAAACCCCATCACATAGAACGATGGCTCCGTAGCACCCCAATAGCTACGTCCGCCGGACACGATGATGCGCCCGGAGCTCTGAATGGCCAGGCCCGCAAGGGTGTGGTGCTGTGGTAGTATATAGTGCGCACGGCCACCAATCCCGAAGGACGCGTCCAGATGGCCGGAGGCATCGTAACGCAGCAGCACACAGGTTCCCGCTTCCGAACCATCCCCCCACGAAGAACCCAATACCACCAAGCCGCCGTTGTCGTCCTCGACCGCTCTCAGGGCACACATGTTCCCAACTTGGACCGAATCTCTTACGAACCCCGCATTGCCGAAATCCAGATCCGTCGATCCATCCACGTTGAGTTGCAGCAAGAACAAGCGCCACACCTGACTGGAGAATGGCCGGTACATTCCCAAGAGCAAGATGCGCCCGTCGTGCTTCACAAGGCTGGTTCTCCAAAGCACCTCCGCTGCGAACGGCAGCCCTGGCCGAATCAAGCTTCCCCCTGCACCGAACGCCGAATCCAACGTGCCATCCTGTAGATATCGCGCCACGAAAAAGGACGACGGAGGCAGCCCAAGCTGTTGTGGTGTTCCTGTCACCAGCACCTTATCGTCGGCTTGGACGATGGTCTCATAAGTGAAGGCCGCCACATCGTCGACGACACCATCGCTGCCGAACGAGGGCTCCAGCGCACTGCCGTCCGGCTTCAAGGCGACAATGCGGCCGCCGCCCCCACTGATAATCACCCCGTCCTGGCGGACGCCCACCGAATAGGTGAAGCCGGAATCAAGATCTGCAGGCGACCAAATGCCCCCCAGGGCAAAACCAAAATCCAAACCGCCGGCCTGGCCGAACGCGGAGCCCATGACCGCAAGAAGTGAGAGCAGTATGCCGGCCCGGTGCATGATTCGAAATAATGAGGGGCACCGAAGATAGGCGTGGCGGCTTCAACGATGACTTAGCGGCACCCCGTCCATGATGATTCCCTGCCCGAGGCGCCCGCGCCTGCACGCCCTGAACGGCCCGCAGCCCCGTCGTACATTCGCAGGCATGGACACGCACCGCCTCCGCAACCTCGATCGGCCGGACATCCTAAGGGCCAAGCTCGAGCGCGAGGGCGTTGAGCGCACCACCCTCTCCTTCTATCGGTACGTCCGCCTGAAGGAGGTCGAATCCCTGCGCCACGAACTCTATCAGGAATGGGATTCGCTCGGCGTACTCGGTCGCATCTACATCTCCCAGGAGGGCATCAACGCCCAGGTGAGCCTGCCCACGGCGAACCTCAATCGTTTCCGCGCTGCCCTCGATGCGCGTGAAGCGTTCGCCAACATCCCCTGGAAGATCGCGGTGGAAGACGATGGCAAGAGCTTCCTCAAGCTCGCCGTCAAGGTGAAGAAGAAGATCGTGGCGGATGGGTTGGCCGACGATGCCTTCGACGTGACCGATGTCGGCGAGCACCTCGATGCCGCCACCTTCAACCGCAAGATGGAAGAGGGCGCGCTGGTGGTGGACATGCGCAACAACTACGAGTGCCTCATCGGACATTTCAAGGGCGCCTACCTGCCGAAGGCCGATACGTTCCGGGGTGCGATCGAAGAGGTGGTGAAAATGCTTGAGAAGAAGAGAAGAAGTGAAGAAGTGAGTAAGGAGCCGGAGGTTTTGCTTTACTGCACAGGTGGTATCCGCTGCGAGAAGGCCAGCGCCTATCTCAAGCACGAGGGCTTCACCAACGTGGCGCAGCTGCACGGCGGCATCATCGATTACGCACGGCAGCTGAAGGCCGAAGGGCTCCAGAGCAAGTACCTCGGCCAGAACTTCGTGTTCGACGAGCGGCTCGCCGAGCGCATCACCGACGACGTGGTGAGCATGTGCATGCAATGCGGCACCAAGAGCGATCGCATCACCAACTGCCACGAGGCCACCTGCAACATGCTGCTCGTGCAATGCGAAGCGTGCGCGGCGAAATACGCCGATTGCTGCTCGCCGAGCTGCCGCGAGATCCACCAACTGCCGATCGAGCAGCAACGCGCCTGGCGCAAGGGCCGCAGCACCCGCAGCACCAAGACCAAGGCCGTGAACGACCCGGAAGGCCTGCGCCGCCGCATACGCGAGGAAGAGGAACTGCTCGCGCTCAACGGCACGCTTCATCCGCAACTGACAACGGTCAACCCACATCCGCGAACGAGCGCGTAGAATCGGCCCAACCCTCAACCCGCTCAACCTTCAACTCCCCACCGGCCATGCCGATTTATCATACCCTAGGCAAGATCCCCCACAAGCGGCACACCGTGTTCAAGAACGGGAAGGACCGCTACTACTACGAGCAGCTCTTCGGCACCATCGGCTTCGATGGCATGAGCACCCTGAGCTACCACGTGCACCGCCCCACCATGGTGAAGTCGTTGGGCAAGCCGAAGGACCTCACACCGAAGATCGCCATCGAGAAGAACATGCGCTCGCTGCGGCTGCACGGCTTCAAGACCAAGCCGGAGAAGGACCACCTGGCAGCGCGCAAGACCATGCTGGTGAACAGCGACTGCGCCATCGTGCTCGCAGCGCCACAAGCGAAGAGCGTGGACTACTTCTACAAGAACGCCGACTGCGATGAGATGATCTTCGTGCACAAGGGCAGCGGCACCCTGCGCACCTTCCTGGGAAACATCGATTTCAAGTACGGCGACTACCTGATGATCCCGCGCGGGATGATCTACACCATGGAGTTCAAGGACAGCGACAACCGCCTGTTCATCGTGGAGAGCCACCGCCCCATGTACACGCCGAAGCGCTACCGCAACTGGTTCGGCCAACTGCTGGAGCATTCACCGTTCTGCGAGCGCGACATCCGCCGTCCGAAGAAATTGGAGACACACGACCAGATGGGCAGCTTCACCATCAAGGTGAAGAAGCAGAACATGCTGCACGAGCTGGTGTACGCCAGCCACCCCTTCGATGTGGTGGGCTGGGACGGCTACAACTACCCCTACGCCTTCAGCATCCACGACTTCGAACCGATTACCGGCCGCGTGCACCTGCCGCCGCCCATCCACCAGACCTTCGAGACCGATGCCTTCGTGGTGTGCAGCTTCTGTCCGCGCCTCTACGACTACCACCCGCAGGCCATCCCCGCGCCGTACAACCACAGCAACATCGACAGCGATGAGGTGCTGTACTACGTGGACGGCGACTTCATGAGCCGCAACGACATCGGCCCGGGCCACATCAGCTTGCACCCCGCCGGCATTCCCCATGGCCCGCACCCCGGCGCCATGGAGCGCAGCATCGGCAAGAAGCAGACGGACGAGCTCGCCGTGATGGTGGACACCTTCAAGCCCCTGATGGTGACCGAGGAGTGCTTGAAGATCGACGACGGGAAGTATTGGAACAGTTGGGTGGAGTAACCCCAAAACCAATGCACATGAAAACGCTAAGGACCTGTTGGACAGTCTGCATCGGGCTTTTCACGGGAGCGCTCTTCGCACAGAACGATCAACCAGTTGCCACCCATGTTTCGTACCCTCAGAAGTGTTCTTGGCGGAACGTGACGTTCATCCTAGGTAACGATTCGGTCCGCGCCGGCACGTGGACGGCGGGCGTTGAGTGGATAGCAAAGAGCGCGAGGGTGCGTGGTTTTGCGGACCTCACGCCCAAGGAGTTGAAGCGCATCAAGAAGGATGCGGCGAACGTGCATTGCTGTACCGTTGTGGTGGACGACCGCTACACCCCCACCGGGCGCTTCCGCAACCCCGACCCGAACGCGATAGCAGAGAACAGCGAGCGCATCCAATTCTATTACATCATGCCGATGGAGACGATCGAGCAGGCGAACAGTCTGCCGCCGTATCGGCAACGGTAGCGCTGAAGATCGACGACGGGAAGTATTGGAACAGCTGGGTGGAGTGAGCTGACTTCTGGCCATGAGAAGGATCGCCAACCACTATACGCTGGGGATAGGTCTTGGGCTGCTCGTTTTCGTGCTGAGCTTTCTATTGATGCGAATTCCCGGTATCGGGTATGGTGTATTCGCGGTAGTGTATGCGTTGATCTTCTTTGCCCAAGGTACTTTCTATGGGCTCACTGCAACCCATGGAAGGTTGTGGTCGACGATCAGCTTCGTGGTGAACTTCATCCTTTGGGTGACGGAATTGGTCCGGTTGGAACATCTGCTCGAGGGCTCCTCGGCTCATACACTGCTCTACCACAACGACAGCTCCTACTTGATAAGATTCGCACTTGGCGGGGCCTTGTGGGCAAGCAACAAGCTTGTCCTCGATCTCATCATTGATCGGATTCTTGAGAAACGGAGGGCACCTGCAGGGTCGATGGAGGTTTGACGTAGTTGCACTGGGCGTGCCCCTCGCAAAGCCTCGGGTCGGGCTATCCGCAGTAGTTCTCCCGCTTCGCAGAGCCTCGCGGTGCGGGCTACTTGCTCCTATCCCTCACGCTACCCACCGAATCAAATGTTCTCATCTCCAAGGATGGAAACCGCGGGGAAGAACAACAGGCCTATCGCAGCGAAAGGATACTCGGCAATGTCAGTCGTCTCGATGTATCCGTTGTGGTGTCGAACGTACTTCTGGTATGCCTCTCGGAGTGCGGGGTTCTGAGTAAGTGTCTTTATGTAGCCGCCCTCTCGGCCATCTTCCTGAATCACAATCGTCCGCTGATGCTTGATGAAGGTATAGCTGGTATCAATGGGATTCTCGATGTCGTTGAACATCGCTTGCACATACGAAGACAGCGTGTCAAATGACATTCTGTTCCGTTCGAACGCCAGCTGTTCGCGAACGCTATCCTTCGTCGCGAGGAAACTCACGATTGCTAGTTTGAAGCGGCCATCCTCACCGAGCGTGCTTGGCATGTTCACGGCCAAGGAATCAATGTTGTCATACTTCAACGAGTAATGCACATCCACTTGGTCGAAGAGCTTGAGAGAGAACTTCTCCTTGGGGAACCGATAAATCAGCGGGTCTAGCGAGTACACCTTGCTCTCGTACTCCTGGTAGATTCGATCTATCACCAATGGGTTCTCAAACTTCCACGAATGCGCATCGAACTTCACGAGGGTTATGCCTACCACCAAGAGGTTCAGAACAAGCAGATTCACGAAGCTTCCTAAGAAGATCGCCCTCATTGTGTGATACAGGACCTTGTTTGAGTAGAGCATCACAAAGAGGAACAACAACGCAAGTATGGAAGCATGAATGAACCAGAACTCGTATTGCTCTGTCGTGTGGAAGAGATAGTAGAAAACGAGTTGCAAGGGAGACGTGAGTGCTTTTGTGGTGAGAACGAAGTAGAACAGATTCCCCGCGCTGATCCTTCTCTTCAACAGCCATCCAACTACAAATCGGCTGGGTAGTAGAAGCGCAACCGTCAAGAGGCAGGCTGCCGACTCTGCAATGAGTACTTTCAGAATGACCCGTATGTCCGCATCCAAGAAAGCGAACATCAGAATTGCCACAAGCGTCAGATAGAAGGATAGCCGCTTCGCGGCCGTGCTGAAAGACTCCCTGAAAAGGTCCTTGAAGAACTCACTTGGACGGATGTAGAAACGCGGCAAGTCGGCCAGCCACTTGAAGATGTTCTTCGGACCGAATAGCTCCAACAGTTCCTTCGGTGTCACCATATCCTGTCTTGCGTGCTTGGTATTAAGGGCATTAGGCAAAGTAAGCCTTCGTCTTCAGCACATCTGCCGACGCGAATTGGGCTTCTGCTGAGCGTGAGGGATAGTAGCGGCGGCTGGGCGATGGCCGGGCCTTGCGGACGCGAGCAGCGAAGAGGCTGTGAGGCACGAACAGACCCCGGAGCGCCGCGACCGCAGGCACCAGCAAGCCAGCCACAGCGGATAGCCCGACCCGGCCGCTCTGGGCCGGGGCACGCCCAAGCCCCTACTTTTGCACACATGAAGCTCATCGTCGAAGTGAAAGAGAGCAAAGCGCAGTTCCTACTGGAGCTGCTGCGCAGCTTCTCGTTCGTGAAGGCGCGGCCGCTGCCGGATGAGAAGCAGGAGGCGCTCGACAGCGTGCGGGCCGCCGTGAAGGAGATGAAGCAGGTGAAGGCCGGCAAGCTCAAGGGTCGGCCTGTGAGCGCCTTGCTGAATGAGCTATAGCATCCGCACCATCCCGGAGTTCGACCGGAGCGCGTAAGCGCTGGCGAAGAAGTACCCCTCGCTGAAGAGCGACCTCATCGAACTGGTGAACGAACTGTTGGAAGACCCGCGCCAGGGTTCCTCCTTGGGCAAGGGCTGTTACAAGGCGCGTATGTCCATCGCCTCAAAAGGCAAGGGCAAAAGCGGCGGGGCACGGGTGATCACTTGCGTGCGCGTGCTGGGCGAAGTGGTATGGCTGCTCACGATCTACGACAAGTCCGACCAAGCCGACATCACGGACAAGGAACTCGCTGGTCTTGTGGCGGCTATTCCCTAGCTCCTGGTGGACACAGTGGACGAGGTCTGTAGGCCCTGGTCAAGCCCGGGCTGAACTCCCAGCCTGACCCTGCCGGTGCACGCCGCTCCCCTCAGTCCATTCACCGGGCCCACGCTCCTACCTTCGCTGCATGCGTTACACACCGCTCTCAGCTTCGACCTACCGCGAGCACCGCGCCCGTTTCCGCCAGGCCATGGAGAAAGGCGGCCTCGCCGTCTTCCACAGCAACGACATCATGCCCACCAGCGCCGATGGCACGATGCCCTTCAAGCAGGCCAGCGACATCTTCTACCTCAGCGGCATCGACCAGGAGGAGACGATCCTGCTGCTCTTCCCCGACGCGATGGATCCGAAGGACCGCGAGATCCTCTTCGTGCGCGAGACCAGCGAGCTGATCGCGATCTGGGAAGGCGCCAAATTCACGCAGAAGGAGGCGAGCGAGCTGAGCGGCATACCCACGGTGCTGTGGACCACGAGCTACGAAGCGACGATCAAGCGCTTGGTGCCGCAGTGCGAAACGCTCTACCTGAACAGCAACGAGCACCTGCGCCAGGGCAACGAGGTGGAGACGCGCGAGGAGCGCGAGAACAAGAAGCTGCGCGCGCAGTACCCGCTGCATAACGTGAAGCGCAGCGCGCCCATCATGCACCGGATCCGCAGCCGCAAGACGAAGGAGGAGGTGGAGCAGATCCAACGGGCGATCGCGATCACCGGCAAGGCGTTCGAACGCGTGTGCGGCTTCGTGAAGCCCGGGGTGAAGGAGTATGAGATCGAGGCGGAGATCACGCACGAGTTCCTACGCAACGGTTCGCGCGGACATGCCTACACGCCGATCATCGCCAGCGGCTACAACGCCTGCGTGCTGCACTACATCACCAACGACCAGGTGTGCCATGACGGCGATGTGATCCTGATGGACTTCGGCTGTGAATACGGCGGCTACGCGAGCGATCTCACACGGTGCATCCCTGTGAACGGCCGTTTCACCAAGCGCCAGAAGGACGTGTACAACGCCGTGCTGCGCGTGAAGAACGAGGCGACGCAACTGCTGCGCCCCGGCACCTTGCTCGCCGACTACCACAAAGAAGTGGGCAGGATTATGGAGAGCGAGTTGATCGGCCTCGGCCTGCTGAGCAAGGATGAAGTGGCGAAGCAGGACCCCGATCGTCCGTTGTACAAGAAGTATTTCATGCACGGCACCAGCCACTTCCTCGGCCTCGATGTGCACGATGTGGGCCTGTGGAACGAGATGATCCAGCCGGACATGGTCTTCACCGTGGAGCCGGGCATCTACATCCGCGAGGAGAAGCTGGGCATCCGCCTGGAGAACAACATCCTCACCACCCGCGACAACCCCATCGACCTCTTCGCAAGCATCCCCGTGGAGGCGGACGCCGTAGAGGAGCTGATGAACAGGAAGGCAGTGACGGCGTGAGCTGAATCGCCGCAAAGACGCGGAAGCGCCGAGTCGATCCGCCGCGAAGCCCCGGAGCAGCTCCGGGGCTTCGCGTTACGTGGGGCAGGGTGGTGCATTCTGATAGCAAACCCCATCACCATGAACCTCCGCGCAATCGGTCTGGCCGGCCTCATCGTCGGCGTGCTGTTCAAGATCCTTCACTGGCCGGGAGCAGGCTACATCGTGCTGTTTAGTTCCTTGCTCACCGCCGTGGCCATGGTGCTGCGCCTAGCGAGCAAGCGCGGGCCGTGGACAATCCAGATCAGCAAGCCGGGCTGGTTCGCACCCGCCATCGTGATCACGCTGTGCGGCATGATGTTCAAGACCATGCACTGGCCCGGCGCCAACATGATGCTGCTCTTGGGCATGACCGCGACAGCCGCGTGGGTGCTGGCCACCCAAGTGCGGCAGACGGCGCGCGTAGAGCAGTAACCCATGCGGCAGGGCGCTCCAAGGAGCGCCCCGCCGCATCCGCTCCACGGTTCTATTCCTTCACCAAGCGCCCGGTGAACCGCGCGTGGCGTGAAAGCGCCTCGCAGGTGTAGAGGCCGGGGGCCAGTCGGCTCACGTCGATGGTGTTGCGATCAGGAAGCACGCGTTGCTGCAGGATGACGCGGCCGGTTGCATCGCGGAGCGTGAGCAGGGCACCGACCAGTTCCTTGGGAGCATCGAGTTGTACGCTGATCGAAGCGGGCACTGGGTAGAGCCGGAGGCTCCCTTCGGCAATGTCGGCCACGCCTTGCCCGATCTGCTCCTGGCAACCGCCCTGGAACACTTCACGCATGTTGCTCCAGAGGGGCAGCGTTTGGGCAAAGGCGGTCACGGAGTCCACGCGCGATTGCAAGGCCTGCACGCTGGCCAGTGCTCCACCAGACTCCGCACGAGCGTACACATAGGCGAGCAGCAAATCGTGATGAGCCCCGGCCTCCAGCGTGAAGGGCCCCATGCTAATGATGGTGCGCCTGTCAGGCGAAAGGGGCGTGTACATGTCGCTCCACGGCGCCACCAGACTACCATCCGGTATGCCTACCCCATCAGGGTCACTATCACCGGGGAAGCTGAAGAGGCAGTTCGTAGGGGTCGGTGTCACAGGGTAACCGGCTGCACCATAGGCCAAGGGAGTCCCATCCTTCCAGATTCCGCGCAAGTAGTTGTAGTAATGGCTTGGCTGAACCGGGTCGGTGCAGCACGGATCACCTGCTCGGTACATGTGCATGGCCGTGCTCAAACCGTGCTTCTCATTGTCGATGATCCCATCGCCGAAGCCCGTGCCGTTCCATGCCGGGAGCAAGCTTGAGACCTCTTGATCCATGCCATTGTCGTCGCGGTAGGGTCCTTTGATCATGATCATGCCGAAGGCCGGCGGCTGAGCGCCATAGCCTGCAGCTCCCAGACAACCTTGATCCAACTCATCGCCGTTATACACATAGGTGAGGTTGCGGGCCGGGTCGGTTCCTACAAAATCATCTTCACCACAGCCCAGATCGAAATCGTTGAACAGGCCGACGCGGGCGTTCGTCAACGTCTGGGTTCCTCGGTTGATCAGGTGATAGTGAACGAAAACCGTCTGGTCGAGGTAGGGGTCTCCGCTATTGTACGCGAAGGCCATTGCCTGCACCTCGATGCCGATGCCCTGCCCCCCGGTGAGCAGATGCGGACCGCCCTTGTCGTTGAACACGAAGTAGAGGGCCTGGTCACCCAGGATGCACGGAACATCTCCGGCCGCGGGATTATACACGCCATCGAGGTCGAAATCGATGAAGGGTGCCTGGTATGGCGCGAAGTCGGGATCAGCGTTCATGGCAGGCCAGTAGATGATGCTCTGCGGGGTCTGATATCCCGGGAAGGCGATTGCGGGATCGCAGTTGGGATCACCGAGGCAAGCATGGTAGGCCAAGTGCTGCTCCACTTGATCGCGGGTGACGGTCACCACATTGTTGTAAGCCGCCATCATGGTCGCATTCGTGCTGGCGGTGCCATCCACAGAGAGCGGACCGGTGTAATAGTCTGATTCGGTCCCGCTTTCATATTGCATGGCCGCGAGTTTCAATTGGTTGTCGCTGGACATACCCGCCACCCAGAGCCCCGCGGTGTACAAAGCGTGGACACCGCCACCCTTCGGCACTTCGAATGCCGCTGTATTGGTGGCCAGATTGCATCCGATCAATCCGTGCGCATGGAAACGCGCACGCACGTCGCCGATGTTCAATTCGCCATAGGCCTGTGCCGAGACCACGGCAGGCGCAACGATCATTGCCAATAGCATGGAGGAATATCTACGCATGGGTTTCGCGCGCCGGATATGACCGTTGCGCGAAACCAAGCTATCCCGGGGCTTCGGGAGCCGATTCCGATGAACGAGGAACGAAACGTCCCGTCACACGAACGGCGGATCGTTGCGTGCGGAAGAAATCAGGGGCGCAGAGCGTACACCACTTCCACCACCTCTGGCAGTGTGGTGTCCGTTACCAACTCGTGGTGCATAGAGCCGTCCTCATCGCGCTCCAAGACATTGCCGGCCACGGTGAGCGCGCGATATACAGGGACGACCGCTGTTGAGCTGGTCACGCGACGCGGCTGAGCTGGAAGGGCTGTATCGCGGAGCGTTCCCCGTCGAGCACCATCAGGTAGAACTCGTCTCCGCGCAGGTCGGTGATGCGCACACGGGTCACCGGTCCATGCACATCGCCGGTCTTCAGGATGCGGCCCTCGGCATCGCAGATGTCGAAGAGGGCGCCCTCGGTACCGGGCTCGTAGTCGAACATGAGCAGGCGCTCGAGCTGGTCGATGCGCACGCGGATCTCGAAGGTCGTGGTGGACATGCTTGGAATACTGCCGCTTCATACGGAGCATCGGTCGCGGAGGTTGCTTCAAAAGCCGGAGCCCGGCCAGCGTTTCCGCCGACCGGGCCCCCACCACCAAACCAAAACCCAGATTCCGATCGGGAGCCTCAGCTCCCTTGATCAATGAAGATCCAATGCGAGGCGCTTGCGGTGAACATGGCAACGAGGGGTGTTAGCTGTTGTTCGCGATACCAAGCTATCCCTCTATGATCCGTTGGTCCAGTGACGAACGAGCATCGGTGCTCCCGGAAGAGCGAGCGGCTCGCAGGGCAAAATCCGAGCCCAGCGGCTATTGCATCGTCGTACCCAAGCCCCTCATTCCACCGAATGGAATGAGCGCCGTTGGCTGCGTGCACGCCGCCGATCGTCGTGCGCAAGCGACCGGGTCGCGCGCGTCCGTTATCTTTTCGCCAAACCCCTCCAACATGTCATTGCGCGCGCTGATCGTGGACGACGAGGCCGATGCCCGGGAGAACCTGCGGCTGATGCTCGAGGAGCACTGCCCCGAGGTGCAAGTGGTTGGGCAGGCCGGCAGTGCCGCCGAAGCGCGCACGCGCATCCAGGAGCTGCAGCCCAATGCCCTCTTCCTCGATATCAAGATGCCCGGCGAGGATGGCTTCCAGCTCCTGGCATCCATCGCCGAGCTGGACCTTCCGGTGGTGTTCACCACGGCCTATGATGAGTATGCGCTGAAGGCCTTCAAGGAGAACGCGCTGGACTACCTGGAGAAGCCCATCGACCACGAGGAGCTCATGCGCGCAGTGAAGAAGCTCGCGAAGGCCACCCAGGAGCTCGATGGCGGGCAGCCCTCGGCGATCGCCGCGCTGATGAAGGACCCGGAATCGCCGCTGAGCACGCGTGTGGCCATACCCGGGCGCGATGGGCTGGTGCTGCTCAAGCACGAGGACATCCTCTACCTGGAGGCCAACGACAGCTACACCACCGTGCACACCAAAGATGGCAAGCGCAGCGTGAGCAGCAAGCACATCCGTGTCTTCGAGGACAACCTCGACCCCAAGAGCTTCTTCCGCGTGCACAAGTCGTACATCATCAACCTGGCGCACCTCAAGGGCTTCAGCCGCGCTGAGGGCAACATGGCCGTGCTGGACACCGGCACCCTGATCCCCGTGTCGCGCCGTCGGCTGCCCGATTTCCTCGGATTGATCAACACGTTCTGAGATTTGCGGGCGATGCGCGCCTTCGCCATCACCCTGCTGCTTTGCACCGGCCTGCTCGCCGCGGCGCAGCAGCACGCCTTCCGGCAGATCACCGCGCGCGATGGCCTCGCGCAGAGCCAGGTACGCGCCATCGCGCAGGATGGCGATGGTTACTTGTGGTTCGGCACGCTCGGCGGCGCCAGCCGGTACGATGGGCATGGCTTCGCCAACATCTCGCTCAACGAGGGCCTTCCCGACGCGCAGGTGAGCGCCCTCGCGCGCTTGCCCGATGGGTCGCTCTGGCTCGGGTCGGGCAACGCCCTCGTGCGGATCGATGGGAACCGGCTGGCCGTGGAGGAGCTGCCGAGCGTGCAACGCGCCTCGCGCGTGATGGGCTTGGCCGCCGATGCGCAGGGAAGCCTCTTCATCGGCACCGATGGCGATGGGCTGCTCGTGCGCGCTGGTGGCCGCATCGGTCCGGTGGAGGGCTATCCCTCTGATACCGCCACGCATGTGCGCTGCCTGCTGATGCTGCGCGACGGATCACTGCTGGTGGGCCTGCGCAACGGATTGCTCCGCTGCGCGTCCGGTCGGTGCGAACGGATCACCGTAGGCGATGCCGAGCCGAAGCTGATCAACGCCTTGGCCGAGGACCGCGAGGGCGGATGGTGGGTGGGCACACTCGGCAACGGCGTGTACCGCTTCGCACCCCATGGCGCGGTCACCGAATTCGACGAGGAGTCGGGCTTGCTGCAGAACAATGTGCGGTGCCTGCTGGTGGATGACCGCGACCGTGTATGGATCGGCACCAAGCTGGGCCTGAACCAGTACGATGGGCAGCGCATGCGCACCTTCACCGTGCATCAAGGCCTGCCGAACGACAACATCCAGTGCGCGTACCAGGACCACGAGGGCAACCTGTGGTTCGGCACCGATGGCGCGGGCGTGCTGCGCTATCTCGGCGACCGACTGGTGACCTTCACGGTGAAGGACGGCTTGTGCAGCGACCTGGTGATGAGCATCACCCCGGATGCGCGCGGCGATCTGTGGCTGGGCACCTATGACAATGGCCTGTGCCGCCTGGATGGCATGGCCATGCTCACCACACGCGATGGACTGCCCAACAATACCGTGTGGTGCGGCCTGCTCGACCAAGACAGCAGCCTCTGGTTCGGCACGAGCGATGGCCTGGTGCATTTGAGGCGCGGCGAAGTGATCCCGGAAGACAGTGGCCGCACGCTTCCCGGCGCACGCGTGCTCGCCCTGCTGCGCGACCGCGCGGGCACCATCTGGTGCGGCGCGCGCGACGGACTGCATGCCGTGCGCGGCGACACGGTGCAGCATTACACCGAGGATGATGCGGGCCCGATCCGCTCGGTGCGCGCGCTGGTGGAAGAGGCCGATGGGCTCCTCCTGGCCACGGATGACGGGCTGATCCGCTTCCGCCATGGCCGCTTCTCCCGCTTGGGAGCCGAACAGGGCCTGCCGGACAAGACCGCCCTGTGCCTGAGCAGAGACCAGGCCGGGCGCACCTGGATCGGCACGGCCAACGGCCTCTCCTGCCTCACCGCCGATGGCTTCCGCAACATCCGCCTGGGTTCGGACTTCGGCTCGAATTACATCAACCTGCTGCTGCCCGACGGCGATGGCCAACTGTGGGCGGGCACCAACAACGGCCTCTATGCCTTCATGCCGGATAGCCTGCTCGCCGACCCTGCCAACCGTGAGCACCTGACCATGAACGATGGCCTGCGCGGCCAGGAATTCAACCTCAACGCTGCCCTAGCCTGGCGTTCGGGCCGGCTGCTCTTCGGCAGCGCGGCAGGCCTGGTGCTCTATGATGCGCAGCGCGGCCTCGACGATCAAACGAAGGCCGCCCCCAGCGTGCGGATCACTGGCGTGCGCTCCTTCCTTCAACAGACCGATTGGAAAGGCGCTTCGGACAGCCTCGACCACCATGGGCTCCCCGTGGGCCTGCACCTCTCCTACCGCCGCCACTACCTCACCTTCGATTATTCGGCCATCAGCTTCGCCCGGCCCGAGGATGTGCGATACCGCTACCGCCTCGTGGGCCTCGATAGCGAATGGCTGCCAGCCACCGAGGCCCGTTTCGCCAGTTACGGCAACCTGCCGCATGGGGGGTACACCTTCGAGGTGTCGGCGGCCGTGGGCAAGGGACCGTGGAGCGCGCCGGCGTCCCTCAGCTTCGTGATCGATCCGCCTTTCTGGGCGAAATGGTGGTTCTACCTCTTGTGCCTGGTGCTGCTGGCCGCAGCGGCCTTCGGCGTGCACCGGTACCGCGCCATTCGCCGTGAACGCAGGGAGAAGACCCGCCAGCTGATGCTGCGGTCGCGCATGCTCCAGCTCGAGCAGCAGGCGTTGAACGCCAACATGAACCGGCACTTCGTCTTCAACGCCCTCAACAGCATCCAATTCCACATCAACCGGCAGGACCGCGCCACCGCCAGCCGTTACCTCACGAGCTTCGCGAAGCTCATCCGAAAGAACCTCGACGCCAGCCAAGGCGACACCACCAGCCTGGCCGAGGAACTCGACCGGCTGGAGCTGTACCTGAAGCTGGAGCACATGCGCTTCAAGGACAAGTTCCGCTACGCCATCGAGGTGGACCCTGCCATCAACCTCGGTCAGGTGCAGCTGCCGGCGATGATGCTGCAGCCCTACGTGGAGAACAGCATCTGGCACGGGATCCTGCCCATGCAGGAACAAGGGCTCGTCACCATCCGTGTGCAGCCCGCGCAGGACCCCTCGCGGGTGGCCGTGGTGATCGAGGATGACGGCATCGGGGTGGACCAGAGCCTGAAGGCCAAGCAGCCCACCGAAGGCGACCACATCTCCCGTGGCATCGAGATCACCAAGGGCCGGGCGGACGTGCTGCGCCGGTTGGATCTGACCGATATCCGGATTGATGGGCCCAGGGAACGGCAGGACCCGGCCAGCGGGCGGGTTATGGGCACCACGGTGACCATTGAACTGCCTGTCCAACAAATGGTAAAAAACTCCGTTGAAGGCTTGCAGTCGGCCACTTCGGCACCTACATTTGAACAGTCATGACCGCGTTCCGACCTCTCCATCGCTTCGGCATCGGCCTCATCGCCTCGATGATCTTGCTGCTCACGAGCTGCGCGAAGGAGGAACTGGTGGCCCCCGCTGGCGCACCGGTGGCAGGCAAGAGCCTCACCACCACCCTGCAGAGCGGCTCCACGGTAAACGGCAATACCGATGTGCGTGACAGCGCTGGCGACGGCGGCTGGATCAGCGATGACGGTGATGATGTCGGCGACGGTGAGCGCAACCGCAAGAAGAAGCCGACCAACTAAGGTCTTCCCCTCGATTCACTGAACGCCCGGTCTCCCGGGCGTTCCTCTTTCACCCCTTCCCGTTCGGCCTGCGCCGTTCCCCGCGCGAGCGCATGCACGGCACCGGTGCGGCACTAGCTTCCCTTGGCCGGAGCTGCCATGCCAAACAAGAGCCAGGACCATGTGCATCGTTTGATCCGCTCCATGACCCGGGCGGAGAAGCGCTATTATAAGCTGCATCTGGCGCGTCATGGCCATGAGAAGGGAAGCGCGCAGGAACAACTGTTCGATGCCGTGGCGCGCATGGAGCACTATGATGAGCGCGGTCTGCTGCAGCGATTCGCCGGCTCCGCCTTCACCACGCATTTCGCCATCACCAAGAGAAGGCTCTACGAATCGGTGCTCCGCTGCCTGGAATCATACCATGCCGACTGCTCCGCCAGCGTGCGCCTGAATCGCGTGCTGCATCAGGTGGAGATCCTGCATCAACGTGCGCTGTACGACGATGCCTGGAAGATGCTGAACAGCGCGCGCCGGCTGGCCAAGCAGCATGAATTGATCCCCGGTGCCGCCGCGGTGCTTGCCTGGGAGAGGCGCCTGATCGAGTGCCGCAACTACGCCGAGGAGGACGAGGCGACCATGCGCGATGCCCACGACCGCGCGCTCGCATTGCGCCAGATGCTGGAGCAGACGGATGAGCTCTGGCACCTGAAGAGCAGCCTGTTCATGCGCATGTACCGACAAGGACTCACCGCCGACATGACCGCGCAGCTGCACCTCCTGCTGGATGAGCCGCTCGTGCGCGACGATGCGCCGGCAAGCTCGTCGAAGGCCCTCTTCCTGCGGCAGCACATCCGCAGCGCGGCTTGCTTCGCTTTGGGCGACATGCCCGCCTGCCGGGAAGCCCTGCTCCGGAATCACGCGCTCCTTCAACAGCACAAGCAGCGCTTCATCGATGAGCCGAACCTGGTGCTCGGTGTGGTGAGCAACCTGGCCTTCGTGACCCTTCGCTGCGGCCTGCTTGCCGAGGCGCAGGCGCTGCTGCGTGCGTTCAGGGCGCTGCCTGCGCAATGGCGCATGCCGGAGACCGATGATCTGGATCTGAAGCTCTTCACCACCACGGCCAGCCTGGAGCTGAGCCTGAGCCTGCGACTCGGCGAGGTGGAGCAGGCCGCAGCACTGCTGCCCATGGTGGAGCGGGGACTGCGGCAGCACGAGGCGCTGATCGGGCCCGTGCGGCGCAGCGGCCTGCTTTACCTCATGGCCTACACGCATTTCGCGGCCGGGGCGCATGAGCGGGCCCTTCTCGCCGTGAATACGCTCATGGGCTCGCTCCGGCAGGATGACCATGGCGATGTGGCACGCGCAGCACGCTTGCTTCAGCTCATGGTCTTCTACGAGACGGGCAAGCATGACCTGTTGGGCTACGCGCTGCGCAACATGGATCGCTACCAGCAACGCGCTGCGACCGGGCGCCGGACCGAGCCGCGCACCGCCGCCATGCTGCGCGAGCTGGCGCAGGCCGGTTCCGCACCTCGTCAACGAGCCGCGCTGGAGCGCTTCGTCGATGAGGCCTCGGCCCTGCTGGCCGATCCCGGCGAACGCGGCCTTCTGGACCAACTTGACCCGGTGGCCTGGGCCCTGGCCAAGCTGCGCGATTGCCCGCTCGCCGCGATCCTTCGTGAACGAGCGGCCATGTTGAACAGCGCGGCCTGACGGGCAGCGTGCGGATTCGTTGAAGCGTCTCCGCCACATGCGCCCATTGCTCCTCTCCCTGATCATCACCAGCATGCCCGCAACGGCCCAGCAGGTCGATTGGCTCGTGGACCGGTTCGTGGATTACAGCTTGAA
Source organism: Flavobacteriales bacterium (assembly GCA_020635725.1). GTDB lineage: Bacteria > Bacteroidota > Bacteroidia > Flavobacteriales_F > PHOS-HE28 > PHOS-HE28. The sequence continues at coordinate 89,408 of JACJZF010000001.1, forward strand.
CCCCGGTCTGCCGCAGCACGCCTTGGCCGTTTCGACCAGCGGAGAGGCCATGGCCGCCTACCTGAGCACCGCGAGCTTCCTATACGGCTCAGAGATCTTCGGCACATGCATGGTGCAGCGCATCGATCCGCTCGACGGCGCCCCGCTTTGGAATTGCATGCTCCTGGATACCGCCACGGTGCAGAGCGCGGCCATGGATGCCGAAGGCAACTGCTATGTCGCGGGCCGCTTCATGGGCGACCTGGCGCTCTGCGATGGATCCGTACTGGCCCACTCGGCCCCAGCCACGCTCTGGGACCCGGACCTCTATCTGCTGAAGCTCGCACCCGATGGGGCCTTGCTATGGGCGCGCAACCTCTCGCTCTCCGATCCCGATGCGAGCATGATCACCGCCATGGCCGTGGACCCGAACGGCGCGCTCTGGTACGCCACCTCCGACTTCCTCATGGGGCATGTGGTCCGCGTGGATGGCTCCGGCAGCGCCGTGGAGGACCGTGCGATCCACGGCGCCAAGACCATCGGCGGGCTCTCCTTCGCGGCTTCGGGCGCGCTGTACGTGAGCGGTGCCACCGACGCCATCGGGGTGGTCTTCGGCGGCCTTGCGCCACCGCCGCCGGCGAATGCCTCGTACCTCATGTTCCTCGCCCGGTTCGGTGCGCAAGGGCAGGGCGACTGGGCCGCTTACGCGCACGACATCACCTTTCAGTTCCCCGATGCGGCGGCATGCCCGGATGGAGGTGTGGTGGTGGCCTGCAGCGCCTTCGACACCACACGTTGGGGCGAGTTGCCGATCAACGGCTCCGACTGGGGCATGGCCACCTTCGTGGTGAAGGCCGACAGCACGGGGCATTTCATGTGGAGCGCCGAGAGCGACGTGCCCGGCGGGGCCATCACCGGCGATTTCTCTCCGGCCTCGAGCAACGCGGTGAGCGTTGATGCCTCAGGCAACGTGTACCTCTGCGGGGCGGCGCGCGGCACGGTGCCGTGGGGCAATGGCGTGAGCAGCACCGCGGGCGCGATCACGGATAGGGCCCTGGCCGTGGTGGCGTTCTCTGCTGCGGGCGTGCCGCAATGGAGCGTGAGCAGCGCGGCCAGCGGTTTCGTGAGCCCCATGGCGATCGGCACCGCCGCCGATGGCCAAGTGCTGGTGGGCGCCCACGTGAACGCGGCCCTCACATTGGCGCCCTTCACGGTGAACGATGCCGGACTGCAGGTGTTCGCGATCGCACGGCTCAGTCCGCTCGGAACGGGCATGGCCGAATCGACGCGCTCCGATGGTTGGACTGTTCTCCCGAATCCGGCCACCCGCCTGCTGATGCTGCGGCACACCGGCAACGAGGCCTTCGAGATCTGCTCCGTGGCCGGCCAGCCCGTGCGCCATGGCCGTTTGAGCAACGGCGCGAACATGATCGACCTGGAGGGGCTTAGCCCCGGGGTGTATGTGCTGCGCACGGCTTCGGGCCAAGCCGCGCGCTTCGTGAAGGAATAGGTTCAGCGGCGCAGGAAGGCATCCCAGCCCTGCGCGCGCAGCTCGTGCAGGCCGCCTTGCTTATCGACCAGGTGATGCCCGCTGGCCTGATCGGTCATGTGGCCGATGACGGTGATGCTGGGGTTGCCCTTGATCCGCTCGTAATCGGCTTGCGCGACGGTGAAGAGCAGCTCGTAATCCTCTCCACCATTGAGCGCGCAGGTGGAGGGGTCGAGGTTGAACGCGCGCGCGGCATCGTAGGTCGATGGGTCGATGGGGATCTTCTCATCGTAGATGCGCACGCCGAGCCCGGAGCTGCGTGCGATGTGGATCGCCTCGCTCGCCAGCCCATCGCTGATGTCGATCATGGCCGTGGGCCGCACGCCGAGCTGTTGGAGCAGCGCGGTGATATCCTGCCGCGCCTCCGGTTTCAGCTGCCGCTCCAGGATGTAGTCGTGCCCGGTGAGGTCGGGCTGCGCGCCGGTCTCCTTGAACACCGCTTTCTCCCGCTCCAGCACCTGCAGCCCCATGAAGGCGCCGCCGAGGTCGCCGCTCACCACCAGCAGGTCGTTGTCGCGCGCGCCGCTGCGGTACACGAGCTCCTCCGGGGCGGCCTCGCCGATGGCGGTGACACTGATCACCAGGCCGCTGGGGCTGCTGCAGGTATCGCCGCCCACCAGGTCGACCCCGTAGTTCGTGCAGGCGAGCAGCACGCCTTCGTACAGTTCATCGATGGCCTCCACCGGAAAGCGGTTGCTGAGCGCCACGGATACGGTGATCCGGCGGGGCACGGCATTCATGGCCAGCACATCGCTCACGTTCACCACCACGCTCTTGTAGCCCAGGTGCTTCAGCGGCACATAGCCCAGATCGAAGTGCACGCCCTCAACGAGCATGTCGGTGGTGACCACCTGATGGCCGCGCGGCTCGTACACGGCAGCATCATCGCCGATGCCTTTGACGGAGGAAGCATGCTGAAGACGCACGCGCGAGGCGATGCGCTCGATGAGGCCGAATTCGCCCAGCTCGTTGAGTTCGGTGCGGGAAGTGTGCTCTGACATCGTGCGCGAAGTTCCGGTTTCACCGCTATCCGATCAGCCCTACCTTATAGGACCCGTGATCGACGGGGAAAATGTCAAGCCCGCCAGGGATGGAAGCGATAGCCTGACGATGGCGAAGCGCGGCATGGCGCGATGCGAGGAGGCGACCGGAGGAAGCCACCGCAGCCGCAGCCAGGCCCGCTGAGCCGAGGCAGCTAAAGCGGACAGCCCGCAGGCGGCCTTTGCTCATTCCGCTCACGCTCACCGTTGCCTACCCGAACTCAGCCATCCGAATCAGCGATCCCATGTTCCTCAACTGCCATAGCTGGTTCAGCTTCAAGTACGGCGTGATGAAGCCCGATGCGCTGCTGGAGGAAGCAGCCCGGGCGGGCGTGCGCTCCTTCGCGCTCACCGACATCCATTGCTCGGCGGGGATCCCCGATTTCGTGCGCGATGCCGAGAAGCACTTCGGCGTTCGGCCGGTGGCGGGGATCGAGTTCCGGCAGGGGCCCCGGCTGCTCTATATCGGCATCGCGAAGAACAACGACGGCTTCCAGCAGCTGAACGATTTGCTGAGCCCGCACCTGCTCGATGGCGAAGCGCTGCCGGAGCGCGCGCCGGAGCTGAGCGGCGCGTTCTTCATCTACCCGTTCGCGGGCGCGCCCGTGGACCTCCGCCCCAACGAGCGCGTGGGCATCAGGCCCGTGGACCTCACGCGGCTGCCCCTGAGCCCGTGGGCAAGAAGGCTGAAGGACCTGGTGGCGCTGCTGCCGGTGACCTTCCGCAACAAGGCCGATTTCAACACGCACCGCCTGCTGCGCACCGTGGCTAAGAACACCGTGGTGAGCATGCTGCCGCAGGAGGAACTGGCACTGCCCGATGAGGTCTTCCGCAGCGAGGAAGAGGCCCGTCGCATCTACCGCGACTTCCCGCAGCTGATCACCCATGCCGAGCGCCTGCTGGAGCAATGCTCCATCGGCTTCGACGGGAGCGACAAGACGCGCAGGGCCTTCGGCGCGAGCGAGGCCGAGGACCGCGAAGCGCTGCACCGCGATACGCTCGAAGGGCTGCGCTACCGTTACCCGAACGCACGACCAGCGGTGCGCGATCGCATGCGCTACGAGCTGAAGGTGATCGAGGAGATGGGCTTCATCAGCTACTTCCGCATCAACCAGGACATCGTTGACCACGCCCGCAGCCGCGGCTTCTTCCACGTGGGGCGCGGCAGCGGGGCGAACAGCCTGGTGGCCTATTGCCTGCGCATCACCGACGTGGACCCGATGGAGCTGGACCTCTACTTCGAGCGCTTCATCAACCCCGCGCGCAAGAAGCCGCCCGATTTCGACATCGACTTCAGCTGGAAGGACCGCGACGAGATCTTCAAGTACGTCTTCGGAAAGTACAACGGTGCGGGTGTCGCGGATATACACGCCGCGCAGATCGCCACGTACACCACCTTCCAATGGCGCGGCGCCATACGCGAGCTGGGGAAAGCCGTGGGATTGCCGCCGGGCGAGATCGATGCGCTCTCGGAAGGCGACAGCAACTACTACCGCGGCGGAAGGCGCATGCCCGATGGCGCGAAGGGCGAGCTCGACAAGGTGGCGCAGGCGGTGATCCACTACGGCAAGCGCCTCATCGGCATGCCGCACCACCTGGGGATCCACGCCGGCGGCATCGTGATCACGGAGAAGCCGGTGACGCACTTCACGGCGCTGCACCGGCCGCCGAAGGGCTTCCCGGTGACGCAGATCAGCATGCTGGAGTGCGAGGACATGGGCCTGCACAAGTTCGACCTGCTGAGCCAGCGCGGGCTGGGGCACATACGCGATGCGGTGGAGCTGGTGAATAGCGGATCGGTTGTCAGTTGTCAGTTGTCAGAGGGGATCTCGCTCGAGCACCCGCCCGAGGGCCTGCGCGACCTGGCAACGGACAACCGACAACCGACAACCGGTATTGACATCCACGACATCGCCCGCTTCAAGCAGGATCCCGCCATCAAGGAGCTGATCCGCACGGGCAACACCATCGGCTGCTTCTACGTGGAGAGCCCCGCCATGCGCATGCTGCTGAAGAAATTGCAGGTGCAGGATTACCTCGGCCTGGTCGCCGCCAGCAGCATCATACGGCCCGGCGTGGCGGAGAGCGGCATGATGCGCGAATACCTGCTGCGGCATCACGACCCCGAGCGCCGGAAGCAGGCACCGAAGCGCCTGCTGGAGATCATGCCCGAGACCTACGGCGTGATGGTGTACCAAGAGGATGTGATCAAAGTGGTGACGCTATACGGGGGGCTGGACGTGTCGGAAGCGGACCAGGTGAGGCGCGGCATGAACATCCGCTACCGCGACCGGCCGGAATTCAAGGTGGTGGAGCGGAAGTTCTTCGACAACTGCAAGGAGCGCGGTTATCCGCCGGGCGAGGCCGAGGAGATCTGGCGGCAGATCCAGAGCTTCGCCAGCTTCAGCTTCGCCAAGGGGCACAGCGCCAGCTACGCCGTGGAGAGCTACCAGAGCCTCTACCTGAAGGCGCACCATCCGCTGGAGTTCCTCGTGGGCGTGGCGAACAACTTCGGCGGCTTCTACCACACGGAGTTCTACCTGCACGAGGCGAAGCGCGCCGGCGCGGTGATCGAGGCACCGTGCGTGAATACGAGCGAGGAGCTGTGCTGTTTGAAGAGAGCGGCGAGTGCTGAGTGGCGAGTGGCGAGTCTGCCTACGCAGCTGCCACGCACCACTCCGCGCATTTACCTCGGCCTCGGCAACGTGAAGAGTCTGGATAGCGAGACCGTGCAATTGATCCTGCACGAGCGGCGCCGCAACGGACCCTATGCCCACCTGCAGGACCTGCTGGCGCGCGTACCGCTCGGCCTGGAGCAGGCTCGCATCCTGATCCGTGCGGGGGCACTGCGTTTCACCGGCCGCAGCAAACCGGAGCTGCTCTGGGACGTCACGCTCCTGCACCGCCCCGCCATGGCCAGCAGCGACGGCGACCTCTTCATCACCAAGGTGGAAGAGCCCCGCCTGCCGGACCTGCAGCACTATCCGCTGGCCGATGCCTACGACGAGCTGGACCTGCTGGGCTTCCCGCTCTGCGATCCGTTCTCGTTGGTGGATCAGAATGCGGAGAACCAGAGAGGAAGTGAAGAAGTGAGGACGACGCTCTCGTCCTCTCACTCTCTCTTCTTCACTTCCTCACCTCCGCTCATCCTCAAACGCGACATGCCCGCGCACATCGGCAAGCGCGTGACCATGCTCGGCTACCTGATCCACGTGAAGGCCACCGACACATCCTACGGCCAGCGCATGACCTTCGGCTCCTTCATCGACACGGCCGGCGATTTCTGGGACAGCACCCAGTTCCCGCAGGTGGCCGCCCGTTATCCGTTCCGTGGGCGCGGCGTGTACCGCTTCACCGGCGTGGTGGAAGAGGAGTTCGGGCACTGCGCCCTGCGCACCGAGCGCTTCGAGAAGCTGCCGTGGAAAGCTGATCCGAGGTATGGGGAGAAGTAGCGAGCCCTAGTCCACCTCCCGACGATCATCCCCTGCTTCCCGATCGAAGAACAGGTGGTCGGGATCGATGACAACTGCCTTGGGCTTCCTCGGAGTCACCAGCTGCACCACATTCACGCCCGAGCGCAACCGCAGGCGCTGCACCACCTCGCCGCCTTCGTGATCCACGGCAACGTCAAGCCAGTCGTTCATCGGCGCCTCGGTCTCCTGGCCCAACGAATCGGCGTAGAGCTTGGCGCAGCGGATCGCCGCGGTCACCGTCCATGAACCATCGGCATTCCGTTCAGACCTGGCGGAGGACACGCCATTGCGATAGAAGGTGATGTTCGCGAGGCCATCCGCCAGCAGGTAGCGCAGGCTGTCCGGCGTAACGGCCTCCAGGCAGCGGTAGAGATCCAGCGCTGTCGGATAAGGCGCGTCCTGGAACGCGAACGAATCCACGAGCGCGCGCAGGCCGTCGTTCATGCGTTGCTCTCCGACGAAATCGCGCAGGCCGTACATCACCACGCTGCCCTTGCTGTAGTGGATGTGCTGCTGATTCTCCACGCGCATGAGCGGTTGTTCACCGATGCCCTCCTTGCCTCGCCCGCGCAGGTAGGCATCGCGCTCGTAGTTGAGGAAGCGCCGCATCGCGCGGCGGCCGTATTCCTTCTCCAGCACCATGAGCGCGGTGTATTGCGCCAGGCTCTCGTTCATCATGGTGGTGCCTTGCATGCGCGGCCCGAGCACCTGGTGGCCCCACCATTGGTGAGCGACCTCATGCGCCACCACGTAGTACACCATGTCGATCCGCGAGGTATCGCGCAGGTCGGTGATGAAGCCGATGGCCTCGCTGTACGGCATGGTGCCCGGAAACGATTGCGCGAAGCGGCGGTAGCGCGGGAACTCGATGATGCGCGCCACCGTGTGCTGGTAGGGCGAGAAGCTGGCCGATGCGTAGCCGATCGCATCGCGCAGGGACTTCAGCATCCTCTGCACGTTGATCCCATGTCCCGGATGATGGTACACCTCGAGCGTCACGCCATCGGCCACTTCCTTCGCCACGGCGTATCGAGCGCTCAGCACCGACCAGAAGTTGAAGATCGGCGAGGCGCTCTCATAGCGGAACCAACGCTTCCCGCTCTCCGCCCACTCGCGCTTCAACTCGCCCGGCGCGATGGCGATCTGGTCCATGGCCGTGCCGATGGTGCATGCGAAGCGGATGTGATCGGCATACGGCATCACCAATGAGAAGCGACGCGCCGCCGCATTGCCGGTCAGCGGCTCCATGCGCCGGTTCGGCGGCAGCCCGTGCTTGCGGCGCGCACCCGGATCGGTCATCTCGGCATCCGGTTGGTAGCCCATGGACGGCAACAGGTCGTTGTTGTTGATGAAGGTGCCGTTCTCCACGAACTGCAGAAAATCCACATCGTTGCCGAAGCCGCGCTGTTGCCAATGCGAAGCGATGCCTATGCGGATGGAATCGCCCGCCGCAAGCGCCTTGCCTAAGCGGAACATGCGCACGAAACGCCCGGTGTCGTTCAGGATATCGGTGCCGCCCGGTATGTCGAACCGCAGCTTCAAACGGTCGGGCAGGCTGAACCAGAGCGTGTCCACTGGCCGAACGCCCTTGTTGGTGAGCGTCACATCAGCGTGGTAATCGAGCACGCGCTCGGCGGGGTCGAGGTCGATGGTGAGGTCCACCGCCGTGATGTGCGGCAGCGGTGTATTCGACAGGGGCCTGTACGTGCGCTCGTAGTCCACCTGCAGGGCTTCTGCATCCTGGTGCGAATAGGGCACGTTCAGGAGACGCGTGTTGTAATAGCCAAAGCCTAACAACAGCAGCCACACGCCCGCAAGCGCAGCGCCCAGCAGCCACGAGCGGCGCAGTCTTCCGCCAGCGATACGTGCGCGCCAGACACGGCTCGTCTCTCCTCCCCTGACCAGGAATAATGCGCCGATGAAGAACAGCACGCTCCCGAAGGCCAGCCAATAGGCCCTGAAGAAGAGCCACGGCGCCAGGAAAGGTCCGAACCCGTTCATGTCAGAATACCAGAGTTTCGGCGCGCCATAGAGCACCACGAGGTTCGATTCCACCTTGAGGAACCGCCAGATCAAGGTGTTCACGGCGAAGAGGACGATGAAGAGGCCGAAGCCCGCGTACTTGTGGTGCACGACCATCTGGATGGTGAGCGCGAGCAAGGACCAGAAAGCGAAGGCGACCAGGCCAGGGCCGATGAACGAGGCGAAATAGAGTCCGGGCTGCAACCGCGTGTAGCCCATCGCCGACTGCGTGACCATGCCCGCGAGCGACATGAGCACGAGCACGAGGCCACCCAGAGCGATCAACGCGGAGAGGTGGGCGAGAATGCGCCAGCGCGAACGCACGGGCAGCGCATGCGCGATCCCGTCCAGCCCGATGTCGCGGTCACGCCAGTACAGCTCGCCGCTGTAATACGTGATGATCACCACGATGAAGAGCATCGAGAGACCCCGGAGCAGTTCAGCCACATTGTACGTGACCGGCCACGACCGATTGCCGAACGCCTGATTCACCTCACTGAGGGCCACCAGGCACATGAGCAGTCCGAGGCCGATGATGATCCAGGACACGGCAGAGCCGAAGATGCTCGACAGGTCCGCGCGAAGCAGTCGCGCAAAGCGCCTGGCCGATGAGCGGCCCGCGTGTTCAAGTCGAACACGAGGGAGCTCCGCGTTCGCCACATGCACCGCCTCGTCCTTCGCAACGGATCGCGGTCCCGCCCGCCGCTCGGTGAAGGAGAAGCGCCAGTAGCCCAAGGCGAAACCGCCCGCCGCGATGCCGAGCCAGAGAAGCCGGTTCCACGTGAGCGCACCCACGAGCGGCAGGAGCGCCGTGTTGCTGTCATGCACGCTCCAGTAGCGCGTCACCTCATCCAACGCCTCCGATCCGAAGGGGTCCAGCAGCGAAGCAAGCCAGGCATTGTCCACCTCCGTGGCATAAGCGGTGGCGATCACATTGAGCACCACCAGCGCAATGGAGGTCAGGAACGCCGCCGCGGTGGACCGTACGAACGTGGCGACCGAGAACATCACGGCGCTCTGGAAAGCGATGCTGCTCACGGCGAACCAGAGGAATGCCTGCCCATGCACCGCCCAGCTGTTCGGTCCGAAGCGGATGGCATCGCCGTAGGGCATCCAACTGCCCACGACCAGTCCGGCCGAGATGCCCAATGTGGGGATGAGCGCCACCAGCACGCTCCCCAGGAAACGCCCGAAGAGGTATTGGCGACGTGTGACGACCGTGCTGAACACGATGTCCGCCGTTCTGTTCGCGTGGTCACGAATGGCCGTTGCGTTCACGAATGCCGTGACCATCGGGAGCCAGAGGAAGGCCAGGTTGGCGTAGAGCTCGTACACACGGCGCGGGGAATTCACATGCACCATGCCCACGCTTCCCTCACCGCCGCCCTCGAACACGGCCAGTACGCACGCGAAGGCGAAGGACAGCCCCAGGAAGACCCACAGCAGCGGCTGGCGGAACCAGAACCGTAACTCGAAGAGAATCAGACGGGGAACCATGGCGCTGCGGGTGCTGCAACAGGAAGCGGGCTGAAGAGGCATGATGGATCGAACGGAAGCGCGTTCAGCGCCAGCGTTGCCGTGGGCACTTCGCTCTTGCCATGCGCTGCTGATCGATCCGCGCTCATGGGTTCGTAACGCGATCGGAGCCGCTGATGTGGCTGAAGAATACATCCTCCAATGTCGGCGGCACCGGAACAAAGGCCTCGAGTGGCGAGTCGCTGAGCACATGCACCACCGGACGCCCGGCTATGAGCTTGTCGCTGATTACCCGATGGGCAGAGCGGCAGGCGTCCAGTTCGCCCTTCTCGATGCGCCTCTCCCAGATCCGTCCTTTCACCTCGGCCAAGGCATCATGGGGCGAGCCGGCGAAGAGCACACGCCCCTTGTTGATGATGGCCATGTTGCTGCATAGCTCCTGCACGTCCTGCACGATGTGCGTGCTGAGGATCACCACCACATGCTCCCCGATCTCCGTGAGCAGGTTGTAGAAGCGGTTGCGCTCTCCGGGATCGAGGCCAGCCGTCGGCTCGTCCACAATCACGAGCTTGGGGTCGCCGATCAAGGATTGGGCGATTCCGAAGCGCTGTTTCATACCGCCGCTGAAGCCGGCTATGCGGCGCTTGCGGTGCTCCCACAAGTTCACCTTCTGCAGCAGGGCATCCACCAGGGCCTTCCGTTCGCCATCGTCGATCACGCCCTTCAGCAAAGCGATGTGGTCCAGCATCTGGTAAGCGCTCACGCGCGGATAGACCCCGAACTCCTGAGGCAGGTAGCCCAGCACCTTGCGTACGTCCTCTCGCTGCTTCAGCACATCGATGGTGCCCAGCATGGCGCTGCCGCTGTCCGCTTCCTGCAACGTGGCGAGGATGCGCATGAGCGTGCTCTTGCCCGCGCCGTTCGGCCCCAGCAGCCCGAACATGCCCGGCGGTATGGCGAGACTCACATTGTCCAGCGCTTTCACGCCATTGCTGTAGGACTTGCTGAGGTTGGTGATGGTCAGTTGCATGGGGCGATGATCCGTTCCTCTCGGGCAAGTTGCCTCTTCCTCGCACACCCTTGGATACGATCACATGAACGGCGTAACGGTCCGCTCTTCGGCAGTTGTACACGGCAGCGGCTAGACGGATCTCCGTATTCCTACCTCGTTCTCCGACCAAAGGCTGGGTCAATCGACCCTGAACCCAACCCCAAGTGCTTTCTTGCCGTCATTATGTTCAGCCATGCGAACCCTGATCTGTGCCCTACTCGCTCTGTTCACTATGACGGTGAATGCCCAACAATGGAACTGGGCCGCCAGTGCCGGAGGTGGTGGCAACGTGGACTTCTGCCACGGCATCGCCACGGACAGCCAGGGCAACGCCTATTGGGTGGGGACCGTGAGCGGCGATGTGGACTTCGGCTGCGCCACCCTTTCCACCGGCAGCAGCGACATCCTGGGCTTCGTGGCCAAACGCGCCCCTGACGGCAGCTGCATGTGGGTGCGCGGGATCACGGTAGGCTTCGATGAGGTGTGGGTCTTCGGTATCGCCATCGACCGTGCGGACCGGATCTACGTGACCGGCCGCTACAACGGCAACGCCTCCTTCGGTGACGGCATCACGCTCAGCAGCCTCGGGAGCGACGACATCTTCCTGGCACGCTACGACACCGCTGGCACCTGCCATTGGGCGCGCCGTGCGGGGAGCAGCGCATCCAGTGATGAGGCGCGTAGCGTAGCGGTTTCAGAGGATGGCGGCGTCTTCCTCACCGGATACAGCGGCGGCACCACGATCGCATTCGACGCGGTCACCATCCCCAACCCGGGCAACAGCCGACAGGTAGTGGTGGCGCGGTACGACAGTCTCGGCACCGTGCAATGGGCCAAGGCGAGCACGGGCAATGGACAGGGAAAGAGCGCGCGCGCCATCAGTGTGGCAGGGGATCGTTTGTTCGTGACCGGTCAAGTCGGCTTCTCCGCCGCCGCTTTCGACGGGACCGCGATCACACCCGGTGCACAGGGCAGCTATCTATTTGTGCTGGCCACCGATCTGAATGGCCAAGCCGATTGGGCACGCAGCTTCGGTAGCGGGGATCATGAAGGCATGGGCATCAGCGCCGACACGCTCGGGAACGTTTTCGTGGCAGCACGCCTCTGGGGCAACCTCTTCCTGCCCGATGACACGCTGGCCTCGGTGAGCAGCAACGACGACATCCTGGTGATGAAGCTGGATCGCGATGGCCTGCTGCATTGGGCCAGGAGCACCGGCTCAACCCAGCGCGACCTCGCCTGGGATGTGGAGGCGGACGGCATGGGCAACGTGCTCGTGGCGGCTCAATTCAACCAGGTCATCGACTTCTTCGGCACGCCCTTCACCGCGCTCGGCGGGGAGGACATCCTCATCGGCAAGCTCGATGCCGATGGCCATGTGGTATGGGCCGCGCGACCCAGCGGCTTCCAGCGCGACATCCCGCTGTGCATCCATCGGCGCGCAACGGCAGCTCATGAGATCTACTTCGGAGGCTACTTCTGGGGCGCCATCACCTACGGTAGCAGCACCATCGACGATGTGCTCAACGGCGATGCCATGATCGTGGCGGGTGTGGACACCACCTTCGATGTGAGCCCCATCGCCACGGCTGTTTGCCCCGGCGCGTGCGATGGCGCCATCACACCCTTCATGAACGGTGCCGAGCCCTTCACCTACCTGTGGAGCAATGGATCGACCGCATCCATGCTCAATGGCCTTTGCTCTGGGAGCTACATCGTGGAAGTGACCGATGCCAACGGACAGACCATCGTCGACACGGTGTTTGTGGATGAGCACCCCGATCCGGGATACACGGTGCAGGTCGCGAACGATTCGCTCTGGACAATTGGCGGCGCTGCCTGGGAATGGTTCTTCGATGGCAGCGTGCTGGTGAGCGATTCCGCCTCTGCCCTCGCTACGCAGACCGGCGCGTACCACGCTCTCGTAACGGACGCATATGGCTGCGCCTGGAGCACGGACACGGTGCTGGTGGTGCTGAATACAAGCGTGGAAGACGCGATGACGTCAACGGTGCGGGCCTTCCCGATTCCGACCGCATCAGTGCTCTTCATCGATCATGCGGGCGACGCATCACCAGCGATGCTGCTGAACGCATCAGGGCAGCAGTTGCTCGGCTTCGTTCTGCGAGCAGGGCGGAATGCGGTGGATGTGAGCGGGCTCGCCCCGGGGCTCTATCTGATGCGGGCTGAGGGAGGAGAAGCGGTGCGCGTGGTGGTGGAGTAAGGGGCCAACCATCTGACGCGCAGCTCCAGCGCGTGGCCGGCTACTCCAGCAGCTCGAAGGGCAGGTATTCCGACTTCCTGGCGTATTCCTTCAGCACGGCCTTGCGCAGCGCTGGTTCGCGCGCCATCGCGTCATAAACGAGCAACTGAATCTCATGCAAGCGCTCATCGCTCGGGTTGGCTTAAATGGTCTGCATTGCAATTGCTCTTTGCTCTTATGTTCTGCGGTTCGCCAGCAGCACCGGCGCCTGCCCATCGAAGGGGTTGTCCATGCGGCCGATGCTCTTGGCGCCCATGCCGCTGGCGCGCATGACGGTGCGGTCGCCGAAGCGCTTGCGCATCTTGTCCATGGCCTGGTAGAGGCTCATGGCCTCGGCGGTGTCGGTGAAGGCGTCCATCTGGTGGCCGCCGCCCACCAGGTGGCTGAAGCGCACACCGATCAGGCGGATGCGCTGGCGGCGGTCGTAGAGCTTGCGGAAGAGCTCCTGGATCACCGGCAGGATGATGTGGTCGCACGCGGTATAGCCGATGCGCTGCTGCTGCGTATGCGTCTCGAAATCGGCGTAGCGCACTTTCACGGCCACGCAGCTGGTGAGCTTCTGCCCCTTGCGCAGCTGGAAGGCGAGGCTCTCGGCCATGGCGGTGAGCATGCCGCGCAGCTTCGCCACATCGATGGTATCGCGCTCGAAGGTGCGCTCGGTGCTGATGCTCTTGCGCTCGTGCCAGGCGATCACGGGGCTGTCGTCGATGCCGTTGGCCTTGCGCCAGAGCAGGGGCCCGTGCTCGCCGAGCAGGCGTTGCATGAGGCCGATGGGCAGATCCTGCATGGTCTGGATCCGCATCACGCCCATGCTGCGCAGCAGGTGCGCGGTCTTCTCCCCCACGCCGGGTATGCGCTCGATGGGCATGGGCGCCAGGTAGGGCTTCTCCGTGCCGCGCTCGATGCGCTTATGCCCATTGGGCTTCGCATCATCGGTGGCCACCTTGCTCACCGTCTTGTTCACCGAGAGGCCGAAGCTGTTGGGCAGGCCGGTCTCCTTCTCGATGTACTTCTTCAGCTCGGTGCTCAGTTGCAGCGCGCCGAAGAATTTCTCGGTGCCGGTGAAGTCCACATAGAACTCATCGACGCTGGTCTTCTCGAACAGCGGCACCTTCGAGCGGATGATCTCCGTGACCTCATCGCTCTTCTCCATGTAGGCGCCGCTGTTGCCGCGCAGGATGATGGCCTCCGGGCAGAGCTGCTTGGCCATGCGCATGGGCATGGCGCTGCGCACGCCGAACGTGCGCGCCTCATAGCTGCAGCTCGCCACCACGCCGCGATCGCTATCGGCGCCGATCAGCACGGGCTTGCCCTTCAGCTCAGGGTGAGCGAGGCACTCCACGCTCACGAAGAAGCTGTCCAGATCGAGGTGCAGGATGTTGCGTTCCGGTAGGGCGGGCATGGCGATCGGGCAGACGGATAATCCGTCGATCCGCTGGCCTAAAATGTAACATGTCGGGGTGCTGCTCCCACCGGGCGGGCCTGAAGCCCATGCAAAAGCTGCCTCCTTCCTTGGTACCTTTGCGGGGCAGAACAGGATTTTAGAACCATTCCACACAAGGCATGATCAAGGTCAGCGAGAATGCGAAGTCGGAAGTCACCAAGCTCTTGGGGCAGGAAGGCCGTGGACCCCAGCACTTCGTACGCGTGGGTGTGAAGGGCGGAGGCTGTTCCGGCCTGATGTACGACCTGGAGTTCGACGACCAGATGAAGGACGGCGACAAGGTTTTTGAGGACAACGGGGTCAAGGTCGTAGTGGACAAGAAGAGCCTGCTGTACCTGCTGGGCACCACCCTCGATTTCAGCGGCGGCCTCAACGGCAAGGGCTTCCAGTTCATCAACCCGAACGCGAGCCGGACCTGCGGCTGCGGAGAGAGCTTCAGCATCTGAGAGGATAGCCGCAGAGACGCAAAGACGCAGAGAACCCAATATGAACGCCGACCGCAGCAGCAGAACGCATTCTCCGCGCCTCTGCGCCTCTGCGGCCAGTATTTGAGCATGCCCCAGGACACCGACGATATCCTCCGCGAGGTCACCTCGAAAGAGTACGCCTACGGCTTCACGACCAACATCGAGAGCGAGAAGGCGCCGAAGGGGCTGAACGAAGACATCGTTCGCTTCATCAGCGCGAAGAAGAACGAGCCCGACTGGATGCTGGAGTGGCGCCTGGAGGCCTACCGCATCTGGGAGAAGATGGAGGAGCCCGAATGGGCCCACGTGCACTACCCGAAGATCGACTACCAGAACGCCTATTACTACAGCGCGCCGAAGAAGAAGCCGCAGCTCAATAGCCTCGATGAGGCCGACCCCGAGTTGATCAAGACCTTCGAGAAGCTGGGCATCTCGCTGGAAGAGCAGAAGCGCCTGGCCGGTGTCGCGGTTGACGTGGTGTTCGACAGCGTGAGCGTGAAGACCACCTTCAAGGAGACGCTCAAGGAGAAGGGCATCATCTTCTGCGCGTTCAGCGAGGCCGTGCACGAGCATCCCGAGCTGGTGAAGAAGTACATCGGCAGCGTGGTGCCACGCACCGACAACTACTTCGCCGCACTCAACAGCGCAGTGTTCAGCGATGGCAGCTTCTGCTACATCCCGCCGGGCGTGCGCTGCCCCATGGAGCTCAGCACCTACTTCCGCATCAACGAGGCCATGACCGGCCAGTTCGAGCGCACGCTGCTGATCGCCGATGAAGGCGCGTACGTGAGCTACCTCGAAGGCTGCACGGCACCGATCCGCGATGAGCACCAGTTGCACGCCGCCGTGGTGGAACTGGTGGCGTTGAAGGACGCGGAGATCAAATACAGCACTGTCCAGAACTGGTACCCCGGCGACAAGGAGGGCAAGGGCGGCATCTACAACTTCGTGACCAAGCGCGGCCTATGCCTGGGCGAGAACAGCAAGATCAGCTGGACGCAGGTGGAGACCGGCAGCGCGATCACGTGGAAGTACCCGAGTTGCGTGCTGAAGGGCGACAACAGCATCGGCGAGTTCTACAGCGTGGCGGTGACGAACAACCGCCAGCAGGCCGACACCGGCACCAAGATGGTCCACATCGGCAAGGGCACCAAGAGCACCATCGTGAGCAAAGGCATCAGCGCCGGCTTCAGCAACAACAGCTACCGCGGCCTGGTGAAGATCGGTCGCGGCGCGAAGGGCGCGCGCAACTTCAGCCAGTGCGATTCATTGCTGCTCGGCGACCGCTGCGGCGCGCACACCTTCCCGTACATCGAGAGCGAGAACCCGAGCGCCATGGTGGAGCACGAGGCCACCACGAGCAAGATCGGCGAGGACCAGATCTTCTACCTCAACTCACGCGGCATCGAGACCGAGAAGGCCGTGAGCATGGTCGTGAACGGCTACGCCAAGGAGGTGCTGAACCAGCTGCCGATGGAGTTCGCGGTGGAGGCGCAGAAGCTGCTGGCCGTGAGTCTCGAGGGCAGCGTCGGTTAGAAGGATTTTCATCCCCAGCACCGAACTTACCGCCCCATGGACGCCTACGACGTCTTGATCTTCCTGAGCGGGCTGGTCATCTTCAGCTACCTCTTCGACCTGTTCGCGCGGCGCACGCGCATGCCCTCGGTGCTGCTGCTGCTCGGCTTGGGCATCTCCTTGCGGGGCCTGGTCGATTACTGGGGCGTGGCCGTTCCGGAGGTGGAGCTGCTGCTGCCCACGCTGGGCAACATCGGTTTGATCCTGATCGTGTTCGAGGGCGCGTTGGAGCTCGAGTACGAGCAGAGCAAGCGCACCATGGTGCGGAAGGCCTTCGTCTCCGCGCTCTTCATCCTGCTCCTCACCACCACGGCCATCGCGGCGGTGCTGCATTACCTGCTCGGTGCCGGCTGGCACATGAGCCTCGCCAACGCGGTCCCGCTCAGCGTGATCAGTTCCGCGGTGGCCATCCCATCGGTGGGCGGGCTCGTGAAGGCCCAGAAGGAATTCGTGATCTATGAATCCTCCTTCTCCGACATCCTCGGCATCATCCTCTTCAACTTCATCGAATCGAACTCCTCGTTCGGTGGCGCAGCGTTCACGGGACTCGGCATCGAGGTGGTGGGCGTGCTCGTGCTCAGCGCCATCTTCTCCATCGCGCTGCTCTGGCTGCTGGGCCGCATCAAGCACCACGTCAAGTTCTTCCTCATCCTGGCCATCCTGGTTCTGGTGTACGCGGTGGGCAAGCAGTTCCACCTCTCCTCGCTCGTGGTCGTGCTCGCCTTCGGCATCTTCCTGGCCAATGCGCGCAGCGTGCCGTGGAGCTGGCTCCGCGAGCGCCTCATCTACCCCGACTTCGAGAAGGACATCAGCCAGTTCCACTCGCTCTCGCGCGAGAGCGCCTTCCTCATCCGCACCTTCTTCTTCGTGCTCTTCGGCTTCACGGTGCTGATCGCGGAGGTGGCCCATGTCAACGTGCTCCTCCTCGGCGCCCTGCTGCTGGCCGTCACCTACCTCATGCGCGCCGTATTCCTCAGTTGGGCGCTGCGCATGGACCTGAAGCCGCTGCTGTACGTGACACCGCGCGGACTGATCAGCATCCTGCTCTACTTCTCGCTCCCGCAGGAACTGCGCATGTCGAGCGTCGGCCTCGGCCTGCTCTTCGTGATGGTGCTGACCACCTGCGTGGTGATGGCCCTTGGCCTGCTGGGCGCCACCACGGAGAAATCCGAAGGGGTGGCCGCTGCCACGGCAAGCGAGCCTCAGCAAGGCGCTGAA
This sequence comes from Flavobacteriales bacterium, assembly GCA_020635725.1. Lineage (GTDB taxonomy): Bacteria > Bacteroidota > Bacteroidia > Flavobacteriales_F > PHOS-HE28 > PHOS-HE28. The sequence continues at coordinate 106,965 of JACJZF010000001.1, forward strand.
GCGGCGGAATAGCGCTCGCCTTCTCGAACAGGGGCCACAACCCGCTACATTTGCCGAAAGCTTCTGTTTAGACGTGTTCTAAATAAACAGAGCCACTGATACCCAGCATGCTAACGATATCGAACCTGAACGCCCGGATCGAGGGCAAGGACATTCTCAAGGGCCTCAACCTGGCCGTGAAGGCCGGTGAAGTGCACGCCATCATGGGGCCCAACGGTTCGGGCAAGAGCACCCTGGCCAATGTGCTCGCGGGCCGCGAAGAGTACGAGGTGACCGGCGGCTCCGTGAGCTACCTCGGTGAGGACCTGCTGGAACTGGCCCCGGAAGAGCGCGCCTGGAAAGGCATCTTCCTCGCCTTCCAGTACCCGGTGGAAATCCCCGGCGTGAGCAACATGACCTTCCTGCGCACCGCGCTGAACGAGACCCGCAAGGCCAACGGTCTCGCGGAGCTCGGCGGCAAGGACTTCCTGGCGCTGGTGCGTGAACGCGCCAAGCTCGTCGAGATGGATGCCGACCTGATGAACCGCAACCTCAACGTGGGCTTCAGCGGTGGCGAGAAGAAGCGCAACGAGATCTTCCAGATGGCGATGCTCGAACCCAATCTCGGCATCCTCGACGAGACCGACAGCGGCCTGGATATCGACGCGCTGCGCATCGTGGCCGGCGGCGTGAACAAGCTGCGCTCCAAGGATAACGCCTTCATCGTGGTCACGCACTACCAGCGCCTGCTCGACTACATCGTGCCCGACGTGGTGCACGTGATGGCCGATGGCCGCATCATCAAGAGCGGTCCGAAGGAACTGGCGCTGGAGCTGGAGGCGAAGGGCTACGATTGGATCAAAGCAGAGACGGTGTAGCGTCGACCCACTGGGTCGACCCGAGATGATAGAACGATGACCACCGCTATAATGACCGATCCGAAAGCAACGGTGCTTCCGCTGTTGGAAGGAAGCACCTGGCCCGGCGCCGCCGAAGCCCTGGCCCAGGTGCACGCCCTGCCTGTTCCCACCAGCAAGACCGAGGCGTGGAAGTACACGCGCGTGGCCAAGCTGTTCAACCAGCAGTACGCCGCACCGAAGGGTGATGTGACCCCCGCGCTGCCCGCCCGCTTTCCCTTCGAGGCCACACGCGTGGTCTTCGTGAACGGCCACTTCCGCGCCGACCTGAGCGATGATCTGAAAGGCCAAAAGGGCTTGGTCATCGACAGCCTGAAGCACCACCTCGCCCACGGCCCAGTGAAGGAGCATTACGGCACGTTGGCCTCCACCGACGAACGCCTCTTCACCGCCATGAACACCGCCGCCCCCACCGATGGTCTGATCCTGCTGGTGACCAAGGGCATGAAGGTGGAGCGTCCGATCCACGTGCTGCATGTCACCACGTGGGAGCGCCAGCTGGTGCAGCCCCGTGATCTCTTCATGCTCCATGAAGGCGCGGAGGTGGAAGTGATCATCGAGCATATCGCCCTAGATACGCCCGAGGCTTTCGTCAACAGCGTGCGGGAGTGCGTGGTGGGCGAAGGCGCGCGCCTCACGGTCCACAAGCTGCAGCACGAGGTCAACGGACCCACAAGCATCAGCTTTGAGGGTGCGTGCATCGGTGCGAAGGGTCACTTCAGCATCAGCACCACGACCCTGGATGGCGCGCTGATCCGCAATGAGGTGAAGGTGTCGCTGGCCGGTCCGGAAGCGCATGCCGAACTGAACGGCGTGTACCTGCTGAACGGCACCACGCACTGCGACAACCACACGTACATCGGCCACGACGTGCCGGACTGCACCAGCGACGAGCTCTACAAGGGCATCGTAGCAGGCAAGGGCACCAGCGTGTTCAACGGCAAGGTGTACGTGAAGCAGGACGCCCAGCGCACACGGGCCTACCAGAGCAACGCCAACATTCTGCAGGGCGACGATGCCAAGGTGTACACCAAGCCCGAGCTGGAGATCTACGCCGACGACGTGAAGTGCAGCCACGGATGCACCATCGGCCGGCTGGACGAGAAGGGCCTGTTCTATCTGCGCAGCCGTGGTGTGAGCGAGGCCGAAGCGCGCAAGCTGATGGCGCACGCCTTCATCACCGAGGTGGTGGAGCGCGTGCAGAACGAGGATTGGAAGATGGTGTTGACGTCATTGATCGACAGGAAGCTCGCAGCGCTATGAGTATTAACCGCAACGACGCGACGACGCAACGGGAACGCCACGTTCTCGTTCGCTTTGAATGGCGTTGCGCATTCGTTGCGTCGTCGCGCCGTCGCGGTTCAATGAATTCACCCTTATGAAACCCGCAGCGGTGAACCCGACCTTCGACGTGGAGGAGATCCGCGCGCAGTTCCCGATCCTGAAGGAGCTGGTGCACGGCAAGCCGCTGGTGTACTTCGACAACGCCGCTACCAGCCAGAAGCCGCGCCGCGTGATCAAGGCCGAAAGCGCCTACTACGCCACGATCAACGCCAACGTGCATCGCGGCGTGCATACGCTGAGCACCAAGGCCACCGAAGCGCAGGAGGCCGCGCGTGAAACGATCCGCAAGCACATCAACGCCAGACACGCGCACGAGGTGATCTTCACCAGTGGCACCACGGCGAGCCTGAACCTCGCGGCGTTCAGCCTGGGGCAATTGCTGCTGAATAAGGGCGATGAGGTGCTCATCTCTGGCATGGAGCACCACGCCAACATCGTTCCATGGCAGTTGGCCTGCGAGCGGCATGGGGCCGTGTTGAAGGTCATCCCGGTGACGGACGCTGGAGAACTTGAACCGCAACGACGCAACGACGCAACGGGTAGCGCGACGGATCTCTTCACCGAGCGGACCAAGGTGCTGGCCGTGTCACACGTGAGCAACACGCTGGGCACGATCAACCCCGTGAAGAAGCTGATCGCCGAAGCGAGAAAACGCGGCATCATCACCGTGGTGGATGGCGCGCAGGCGATCCCGCACCTGGACGTGGACGTGCAGGACCTCGGCTGCGACCTCTATGCCTTCAGCGGGCACAAAGCCTATGGCCCTACGGGCACGGGCGTGCTCTACGGCCGCGAGGACCTGCTGGAGCGCATGCCCCCCTGGCAGGGCGGCGGCGAGATGATCGACACGGTCACGCTGGAGAAGAGCACCTGGGCGAAGCTGCCTTTCAAGTTCGAGGCCGGCACGCCGCACATCGCAGGCATCATCGGACTGGGCGAGGCCATCCGCTGGATGGAGGACTACGACAAGGCCGCCATGGCCGCGCACGAGCACATGCTGTTGGAGCACGCCACAAAGGAGCTGCTCGCCATGGATGGCCTGCGCATCATCGGCACGGCGAAGGAGAAGGTGGGCGTGATCAGCTTCGTAATCGACGGAGTGCACCACTACGACCTCGGCACCCTACTCGACCAGCAAGGCATCGCCGTGCGCACGGGCCACCACTGCACCCAGCCGCTGATGGAGCGATTCGGCGTGAGCGGGACCACGCGGGCGAGCTTCGCGTGCTTCAATACGGTCGATGAAGTGGATTTGATGGTGACGGCCACTAGGAAGGCGGTTAAGATGCTGCGATGATGTCCGGGTTGGCGAAATACACCTGCGAAGCGTGCGGCCAAGAGCATGAGGATTGGCCAGCGCTTACGTGGGACTCACCTTTGCAGTACAACATTTTGCCCGATGAGGTCAAGAAAGCCCGGGCTGACCTCGACAGCGATTTCTGTGTGATCCGCCACGACGCCCAGGTCGATCGCTTCATCCGTGTGTCACTAGTTCAGCCAGTGCACGGTCGTTGCGATGGACTGCACTATGGGCTCTGGGTATCGCTGAGCGAGGAGAAGTTCTTGGCATACGCCGACAAATACGGGAACAGGGAAGCCGATGCGGCCCGCTATTTCGGCTGGTTATGCAACGAAATACCAGGCTACGACAGCACCCTGTCGATCCCCATGAATGTCACGACGCGGATAGGGAACCTTCGTCCCGTCGTTGAACCACATCAAGACTTCGATCACCCCTTCGTCCGAGACTACTATCGCGGTATCAGTCTGGCAGAGGCTGAGCGCCGCGTGCAAGAACTACTGGACGTCGTGTCCAAGAGAGAATCTGGCTATGGTCAGTAATCCGCTCACCCAAACCCAACAGGAGATCGTCGACGAGTTCGCCCTATTCTCCGACTGGCAGGACAAGTACGAGCACTTGATCGAGCTGGGCAAGGACCTGCCGTTGATCGCGGCCGAGCACAAGACCGAGGCGAACATCGTGCGGGGCTGTCAGGCGCGGGTGTGGTTGAACGCCGAGCTGAAGAACGACCTCGTGCATTTCACCGCCGACAGCGACGCCATGATCACCAAGGGCATCGTGGCCCTGCTGGTGCGCGTGTTCAATGATCGCACGCCACAAGAGATCCTCGGTGCTTCCACTGAATTCGTAGACACCATCGGCCTGCGTGCGCACCTGAGCCCGAACCGTGCGAACGGATTGAGCGCGATGGTCGACCAGATGAAACGCTACGCACTCGCCTACTCCGCCAAGTCATGACACCGGAGGAAAAGAAACACCTCGAGGAACGCGTGATCGACATGCTGAAGAGCGTGTACGACCCGGAGATCCCCGTGGACATCTATGAGCTGGGCCTGATCTACGAGGTGAACATCAGCGATGACGCGGAGGTGACAATCAAGATGACCTTGACGAGCCCCGCATGCCCCGTGGCCGAGAGCCTGCCCAGTGAGGTGGAACAGAAGGTGGCCAGCGTGCAGGGCGTGGAGAGCGCCAAGGTGGAGATCACCTTCGAGCCGCCGTGGGACCGCACCATGATGAGCGAGGCGGCGCAGTTGGAGCTGGGGTTCATGTAAGGTGGCCGAAGAGACGCAAAGACGCAGAGAAGACAGAACCGCAACGACGCGACGACGCAACGGGAATGCAACGAAAGGCGTGAGCGACGACAGCCCCATCCTCAACAAGGTCGCTTCGAGCGGCATCATCACCCTCGACCTGGAGGAGCTGTATCCGGCTGGTGAGCGCGTTGTCTTCGACCTGAAGCCGCTACTCTGGCAGGAAGTCGCGCTGAAGGAGGATGACCTGCGCGCCTTCTGCAAGGCGCACGACTGGGCGCAGTACACCGGTAAGCTCGTGAGCGTGCATTGCAGCGCCGATGCCATCATCCCCACCTGGGCCTACATGCTCGTGGCCACGCATCTCCAGCCGTTCGCGGCATTCATCACACAAGGGGATACAGACCAACTGGAACGCGCCGTGTTCACGCGGTTCGTGCAGCAATTGGACATCGAGCCCTACCGCAACGCGCGCGTGGTGGTGAAGGGCTGCAGCAAGCTGCCCGTGCCGCTGAATGCGTACGTGGAACTGAGCGCGATGCTGCTGCCGGTGGTGAAGAGCTTGATGTTCGGGGAGCCGTGCAGCACCGTGCCGCTGTATAAAGCACAGAAACCCTTACGCGACTCCGGGTCAAGCCCGGAGTGACAAAGGGCGGTGAAGAGCCTGATGTTCCGGGAGCCCTCGCACAGTACCGCTGTACAAGGCGCCGAAGGCCTAGCCGTACTTTCGGCGAGATGCGCTGGCTCCTCCTCGCCTTTCTCGTCTTCGCCGCAAGCACGGCGCGCGCCCAGGTCGATACGGTACGTGTGCCGAACAGCACGAATGGCTGGTTCCTCTCGCCGCATGGCACGATCCGCATCCTGGTGCTCTTCTGCGAGATCGACTACGACAAGAGCCCTGGCCGCGATCCACAGCCCACGGCTGCTGAGCACTGGCCGAAGGGACAGCTGCCCCGCTGGAAGGACGAGCTCTTCGACCCTCAGCCCGCCGCGGCCTACCTCGGTCAGATCACGCGCTACTACCACGACATGTCGCTAGGCCGCTACACCGTGCTCGGCGATTACATCGATACGATCCTGACGTTGCGTGAAAGCGAGTACCCGACCGTGGGCAATGCGCACGGCATCGGTGCGCTCGCGGTGAAGGAGGCCAACAAGATGGGCGCGCTGAAGACCCATCACCGACTCTCCGTCGCTGACTTCGATCTCTGGCGCCGTGGTGGTCAGCAAGGCATGCCCAAGCAATCGGGCCCGGACGACCCGCACAGCTACGACCACGTGATGGTGATCGCACGCAACAGCGGTCTCACGCACAACCAGGGCAGCGTGGACCCCGGCAGCCCGGGCAAGCTCTTCGGCTACGAGAGCGATTCGCAGAGCCGCTTCGGGGGCATGTACGCGATGCCGTACGAGATCCTGCAGCACGAATACAACCATATGCTCTTCGGAGGGAACAACTTCCATGTGGGTGGTGGCAATGCCGCGCAATTCACCAGCTACTTCCCCTTCCTGCAAGGCGGCTGGAGCATGATGGGCGGCAGCAACAGCGCACTCCTCACCGGCAACGCCTGGGACCGCGACCGGCTCGGCTGGCGGCCGGCTGATGCACAGTTCCGCATTCAGGCGCACGACCTGCGAGGCAGCGCGGTGATGGGCGACCTCGATCCATACAACGGCGACACAGGCATCTATGTGCTGCGCGACTTCATGACGACCGGCGATGCCATCCGTATCCGGCTGCCTTTCATCCCCGAGAACGAGTACCAGCAATGGATCTGGCTCGAGAACCACCAGGGCTATCAGCGCAACGGCATCCTGAGCGACCGGTTCCACTATGAGCTGGAGATGTCTTGCGTGAGCGGTATCGTGCCGGGCATCCACGCCTACGTGCAAGTGGACCGCGACAACCGTTACGGGACCGCGCAAGAGGTGTATGGCCAGCATTCCGACTACCTGCGGGCGTTACCCGCTGGCGGTGCGTTCGACCAGACGGAGCGCGCCGGAGAGGAAACCTTCGAGTGCCTTTGGCCGGGGCCTACGACTCCGTTCGATGTGGGCCGCCGATCAGCCAATCCGCTCACGGGCAACCAGGATCTCGAGCTGCCCTTGCGCCCCGCCGAGGACGGCAAGCTGGCGCGCAGCAGGCATCGCGTGCCGCGCATCGAATACCGCGACGGCCAGAAGGTGGACAAGGGGCAGTTCTACGGGCATGCTCGACAGGTGTACACGATCGAAGGCAATCGCACGCTCGGCATGTGCACCAATCCGAGCACCGCCAGCATGCTCACGATCCTCAATCAGGGCAGCGCGAGCGTGAATCGCCATGGCCCTCCGGATAACCGGACCATCCACCTCAACGGCATCGGAATCGAACTGATCGAGCAACGGTCCAACGGTAGTCTGGTGATCCGAATCACCAATGATGATCGTCGCTTGGTCGGGCAGGTGCGCTGGTGCGGCGACAGCATCGTGCTGCACCCTTCGCCGTACCATGATCACGATGCATTAGTCCTGGAGCAAGGCGCGCACCTGATCATGGATCGATCCGGCACGCCTACCCGATTGACCCCCGCGCCTGACAGTGGCTTCAGCGGTCCGACCCGGCTCGTACTGGCTGCGGGAGCCGTTGTGAGAGCCGAGGGGAAGAGCACCTTGGAGCTGTTGGAGCGGAGTGAACTGCACCTGATGCCGGGTTCGAAACTCCTCATGGACCGGAAAGCCAAGCTGCTGATCGGAGGCCACGCGCGCGTGCTGGTTCACGGGCAAGCAGAGCTGCAAGGCAAGGCGAAGACCCTGCGGAAGCTCCGCCGCAAGGGCCGTATCGCCGACGTTCAGTAAGCCCGCACGTTCTTGCCTTCCATGTAATTGATGAAGGCGCGGTTGACCACGCGGTTGCCGCCCGGGGTCGGGTAGTCGCCGGTGAAGTACCAATCGCCGGAATGGCCGGGGCACGCGGCGTGGAGGCCTTCGATGCTCTGGAACACGATGCGCACCTCGGCGTTGATGTCCGGCGGCGTGAGCAGTTCGGCCACCTTGTCGCTCAGCTGCTCGGCGGTGAACGGCTTGTAAATCGCCTTCACCACGTTCTCCTGTTCGGTGAACGGACGGCCGACCATGGCCAATGCCTGATCGTAAACGTCATCGATGAGGTTCTCCTGCTTCGTCTCTTTCAGCAAGGCGATGGCCGCACGGAAGGCCACGAGGTCACCGAGCTTCGCCATGTCGATGCCGTAGCAATCGGGATAGCGGATCTGGGGGGCGCTGCTCACCACCACGATGCGCTTCGGGCCGAGGCGGTCGAGCATGGTGAGGATGCTTTGGCGCAAGGTGGTGCCGCGCACGATGCTGTCGTCGATCACCACGAGGCTGTCCTCGCCGCGCCGCACCGTGCCGTAAGTGATGTCGTACACGTGCGCCACCATATCGTCACGCGCATCGTCGGCGGTGATGAAGGTGCGCAGCTTCGCATCCTTGATCGCCACCTTCTCGAGCCGTGGGCGCATGGCCAGGATGGCGTGCAGCCGAGCGGGATCTGGCGACGGGCCGAGTTCGAGGATACGCTTCTCCTTCACGGCGTTCAAGCGATCCTCCATCTCCTTCATCATGCCGTAGCAGGCCACCTCGGCGGTGTTGGGGATGAAGCTGAACACGGTATTCTCCAGGTCGTGGTCGATCGCCACGAGAATCGCCGGACATACCGAGCGGCCCAGCGCGAGCCGTTCCTGATACACGTCGCGATCACTGCCGCGGCTGAAGTAGATGCGCTCGAAGCTGCAGGCGCGCTTCTCCAACGGCTCGCGCACGAGCTGTTCGCTGTAGGAGCCATCCTTGCGGATGATGAGGGCGTGGCCGGGGGTGAGCTCCTGCACCTGCTCGGTGCGCAGGTTGAAGGCGGTCTGGATCGCGGGTCGCTCGCTGGCCACCACCACCACTTCATCGTCGGCGTACCAGTAAGCAGGCCTAATACCGGAAGGATCGCGCAGCACGAACGCGTCGCCATGCCCCATCATGCCCGCTAGGGCGTAGCCGCCGTCGAAGTCGATGGCGCTGTTCACCAGGATCTGTCGCACATCGAGCTTCTCGGCGATCACCTGAGTGATCTGCTTCTCGGAGTAACCGAGTTGCCGATGGATGGCCGCGATGCGCTCGTTCTCCACATCGAGGAAGTGTCCGATCTTCTCGAGCACGGTCATGGTATCGGAGCGCTCCTTGGGGTGCTGTCCAATGGAGACGAGCAGGTCGAAGAGCTCGTCGACATTGGTCATGTTGAAGTTGCCGGCCACCACCAGGTTGCGCGTCATCCAGTTGTTCAGGCGGCGGCGCGGGTGGCAGTTCTCCAAGCCTTGGTTGCCGTGGGTGGCGTAGCGCAGATGCCCGAGCAGCACCTCACCCGCGAAAGGCATCAGGTCCTTCAGCCGCTGGGTGTCCGCCGCGGCGGAAGGGTCCACGGCCAGCGCTTCGGCGTAGCCGCGGTCCACCTTGCCGAAGATTTTCTGGATGGCCTGCTTGTCGGTGCTCCGCTCCCGGTCGATGTAATTGAGCCCCGGAGCCGGATCGAGCTTGATGGAGGCGATGCCCGCCCCGTCCTGGCCCCGGTTGTGCTGCTTCTCCATGAGGAGGTACAGCCGCTTCAGGCCGTACAAGGCCGACCCATAGGTCTCCTGGTAGTGGGCCAGTGGCTTGCGGAGACGGATGAGCGCGATGCCGCACTCGTGCTTGATGGCGTCGCTCATGGAAGGGCTGCCCGAAGGCACGGCAAAGGTACCCCATGCCCGCCGTTGCCCGATTCGTCGCAACCCCTTCCCGCTCAAGCAACTTCCCTGCGGCTTAGCCTGTCTTGTCCGTGTACTTTGGTACTCCGCAGGCTGACCGGTGCGCGCGCTCCTCTCCATATTCCTCATCTCGCTGGTCCCCAGCCTCTTCGGGGCGGCTCCGAAAACCGCCTTCACCGAGAACCGCGGACAGTGGCCCGACAAGGTGCTTTATCGGGCACTGGTGCCGGGCGGCGCGCTCTTCGTGGAGCGTTCGGCCTTCACGTATGTGCTCTACTCCGAAAGCCCGCTGCGGCACCATGGTCACGGCCCTGATGCTGAAGGCCACGCCAGCGATGTGCGCGCCCACGCGTATCGGGTCCAGTTCGTGGGCGGGCAGGCGCGGGGATCGCTCGGTTCCGCGGCGCAACCGCATTATGAGAACTACTTCCTCGGCAACGATTCCTCGCGATGGGCAGGAGGCTGCGCGGTCTATGCGGAGGTGACCTTGAAAGAGGTGTGGCCCGGCATCGACATCCACCTCAGCGGACAGGAAGGACTGAAGTACGACATCGTGGCAAAGCCCGGCGCGGATCCGGGTCTGGTGCGCTTGCGGTATGAAGGGCAGGACGGGCTGCAGTTGCGTGAAGGCAGGCTCCATGTGATGCTTTCGAGCGGCGATGTGGTGGAAGAGGCTCCCGTGAGCTATGTGGAACCGGATGGAAACGCGGGTGGATCGAAGCGCGGCGTCGCCTCGGCGTATGTGTTGCACGGAAACGAGCTGGGGTTCGTGCTGTGCGGCGGAAGCCCTGGATCGAATGCCGCGTGCTACAGCGCGGCCGACCGCCTGGTGATCGACCCGGTGCTCACCTTCAGCAGCTACTCGGGAAGCACGGCGGACAACTTCGGTTTCACGGCCACCTACGATTCCGGAGGTCATCTCTACGGCGGTGGCATCGTCTTCGGCATCGGCTACCCGACCACGCTCGGTGTGCAGCAAGGCTCCTTCGCCGGTTCGGTGATCGATATCGGCATCTCCAAATTCAGTCCCGATGGCTCCGCCCTGATCTGGAGCACCTACCTCGGCGGACTGCAGGGCAACGAGACGCCGCACAGCATGGTGGTGAACAGCGCCGATGAGCTCTACGTCATGGGCGCTACCGGTTCATCTGATTTCCCCACCACGCCGGGCGCCTTCGACCAGAACTTCGGCTTCGGCCCGCAGATCGAATTCGCTGTTTGGGAGGGGTATGTGCACGCCTTCGGCTCGGACATCGTGGTCACGCACTTCAACGCCACGGCCACCGCGCTGGTGGGCAGCACCTTCATCGGCGGCTCGGAGGCCGATGGGCTCAACCTCTCCACCTCGTTGGAGTACAACTACGGCGATCCGTTCCGCGGGGAGATCATCGTTGATGCCGCCGACCGACCGGTGATCGTGACCAGCACCTACAGCAATGACATGCCGGTCTCTCCCGGCGCGCCGCAGCCGGGTATCGGTGGGGCACAGGATGCGTATGCCTGCATGTTGAATCCCACGCTGAGCAATCTGCTCTGGGGCACGTATTTCGGCGGAAGCCAAGATGATTCCGGCTACGGCGTTCAGCAAAGCGGCGATGGCACGCTCTACATCACCGGAGGCACCGTGAGCACCAACCTGCCGATGGCCGGCACGCCCTACCGCCCCACCAACGCCGGTGGCATCGATGGCTATGTGGCGCGCTATGCCGCTGGTGGCGCGCTGCTGAACACCACCTACTTGGGCACGTCCGCATACGACCAGAGCTATTTCGTGCAGATGGACACGCAGGATGACGTGTACGTGGTGGGCCAGACCCATGGCTCGTATCCGGTATCCAGCGGCGTGTACGCGAATCCGAGCGGATCGCAGTTCATCCAGAAGCTCAACCCCAGCCTGTCGGCCTCGCTCTGGAGCACGCGTATCGGCACCACGGGCAACGAGGACATCGCGCCGAGCGCTTTCCTCGTGAGCAACTGCGGCCAGATCTATTTCAGCGGCTGGGGCGGCAATACGAACAACTTCGGCCAGCCGAACACCAGCAGCACGGCGGGTCTGCCGGTGAGCGCCGATGCCTATCAGCCCACCACCGACGGCAGCGACTTCTACCTGATGGTGCTAGAGCCCGATGCCGCGGCGCTCGCCTTCGCCACCTTCTTCGGCGGCAACTCCGCGGAGCACGTCGATGGCGGAACGAGCCGATTCGACAAGAACGGTGTGGTGTACCAAGCCGTTTGCGCGGGCTGCTCGCAACAGGGCTTCCCCACCACCCCCGGGGCGTGGAGCGAGACCAACAACAGCACCAACTGCAACCTCGGCGTCTTCAAGTTCGACCTGCTGCCCTCAATCGCTTCCATCGCCGTGCAGGGCCCGGATAGCATCTGCGTCGGTGAGCCCGCGGTCTTCGTCAACAACAGCTCGGGCGGCACGGATTACGCCTGGGATTTCGGCGACAATACCGGCTCCACGCAGTTCGCGCCGTCGCATGCTTATACATCAGCCGGCGACTACACCGTTACGCTGATCCTTTCCGACAACAGCGGTTGCGCGCTGTCCGATACCACGCAGCTGGTGGTCACGGTGCGCGAGCCCCCGGTGGCTCAGGCCGACCCTGTTGTGCCCTTCTGCCCGGGCGGACAGGCGCAATTGCAGGCCAGCGGGGGTGATGCGTACCTGTGGAGCCCGCCTACCGGACTGAGCTCCATCAGCATATCGAATCCGATTGCCACGCCGCCACAAGCCATGACCTACCAAGTGGCCGTGTTCAACGCGTGCGGATCGGATACCACGGAGGTCACGATCGCCTTCCTCTCACCCGACGCGGCCGCCGGACCGGATACGGCCACCTGCCTGGGCAGCGCGGTGCAGCTGAGCGCCACGGGAGGCGTAACCTACGCTTGGGCCCCGGCTGCCACGCTCGACGACCCGAGCAGCGCGGCGCCGAACGCTTCGCCAGCGGCCACCATCGTGTATCATGTCACCATTCAAACGGCTGCCGGGTGCACGGTGGAGGACTCACTGGAGGTATCGGTGGTGACAGACCTGCCCGAGGCGGTGCTCGCGGATACCGCGATCTGCTTGGGAGCCACCGTGCTGCTCACCGCAGCGCAGGCCGACCTCTACGCATGGCATCCGGCGAATGGGATCGCCATTCTCGATCAGGGTACAGCATCGGTCAGTCCCACGCTTCCCACGTTGTATGTCGTGGAGCTCAACAACCCCTGCGGCACCACGTTCGACAGCGCCTTCGTGGATGTGCATGAGGTGATCGCTTCGGCTTGGCCCGATACGGTGATCTGCCCGGGCACCTCCGTGCAACTGCACGCTTCTGGTGGCAGCCACTATCAATGGTCGCCGACTGCGGGCCTATCGAGCGATACCATCGCTGATCCGCTTGCGGCACCTGGCGCGAACACGGTCTATACCGTGCTGGTGTCCGATCCGATCGGCTGCTCCGATGACGCCACGGCCGAGGTAACGCTTCATCCGCTACCCGTGATCGCTGCCGGCCCGGACCTCGTGGTGGAGTATGGCGACGTGGTGCAGCTCAACGCCACCGGGGAAGGCATCTGGTCATGGGCTCCGCTCGACAACCCGGCCGACAGTGCCAATGCCGCACCCCTCGTGCAGCCGGAAGAGAGCACCTCTTACACGGTTACCACCACCAGCGAGTTGGGGTGCAAGAACACCGATGTGCTGGTGGTGATCGTAGCCGGTAGCCTCTATCTGCCCAACACCTTCACCCCGAACGGCGATTCATACAACGACACCTTCGGCGCGTGGGGCAAGGAGATCGGCCAGTTCGAGCTGCTGGTCTTCAACCGTTGGGGCGAGTTGATCTGGTCCACCGATCAACTGACTGGCCGATGGGATGGAACGTACCAGGGCGTGGCCTCGCCGATCGACACCTACGTGTGGCGTGTAACGGCAACCGAACTGAGCGGGCGGCATCATGAGGCCGTGGGGCATGTGAACCTGGTGCGCTGACCGCATCACCGGAAGCGACCGCGCTCCAGCGCCAACCACTCGAGCGCCGCGCCGCTGAGCACCATCTCCTTGCGCGCCGCATCCCACGGCATGCCTTTGACCAGCTCGCCGGGTACCAGCTCGCCCAAGGGGAAGGGATAATCGGTGCCCATGGCCACACGTGGCGCGCCGAACATGTCCACCACCAGCTGCAGCATGGCGGGATCATGCACGAGCGCATCGATCCAGAAGCGGCCCAGGTATTCGCGCGGATTCACGTTGTTATCCACCGCGCAGAGGTCAGGTCGCACCAGGAAGCCATGCTCGATGCGACCCAAGGTGGCCGGGAACGAACCGCCGCCGTGCGCGAAGGCCACGCGCAGCCGCGGCAGCTTCTCGAAGAGCCCGCTGAAGATCATGCTCACGATGGCCGTGGTGGTCTCCACGGGCATGCCTACCAGCCAGGGCATCCAATACTTGTCCATGCGCTCGGCGCCCATCATGTCCCAAGGATGCACGAACACCGCCATGTCCAGTTCCTGGCAGGCCTCGAAGACCTCGCAGAGCCGTGGCTCTCCGAGGTTGAGGCCGTTGATGTGGGTGCCGATCTGGATGCCTGCGAGCCCGATGCGCTTGCACCGCTCCAATTCCTGAATGGCGAGCTCCGGCTCCTGCATGGGCACAGTGCCGAGCCCTACGAAGCGCTTGGGCCATTTCGCCACGATGCCCGCGATGTGGTCGTTGAGGAACTTCGAGAGGTCCAGGGTGTCCTGCGCCTTCGCCCAATAGCTGAACATCACGGGCACCGTGCTCAGCACCTGCACATGCACCTGCTGCGCATCGCATTCGCCCAGGCGCACCTGCGGGTCCCAGCAATTGGCCTGCACCTCGCGGAAGAACTTGTCGTCCATCATCATCCGCGCGCAGCCCGGCTTGTGATGGTCGAGGTGGATGAAGCCTCGGTAGCCGTAACGGGCTCCGAAATCCGGGATGTCCTCCGGCAGGATGTGGGTATGGATGTCGATGGAGAAGAGCTCCATCACACGAACCGCGGGTCGGTCTCCATCACGTGGCCGCAGCGCTTGCACGTGCGGTAGTCCTCATTGCCGTAGAACTCGCGGAACCGCGGGATGAAATCCTTCTCGATATCATGCAGCACGAATCGGTACTCGTGCAGAAGGTTGTTGCACTGCTCGCAATACCACTGTAGACCGTCCTGGAGCTCGCGGTCATCGCGCTTCACCTCGATCACCAGGCCCACGGTATTCGGACCGCGGCGGGGCTGATGCGGCATGTTGGCCGGGAGCAGGAACATCTCTCCCTGCTTGATCGGTATGGTCACGGCCTTGCCGTCCTCCTGAATGCCCACTTCGATATCGCCCTCCAGCTGATAGAAGAGCTCCTCGGTCTCATTGAAGTGGTAGTCCTTGCGGGCATTGGGCCCGCCGACGATCATTACGATGTAATCACCGGCATCGGCATAGAGGTTCTTGTTGCCGACAGGGGGCTTCAGCAGGTCGCGGTTGTCCGCGATCCATTGCTGCAGGTTGAAGGGTCTGCGGACGGCCATGGCGCTCGAATTGTGGCTAAGGTAGGACGGCGCGATCCGACCGCGCGCGCTGCCCGGAGGCGCCTTGTCCTGTCAGTCCTTCACGGACCGACCGGCCTGCAGCAGGGCCGCGCCGTTGGTGCGCATCATGTCGGCGGTGTACTGCTGGTCCTGCACGAAAGCTCCCTGCTGGCGGCTCCACTTCACCAAGGCGAAGGGGAAGTCGAGCATATCCGTGTTCGCTCCATCGTACTTCGACGCTGGCAGCATGCTCATCTCCATATCGAGCGGGGCCAGCTCCATGATCTCAGCAGGGATCTTGGCGCGCGTATCCACCAGCACGCGCTTGGGTAGGAAGCCTTCCTTCTGGAAGACGATGGCGAATTCCTTGCCCATGCCCAGCCCAAGGCTGAAGCGACCGCCCTTGTCCGTGAGCTGCGTGCCCACGATATCGTTCCCATCGTACACCACCACTTCGCAGCCAGGGAGCTTCTTGTCGCCATCGGAGATCCGACCGCTCACTTCCAGTACGAGTGGTTCGGGTACTTGCGCGGATAGCGTGGCGGCCATGGCGAAAGCGACCAGGGAGAGTGGGTGCTTCATACGCCCTGTAACGCCATCGCACGGCGTGGGTTACATCGCAAAAGCGGAAGGGCGGGATGACCCGCCCTTCCGTTCCTGTGCTCAGTATAGGCTCAGCGCACCACCAGGCGCATGTTGGCCTGCCCATGGGCGTTGGTCAGACGCACGGAGTAGACCCCCGCGGCCAATGCGCCCTCCAGGCTGATCGCGTAGCGCCCGCCATTCACCATGGCCACGCGCTCCTGATGCGCGATGCGGCCGTTGGCGTCAAGCACCAGCACGTCGGTAAGGGCTTCCTGACCGGAGTATGCGATGGCGAAGTCGCCCTGGTTCGGGTTGGGATAGAGTCCCCAGGCACCGAACGCGGCGCTGTTTAGGCCTTCGCAGATCTCCACCATCACCTCCACGTAGTTGTCGCTGAGGTCCAGGCAGCTTCCGGAGGTGGCCAGCTCCGTGACCGTGGAGCCCGGCTCCGCGCCGATGAGCGTGCCATTGAAGCTCACTCCCCAGACGCGATAGATGCCCAATGCCGCGCTGTTGAAGTCGATGGACCCGCCAGCCAGCTGCGCGATGATCGCATCGTTCTCATCGGTCAGGAAGAAGGCGTAGTCCTCCAGGCTGGTGCTGGTGCTGATGAAGTCGATCACATCGGCCTCGGTGTCCTGGCACACATCCACGCTGAAGGCCCCGCTGGAGGTCTCCACCATGCCGCCGTCGCACACCAGGTTCTCCTCGGCCCCGGTGAGGCAGATGCTGAATTGGCCGCCGTTGCCGAAGGTGAAGTTGCTGTACACGCGCACGAGGTAATCGGCGAACGGGGTCGTCGTCACTTCGACGGGAGCCCCCGGCTGGATCTCGCAGGCGATCTCATTGCCGCCGCATCCATCGGAGACCACGATCGCCCAATCCTCCATGGTGCCTTGGTCGAGGTTGATGGTCACCGTGGTGTTGTTGCCGGCGTTGAAGGTGTACCAGACATCGAGGTACATGTCTCCGGGATCATCGCAGGAGGGCTCGCCGCCATCGACCGTGGCGTAAGTGTTGTCACCGTTCACGGCGGAACCGGGGCAGTTCTCGGCCAGGTTCACGGAGAGGGGCAGCGCGTTCCCGCAATCGTCGTTGACCGGGGTGCAATCATTCACCACCACCGTTGCGCCGATCAGGTCCAAGGCGCCGCAGATGTCGCCGCCGCCCTGCACGAGCGCTTCATGGATCTCAAAGGCACTGGTGAAGCCCAGCTCGATGAGCAAGGGGTCGATCACCAACGGATCATAGACGAGGGTGTGGAGCGTGTAGGTGCCGGGCAGCGCCACGGAGAAGACGGGTCCAGCGTTGAGCGCGATGATCGTGAGCTCAGCACCTTGGGTGAGGGCATACGCCACCTCAAAGCCATCGGGCACAACGGCATCGCCATTCGGAGTTGCGCCAACCTGCACCTCGCCCATGGTGATGCACACGGGCGATTCATCGATCGTCAGCGTTCCCGCATCGGCATCGCACACGATGCATGTTTCCACGGTCACCGGCGCGCCGGCCACATCCAGGCTCGCGCAGATCGAGCCGCCGCCCTGCACGAGCAGCGCGGCCACTTCGGCACCGGTGGTCACACCGAACTCCACCACACCCAGGTCCAGCGTCAGCGGGTCGTACACTAGCGTATGGATCGTGTACTGGTCAGCGGCCGTCACCGTGAAGGCCGGAGCGGCATCGGCTCCGATGATCACCAGGTCGGTGCCCTGCGTGAGCACGTAGATCGTCTCGAAGCCGGTGGGCACGTTGCTGTTGCCATCGGGCGTGGCGCTGATGCTGGCCTCACCGGCCACCAGGCACACCTGCGACTCCACAGCGGTCAAGGTGCCCGCATCGGCATCGCACACGATGCATTCCTCCACGGTGATCAGGATGCCATCCATGTCGAGCGCGCCACAAATGGAACCACCGCCTTGGATGAGCAGCGCCTCCAGGTCAAGTAGCGTGGTGACACCGAATTCTACCAGCCCCAGATCGATGGTGGCCGGGTCGAAGACCAGCGTATGCAGGTAATAATCGCCTGGTGCGTTCACGGTGAACAGAGGGAGGTCTTCACCATCGATGATCACAGGATCGGATCCGAGCGTGAGCGCATAGACCATCGCATAACCCGAAGGAACAACCGCGCTTCCATCGGGCGTGGCAGAGATATCCGCGGCACCGCCCTGCAGGCATACAGGTGTCTGGTCTGCAACAAGGGAGCCCGTCTCCGCCTCGCACGTGAGGCATTCCTCCACGGTCACCGGCGCGCCGGCCACATCCAGGCTCGCGCAGATCGAGCCGCCGCCCTGCACGAGCAGCGCCGCTACTTCGGCACCGGTGGTCGCGCCGAACTCCACCACGCCCAGGTCCAGCGTCAGCGGGTCGTACACCAGCGTATGGATCGTGTATTGGTCAGCGGCCGTCACCGTGAAGGCCGGAGCGGCATCGGCACCGATGATCACCAGGTCGATACCCTGCGTGAGCACGTAGATCGTCTCGAAGCCGGTGGGCACGTTGCTGTTGCCATCGGGCGAGGCGCTGATGGCGGCCTCACCCGCTTCGAGGCATACGTTGGCGGCCACGGGCGTGATCGTGCCGGCCATGGCGTCGCAGCCGGTGGGCTCGGGCCCGAGCACGCAGATGCTGAGCGCGGTGTTCGCGGGCACGTTCGTACCGAAGTGATACACCCGCACGTAATAGGTCTCGCCGACCGTGAGGCCACTCGCCGTGAGCACTTCGGTGTTGCCGGGGAACTGCTCATCCACGCAATCCACGGGCGTGCCGTTGCAGGCACCCGAGCGCAGCTCCACCACCGCATCGAAGCCGGAACCGGTGGCCACTTGGATCTCGTGGCTCACGTCGGTGGCGGTGAAGGCGTACCACACGTCATCGTTCGATGTGCCGCCGCAGGCAGAAGCCGTGGTGGAGGCCGTGGCCAGCAGGATGGTGCCGTTCACCGGATCGCAGGTCGTGCTGGGCGAGAGCACGGTGGCATTGGCGCAATCGTCGTTGGAGGGTGCCTGCGGAGCGTACACGCAGATGGTGAAGGTGGTGGTCGATGGCACGTTGTCGAACCAGTCGTAGACCCGGATATAGTAGGTCTGCCCCACGGTGAGCCCGCCTGCGGAGAGCACCTCCACACCGCCAGCGTTGGCGCCGTCGCGGCAGGCGATGTTCGTGCCATCGCATCCGCCCGAGCGCAGGTCGATCACGCCATCGAAGCCGGCGCTGCAGGCCACTTCGATCACCTGCGAGGTGGCGGTGGCCACGAAACTGTACCAGACATCCTCGTTCGCCGTGCCCGTGAAGCCACCGCACAGGATGGCGGGGATCGACTCGGTCGCGCCGGCCACATCGCCGGCGATACCGGTGCAACTCGTGCCCACCGTCAGCGCGATGGCGCCGGAGCAATCATCGTTCGACGGCTGGGCCAGTGCCGTCACGGGCGCGAAGAGCGCGCATATCAATAGGCGGCGCAGTGCCGCGTAGCTAGGAATCATCGTTCGTATGGGTGTTGTTTCGTTTTCCGATTGGCGCGTTCGTGCTCAGCGCACCATGAAACGCAGCTCGTTCCTGCGGTCGGGGTAGATCACATCCAGCAGATAAGCGCCGGGGGCGAGCTGCCCGGCCAGATCGATGCGCATCGATGGACCTTGTGGGCGTACCATGTGAACCACGCGGCCGCTCGGGTCGATGATCCGCAGGGAGACCGCATCGCGGCCCAAGCCGATCACCACCAGCTGGCCATCGTTGGGGTTCGGCCAGATGCGCAAGGCCGATTCCACCGCAGCGGGCGCCATGCCCAAGAAGAGGCAATCCTCTGCCGTGAGGCTGATGCTGTATGGGCCGAAGGAGTTGTTGCCGGCATCACGGAGCACGGGCAGGTAGTAGATGCCGGGCGCCAGGTCGTTGAAGATGTAGGTCGTGTTGCCATCGCCGCAATCGGTGTCCACGGCGGTGAAATAGATCAGCGCATCACCCGGGCAGGTGGTGGCCAGCACGCCCAGCGTGTTCGACCAGGCGGGGTCCATGCCGCAGTAGGAGGCCACCAGATCCGTGCAGGCATCAATGGAGAAGGCATGCCAGGTCACAGGCGCGGCCGCGAAGGGCGAGCCCGCCACGAAGTCGCCGGTGCTGGTGGCATTGGTGTTGTCGCCATCCACCACCACGGTGGCCCCGGCATCGAGCTGGAAGGCCACCACATCGCCGCACACGTCATTGGCCGGAGGCGTTGAGGGGCAGCTCGTGGCGGAGACCGAGATGGTGTACTCCCCGATCGCGTTGCTGGCCTCATCGCGCAGCACCGGTACCAGGTAATCGCCCGCAGGCAGGTTGCTGAAGATGTAGGTGCGATTGCCATCGCCGCAATCCGTGTCGTTGAAGTTGCTGAAGAAGACGAGGTCCGATGCCGGGCAATCGCGCGAGAGGAAGCCGAGCGTGTTGTCCCAGCTGGGAGCCAGCCCGCAATACGCCACCGTCACGCGCGCGCAGGTGGTGGTGGTGAAGCCGTGCCAGATCACCGGTGCGGCGGCGAAGGGAGAACCCGCCACGAAGTCGCCCGTGGAAGTGGCGGCGGTATTGTCACCGGTGAAGGCGATGGAGCCTCCGACCGCGAGCGGCTGGGACTCGACCTGCGCGCACTGGTCCTGGTAGGTGGGAGCAGGAGGGCATTCGCTGCCAGTGACCGTGAGCGTGTACTCGCCAACGGACCCGCTGGCCGGATGCAGCAGCACGGGTATGTAATAGGTGCCCGCCAGCAACCCGTCGTAGAAATAGGTACGGTTGCCATCGCCGCAATCATCGGCATTGAAGGTGCTGAAGTACACCAGGTCCGAAGCCGGGCAATCGCGCGCCAGGATGCCCAGCGTGTTCCCCCAGGCGGGTACCTGACCGCAATAGGCCACGCTCACGCTGGCGCATTCATCCAGCGTGAAGGAGTGCCAGACCACGGGAGCGCCCGCGAAGGGCGAGCCCTGCGCGAAATCACCGGTGGCGGTAGCTGTGGTGTTGTCCCCGGAGAAGGTGAGCGTGCCGCCCACGGTCAAGGTCTCGGGCGTCACATCGGCGCAAGCATCGTTCGGGGCGCCGCCGCCGCCGCATTCCGCCGCTGCCACCGTCACCGTGTAGGGTCCAATGGCGCCGGGATCCTCATACCAAACCGGGAAGTAGTACGTGGCGGGCTGGGCACCGAGGAAATAGATCGTGGGGTTGCCATCGCCGCAGACCGTGGTGTTGTACTGCTGGGTGACGATGAGCGTATTGTTGGCCGGACAGGTGGTGGCCAGCACGTTCCAGTACTCCGTGAAGGCAGGCGAGGTGCCGCAGTAGGAAATGGTGAGGTCCGCGCAGGTGGTGATCGTGAAGGCGTGCCAGCTGCTGGGAATCCCCAGGCCGGCGAGTATCGATCCCGGCGCGTAGTCCAGGTCGATCGTCGCGCCGGTATTATCACCGGTGAAGACCACCGACTCTCCCACGGCCAGTGGCACGGGTACCACGGTCGTGCAGGTATCATTGGTCTGCGCGAATGCGCTGAAGGCGGAGAGGATGGCGAAAACGAGTGTGGTTTGCTTCATGGTCGTTGGGCTCGGCTCACGTTCAAGGGGCGAAATTCCTGCCTCCATCGGGTGCCGTGTACCGCGCCTACGCATGACTTATCCACATGGGACCGAAGGTGGAAAGCAAGAAAGGCGGCCGAAGCCGCCTTTCCCGCTGATCCAATAACCCTTAGCGAACCACCACGCGGAGCTGTTCCATGAGCCCGCCATGCATGGTCAAGCGCAGCATGTACGTGCCTGCGGCCACTTGGCCGCGCAGGCCCAGCGCCGTGGCTGAACCTTGCGTGAGGGCGCGCTGCTCCGAGTAGACCGTACGGCCCGCCACATCGATCATCTCGATGAGGGTGGCACCGGTGGCCCCTTGGTAGTTGATGGTCATGTCGCCGTCGTTCGGGTTGGGGAATACGCTCCACGATCCGGCTTGCAGCTCGGCAAGGCCCGTCACCACGCCGATCATGTCGATGCTGTAATCCTCCACCTGACCGTAGCTGGAGGTGTCGCACGGCGTGGCGTTCGGCGCGTTGAAGTAATCCGGGCCGGTGTAGGTGTCGTGCAGGCGAACGCGCATGCGGGTCACGCCCAGCGATGCGGTCAACGGCACGCTCACGATTCCGCTGTGAGGGCCTACGCCCGTGGCAGACATGAAGACTTCCTCGCCGGCATCGTCGAAGTCCTGATCCTGGTTCCAGTCGATCCAGGCCAGCACCTGATCCGTATCGTACCCCGCCGCGATCGTCACGGTGAGCGGGTAATCCACACCGCCCACCACCGTTCCGGTGACGCCGGTGAAATCCTCATAGCCATTGGGGGCGCTGGAGCTGTTGTCGATGCCCGCGAAGTTCACGTTGCTGATCTTCTCGAACAGGATCGAGCTCGCGCCCGCCTCGCAATACGGACCTGCCGTGGCGCAGGGCGTGGCGGATACCAGGATCTCATAAGGCCCCATCGCGGAGGTGGGATCCATGAGCACGGGCAGGTACCAGGTGCCTGCGGGCAGCTCCACGAAGTTCACGATCAGGTTTGTGGGGCAGGTTTCGCCATCGGCGGCTCCGAGCACGTAGTCGTTCCCGGCAGGGCATGCATTGGCCAGGAAGATCCAGACATTCTCGAAGGCGGGATCGGTGCCGCAGTAGGAGACCGACACGTTGGAACACTCCGTGGTGGTGAAGGCGTGCCACACGGTGGGATCGAGGCCTTCGAGGTCGGAGCCCGGCTCGAAATCACCCGTGTTGGTAGCACCGGTGTTGTCTCCGGAGAAGCTCACGCTGCCACCAACGAGCAGGTCTACCGGCGTCACGCTGCCGCACAGGTCGTTCACCGGGGTGGTGCCGCCACCAGAGGTCACCTCGATGGTGTAGTCCTCCACTTCGCCGTAGCTCGCGAGGCCGCAGGGCGTATCGTTGAAGTTGTTCTGATAGCCCGAGCCATCGTGCGTGTCGTGCAGGCGGATGCGCATGCGCGTGGTGCCCAGCACAGCGTCGGCCGGTACCGATACGGTTCCCGTGTACACGTCCTCAGGGCCGATGATCGAGACGAAGACCTGCTCGCCGGCGTCATCGAAATCCTCGTCCTGGTTCCAATCGATCCAGGCCAGTACCTGGTTCTCCTCGTACACCGTGGCGGAGCCATTGCGAGCCGCATCCACGGCAATGGGATAATCCATGCCCTGCTGCACGGTGCCGCTCACGGCCGTGAAGTCGGAATAGGCGGGTGCCACCGGTGCCGCATCAGGCGAATCGTTGTCGATGCCAGCGAAGTTCACGTTGATGATGCGTTCCTCCAGACCCAGGCCGGTACCATCGGCACCGGCAGTGCAGTAGCCGCTTCCGCCGCTCTCAGCCACCACGCAGGTAGCAAAGTCGAACACCGTCTGCGGATCCGTGTACGCATAATAGTAAACCCGGTAGTAATAGGTCGATCCGGGGGTGGTGGCGAAGGTCATGCCCTCAACACCCGCCCGAACCGAAGTGTCGGAGCAACCGAGCGAGCTCAAGGAGCCGCAGCTGCCTTGGAAGGCTTCGAGGATCACGTCGAGGCCCGTGAGCTCATCGCCAGCGCCGCCGACACCCACGGTGGTCACCTCGCTGGTGGCCACGAAGGAATACCACACATCAGCCGCCAGGTCACTCACGAAGCCGCTGCACGTGGCGGCGGCCATCGACTCGGTCGCATCCAGCAGGGAGCCCAGGGTGCCCACGCATCCTGCTCCGGGCAGAATCGGCAAGGCGCCCGCGCATTCATCGTTCTCCGGGCCTGATCCACCACCGTTGGCGATGTTCACTGTGTAATCCTCGACCTCGCCGTAGCTGGCGTCGCCGCAGGGCGTATCGTTGAACACGTTGATGTACTGGCTGCCATCATGCGTGTCGTGCAGGCGCACACGCATGCGCGTGGTGCCGATCGAGGCTGTCATCGGGATGCTCACCATGCCCGTGTAGGCCGTGGTGTTGATGATCGCGCTCACGTACACCTGCTCACCGGCATCATCGAAATCGCCATCCTGGTTGAAATCGATCCACGCCAGGGCCTGGTCGGAGCTGAAGCTCTGCCCGATGGAACTGCTGGCACCGATGCTGATCGCGTAGGATCCACCAACGTTCACGTTGGCCACCTGCGCGGTGTAATCCGAATATGCCGGGGCAACAGGGGCCGCATCGGGGCTGCTGTTGTTGATGCCAGCGAAGGTCACGTTGGTGATCCGCTCATCGAGGTCGAAGTCAATCGATCCCGTGGCGCCAGCGGCGCAGTATCCGCCGCCGCGAAGGCTGTTCATTCCGCCGCTCAGGTTCGGTGCGGAATGATGCACGGGCAACGCGCTGAAACGTTGGGGCGCCTGCTTGCGCGCCGCCTGATCCATCCGCGACTGGGCCATGGTGGCCGTGCCCGCGAGCAAGGCCAAAGCCAGCGGAAGACCCTTCATCGTAAATGTCTTCATCATGGAGTGCTTGGGTTATTGGTAGCCGCGAAGTGACGCACTTGGGACGGCAAATCCAAGGTCTTTCTCCGTCACCTTTGCACCATGGACATTCAATTGACCGGTCAGCGCGCGCTCGTGCTGGGCGCATCGCAAGGCATCGGGCGCGCCGTGGCTGCGGAACTCGCCGCTCTGGGCGCCTCCATTACAGCGCTCGCACGGGATGAGGACAAGCTCCAACGGCTCATCACTGGCCTGAAGAACACCGGCGGGCACCACACGAGCCTGAGCGTGGACATGAGTGACACCATCGCTTTGGAGCGGGGCTTGGCCCAGCTCCTCCAGCACGGCCCCTTCGATGTGGCGGTGCTCAACAGCGGCGGACCGCCTCCGGGCCTGGCGCACGAGGCGGGGCTCGAGTCATTCGAGGCGGCTTTCCGCCAGCACCTCCTGGCCTACCAGGCCGTGGTGCGCGCGGTGGTGCCCGGCATGAAGGCGCGCAAGCATGGCCGCCTCATCAACATCATCAGCACCAGCGTGAAGCAGCCCCTGCCCAACCTGGGGGTGAGCAACACCATACGTGGCGCGGTGGCGCAATGGGCGAAGACCTTGGCCACGGAGCTGGGCCCTTACGGGATCACGGTGAACAATGTGCTCCCTGGTGCCACCGGTACCGACCGGCTCAGCGCAATCATCAAGAACAAGGCCGCCAAGCAGGGTATTTCAGAAACCGAAGCGGCCGAGGAGATGATGGCGGAGATCCCGCTGCGCCGTTTCGCGGAGCCCGAGGAGATCGCCTACGCGGTGGCCTTCCTCGCCAGTCCAGCCGGGGCATACATCAACGGCATCAACCTGCCTGTCGACGGCGGTCGCACGGCCTGCCTCTGATGGCCCGAAAAAGAGCGGGGCGCCCAATGGGCGCCCCGCTCGCTTCCATATCGTCGATCAGCGCACGACCAGGCGCTTCTCGCTGCGCACGCCATTCACGGTGAGGCGCACCGTGTAGGTGCCGCCGCTCAAATTGCTCAGGCTGATGTTGCGGACAGAGCCCTGGGCGAGCGAGGTACGCTCCGCGCGGACCACACGGCCGGTCACATCCAGCACGTCCACATCGGCGGTGCCGTTCGCGCCCGAGTAGCTCAGGCTCACGATGCCTTCTGCCGGGTTCGGGTAGATCGACCACGCATCGTTGGCGTTCAGCTCGGCGATACCCACGTTGTTGTTGGTGCCCTCGGTCACGCAGATCTCGAAGAAGTGATCAGGCGAGGCATGGCCCCAGTCGTACACGCGCACGAAATAGGTCTCTCCCACGGTGAGGCCCGATTGCACGAGCAGCTCGGTGGTGGCCTCTCCCGCGTTCTGGGGGAAGGTGGCATCGGCGCATGCCATGGAAACCAGCGAACCACAGGTGCCACTGAACAGCTCCACCATGGCATCGGCCTCGTTCGGGCCGAATACGCCGATCGTGTGGTCGGTGGAAGTAGCGACGAACGAGAACCACACATCCAGCGCGTTCGGCGAGGTGAATCCTTCGCAGAGGATCGCAGGCAGCGTCTCGGTGGCATAAGCCGTGGTGAAGCCCACTTGCAGGCAATCGGCTCCGGGCACGAGGATCATCGGGTCGCTGCACTCATCATTGAAAGGAGGCTGCGGGCAGGGAGAAGAGCTCACGTTGATGGTGTAGGGTCCTTCGGAGCCTTCCTCGGTCAGCACCGGGTAGTAGTAGGTGCCAGCCGGCAGGAGCTCCCAGAGGATGGTCGCGTTGCCATCGCCGCAATCATCGAAGTTGAACGATGCAGCCGCATTGGCCGTCACAGGGGGGCAATCGGAGTACAGCGTGGTGAAGCCATTGGCGAAGTTGCTCGTGCCGCAGTAATCCACCGCGATGTTGGAGCATTCGCTGATGGTGAAGCTCACCCATACCTGAGCCGAGCCCAGACCTTCGGTGTTGAGCGCGCCGGTGTTGTCACCATTGAAGGTGATCATGCCGCCCATGCTCAGGTCCTGGTGATCGGCATTGGTGCAGAGGTCGTTGGCGGGGATGTTCGACGGCGTGTACACGCAGGTCGTGAAATCGTCCACCGTCTGACCGGAGGCATACACCCAGAAGTACGTGCGGTAGTAATACGTGGTGCCGGGGGCGCTCAGAACCGTGTACGATTCCGTTTCAGCCCGCAGGGAGGCATCCACGCAACCGATCTGTTCCAAGGAGCCGCAGGCCCCGGAGAACACTTCCACGATCACATCCACACCCGTGGTGGCGTCACCGCCTCCGGTCACTTCGATCACGGTGACATTGCCCGTGGCGGTGAAGCTGTACCACACATCGTTCGCAGCGGACGAGGTGAAACCGCTGCAGGCCGATGCGGGTTGCGATTCGGTGGCGCCTGCGAAGGAACCAGCGACCGGGGTGCATTCCGTACCCACCGTCATGTCGATGGCGCCGTCGCACTCATCATTGGCGACACCACCCCGCTGATCACCCGAGGGGGCGGTGTAGGCGCCAGGCGTGAGCTTGGCGGCGTAGGCGGCCTTGCGGGCGGCATTCTGAACGGTTGGGGCCATTTGCGCTGAGGCCGTGGCGGCCATCAGGCTCAGAGCGAGGAGGGCGGGAGCGTAAGCTTTCTTCATGCGGTTGGGTTTTGCTCGGCCAAAGGCTGCATGGCCGAAGGCGCCAAGGTAAACCAACTCACGAAATCGCCAGCAGATCGCTTGTGGCCGGGCGCTGCTCCGGATGGCCTACCGCGGATCCCGCTTCACCCGCAAGGGCAGCTGGTAGATCACGCTCACCGGATGCCCGTTCTGCATGCCGGGCACGAAGGCCGGCAACAGGCGCACCACACGTTCCACTTCGCGCTCCACGGCGGCGCTGGGCGTGGGGCGGCACACCAGCCGTCCGATGCGGCCCTCGGCATCGATCTCGAAGCTCACCACGGTGAACTCCTCCCCTTTCAGCGCCGGAGGCACCCTGAAGTAGCGGTCGAGATGCCGCTGGATGCGGGCCTCGGTGCAGGTGGCCAGGTCCATCCGCTTGTTTCCGGTGCAATCCACGAAATAGGGCATGTCCTCTCGCCCTTTGCTCCAGGGGATGACGATGGGAGCGGCATCGTCCGGCGGGCTCAGGTTCTCGCGCGCAGTGGAATCCGTTGCCGTTCCGGAGCCGTGCACGGGGTCCGGCTCGGGGTCATCCGCCGGCGGTGGGTCATCCGGCAGGGGGTCGTCCACGGGCACCACCGGGCCGTTGCCGCGCTTGCGCGCCTGCGGCTGCTCCTGTGCCGGTTGCGGCTTGCGGAACATCAACATGGTCTCCTGCTCGATCGGCTGCTCGGGATCCAACCAGGTCAGCTCCGGGATCTCCGGCTCGGCCGTGCGCCATTCGAAGGCCACCAGCACAACGGCGAGGCTGACCAGTAATCCGATCCCGAAGCGCCTACCGGTGGCGGAATCCGTGCGTCTCCACTGCTGCAGGGGCGTCGTCATGGCAAAGGGGTTTACCATGCAACCGTGCGGCAAGGGCGATCATTGCGGCCCGGGGGCCACCAGGCGGAATCCTTTGCCGTGTATATTGATGATCTCCACCGAAGGGTCCTCGCGCAGGTACTTGCGCAGCTTGGCTATGTACACGTCCATGCTGCGGCCATTGAAGTAGCTGTCGTTGCCCCAGACCTCGGTCAGGGCCTTCGAGCGGTCGAGCACATCGTTGCGGTTGGCGCATAGGAGCCGTAATAATTCCGACTCCTTGGTGGTGAGGCGTCGCTCTCCGGCGGGCGTGGTGAGCACTTGCTTGCGGGGGTCGAAGCGCGAGGCGCCGAAGTCATAAGAGACGGGCTCCTCCGGCTTGGCCTCCACCCCGTGGGTGCGCCGCAGCACGGCCTCGATGCGGAGCAGCAGCTCCTCCATGCCGAAGGGCTTGGTGATGTAATCATCGGCACCGCTCTGGAAGCCCTCGATGGTATCCTGCTTCATGGATTTCGCGGTGAGGAAGATGATGGGCACCTCAGCGTCCTTCGCACGGATCTCGCGGGCCAGGGTGAAGCCGTCCTTCAGGGGCATCATCACATCGAGCAGGATCAGCGCGTAGCGTCCCTTGGCATGCGCGGCGAGTCCCTGCTGGCCATCGGTGCGCAGGTCGGTATCGTAGCCCTTAGCCCGCAGGTAGTGGGCCAGGAGGCTGCCGAGGTTGGGGTCATCCTCAACGACGAGGAGCTTGATGGGCGTGCTCATGTTCGAAGGGGAGGAAAATATGGAAGGTGCTGCCAGCGCCGGGCCTGCTTTCCAGTCGGACTCTTCCGCCGTGGCGCTCCACCACGTTCTTCACGTAGCTCAGGCCCAGGCCGAAGCCCTTGGCGTTATGCAGGTTGCCCGTGGGCACACGGTACAGGCGATCGAAGACCTTGCGGTGCTCGGAGGGCGCTATGCCGATGCCGTTGTCGGTGACGCTCAGGTGCACGCCGGTATCGTCGCTGCGCGTGGCGATGCGGATGCGCGGCTCCTGCTCGCAGTACTTCACCGCATTGTCGATGAGGTTGTACAGCAGGTTGGTGAGATGGATGCGGTCGGCGCGCAGGTGATGGATGTCCGCGGCGAGGCTGGTCTCGATACGGCCGCTCCGGCGCGAGACGAGCATGGAGCTGCTGCGCACCACATCGGCGATCACCGCGTGCAGGTCGAGGTCCACCGGCTTGATCACCATGGTGCCGCTATCCTGCACGGCGCTCAGCAGCACATTCTCCACCAGCGCGCCCAGCCGCTTGTTCTCATCGCGGATCATGGCCGTGTAGCTCCTCACCTGCTCCTCGGTACGCGGGATGCTGGGATCCGCCAGCGCCTCGCAGGCGAGCCCGATGGTGCTGATCGGGGTCTTGAGCTCGTGGGTGAGGTTGTTGACCAGGTCGGTACGGATGTCATTCAGCCGCTTCTGCCGCAGCATGGTGCGCATGGTGTAGGCGAAGGCGATGGCGATGATCAGCACGAAGAGGCCCGATGCCACCATCAGCGGCCAAAGGCCGGCCAGGCGCGCCGAACGGGCATGATCGGCGTGCACGCGCAGGAAGTGGACCGGCCCGGCGATGTCGTGCCGGAAGAGCCGCACCGTGGCCCCGTGCGCCCACAGCCCAGCGGTATCCGGCTCGGTGCGTGCCAGGCTCACCCACCTCCCCTGCCGATCATACACGCCCCAGCTCGGTGTATCGGCGATCCCGAAACCAAAGAGCTCAGCGTGCAGCAGCGAATCGAGCAGCTCCGGGTCGAGCCGTTCCCGTATGCCGCGCCGAATCTCATTGGCCAGGATCGCGCGCACCAGGTCCGCAACGAGTTCCTCGTGCTCGGCGCGTTCCACCTGGCGCGCGGGCGGCAAGGAGGGCACGGCCTCGGGATCATCCGATACGTGTCCGATGGGCAGCTGCGCATCATCCAAAGGCATCGGATCAGTATGGCGCAACGAGTCGAGCCGGGCCAGCAGACGGCGCCCCTTGCGATTGCGCTTGAGGTCCTGCATGCGCTCGATGCGCTCCAGGTGATCGCTCACCGAAAGCAGGGCATGATCGAGGCTCTCAGAGAATTGGGCCTCGCGCATATTGATGGTCTTGGCGACCCATGCCACTTGCATAGCCGCCAGCCCAACCAGCGCCAGGCTGATGGCTGCGAGCACAACGGCTACGAAACGCCTGTCCACGCTAGCGAAGCTATCCGGCACTCCCCGGGCGCTGAGGCGGTTAACGGTCTTTAACGTTCCTTGGCGCGGCCTTCACGATCATGCCCTGGAGCCCCCGGTAGCTTTGTTCTCGCGGCAAGGGGAATACCCCTGACGCAAGCGCAAGGAGGTTTGGTTTTGGCTCTCTGACAGCGCAACAAGGGGTTGGAAGGCTCTCGCGAAAGTGAGGGCCTTCCGATTTATACGGCCGCATGCTGAACGGCTACTTTCGCCGGGCCATGCTGCATCTGAAGAACCTGATTGCCGGAGAACTGCGCGATGCGGTGGGCGGCCGCCGGATCGATGTGTACGAGCCTGCCCGCGGGCGCGTGTTCGCCCTGGCTCCCGACAGCGATGAACAGGATGTTGACCTTGCGGTGAAAGCGGCGCAGGCGGCAAGTGCCCAGTGGGTCGCGATGGGCCGTGAAGGACGTGCGAAGGTGTTGATCCGCTTGGCCGAGACGATCGAACGGGACCTGGATCAATTCGCGCGCATGGAGTCACGTGACAACGGCAAGCCGGTTGAGCTCGCGCGAACGGTGGATATCCCACGGGCGGTCTCCAACTTCCGCTTCTTCGCCACCGCCGCGATCCACTTCAGCAGCGAGGCGCACATGATGGACGACGTGGCGGTGAACTACACCGATCGCCAGCCCATCGGCGTGGTAGGCGCGATCAGTCCTTGGAACCTGC
The DNA here is from genome assembly GCA_020635725.1 of Flavobacteriales bacterium. Lineage (GTDB taxonomy): Bacteria > Bacteroidota > Bacteroidia > Flavobacteriales_F > PHOS-HE28 > PHOS-HE28. The sequence goes on from JACJZF010000001.1 coordinate 137,494, forward strand.
CGCTCTATCTGTTCACTTGGAAGATCGCCCCTGCGCTGGCCGCAGGCAATTGCGTGGTGGCCAAGCCCAGCGAGGTGACCCCGTGCACGGCGCATCTGCTCGCCGAGCGCTGCGCCGAGGCAGGCATGCCGCCGGGGGTGCTCAACATCGTGCATGGCCTGGGCGCGAAGGTGGGCGCGACCATCACCGCGCATCCCGGCATCCCGGCCATCAGCTTCACCGGCGGCACGCGCACCGGCGCGGAGATCGCACGCGTGGCCGCGCCCATGTTCAAGAAACTGAGCCTGGAGCTGGGTGGCAAGAACCCCGTGCTGATCTTCGACGATTGCGATTTCGAGGCGACGCTCAGCACCACCGTGCGCAGCTCCTTCCGCAACCAAGGGCAGATCTGCCTCTGCGGATCGCGCATCCTGATCCAACGCGGCCTCTACACGCGTTTCCGCGATGCCTTCGTGGAACGGGTGCGCGCCCTGCGCGTCGGCGATCCACAGGATGCCGCGAGCGATATGGGCGCGGTGGTCTCCGAAGCACATATGGAGAAGGTGCTCGCGCATATCCGGCTCGCGCAGGAGGAAGGGGGCAAGGTGCTCTGCGGCGGAGAACGGGTGCGGCTGGCCGGCGAGCTCGCCGAGGGCTGGTATATCGCTCCAACGGTGATCGAAGGGCTGGGCCCCGCCTGCCAAACGAATCAGGAGGAGATCTTCGGGCCGGTCGTCACCTTGCAGCCTTTCGATGATGAAGAGGAGGCACTGGCCTTGGCCAACGATAGCGCCTATGGCTTGGCGAGCGTTGTTTGGACGAATGACGTGAAGCGGGCCCACCGCGTGGCGCGTGCGTTGCGCACAGGGATCGTGTGGGTGAACTGCTGGATGGTGCGCGACCTGCGCACGCCCTTCGGAGGCATGAAACAGAGCGGCGTGGGGCGCGAGGGCGGCGAGGAGGCGCTGCGCTTCTTCACGGAGGCGAAGAACGTGTGCATACGTCTCTAAATCACGGCTGGAGCCGATGGCTCTTCATGCCATTGGTGAAGAACCAGCCGAACCGTTTGTCGAACCAGTCCGAGAAGCTGATCAGGCGCAAGAGCACATGGTGGAGATTCATCCCGCGTGGTTTTCCGGAGAACTCCGGAACCATGCCGATCGTTGCGCGCCAGTTGCCAAGAGCCGTTAACGGCAGCTCCCGATCCAGCAACGGCGGAGAGCATTGCCAAGCGCCTACTCCAACGGCACGGCAATGAGCAACTGCCCGTCTGCCGCTAAGTGAACCTCCGGGTCAGCGCCTCCAGAGAGGTGAGCCAGCTCCAGCAGGTCGGCCTCCCGGTTGACCGTGGCATCCGATCGCAACAAGGCCTTGCGATAGTCGGAAGAGCGTTGCGCCGGCGAGAGCGCGGCGATACGCAGCACCTGCGCGTGCATCTCTTGCAGGCCGCTGGATGCCGCATCGAGCCCGATCACGATGAAGGGCCTTCCATGATGCCGCAGGACGACGATGCTGGCATCGGTCTGCTGCCCGTTCGCCCGAAGCCATGCCGCGCCGGCGAGAATGGCCCGTGCCATGCGCGCACCGCCGAGCGGCTCGGCCTCGATCATGCGCACCACGGCCTCCAGGGCGGCCGCCGAGGCCCCGCATCGGCAGGCGATGAGCACGTTGAGCTCACTCACCGAGCGTTGCAGCGAGGCCGCTTCACTGGCTGTCATGGGCGGCACTCCGGAACCGATGCGCATATGGAGCAGCAGCAGCGGATGCGCCGCGCCCATCAACCAGGCATGCACGAGCCCGTTGGCTGAACGCCGCGCCATCTCGATTAGGCCCAAGCCAGCTCCGCCGCGCGCCGTTCGGCCACCGTCGCCCAAGCGCGCGAGGAAGAGCGCCTTCAGTTGGGCGAGGTCAGATTGTCCAATCTGGCCCATCAAGGCATCGAGCGAGGCCTTCTCTTCTTCGGCCACGGGGTTCACGGTCAGCACCTCATCCGAATGCCGGTGCATGCGCATGAGGAAGAGGCTGCGGCCAGCGCCCGCGGCCTCGGCGACAGGCAGCCTCACCCTGTGCCGCACCACATTCTGATAGGCCTCGACCATGACGAAGGCCAAGCGCTGCCGATGCGCCCGCTCACGGCCCGCACCGGAGCAGAGCCCTTCGGCCAAGGCGATCAGACTTGCGGAAACTCCATCGGTGAATGACCCGCTGTAAAGCAGGCACCCACGCTCCGCAGCGAGCTGGCCGATCAGAACGTGGGCCCTGGCAAGGTCCATGAATGTGCCGCAAGATAACCGGCGCCCCGGGGGCGCGTTTACCTTGGCCTCCGCACCCGGGAACGATGAGCCAATTGGAGCCCCTGCTGGAGAAAGCCCGGGAGCACGTGCGGCGCTGGTTCGGCAAGCACATGCCGCGTCACCTGCGTTTCCACGACCTCAATCATACCTTGGAGGTGGCGCGTACCGCCCTGGCCATCGGTGACGCGATGGACGTGACCGGCAAGGAACGGGCGCTGCTCGAACTCGCCGCGCTATTCCATGATACCGGCTACGCGCTGGCCTACGCGGGCCACGAGGAGAAGAGCGCGCAGTTGGCCGAAGCGTTCCTGCTGCGGCAGGGCGTGAGCCAGCGCGACCGAGCCACGGTGCGTGGCCTGATCCTGTCGACGCGCGTGGGGAGCCCCGCACGCACGCGGCTGCAAGGCATCCTGCGCGATGCCGATTCCGCCAAGGCCGGCCAGGCCGACTTCCAGTCGCGGGCCGACCGCCTTCATGGTGAACTGGAAGCCCATCTGGGCAAGCGGATCGGAGCGGATGAATGGAACAAGGCCAATCTGGACTACCTGCGGGGGCACCGTTTCCACACGGCATTCGCCCGCCGGCGCTACGGGGCGCAGAAACGCCTGAACCAGCGCGCGGTGCTCGAACGCATGCGGTTCGCTGCGGGCCGCAAGGCGGCTCCGGCCGTGGAACATCGCTTCGTCGAACGGGACCTCAGCTGGCTCGCCTTCAACGACCGGGTGCTGCAGGAAGCACAGGACCCGCGCAACCCGTTGCTCGAACGGGTGAAGTTCCTCGCCATCTACTCCAACAACCTCGATGAGTTCTACCGTGTGCGCGTGGCTTCGCTGCGCGGCCTCGCCCGGCTGAAGCGCAAGGAACGAGTGGCCTTGGGAGTTCCGGTGGACAAGCTCATCGACCGGCTCAACCGCAAGGCCTTGGGACAGCAGGAGCGATTCGGGGCGCTGTGGCGCGGAAAGCTCATACCCGCCCTGGCGCGTGAAGGCATCCGCTTGCGCGATGAGCGCAGCCTAACCCCGGCGCAGGCCCGCCATGTGCGCGCCTTCTTCGCCAAACGCATCGCGCCGCTGCTCATCACCGCCAATGCCCGAGCAGGCAATGCCCCGTTCATCGAGGATCGCAAGCTCTACTTCGCCTGCCGGATACGGAGCCGCTCCAAGCCGCGGCTGCGCACGGTGCTGGTGAACATCCCCAGCCAGGAGCTGGGCCGTTTCCTGGTGCTGCCCAGTCCCAAGGGCCGCACCGAGCTGCTCTTCCTCGATGATGCCGTGCGCCTCTGCCTGGACCAGCTCTTCACCGGCCACGAGATCGTGCATTGCCATGCCTTCAAGCTCTCGCGCGATGCCGAGCTCTACCTCGATGAGGAGTTCGGCGACTCGGTGAAGGAACGCGTGCGGCGCAGCCTTCGGAAGCGCGGATCAGGCCTCCCCTCCCGATTCCTCTACGATGCCAGCATGCCGAACGCCAGCATCAAGGCGCTCAAAGGACTGCTTGGGCTGCGCAAGCAGGACCTGGTGCCGGGCGGGCGCTACCATCATTTCAGCGATCTCATGCACCTGCCGGTAACAGGCAGGCCCACGCTACGCGATCGGGCCTGGTCCCCGGTGGAGCACCCGGTCATCGGCCAGGCCCGCGACCCCTTCGCCGGGCTGGAGCGCGCCGATCGCCTGCTGCATTTCCCTTACCACGACTTCGGCAGCTTCACCCGCTGGCTCGATCGCGTGGTGCACGACGCCTCGGTGCGCACGATCCGCATCAGCCTGTACCGCGTTGCCGAGGGAAGCGAGGTGTGCGAGCTGCTCCTGCGGGCCCTCGAGCGCGGCAAGAAGGTGACCGCGTTCGTGGAGGTGCAAGCCCGATTCGATGAGGGCTCGAACCTGCGCTGGGGAGAGCGGCTGGAGCAGGCCGGCGCCACAGTGCTCTACAGCCACGAAGGGCTGAAGGTGCATTGCAAACTGTGCCTGGTGGAGCGCATGGTGGGCCGAAGCCTCAGGCGATACGCGTACCTGGGAACCGGCAACTTCAACGAGCGCACCGCACGGCTCTACGCCGATGATGCGTTGCTGACCGCCCATGCGGGCATCGCCGCCGAGGTGGCGCAGGTCTTCGATCAGCTGCGCGACCGACGGATCAAGCCGCGCTTCAAGCATCTGCTCGTGGCCCCGAACGGGCTGCGCAGCGCGCTGGAGGAACTCATCGACAAGGAGATGGAGCACGCCTCCCGCGGGCAATCCGCTGCGATCCTGCTCAAGCTCAACAGCCTCGAGGACCAAGCGCTGATCTCCAAGCTGTACGACGCCTCGCAAGCCGGTGTGGACATCCGCCTGATCATCCGCGGCATCTGCTGCCTGGTGCCGGGCGTGCCTGGCCTCAGCGAACGAATCCAGGCCATCAGCATCGTGGACCGCTACCTGGAGCACTCGCGCGCGTACCTCTTCCACAACCTGGGGCAGCCCCGGCTGTATCTCTCCTCGGCCGATTGGATGCGCCGCAACCTGGACCATCGGGTGGAGGTGGCTTTCCCGGTGCTGGATCCCGGCTGCCAGCACGAGATCCGATCGATGCTGGAGCTGCAATGGGCCGATAACGTGAAGGCGCGTGTGATCGACGCCGCGCAGACCAACCCCTACCGATCGCCGCAACGGGGCACCGCACCGCTGCGCGCGCAGGATGCCTTGCGCCGAATGGTGCGGCAGCAGACGACCAGGTCCGGGAAGCAGCGTTGAGGTTGGTGAAGGGGGGAGAGGACGTGCCCTACCTACCTATCGGATGCGAGAGCCCTTGCAGGTTCCACCATACCGACGTGTCCCCTCCCTTCCCTTCATGCTGAGCACGCCGCGATCACCGGTGATGATGGGGGCCTGCCCGCGTAACGGCGCCAAAAATGGATCCCCGCGCAACGGAACCGTCCCGGAACGCCCCCATATTTTCAACAGGCCTGTGATTCGAAACCCGCCCGTGGAGATCGGAATCCGTGGCCAGCCATCGCTCAACCCAAGGTGGCATCACTAGGCGTGCGCTAATCCACGACAATCATATAATTTCGCACCCCCGTCCAGCGGGCGGGGTTGAAATCCTGGGGAATTAGCTCAGCTGGCTAGAGCGCTTGCATGGCATGCAAGAGGTCACCGGTTCGACTCCGGTATTCTCCACACGAAGGCGGCTCCCAAGGGCCGCCTTCTTCGTTCCACGCCGCAGCATGCCCCTTTCAGGCGCCCTTACCGAACGGCTCGCGGAGCAGCTCACACGGCAGCTCGGCACCTTCGTAGACATTGAGCAGGCGGTACCCGTGGGTGGCGGCAGCATCAACGATGCCTACCGCGTGGACAGCGACCACGGCAGCTTCTTCGTGAAGGTGAACAGCGCCGATCGCCACCCGAGCCTCTTCGAAGCCGAGGCGGATGGCTTGCGGCGCTTGCACCAGGCCGGGGCCTTGCGCGCGCCACAGGTGATCGCCTTCGGCGAGGATCACGACGACGCCTACCTGCTGCTCGAGTGGATCGATGAAGGCGTGCGCGACGAACGCTACTGGAGCGCGCTGGGCCGCGGCTTGGCGATGCTGCATGCACGCACCGCAGCGGAGTTCGGCTTGGAGCGCGATAATTACATCGGCACCTTGAAGCAGCCGAATGATTGGCGCAGCACCTGGCACGACTTCTACGTGGAGCAACGCCTGGAGCCGCAGCTGCGGCTGGCCGTGGACCGCGGCCGGCTGGGCATGGGCGACCGCCTGCGCGCCGAGCGCTTGTTCCGCGCGCTGCCCGGGCTCTATCCGCAGGAGCCGCCCGCCCTGCTGCATGGCGACCTGTGGAGCGGCAACATCCTCTGCGACCAGACCGGCGATCCGGTGCTGATCGACCCGGCCGTGCACTACGGCCACCGGGAGATGGACCTAGCGATGACTCAGCTCTTCGGCGACACGGATCACCACTTCCTGAGCGCCTACGACGAAGCCTTCCCGTTGGTCCAGGTCTGGCACGATCGGCTGGATCTGTGGCAGCTCTACCCGCTCCTGGTGCACCTCAATCTCTTTGGCGGAACATACCGGGAGCCCGTGACGCGGATCCTGAATCGTTACGGTGCGGCTGATCGGGAATAAACTGAATGGGATAGTATTGCGCGCATGGAGAAGCTGCTCGGCAAGGCGGTCCGTCTGGCGGCCAAGGTGCATCAAGGGCAATTGGACCGATTCGACCAGCCCTTCCTGCTGCACGTGCTGCGCGTTGCCACCAAAGGCCGCGATGCCGAGGAGCAGGTGCTGGGCGCCTTGCACGATGTGCTCGAGCGATCGGAGCTGACCATGGCCGACCTGCGCGAACGCGGCTACCCCGAGAAGCTGCTCGTGGCCTTGGACCACATCACACGCCGCAGCAACGAGGATTACGAGAGCTACATCGAGCGGGTGGCGCTGAACAGCCTTGCCCTGCGCGTGAAGGTGCACGACCTGGCCGATAAGATGGACCTGCGCAACGTGGCCGAGTTGAACGAGGCCGACCTGCGACGTTACAACAAGCAGATGGCGGCCTACAAGAAACTGAAGCGCCTTTCATCCATCACGCGGGCGCAAATGACCCTCGCGGTGAAGCAGTCGAAAGCAGAGGCTCGTACCAAGTGAGCCGGGTGGGGTGCCGTCCGGGTTACGCATCTTCACCTCTTCGATGAAACGCGTTCTGCTGTTGCTCTCGGCACCTCTATCGGCGCTGGTGCTCTATGCGGCCATGCGGCATCTCGGGCAACCACAGGCCGCCATGGCCGGGCTTGTGGCCTGGATGGCGCTGTGGTGGATCACCGAGGCGGTACCCATCCCTGTCACCTCCATCCTTCCGCTCGTGCTCTTCCCGGTTCTGGGCATTGCGGATGTGCCCAGCACGGCCGCGCACTACGGCAAGGAGATCATCTTCCTGTTCCTGGGCGGCTTCATCATCGCGTTGGGAATTGAGCGCTGCGGTCTTCACCGACGCATCGCGCTCACGATCATGGCGCGTGTCGGAGGCTCCAGCTCGCGCTTGCTGCTGGGCCTGATGGCCGTATGCGCGCTGCTGAGCATGTGGATCAACAGCACGGCCGCCACGCTGGTCATGCTGCCCATCGCGTTGAGCCTGGTGGACGATGAGGAAGCGCCGCAGGCCTCGCGCAAGCGGCTGACCGTGCCGCTGCTCCTGGGGGTGGCCTACGGAGCCACCATCGGCGGCATGGCCACGCCGGTAGGCACGCCGCCGAATCTGGTTTTCCTCTCGCTCTGGAAACAGCTCTTCCCCGGCCAGGATGCGATCGGCTTCAGCCAGTGGATGGCCACCTGCCTGCCGCTCTCCATCCTCTTCATCGGCATGGCCTGGCTGCTGCTTGCCCGCGTCATCTTCGACTTGCGGAAAGACACGCTCGGCGAAGCCGAAGCGATCAAGGGCCGGCTCAAGGCGCTGGGCAGGGCCTCGCGCGATGAGTGGCTGGCCGGAACCGTATTCGCCCTGGTTGCCGTGCTCTGGATGACGGGCGATACGCTGAAGCACGACGGTGAAGTGCTCTTCAAGGGTTGGCGCGATCGCGCTGAAGCACTCGGGCAAGTGAGCGATGCTGCCGTGGCCGTGCTGGGTGCTGTCCTGCTCTTCTTGATCCCCGCGAAGAGGCATCGAGGTCGACAAACGGATGCCTATTCCATGCACGAGGAAGGCCGCACCCTCATGACCTGGGCCTTCGCGGAGCAACGCGTGCCGTGGGGCGTGCTGCTGCTGATCGGCGGCGGGTTCGCGCTCGCGGCAGGCGTGGATGCGAGCGGCCTCAGCGGGGTCATCGGTGAAGCGATGGCCGGCTTGGGCTCGCTGCCGATGGTGCTGTTGATCGGCAGCACGGCCCTGATCGTGTGCCTGCTCAGCGAGCTCGGCAGCAACACCGCGACCGCTAGCCTGACATTGCCGATCCTGGCAGCCATGGCCGAGCGCTGGGGCATGGACCCGCAGAGCATCCTGTGGCCCGCCTCCTTGGCGGCGAGCCTGGGCTTCATGCTGCCCGTGGCCAGTCCTATGCAGACCATCGTCTTCGGCACAGGCCGCATACCCATGCACCAGATGGTGAAGACCGGGGTCTGGATGGACCTCATCGGGGTGCTGCTCTTGATGCTATTCTTCGGCCTGTGATGCGCTTCACCCCGTCAATCATCGGTTGCTGCGTCGCATGGTCCCTCACCGCGCAATCCGATGTGGAACGGCTGGTGAGTCTGAAGTCGAACGGCAATTGGGTCTCACTTGAGCAATTGGCGCGAGCCATGGCGGCGCGAGAAGGGGCACCGACGGACGACGTATACACGGCCGAATACCACTGGGCCTTCGCGCGCAGTGGGAAGGGGGACCCTGCCGGAGCCATGGAACATGGCCAGCGCGCCCTCCTCTTGGCAAGGGAGATGAAGGATACCGTGCGGATCCTGAACTCCATGTACCAGCTGGTGAAGTTCAACGTGGAGGCCCGGCATTACGCGGAGGCCGATAAGCTCCGTTACGAGCATCTCTCGCTGGCAACGCTTTTCGGGAAGGATGCGAAGCAGCTGGCCCTGGCGCACAACGCGGTCGGCAGCATGCACAGCCGTGAGGAGCATCATGATTCCGCGGAATACCACTACCGGGCGGGGCTGCGTGCGCTCGGAGATGCCGATGAACCCTTGGTGCGGCAGGCGCTCATCGGCAACCTCGCTGGGACCTTGGGCGAGACCGGTCGGCACGAAGAAGCAATCGCCCTGCACCGCGAAGCGCTGGCGCTGATGGACAGCACCGACCTGCCGAACCGCGCTTGGTCCTTGCGGACGCTCGCCCAGTCGCTCATCCACGCAGGTCGGTTCAAGGAGGCGATCACCCTGATGAATGAAGGCGACTCGCTCAACAATCTCGGTGAGCGCGCGCTCGATCTTGCCATCGACTACGCTGAGCTCCGCGCGGACGCGCTGGATTCCATCGGCGACATCGCCGGGGCCTATGCGATGGTGAAGCGCGCGCGTGATCTGCAGGACACATTGTTCGAACGCAGCCTCGATGAGCAATACCTCGAACTGGAGAAGAAGTTCGAGACGCAATTGAAGGAAGAGGACATCCAGCGGCTGGATGCGGAAGCGCGCGAGAGCGCCGAACGTCTGCGCGTGCGCAACGTGCAGCTCTATGGAAGCATCGGCCTTGCGGTGCTCGCGCTGGCCGCGGCCCTGCTCATCTGGCGCAACCTGCGGCAGAAACGGAGGCACGCGACGGTGCTTGAAGGACTGAACGCGGAATTGAAGAACCAGAAAGAACGGATCGAGGAGATCAATCGTCTGCTGCAGCTGAAGGTGCTGCGGGCTCAGATCAATCCACACTTCATCTACAATTGCCTCCACGCCATCGGCAACCTGGTGCGCAAGGGCGACACGGTGGGTGCAGCGGGTTACCTGGACGGCTTCGCGCGGTTGCTGCGGATGGTGCTCGACCATAGCGTGAAGGACCGTGTTCCATTAAGCAAGGAGATGGACTTCCTGCGGCAGTACCTGAAACTGGAGGCGTTGCGCTTCGACGGCGACCTGAGTTACGAAGTGGCTGCCGATGAGGACCTGCTCGATGAGGATCCGCCTGTCCCGGCGCTGATCGCGCAGCCCTTTGCAGAGAATGCGATCTGGCACGGGCTCGCCAGCAAGGTGGGAGAGAAACGTCTGACCGTTCGATTTACGGAGCTCGACGATCGCGTCATCTGCGTGATCGAGGACAATGGCATCGGTCGTGGCGCTGCACCCAAACGCTCTCATGATGACGGAAGCCCCAGCATGGGCGTACAGCTCACCGGCGAACGGCTGCAACTCCTCAACTACCAGCTTGCCGGTGCCGGAAGAGTAGTCTACACGGATCTGGAGGAAGCCGGCATTGCTACCGGCACCCGGGTTGAAGTGATGCTCGGCTAACTTGCTGCCGTGATCAACGCGTTGCTCATCGACGACGAGGCGGCGGCCCGCGAGCATCTGCGCGCAAGGCTCTCCGAGGTCGGCGGCGAGGTGCATCTTCTTCATGAAGCGACCAACATCGAGGAAGGTGAACGATCCATCGCCAACCTGAAGCCCGCCCTCGTCTTCCTGGATGTGGAGATGCCCGGCGGTGATGGCTTCGAGCTGCTGCGACGGCTGGGCAAGTGGGACTTCGACGTCATCTTCACCACGGGACATGCGCACTATGCCATCCAGGCTATCCGGTTCAGCGCGCTGGATTACCTGCTGAAACCTGTGCAAGCGGACGAGCTGCGCGCAGCCATCGAGCGTCATCGCGAGCGACAGGGGCACTCCCTGGCCGAGGTGCAGCAGCACTTCCTCGCCAACGTGGCAGCGCGCGATGAGCAGGCGCTGAAACTCACCCTCACGCACGGAGGCCGCACGCATACCGTGGCACCCAGCGAGATCGCTTGGTGCCAGGCCGACGACAACTACACGGCGCTCCATCTGGTGGATGATCGGCGACTCGTCAGTGCTCGAACGTTGAAGGATTACGATGAGATGCTCGCTCCGTTCGGCTTCATCCGTGTGCATAAGAGCGCGCTCGTCAACCGCCGCCATGTGGATGGCCTGGACGCCGAAGGCCGTGTACGCATGCACAACGGCACCCGTGTGGAAGTGAGCCGCAGGCGCATGGAGGAGGTGGCCCGGGAGCTTCGAGGCTGACCGTTCCCTCGATCCCGTTCCGCAGCCTCGGTTCTGCTTTCATCGCCCCTGCGATCGCCGTCCCTTGGCCGGACAAGACCTGAGCCATGCGTACCGCCTTCCTTTCCCTTCTCGTGCTGATGACCCTGAGCGCGCGCAGCCAGGAGAACCACAACGACGATTGCGGCAACGCCCAGCAGGTACCCGTTTCCAGTGGCAATACGCACACGGAATGGGCGCTGGCGAACATGAACGAGGCCGCATCGGCGATCACACCAGCAGCCTGTTCAGGGAGCGGCTATCAGGATGTGTGGTTCCGGTTCACCGCCACAGCCAGCACGCACTACATCGTGTGGGTCGGGGCCGGTGCGGCTCAAGTGCGCGTCGAAGCCTTCAGCGGCAATTGCGGATCGCTCACAAGCATCGGCTGCGTGACCGGGAACAACCACCTTGCGCTTACTGGCCTTACCGGCGGCACCTCCTACCTGTTCCGCGCCTATGCCACCATGACCAACTGGTATGAGTCGTATGTGTACGTGGCCGTGGTGAGCGCTCCCTTGAACGATGATTGCGCCGGTGCCATACCCCTCACGGTGCAAGCCGCCCACAGCATGCTGGAGCCCACCACCGAAGGCAGTACCGTAGGCGCTACCATGAGCAGCAATGCATGCACGCCGGGATCAGAGAGCCATGCCGATGATGATGTGTGGTTCAGCTTCGTGGCCACGAAGACGCAGCACCTGCTGACGGTAGCAGGGAGCGGTCTGAGCCTACAGGTGACCAGCGGAACGTGCGTTTCCCCGACCCAGATCCTCTGCAAGGCCTCCACGAACGGCCGAGAGATCCTCACAGGGCTCACCATGGGCCAGACCTACCACGTCCGGGTGTACACCGCGAGCAACCTCGCCACCGTGCGTCAGCGTTTCCGGATCGGTGTGTTCGATATCGCGGTGAACGATGAATGCTCGGGCGCGATACCCATCGATGTGGACGCGTCGAACGATGAGCAACGCATGATCACTGCGCCGACGGCGGGGTCCAGTTCCAGCGCGCAGCCGAGCGGTTGCACGGCCAGCAACTACGATGTCTGGTACAGCTTCGTTGCTCCGGCCACCGCCGTGTATATGCGCGACCTCACCGATGCCGGCTACTACTCCGTCTATTCCGGCAGCTGTGGATCGCTCGCCTGCATCATCGCCCACAACCAGTCACCGGCCGTGGCCACCGGGCTCGTTCCCGGCAACACGTACTACCTCGCGGTGGGGCAGAACAACAGCCCGAACATCCTTCACTTCACCGTGCGCGAATTGCCGTCGAACGATGAATGTGCGAATGCTGTCGCTCTGACGGTGCAGTCGAATGTGGATGACATCACCTGGACCGATTGCGACACCCATGGCGCAACGCAGAGCAGCCCGGCATGCTCGGGTCAGGCGGCGACCTCGGATGATGACGTGTGGTACAGTTTCGTCGCGCCGCAGGACAAGGTGACCATGCGCTTCCTGCAGGTGGAACCCGGAAGCAACGTCACGGGCAGCGTGGAGCTCTTCTCCGGCAACTGCGGTTCGCTCACGAGCTTGCTGTGCACATCGGCCGCCGCCTCAACGGACTTCACCGGGTTAACCGTCGGAAGCACCTATCACTTCCGCCTGTACACCGGTGGCCAGAACGAGACCACGCGCTTTGTGAAACGTCTTGCGCTCACCGCCATCGTCAATGACGACTGCGCTGGTGCGCTTCCGCTCTCCCCGGTCACACTGAGTGATTACCCGAACATCGACCGCGTATTCCCTGCAATGGGCAGCTCAACGGTTCCCGCGTGCAACGGCACAGCGGACGACGATCTGTGGTACACCTTCACGCCTACGTCAACGAGTGCGGCGTTCATCGGCGCGGCCGGCGCGGAGAACTTCACGGCAGAGCTTTTCACAGGCGGATGCGGCGCCCTCACGAGTGTGAACTGCCGGGCCAACCTGCCCCCCACGAATTTCCGCGTGAACTACGGCTCCCTCACGCCCGGTGCGACCTACCACCTCCGTGTGTACACCACCGCCACGGCGCTAGGGAACTTCGTTCCGATGTACTTCGACCAACCCGCGAACGATGAACCTGCTGGAGCTTATGTCGTGCAGCCTGCGGGCACACCTTTCACCTTCCCCATCACCACCGGCAACTGGACCTACGGAGCGTCGCAGAGCTTCGGGCGCATGTGCGGCAACCAGGGAACACCGGATGATGACGTGTGGTATCGCTTCACGGCCACGCAAGCATCGCACACCATCACGGCCGTGCGCAGCAACCCGCTCTTCGATGAGAGTCAGCCCGCAGGGAACATCACGATCGAAGCGTACCGTGGCTTCTACACCGACAGCCTCGGACTGGATTCAGTGGTGCTCGGTTGCGGGCAGAACACGCTTGCGCTGTCCGGGCTGACCGTAGGACAGCAGGTGCTCTTCCGCGCATACTCCACGGGAAACACCTTCAACCACATCTACGCGCTGCGCGTGAACGTCTCCGGCACGAACAACGACGAAGCGACGGGCGCTGTGCAGTTGCCATTCACCAACGACTGGCTCGCCGCGTTCGATACGGACGGCGCCACGCAGAGCCAGCCACCCGCCAATTGCGAGGTGACCGATGTTTCGGATGACGACATCTGGTTCAAGTTCACGGCCACGAGCCAACCGGGGCGCATTGTTGTGGGCCAACACGATGCGGACCTCACGTTGGAACTCTTCGGCGGCACGCCGGGAAATCTCACCAGCATCGCTTGCAGCGGCAATATTCTCGTGCTGCCGACGAACCTCACGAGCGGTCAGACTTACTACTGTCGCGTGTACAGCTGGGCGAACGCAGCACCGGTCTATGGCTATATCGGGCTCTGGCAGGATCCTTCGCTCACCGCGAATGATTGCGTGGACGAAGCCTGCCTCGGACCCGTGCTTCTCAGCAATCCAGGCATTGAACAAGGCGGCGTATGCGCGCCGGTGTACACCGATCAAGGCAGCGAGATGAACGGCACGCCGCTCGCGCCGGGCTGGTGGCATGCCGGTTCCGGCACCGCCGATAGCTACAACAGTTGCGCGCGGTGGAACTCCAGTGAGGAAGTGCCGGCCACACCTTATTCGAGCGATCGACAGGTCAACAGTCGGCGCGGAAAGGGCATGGCGGGCATGTACGTGCGGTTCCCGTCCAACTATGGCGAGTACATGCAGGCCCGGTTGACGCAGCCGCTCACTCCCGGAGCGCCCTACCTCGTATCCTTTCATGTTTCGGGGTATGGAGGTCAGCGCGTCACCGATGGCCTCGGCGCCTTGCTCACCACGACACCGTTCACGGTAACGTCCACACAGGTCGCGGAGCTGATACCCCAGGTCCTCGCTGCGGAGCCGTTCGGTGCTCCGCGCTGGATGAACGTGTGCGGCATCGTGGTACCCAATGAACCGTTCGAGTACCTCACGATAGGACTCTTTCTGCCGAACGCCTACCAGAACGGATCTGGTAGCAGTTTGGAGTACTACTTCATCGACGATGTGGTGGTGGCGCAGATCACGGATCCCAATTGCGTGATGGGCCTGGGTGATGTCCCTGACGAACAGGATCGCACATCCGGAGCAACGGGCGATGAACTACGGCTCTACCCGAACCCTGCGAGCGACCGGGTGACCATGATGCTCGATGGGTCGATCACCGGCAAGCGCGGGGTGATCGAGGTGTTCGATGCGACAGGCAAGCGCGTGCAGGCCGAGCAGATCACCAGCCTGAGTGCGTTGCAAACGGTCGAGCTGTCGCAGGGGTTGCGCGAGGGCCTGTACATGGTGGTGCTGCGCGTGGATGGCATGCAACGCTCAGCTCGCATCGTTCTCAAACGATAGAAACAGCATCTTCGGGGAATGAGCGCCCCCACCACCCAACGCACTGAGCTGCTCGATGCGCTCCGAGGCTTCGCACTCTTCGGTGTGGTATGGAGCAACTATGCGGTCTTCTCCTACTGGCTCTTCATGCCGCATGATGCGCAGGTCGGGTTGAGCGGTTCCTTTCTGGATGCGCCGCTCGAGGCCTTCCACACCATGCTCATCGATGGGAAGTTCTACTCGATCTTCTCCATGCTCTTCGGTATCGGCTTCGGTTTCTTCCTGGGCAAGGGGAGCGATGGCTTGTGGCGCTTCTACCGGCGCATGCTCATCCTGCTGGTGATCGGCTGGCTGCACCTCCGCTACCTCTGGGCCGGCGATATCCTCTTCCTGTATGCGGTGCTCGGGCTGGTGCTTCCGCTCTTCCGCAAACTCAGCGACCGCGCATTGCTTTACACGGCCGCCGTGCTCATCCTGTCGCCCATCGCCATCGACGCGGCTGTGATCCTCACGCACGGTCGCTTCGATCCGCTCGGTCCTGTGCTCCGCTTCCACGAGGCGCGCGAGGCTGCATTGGGCAGTGGCACCGTGCCTTCGATGATCGCAGCGGCGCACGGGGGATGGACCGAGTTCTTCGACTCAACCGCGCATACCTGGTCCTTCCGTTTCGTGCATCTGATCGAGAGCAACCGTCCACCCAAGGTCCTGGGACTCTTCCTCATCGGCCTGTGGATCGCGCGGCGCAGGATCTTCGCCGATGTGCGGGCACATGCCGCGCTGCTGAAGCGGCTGTGTGTGCTGGGCTTCGCGATCGGTTTGCCCAGCTCCGTGCTCATGTGGTGGACGGAAGGTCATGTCGGCTACCCGCCGGAACCCTCCTCCTTGCTGCGCGCCGTGAGCTATGCCTTCGGCGTAGCGCCTCTCGCGATCGCCCTTGCCAGTGGTTTCGCGTTGCTGTGGATGAACGAGCGTTGGAAGCAACGTCTTCTTGGACTCGCTCCCATGGGCCGTATGGCTCTTACGAATTACCTGATGCAGACCATGATCGCACTGGCCTTGTTCACGGGCGTGGGATTGGGTTGGGGCACACGCGTGAGCGCCTGGCAGTTCGAAGTGCTTGCCTTGGCGGTCTTCGTTGTGGAGGTGCGGTGGAGCCGCTGGTGGCTGGCGCGCTTCCAATATGGACCTTTCGAGTATGTCTGGCGATCGCTGACGTATGGCAAGGTGATGCCGATGCGGAGGTGAGGCCGCACCATCCGATCGACCTCGCCCGCATCAATCAACGATCACGACACGCTGCATTGCAGGCGCCCTTTCCGGTGTGTCCATGCGAAGGACGTAAGCTCCGGGCGGATGACTGCTGAGGTCGATCGTGATGGACCGCCCGGACAGTTGGCGACCGCTCCACACCTGCTGCCCCAGGCCATCATACAGGCGCAGATCACGGGGTGAAGTGATGTCCGTGGTCCATTGCACCGTCACATGATTACGCGTCGGGTTGGGCGCGATGATCACCTGGGGCGCGTTCCGTTCCTCGATCCCGATCGAGAGCCGCGTGGGCATGGTGCCCGTGATGTAGTGGATCAACCCGCCAGCGGCGGTTGGTATATGGTCAGCGAACGTACTCCCGTCCGCCGCGATCTCCAACAGGCCGTACTGTCCGTTCAACGTGCCTGCGGCGAAGATGCTCCGGCCATCCTCGGACCAGACGGCATTGCTCGTGAAGGTGGCGCTGTCGTTCGGTGCATTCCATGTGAGCTGCGTTAGGCTGTCTCCGTTCTGCTTGATCTTGTAGTAGTTCACCACGTTGATGCCATATTCCACACCCGCTGCGTAGAGCCCATTGCTGCGGCTGAAGAGGATTCATTCGCCATCGGGTGACCATACCGGCCAGGTGTCGAAGGAGGTGGTGTTGGGAATGGCCATACGGCCCGTGCCATCCCGCTGCACAGTGAACAGCGAGGCGAAGACGTTGTGCCCCACCACGAGCTCATCGCTCTGCCGAATACGCGGACCGTCATCATCACAGATGCCGCTCATGGTTCCAAGTACCGTGGCGTTGTCGAAGCTGTTATTGTAAATGTTGCAGCCATAGGAGACCGCCGAAGTGCTATCACTTTCGAACAGGTCGTATCCTACAAGGAAGTCGTTATTGTTGAAGAGGACGAACTCGCTGCCGCCGTTAACGGTGCGACGGACCCATTGCCCGCTGTTCAAAAGGTTACCGAACCAGCCGTTCGCCAGGGATCCTTTGATATAGAGCAAATAACGCCCATTCATCACCAACTGCGGGATGGTGGCGGTATCCAGCAGCATGGCATCCATACCCAGGCCGTCGTTGATGCGGATGGAAGCGTGGTCGCCCTCCATCCGTGAGTAGATCAGGTGGTCCTGATAGTCCTGTGCAGACATCATGGAACAGGTGAAAGCTGCAGTAGCAAGAACGAGGCTGCGCATGGATGACTTCATGAGGTGTCAAGTGTTGTTCCGTACTACACTGACGTTCAATGGGCGACTTGCGCGGGAAGTGTGAGCGAGGGTCCATCCTGCACTGTAAGTCGAAGGAAATAGGTGCCGTTCGCCAGCCCGCTCAGGTCGAATGTGACGGGTGCATTGAACGCGATCGCGGAGGTCTGTACCATGCGTCCCATCGTATCCATGAGCTTCACATGGACCGTTCGTCCTTCCATCGCCGGCAATTGGACCGTGACAACGTCGCGCGTGGGGTTCGGGAAGAGGATCGGCTTGACGTCCGGGTTCTCTCCGGCTATCACGGTGCTGAGATCGTGGGTCTGCTGGAAACCCTGCGTGGTGATGAACGTGGCGCTTGTCGCGGTGCTCACGATCAGATCGCCCACGGTGCATTCCAATTGGATGGATCCGGCCGAAGCCAGCGAACCGCCGCAGGATGCGAGCTGACGTTCCAACTGCACCTGGGGATGCGCGATGCAAGCCAGGAGAATAGCTGAACAGGTGATCTCTGCTCTCATGGTGTCCGTGTACTCAAAGTTTCCACCAAGGACCGCAGCCGGACGATCTCGGATCGTCGTTCTTCGTCCCTCGCCTGCAGTTCATCCACCATGACCGCCAGTTCCTGCACGGCTTTCACGAGGGGCACAACGAAGGTCTCGTAGCTCAGGGAGTACACCTCCTTGTCGCTCTTCGGCAGGTGCAGGCCGCTGAAGTCATAGCCTGTCTCCTTGGCGGCCTGTTCCACTTCCTGCGCCAGAAAGCCACTGAAGAGGATCTTTTCGATGTCGTACTTCTCCGGGTAGTCCCGCGTGGGCTTGTTCCCGGTCAGTTCGGCGTGCCGGTCGATATCGCGATGGTAGGTGACCGGTCGCAGACGCGTAATGAAATCCAGCCCGTGCACGCCGTCGCCAACATCCCGCTTCACGCGTGCATCCGAGAAGGTCGACCAGGTGACATTGCCGCCATTCCAGGTCGTGCTCAGATTGCCGATGAATGCCTGATCGCTGAACGCGTTCAAGTAACCATAGTTGCCGATACTGATCGTATTCGTGAAGCTGGCTGTCGTTCCGGAACCCCAACCAACGGCTACATTATCGTCCCCGGTCACATTGTCGCTCAGCGCGAGGTTCCCAATGGCCGTGTTGAAGTATCCTGAAGTGTTCTCGGATTGAGCTTGATCACCGATCGCCACGTTCTCCCCCCCGGTCGCGTTCTTCAATGCATCGTTGCCGATGGCGACATTGAAACTCCCAATGGAGTTGAACATGAGCGCCTGTCTACCAAGGCCCACATTATGGGTGCCGGTGGTGTTGTTCAGCAACGCGAACTGTCCGATCGCGGTGTTGTGCGATCCCGTGGTATTGTAGCGCAAGGTGAGGGCCCCGACACCGCAATTGCCTTGCCCCGTCGTGTTGAGGCGGAGTGCCTCCGAACCGATAGCCGTGTTCTCGTCGCCGTTGCTGAATTCAAGCGCGTTTTCGCCAAGCGCTGAGTTCCCGTAGCCGGTGGTGTTCGTGAAAAGGCTTCGGTATCCCACTGCCGTGTTCCCGGATGCGCTCCCGTTGGCCGCAAGAGCCAACGAACCGATCGCTGTGTTCCCGCTTGCCATGTTCGCGTACAAGGCACCGGTACCGATCGCCGTGTTGTCATTGCCGGTCGTGTTGAATGAAAGGGCGGCCTGGCCCACGGAAGTATTGCTGGATCCTGAACTGTTGTATCGTCCAGCATAACCACCCACCGCGGTGTTGTTCCCGCCCGTTGTGTTGGACGTTAACGCATTGGCCCCGAAGGCACTGTTCACCGTTCCGGACGTGTTGTCCAGCATGGCATTCGCGCCCAGGCTCGTGTTTCCTGTGCCGGTCAGATCGATCCTTCCGGCCTCCACGCCGGCCACTTTGAACACAAGCGGCTGCGCATCGGTCGTACCGATGAAGTCCGTGTTGGGATCAGTACCCGAATTACCGTTCAATCCCCATCCGGTCGACCCGCTTCCGCTGCTTTCCGCATACAAGGCATACGGCACGCTAACCAATTGCTGGGCACCAAGGTCCACGTAGCCCCCTCCGGGGTCCACCTCGGTCTGGAGCCAGTACGCGCCGCTGCCCCAGGCGATGGCGGCGAAGGACCCGTTCACCACCGTACCGCCACCCACCTGCGCGTTGAACACGCCGAAGGCATTGGTGCTCACGCTGTGCGTCTCACGGTACACATTGGTGCCCGAGGCGCTGCCCTGGCGCACGGTGAAGCGTACCGTAAGACCTGCGTTCGCGAGGATGCTGCCGCCACCATCGCGTGCGGCCGCCTGGTAGTTCATGCGGTTCGGCGACTGGGCATGGAGCAGTGCGGGTGCGGGTGCAAGTGTGAGTGCCAGCGCAAGTGGGGTGAAGGGCTTCATAGCTAGGGCTTGATGTTCGCCTGCGCAAAGCACCTTCTGGCGGCGCGGACGATCCCTCACATCTAGATGCTACCCGCGCCGGATCGGTCTGTCCGGACGGCAATGCACCTTTGCTTGATGCTGCGGGTCCCGGTCATCCTGCTCTTGATGCTGCTCTGCGCCGGCGATCCGCTCCAAGCCCAACGCACCAACCTGGACAGCCTTGTGCAGGCCATCGGCCGCTGGGAGAAGGACCACGAGCCCGGTGATACGGTCGGGCTCATCCAGATGAACCGCGCGGCAGTGATCTACACCATGCGCATGAAGGGCGACGAGGTGGTGGAGATGGCACGGCGCACGGCGGCGGTCGCGTCGAAGGAAATGGGGGCGCTTCCCGAAGGTGCGTTGCGCAAAGGGGTGAGGAAGCAGCTGATCATCGCGCTCAATTTCCTGGGGGACGGGTTGGTGTACCAGGGTGATCTGTCCGGAGGTATGGAAACCCTGCAGCGATGTTACGCGCTCTCCCTGGAAGCAGGTGATCGGTCGAACGCTGCCACGGCATGCATGCGGCTCGGTTACGCCTGCCGCAAAGCGCAGGACCGGAAGTGCGCCCGGGATTGGCTCCGCAAGGGCCTGGCCGTGCTGCCGCCTGCGGATACAACGGGACGAGTGACCGCCCACGCCGAGATGGGCAATGTGCTCTACGGCCTGGGCGACATGGACAGTGCACGCTATCACTGGCAGGAGAGCATCCGGATCGGCGAGCAGCGCCGCTCCTTCAGCCCGCTCTTCGATGCCTACAGCGGCATGGCTCTGCTCGCGCTACGATCCGGCGCGAATGACGAAGCGAACAAGTTCCTGCAGAAGGCTCGCGCGTCCTTTGAGCAGGACCCGAGCAAACAGGGCAGTGCCATGCTCAATGCTCTCGAGGGGATCCAGCGCATCGCCCTGCGCGATGCGGAAGGCGCACTGCCGTTCCTTGCGCGCGCGGATTCCTTCGCCATGGCGCACGGCAAGCACGGCGCTCGCTTCTTTGCGCAGCAGTTCATGGCGGTCTCCCATGCGTTGCGAGGCGATATGAACGCCAGCCTGAGCGCGGCGGACTCGGCAGCCTCGGCCTTGATCGCCGACCTCGGCATCGAGGAGGCCAAGCGTACCGCCTTCGCGCAGGCCCGATACGAGAGCGATGTGGCCCAGCGCCTGGCCGACGAGCGTTTGCGATCGCAGCGAAGGCTGAATGCGGTGCTGTTCGTGGCATCAATGATCCTGGTTATCGCTGCGCTGGTGCTCTGGTGGCTGTACCGCAGATCTGCACGGATGACGCGATCATTGCACGTGGCGAACGCGGAACTAGTACGGACCCAGGACAAGCTTGTGAAGGCGGAACGGGAGCACGAGGCAGAGACGGTGCGCACGCGCATAGCGCGGGACATCCACGACGAGCTGGGCGGCAGCCTCACGAAGGTGGCCCTGCTCGGCGAGCTGCTCGCGAGCGGCGAAGCCGATCAAGCCAGGGAAGTATCGCTGGAAGCGCTGTCGGATCATGCGCGCAACGTGAAAGCGGGCCTGAGCGATGTGGTCTGGGCCGTGGACCCCACCTCCGATACGGCGCAAGGCTTGATCGATCGCCTCACGGACCGCTTAGCCGACCTCTTCCGTGGCGCCACCGCTGAGCTTCGATTGGATCTTCGCGCGGATGAGCCGTTGCAGCCCCTGAACCCTGAGCGGAAACGAGCCCTGTACCTGGTGATCAATGAGGCCGCTGCCAATGCCCTGCGTCACGCGAAGGCGCAGAATGTCACGGTAAGCCTGCGGATCACCACTGGCCGCCACGAGGTCGTGGTCACCGACGACGGTGCCGGATTCGCGCCAGATGCTGCGCGGACCAAGGGCAATGGGCTCACGAACATGGCGCAGCGCATGGCGGGCATAGGCGCTGTATTGCGCGTTGACAGCGAGCCTGGTAAAGGCACCACCATCACGGCCAGTGGGCCGCTCTAAGGCGTGTTCCCTTGAATGGGTAGCTTGGTGCGGCCATCACCATGGGCGACAAGCGCATACGCACGGCGATCGTGGAGGACGACCGCGACCTGCGCGCCATCCTCACTGCCGGGCTCCGCAAGGATACCCGCATCGATGTGCTTGCCGTGTACGCCAGCGGCGATGCCTTCCTGAAGGAGTTGGAGCAGCTGGATGCCGAGGTCGTGATCATGGACATCAACCTGCCGGGCACCAACGGTATCGAGTGCGTGCGGCAGGCCAAGCCACGCAAGCCGGCCATGCAGTTCCTCATGAGCACCGTGTTCGAGAACGCGGTGTACATCTTCCAGGCCCTCTGCGCGGGTGCCACAGGCTACTTGGTGAAGAGCGCACCGAGCATGGAACTGGCGGATGCGGTGTGCGAGATCCACGCCGGAGGCTCACCGATGACCCCGGCGATCGCCAGACTGGTGGTCACTTCCATACAGGGAGCGGCGGCCGATGCCATGCAGCAGGAACAATTCACCAACCGCGAAAAGGAGGTGCTCGACGGTCTCGCAGCCGGACTCATGTACAAAGAAATCGCCGCCAAGCATGGCGTGAACATCAACACCGTGCGCTCCCACGTGCGCAGCATCTACGAGAAGCTGCACGTGCACTCGCGGCAGGAAGCGGTGCGCAAGGCGTTCCCCGACGGATCGATCCGAAAGCCAGTATCATGAGTTGTCACTCAGCAAGAACCCGGCTCAGGAACATCATTCCCTGCCATGGACCCGGCTTCGGCATGCCATCCGGCCCGGGGTCGGCGCCGCCGCAATAGGGCGCGGTATTGGTGCAGTGCAGATGGAGCGTTCCCCGCCCAACAGCACGATCCACCACCTTCTGCCTGCCGACGCATGCCGCGAGCATCAGGGCCAAGCTGATCGTGCGCAGCATGGCTCAGGCCGTATCGCGCTGCACCAGCGCCTGATGGTGCTGCACATGGTAAAGGGTGAAGTACAACATCTCCCGCAAGGTGAGCTTGCCCAACAGCGGGTGTGGAAGGAGGTAGCGCTCCAGGTCGCTTTCGCTCCATCGGCTCGTGCGCTTACAAAGCAGGTCCAGTGTGCGCATCAACCTGGTCGATCCGGCCTTCAGGTATTGCGCGGGAACGAAGGGAGGCGAAAAGGGGCTCGGTGCTTTTCCACCAGCGGCCAACTTCTCCTTGTAGCGCTCGACCAGAACATCATAGGAACGGGGAGGGCGGTTCGGTGTGCCAAATCGCCACCGCAGGAGCCAGCGAGGCAGCAACATGGCCATGCACACGGGTGAGCGCATGGCAGTTCGAGGTACTGGCCCGCGGCGTGTTCGTGGTCGAGGTGATCTGGAGCAGATGGTGGCTGGCACGTTTCCAATACGGGCCATTCGAGTGGGTCTGGCGCTCGCTCACCTATGGGAGGGTGATGCCGATGCGGAAGCGAGTTTGAGCCCGGCCATTGGTCCGCATGGCGTCAGTCGGTCCGCACGATCCTCGTCACCATGGTCGTTCCGTTCGGTGTTGATGCGCGAAGGAGATACACGCCCGGCAGGTATCCGCTCAGATCGATCTCCGCTCGAGCCCCCGTGGCTGTGCGGCCGTGCCACTTCACTTGCCCGGTTAGGCTCAGCAGCTCTAGTTCGGCCATACCCAGGCCTGCTGACCATCGGAGCACGACCCGATCGCGCGTGGGATTTGGAAATGCCTCGATCGCGGGAATGGCATTCTCAGGTATTCCCACCGCGCTTCCGCCATTGTCCGTGCTGCGCAGGATGGTGCCGTTCGCTCCCACCACCTCCCAGATGTCGGGACCTCGGAAGCTGATGCCCAACAGATCCTCGGCGGTATTGCTCACGAGCTCCAGCCAGGTGAGTCCGTTGTCCGTGCTGCGTATGATGGTGCCGCCGTCGCCTACTGCGATGCAGATGCCTGTGAAGGCGCGCGCCACGGCGTTCAGATCGGCGCTTACCGGGCTGGGGACGGTGGTCCACGTGGTGCCGATGCCGTTGGTGGTGGAACGGAGGATGGTTCCGTTGGCACCCACGACCAGCGCTGGCGATCCGCCGGTCAGCTCTATGGCGAAGAGGTCCTCGGTCGTGCCGCTTGTGAGTGGAGAATAGGAGAGCCCTTCATCCATGGATCGCAGCAGGGTTCCATGGGCACCAGCGATCAATGCTTCGCCACCTTGAATGGCGCGCACCGCGAACAGGTCATCGGTTGTGCCGGACTCGATCGGATCCAAGATCAAGTTGCCGCCTCCGGTACGCGCCACGTAACCGCTGTCTCCCACGACGGTGAGGATCACCGAGGTGTGATCGTCCACCGCGTTCAAGCGCTGGCTCTCGTCCGGAAGATCATAAGGGGTCACCGAGGATGCGCCGCCTTTCACGAAGAAGGTGCCGCTGTCGCCAACCACATAGTTCACGCTGAGCCCGCCGATGGCCTGCGCGCGCAGGTGCTGACCGGTGCCGCTGCTGATCGCCGTCCAGGTCAGACCATTATCGTCACTGGTTATCAGGGTGCCGTTGTCACCGGCGATGACATGCGGCAGGGTGTTCAGTTCGATGGTTCTGAGCGTGGCGGAGGTGCCGCTGGGGATCACGGTCCAGCCGGTCTGTGCGGTGGCGGCTGTCGCGAACAGGGCGAAGAGGCCGAAGGTGTAACGTTGGCGCATGTGTCAGGATCTGCCTCTGCAAGGAAGGGCGGCATGTGCTTGCGATGAAAGGGTTCTTATCCGGCGGTTGGTTTGGTGATCGAGCGGTCGTGGAGCGATGCGGATTCAGATACGACGGTCTATTTTTCTGCCATGGCAAGTGCGGGTTGGCTGGCTCCTTCAGTGATGACGGGTGTTCTTCTATTGATGGGAGGTTCCGTGCTGCTCGCCCAGGATGCCACACTGGTGCCTTCCATCCGCACCGAACTGGCCACCGCAACCAACGACACCCTTCGGGCCGATGCCCTCGCCCGCCTCTGCTTCAACCTGATCAACACCAACCCCGACAGCGCCCGGCACTG
Organism: Flavobacteriales bacterium; assembly: GCA_020635725.1. Lineage (GTDB taxonomy): Bacteria > Bacteroidota > Bacteroidia > Flavobacteriales_F > PHOS-HE28 > PHOS-HE28. The sequence continues at coordinate 162,113 of JACJZF010000001.1, forward strand.
CGGTGAACAGGCCCTGGACCTGGCCAACCGTATTGGCAACGCAAGGACCATCGCCGATGCGCACAACAATCTGGGCTGGCTGGAGACCCAGCAAGGGCATATGGCCGAAGCAACGGAGCACCTGGAAATTGCTTTGGAGGGTTTCCGCCGCATCGGTAACCCGGTCTTCACCTCCATCACCCTCAGCAACATGGGATGGCTGGCCGATAAACAGGGCGACCGCACCGCAGCCTTGAAGTACTTCGGTGATGCACTCGAGCAGGCCACGCTCGCAGCGGACAGCGCCAGCATGGCCGTGCTGCTCTATTCCATCGGGACCACCTACAACAGGATGAAGGAATACGGCCGGGCCAGGACCTTTTTGGAGCGTTCGCTGGTGATCGAAGAGCAACTTGGGCGCCGGAACTCACAGGGCAACTGCCTGGTGGCGATCGGCAACGCTTGGCGCAGCGATGGTGAGGCGACCCGCGCGATGGATCACTATCAGCAAGCCTCCGCACTGTTCCACGCCACCAGCAACCACTATGGTGCCGGCATGGTTCAGGAGAACAGCGGCGAACTCTTCCTGGAAAGCGATCCGGAGAAGGCCCTGCCCTACTATCAGCGCGCGCTGGCGCACTACGACACGATCCACAGCGCGGCCGACAAGGCGTACATCCTGCAACGCATCGGTCTGGCCAACACCGGCATGAAGAAGTACGCGGAAGCGGAGGCCGCCTACACCGAAGGAATGGCCTTGGCGGATCAGAGCAGCAGCACCGAGCTGATGATGGACCTGCACCTCAGCCTGGCCGAACTGGCGGTGAAACAGGGGAAGAGCGAAGTGGCGATCGGCCACTACCAGCGGCACATGGCGCTGAAGGACAGCCTGCGCAGCGAGGCCTCCGAGCAGGAACTGATGCGCCTGCGTGCAACGTTCGAGACCGAGCAGGCCGAGCAGGAGAACGCACTGCTGAAGGCCGAGAACGCCTTGAGCCGTGCCAACGAGGCCAAGATGAAAGCACGCTGGACCGCCGCCGCCGCCATTTCCGCAGGGCTGGTGCTGCTGCTGGCGCTGCTGTACCGCAACTACCGACAGCGCGGGAAGCATACCAAGGAGGTGGAGCGCTTCAACGCCGAACTGCAGGCCCAGCGCGACCAGGTGCAGCACATGAACGACCTGCTGGAGCTGAAGATCCTGCGCAGCCAGCTCAACCCCCACTTCATCCACAACTGCCAGAACAGTGCGATGGCCATGGTGAAGGAAGGCCGCAACGAGGAAGCCCTCGCCTACCTGCAGGGCCTCAGCAAGCTCATGCGCATGGTGCTGGAGCACTCGGTGAACGACCGCATCACCGTGGAGGAGGAGATGGCCTTCCTGCGCCTGTACGTGAAGCTCGAATCGCTACGGATGCCTGGGTTGGAGTGCGAAGTGGCTGCCGATCGCGAACTGCTCGATGAAGAAGCAGAACTGCCCGCCCTGCTGGTGCAACCCTTTGTGGAGAACGCCCTGTTGCACGGGCTTGCGCAAAAGGAAGGCCCGCGCCGGTTGAGCATCCGCTTCAGCGCAACGGAGAACGGGTTGCGTTGTGTGGTGCGCGACAATGGCAGGGGGCGTTCGGGTGCCGGCACCAAGCCCAGCGGCCAGCGTTCCTTGGGCACGGAGCTCACCAATGAGCGCCTGCAACTGCTTACCCACCGCTTGCAGCAGAAGGGGCGCTTCACCATCCATGACCTGAAGGATGATGCGGGGGGCGCATTGGGGACCGAGGTGATCATTGACCTGGAAGGATAGGTCACGGGTTCCCGCAGATCTGGATCGAAGCACCAGTAGCGTCGACCCACTGGGTCTACCTACGTTGCGTTACCTGTGCTGTTCCCATACAGATCCAATTCCCGAAATTTCCACCATGATCCGAACGCTGATCGTGGATGATGAACCGGCGGCCCGCAGCTACCTGCGCAGCCTGCTTGCCGATGCGCACTCCGAGGTGGAGGTGGTCGGCGAGGCATCGAACATGAGCGAGGCGCAGCGCCTGATCGACGATCTGAAGCCCGCGCTGGTCTTCCTGGATGTGGAGATGCCCGGCGGCAGCGGCTTCGACCTGCTGCGCGAGCTGAAGCGCTGGGACTTCGAGGTCATCTTCGTCACCGGCTTCCAGCGCTACGCCATTCAGGCCATCCGTTTCAGCGCGTTGGACTACCTGCCCAAGCCCGCCCAGCCCGATGAGCTGGCCTTTGCGCTGGAACGCTACGCCGAGCGCCATGCAGCGGACCTGGACAGGGCCAAGGTGCAGGAGCACTTCTTGGAGAACATCGCGCAGAAGGAGACCCAGGCCTTCAAGCTCACCATCCCGCACGGCGACCGCACCTTCTTCGTGGCCCCCACCGAGGTGGAGCGCTGCATGGCCGACCGCAACTACACGTGGGTGCACCTGGTGCACGACCGTCGCTACCTGTTGGCCCGCACGCTGAAGGAGTTCGAGGAGATGCTCTCGCCCTTCGGCTTTCTACGCTTGAACCGCAGCGCCTTGGTGCGCAAGGACACCATTGTGCGCCTGCATGATGGCCACGCCGAGCTGAAGGACGGCGAAAGGCTGGAAGTAAGCCGCCGGCGCTGGCCGGAGCTGAAGCGGACGTGGGCGGCGTAGCACACCACTGGATCACCCGCACCTCCACTGGATAGGAAGCCACGGCAACAGGGCTTGTTGCACATGCACCTTGCGGCTGAAAAGCCCGATCATGCGCGCACTCCTTACCCTTTCAGCCTCCCTCCTGCTCCTGACCGCTCACGCTCAATGGCCGACCAGCCCCGCCGCCCCCCTGGTGATCTGCAACGATGCCAGTGACCAAAAGGACATGCGCCTCGTGGCCGATGGTTCGGGTGGCTGGTACGTGCTCTGGCGCGACAACCGGCTGGCCAATGACCGCTACGCCGTGTTCGGTCAGCGCCTGGATGCCCAGGGCAACCTGCTGTGGGAGCCCAATGGGCGGTTGATCCAGGAGGTACCGGGGCGCAGCATCAACTTTATAGGGGCGACACGTATGAGCGACGACAAGCTCTTCCTCTGCTTCATATCCGGTGCGGACCCCAATTCAGGGGATACGGTAAGGGCCATGGCCTACGACGGATCGGGTGAGGCGGCCTGGTCCCAGCCGACGCTGCTGGCCCATCCGGGTCCCTTGCCCGGCGGCGGAATTTCCGGCGGCAACTACTACCCACGTGTGGTACCCGTTCTCAACGGCGTTTTCGTCGGTTGGGGAACGAATCCCATGGGTGCTGCGGATTACGTGCACATCGCACGTATCCTGAACGACGGTACCAACCTGATGCCCGTGCAGGGAGTCGAAGTGCCCAGCCTGAACAACCCCATAGTGGCCGGCCCGTGGCTCATGCGACACGACATGGCAGGAGGGCTGTTGTTCGAACGGCGCTGGGGGAATGGTGCAGGAGCGCCCTTGTACGCCATGCGCGTGAACAGCATGGGCGCAGAACAGTGGTCCGGCTTGCTCCAGGTGAGCGCCAACAGCGGCGGGCTCTTCTATGAGTGGAGCAGCGCCATGGCCCCGAATGCCCGCGTGAACTCGGTCTGGGCGAACAGCTATGACCTGCGCATGGCCATCTATGATGAGAATGGCGTGCTGTACAACAACACCGCGCCCATTCCCGTGTGCCTGCAGGTCGATGTGCAGGAGAACCCGTTCGTGGTGCAGACCGATCTCGAGACCACGGTGTTCTGGGCGGACAACCGCACCTCGGCCGGAAGCGGCCGACAGGTCTTCATGCAACGCTTTGATGCGAACGGTTCCCCATTGCTGGCTGCGGATGGTGTGCTGGCCATGCAGTGCGACGGCAACCTGAACGGCTTCCCGCGTGCGATCGCCGCGGAGGATGGTGACCACATTGTGGCGCTGTGCAGCACCGTGAACCAGCAGGGAGGTACGGCAGGTTTCCGGGCGGGGAGGGTGACCAGTTCCGGATCGAACCTGTGGAGCGACACGACCCGGTTCTGCGTTCCGGATCTCGGACCCAATGGCGGCAGCGACTACGCCATGACCAGCGATGGGAATGATGGTGTGATGGCCACCTGGTTCAACTGGCAGAACAACGCGATCTACGCAGCTCGGCTGGATCGCTGGGGCCGCATGGGCGACTTCACCGGTATCGCGGAGATCGAGCCCACGTCCGTGACCATATCCCCGAATCCGGCAACAGAGGAGATCCTTGTGAGCCGTGCCGATGGACGGGTGCTCGGTGATCTGGTGGTCCGTGCGATGGATGGTCGGGCGGTGCTCGCCGTCGGATCAACGGGCCTGGATCGGCGAACGATCGATATCGGCCACTTGAAGGCCGGGGTCTATTCCATCAGTGAGCTGAAGGATGGCGACCGTCAGACGCTTCGATTCATCAAGGAGTGAATGGGTCACATCGGCAACCATCGTGGAGGACGAACTTGGATGTCGATGACGATAATGCCTGAGTCCGGTGCAACAGGGCATGGTCGCCGGTTCGCGCTTGACGGGGTTGAAGGCCGCGGATCTATCCCATAGACCATGCAGCCACCGGTGCGACGAGGCTTGAGGGAGCGATTGCTGGATCTCGCGGTATGGGCATGCCTTGTAGTGGCCGTGGTTCTGTTGCTGTTCCTTTCGTTCTCCGCCTCCGCCCAGACCCCCTTCGTTGAACTACTGAAAGGAGTGCCCCTTCGGTAGGGTGATGCCGATGCGGAAGTAAGCGAATGCCAGGCGCGCGCTAGCTTTCCCACATGGAAGGCGCTATCCTCCTTGCGGTGCTGATACCGCTTGCCATCATCGTTCTGATGCTGGTGCTACTGGCCCGTATGGGCGCGTTGATGCGTGAGCTCACGGAACTGCGACGCCAGCTGAAGGACTTGCTCCCCACCACACGTGGCGAAGCCGTTTCGCCTCAGCGCGGCACACCGACCGAACCCACGCGCCCGGCGACCGTGATCGAACCGGTGCCGCCACCTGCACCGAAGGAACCCTCGTTCACTCCGCCACCTCCGGTCACGCCCGTGGCCGAGGATGACACGCTGCGACGCATGCGCGAGGCATTCCCCGATCCGAAGACCCAGCCTGTGCCGCTGGTGAGCGGCCCCGGGCCCAAGGAGCCGCAAGCGCCGCCGTCCCGTGCGTTCGTTCCGCCTCCGCCGCGCAAGACCTTCTTCGAGAAACACCCCGATCTGGAGAAGTTCATCGGCGAGAACCTCATCAACAAGATCGGCATCGCGGTGCTGGTGGTAGGTGTTGGGCTGCTGTTGAAATACGCGATCGGCAAGGGATTGATCAGCGAGACCGGTCGCACGTTGATCGGGCTGGCCTCCGGCGGATTGCTGGTCTTCCTCGCCCATCGGCTGCGCGCTTCGTTCCGGGCCTTTAGCTCGGTGCTCATCGCAGGCGGCATCGCCATCTTCTACTTCACGGTGTGGATCGCCTTCCACGACTACCACTTGATCGGCCAGACACCAGCGTTCGCGATCATGGCGGTGATCACCGGTTTGGCCGTGGCGCTCGCCATTGCCTATGATCGGAAGGAACTCGCCGTGATCTCCTTGCTCGGCGGCTTCGCGGCGCCGTTGCTGGTGAGCACCTGTGAAGGCAACTACCGGGTGCTCTTCACCTACCTGCTCCTCCTCGATGCGGGCATGCTGTTGCTGGCCAACTACAAGAAATGGCACGTGATCCACGTGCTCTCACTCGCGCTCACCAGCTTGTTCATGGGTGCTTGGGCGGCGTGGTCCTATCCGGTGCTCGAGCCCCCGCCCGCGCTGCCCGCCTTCGGCTTCGCCACGGCTTTCTTCCTGGTCTTCTTCGCGATGAACCTGCGCTACAACCTGCAGCACAAGCAGGCCTTCACCGCACTCGACCATGCGTTGCTGCTGGCGAACACGGCGGCGTATTATGCGTTCGGCATTTGCTTCCTCAGCGATCTGCATGTGCGCGTGAACGGCCTCTTCACCGCCGTGCTCGGCCTCTACTACCTCGGCTTCGCGGTGTACTTCCACCGGCGCGAGGGCATCCCCCGTCCGCTGAAGCTGCTGCTGATCGGCTTGGTGCTCACCTTCATCAGCCTGGCGGCGCCGGTGCAGCTCGAGGGCAGCCGCATCACACTGTTCTGGGCGGCGGAGGCCGTGCTGCTGCTCTGGTTCGCGCAGCGCACGGACCTGCGCCTGGTGGAGCGCGCCAGCATGCTCGTGACCGCGCTCATGCTCATGAGCCTGTGGATGGATTGGCAGCGGGCCTACGGGTGGGCGAACGAGATGCCGCTGCGCCCTCTCCTGAATCGGGCATGGATCGCGGGCATGGCCTCGGGCGTTTCACTTCTGCTCACGCATCGCCTCCTGCGCTCCGGTGATGGCGAACGAACGATCCTGATGGGCTTGTCCCGCAACGCATGGCGCGCGCTCACGGCGATCGGCGCTGCCCTGACGCTATACGCCGTCAACATCCTGGAGCAGCACTACCAGCTGAGCCGCGTGCTGCACGTCTCCGTGGTGCACCAGGCGCTCATGGCCTTCACGCTGCTGTATTTGCTGCTCATGGAATGGCTCACGCGGCGCGGTCGCATCGGCTACCGGATCGCGGTGGGCGCACTGTTGAGCCTCACCGGGCTCGTGTACCTGTCGCTCACCTATGCTGCCTCGCGTAGCGCGCTGAGCATCGGCATCGCCAACCGTGTCGATCTCTCCTTCATCCCCTTCCATTACCTGGCCGCTGGTCTCCTGGTGATCGGTGTCGTGCGCCTGGCGATGATCGCGCGCGCGGTGATCGACCGCTCGTCCTCCGCATGGAAGCTCTATCTCTGGATCGCCTCGGCCTTCCTGGTGGTATTGGCCAGCCAGGAACTCGACCTGATCATGATCCAATGGCATGGCAGCAGCTTCGCACTGCCCGCTGCGCGGCGTGTGGGCTATCCCATCCTCTGGGGAGTGGGCAGCTTCGCCTTCATGTGGCATGGCATGCGCGCGCGCCTACGCGTCATGCGCATCATCGCGCTCACGCTCTTCGCCATCACGCTGCTGAAGCTTTTCCTCTTCGACCTCGGCTCCTTGAGCGAGGGCGGCCGCGTGGCCGCGTTCATCTTCCTGGGCGCGCTGCTGCTGGTGATCTCCTTCATGTACCAGAAGCTGAAAGGCCTTTTCGTCGATGACCACCCGAACGAACCCGCGCCACCCAATGCGACGCAGCCCTGAGCTCCTCGCGCTGATGGTGTTCGCCGCGGTGCCTGCGTTCGCGCAGCATCCGCGCTGGAGCGCCCAGCTCCCACCCGCAAGCCGCAACGGCCTGCACGCGATCGTGCTCGACCCCGATCTGCAAGGCGCCGCTCGCGCGGACCTGGGCGACATACGCCTGTTGGACAGCGCCGGCGCCCAAGTGCCCTACGTGCTGCGGACCGCCCAGCGACCCCAAGGTCCAGAACGCTTCGAGGCCTTCGACCTGCTGCGCAATGAGGTGCTCGGGCACCGCACGGAGGTGGAGATCGAGCGACCGGCCGATCAGCTCATCGATGAGCTGCACGTGTGGATCAAGCCGATCCAAGCGGAGAAACGCGTGCGCATCACCGGCAGCGACGACCGTGATTCATGGTACATGGTGAAGGATGAGCACCTGGCTTTGCAAGGCGCGCGCGGCGACCCGCCGCACCAGGTGCTGCTGCTGCGCATCCCACGCAGCGATTACCGTTACCTGCGCCTCACCTTCAACGATTCGATCACCGCGCCCATGAACGTGCTCGGCGTGGGCCGATTCGTTCCGGCAGGCTCGCCGCAACCAGTCTATGCAGCGGCGCAGCAGCTCCCCTTCTCTCGATCAGACAGCGCGCGGCACACGGTGCTCCGTTTCGCACTGCCGCGCAGCCTGCTCGTGGAGCGCATGACGATCGAAACGGAGGATACACTGCCGTTCCTCCGGCAGGTGCAACTGGTCCGCAGGCATACGGTAGCTGCGGCAAGCTCCCGCCACGGAAACCAGAGCCGAATCGAACACCTGGGCACCTACACGATCGAGCCGGGCAACGGAGCGCGCTTCGAGACGAGAGCAGAGCGCCTCGACACCTTCGAGCTCTGGATCGACAATGGCGATGACCGGCCGTTGTGCATCGGCGCCGTGAACGCGCAATGCCAGGAACGGCTGCTGCTGGCTCGGCTCGATGCCGGCGTGGCGTACCGCCTGAACGTGGGCGATGCTGGACTGGAGCCCCCGCGATACGACATGGAGGCTTTCGCAGCGGACCTGCCCGTACCCATCGACACGCTCGCCACGGGTCCCTTGAAGGCGATGGCGCTACCAGAATCCGCGGGACCTTCGATCAACCCCTCGGCGTGGTGGGTGTGGGCGGGCATCATCGCCCTGATGGCCGGCATGGCATGGATCGCGGTGCGCCTGCTGCGTACCGAGGATTGGTAGCGCTGCGGCACGGAGTCATGGAGCCGGCGCCAGGGCGGTCTCCGCCTTGGGCAGCGTGACGCGGAACGAAGCCCCTTGATTGGCCTCGGATTGTAGGGTGATGGCGCCACCATGCAGTTCCGTGATGCGCTTCACCAGCGACAGGCCGATGCCGTGGCCCTGGGCGCCGCCGGTATTCCGTGCGCGGAAGAACGGCTCGAAGATGCGCAGGTGATGGTGCGCATCGATGCCTGGGCCGGTGTTGTCCACTTGAAGCGAGACAGTGGCGCCTGCACCGTTGAGCACGACGCGGGCGCACGCATCATCCGAGTACTTGCAGGCATTGTCCATGAGGTTGAAGACGAGCGAGCGCAGCAGCGCCTCGTTGCCGTTCACCATCAGGTCGCGTTCATCCTCTACCGCATCGATCAACACCTGCACCTTGTAGCGCTCATCGGCGCGCTGCACCTCGAGCCGCGCCGACCACACGATCTCGTCCATGCGCACGGGCACGAAGGTGGAGGCCGTGCTCTCGGTCTCCGCTTGGGCCAGCAGGAGCAAGCGGTTGGCGAGCCGGTTCAGCGCGCGCATGTCGTCGAGCACGGAGCGCAGCGTGGCCCGGTACTCGTCGGGGTCGCGCTCGCGCAGGAGCAGCACCTCGATCTGACCCGAGATGGTGGTGAGCGGGGTGCGCATCTCGTGCGAGGCGTTGGCGATGAAGTTGCGCTGGGCGAGGAAGGCCACTTCGAGCCGTGCGATGAGGTCGTTGAAGGAGTGGGCGAGCTCGGCGATCTCGTCGTGCGAGGCCCCCACGAGCACGCGGTGATCGAGCTCGGCCGGACCGGTGCTGCGCATGGCCGCTACCAGGCGCTGCACGGGTGCCAATGCACGGGCGGCGTAAACCCGGCCGATGAAGAACATGATGAGCACGCCGGCCAGGAAGGTGAGCACCAGCACGCGCAGCAGGTTGCGCAATTTGCTGCGCCCGAAGATGTCGTTGCCCGAGACCTGCACCACGAAGCGTTCGTCGCGCACGTTGAAGGGGAAGATGATCTCCTCGCGAACACCGTGGGAGCGCCGCGAATCGCCCTCGATCCGCGCGCGGTCCAGCACTTCAACGGACGTGGGCGGCACCAGTTGATCGCCGCTATGGAAGATGAGCGCGTTGCCGCGATCGAAGATGCGCACGTACTCCTCGGGAAGACGCACCGGGTTGTTGCGCTCGATCTTCATGAGCAGATCCTCGCTCACCTCATCGACCTGGAGCAGCAATTTGGCTGCGTGCATGCCGCGATCGCGCATGCGGTTCGAGAACTCCTCGGCGCGGTAATCGGCGGAGAGCATGTACACCGCCACGAAGGCCGTGGCGAGCACCAGGGAGCCGAGCAGCACGAACTGCAGGGCGAGCCGGGTGCGTATGGTCATGACTGGTCGGTGAGGATGTAGCCCAGCCCCACGCGCGTATGGATGAGCTTCGGCTCGAAGTCGCGATCGACCTTCTTGCGCAGGAGCTTCACGTAGGCCTCCACCACGTTGGTGCCGGTATCGAAGTCGATGTCCCAGACACGCTCGCTGATCTGCGCGCGGCTGAGCACGCGCTCGGCGTTGCGCATGAAGTACTCCAGCAGCGCGAATTCCTTCGCGGTGAGCTGTATGCGGCGGCCCTCACGCAGGGCTTCCTTGCGGGCCAGGTGCAGCTGCAGCCCACCGTACTCGAGGCGTTCGGCCTGCGCGTGCACAGCGGATCCACGGCGCGTGAGCGAACGGATGCGCGCCAGCAGCTCCTTGAACTCGAAAGGCTTCACCAGGTAGTCATCGGCACCGGCATCGAGGCCGTTCACCTTGTCGTCGATGGTGCCCAGCGCGGTGAGCAGCAGGATGGGCATGCGGCCACCGGCCTGGCGTATGGCCTTGCAGGTCTCCACGCCATTCATGCCGGGCATCACCACGTCCATCACCACCACATCGATCGGCTCCTGCAGCGCGAGCTGCCTGCCGGTGGGCCCATCGAAGGCGCTGAGCACCTCGTGCCCGCTCTCTTCCAAACCTTGCTTGAGGAACTGGGCCACCTTGGGCTCATCCTCCACGACCAGGATCCGCATGGGGCTAAGTTCGTATGAGGATAGGCTCATCGGCACCAACGGGCGCGAAGAAGCCCCGGGACAAGACCGCTCGCCGTGCAGACCCTAACCAGAACCGCGTGCGGCGAGCGGCTGTTTGACCGGCGGGCCATCTTCCTCACGCCCGTGTTCAACGGCGCGATGTTCTGACCGAGCGCTGAACGCGTTTGGTCATCGGCATGAAAACCGGATGAAGCCCGGCGATAGTCACACGGTGGCCACCACCTTCAGCTCGATGGCGATGGGCGTGGGCAGGCAATTGATCTCAAGCGTCGTGCGGCACGGCGGGTCCTTCTCGAAGTACTCCTTCCACAGGCGGTTGTAGGTCGGGAAGTCGTCCTTCATGTTGGTGAGGTACACGGTCACATCCACGATCCTCTCCCACGACGACCCGGCATCTTCGAGGATCCACCGCACGTTCTGGAACACGCTGCGCACCTGCGTCTCGATGTCGTACCGGAGGATGTTGCCCGCGTCATCCAGTTCCACGCCCGGGATCTTCTTCGTTCCGCGCTCGCGGGGCCCAACGCCGCTCAAGAAGAGCAGTTCGCCTACGCGACGCGCATGCGGGTAGTGACCAACGGGTTCGGGTGCCTTGTTGCTGGAGATGCCGGACATGCGAGCGGGATTGCGTGGGTGGGACGCGCGAAGATGCGGCGCCGAGCATGAAGGTATCGAACCCATCGGATAGCTTTGGGCAAAACCGCATTCCATGACGATCAACTGGCTCGTTCAACTCGTGGCGGCTCTGGTGCCGATGCTCGTGGGCTTCATCTGGTACAACCCGAAGGTCTTCGGCAATACCTGGATGCGAGCCGCAGGGATGACCGAGGAGAAGATCAAAGGCGGGAACATGGCGTTGATCTTCGGAGTGAGCTTCGTGATGGCTTTCCTGTTCGGGCTCGCGTATAAGATCCTGGCCGATCACGGGACCATGTTCGACGCGTTCTTCAGGCCGGTGGCGGAGCATGGCATGGGCGTCGATACGGCCACGCCCTTCGGCGCTGAGCTGAAAGGACACGTGGACGCCTACGTGGCGCGCTATAGCAGCTGGACGCATGGCCTCGCCCACAGCATCATCCTGTCCATCGTGGTGATCCTCCCCATCATCGTCACCAACGCCTTGTTCGAGCGCAAGTCATTCGCGTACATGCTCGTGAACTGGGGCTACTGGGCCGTGACCGTGGCCCTCATGTTCATGGTGGTGGCGCAATTCAGCTGAGGCGCTCGGCAAGGCCAGCGCACGCTATACGCCCTTCACGCGCACCCACAGCTCGCGGAAGAGCGTGCCCAGATCTGCGGGTTGGGCGCGTTCCGGCGGCAGCAATTCCACGCGGAGATCGTCTCCCTCCGGGATCAGCAGGTAGGCGAAGACGAAGGGCTTATCCGGCGCGGGCTCGCCCATCTGCCCGAAACGCAGATCGTTGAACACCAGCGTGTCTCCTTGCTGCTCGATCGTGAAGTCGTGCTGCGAGAGCGTTTCCAGCCGCTGCACCATCTCATGGCCGGCCCATGGACCCAGCTTCGCCAGCCCTTTATCGATGCGCACGAAACGGATCTCCGGGCGCGTGTCGAGCAACGAATGGTAGGCGAGCAGGTAATGGTCGCCGGCATCGACGTTCACCGACCAGAGGATGCAATTGAAGGGCGTGGGGCGCGTGGTGAAATCGGCATAGCCGATTCCTTGGCGCTCGAGGGAACTGCTCACGGCCGCCATGGCCACGCGCTTGCATACGATGGTGACCAGCATGTATGCGGAGCTGATGCCGATGCCGAACCAGTTCACCCAGCGCCGCCAACGGCTCTCGCGGCGGAGGAACAGCACCACGCCCACGCAGATCAAGAAAGGCACCGTGTAGAGCGGGTCCACCACGAAGATGTTGTTCCAGCTGAGCTTCCACGGCAAGGGCCAGAACAGCTGTGTGCCCCAGGTGGTGTGGCAATCGAGCAGCGGGTGGGTCACCAGGCTCCACCAGAACAGCCAGGTCCACTCTTTTGTGGTACCGCTATCCGGCGCGCGCTTCCTACGCCAGATGAGCACCACGATGAACGCCGTGACTGCGAGCAGCGCGCCGCGCACCACCCCGCTCTGCGCGCTCTGCACGAAGGTGAGCGCCACGAGCACGGTGAACACCGCGAGCAACGTATGCGCGCTCCGCTCGCGCCAGCGCGCCAGTACGGGCGCCATGGCCGCGCTGAACAGGATCGAGTGCGTGACCCCGCGATGCAGCTCGTTGGCGCGCAGGGGATCGAAGAGCGAACGCGCCAGCACATCGAGGTCGGGGATGGTGCCCGCGATGGCGCCCCAGAGGATGGCCCTGTTGCCCACCTTGCGCCCGAGGACGGCCTCGCCCATGGCGGCTCCCAGCACGATCTGCGTGAGCGAGTCCATTCAGGCCTGCGAACGTTTGAACGGGTCGCGCAGCTCGAAGGCAGCGGGCTGCACCGAGCGCAGCATGGGGCCGATGAATTGATTGGCCATGTGGTTGCGGTGGCGCACCAGGAAGTACATGTCCTCGGGCACGGCGCCCAGGTTGCTCTTGGCCTGCTCCGCTGTGCGCCCGAAATGGATGCGGCGCACGCGGTGCCGCAGCGCGCACTCCAGGTGGTCCACGAGCATGCGCTGGTACACGCCGTGTCGCTCGTTGTGCTCGTGATCCAGCCCCACGTAATGCGCATCGAGCACGGCATCATGCACGAAAGCCGCGCTGAAACCGACGATCTCCCCTTCCAGCTGGTACGAGAGGAAGCGAAGGCGGTCGCCGAGCTGTTGCTTCCAATCGGCATACACGGCCACGTTGAGCCGCCCCATGACGAACGTGGAGCGCGCCAGCACCTGGTCAAGCAGGTCCTGCAGGCGTTCGGCGTGCCGCAGGATCCGGTCCGTATCCCACGAGCTCACGGCCAGACCGGCCGATCGCTTGAGCACGTTGCGCAGCCGCGTGCGCGCCTTGGCCGTGAGCGCGGCCTGATAGGCCTCCATGTCAGCCCATGCGGGATCGAGCTCCATCACCATGTTCTTATCGGTGCGCATGAGGTGATAGCCCTTGGGAACCTCCGGTGGCGCCGCCGTGCGCGAAGCCGGCACGATATCCTTCACCACGAGCGCGCTGGCCTTGGTGGGCAGCGGCTCACCGCGCTCGAGCCGTTGCATGGTATCGGCCACCGCGGCGATGCGCTGCGCCGCGCTCACACCGCCGAGGAAGTGGCTGCCGTAATCGCCGGCCTGGAAGACATTGCCCGCCACGAGGCAGCGCACCTTGCGGTCCTCGAAGAGGCGGCTGCCCACGCGCTTGCCGAGCCGGCAGAGCTTATCGCCGTACACGCTTCCGCGATCCTCGAGTTCCACCACCTGGAAGGCGGCAATGCCCACGGGCCGATTGCCCGCATCGTAGTATATGACGTAGCGGAAGTCCATGGCCGGGCGCATGCGCTCCTCCAAGGCGAGCAGATGGTCGAACCGCAGGTACGGAGCGGCGTCGCGCGCCACCTCCTCCCAATCCTCCCTTCGCACCAGGTGAAGCGATTCGCTCAGGCTAAGCCGAAGCTCCGGGACACGAGCGCAGAGGAAGGACATGCGGGTGCGCCAAGGTACCGAAGGCAAGTGGCCGCGGCGAGCGCCGAGGATGAGCGGTCGTGCACGACCTTCGTCGGATGAAGCAATCCTGGAAGGGCGCGCTCATCCCCCTGATGCTCTGGTCGTCCTGCGGGGATGGCGTCGAGACGGCGAGGCCTGTTGTCGGGGCCATCACCGAGAGCGTATATGCCAGCGGCGTGGTGAAAGCGGCGGGACAGTACCAGGTGTACCCAACGGTATCCGGCGCTGTGCTGGCCCTGCTGGTGCACGAAGGGGATACGGTGAAGGCCGGCACGCCCTTGCTGCGCATCGACGACCGCAGCAGCAGCGCGGGGCAGCGCATCGCCACGGCGCAGCTGCAGCTCCTGGAGCGCAATGCCTCGGAGAGCGGACCGGTGCTGGTGCAGCTGCGCGAAGCAGCGCAGCAGGCCCGCGAGCGGTATGAGCTGGACAGCACCAACGCGGCACGCCAACGCGCGCTGTGGGACCAAGACATCGGCAGCAAGGCCGAGCTGGAGCAGCGGGAGCTCGCCTTCAGCACCAGCAAGGCCGGATGGATCAGGGCCGTGAAATCACTGGCGGAGACGCGCGACCGGCTGCGCACCGAGCTGGCCGTGGCCCGGAGCAATGCCGCGATCAGCAGCGCCGGGAACGACGACCGCACCCCCACGAGCCTGATCGACGGAGTGGTGTACGACCTGATGGTGGAGCCGGGCGAGCTGGCCACGCCGCAGCGGCCCATCGCGGTAATCGGCAGCGGAGAGGACCTGTACCTGGAGCTGGAGGTGGATGAGAAGGACATCGCCCAGGTGGAGGTGGGGCAGCGCGCCTATGTGAGCCTGGAGCTCTACCCGCGTGTGTTCGCGGCTACCGTCACGCGCATCATCCCGCTCATGGACCCGCGCTCGCGCACCTTCCGCGTGGAAGCGCGCTTCACCGAGCGGCCGCCGCGCCTCTACCCGAACATCACCGCGGAAGCGAACATCGAGCTGCGGCGCAAGGAGAAGGCCCTCACCATACCTGCATCGTACCTGGTCGACAGCACCCATGTGCGTACCGCCGATGATGAGCTCCGGCCGGTGCGCACCGGGCTGCGCGACCTCGAGCGCGTGGAGATCACCGAAGGCATCGACAGCACCACGCAGCTCCTTCGTCCCTGACCATGAGGCTGCTCATCAGCATCGCCATCACCATCCTCCGCGCCAAGCTCAAGCAGAGCATCGTGGCGGCGGTGGGGGTCACCTTCAGCATCACCATGTTCGTGGCGCTGCTGGGCTTCATGAACGGCCTCAACGACATGCTCGACGGCCTGATCCTGAACCGCACGCCGCACATCAGGCTGTACAACGAGCTCAAGGCCACACCCGAGCAGCCCATCGCGCAGCGATTCGACGACCGCGCGGTCGTGCATCATTTCATCCGCTCGGTGAAGCCCAAGAGCGAGCCGCAGCGCCTGCGCAACGCAGCGGCCATCACACGGGCGCTGGAGGATGACCCGCGCGTGCTGGCCGTATCGCCCCGATTGGTGGCGCAGGTCTTCTTCAACGTGGGCACCACGGACCTCAACGGGCAGGTGAGCGGCGTGGATGTGGAGCAGGAAGTGCGCTACTACATGTTCAGCGATTACCTGGTAGAGGGTCGCGCGAGCGATCTGGCCACGGGCAACAACACGATCGTGCTCGGCAAAGGGCTCGCCGACATGATGGCGGCGCGCGTGGGCGATGTGGTGCAGGTGACCACGGCCAGCGGCGACCGCGCGCTGCTGCGCGTGAGCGGGCTCTTCCAGAGCGGCATCGCCGACTTCGACAAGGTGCAGTGCTACGCCAGCATCAAGACCGTGCAAGAGCTCCTCGGCCAGCCCCGCAGCTATCTCACGGACCTGAACGTGAAGCTCAAGGACATCGAGCAGGCCCCTGCCATGGCGCGCGAGCTCGCGGCGCGCTTCGATGCGGATGCCGTGGACATACAGACCGCCAACGCCCAGTTCGAGACCGGCACCCAGGTGCGCACCACCATCAGCTACGCGGTGGGCGTGGTGCTGCTGATCGTGGCGGGATTCGGCATCTACAACATCCTGAACATGCTCATCTACGAGAAGCTCGACACCATCGCCATCCTCAAGGCCGCAGGCTTCAGCGGCGGCGATGTGCGGCGCATCTTCCTTTCGTTGAGCCTGATCATCGGCGTGGTGGGCGCGGCGGCCGGCGCCCTCTTCGGCTTCGCCATGCAGCGGCTCATCGATCAGCTGCCCTTCGTCACCGAGGCGCTTCCCACGGTCACCACCTTCCCGGTGGATTACAATCCGAAGTACTACCTCATCGCGGTCACCTTCGCGCTGCTCACCACGTGGATCGCCGGCTGGTTCCCGGCGCGCAAGGCGGCGCAGATCGACCCGGTGGAGATCATCCGCGGCAAATGAGCGAGCAGCGCCATACGCTGGAGGTGCGGCAGGTGTCCAAGACCTTCCGCGACCCGGTGACCGTGCCGGTGCTCAAGGAGGTGTCCCTGGAGGTGAAGCGCGGCGAATTCGTGAGCATCACCGGCAAGAGCGGCTGCGGCAAGAGCACGCTGCTCTACATCCTCAGCACCATGGACACCGATTACAAGGGCGAGGTGGTGATCGATGGAGAGCCGACCAAGGGGCTCAGCGGCACGCGCCTCGCGGCCATCCGCAACGAGAAGATCGGTTTCGTGTTCCAGTTCCACTACCTGCTGCCTGAATTCAGCGTGCTGCGCAACGTGATGCTGCCCGGGCTCAAGCTCGCGCGGAAGAGCAGCGCCGAGGTGGAATCCGACGCGATGCGCCGCCTCACCGAGCTGGGCATGGCCGACCAGGCGCTGAAGATGGCCAACCAGCTCAGCGGCGGGCAGAAGCAGCGCGTGGCGATCGCCCGCGCCCTGATCAACGACCCGCTGATCATCATGGGCGACGAGCCCACGGGCAACCTCGACAAGAAGAACTCGGAGACCGTGTTCGAGATCTTCCAGCACATCGCGCAAGAGCACAAGCGCAGCCTGTTGATCGTCACGCACGACACCGATTTCGCGGCGCGCACGGATCGCAACATCGAGATGGAGGATGGGCGTGTGCTGAACCACGGCGGTTGATGCCGCACGCGAAAAGGCCCCGTCCCCGGGGCCTCTCGTGATCCTTCCGCGCGGCGACGATCACGCGCGCTGCCGGCTGGGCAGTGGCAACGCCCTCCCGGGCATGAACCAAGCGATCGGCGCAGCGGCGCCCTGCTCGGGTGCCACGGGCTGCGGTTCGCGGAAGCAGGGGCTCGACATCACCAGGCGAAGCTCCGCCCGCTGTGTTCCGACAACATCAGGCGCAGGTGACCGTTGCATCGCGCAGGTCGCGAGTTGTCCACAGTCCATCCACACCCCGGAGCGACGATCTTCGTGGCCACCATGCGCTACCGCCGACTCGGCCGCTCCGGCCTGCAACTCTCCGAGCTCTCCCTGGGCTCCTGGCTCACCTTCGGGAAACTCATCTCCGAGGACACCGCCGCCGAGCTGATGAAGCTCGCGTACGACAACGGCGTGAACTTCTTCGACAATGCCGAGATCTATTCACGCGGCGAGAGCGAGCGCGTGATGGGCCGCATCCTGAAGCGCATGGAATGGCCGCGCGACACCTGGACCGTGAGCAGCAAGGCCTTCTTCGGCGCGGGCGGCAAGCTTCCCACGCAGATCGGGCTGCACCGCAAGCACGTGTTCGAGGCCTGCCACGCCGCGCTCGAGCGCCTGCAGGTCGACTACCTCGACCTCTTCTTCTGCCACCGACCGGACCCCGAGACGCCCATCGACGAGACGGTGTGGACCATGCACCAGCTCATCATGCAAGGCAAGGCGCTCTATTGGGGCACGAGCGAATGGAGCGCGGAGCAGATCAAGGAAGCCCACGCCGTGGCGGAGCGGCACCACCTGATCGCGCCGGTGATGGAACAGCCGCAGTACAACCTCTTCCACCGCGAGAAGGTGGAGCGTGAATTCGCCCCGCTTTACGATACCGTAGGGCTGGGCACCACCATCTGGAGCCCGCTCGCCAGCGGCGTGCTGAGCGGCAAGCACACCGCCGCTGCGCAAGAGGGCACGCGGCTCACCGCCGAGGGACTGGACTGGCTGCGCGAGCGCGAGCTGAACGCGGCACGCTTGAGCGCCGTGGAGAAGCTGAAGCCCATCGCCGCGGAACTGGGCCTCAGCCTGCCGGTCTTCGCCATCGCCTGGTGCCTCAAGAGCCCTCGTGTGAGTACCGTGATCCTCGGCGCCAGCAAGACCGCGCAACTCGAAGAGAACCTGAAGGCCGTGGATGCACAGGACCGGCTCGATGAAGCCGTGATGCGCCGGACGGAGAGCGCGCTCGCTGGTGGCGGTCTCAGCACATGGTGATCGGTTCCTCCAGATCGTGCGGTGCGCGCCTCTTGGCGACTTGGCTGATCGCCGCAATCCCGACCGCTGCGCACGCCCAGCTCGACAGCCTGCGACGCGTAGCCGATGCCCTGCCCAACGACACCTCGCGGCTGCCGGTGCTCACCGACATGCTGCGGCAGACCGTGTTCACCCGACCGGACACCGCACTGGTGATCTGCGCGAGCTACCTCGCCATCGCGCAACGTAGCGGAGATCCCGTGGAGATCGGCAAGGCGCACAACTTCACCGGCATGTGCCGCACGGTGCAGGGGCGGCCGGCCAAGGCGCTCAACGAATACCTGCTCGCCCTGCGCTCCTTCGAACGAGGCGATGACCCTTGGTACACTGCGATGGCCCATAACAACGTGGCCTCCATCTACAAAGAGGAACATCGGAACGACGACGCGCTGACCGAGTTCAACCGCGCGCTGGCCGGCTTTCAGGAAGTGGGCGATACCGTGTGGATGGCCAACGTGCGCAACAACCTCGCGAACGTCTATTACGACCACGGCCAGCTCGACAGCGCCGTGTACCACTACGAGCGCGCGATCGCCATCCTATCCGGCAAGGGGCAGGATGCCTTCGCGGCGCAGGTGCGCATGAACCTCGGCAACGCCCTTTACATGAAAGGCGACCTCGAAGCGGGACTGGCGCGCATGAAGGAAGCGCGCGATCAGCATCCGATCGGCGAGGATGAATCGTACCGGGCCAACATCCTGAACGCGCTCGGCCATCTCGAAGGGCTTCACGGCGATCGTGACAGCGCGCTCGCGCACATCGGGGAAGGCATGCGCATCGCGCGTGAAGTAGGTGCCGCCACCGCGTTGGCCGACGGAGAGGAGTTCCTGGCCAGCATCTATGAGCATTGGGGGCAGGCCGATTCCGCACTCGTGCATTACAAGCGCATGAAGCTGCGGCGCGACAGCCTGCTCAACGCGGAGCGCAGCGCGCAGATCGCGGACATGCAGGTGCGCTATGAGACCGAGCAGAAGGATGCGGAACTCTCGGAGAACAGGGCGATGCTGGAGCGCCGCTCGCGCGCGATCAAGGCCGTGGCCGCTGGTGCCGGGCTGTTGCTCCTGGTGGCGCTGCTGGCCTACCGCGCGTATCGATCGAAGCGGAAAGGGGAGCGCGAGCTGTCGAGGAAGAACGTCATCATCGAGCAGCAGCTGAAGGACAAGGAACTCCTGCTGCGCGAGATCCATCACCGCGTGAAGAACAACCTGCAGGTGGTAAGCAGCTTGCTCAGCATCCAGAGCCGCGGGATCACGGACGAGAAGGCGCGTGAGGCCGTGCAGGATAGTCGCCAACGCGTGAAGAGCATGGCCCTCATCCACCAGGACCTCTACCGCGAGGGCGATCTCACCGGAGTGCCCATGCGCCAGTATGTGGAGCGCCTCGTGAGCGGACTGGTGAACAACTATGGCAAGGAGGGCAGCGTGCAGGTGGCCATCGATGTGCAGGACATCTCGTTGGATGTGGATACCGCGGTACCGATCGGCTTGATCCTGAACGAGCTCATCACGAACGCGCTGAAGTACGCCTGGCCCGATGGGCGAAGCGGAACGCTCACCGTATCGCTGCAGGAGCAGGGCGTTCAATTGGTGCTGAGCGTCGCCGATGATGGTGTGGGCATGCCTGCTTCGGCGGTCCCGGCCAAAGGCAGCGGCTTCGGCCTGAACATGGTGCGCACCTTCAGTGCCAAGCTGAAGGCGGAGTGGCAGGTGAACGGTCCGCCCGGTACGCAGGTTGTCCTTCGGATCGGCAAGTACGAACTTGCACGCTAGATGGCACGCATCCGCATCCTGATCGTCGAGGACGAACCGCTTATCGCCGAGGACCTTCGGGGTCATCTGGAAGAGATGGACTACGAGGTTTGCGCAGCCTGCGACAATGCGCTGGATGCCATGGCGGAGATGGCGGTCGCGAAGCCCGACCTCATCCTGCTGGACATCAACCTGGGTGATGGCGCGGACGGCGTGCAGCTCGCCGAACGGATCAACGCGAAGCATCCGCTGCCCTTCATCTTCGTCACGAGCCATGCCGATACGGCCACCCTGGAGCGCGTGAAGGCGGTCCGTCCTGCCGGTTTCATCCTCAAGCCCTTCGATGAGCTGCAGCTCCGCGCTCAGATCGAGATCGCGTTGGCGCGTTATGCATCGGGCGCGGCGCCCTTGGAAAAAGTGGAGAGCACCAACGAGACCGATTTCGTGATCGCGGACAGCATCTTCATCCGGGACAAGGGGCGGCTGACGAAACTGGCCATCGATGACATCCTCTACGCCGAGGCCGATGACAACTACGTGACGCTGCAGACGCCGACGAAACGCTTCGTGATCACCAGCACATTGGCATCGGTGGAGAAGAAGCTGAACAGCCGGCACCACCTGCGCATCCACCGGAGCTATTTGGTGGACACCCGCCGCATCACCGCGGTGGAGGATGGCTATGTGCAGCTCGGGACAGCGCGCCTGCCCGTAGGCAAGACCCATCGCGATGCGCTGATGGCGCGGATCCGGACGCTCTGACGTTCACCCATCCGGACCGGTCGTTCACCCGATCCAGCTGGCGTTCATCGCGTATCAGGCGGAAGTTAGGGGCACCTTATCCCTACGGTCATGCGTATTCGTATCGCACTCTCCCTGGCGGCCCTCGGACTCACAGCCATCGCGGTCTATGGGCAGCCTTCCGATGCCCAGATCATCAAGGACCTTACGAAGCCGGGGGTGCTCAAGGTGGAACTGTCGCCAGGCCCCACGAGAAAGGAATGGCACAGCGCGCACGGCCAGTACATGTGGGACCGCGTGGCCTATGTGACCCGCAGCGCCGAGGTACCCGAATACCCCAAGGCCACGGTGAAGATCACGGGGATCGCGCGGTACCATTACGGCGCCAGTACCAGCTTCCGCGAATTCAAGGTGGCGGAGAACGAATACTTCGGCTTGCCTGCACCGAGCAAGGAGGAGATGCTCGGCATGATCCGCGAGCGCTACGTCGATTTCCTCGGTTGGCGCGCCGGTGACATGGTGGGTGACCTCCACTACATGCGCATACCGGAGGGCGAGGGCGTGATCTGGCACACGCCAAAGTCCTTCACCATACCCGTGGAGATCGAGTACGATGCCAAGACCAGCATCTACGACCTCACGACGATCCAGGAGAAGGTCGATGTGCGCTTCTACCGTGATGCCGTGGATGGTCCGTGGAAGGACAACATCGTGGCCACCAGCAGGGAACGCACGGATGGGGAAGTGCGGAAATACGCGCAGGAGGACCTCGCGGCCATGCCCAGCTACCGTGATCAGATGCAGGAGCGGGAAGCCCAGGCGCAGCTTGACGCGCTGCCGCCTGTCGAGATACCCGACTTCCAGCGGGATGTGGACGTGTTCCTCTTCACCAACAAGCTGCTGCGCGAAGGCACGAAGGAGCAGGTGGAGGCCTACCTCATCCGCATGCTCGATCCCGTGTACTTCGTTGAAGGAAGCAGCACGCGATTGAACGCGAACGGCTATCAGCTGGTGACGAACGTGCTGGAGCGCGCCTTCAACCCGAAGAGCACCTATGCGCAGCAATACTGCCCGGATCCGGGTGTGAAGCACCAGCAGCCCAACATGATGGAGTGGTGGAACGCCACGCAGGACGCCCACACGCGCATGTCACTCACCAAAGGAGGTGGCTCCTGGAAGAACGGCCAGAAAGTGGGTGAGACCTTCAGGATCGTGGCGCTGGAGGTGTGGATGCTCACGAGCGCCGATGACATCGCACGCATCCGCAGCTACGAACCCGGCATGCTCTGCAAGCCTAAGGGCGCGGCGGAGAAGGCCGCGGACAAGGTCAGCCCACCGGGTACCGGCAGCTCCTCCGGATCCAGCTCGCAGCAGAGCGGGGGCAGCGACCTCATGAAGAAAGGCAAAGGACTCCTGAACAAACTCACCACCCCATGAAACACATCGCCGCACTGTTCGCACTATCGTTCGTTCCGCTCATGGGCTGGGCACAGCTCTCCGGCACCAAAACCGTGGGCGGCAGCAACCCCGATTACGCCACGCTCACCGCGGCGGTCAATGCGCTCATGACCCAGGGCGCCGCTGGCAACGTCACCTTCGACATACGGCCGGGCACCTACACCGGGCAATATCAACTGGGCGCCGTGCCAGGCACGCCGGGGAGCATCACCTTCCGCAACAGCAGCAATGGCGTACAGGCGGTGAACCTGGAGTTCGACGCCAGCAGCAGCGCGGACAATTACATCTTCCGTATTGACGGCACGGATGACGTCCGTTTCGAGAAGCTCACCTTCCGGCCACTGGACTTCAATTACGCTCGCGCCGTGCACTTCTTCAACGCCATCGCCGGCATGACCATCGAGCAATGCGTCTTCCATGGCAGCACGAACCCATCGGGCTCCGCCTATTTCGATCGCATCCTCGTGCACTGCGACCAGGCCGCGATCAACACCAACAACAACCCGCAGGACATCATCATCATCGACAACTCGTTCTTCAACGGCAACACGGCCATCGAGCTCGACTGTTACGGCTTCTCCGGCGCGCGCTGCGATGGCTTGATCATCACCGGCAACGAGTTCCGCCAGCAGGTGGGCACGGGCGTGCGGCTCAACAATTGCCGCGGGCAGATCGGCGACAACGACTTCAGCACCACGGTGGGCAACTGGTACGTGGGCATCCGAACAACGTATTTCGACGGCGGCAGTCAGATCCGCAGGAACGACATCCAGGCCTATGCGACCAACGGCTGCACGGGCATCGAGGTGGGCAACACGCAGAGCACCACCGGCAACATGATCAGCAACAACATGGTGTACGTGAATGGAACAGGTGATGTATGGGGCCTTGCCGTGTACAACCTGTGGGACATGAAGATCGTGCACAACAGCGTGCTGGTGGCGAACGGCTTACCAGAACAATCGTATGCCTTCTACCATCTGAGCAACTTCCCCGATGGTCAGGACGCGCTGGTCCGCAACAACATCTTCGCGAACAACACCGGAGGCCTCGCCTACAACGTGCAAGTGGAGGGCAACGTGGCCACGGAGGACCACAACGACCTGTTCACCACCGGCGCCACGCTCAGCAACGTGGGTGGTACCGATCACGCCACGCTGGCGGCACACCAGAGCGGCGGTCAGGGCGTAGGCGATTCCGACATCGACCCGGTCTTTCCGGCCCAGCCGGACCTGCACATGAACAACTGCGCCATGGACGATCTGGGCGAGTACTTCTTCGTGGTGGGCGCGGACATCGATGGCGATGCGCGCGGCAATCCGGTTTGCGACATGGGTGCCGATGAGTACACGGCCAGCACCAACGCAGTACAGGCACCCACGATCACCGTGGCCCTGCCCTATGAGCTCGGGCTCAACGCCTCCTTCACCAGCTACTCGTGGAACACCGGTGCGACAACGCCGACCATCAGCATCAGCACAGCCGGGAACTATTCCTGCGATGTGGTGGACGTGAACGGGTGCAGCTACCAGGTGAACATCACGGTGGTGGCCGATATCAGCACGGGTATCGCAACGCGTGAAGAAGATGGTGTGCGCCTCTACCCGATCCCGGCTGATGACGTCCTTCACGTACTTGGCATGCCGGCTGGCCGAGCCTTCGAGGTGCTAGATGCGAACGGTCGTGAGGTGCTGCGCGGTGCTTCAACCACGTTGACCATCCTCGACGTGGAAGGATTGGCTCCCGGCCTACACCTGCTTCGCTGGAATGAGGAAGGGAAGGCGCGCACGGCCCGCTTCATCAAGCAATGACCTCGGACGGGCAGCAGGCGGTCTTCCTGCGCGATGGCCGGCAGTGGAACCGCATCGCCGTGCACGAGCTCCTCTACCTCGAGGCCGATGACAACTGCACCACGGTGCACACGGCTACGCGGGACTACATCCTGTCGCGCATGCTGAAGGATGTGCTCGATGGCATCGCCGATCCGCGGATCGTACGCGTACACCGCAGCCATGCCGTGAACCTGGACCGAGTGACGGCCGTGAGCGACAACGGCCTGCACGTGGACGGACGTTGGTTCCCGATCGGTCGGAGCTACCGGGAGGAGGTGTTGGGTCGGTTGAAACTCCTCTGACGTTCACCCAACCGGTAGAGACGTTCACCCATTGGCGCTGGACCCGGCTGCGCGCGCGAAGGAACTTGCCATCCCTACGTCCTGGGCCATGCTCGCTCGCCGAACGCTCATCCTGCTCGCGCTCCTGCTTCCGACCTTATCCCACGCGCAGCTCAACGGCAGTTACACGATCGACGCTGGCGGCGGTGGTGACTACACCAGCTTCACTGCTGCGATCGCCGACCTGACCACGCTCGGCATCACCGGCCCCGTGGTCTTCAGCGTGGCGAACGGCACCTACACCGAGCAGATCGTCCTGGGGAATGTGCCCGGGAACAGCAATGTCAACACCATCACCTTCCGCGGCGCGAGCCTGGACAGTTCGCTCGTCAGCCTCACGTCGGCCACGGGCACAACGGCGCCCACCGTACGTATGAGCGGCGCTGATCGCGTGAGCTTCGAGCACATCACGATCTCACGCACGGGGAGCACCACCCTGCCGGGCAGCTGCGTGGATTGGGAGACCGCGGTGGCGGATCCGAGCACGAGCTCACAGTACATCTTCTTTCGCCATTGCCGCTTCACGAACGTGAGCACCAACGGCAATGCCATGCTCGTTCGAGGCTTGGCGGAGAACAATGAACGCAACGTGGTCTTCGATCACTGCCGCTTCGAGGGAGGCTTCACAGGTGTGCAGTGGAGCATGGACTACTCCCAATTGACGCTGGAGGTGAGGAACAGCGTATTCACCGGTCAACGCTCGCGGTGCATTCAGCTGATGAACGCCGGCACCGGCGACCCGGAGGTGTACATCGAGGACAATGAGATCACAGGGCCTGTGCTCAACGGGAGCACGGCGGTGGAAGTGGCGCACAATTCCAACCTGCTGCAGATCTGCCGCAACCGCGTGGTGGCCAATGCGCCGAGCGGCGTGGGCATGAGCATCACCTGCGACGGTGCCGACCCCGTGTGGACGGTCGTTCGCAACAACATGATCATCGGTGCCTCGACGGCCAAGGGATTGGTGGTGACCGGTACAGCGAACGGGCTCGGCATCATCAACAACTCCATCAGCGTGGCCTTCGGCCGAGGACTGGAACTCACCGCCACGGGTACCGGGAACCTGCTGTTGGGCAATGCGGTTCGCGCCACTACGTACCCTCTTTACCATACCGGTGGCATGAGCTTCGATCAGGCGGACCATAACGTGCTCCATGCCAGCGGTGCGAGCTGGGTGCTATGGGGCGGCGCAGCATACACGGAACTCGGAGCCTTGCAGTGCGCCACAGGCAAGCATCTGCATTCCGTCCAGGCGGACCCCTTGTTCATTAGCAACACCGGCGATCTCCATCTGCAGGCCGGCTCACCCTGCCTCGGCCAGGGCGCCACGGCGATCGGCCTGTGGCAGGACCTCGACGGGGAGGTGCGCAGCCTGCCCGTTGCCACTCCACCGGACATCGGCGCGGACGAGGTCGACGGGATATGCACAGGCCTCGCGGGCACCTACCTCATCGGTTCGTCCGGTGCGGCGGATCACGCCACCTTCAACGATGCGCTGAACGCCTTGAAGGGCTGCGGCATCTCCGGCCCGGTGATCTTCGAGGTGGAGGATGGCACCTACACGGAGCGTTTGGCGATCGGACCCATCAAGGGGACGAGCAGCGTGAACACGGTGACCTTCCGCGGACAGGCGCTGGACAGCACCAGCGTAACGCTGAACACCCCTTCGCTCACGAGCACCTTCTCCGCACCCAACTATCTGATCCGCTGCGATGGTTGCTCCCACATCCGGTTCGAGCATATGACCTTGTCCCGATCCGCATCGTTCAATTATTCCCGCGTGGTGGAATTGGACCCGGCATGCTTCCCCATCACCGACCTTCGGCTCAGCCATTGCCGGGTCATGAACGGCAACGCGCTCACGACGAACGCCTCGCTGATCTACCGGAGCGGCGCACCGTTCACAGAGTCCGCTTCGTACACCTTGGAGCGTTGCGCGCTGATCGGTGGATTCTGTGCGTTGGAGTCCGTACCCATCGGACAGGGCTCTATGGATACCGTCTCGGTCTTGCGGTGTGAAAGGCCTTCCGGAGCCAACGGGTTCCGGCTGGGGAACAACTCCGGCCCGATCACCATCGAGGGCAACTCGATCGTCATGGGCACCACACGCGGGATCGAGCTCACATCCATCAGAGGGGCTGTTCGCGTGATGGCCAATACGATCACCGGCGGAACAGGTAGCACCTCGCTCGGGATGAACCTCGCGAACCTCGACCCACCTCCGCCGGCCCGCGCGCTCGTAGCCAACAATGCCATCACGGTGAACGGGGTGGGCATCGCAGTGGGGGGGATCAACACCCGCATTGACCTCGTGCACAACAGCGTCCACAGCTGGGGGACCAACAGTCCGGCGTTCCGTTCGTTCGCCATCGCTCCTCCTACCGACTTCAACATCCTCAACAACGTCTTCAGTGCCGCGGACGATGTGGCGTTGACATTCAACACTACCGGCATCATCGCATCCAACAACTGCTTCCACCGGAGCTCGGCCGGCCCGGTCGTCACGTGGAACGGCACCTCCTACACCACCGTCACCGCCTTGCAGGCGGGATCCGGCACGCACGCCGCATCAGTGTTCGCGGATCCGCATTTCTACGACCCGTTGGCCGACCTGCACAGCTACGGCATGGAGCTCGATGCCGCTGCCACGCCGCTCCCGGGCATTGTCACGGACATCGATGGCGAGCCGCGCGACCCCACCACGCCGGACATGGGTTGCGACGAATTCGTCCCCCAACTATGGGCCGAGGCCTTCAACACCTGCGGAGCCACCGACCCCATCACCAGCACCGGTAGCGGCACCGATCAGTGGATCTACAAGGACCGCAAGGTGGTGGCACGCTTCAACGACAATGGCCAGAACCTAGGCACGGTGAACATGAACGTGTACCTGCACAACGGACCGGTGCGCCAAAGCCTACTTGGACAGCACTACCTGGACCGCAACTGGCAGCTCATCACCCAGAACCCCATCGCTGCCGGTGCCATCGTGCGTCTCTTCCACAGCGGAGATGAATTCAGCGCATACGCCACCGCCGATCCCCTAGTGAGCGCATACGCCGATGCCGGAGTGGCCCATTATGCGGGGGTCGCCGAGGATTGCGACCTCGCGAACAACGGCGGCAGCAACCTCTGGGCGACCTACTTCCCGGCTTCGCCGGCCACGGAGCCGCGCATCCAATCCGCCGGCGGAACGCACGGATACACCGCGGTTGTAGGCGATGATGGCGAACTCTACATCACCAACATGGGCCTGCCGCTACCCGTGGAGCTCCTCGCATTCGGTGCAGACCGAGTGGATGCACACCATGTACGCGTCGTGTGGACAACAGGCTCGGAGCGAATCAATGCGGGCTTCGAGGTATGGCGTCGCATGGAAGGCGAGAGCGAGTTCACGGCCGTGGGCTGGGTCGCAGGGGCGGGCAACAGCGCAACGCCGCTTGATTACGCATGGGTCGATGTGAACCCCTCCGCATCCGTGAGCTATTACCGGCTTCGGCAGCTGGACACGGAGGGA
This sequence comes from Flavobacteriales bacterium, assembly GCA_020635725.1. GTDB lineage: Bacteria > Bacteroidota > Bacteroidia > Flavobacteriales_F > PHOS-HE28 > PHOS-HE28. Next base: position 190,263 of record JACJZF010000001.1, read on the forward strand.
GGCGCGGTGCTGAGCGATCAAGTGGCTGTAGAGGGCGCACGCACGATGCGGTTGAGCGCGTTCCCGAATCCCGCGCATGATCAGCTTACGCTGAGCGGCATTACCGAGGATGTCGTTCGTCTGGACCTGCTCGATGCATGGGGCCGCCTCGTGAGGAGCTGGCCCGCAAGCGTGAGGGTGAATGGTCTCGGCGATCTGCCCCGAGGAGCCTATGCGCTGGTGCTCTCGTTCGTGAACGGATCCTCTGAATTCATGCGCCTCGTGCTGGAGTGAGGCGGAAGGCATCCGGTTGGATTACCTTCACCGGACATGGCCGCCATGGACTATCGCGACACGACCATCGCCACGCTGCAACGCATGCAGCCTGACTACCTGGAGGTACAGTACAAGCCCGGCTGCCTGCTCGGCACCAGCGCTCTGGGCGAAGTGGCGCACAACCGGCGCGAGCTCATGGGCAAAGGGCGTTACGCCATGCTCAGCATCATACCCGAGGATTCGGATTTCCAGCTCAGCGCGCTCGGCGTGGACCACCTCGCCGACGACCGCGAGCAGGGCGCGTTATGGGCCATCGCCGTGGTGACGCGTGCGAACATGATCGAGATGGTGCTCAAGCTCTACTTCGGGTACTACCCCTGGCTGAAGCGCCTGCGCGTGACCGACGATGAACAGGAGGCGCGCACCTGGATGCAAGAGCAGCTCACCGAGTTGCGCGCGGCACTGAGCCCCGGGGCGGCCGGTCAGTGAGGGGCGGCGGTCCAGCGCGCCAACCAGCCGAACACGGTATCGTGCCACTGCTTCGAGTTGCGCGGCTTCAGCACCCAGTGGTTCTCATCGGGGAAGAATAGGAGCTCCGACGGCACGCCTTTGCGCTGCAGCGCCGTGAAGGCCGCGATGCCCTGCTCCACCGGGATGCGGTGATCGAGCTCGCTGTGCACGATCAGCATGGGCACCTGCCAGTCGTTGGTGAATAGCGCGGGGTTGAAGTTGTCGTACACCTCGGGCGTATCGAACACGCTCGCTCCGTTCTCCCAATCGGTGAACCACTGCTCCTCGGTGGTGTAGCCCATGCTGCGCTGATCGAACACGCCGTCGTGCGACACCAGGCACTTCCAGGGCTGGTTCCACTGGCTGGCGATCCAGTTCACCATGAAGCCGCCGTAGGATGCGCCCAGCGCGGCGGCGCGGTCGGCGTCGAGGAACGGATACTGCTTCAGTGCATGATCCCAACCCTTCTGCAGGTCGATGAGGGGGATGTCGCCCCAATGCAGCCGGATCGCATCGCAGAAGGCCTGCCCGTAGCCCGTGCTGCCATGGAAGTCGATCATCACCACGGCGTATCCGGCGCCGGCGTACGTCTGCGCGTTCCAACGGTAGCTCCACATATCGCCGAAGCTGCCTTGCGGACCACCGTGGATGAGGAAGGCCACCGGGTACTTCTTCCCTTCGATGTACCCGGCAGGCTTCACCACGTAACCATGCACGGTTTCATTGGCATGGCCCGGGAACGTGAATTGCTCGTACGCGCCGAACTCCTTCTGCTGAAGCCCGGCGTTCACCCGCGTGAGGTTCACGGCGCCCTCATCGATGAGCTTGGCCTTCGGGCCGCTGGCGAACAGTACGCTCGGGCTGTTCATGGCGCTCTTCAGGAACACGAAGCCTTTCGGCAGCTCCACGTATGCATCCATGTGGCCATCCTTCGATAGCGGAGTCACGGCGCCGCTCCCCACATCGATGCGGAATAGCCGGTGTCTTCCGAGGTCGTCGGCGGTCACCAGCAGGTGCTGCCCATCGCGGCTCCAGCACATCTGCTCCACGCTGCGATCCCATGCGGTCGCGAGCGGGGCCTCGGTGCCGGTGGTCAGGTCGAGCACGCGCAGCTCGAAGCGATCGGCCTCGAAGCCGGGTCGCTTCATGGCCTTGTAAGCGAGCCGTTTGCCATCGGGCGACACGCGCGGACTGGCGTCCCACGCCTTGTTGGCCGCCGTGAGGTTGCGCGCGGCCCCGCCACCGATGGGCACCGAGAAGACATCGAAGTTGGTGCTCCAGGGCTCATCGTTCCCGGCGATGCGCGCGGCATAGAAGACCGTTCCGCCATCGGGGGAAACCTCGAAATCGCCTTCGTCGCCGAAGGGCTTCCCGGGCACATCGCCGTCGAGGCCGGGCGTGAGCGCGGTGAGCTTCCCGCTTTCGAAATCGACGTGGAAGAGGTGGTTGCGCGTGCCGTCGGTGTAGGTGTCCCAGTGGCGCACGAACAGCTTCTCGTACACCGTGCCGCTCCCGCCCTTCGGTTCGCGCTGCGCGCGCACGGTGAGCTCCACCTCATCCTCCGTAGCGCTGGGAATCACGGCCAGCGCCACCACGGCGCCCTTCCCGTTCGGCAGGATCCGGTAGGCCTGCACATCCAACGGCAAGCGCGTGAGCTGCGTGGCATCGCGTCCTTCGGCGTCGGCGCGCCAGAGCTGGTTAAGCCCGCCCTCGCGCGCGCTCAGGAACACGATGGAAGTCCCACCGGGCATCCATCGCGCGTCGCTGAATCCCGCATCGCTGAGGGGAAGGCGCGTCTCGGGCTCCTTCGGCGCATCGAGCCGCTTGAGCCAGAGCGAACGCACGCCGCGGTTCTTCTCCATGTCGGTGGATCGCACGGCGAACAGGGCGCGCGTGCCGTCGTCGCTCACGCTCAGTCCGCTGATGCGGTCGAGCAGGAGCATGTCGTCATACGTGAAGGGCGTGCGCTGGGCGGAAACGGAGCATGTGGCGAGCAGCAGGCCCACCGCGGCGATGGAGGTCTTCATCATGGAGCGAAGATGGCGAAAGCGCTCCGTGCCGGGAACGGCTCAGCGCTTGGGCGTGGCGCGCCAGAGGGCCGCCAGCGCCAGCACCGCGATCAAGAGGCCGAGGAACTCGCGCACCACCTCGATGTGCGGCTCGTGCGCCTGCATGCTCCCGGTGATCGTAGGGAATCCCAAGCGCGCCCATTCGATCATGCCGGGCAGCATGGTGAGCATCCACACGGCGAGGGTGAGGGCGTAGATGCCCACGATCCGGCGGTCAGCACGCCCCACGAGCGCGCCGATGAACATCAGCGCGGTGAGTCCGTAGGCCAGCACCCAGATCACGGAATCGGGGTCGTTGAGGTTCAGCAGGGCGAAGCCGATGAAGGCCACGGCACCGAGGATGAGGAGTGCTTTTCGCATGGTTCAGAATTCGATACGGTAACTGAGATTGGGGATGAGGCCGAGCTGGTAGCGTGTGACCAGCTCTCCTTTACGCGTGTCGAAGTACTGGAAGGCCTCGTTGCGAGCATCCGTCGCGTTCAGCAGGTCCAATGCCCACATGCCCGTTCTGCCCGTGCGCTCGCGCTTCAGGTACACCCGCACATCCAACCGGAACACCCCGCTGTACCGCCCGGAGTATTCGGCCGGATTCGGCTCCGCAGCCGTGGGCACGGGTGTGAATCGCTGCCCGCCCATGCCGCTCGCCCGGAGGTTCAGGCCCCAGATCCGCTTCACTGATTCCTTCTGCTTGGCGTATTCCTTTCCGATGGTCGCATTGACGATATGCCGCGTGTCCCAACGTGAGTCGTGGTCCTTCTCATCATCGAACCAATAACTGGATCGGAAGAGCGTGGCGTTCGCGAGGAAATAGAGCCCGTTCACCATATCGCGCTCCAAGGAGAGGCTCCCTCCTTGATTGAGCGCTTCACCGAGTTCCAACAACGTCAGCGGGTAAACACCATCCCATTCGTTCAGCAAGCTGTAGCCTGCCTGCGCAGGCACGCCGATGAGGTGCTGACGGAACAATGCTGCCGTGCCTCGAAGCATAGGACCGAAGGAATGCTCGTAGCGCGCGTCGAGATCAACGGACCGTGTGAGTCCGATACCGGTGTTATCGATCGTGACCGGCTCGCCGCCGTCGGGCCATTGCCGCCGCACCGCGTAGTTCTGCACCCGTGGAAGCTGGCTGCGCTGACCCATGGCCAGAACGACACGACCATGCACACCCGTGGCAACCTGGAGCGAGATGCGAGGCTCTGGTACGGCCGAGGCATTGGCCGTCCAATGGGCATAGGCGAGTCCTATGTCTGCGCGCACACGTTCCGAGAAGCTGTGCTCCAAGCGCGCGTATGGGCGAACGAGCCATCCATCGACACCCTCGGTGAGCCATGAGACCTCCTTGCGCACCAAGCGATTCATGGCCTGTGCACCCACTTGGAGCGCTGTGCGCGCATGGAGTGCGACGCGCAGCGATGAGTTGATCGAGGCCTTGCTCTCACGTAATGCATTACGAACGGTGGCAGCATCCCGATCATTGGCGAGGGAATACACCTCTGTACGTTCCTGATCATTCGATGAGAGCGCGAGGGTGGTCTTCCAAAGCGACCGCGAACCGAATCGTCGCTCAATGGCCACACCGGCCGCGCCCATACGCGCCCTGTACTTGATGTCCTGGCTGTCCTTGTCGAATTCCCAAACGGCGCTGTCCTTGGCGTTGAAGACGTTCGCGCTCATGCCAACCATGCCGAAGACCAGGATGTCCGTGCGCGCTCCAGCAGGGAGCGAGACAGTGAAAGCGAGATCCTGGAAGGTGATTGCCTCTTCGCCCAGATCTACGCCCATGGAGCTAAGAAGACCCAGCGTGGAATAACGGTAGTTGACCAGATAGCTCGCCCCCGCCCCGCGCCGGAAGGGACCCTCCGTGCTCAGATCGATACCGAGCAGTCCTGCCTGGGCCGTGTACGCTTGTCGCTCGTGTGATCCTCGCCGAAGCCTGAGGTCCATGATGCCCCCGAGCGCGTTACCGAATGGCGCGGACATGCTCCCGGTGAGCAGCCGTGATGGAGCAAGCATCTGCGCGCTGAGTATGGTTGTTCCTCCGCCAGTGAGTGTCGGCAGGTCACTTGCGGTGCCTGCATTGGTTAGGTGATTGGGTGTAACGATCTCAGCTCCTTCCAAGAGCCATGCATTGGAGCCCGGGTCATTGCCGCGAACCGACATGTGGTTGGCTTGGTCATTCACCGCGGCGACACCGGCGTAACTCATTGCGACGCGCGCGGGGTCGAAGAATGTGGCGGGGTAGCGTAGGCTTCGCTCAACGGTGAGCCGGTCAACGCCGATGGCGTCCATGCGCAGGGGTCGAAAGGCCTGCACCTCGAACGTCCCAAGCTCCGTGACTGCCCGCTCCAGACTCAATTCCACGACCTCTTCCTTACCGGCCCGCACCCAGACCTCATTCAGCTCAACTGCGCGGAAGCCCGCATGACTCGCTTGCAGCGTATAGATACCTGTGGGCAGTGCATCGAAACGAAAGACCCCTGCGGTGTCCGTCTCGGTACCGGCCATCGTATCGGTTGAAATGACCACCAAGCGCGCGCCTGTCAGCGCAGCACCCTCAGAGACCCTGACACGGCCGGCCAATGAACCACTGGTCTGCGCGTGTGCCGCCCAGGGCAGCAACGCGAATGATAGAAGAAAAGCCCAGGCACCCTCACGCATCAAGCGAACCTAGCCGGACTCAGACAACCGCCCCCTACTCGGTCACTGCAAGTATCACGTGCGCGGTGTTGATACCGCGCCTCAGCCCAATGCTACCCGCTCCTCCACCTTCCTCCGCTTGCGCTTGAAGCGCTTGCCACCCACCATCTCCATCAGGCGCGTCATGATGTAGTACATCGTGGGCACCAGGAAGAGCGTGAGGATGAGCGAGCTGGTCAGCCCGCCGATGATCACCCAGGCCATGCCGTTCTTCACCTCGGCGCCGTCGCCGCTCGCGAGTGCGATGGGCATCATGCCGAAGATCATCGCCACGGTGGTCATCAGGATCGGACGCAGGCGTTCCTTGCCCGCTTCCACCAGCGCTTCGCTCAGGCCCATGCCCTCCTTGCGCAGGTGGTTCGCGAAGTCGACGATGAGGATGCCGTTCTTGCTCACCAGACCCAGCAGCATGATCACACCCACGATGCTGAAGATGGCCAGCGGCTGCATGCTGAGCGCGAGGCCGAGCAGCGCGCCGACCAAGGCCACTGGGATGGAGAAGAGCACCACGAAGGGATAGAGCGCGTTCTCGTAGAGCGCGACCATGATCAGGTACACGAGCAGGATGCCGAGCAGCAACGCCGTGCCCAGGCTACCGAAGGCATCGCCTTGGTTCTTCGCATCGCCCAGGTAGTCGATGGAGATGCCTGCGGGCAGGTGCTCCTTGGTGAGCGCCTGCTTGATCTCCGCCACGATGGTACCACTGGGGCGACCCACCGCCGCGCTGTTGATGGTGATGCTGTTCAAGCGGTCCGTACGCTGCAGCACGCTGCTGCCCACGTCCTCGTACACCTCGGCGAGCTGCGACAGTTGAACGGTCGCGCCCTTGCTGTTGGTCACCATCAGGTCGCGCACGCTGTTCACGTCGCGGCGGTCCTCCTGGTCCAGTCGCACGTTGATCGGGTACTCATCGCCGCCCTCCTTGAACTTGCTGCGGTCGTTGCCGCGGAAGGCCGTCTGCACGGCGATGCCGATGTCGGTGCTGGTGAAGCCCATCGCCGCCATGCGGTCCTGGTCGAGGCGCACGCGCACTTCGGGCTTGGGGCTCTTGGTGCTGTATTGCACGTAATCGCTGCCGGGCGTGGCGGCGGTGATCGCCTTGATCATGCGGGCCGCCTTCCACAAGCTGTCCATGTCGGTGCCCTTTACGGCGATCTGGATCGGTGTGTTGGCGCTGCCGGTGATGCGCGTCTGCGTGACGGTCGTCTTCAGGCCGGGGATCTGGCCGAGTTCATCGCGCAGGATGGTGCCGAACTCCACCGAGGAGAACGGACGTTGTGTCTTGGGCACGAGCTTCACGTTGATCTCCGCGAGGTTCGCGTTGGCCGAACCGCTGCCGCCCATCTGCCCGCTCTGGGTGCCCACGTTCGTGAACGCGTCGATCACCTCGGGGTGCTTCAGGATGATGCGCTCGGCCTCCTGGGTGAGCTGATCGGTCAGGGCGAGCGATGCCTGCGGTGCGGTCTCGAGCTGCACCAGGAACTCGCCGCGGTCGCTGTCCGGGATGAAGGTGGCACCGATGAAGCCGGCCGGCAGCAGCGCGATGGAGCCGATGATGAGCACCAGCACCGTGATGAGCACCCAACGCTTGCGCTTCAACGACTTCGCGAGCATGTTCCCATACCACGCCTGCAGGCGGTCGATCGCGCGCTCGAAGCCAAGGCTGAAGCGGCCCCAGAGCGTGTCCTTCGTCAGGTGCTCGAGCTTGCCCCAGCGCGATGCGAGGAGCGGTGTGAGCGTGAAGGCCACGACCAGGCTCATGAGCGTGCTGAAGACCACCACGAGCGAGAACTCGCGCAGGATGTTGCCGATCATGCCACCACTGAGCGCGAGCGGCAGGAAGACCACCACATCCACGAGCGTGATGGCCATGGCCGTGAAGCCGATCTCGTTCCGCCCTTCGAGCGCGGCGGTCCAACGGGTCTTGCCCATCTCCAGGTGGCGGTAGATGTTCTCCAGCACCACGATGCTGTCGTCCACCAGGATGCCCACCACCAGCGAGAGCGCCATCAAGGTCATCAGGTTCAGCGAGAAGCCGAAAGCGTACATGAGGATGAACGTGGGGATCATGGCGCTTGGCAGGGCCACGAGCACGAAGAGCGAACTGCGCAAACTGTGCAGGAAGACGAGCATCACCACGCCCACGATGAGCACGGCGAGCATCAGGTCGAACATCACGGCGTTGGCGCTGCTGAGCGTGTAGAGGCTCTGGTCGATGGCGATCTTGTAGTCGAAGCCGGTGTCGGCCAGCTCGGTCTTGAGCTGCACGAGACGCGCTTTCACACCCTTGCTCACCTCCACCGCGTTGGCGTCGCTCTGCTTCACGATCTGCATGCCGATGCCCGGCTGCCCGTTGATGCGGTTGTAGGTGGTGGCCTCGCTCAGGCCGTCGGTCACCGCGGCGATGTCCTGCAGGAGGATCCGCGAGCCATCGGCATTCTCGCGCACCACGGTGCGGCGCAGGTCGTCCACGGTGATGGCACGCGCATCCAGGTTGATCGAGAGGCGATCGCCGCCGCCCTCCACATTGCCGGCCGGATAGGTGCTGCTGTTGGCGCTCACGGCCTGGGCCACCTGACCGGGGCTGATCCCGTAGGCCTTCAGCTTGTCATTGTCCATCACCACCTGGATCTCGCGCTGCTGCGCGCCGATGAGGGTCACACTGCCCACACCGCTCACGTTGCTGATGATCGGCGCCACGCGGTCGTCGAGCAACTGGTAGAGGTCGCCGGGCGAAAGGTGGCTGCTCACGCTGAGGCGCAGGATGGGGATCTCGTCCGTGCTGAAGCGGCGTACCACGGGATCATCCGCATCCTCCGGCAGCGAGGCGCGGATCTGGTCGATGCGGCGTTCGGCATCGCGCTGGGCGTTATTCACGTTGGTCCCCGACTTCAATGTGATCGTGATCGCCGAGACGCCCTCCATGCTGGTGCTGGCGATCTGGTCCACGCCCTCGATCGCGCTCACCGCATCCTCCAAGGGCTTCGTCAAGGTGTTCTGGATCTCCTCGGGCGAAGCGCCTCGGTAGGTGGTCTGCACCATCACCACGTTGGCTTCGAACTTCGGGAGCAGGTTGTAGTTGAGCTGCTTGTAGCTCACGAACCCGAAGAGGATCAGGGTGACGAAGATCACCGTGATCAGCAGCGGGCGTTTGATGGCGACTTCTGTGATGCTCATTGTCGTTCAATTCGAGTGGATGGCGAAGCGGGGTCGGTGACCGCGAAACCCGTTACCGGGCCGCTCCATCATTCATCATCCTATTCTGGTCACTTGTGGGTCGGTCCCGATCGTTATTCACCACCTCCCATTCACTTTCCACCAGCGTTCACACTCACGCGGCTTCCATCCACCAGGTTCAGCTGACCGCTCACCACCACCACCTCGTTCGGCTGCAGGCCCTGCACCACTTCCACGCGCTCACCCACCTCACGGCCCAGCACGAGCGGACGACGCTGCGCGCGCATGCCGCTGGTGTCGCCCACCACCACGTACACGTAGGCGTCCTTCATGCCTTCGCCCAATGCGCTCTTCGGGATGGCGAGCATGTCGCCCGTGGCGCCCGTATCGAAGCGTGCGCTGATGAAGGTGCCGCTCTTCAAGGCGTGCGCCTTCTCGTTCTTCACCGCCACCTCCACCAGGTAGTTGTGGCTCGCATCGCCGCGCGGGCTCACGAAGCTCACCGTGCCTTGGAAGCTCTCGCCGGGATACACATCGCTGGTCACGGTCACGGCGTCGCCCTCCTTCACCCGGTAGGCGTCCTGCTCGCTCACGTACACCTTCGCCTTCAGGCGGCTCACGTCCACCACTTCCACCACCGCGGTGTTGGCGCTCACATACTCGCCCACCTCCACGTTCTTCGCCACCACGGTGCCGTTCACCGGGCTGATCACCTGCGCGTCGCGGAGCTGCTGGCGGATCTGGTCCACCTTCACTTTCGCGCTCTCGAACTGGTAGTGCACATCGTCATAGCTCGCCTCCGTGGTGGCCTTGCCAGCGACCAGTTCGCGGTAACGCTGGTCGTCCTTGCGCAGCTTCTCCAGTTGCAGCTCCGCCGCCTGGAGGTCCAGCTGCTTCTGCGCCACTTCCAGGCTGCCCAGCGTCTGACCCTTGCTCACACGCGAACCGAGGTCCACGTGAAGGGTGGCGAGCTTGCCTTGTGCCTGCACCATCACGCGCGCCTTCTCATAGGGCTCCAGCGTTCCGGGTACGGTGAAGACGCCCTCCACCGGGCCACGCGCCGCCATGACGGTGTTCACCGGGATGGCGAAGGCGCTGCGGTCCACCGGCTCCTTGGCGGCGTCGAGCTTCTTCTTGTTCGCGGCCAGTCGCAGGCCGATGATCAATGCCAGTGCGAGGAGCACCAGCGGTAGTATCCATTTGCGTTTCATCGTCGTGTTCGCCTTGGGCGGATGGTTCGGTGATCAGAGGGTGTTCGCGTAGTTCAGGAGGCCGCCCTTGGAGCGCTCGAGATCGAGCACCGCGATGGAGCGGTTGAGGACGGATGTCGTCCAGTTGTTGCGCGCCACCTGCAACTGGTAGTCCGCGTTCAGGAGGTCGCTCAGCGAGGCGAGCCCCTGCTGGTACTGCAGGTTCGTGTTGGCGAAGACGCGTTCGGCGAGCTCCAGGTTCTCGGCGTCGTTCTGCGCGTTGTTGCTGGTGGCGAGCAGGCGCGTATTGGCGCTCTTGTAGTTCAGCTCGAAGCCCAGGTCGGCATCGCGCTGCTGCTCGCGTAGGTTCATCAGGGCGATCTCGCTCTGCCTGATCTGGCTCACACGCCGCAGCCCGCTGAAGAGCGGCACGTTCAGCTTCAGGCCGATCGCCGCGTAGTCATACCAGTTGTCGTAGCTCTGGCCCAGGTCGTTGCCCTGCGCCATCGCGCCATAGCGGCCGTATGCGCTCAAGGTGGGCAGCCACATGTTGCGCTTGCGCTTCAGGTCGATGCCGTAGAGCAGCTCGCTCTGCTGGTTGTACTGGTGGGCCAGTACCCTGTCCAGGCTGAAGTCGGTCGTGCCCGGAGCTTCCGCGGCATCCGTGCGCACGGCGTCCAGCACCTCCAGTGCTTCGCCCAGGGGCATGCCCATGGTGCGCTTCAGCTGGTCAAGGGACACTTCATAGTTGGCCTGGGCCACGCGCAGCTGCGAGGCGATGTTGCGCTGCGTCACCTCCACCCGGTCGGCATCGAGCTGCTGCACCACGCCGTTCTCCAGACGCACCTTCAGGATGCGCACGAGCTCGTCATACTGCCTGCCGTTCGCTTCGAGCAACTTCACCTGTTCCCGGTAGCTCTGCGCCTGGGCGTACGCCTTCGCGATGTCATAGATCACCTGCTCCTCGGCCTGCTGCTTCTTGATCGAGGCCATGGCCAGGTTCGGCTTGTTGGCCTGGATGCCATTGAGCTGCGCCACGTCCACCAGCGTCTGCTCGGCCTGCACGTTGAGGGTGGTCACGAACTGGGTGCCGAACTGCACCGGTGTGGGCTGGTCGCTGAAGATGCCGGCCGGTAGGATGGTCGTCTGACGCTTCAGGTTGTCGTCCAGCTGGCCGCTGCCATTGATCTGCGGCAGGTAGCCCGCCACGGCCTCCTGGGCCTGGGCATCGGCTCGGCGCTGGTCGTTGTCCGCGATGGCCATGGCCGGGCTGTGGGCACGACCGTAGTCGATGGCCTGGCGGAGCGTGAAGGGTTGCTGGGCTCCGGCGGTCCCGATCAGGGATGCCGCGAGCAGGGTCAGGAGCTGTTTCATGCCGCGTCGCCGCTGTTGGCCCGTTCGTTCATGATGTTCACCACGTTCAAGGCCGCCGTCAGTTCCTTCTTGCCCACATCGTCCAGCACCCGCGCGAAGACCTTGGCGCGCAGCTTGGCCACCTTGCGGTAGACCTCCATGCCCGCCTTGGTCACCACCAGGTTCTTGCGGCGGCGGTCGTTCGGGTCCATCTGGCGCTCGATCCAGCCGGCCTTCTCCATGTCGTCCAGCTGGCGCAGCATCACGCTCTTGTCCTTGGCGAAGTGGTTGGCCAGGTCGGTCTGCACGGCCTGCGTGTTGGTCAGCAGGAAGTCGAGGATGCCGAACTGGGGGATGCTCAGCTCGCTGCCATGCTTCCCCATCTCCACGGCCACCAGGCGGATCATGCTGCGGAACATGGTCGGCAGCGCCTGGGCGAGTTCGTCGGTTAATGTGCTCATGTCAATAGTTGCCTTTTGCAACGGCACAAATGTATATATTGTTGCATTATGCAACTATTAGTTCTTAGCAACTTTTCAGAAATTCATGGCGTGGCCTGGAAAGCCGAAGCCCCGCACTCGTGCGGGGCTTCAGTGAGCTATCAGTGTCAATCAGGCCGGGAGCGGCGGCGGTGAGCCGGAGGGCGCGACCGGATTCCTCGACTCCCGCACCGGCACCCATCGATAGAACACCTTGGTCATGAGCAGGAACATCACCGGCACGATCACCAAGGTCAGGAAGGTGGCGAAGGTGAGCCCGAAGATCACCGTCCAGCTCATGGGGCCCCAGAACACCGTGTTGTCACCACCTAGCACGAACTGCGGATCGAGGTCGCTGAAGAGCGTGAAGAAGTTGATGTTGAGGCCGATGGCCAATGGGATGAGCCCCAGCACCGTGGTGATGGCCGTGAGCAGCACCGGGCGGAGTCGGCGCGCGCCGGCATCCTCGATGGAGAGCAGCACCTCGCTCATGGGCAGGCGCTGCTCCTGGCTCAGGCCGAGCTCCTCCTTCCGACGGGTCTGGAGCAGCAGCATGAAGTCAACGAGCACGATCGCGTTGTTCACCACTACGCCGGCCAGGGAGATGATGCCGACCATGGTCATCATGATCACGAACTCCATGCGGAAGATCACCAGCCCGAGGAAGACCCCGATGAGCGAGAAGATCACCGAGCTGACGATGATGCCCGGGATGGCCGCGCTGTTGAACTGCGCGACGATGATCATGAAGACCAGGAACACCGCGATCATGAGCGCCGTGCTCAGGAAGGCCATCTGCTTGGCCTGCTCCTTCAGCTCGCCCGTGAACTCGTATGTGAAGCGAGGGTCCTTCGGATAGGCATCGAAGGCCGCGATCACCTGGTTCACCACCTGCTCCTTCTTGAATTCATCGGTGACATTGCTCTGCACCTGCACCATGCGCTTCAGGTCTTTCCGCTTCACGGCACTGAAGGTGCTCGTATAGTGCGGTGTGGCGAGCGCGCTGATGGGCACTTGTCGGATCTGGCCATTGGTCTGGTCGCGGAAGGTGACGCGCATGCTGGTGAGCACCTCGGGATCGTAGCGGTACTCGTCCTTCAGGCGGATGTTCACCGGGTAGTCATCCTCCCCTTCCTTGTAGGTGCTCACCTCGCGGCCGTAGAGCGCGGTGCGCAGCGCATCGCCGATGGCATAGGTGCTCACGTTGTAGCGGCGCGCCTTGGCCCGATCGATCTCGATGGGCATCTCGGGCTTGCCGAGCTCCACATCGAGCTTCAGCTCCTCCACGTATTCGATATGCTGGTCCTTCAGGTAGGCGCGCACCTTCTCCCCTTCCTCGATCAGCGCGAGCACATCGTCGCCCTTGATCTCCAGGTTGATGGCCTTGCCCACCGGCGGGCCGGCGGCATCCTTGTCCACCACCACGGTCACGCCAGGCACCCCGCGCACTGCTTCACGGATCTCCTCCATCACGCTGAGCGAGTTGATGCCCCGGCGCTCGGCGAACTTCACGAAGCTCACCTGCACGCGGCCCTTGTGCGGGGTGGCATCGAAGCTGGGCCCGGCCATGGGGTCGCTGGTGCCTTCGCCCACCTGCGCGATCACGGAGCTCACCATGAAGTTGCGCAGGCGTTGCTCGGTACGGCCATCGGGGAGCGTGTCGGTCACCGTGTCGTTGTACTTCGGATCGGACAGCACATCGAAGATGCGCTTCTCCACCAGGCGCGTGGTGGCATCGGTCTCATTGATGTCGGTGCCGATGGGCTTCTCGATGAACACGTTCACGTACAGCGGCTGGTTCACCGGGAAGAAGAGCGTGTTGGGCGGGAAGATCCCCGTGAGCACGAAGGAGAAGATGAGCAGGCCGATGGTGCCGATGAACATCCACCGCGGACGCTTGCCTTGCAGCACCCAGGTGAGGAAGCGGCGGTAGCGCGCTTCGACACGCGGCATGGTCACGTTCTGGAAGCGCACGCTGGCGGGGTAGAGCACGTAGTAGTTCAGGTATCCGAAGAGGCCGAAGGCCAGGGCGAGGTTGCCCAGGGAGAAGAGGAACTTGTTGCCTCCGAAGTAGCCGGCGAGGCTGGAGAGCAGGCCCAGGCCGGTCATCCAACCGCCCACCTTGAAGGTGAGCCAACGCGAGGGGCCGGGCTGCTCCACCTGCATGTAGCGGCCGGCGATGCTGGGGTTGATGATCAGGCCCACGAACAAGGAGCTGGCCAGCACCACCATGAGCGTGATCGGCAGGAACTTCATGAACTCGCCCATGATGCCCGGCCACATGAGCAGCGGGATGAATACCGCGACCGTCGTGGCCGTGCTCGCGATAATCGGCCAGGCCACCTCGCCGATGCCGTTCTTGGCCGCGCGCAATGGCGATTGCCCTTCGCTCATCAGGCGGTGCGTGTTCTCAATCACCACGATGCCGTTGTCAACGAGCATGCCCAGCGCGAGCACCAGGCTGAAGAGCACCATCATGTTCAGCGTATAGCCCATGGCGTTGAGCACGATGAAGCTCAGCAGCATGCTCATGGGGATGGCGATGCCCACGAAGATGGCGTTGCGCAGGCCGAGGAAGAACATGAGCACGCCCACCACCAGCAGCACCCCGAAGATGATCGAGTTCTCGAGCTCATCCACCTGCGTGCGGGTCTGGTCGCTCATGTCGCCGGTGATGGTGACGGTGAGGTCGGCGGGGAAGACATCGCGCTTGAAGCGGTCGAGCACGGCATTGATGCTGTCGCTCGCGATGAGCAGGTTGCGGCCGCTGCGCTTGATGATGTCGAGCATCACCACAGGCTGCCCGAATTCGCGCGCGTAGCTGGTGGGTTCCTTGTAGGTGAAGGCCACATCGGCCACGTCGCCCAGCCGCACGATCTCGAGGTTCTCCTGCTTCACGATGATGCCGCGCACCTGGTCCATGTCGGTGAACTCGCCATTCACGCTGATCGTGCGGCGCAGCCCATCCACCAGCACCTCGCCGCCGCTCACGCTCACGTTCTCCTGTTGCACCGCGCTGGCCACATCCTGGAAGCTCAGCTGGCGCGCTTCCATCTTGGGCAGGTCCAGGCTGATGCGCAGCTCCTTCTCGGGCACGCCGCGGATCTCCACTTTGTTCACCTCCTCGAGGTCCTCCAGCTTGTCCTCCAGATCCTCGGCCCAGGCATTGAGCTGGCCCATGCTGTAGTCGCCGCTGAGGTTGAGGTTCATCACGGGCATCATCTCCGAGAAGTTCATCTCGAAGACGCTCGGCTCGGCGGGCAGGTCGGTGGGGAAATCCGGGTCGGCCTTCGCCTTGTCCACAGCGTCCTTCACCTTCCGCAAGGCCTCGCTCGGCGTCACGTTGAAATCGAACTTGATGTGGATCACGCTGTAGCCCTGCACGCTGGTGCTCAGGATCTCGTCGATGCCGGTGATGGTCTTGATCTCCTTCTCCAGCGGCCGGGTGACGAGCTTCTCCATGTCATCCGGCGCGTTGCCCGGATAGATGGTGTTGACGAAGATCTCCGGGGTGACCACCTCGGGGAAGGCCTCGCGCGGCATGCTCTGGTAGGCGTTCCAGCCGATGAGCGCGATGAGGATGCTGAGCACCATCACCGTGGCGCGGTTCTCCACCGCCCAGCTCGAGATGCCGAAGCGCTTTTCGGTAAAGGCGTGGCCGTTATCCTGTGACATGGGTTGGGTCGTTGGCCCGGGCGGCCTGCTCGGCCCGCCGTGGCGTTCGTTCATTCAAATCGTTCGTTGCTCCGTTCAGGCACCTTTCAGCACCTGCACTTCCTGCTTGTCCACCACCATGCGCGCGCCCTGGTCGATCAGGGTCTCGCCGCCCTGCAAGCCATCCTTCGATCGCTCGATGAGCAACTCGCCTCCCTGCGTGCTCAACACCTTCACGAACAGCTTGCGGCTGCGCGGCGCGCCCTCGTGCTGGTCGAGCACGAAGACGTAGCTCTCGCCCGAGCTGTTCTGCATCACCAGGCGGCTGGGCAGCACAAGGGCCTCGGGCCGCACCAGGTCGCGGATGCGCACGTTCAGCAGCTGGTTCGGGCGGAGCTTGGTGCCGGCCTCCATGCGCAGGGTGGCCTTGAAGCTGCGGTTGTTCGGGTTGATGTACTGCCCCACCTGTGCGATGGTGGCCATGTGCGTCTCGCCCGTCTCCGGCATGTCCACTTCCACGGAATCGCCCACGGACACCTTGTCGAGCAGGTCCTCGCTCAGATCGCACTCCACGCTCGCCTTGCCCAGTGCCACCACGCGCGCCACCGGCTGCATCGGGCTGGCCATATCCCCCAGGTTCGGGAAGATCTCATCCACCACGCCGTCGAAGGGCGCGCGGATCTCCGCGCTGGCCAGCTGCTCGCTCAGCGACTTCAGCTGCGCCTCGCTGCTCTCCATGTTCGCCTTGGCCTGCAGGTACTGCACCTCGCTGCCGATCTTCTGCTCCCAGAGGCGCGCCTGCTTCTCATGCACGCTGCGCGCGAGCTCGGCCTGGGCCTTGGCCTGTGCCACGTTCTCGCGCAGGGCGTCGAGGTCGATATCGACGATGAGCTGGCCCTGGCTGACTGGGCGCCCGGCGGGCACCAGGATCCGGCGCACCTTGCCGCCCATGGAGGAGTAGAGCAGCGCGTTCTGATCGGCGCGCACGCTGCCATGCGCCTCGGTCCAGTGCGCGAAGGCGCGTGGCTCCAGCAGGTAGGTGGTCACCGTGGGCAGCGATCGCTGCAGGGAGGGGTCGTGCTTCGCCAACCAGCCATCGACCTCGGCGATGGAGGCGGTGAGCTGCTCGCGCAGGGCCTTGAGCGAATCGCGCTCGGCGCGCTTGGCCAGCACCTGCGAATCGGTATCGGGGGAACCGGCTCCGCACGCGGCGAGCAGGAGGAGCACCGGGGTCAGGAGGAGGGAGTGACGCATGGTCGTGGAGGTATCGGGGATCAATAGAGGTCGAGGGCGCGGCGCAGGTCGGCGCGGGCGGTGAGCAGCTGCACGAGGCGCTGCACGTACTGCTGCTGCGCGGTGAGGTGGTTGGCGCGCTCCTGCGTGAGCTCGAAGCTGCTGGCGGCGCCGTTGGTGAACTTGATGCTGGCGCGTTCCATGATGCGCTGGGCGAGCAGCAGGTTGCGCTCCTCGGTGCGGTAGTTGTCGAAAGCGGTGCGGGCCTCGCTGCGGGCGCGCTCGGCCTCGGCCAGCAGGCGCTGCTCGGTGGCGGCGCGGTTCACCTCCACTTGATCGAGCGCCAGGCGCGCCTGCTGCACCTTGTGGTAGCGGTTGCCGCTGCTGATCACGGGCACGGTGAGCTTCAGGCCCCACACCGTGGTGGGATAGAACGGGTACTCGCCGCCCGGGTCGAAGCTGGGGCCGTTCCACACCTGCTGGTGGCTGAGGAAGCCGCCGAGGCTGGGCAACTGCTTCGCGCGCTCGTTGCGCATGTTCAAGGTCTGCAGCTTCACCAGCGTCTCGGCCTCCTGCAGTTCGATGTGCGAGCCCGGCTGGAAGGCCTGCTCGCTCAGCGCGGTTTCGTTGGCATCGCCCAGGATCGCGCGCAGGTCGTCGGTGAGGATGATGGGCGTGCCCTGCGGCACCCCCAGTGTGAGCGCGAGCATCATGCGGGCCACTTCGGCCTGTTGCTGGAAGCTGCGCTGCACGGCGCGGGTCTGATCCACTTGGATCGTGAGGCGGTCCACATCGGTCTCTTCCATGAACCCGGTCTCGAGCATGGCCTGGGCCTCGCGCAGGCTCTGCTCGATCAGCGGCAGGCCCTCGCCCGCCAGGCGCGCCCCTTCTTCCGCGGCCAGCACGCCGAAGTAGGCCTTGGCGGCCTGGTTGCGCGCATCGGCCCGCGCCTTCTCCAGTTCCTCGCGGCTCTGCTCGGCGAGTGCCTTGGTGGCCTGCAGCCCCACGATGTAGCTGCCATCGAAGATCAGCTGGCTCAGCGTGGCGCCTGCGCTGGCGTTCCAGGGCAGGCTGAATTGCGCGGCGATGTAATCCGGGCCGATCCCCGGGGTGAAGAAGTTCGGCACCAGCTGCGTGGGCACATCGATGAAGTTCTGCAGCTGCACCTCACCGTTGATCTGCGGCAGGCCGATCGCCGTGATCTCCTTCACCTTGTGCCGCGCCTTCTCGGCCTCGAGGTTGCTGGACTGCACGGCGTAGCTCTGCTGCGCGGCCATGTCCATGGTCTGTTGCAGCGAAAGGCTCAGGGGGCCTTGAGCGGTGGCGCTCAGGACGGCCGCGAGCATGATGAATGTGTTCAGCGTTCTCATCAGGCGCGTTCTTTCTTGGCTTTCTTCTCCAGGTAGGCCACGCCCTTCTTGCTGGCGATGCCCCGGATGTGGTACTCGAACTGTTTCCAGAGCACGTCGCTCAGGTTGAATTGGTCCGGCGGGAACACCCGGCCGTCCCAGGTCGAATCGACTCGTGAGATGTAAAGCCGCGTGATCACCTCGGCGTCCAGGTCCTCACGGTAAAGGCCCTCGGCCATGCCTTTGCGCAGATTCGCCATCACGCAGGCGTAGATGTCCTCCCGCTCGCGCTTCTCCATGATCCCCCAGGCCTTGGGGTGGTACTTCTGGAGGTCGAACTGCACGCTCGGGTGCATGCTGCCGACCTGGCCCACGATGAACTTCGTGAACTCCTCGTTCTCGTCGATCGCGTTCAGGCCGCGCCCGCAGATCGCCGTGATCGTATCGCGGTGGAAGGCGCAGATGGTGGCCACCGCCTTCTCCACCAGGTCGTTCTTGTCGGTGAAGTGCTCGTACAGGGTCTTCTTGCTGATGCGCAGCTGCGTGGCCACGTCATCCATGGTCATGCTCTTGATACCCAAGCGCATGAAGAGCTTCAGGGCCTGCTCGAGGATCTCTTTCTTCTTGATCTCCATCCTTGAATTCGACGACAGGGGGCGGAAAGGGGGCGCAAACGTAGCGAACATCGGAAACGAAATGCGACACTTTTCGTTTCCGGAGTGATGAGCGGTGACGGGGCGGGGATGGGCGGCGCCAAAAGCAGACGCGCCCGCCACTCATCGTGATGGGCGCGCACCGTGGAACCTGCCGGGTGGAGAAGCGGTTACGCTACTTCAGCTCGAGCTTCTCCAGCAGCTTGCCGTAGTACGAATCGCCGATCGGGATCGAGCCCTTGCCGTCCTCCAGGATCACATGCGGCGCGTCGATCGCCTCGATGCGATCGAGCCGCACGATGAAGCTGCGGTGGATCCGCATGAACTTGTCCATGGGCAGGCGCGATTCGATGTGCTTCATGGTGCCGTGCACGATGTAGCGCTTGTCCTTCACATGCACGCTGAAGTAGTCCTTGAGCGCGCTGATGTAGTAGATGTCCTCCAGGTTCACGCGCACCTGCCGCCCTTGATGCTTCAGGAAGAGCGGGCCCATCTCCTCCTTGGTGGCCAGCTCGTGCAGTTGATCGCGCTCGCGGCGCAGCTCTGAATCGTGGGCGTGCTTGTGCAGCGCCAGTTCGATCGTGGTCTGCACATCAACCGCCTTGAAGGGCTTCACGATGTAGCCGTAGGGTTCGGCCACGCGGGCACGGCTCAGGGTGGACTCATCGCTGTATGCCGTGAGGAAAATCACCGGCAGGCCAAATTGCTGGCGGATGATCATGGCCGCCTCGATCCCGCTCATCTCTCCCTTCAGCATGATGTCCATGAACACCAGCTCCGGGCGCTCCTGCTCGGCCATGTCTATGGCAGCGCGGCCATCGGCGACTCCACCGACCACGGTGTGCCCGAGCTTCTCCAGCGTGTGCTGGATGTCCTTGCGGACGATCGCTTCATCCTCTACCACCAGGATCCTGGCTACCATGCGATGTGGTTTGGTTCCTCGGTCGACGCCCTTGCCATCGCCGATCGAACGACAACTATACGGGTTGGGTTGCCTGCAAAGTTGCGCTTTAGACCAACCGGCGCGCCATATCGACCGGAGAAGTGCACGGCCGCTCGTGAGGCCGCATGTGCCCACCTTCGTGGCCATGGAACACCGAGATCACCTCATGGCCCAGTTCGAGCGCATGGCCGCCGCGCTGGCCAGATTGATCGCCGCCTTGCATCCTGAAGGACCCACTGCCATGGTGGAAATACGTGCCGTTGAGGAGGAGATCGCCCAACTGCTGTGCGCCGACCCTGATGAGCTGATACGGCTTGCCCCCGAGGAGCTCCTGAAGCGGCTTGAAGAGCGGACCGGTTGGGATGAAGGCGCGAAGGATCGATTGGCCGATGCGTTGATGGCGCTGGCCGAGGCACATTCAACCGAGGCGCATGCGGCCGCATATCGCTGGCAAGCACTGGCCGTGCTGTACCACCTCAACCGTACGAGCACCTCCTACTCCATGGAGCGGCGAGCCAAGGCAGCTGAACTCCGCGCGCGTCTGTCCTAGGGACTTGGCTTCGCTTCGTTCCTTTGTGGCCAGTTCGGTCGGTGGCAGGCATTCCCATGGTCTGATCCGCTGATCTTCTGATCATCTGATCCATGACCCCCATCAAGTCCGTCCTCGACGACGCATCCCTCACGGGCACCACCCTCACCGTGGCCGGCTGGGTGCGCACCTTCCGCAACGACCGCTTCATCGCCCTCAACGATGGCAGCACCATCCGCAACCTGCAGTGCGTGATCGACCAGGAGAAGGTGAACGCCGATACGCGTGCCCGCTTCACCACCAGCGCGGCGGTGAAGTGCACCGGCCTGATCGTGGAGAGCAAGGGCAGCGGACAGCGCGTGGAGATGCAGGTGACCGACGTGGAAGTGCTCGGCGATAGCGATGCGGAGAAGTATCCCATCCAGCCGAAGAAGCACAGCCTCGAGTTCCTGCGCGAGAACGCCCACCTGCGTTTCCGCACGAACACCTACAGCGCCATCTTCCGCATGCGCCACCAGGTGAGCTTCGGAATACACGAGTACTTCGACTCGCTTGGCTACAACTACTTCCACGCGCCCATCATCACGGCCAGCGATGCGGAGGGCGCGGGCGAAATGTTCCGCGTGAGCACGCTCGATGCGAAGAACCCGCCACTCGATGAAAGCGGTGCGGTGGATTGGAAGGAGGACTTCTTCGGTGCCGAAGCGCGCCTTACGGTGAGCGGTCAACTGCAAGCAGAAAACGCCGCGCTCGCTCTCGGCAAGGTCTACACCTTCGGGCCCACGTTCCGCGCCGAGAACAGCAACACCGCGCGCCACTTGGCCGAGTTCTGGATGATCGAGCCCGAGGCCGCCTTCATGGACCTCAAGGGCGACATGGATCTGGCAGAAGGCCTGTGCAAACACCTCATCGCCCGCGTGCTGAAGAACAGCATGGACGATCTGCAGTTCCTGGATGCACGGCTGAAAGAAGAGGAAGCGACGAAGCCGAAGGAGCAACGGAGCGAGATGGGCCTGATCGATCGCTTGAACTTCGTGCTGGAGAACCCCTTCGAGCGCATCACCTACACGGATGCGATCGATATCCTGCTGCGCAGCAAGCCGCACCAGAAGAAGCAGTTCCAATTCCCTGTGGAATGGGGCATCGACCTGCAGAGCGAGCACGAGCGTTACCTCGTGGAGAAGCACTTCAAGAAGCCGGTGATCGTCACGGGCTACCCCGGCAAGATCAAGGCCTTCTACATGCGCACCAACAGCCCCGGCGACTTCGGCTACAGCGAGAAAGGCACCACCGTGGCGGCCATGGACGTGCTCTTCCCCGGCATCGGCGAGATCATCGGCGGGAGCCAGCGCGAGGAGCGCCTGGATGTGCTGGAAGCGCGCATGAAGGAAATGCATGTGCCCGCCGAGGAGCTCTGGTGGTACCTCGACACGCGTCGCTTCGGCACCGTGCCGCACGCGGGTTTCGGCATGGGACTGGAGCGCTTCGTGCTCTTCGTTACGGGCATGGGGAATATCCGGGACGTGATCCCGTTCCCGCGGACGCCGAAGAGCGCGGAGTTCTAGCAACTAGCTACCCTCAGCATCGCGCAACTGTGCCAGCCATCCGCGACTGGCCTGCACGTCCTGCTGCCAGATCACATGGTTCGGGTCCATGGCGGAAAGCCGTTCGTCTACCTCCAGGGAAGCCTCAGCCCACTTGATCGCCTCTTTCTTGTCACCCAGCCCATGAAGGGTCCTGCTGAGCTGGAAATAGCTGTAAGACAGGTCGCGCTGCGCCTGTGCGTTGTGCGGGTCGGCTTCGGCCAGTTTCCGGCGGATCACCAACCCATCCTCGTAGGCCTTGCGCGCTTCCACGTCCTTGCCTTCCTGTAGAAGCAGGTCGCCCAGCTTGTTGTAACTCACCGACAGGTCGCGGTGCGCCTGTGCGTTGTGCGGGTCGGCTTCGGCCAGTTTCCGGCTAATCGCCAACCCATCCTCGTAGGCCTTGCGCGCTTCCACGTCCTTGCCTTCCTGTAGAAGCAGGTCGCCCAGCTTGTTGTAACTCACCGACAGGTCGCGCTGCGCATGTGCGTTGTGCGGGTCGGCTTCGGCCAGTTTCCGGCTGATCGCCAACCCATCCTCGTAGGCCTTGCGCGCTTCCACGCCCTTGCCT
This sequence comes from Flavobacteriales bacterium, assembly GCA_020635725.1. Lineage (GTDB taxonomy): Bacteria > Bacteroidota > Bacteroidia > Flavobacteriales_F > PHOS-HE28 > PHOS-HE28. The sequence continues at coordinate 212,508 of JACJZF010000001.1, forward strand.
TCCTGTAGAAGCACGTCGCCCAGCTTGTAGTAACTCACCGACAGGTCGCGCTGCGCCTGTGCGTTGTGCGGGTCGGCTTCGGCCAGTTTCCGGCGGATCGCCAACCCATCCTCGTAGGCCTTGCGCGCTTCCACGCCCTTGCCTTCCTGTAGAAGCAGGTCGCCCAGCTTGTTGTAACTCACCGACAGGTCGCGCTGCGCATGTGCGTTGTGCGGGTCGGCCAGGCTGCGTTGCACGGCGATCGCAACGGCTTCCTGCAGTTTGGGTTTGCGGTCCCGTGTGGTGCCATGGATCTCCAGGTCATCGCACCAGGTGATCAGCAGGCGTAGGAGCCCATACCGGGCTTCGGCCCAATCGGGAATGCGAGCGAGCACTTCGCGATACCGCCCCTCGGCCTCGGCAAAGCGCCCTTGGGTCTCCAGCAATTCCGCCGCCTTTAGCAAGGGTTGCAATTGCTCCAGCAACATGGCCAGTAGGCGATCGGTACCTGAAAGCAGCTCCTGCCGCTTGCCATCCACATAGGCGATGGCTTGTTCCACATCCTGTTCCGCGAGGATCCGCAGCATCTCCCGCATGATGGGTGAGCCATCACCAGCGGCCTGGATGCCCGCGATGGAGATCATCACCTCATCAATGCGTTGTAAGCGGCGCTGGTGGCCGTGCTGTTCCGCTGTTACCGCTGCCACGAGCCCTTCGCCCGCTAACGTGCTCGTTGCCGCCACGATACGCTCCTGCAGGAGCTTCTCCGCACCCGCGCGCAAGTGGGCCGCGATGCGTTCGTTGGTGAGCGCATCAGCCGTAGAAAGATCATGGCGGATCTTCTCCAACTCCGCGCTCACGTGGTCCTTTACGTCCTGGCCCACGGCGCTCGTATGGGCCCTGCCTTTCTCGCCCTCGACCGCTACCTGCTCCTTGATCTCCTCCAGCTGCTTCGATACGGTCGCCAGCAGGGTCTGCGCTTCGGTCACCGTGTTCCGCAGGTCGGTCGCTAGATCCTGTACGGCTTGGAGCGCGCTGGCAGCTACGTTCAGCTCACCCACCATGCGCTTCACCTCATCAACACCTCCTTTCACTTCCTTCAGGTCGGCGCCATTCTGCTGCACCCCGGCCAGGATCTCCGTGAAGAAGTGAAGTGATACCGCTGCATAAGCCCGTCCGTCTGTAGCGAAGTCGTGCTTCAGTGCATTTTTCCACCTCTCGGGGTAACGGCGCTCCAGGTGGTCGGCCATGGCGCGGACCGCATTCTCCGGTAATTGTTCGCGCCAACCGCGTTCTTCATTCACCGCATCCAAGAAGGAATGCCATCCGGCGCCGGACATCGGTGGCGGGGCAGACGTGGTAAGCTGCGCGGTGAGCTGGCCCACTACGGCGTCCTCTCTGAAGGGGTTGTACTCCGTCCGCTTCAGGTCATTCACCGCATCCAACCAGTGCGGCTCAACCACCTCGGCCACTTTGCGAACGCGCTGCGCCCATTCCTTCCGGTCCTTGTCCCGTGCACACTCGTCCGCGAAAACCTTCAGCTCTTCCTTGATCGCCAGCGCCTGCAACCTGGCGATATGCTCATTGGTCAGGAATTTCCTGAGTGCCTCCTGAGCCTCCCTGCGTTTCAAGATACCATCGGCTAAAAGGCCGGTGCCAATGTTCACGGCACCAGCTGCCACGACGCCGATCGGGGCGAGTGCCGCACCCGCTGTGCCAACCGCCGCGCCCAAGTATCCCGCTGGATTGTTCCGTACATGCTCCACAACGGCCTGTATGGAAACGGCGCTGAGCGAGACCAGCGCGCCGACATTCTTCCTCGACCAATCAATAACACCCATAATTCAAAAATAGGTGCATTCGTGATTCCCCTTCGTCAGAACCGAACGCGCGAACAGCGCCTGTGGCTTGCCCGGGTATACTTCGGAAGTACTCCTTGCTCCATGAAGACCCACATCAAATTGTTAGGCAGACATTACAATTGTGACGGCCCATATCGTGCACAGAACGGCAACTATGACGACCGAGGGATGCCTCTAGTTGGCATGCTGCTGTCTTTCCTGGAGCCGTAGGTGCCTCGCCAGTATCCAATCATGGACCAAGAGGCCTAGCAGGTGCACGGCGCCAAGACATGGAGAGCCCTGATGCTCGTGAACACCGGCTTCTCGACCCTGAATCCTCGTCACTGGCATGATGTGATCCCCTTCCCCAGGACGCCGAAGAGCGCGGAGCTCTGATCCGTAGGCCGTCTCGTGGAAGACTAACGCGACAAATACCTCTCCGCCAGATCCGTTAGGAATGCGGCCAGCTTCTTCCGATCCTTCCTCTTGCTCAGCTCGGTGAGCGCAGGCAGGTGATGCATGGCGAACTCGAGGGAATGCGCCATGTCCACCAAGGTCGTGGCGAAGGAGCGCGCGTGCTTCAGGCCCGGTGCGCAGGCCTTCAGCTCACCAGCGATGTGACCGCACAGGTCCTTGTACGGCTTGAAGAGTTGGAGCTTGTTGTCCGCATCCACATCCTTGTGCAGGAAGGATTTCGAGCCTTCGTTCACCACCAGCTGCCTGAGCGCGGCAGGGTCGAAGGGACCGGCCATGGCATCGGCTGGCCAGATACCACTGATGGCGGTGATGTCCCCGCGCAGGCGCTCCATGGGGTCCTTCAGGTGACGCCCCTCCTGCTTGCAATGGGTGGCCAGCCAGAGCCAGTACATCTGGTCGTAGTACTGCAGCAGACGATGCTTGTTGGCGAAGTAGTGGTACACCGTCATCTCGGTGCAGCCCGCGCGCTCCGCCAGTTTCCGGAAGGTGAAGCCTTCGAGTCCGAGCTCCGACATGAGCACTAGCCCCTCCGCGAGGATGCGCGCCCCAACGGGTGTGTTGGTATCACGCAGGACAAGCCCGGGATCGGGTTCGATGAGGTAACGCGCCATGGTCGCTCGCCTCACAAAGATAGTGTTCTTATTAATTGTTATTGTCTTGCTTCTCTCATTTATAGTACTACTATATTTGCTGCACAATGAACCCGATCGCCCCCTGGCAACGCCTCACGCGACTCCTGAAAGTGGACAAGCGTGAGATCGGCCATATCTACTTGTACGCCTTGATCGGCGGGGCGATCAGCCTCAGCGTACCGCTCGGCGTGCAGGCCATCATCAACTTGATCAGCGGCGGGCAGGTGGCCACCAGCTGGGGCGTGCTCATCGCCTTCGTCACAATCGGCGTGGGCTTCACCGGAGCCCTGCAGGTGATGCAGATCGCACTGGCCGAGAACATCCAGCAGCGCCTCTTCGCGCGCAGCGCCTTCGAGTTCGCCTACCGCATCCCACGCATCCGCGCCGAGGCGATCGGCGGCAAGTACCTGCCCGAACTGGTCAATCGCTTCTTCGATACGATGACCATCCAGAAAGGCCTGAGCAAATTGCTGCTGGATGTGCCCCTGGCCCTGTTGCAGACCCTGCTCTGCCTCATCCTGCTGGCCTTCTATCATCCGTTCTTCATCGCCTTCGGCGCGCTGTTGCTCCTGCTGCTCTTCCTCATCTTCCGGTTCAGCGGCAGGCGCGGCCTGGAGACCAGCATCGCCGAGAGCGGGTACAAATACGCGGTGGCCCACTGGCTGGAGGAGCTGGGCCGGAGCATGGGCACCTTCAAGCTGATCGGGGAGACCGACCTGCCGCTGCAGCGCGCCGATCGCTTGGTCGATGGCTACGTGACGGCGCGCAAGGCGCATTTCCGTGTGCTGCTCGGCCAGTACACCGCCATGGTCGTCTTCAAGGTGATCGTGACGCTGAGCCTGCTCGCGCTGGGCGGCATGCTGGTGATGAACGAGCAGATGAACATCGGCCAGTTCGTCGCCGCGGAGATCGTGATCCTGCTGCTCATGGGCGCCGTGGAGAAGATCATCCTGCGGATCGAGACCGTGTACGATGTGCTCACCGCGTTGGAGAAAGTGGGCAGCGTGACCGACCTGCCCCTGGAGCGGGAAGAAGGCCTGCGCACCCTGGACCGCGACGGCTCCAAGGGCCTGGACGTTCGCCTCACGGGCGTGGGCTTCCTTTCGGACTTCCATGGCCCGCCTGTGCTGGAAGCGGTTAACCTGCACCTGCGCGCTGGTGAGAAGGTGTGCCTCTGCGGTCCGAACGGAGCGGGCAAGACCACGCTGTTGCGCATCCTGGGCGGTGCCATCACGGCGCACGAGGGCACCATTCAGCTCGACGGGCATCCCATGAACAGCCTCGACCTCGCCATCGTGCGTTCCGTGATCGGCGACAGCCTGACCGAGGAGGATGTCTTCGCGGGAACAGTGATGGAGAACATCGCCGTGGGCCGACCCTGGGTGACGGAGAACGATGTGATGGAGGCCTGCCGCGTGACCGCGCTGTTCGCGCAGCTCGCGCGCTATCCCGAAGGCCTGCTCACCAAATTGGATCCGCAGGGCTCCCGCCTGCCGAAGAGCCTGGTGAAGCGGATCATCCAAGCACGAGCGATCGCCGGTTCGCCGCGGCTGATCCTGCTGGAGGACAGCCTCCAGAACTGGGACACGAAGGACCGTGAGGAACTGCTGGGCTGGATCAGCGCGCCCGAACGACCCTGGACCCTGCTCGCGGTGAGCAACGACCCCTGGCTCCAGCAACGCTGCTCGCGCACCGTGCACCTGCGCGACGGTAAACTCATCCACGCTTGAGCCATGCTTGACCTGAGCCCGAACAATCCGGTGCCCGCGCTGCAGCGCACGAGCTTCAACTCGTTCCGCACGATCGGCGTGGCGCGCGCCAACAACCTCTTCGCCCTGTGGGTGAAGATCATCTGCGCGGTCCTACTCATCGGACTGTTCCTGCCTTGGACACAGAACATCCGCGCACGCGGCACCGTCACCAGCCTCTCTCCCGATCTGAGGCCGCAGACCATCCATGCCATCATCCCCGGCCGCGTCGAGCAATGGTTCGTGCAGGAGGGCCAGCTGGTGCAGCAGGGCGATACGATCCTGCGCCTCAGCGAGGTTAAGCCCGAGTACTTCGATCCTAAGCTGCTGGACCGCACGCAGGAGCAGATCGTCGCCAAGGAACTCACCGGACGCAGCTACGAGGAGAAGGTGCATGCGCTGGACGCGCAGATCGACGCGCTCACCGCCGGCTTGCGCATCAAACTGGAACAGGCCCAGAACAAGATCCAACAGGCGCGCTTCAAGCTGCAGAGCGACAGCATCCGTGCGGTGGCCGCCGAAACGGAGATCAAGGTGGCTGATGAGCAGTACGCGCGCGGCGAGCAGCAATTCAAGGAAGGACTGCTCAGCAAAGTGGAGCTCGAACGCAGGCAGGTGGCGCAGCAACGGGCCAATGCCTCGTTGATCGACGCGCGCAACAAGGTGCTCGATGCCCGCAACGAGCTGCTCAACGCGCAGCTGGAGGTCAACGGCATCCGCAACGAGTACCGCGACAAGCTGAGCAAGGCCGAGAGCGAGAAGTACGCGAGCCTGAGCCAGATGTACACCACCGAGGCCGAGGTGAGCAAGATGCAGGTGGATCTGGCGAACTACACCGTGCGCGCCGGCAACTACTTCGTGACCGCTCCGCAGGCGGGCTACATCACCAAAGCCGTGGTGACCGGCATCGGCGAAACGGTGAAGGAGGGCGATGCGCTGGTGAGCGTGATGCCGGCGGGATCCGACCTGGCCGTGGAACTCTATGTGCGTCCCATGGACATGCCCTTGATCACCAAGGGCCAGAAGGTGCGCTTCATGTTCGATGGCTGGCCCAGCATCGTCTTCAGCGGATGGCCCAACAGCAGCTACGGGACCTTCGGCGGCGAGGTGGTCGCCATCGACAACTTCATCAGCCCGAACGGCAAGTATCGCATCCTCGTTGGGCCCGATAAGGCCGACGAGCCATGGCCGACCGCCTTGCGCGTGGGTGGTGGCGCGGTGGGCTTCGCGCTGATGAAGGACGTGCGGATCTGGTACGAACTCTGGCGGCAGATCAATGGCTTCCCGCCGGACCTGTACATGGATGCCCAGGCGTCATCGTCGAATTCCCCGGAGAAGAAGTGATGCAGCGATCCGCGAAGAAGAGAGTCTGTGAAGAAGCGAAGAGGACGCCCCTCCTCACTTCTTCCTCTCTTCTTCTCCTCTTCTCCTTCCTTGCGCTCAACACCATCGCGCAAGTCCCACCCGTCCTCACGCGTGACGCCTTCGTACGCATCGTGCTGGAGAACCACCCCATGGCGCGCCAGGCAGCGCTGCGACCGGAATTGGGCGAGGCCACCGTTCGCAGCGCCCGCGGCGGATTCGATCCCATGGCTACGGCCGCGTACGACGAGAAGCAGCTCGATGACAAGAACTACTTCCAACTCTTCGATGCCGGACTGAAGGTGCCGACCTGGTATGGTGTGGAGCTCTTCGCGGGCTACCAGGAGAACAGCGGCGATCTGCTCGATCCGCAGAACAGCACACCGGCCGATGGCCTGCTGAAAGTGGGCGGACAGGTGAGCATCGGCCAAGGACTCTTCATCGATCAGCGGCGCGCGACGCTGCGGAAGTCGCAGGCCTATCTGCGCGCCACGCGGGCCGAGCAGGAGCAGATGCTGAATGACCTGCTGCTGCAAGCGCTGCACGACCACACCGACTGGGTGGCGGCCTATCGCGCCCTGGAGGTGGCGAACACGGCGGTGGGGCTCACCGAGATCCGCTTCGACGCGGTGCGCGGATCATGGCGCGGCGGCGATCGTCCGGCCATAGACACGCTCGAAGCCTTCCTTCAATTGCAGGACCGGCGGATGCGCCAGCAGCAAGCCAGCCTCAACTTCCGCAATGCGAGCCTGCGCCTGAGCAACCACCTGTGGAACGCCGCGCAGCAGCCGCTCGAGCTGCAACCCTCGGTAGTGCCGGAACCCGGTGATCTCCGTTCGCCCGAGACATACGAATTGGCGGATACCGCGATCAACAGCGCGCTGACGAACCATCCGCTGCTGACCCAGGCGAGCGCGCGCATCGATCAGTTGGAAGTGGACCGCCGCCTGCGCGCGGAACTGCTGAAACCCGATCTGGACCTGAAGTACCAATGGCTCGGTGACGGCGGTGCGCTGAGCAACGAACAGGGCACCACGCTCCTGGGGCAGGGCTACCGCTTCGGCGTGGGCTTTCAGATGCCGCTCTTCCTGCGGCGGGAGCGTGGGGAGCTGGCCATCGCCAAGCTGCGCCTCACCGATGCCAACCTCGGTCTCGACCGCGACCGCCTGCGCATCCGCAACCGCATCAACGAACGCCTGAACGACATCAACACCTTCGCCGCTCAGGTGCGCTTGGGCGCGGAGATGGTGGTGAACAACGAACGATTGCTCGCCGGGGAGAACCAGCGCTTCTCGGTGGGTGAGAGCTCGCTCTTCCTGGTGAACGCGCGCGAGGTGCCGCTGATCGATACGCGCATCCGGCAGGTTGAGCTCGAAGCCCGCCTGCGCAAGGCCTACTTCAGCCTGGACCACGAGGCGGGAACGCTGTGGCGGGCCTGGAGGCGCTAACACCCATGCACGCCGGCATCGCACTGGGCCTTGATCTCTTCGTGACGGGCATGGGCAACGTCCGCGACGTGACTCCCTTCCTTAGGACCCCGAAGAGCGCGGAGTTCTATGTATCGGGAATCCTCCGCATGACGATCGATGCATTCTCGCACTCACCCAAGAGCGCGGAGTTCTGATGCTCATTCACGGCACCTGCTCGTACCGCACGTTCGTTGGAACCGAGCCCCCGATGTTGACCAGTATGGGGTCCCTATCGTTGTTGCTTCCCGTATACTTCACCACGCCATCCATGTTCACGTCCTCGTTGAAATAGCCGTTGACCGTGTTGGTGGGAACGCTGCCTCCGATGCGCAGCAGGACCGGATCGCGGTCGTTATTCGCGCCCGTGTATTTGATTGTTCCATCCCATAGTGTGTTCCCCGCCCAGAGGCACCAGAACGGCCCGACCTGCACCATCGCATCGATGCCGTACACAGGGGTGGCTCCAGAAGCGAAGTCGATCTGTAAGGACGCGCCGTTCATGTTGAATGTGACGGGGGATTGCGTGGTAACGGGCATGTGATTGCGGTGCAGTATCCGCACATGGTACGCGCCGGCGGGAATAGTGAGCTGGAACGGGAAGTTGCCGCTGGCGTCCGATACCGTTCCACCCCGTCGCAACAGCAGCGGTACACGTATCGTTTCAAGCGTCGGCCATGTGACCGGCAACAATTCCAAGAGCACCCAATCGACTACGGATGCGCCCGCCGGCAAGGCCACCCCGAGGACTTGACTTGTGGTGGTCGTACCGGATTGCTCGCCTAAGTCGAAACCCATAGCGCTGTATGGCTCTTCTAGAGGAATCAGCCCGTTAACGCGCAGCGTGTTGTTCATGAGCGTAGCGCCCATAGTACCCTGCAATGCCATCCGCAGGTCCAGATTCACGGTGATCGTGGGCGCCTCCACCTCAACCCGCTGTTGCTTCACGGGGCCCCACGTGCCGTCGGTGCTCTTGTATCTCACGTTCAGAAGGTGCACTCCAGGCGCCAGGTTGCCCGGCACCACCGCACTCGCCTTTTCGAACGCTTGGCCCCATGCTCCATCTTCAGGCATGAAGGGTGTGGCATTCCCTGGCCCAGGGTCTGTGTCGAAGAAGTACTCCCCTGCGGCCACCCCGGCGTTCAACGGTGCAACCGGCGGTACCACATAAACCATCACACGCCGAGATGAGCCCCATATCCCATCGGACCCCTTCACCCGCACATAGAGGCGATGAAGCCCTGCCAAGCCAGGCGCTGCGATGCCGTGTGCAATGTTCTCGATGGCCTCATCGCAATTCCCATCTGCGCAGGGCAATGGGGTTCCGCTTCCGGCACCGGGATCCACATTGAAGTAGTACTCGGCCTGCACCACAGCCTGCACCTGACCATGCGAGAATACCGGCGTGAGGAGCGTGGCAAGCAACACTGGCAAGTGTTTCATTGGTCGGTCGCATCAAGGGTGATGGTGAACGGATTCCCGGCTACAACATATTTGGGGACGACGAGCAGGTCCACGCGCGCTACACCATCCCTGAGCACTTCGGGCCTTACATAGGGAAAAGAGCCACCGGAGGCGCCGATATCGTTCACTGTATTGTCCAGGTCGAGGTGAATACCCTCCATGGACCCGGCATCAATTGCTGCGGAGCCCGTCGGTGGGGCATATGTAATGATATCGAACAGCTGGGTCGAGGTTTGACCGGACGCGATCAAAGGCACCAGTGACTGCGCAAATCCCGTGCTTTCCATACAATGGTCAGAGACGATCGCATCCGCAGACACACCATAGACAGCGGGAAATGCCGGGCCAAGAATGATGATGTCGTAAATGAACAGGTCATTCAAGAGGAATAACGACTTATCGGCTGTTCCGGAATAGGTGATCAAGCCGGTGCCCGTGTCCCCGAATCCACTTCCGTAGAAGAAGGTGTTGTTGGTGAATACATGGGGCGCTGCCGTGGTCGCCGCTGCCAGTACCAATCCCTTTTGGTCCTCGTCCGTGCTGAACTGCACGTAATTGCCATCCATGTGCAATGGAACATGCGAATTGGAGTAGTAGCTGGGGTGCAATCCCTCGCTGCTGATCTCCATGTGATTACCGACCGCCCGGTTCACCTCGCCCGGCGCTACTTCATCATCGATCCGCCATGCATTCATAACAAGAGACCGCGTAATCGACCCCACCCTGTAGCGCACCTTGTCGCACCAGGATTCGTTGATGCGAACACGCCAATTCGCGTGGTTCACGACCACACTGTCCAGAGCGCAGAGATCCACGGTGATTGTTGAACGCATTCCCGTTGGCGGTGAGCCGCTGAGAATCGTGAGTCCACCGACGGCCCCTCCGAGGAATCCCTGAATAAGGATGTCCTTTTGCGTAGTCGGAGAGAGCGTGATCGTGCCGCTCATGTGTACCCATGGGGTTGTGGCGCCGGCAGGTGGCGGGCCGGGCAGAAGTTGGACTGAACGGTCGATGGTCAGGCTTCCAGCATACAACCCCGGCTCGATGATGATCCGGTCGCCATCGGTACATGCAGCCAGCGCGGCCGATATGGACGTGTAGAAGCCGGCTTGCGCCGTGTGCTGCACGAATAAGTCGGCGGAATGACCTGATAAAAGCAGACCCAGTGCGACAATGATCGACCCGATGCGTTTCTTCATGGTGGAGTTCTGATGCGTTACAAAACTCTGATCGGTCGCACTCTCACGCCATACCATCTTGATCGTATCCGACACAATAGGATTGCCTGTAGGTGGCTGTGTGGCTGGCCGAACATATCCCCGTTCTTGCCACGGTTTCCGTGCCTCTCGTTGCACCCGCCTTCGAAGAATGGTCCAATAAAGCACGCTGCCAAGGCACTTGGCCAAGATTCATGGTCGATCGGCCGTTATTGATCGGTTCCATGCACCGAGATTGTGAAACTGCTGCCTGCCTGCACCTTCCTCGGCGCGATGAGCAGATCGACCTCCGCCGGACCGGCCTCCACGATCGTGGTACTGGTGAACGGGAATGGCCCACCCAAGCAGCCGATATCGTTCCGGGTGCCATCCAGGTCGGTGTAGCCAACACCGGGGTCGCCCGCATCGTGCGCTGCAGAACCCGGCTGGGTCATAAGCGTATTGCTGTACAGTTGGGAGGCGGTCTGACCGGAGGACAGGATCGGAATCGCTGAGGTCGCAAATCCAAGGCTTTGCATGCAGTAGCTGGCCTGGACCGCTTGTGGCGCAGCTGCGAGCACCGCTGGAAACGTCGGACCTTGGGCAACATCGTACACGAACAAGTTGTTCAGCAGGATCAGCGAGGACGGTTCGGTCCCGTAGTAGCTGAGAAGGGCCGTGTTCATCGCGCCCATGGTGCCACTTCCATAGAAGAATGTGTTGTTCAGCAGAACATGAGAAGACCCTGCAGGTGGCGGAAAGACCACCAATCCTTCGTCGCCAGGCAACGAACTGGCGTGCAGCACGCACCCCTCCATGTGAAGCGGTACAGCTTGATTTGAGTAGTAGCTCGGCGATAGACCAGTGCTGGTCGTATTGATGCTGCACTCCACAAGTCGGTTCACCGCACCAGCAGCCGCCTCATTGTCCACCCTTAACGACCAGGCTCTTGTATGGGTCATCGTGCCGATTCTATAACGAACCCGTTCGGCAAAGGATCGCTCGATCACCACATTCCAGTTGGAATGGGTCAGTTCGACCGAGACCAATTCACACAGGTCCAACACGATGGATGAGCGAACTCCAGACGGTTGGCTGCCGCTCAGGACCGAGAATGCCCCATCTGCTGCGGACCGAAACCCCTGAATGACGATCTCCGTGTGCGTCACGGGTGCCAGCGTGACCGTACCATTCACACGGACCCAAGCCGAAGCACCAGGGATAGGCTGCACACCTGCGAGCAGCTGTACCGACCGATCAACGAGCAGGTCCTCATCATAGACGGCCGGTTCCACAATGATGCGATCGCCATCGTTGCAGGACGCCAATGCCGCTGTGATGGTCGTGTACGCCCCGGTTTGAGGCAGCGGCGAAACCTTTCGTTCCACGGCCAGGCACTGTACTGAAAAGCCAGTGGCCAGAAGGATCAATGCTCCAGGGTGTTTCATTGTACAGCTTGGGTGTGCGCAAAACTCCTGTTCCACGCAGCTGTCCACCATACCATCAATATCGTATCTCTCTTCGCGGATCATACCACCCACATGGTATGGTGCCCGCTTTCGGGCCGCGCCACTTTTGCCCCACAAACCACAACACGCATGAACCCGATCGCATTCATTGCGTTCCTCGTCGGCATCAACAGCACGCCGCCAGCACCGCAAGCCTGTCCACTGAAAGAGCAGACCTTCAAGGAGACGGCAAAACCAGCCTCCGACCAAGCGAAGCCCAAGTGCGGCCGCGGCGGCTGGGACTACAATTGAACAACGCAACCACTAGCACATGAACACACTCGCCTTCATCGCATTCCTGCTCGGCATGAACGGATCTCGGCCCCCACAGGCACCGCAGCCAGCGAAGGACCAGGTCATCAAGGAATCATCGAAACCGGCTGCGCAAGCCGGAAAGCCCAAGGCTGGTCGCGGCGGTTGGGATCATAACTGAGCCGCTGCCGCTCTTGGCCCGCACTGCACAACATTCGTGCGGCCCAGCCCGAACATCGCACGCCGATCACATGCACCTCCGCTTCAAACGGCACCTGCGCCTGCTGCACGATGGCGAGCGGGTGCGCGTGGTGCGCGATCTCGCCTATGATCAACAACTACCCGGAGGGGAGGCCTTCGATATGCTCCTTGATGTGCTGGGGCCGGCACCGGAGGAGGAACCGGCGCTATTGGAACTCGCCCAGCGCATGCAGGTGGAGGTGGCTCTGGTGCGTACGATGCTGGACAAACTGCTTGAGATCCACCTGATCGAGCGCTTCGACCCCTTCGTGGACCGGTTCGCGCGCTTTGATCGGCAGTTGTTACTCTTCGACGCGCTTCAAACCTCACCGGGCCATGACACTCAGCTCGAACGGCAGCAACGCCTGCACGATGCACATGTGCTGGTTCTCGGTTTGGGAGGCATCGGGCATCAAGTGGCGCTCTCCTTGGCCGCCGCTGGCGTCGGGCACCTCATACTCGTTGACTCCGATGTGGTGGAAGAGGGCAACCTGCATCGGCAGATCCTCTTCAGCGCAACGGATATCGGGCGTGTTAAAGTAGAGGCCGCGCGGGACGGTATTCTTCGCGTGGCGCCTGAATGCGATGTGCAAGTGAAGGAACTAACAGTGGGTGGCCCAGCGGATTGGCACTACCTCATCGCCGCCTTTCCGCAAGTGTGTCATGTCATGCTGAGCGCTGACAGTCCCGTGCAACTCGTGAACTGGATCAGCGATGCCCGGAAGGAGTTCAACTACCATTTCAACAAGTGCGGCTACATGAGCACGCAGGGGTTGATAGGCCCCCTGCTCGGTCCGGATACCGTCGGTTACGAGGATCTCTTCGAATCATGGGGACCGTTGATCGACGAGCAGCCCTCTTCGATCAGGGCATTCAACGCGCAGCAGGCCGCACCCACCATGGCTGCCAGCAATGCCATCATGGCGAACATGGCCGCCTTGGACCTCATTAAGCACATTGCGGGCATCGGTCCGATCGCCACCTTTGAACAGCGCCTTCTGCTTGACCTGCGCACCTACTGCGTTCAGCCCGGATGAAGAACCGTATTTCTAAATTGGCTCTGTTCTCCGCGTTCGCTTCATGCTCGAACGCACCTGTTCATGGCCAGGCGCCGTTGCTCGATAGCCTGAGCCATGTGATATCCACCGCCGCCTTGGACACCGTTGCAGCGCGGGCAGCGAGTGAGGTCGCGCAGCTGTACATGGGCTCAGGCGAGCAGGACAGCGCCTTCACTTATATCCGTAAAGCGGAGAAAGTCATTGCGGGACGCGGGCCGAATGACCCGGCCGGCCGGAGGCTGCAGCTGCGCCTGGCCAAGCTCCGCGGGATCCTTCACACCAATGCCTCACAATACGATTCGGCGCTGATCGCCTTCCAGCTGATGCAGAAGCTCGCTGAGTCGCTTGGGCGCACCAACGAGGCCTCCGCAGCACTCACCTACCAAGGCTATCAGTTGCGTGAGATGGGGGACCTAGCGAATGCGCTAACCGTCACACGCGAGGCCGTGGATGCGCTAACCTCCGCACCCGAAGGTCCGGATATGGCGAATGCCTGCAACGGCATGGGCCTTATACACACCGAGTTGGGCAATACAGACAGCGCCGTGCATTGGTTGAGCCGTGCAGCGGCGCTGTATGGGGCTCAAGGCAATCAACATCATTGGTTCAACGCCCAATCGAACATCGCCGAATGCCTGAATACCGCCGGACGGTGGGAGGAGTCGGACTCCGTGGTGATGCTCCAGGCGCCTATAGCCGCTTCTATGGAGGACCCAGTGGCCTACCTGCATTTCGCAGGCGGCAACGCGCGTGCCCTTCTGCGCCGGAACAAGGTTCAGCAGGCCATCCACGTGCTCGACAGTGCCGTAGCCCTTGCCACGGTGGTTGAGCAGAAGAACGCCGAACACTACCTGCTCCTTCTGCGCTCGCTCGCTCGGGCCAACCAAAGCGCGTGGAACCCTGCGATGAAGGACATGATGGCAAGCCTCGATGCGCACACGGCCGACATGGATTATGACAAGATACGAAGCACGGAGGCCATCCGGCAATCAGCCGAGCGAGAGAAGGAAACTGCTATCGCGCAGGCACAGCTCGGCAAGGAACGCGTGCGCAAGTGGGCCGCTGTCATCATTGGTACGCTGGCTCTCATCCTTGCATTGGTTTGGTTCCGTTCCTGGAGAGCGCAGCAGCGAGCGGCCGCGATACTGGCCCGCAAGAACGAGGAGATCCTTCTGGCCCAGGCCCAGCTCGTGGAGAGCCAGAAGAAACGCGAGGCTGAGCTGGTGCGAACACGTATCGCCCGCGACATCCACGACGAGATCGGAGCCTCCATCACCAAGATCGCCCTGCTCAGCAGCGTTGCAGCCACCAAGTCCGGCGTGCAGGAGGAAACGCGCAAGACCCTGTCCCGCATTGGTGAGCACACCACGCACATCAGCCGGTCGCTGAGCGATATCGTTTGGGCGGTCGATCCGCAGCGTGACAGTCATCAAGGCATGCTCGACCATGTGCGCGACCTTGCTCAGCGCTTGCTCGGCGACAACGGCATCCGCTTCGACCTGGACCTTCATGCCGAGCATCCAACGGCCGAAATGCCTCCGGCCCTCAAGCGGGATCTGCACCTCGTACTGTACGAGTGCTTCAACAACATCTTGAAATATGCCCACGCCCACTCCGTGATCGTGAAGCTGCACCTGGTCACAGGCAGCTTCCTGTTGCGCGTCGATGATGACGGGGTGGGCTTTGACCCGGGCACCGTACCCGATAGGGGCAATGGACTGAAGAACATGCCTGCGCGGATGAAGGCGCATGGTGGCGCGCTCACGATCACCAGTGCGCCCGGCAGAGGAACCGTGCTGATAGCGCACGGACCGATACCCTGAGGGTGCCTCGAAGAATCTTGGATGATGGCGGATGCGACCAACTAATGGGGGTACGGCGCCCCGCCACATGAACCAGGTTCTTCGAGGCACCCTTGAGCCTATCTTGGCTTCATGAAGAATCGCGTGCGGGTGATCGTGGTCGAGGACGATGAGGAGATCCGCGATCTGGTCCGAGCGATCCTGCTCGATGACCCCGGCATCCATTTCGTGAAGGCCTTCTCCTCGGGCGACCGCTTCCTGCATGATTTCACCGGCGAGGAAGCGGACGTGGTGATCATGGACATCAATATGCCAGGCAGCAACGGCATTGAATGCGTTGCGCGTGCAAAACCCATGGCGCCGCGGGTGCAGTTCATCATCAGCACGGTGTTCGAGAACCCGAGCTACATCTTCCAGGCGCTGTGCGCAGGAGCTACCGGTTACCTGCTGAAGAGCCTCAGCGCACAGGAGCTCGTGCCGGCCATACACGGGGTCATGGAGGGCGGCTCGCCGATGAGTCCCGCCATTGCCCGCATGGTGGTGAGCAGTTTCCAAGGACAGGCGCGCGCCACCATCAGTGACCATCAGCTCACCCCCAAGGAGCGCGAGATCGTGGATGGGCTCGCTGCCGGTCTCATGTACAAGGAGATCGCGGAGAAGGGCGGCATCAGCATCGGAACGGTGCGCGTGCATATCAGGAACATCTACGAGAAGCTGCAGGTGAAGAGCCGGCACGAGGCGGTGAGGAAGGTGCATCCAGGCTGACCGCAGGGCAACCCTACTAATGTGCGAATCATTCTGAGCACTTCATTCGAAGCGCAACTCCATGAACCTTTGGACCGCAAGCATTTCCTCAAAGTATTGGCCAGCCTACCGCTGGCGGCCGCCGCCATGGACCTGAAGAGCCTTGCCCGCATCACCGCGCCGCTCACACCCACCGAGCGCATGCCCGTGCTCTTCCTCGGCCACGGCAGCCCCATGAACGCGATCGAGGAGAATGAGTTCGTAGCGGGCTTCCGCCAGGCCGGAGCTTCCCTCCCGAAGCCGCATGCGATCCTATGCGTATCGGCGCATTGGGAGACCCGTGGCACGCAGGTGACCGCGATGCCGCACCCGCGCACCATCCACGATTTCGGCGGGTTCCCCAAGGCCCTCTTCGATGTGCAGTACCCGGCACCGGGCAGCCCCGAACTGGCCGAGGAGACGCAGCGCCTGGTGAAGAGCACCCCCGTGGCGCTTGATCACGCATGGGGCCTCGACCACGGCGCGTGGAGCGTGGTGAAGCACCTGTACCCGGAGGCCGACGTACCCATTATACAGATGAGCCTGGACCGCGGGCTATCCCCAGAACGCCACTACGCGCTCGCGCAGGAGCTCAGCGCGCTGCGCGACAAGGGCGTGCTTATCATCGGCAGCGGCAACATGGTGCACAACCTGGGCATGGTGGCCTGGGATAAACTGGACTCGCCTTTCGCCTATGATTGGGCACAGGAAGCGAGCGAGCGCATGAAGGCAGGCATCACCAGCGGCGACCATCGCGCGCTGATCCACTTCCGTGAGCAGGGGCGCGCCTTCGACCTGGCCGTACCCACGCCTGAGCATTACCTGCCGCTGCTCTACGCGCTGGCGCTGAAGCAGAAGGGCGATGAAGTGTCGCTCTTCAACGACAAGCCCGTCGCCGGCTCGCTGACGATGACCTCCGTAAGGATCGGCGGCAACTGAGCATCAGCGGCGGCGCCACACGCTGCCATTGCGGGAACGCACCGCTGTGAGCAGCCCTTCCTGCTCCGCAGCGATCAGCATCTCACGCGCATCCGCGTGAGGAACGCCGAGCACCACCGCCACTTCCTCCGCGCACCAGCTCTCATGCACGAGCAGCAGGTCGTGGAGATCCGTTGGCAACGCTCCCGGCTTCACCTCCGGAGCGAGCGCGGCAATCGCGGCAACGAAATCGGCATAGGGCCGCGCGCCATACACCAGCCTGCGCTCCCCCGAGGCATTGCTGAAGATGAAGCTGGGGAAGCCGCGCACGCCGAGCGATCGCGCGAGCGTGAGATCCGCTTGGAACAAGGCCTGCGCGGCACCCTCGGAATCGATGCGCAGGCGCGTGGTGTCGAGCCCGGCGAACAAGGCGGCCTCGGTGATCGCGGGCCAGCGTGCGATGTTCTGCTTCTCCACGAAGACCATCTCGCGCAGGCGGCGCAGGAATACGGTGGCGGCCTCAGGGTCCTGCAACGCAGCGGCTTTGCACGCGATGCTCGGCGGGTAGCTGCTCGGCAATGGATCGGTGAGCCACACATCGCCGATGATGGGCATGCGGTAGCGCGGGCTCACCTCATCCCAATGCGCCGCCACATCGCTCGGCTTGCTGATGCCGCCGCTGTCGTACACCTCCCACGAAGGCAACAGGCCACCCATGTGGGTTTCGATGGCGATCGCGCTGCCATACTCCAGCTTCAGACGACGGAGCTGCGGCTCGGCACCCCAGCAACTGGAGCAGATCGGGTCGGTGAAATAGATCAACGTGATGGGCTTCGAGGCATCGGATATGATCGGTGCCTGGCCGGGCTCGTGGCCACTCAAGGATGGTACGGTGCAGGCACCCGTGAGCGTGTCGCATTGCATCGGGACATGGTTCTTCTCCATAGGGCTGTTCGTTTGCCCACACGCGGCCAAGGCAGCGCACAAGGCGAGCGGCGCGGTGAAGGGCTGGCGGAGCATGGCGGGTATCTTGCGCCGCGAAGATCATTGCCCATGCCGCGCGCATCAAGCAGTCCAGCAAAGTTGACCACCCCGGTAAGCGGAAGCGAATGCCCCGCCGAGCAGGCGCTGCGCAGCATCACCGGCAAATGGAAGCCGCGCATCATGCGCTCGGCGGCCGAAGGGCCCATCCGTTTCAATGCCTTGCTGCGCGACCTGCCAGGCTCCACCCGGCAATCGCTGGCCAACGCCTTGCGCGAGCTCGAGGAAGGCGGAGTCCTCGCCCGGCGCGTGGTGCGGCTGAAACCGCTGCATGTCGAATACAGCCTCACCGATCTCGGCCTGCAGATCGTGCCCCTGCTCTTCGCCTTGGAACCCGCCCCTACCCGTTAGCCGCCCTCAGACCGCAATGCCCCGTATCTTCTACTATCTCGGCACGTGCAGCACCTGCGAGCGCATCATGCAGGAGATCCCCAACCTGAAATCCTTCACCCTGCGAGAGATCAAAGGCGTGCCTATCACCGCCAAGGAGCTCGACGCCATGAAGAAGCTGGCCGGCAGCTACGAGGCGCTCTTCAGCAGGGTGGCGTTGAAGTACCGCGCCCTCGGCCTGAACAACATGACACTCACCGAGAAGGACTACCGCAAGTACATCCTGCAGGAATACACCTTCCTCAAACGTCCGGTGATGGTGCTCGATGACCGCATCCTCATCGGCAACGGCAAGAATGCGGTGAAGGCGATGGTGGAGGCGGCGAAAGCAATGCGCCCCAAATAGCCAGCGCTCCTCAGACGCGGCCTGCGGCGCAGAGCCCTTGAGCGTACGGATCACGCCTTGCCCGCTTTCCGCCCCAGCGCTTCCACCACCTCGTTCCGACGCCGGTGGCTCACCGGCACCTCCTGGCCGTTCGCCAGCAGCAGCGTGCCGCCATCGCGGTGCAGGTACATGCGCACCTTCGCCATGTTCACCAGGTGCGAGAAGTGCACGCGCATGAAGCCATGCGGCTCGAGCATCGCATCGAACTCCTTCAGCGTGCGCGAGGCCAGCACCTTGTCGCCATTGGCCAGGTGGAAGCGCGTGTAGTTGCCATCGCTCTCGCAGCGCACGATCTCTTCCGGCAGGAGCACATGGAAGCCCTCGGAGGTAGGGATGGTGATGCGGTCCAGAAGCGCCTGCCGCACGTGGTTGATCGCATCGGGCGGGGCCATGGGAGCTCCGGCGGCGCGCTCCAGGGCCTCATGGAGATCGGCCCGCACCACAGGCTTCAGCAGATAATGCATGGCGCCGCTCTTGAAGGCGCGCACCGCGTAGTTGTCGAAGGCCGTGAGGAAGATGACCTTGGTGCCCGTGTGGGCCAGGCCATCGAGCACATCGAAGCCCGTGCCGTCGCCGAGCCAGATATCGAGCAGGACCACATCGGGGCGCAGCTCATCGATCAGGTTCACGGCGGAGGCCGCATCGTGGGCCTCGCCTACGACTTCCACCTGCAAGGGAATCGCGGCGAGCGCGGCCCGCAGGTTGGCCCTGGCCGGTGCTTCATCATCCACGATCGCCAACCGCAGCATGCTCATTGAGTTGTTGCACCCGCAAACGTATCGTCACCACGGTGCCGCAAGCGACACCTTCCGCATTCCGCTCATCGCGCACCTCGATGGCCTCGGCCGCCGTGGTCTGTCGGTCGAACAGCGCGATCCGCTTGCGCACCAGCTCGAGGCCCATCGAGGCATCGCGGCGCGACGGTCGCTTCGCGGCGGCGCCACGGCCCACGCCATTGTCGCGCACCTCGATGTGAAGCACGCTGCCAGCGCGGTCGACCAGCACCTCGATGCGCCCGCCGGTAACGCCCGACATGCCGTGCTCGACCGCGTTCTCCACCACGGGCTGGATCAGCATGGGCGGAATGGCGACGCGCTCGGCGTGGACGTAGGGCATCACCTTCACTTCCCAGGTGAACGCGCCGGGTTTGCGGTTGGCGCTGATGCGCAGGTAATGCCGCGTGAGCTCGACCTCCTGCTCCAGGGGGATGGCCTTGCGGCGGCTCGTCTCCAGCACCAGACGCAGGAAGCGTGAGAGGTGCGCCACATGGTCGTTGGCGGCTACCGCATCGCCTGTGGCATAAAGCCCCGGAATGGTGTTGAGCGCGTTGAAGAGGAAATGCGGGTCCATCTGCAGGCGTAGCGCCTGCTGCTCGAGCTCGGCCTCGCGCTGGCGCGCGCGCTCACGGCCGCGCTGCACCAGCACCCAGGCGATCGCCGCCATGGCGAAGGCCAGCACCGCGATGCCCACCGCGATCCACCGGTTCCGGTCCGCACGCAGGTCGGCCAGCTCCTGCGCGGCCCGCAGCTCCTCGTTCTCCCGGTCCTTGTGCTCGGTATCGTAGCGCAGCCGCAGCTCCTGCATGGCGGCCTGGGTATCCTCGTTCATGAGCGAGTCGCGCAAGACCTGATGCGCCTTGTAGTGCGCCAAGGCCTTGGCCGGGTCGCCAGCGGCCTCATGCAGCATGGAGAGCGAGATATGCGCCTCCTTGGCGTCCTCGAGGGATCCGATGCGGTGCGCGATGGCCAGGCTGCTGTCGAGCAAAGCGCGCGCCTCATCGTATCGCCGCTGCACCCTGCGGACATCGCCCAGCCCGTACAGGCACCTGATCTCGACCTCGCGGCTGCCGTGCGCAAGGGCGTCGCGTAGGCCGATGGTGTAGTACCACGCGGCGCTGTCCAGCGCTCCGGCCCGCTCGAACGCCAGGCCCAGGTTGCTCAGCTGGTTCTCCCGATCCAGCCCCTTCCTCTGCTCATCCTCCAGCACGAGGCTCTCTTTGAGGATGGCGATGGCGGAGTCGTACTGCTGCGCCTCGATGAGCAGCACGCCGAGGCCGTTGAGACCGGTGGCCAGGTTGAGGCTATCCTTCGCGCGCTTGATCGCGATGCTGCGCTGGAGCATGCGCACGGCCCTGTCGAGGCTGTCCTGCCGCCAATAAAGCACGCTCATGTTGTGCAGCACGCGGGCCAGATTGGTGCTATCGCCCACCTGTTCCTTCCAACGCATCGCATTAATCTGGGCCGCCAGCGCTTCGGCATACCGGCCCTTGATGTCGAGGGCCACCCCGAGGTTGAGCCAAGCCGAGCCGATGCCGACCGTGTCATGCGCCTGCTGCGAGATGCGCAGCGCCTCCTGGTAGCACGCTTGTGCGGAGTCCAGCTCCGAACGGCGTTGCATGATCTGCCCCAGAATGGAGAGGGATGTGGCGCGTTGCCTGGCCAGCATGGGGTCGGCCAAGCTGGCCAGATACACCCTGCGTGAGATGGCCTCGGCCACCTCCGTATCCCCCCGCTTCATCTCTTCCCGTGCCTGCTGCAGCTCCTGGCGGTAACTGATCGTGTCCAACGGAACCGTGCGGCGGGGCGCGCCACCGGGGTCGGGATCGCACGAGGCCAGCAAGGCCAGGCAGAGCAGCGTGATGATGGAAGATCTCATCGGTTCAAAGGTCGATCGATGGCGAGTGTGAGCTGATGGCGCGCTGGCCCTGCCGACGAAGTTCCGGTACCGGCGCTGCGCGTCCGGGCAGGATGAGCGGGTGAGCCGCATGGCCGATCCGGCGTGCTGAGCCGTGTCTTGGGGCACGCGGGCGCCGGGCGGTATTTTAGTCCCCGCATGTTGAAGCAAGGCCTCTTTCAGAAGCTCCAGCAGAAGCTGAGCCCGCAGCAGATCCAGCTCATGAAGATGCTGCAGCTCCCCACCGTGGAGATGGAGGAGCGCATCCGCCAGGAGCTGGAGGAGAACCCCGCGCTGGAGAACGGCGAGGACGAGCACGAAGAGGAGCAGCCCACCGAGGAGCAGGCCATCGCCGAGAGCAGCGAGCTGGACAGCGATGCGCACGAGGAGAACGAGCGCGACGACTTCGACCTCAGCGAGTACTTCCCCGATGATGACACGCCGGACTACAAGCTGAGCGTGAAGAACACCGGCCCGGACGAAGAGGACCGCGAGATACCGCTCGCTGGCGGCACCACCTTCCAGGATGCGCTGCTCGCCCAGCTGTCCCTGCGCGATTGCGACGAGCGCACCGAGCTGCTGGCCGAGCACCTGATCGGCAACCTCGACGAGGACGGCTACCTGCGCCGCGAACTCGACGCCATCGTGAACGACCTGGCCTTCACCCAGAACGTGATGGCCACCCAGGAGGAACTGGAGAAGGCGCTGAAGGAGGTGCAGGAGCTGGATCCCGCAGGCACCGGCGCGCGCGACCTGCGCGAATGCCTCCTCTTGCAGGTACGGCGCATGCCCCACAGCCTGGACCAGCGCGTGGCCGAAGAGATCCTCGCCAACCACTTCGAGGCCTTCAGCAAGAAGCATTACGAGAAGATCATCGAGCGGCTCGAGATCGAGGAGGACGCGCTGAAGGGCGCCATCGAACTGATCACGCGCCTCAACCCGAAGCCGGGCAACACCATGCGCGACTCCGGCGGCCCCGGCCAGGAGATCGTGCCGGACTTCACCGTGATGGCCATCGACGGCAACCTGGAACTCAGCCTCAACGGGCGAAACGCCCCCGAGCTGCGCGTGAGCCGCGCCTACCGCGAGATGATGCAGGAGTACGCGCGCAACAAGAAGGACAAGGCCGCCAAGGACGCCCTCGTCTTCATCAAGCAGAAGCTCGACAGCGCCAAGTGGTTCATCGATGCGATCAAGCAGCGGCAGCACACCCTGCTGGTGACCATGGAGGCCATCATGGAGCACCAGCGCGACTTCTTCCTCACCGGCGACGAGACCAAATTGAAGCCGATGATCCTGAAGGACATCGCGGAGAAGGTGGGGCTGGACATCAGCACCATCAGCCGCGTGGCCAACAGCAAGTACGTGCAGACCAACTACGGCACCATCCTGCTGAAGTTCTTCTTCAGCGAGAGCCTCACCAACGAGGCCGGCGAAGAGGTGAGCACGCGCGAGGTGAAGAAGATCCTCAAGGACGCGATCGAGGCCGAGGACAAGCGCAAGCCCCTCACCGATGATGAGCTCACCGCGCTGCTGAAGGGCAAGGGCTACAACATCGCCCGCCGCACCGTGGCCAAATACCGCGAGCAGCTCAACCTGCCCGTGGCGCGCCTGCGCAAGCAATTGTGAGCATGCGGCGCACGTTGCCCGCATCATCCACCTACGCGCCCGCATGCCCGTGAATGCCATCGCCCGACTCCTCTCCTACGTGCTGCATCCGCTGCTCATGCCCACCCTTTCGCTGTGGCTGGCGCTGGAGCTCGATATGCGGCTCGGTTATTTCCTGGCCGGGCAGGCACGCTGGGTGGTGGTGGGCATGGTGGCGCTCATGACCATCGCCTTCCCGCTCACGAGCGCGCTGCTCTTGGTGCGCGCCGGGCTGGTGAGCAGCCTGGAGATGCCGCGCCGCCAGGAGCGCATAGCGCCTTACGTGATGACCTTGATGTACTACGGCATGACCTGGTACCTCCTCTCGCGAACCCCGCTCGACCCGTTGGCCCTCGCGCTCTTCGGCGGCGCCGTGATCGCGCTGGCCATCACCACCGTGGTCACGCTGCGGTGGAAGATCAGCGCACACATGGTGGGCATCGGCGGGCTCGTGGGCGCGCTGGCCGGGATCTCCGCGGCGCATGCATTGCCCTTGCTCCCGGTGATCGGCGCGGGCATCGTGGCGGCGGGCTCCTTGGGCACGGCGCGGCTGCTCACCAGCGACCACGATCCCGCCCAGGTATACGCGGGCGCGCTCACGGGCTTCCTCTCCGTGCTCTGCACGGTGCTTTGGCTTTCTTGAGCGTCGGGTTCAACCCAGGCGGCGCTGCCAGTTCCAGGCATCACGGAGCGCATCGGCCAGCGTAAGGCGCGCGCGCCAGCCCAGCACCTCGGCGCTCCTTCGCGTATCGGCGAACACGCTCTCCACATCGCCGGCGCGCCGCGGCCCGATCGCGTGCGGAACCGGCACGCCGTTCACCGCCTCGAAGGTGCGCACCACCTCCAGCACCGAGTTGCCACGGCCGGTGCCGAGGTTGAACGCCTCGCAGAGCGGCGCGGGTCGCTGCCCCATCCAATCCAAAGCGGTCACATGCGCCTTCGCCAGATCCACCACATGGATGTAGTCGCGCACGCAGGTGCCATCGGCCGTATCGTAATCCGCGCCATGAATGATGAGCCGGTCGCGGAGCCCTGCGGCAGCCTGGGACACGTACGGCACCAAGTTGTTCGGAACGCCGCGCGGCAGCTCGCCGATGAGGCCCGACGGATGCGCGCCGATCGGGTTGAAGTAGCGCAGCAGCACCGCCTTCAGCATGGGCGATGCGCTCACCTCGTCGCGCAGGAGCTGCTCGCAGGCCACCTTCGTGAACCCATACGGCGAGGCGGCGTTCCGATCCGGCGCGGTTTCATCCACCGGCAGCTCCTTCGGTTCGCCGTATACCGTGCAGCTCGAGGAGAAGACCATGCTTCGGATGCCGCGCTGGCGCATCAGCTCCAGCAGCACCGCCAGGGAGCCGATGTTGTTGCGGTAGTACTTCGTCGGGTGCGCCACGCTCTCGCCCACGGCCTTGTCCGCCGCGAAGTGGATCACGCCATGCACTTCACCCTCCGCCTCGAGCACCTCGCGCATCGCCTGCTCATCGCCGCAATCCACGCGGTGCACCACGGGCGCGCGCCCCAGGAGCGCGGCCAATCCGGTGAGCGCGCGCTCCTCGCTATTGCGCAGGTCATCGACGATGACGGGCGCGTACCCTGCGGCTGCCAGCTCCACCACGGTATGCGAACCGATGAAGCCGGCACCGCCCGTGACAATCACTTTCTTCATGGGCGCCGGCGAAAGTAGCCCGTTCGCCAACTTCACCGCCGCGTGATGCGACGCCTCAGCCCCTCGTTCCTGGTCGTGCTGCTCGTGATGTGCGCGAACATCGGCATCGCGCTCACCGGCCTATGGCCCGGGCCCAAGGGCGGCCTGGCCAACACCGTGGTGCGCAGCGATGTGAAAGGCTATTACGGCTATCTCCAGGCGCTCTTCATCCGGCACGATCTCGGCCACGAGCCCTACGTATGGGAGTACGTGCGCGAGACCCCAGAGGGCACGCTCAACAAGTACTTCGCCGGCACCGCTCTGATGATGGCGCCGTGGTTCGCCATCGGCCACGACATCGCCTTGGGCGACCCCAAGGCGCCCAAGGACGGGCTGAGCGTGCACGAGATGCGCGCCATCAGCATCGGGGCATGGTGCTATCTGCTTCTCGGGCTGCTCGCGATGCGCGCGCTGCTCCGGCGCATGCGTGTGCGGGAAGGCGCCGTCGCCTGGAGCCTGTTGGCCATCGGCCTGGGCACGCAACTGCTGCAGTACAGCGCCTTGCAGCCGGGCTGGTCGCACGTGTACTCCTTCTGCGCGGTGAGCGTTTTCCTGCTGGCGGTGCAAGGGTTCGCGCAGGGTCGATCGGCCTGGTGGGCCTTGCTTGCCGGAGTGGCCTTCGGGCTCATCATCCTGCTGCGGCCGGTGAATGGCCTGGTGCTCTTGGCGGTGCCGGTAGTCCTCGGCGGCTCGTGGCGGGCGCTCTGGTCCGTGGCGAAGGCGCATCCGTGGCATGTCGCGCTCGCCCTTGCGCTGGGCATCGGGGTCATTGGCATACAGCCTCTGCTCTGGCACGCGCAGATCGGGCAGTGGTACGCGTACGGTTACCGCGGCGAGGGATTCCATTGGGACCGCCCCGAGGCGTTCAAGGTGCTCTTCGGTTTCCGGCGCGGCCTCTTCCTCTGGGCTCCGGTGCTGCTGCTCTCGCTGCTCGGCACCCTTCACCTGCTCCGTGCCGAACGCGCGCGCGGAGCGTGGATGCTGCTCTGGTGGGTCGCGAACACGTACGTGATCAGCGCGTGGTGGATCTGGTATTACGGCAGCGGATTCGGCAGCCGTGTGTTCGTGGATCACTATCCGGTGCTCGCCATTCCCCTGGCGCTGCTGCTGAACGCGACGGCCGGCAAGTGGTGGACCGCCATCCGCTCCTTCATCGTGATCGGCTGCGCGCTGCTGCTCTTCCAGATGTGGCAGTACCATGTGTTCATCCTGCACCACGAGAGCATGGACCGGGCCAAGTACCTGCACACCTTCCTGCGCTGGGGCGAGGAGCATCGGGGCAGCCTCGGCGGCAACTACCAAGAGGCCCCGTACAACCCGAACGGCATGCGCGTGGTGCTGGAGGAGAGCTGCGACTTCGAGCATGTATGCGCGCATTGGAGCGGCGGAGGGCTGCGGCACCGTGCCGATGCGTACAGCGGCGCGAATGCGGCCGTATTCGATGGCCGCGATGAATTCGGCCTGGGCTTCTCGGCCAGCACCCCTGAGCTGCCGATCAGCTGCGATCTCTTCCTGGAGATCGGGCTGCAGCGAAGGGCTGGCACGGCCGCCGATTCCCGTTCCATGCTCGCCGTCACAGAGGTGAAGCATGCCGATGGAAGCACCGCGTATTACGAGCCCTTCGCCATGGACCCGTTGCCTGCATCGCCCGGCGCATGGGAGCAGATCGAGTACCGCATACCGGTTCCCGCGCTGCGAGCCGGCGACCGTCTGGCCTTCTACTTCTGGGACAAAGAGCGCCGCTCGCGCGTGCTCATCGACGACGTCTTCATCCGCGTGAGCGCGGTGAATCCGTATGGATCGGTGGGCCCAGCAGGATTTGAACCTGCGACCAAGGGATTATGAGTCCCCTGCTCTGACCGCTGAGCTATAGGCCCGGTCGTCCACGACTCGTGGAGGGCGCCAAAAGTAGGCGGAGGTATTTTCGCGCGGCGTGGAAAAGATGCCCGAAACCATCGTCCTCGACCTCGGCGGGGTCTTGATCGATGTGGACTACACCGCCAGCGCCAAGGCCTTCGCCTCCTTGGGCTTCCCCGATTTCGATGGGCTCTACACCAAAGCGAGGCAGACCGATCTCTTCGACCGTTTCGAGACCGGCGAGCTGACCCCTGACGGCTTCCGTGATGCGGTGCGAGGGCTTCTCGGAAAAGGTCTCGCCGATGCCGACATCGACAGGTGCTGGAATGCCATGCTCGGCACCATACCGCCGCAGCGCATCGAACTGGTGCAGCGGCTCAAGCAGCGCTACCGCTTGCTCCTGCTCAGCAACACCAACGCCATCCATGTCCCCGCGTTCGAGGCCATCATCGCACGCGACCTGGGCATTGCCGATTTCAAGGCGCTCTTCCACGGAGCCTACTACAGCTGCGAGCTCGGCATGCGAAAGCCGAATGCGGAGATCTTCCAGCACGTGCTGGTGCTCCATGGTGCCGATCCAGCAAGCACGCTCTTCGTTGATGACAGCATCCAGCATGTGCTAGGAGCGCGCGAAGCCGGGCTCGTTGCCGAGCATCTGGAACTCGCGAACGAGGACGTGGTCGCGCTGGTCGAGCGCTTGGGCCTGCTCGGCTGACTCAGCGCTTGCCCGCTTTCTTTCGGGCCTTGGGGAAAGGCACGGCCGCGCCCACGTGCAGCAGCAGCTCCGGCAGCTTGCGGTCCCCGGCGATGATCTCCTCCGGCACGAGGTAATAATCCTTGCTCCCCGGGTATGCCGGCGCATGCTCGCAGCGGCCTTCAAGCGCCGCGCTCTCCGGAAGGATCTTCACGTAGAGCTGGTCGTCGCAGATGAAGGCCACGGGCTTGCCGTCGGCGTATAGGGCGAACTCCCCGAACATGGGCTTCACGCTGAAGCGCTCCGGATGTCCGAGCTGCTCCAGGATGAAGGCCGCCGTCTCTTTGCGGGTGCTCATGATCAATCGTAATGGTAGCGACAGGAAAGGATGGTGACGCGCCGATCATCTTTCCCGCCGCTCACCGCGTAGACCAGTCGATGTTCCGCATCGATCCGGCGCGACCAAAAGCCAGCGAACTGATGCCGAAGCGCCTCGGGCTTTCCAAGGCCCTTGAACGGATCGCGCCGTATGTCAGTGATCAGCTCACGGATCCGATCGGCCTTTCCCTTGTCGGCATCGAGCCAATAACAGAAGTCGGCCCATCCGTTCAGCGTGAACTCAACGCGCATGAACGATCACGAACGCGACTTGAATTCCTTGGGCTCTTTCACCTCACCACGCCGTAGCTGCGCGATGGACTCCTCCAAATGCTCCCTGTTCTTCCGGGAGGAGAGCAGGTACTGTGTCTCCATCAACGCATTGTACTCCTTCAGCGGAAGGATCACCACGGAGTCGTTCTCATCGGCGCTGCGCGATACCACGATCACCTCGAACGACTTGGTCACGCGGTCGAGGTAGGTCTTCAGCTTGTCGCGGAGGGTGGTGACGGGAATTGCGATCATGACGGCTATCTGTACGTGCAAACGTACGAAATAACGTCAGGATCAGCGGATCTCCTGGCAAAGCTCCACCAGCACCCCGCTAGCGCTCTTCGGGTGCACGAAGCATACCAGCTTGTTGTCCGCTCCGGGCTTGGGCTCCTCGTTCAGCAGGGTGAACCCTTCTTCCTTCAAGCGCGCCATCTCCGCGCGGATATCGGCCACCTCGAAGGCGATGTGATGGATGCCCTCGCCGCGCTTCTCGATGGCTTTGGCGATGGGCCCGTCTGGTCGCGTGCTCTCCAGCAGCTCGATCTTGTTCGGCCCCGCTTTGAAGAACGAGGTGATGACGCCTTCGCTCTCCACGCCTTCTCGCTTGTAGGACGCCGAACCAAGCAGCCGCGCGTACAGGTCTTCAGCGGCATTGAGGTCCTTCACGGCGATGCCGATGTGCTCGATGCGGATCAGGTGCTCCATGCGGCAAGGTTAGGTATGAATGACGAAGCCCTCCGCGAGGAGGGCTTCGGAAAGAGGCGGGTTGGGCTCAGCGCTTCAGGAAGCTCTCGCCCATCTTGTTGTCGTAGTTCAGGTAGTAGAGATCCTTCTTCAGGCCCGAGATGTCGACCTTGGAAGCGTAGCCGCGCTTCACGATGTTGCCGTACTGATCGTAGATCTCGAACAGGGTGTTGGCGCTGAAGACGATTTCCTCCTTCGGCTTGGCAGGCCCCCAGGTCACGGGCTGCACGGATGCGTCTGTGTACTTCACCGCTTCGCTGTAACGCGAGCGGCGGGTCAGGTCCACCTGGCGGACCCGGAAGGTGTTCTCGCCGCTGTGAGGGGTGACCTTGAATTCGTACGAGTGCTCGCCCGGCTTGCCCACGCCCATCACCTCGCCCACCTTCACCCACTTGTTCCAGCGCTTCTGCTCGATGATGAAGGGCAGCTCACCGGTCTCATTGGTCGAGGTCCAGCGGTAAGTGCCGTCGCTCGACACGGATTGCTTCACGATATCGAAGGTGCTCTTTGGCTTCAGCACTTCGGGGTTGAGCACCACCGGCGTGCAGCCATCCTTGTGCCGGACCTTCACCACCACGGCATCGCCCAGCTTCAGGCCGAAATTGTTCATGTCCACCTCGAAGGCGCTGGAGTTGATCTCATCCGTGGCGATCTGGTCGTTCACGGTGACCTCGAAGACGCAGAAGCCTACCCCTGCCTCGGAGAACGGGTTCTGGATGAAGAGGTTCTTGCCTTGATAATGGCCTTCCACCACGATGGTGCCAGCGAAAGCCGGCGCGCTGAGGAGGGCGGCAAGGAGTACGGTCTGCAGGCGCATGGTCAGAGGGTCTCTAAGCGGACGAAGATAGTTTTTCGAGCCTAGGATGGACCCTTGGCGGCGCCGTTCTACGCTTGAGGCGGCTTTGGGGTTCCTTGGCGGCGCGGTTCAGTGCGCGAAGGCCTTCGCCCCGGCTTCCACCCTCACTTCCAGGTGGTTCTCGGCCGGCGGGATGGGGCATGAGTAGCGCCCGCCATAGGCGCAGTACGGGTTGTAGGCGCGATTGAAATCCAACTCGACCTCGGCGGCCAGCGGCGCGCGCAGGTCCAGGTAGCGCCCTCCGCCATAGGTGCTCTCGCCATTGGTGAGGTCGGTGAAGGGCACGAAGAGGTAGTCCTCGTAACCGGCCTTCTTGCTGAGGTCGATGTTGCGATACACCGTGAGCCGCTCCTTGCGGCCGGCGATGCGGAAACGAAGGACACCGACGGCCTCGTACTGCGGTCGGCGTTCGGTGGTGGTGGTCATGCCGAAGGGGTCGCCGCGCTTGGCGGTGTAGCGTGCCTGAACCCGAAAGCCGGCATCCGGGGCGAAGCGCTCCAGCTCGGAGAAATGGGCGCGGTGATCGGCGGGCAGCGGTGTGTGCGCTGTATCGCGGAACTCCTCGTTGATCCGGTTCCAGTAGGCATCCAGGCTATCGCGCCAAGCCGTCTCGTCCTGCCCGAGGGCCATGAGCCGCGTAGCGCAGAACAGCAGGACTATGGTCCAGCGGATCATACGGGCTGCTGCGTGCGCACGGCATCGGCCATGCGCGCGATGTCCGCCTCGGTGAATCGGCCCTGACCATCATCGCGCACCACGAAGCTGCGGCCATCCACATCCACGAGGCGGTAGAAGTGCACGAAGACGATGCTCTCATCGGGGAACTGGGCGCGCCACACGAGACGGTCGGGGGCATCGGTGATGATCTCGTTGGTGGCGAGCAGGTCGCGGCCGAGGGTCGCCTTCACGGAAGCCACGTCTCCGGGCTCCTCGCTCAGCACGATGCTGAAGTGATCGCCCGCCTTCACCTCCAGCACGCCGACCTCCTCGTTCCACCGGACCGAAGGACTGTCGACTCCGAGGATCGCAGGGTCACCGAGTTCCACGGTGAAGGGGAAGTCGTGGCTCCGCAGGTCAACGGCCAAGCTGGTCGGGGGCGGCTCAGCTTCGGTTGAGGACGACGTCTCATGCTCCCCGCATGCGACGAGCATCGTGGAGACCAGAATCGCGATCAGGGTACGCATGCGCACGAAGGTATCGCGCTACTCGCCCACCTTCACCCGCAACCCCTCGCTGTGGCTACCGGTCCTTCGCTCCGCTCGGACTGACCGTAAGCTCCCTAATCCCGGACCAGCAGCCTGAGCCCCTCGCTGTGGCTACTGAACTCGGGGGCGTACATGCACATGGCCGACGTGACTCCCTGGCTGAAGTCACCCGCGTGGGTCACCTTCAGGTCGTACTCAAACACATAGGTGCCGGGTGCGATGCGGTCGAAGAAGAAGTGCATGGCCGCATCGC
Organism: Flavobacteriales bacterium; assembly: GCA_020635725.1. Lineage (GTDB taxonomy): Bacteria > Bacteroidota > Bacteroidia > Flavobacteriales_F > PHOS-HE28 > PHOS-HE28. Next base: position 243,335 of record JACJZF010000001.1, read on the forward strand.
GTATGCTGCGGTAGTAGCCGAGTCCTCCTTTCCACGCGTACCCGCTCAACGCATCAACCGGCTCGAGGCCAGCGGCACGGAGGTCCTTCAGGTGCACGTAGTCGACCCATCGATCGGTGCGAAGCTCGATGCGTACGGTCACGCGGTCGCCCGGTTTCAGGGCGCGGCTCTTATCCAGTTCGATGAGTCGCGCGCCGGCATCGGTCTGCTCGCGGAGCATCACCTGGCGGCGCACGCTGAACGGCGATTCGTGCGGCGGAACCTTATCCATGCGCTCGAAGTACTGCCAGTGCAGCGCCCCCCACTGCACGCCGTCGCTCGTGGTTGTCACCGTGACGCGGCCCATGTCGGGCTTCACCTCGGCGCCCTCCCAAACCTGTTCGAAGAAGCCCGTGCCAGCTTCTGCTCCTGTGGGCTTCACCTCTACAGCGCCCACGCGGATCACCGGCTCGTCCTTCGGCGCCAGCCAATCATCGCCCACCAGCAGCAACGCGTAGCAGGCGTCGGCGGTGGCCTTGGTGGTCTTCCAGTCCGTGGTCTGCTTCAGCTTGAGCAGATGCTGCTTCAGCGCGTTCACCTTCTCCCGGTCCCGCGCAACGATCTCAAAGGCCTCAATCATCGACGCATGTGTCTCCGTAGGCAGGCTGTTCCACGCGTAGCCCGCACGGAAATCCTTCCAGTACATGCCAAGCTCCTCACTCACGGTGGCCCGCTGCGCGAGCGACTCCATGATGAGCTCTGGCGCGCTCGCGCCATCGATCAGGCGATGCAGCGCGATGGCGATCATCGCCTGCTCCTGCAATCCGTAGCGCAGCCAATCGCGCTGCACGTGCTCGATGATGAAGGCCACGGCGCTTCCCTTCCGGCGATCCAGCGCGTACTGCGGGAAACAGCTGCGCGCGTACAGGTAGTGGATGTCCTCCGAGCCCGGGCTGGGCAGGCTGTCGGACGTGGTGCCCTTCAACCGTTGCCGATGCTCGCGTTCCGCTTCCTGATCCAACCATCGGACGGCGCGGGCGATCATGCGGCGCGCGTCATCATCCGGTGCGAGCGCATCGAGCTGGTGCAGGTGACCGAAGCCCGCCACGATGTGCTGCGTGATCCAGCGCGATGGCTGCATGCCGCTCCACCAGCCCCAGGCGCCACTGGGCAACTGCTGCTCCTGCAACTTGCCTAGCGCGGCATGGTCCTCGGCAGCCATGCGGTTCAGGTCGAAGAAGAGCGCGATGCGACGCTTCCGCTCGCCCTCGTCCGTGGCGTTGAGCAGCCATGGCGTCTCCTCCAGCGCGATGCCCTTCAGCTCGGGGTTCTTCTCGAGCGCGCTGAGGAAGGACTGCTCGTTGCCCGCACCTTCTTTGCTCCATGCATCGAAGACCTTCTTCACTTGCGGACGCTGCTGCACGATGTGCGCGGCCAGATGATTCGCGTAATAGCGGCTGAAGACCTGCTCCGCGCATTCGTGCGGGAACTCCATCAGGTACGGAAGCGCCTGCACCGCGTACCAGGCCGGGTTCGGCGTGAACTCGAGCTTCAACGAATGATGCTGAAGGGTTGATCCGTTGAGCGGCTGAGTGGTTGAGAGGTTGACAAGATGCTTCAGCTCGAAGGTCTTCGTGCCAGCCTTCGTGATGCTGATGGGCAGGCTCTCGGTGACGAGCATGCGGTCGGTGAGGATGGGCAGGGGGCGCTCCTCGCCATCGCTCGCTCCATCGGCCGAAGCCGTGATCCGCACGGCGACCGCATCGAGTGATTCAGGGACCTGGAGTGTCCATGCGACGGTAGCGCTGCTGCCAGGAGCCGCGCTGAACGGCCGCTCCGCGCCCTCCAAACCGAAGCGCGGACTGACCAGCTGGTTGGTGATCGGGTCATAGAGCTCCAGCTTCGCGCGGCCCTTCCGTTCATCGCCCTCGATCACGTTGACCTTCGCCGTGAGCGTGATGCGGTCGCCCTGTCGCAGGAAACGCGGCAGGTTGGGCACGACCATCAGTGGCTTCTGCGTCACCGTGCTCTTGTCGAAGCGCACGGATTTCATCTCCACGGTGTGCGCGAGGCCCATGAGGTTCCAGCGCGTGAGCGCGTCGGGCATGGTGAAGCGCAGCACCACATCGCCATCGCGGTCGGTGAGCAGATCGGGGAAGAAGAACGCGGTCTCGCGGAAATCGGTGCGGAGCGGAGCGGGACCGGAACTGCCAGAGGCCGAGTCTTCTTTGCCTTGGACCTCCTCCATCTCGGTTCTGTTCGAATCGGCCACGGTCACACTGAAGGGCACGGCAGCCACATTACCGGCTTCGGCGCGCATCACCACGCCGGGCATCCCATCGAGCAGCTGGTCGGCATCCGCGAAACCGTAACTGGTGTACCGGCCCATTCCACCCTGGAGATCCGCCGCGACCAGCCGAGGATAACGCCTGGTGCTGTCGCCAACACCGTAGTGGGTGTAGAGCATGTCCCTGGACATCGCGCTTCCAATAGGCGCTGCTCTTCCCCAGCTGCGCTCCGGGTAAGCAGTCTGCCATACCTGCATCCGCCAGCTCGGCACGACGAAGTGATCCAAGGAGGCATCGTACATCGTGGCGAGCACCTGCGCGGCCACATGCTCCTTCTTCGGTCCGGTGATCCGCAGTCGCCATTCCTCTTTCGCGCCGGGAAGCATCTTGTCGCGGAAGCTCATCCATTCGACGCGCAGCTGCTTGTCGCTCCAAGGCACCTCGATGCGTTGCGTGTGCGCGTGATCGCGACCGTTCTCGACGCAGACGAAGTGCACGCTGAACCCGCCGCGATCCGCTTCGGAGACGGGCAGCTCCACGCGCTGCTGGCCGGCCTTCAAGGTGAAGGGCCTGGTGATGGCGATGCGCCCATCGCGCTCCACCTCCATCAGCACCCTGCACTCGGGCAACGCGGAGCTGAGCAGCAGTACGGCCTTCTCCCCGGGTTCGCATTCCGCCTTCACCGCTTCCACATGGAAAGCCTCGTTCTCGAATCCCGTGTACAGCACGCTCGGGTCGTAGAGCGTGAACAGCTTGCTCGCCTTCACCGCGCGACCGCTCGGATCCAGGACTTCCATCTCGACGCGATAGGTGCCCACATCCCAGCCAGAGATGCCCTTCAGCGCGATGCGTCCATGTCGCGCATGAATCGAATCATGCACCAGTACCACAGCGCCGACGCTCCAATTCGCCGGGTCCGCCTCACCCGCGTACGAATCATGCGGGAATCGACGCGTGAATTCCTGCTCGATCATCGCGAAGCGGTCCGGACGTTCCCAGAGGCGCGCCCTCTTCACACCGCCCGGCGGGCGCAACAACCGTGTGATGCGCAAGCTGAAGGGTCGATCCAGCTCCTGGCCATTCAGGTTGTTCACGCGGAAGACAGCACTGTCCGCCTTGCTGCGATCCAGCGCGTCACCAACCCCCATTTCCAGATCGATGGAGCGATAGCCCACGACCAATGAGGTGCTGGCCTCCTGCGTCTCGCCGGAGATGTCGGTGACGAACGCCACCACCTCGTAGCTGAAGCTCGGGTCCGCATCCCGGGGGAAGGTCTTGTCGGCCTCGGCCACGAACTTCACGGCGAAGCGGCCCTGCGCATCGCATCGCGCATCGCCGCTCGCGACCTCGGTGCTGTTCCACCAGGGCAGCCCGCTCCATCGCCAACCGCACCACCACGGCATGATCGGGTTCCGCGTCACCACATACTTCACCGTGGCGCCATCGAGCGGCGCGCCCGCGTAACTCGTGGCGACACCCGTCACATCGGCTTCCTCGCCGAGCTTCGGCGCAGTGGCGATCGGGTCGAATACCACTTCGAACGTCGGGCGCTTGTACTCCTCCACTTGGATGAAGCGCGACTCGTTGCCGCATAGCATGTGCCATTGGCCTGTGAGCCGGCCTTGCGGGATGCGGAAGTCTCCTTGGAAGGCCCCGAACCGGTCGGTGGTGACGACCAGTGAATCCACCTCCTCTCCATTCGCATCACGGAACCTTACTTGGGTTCGATAGCCAGGAAGCACGTGGGCGCCACGGCCGCGCTTCGTGGTGACGATGCCTTTGAAGTGGATCTCCTGCCCCGGTCGATAGATCGCGCGGTCGGTGAACAGGAAATTGCGCAAGGTGTCCGTGCGGTCCTGATCGCGCGTGTACACCCACATGAGGTCGTCGTTGATACGGTCATCACCGTCCTGCAAACGCCAGCGCACCTCTCCTTTCTGCCCCTTGAGGTTGGTGCGCACCATGCCATCGGCGCCCGTGACGAAATCGGTCTGCCCGATGAAGCGCTCAATGCCCGTGTACTCGCGGTTGCGCACATAGGCGATGGCCTTCACGCCCTCCTTCGGCCGGCCTGTGGTGCGGTCGAGCACGAGCAGATCGAGCTCGGTGCCATGCTGCCTGCGCGTCACTGCCATGTTGGTCACCGTTACCTCGCACCAGGCGCGGGCTTCTGTGGGGCTGGTGAAATCAGGTCCGTTGGAAACGAGCAAGGCGTGGCGGCCGAAGGGAAGCGCAGGCACCGCGACTTCAACCGCATGTTCGTTCAGGTCCCCGTCGTCAGGCAGCTCCACCATCCATTCGTGCACGGGCTTCTGGCGCAGCAACCAACTGATGCGATCCGGCTCATAGCGCGAATCGTCGTTGCGCTCGGGGTCGGCCACCGCACGGAAATGAAGCCGGGTGATGTTGCGGTATTTCACCAGTGCCAGGAATTCCCTGGCGGGCGCCACCGCTCGCTCGGTTGTGATGCTCGCGCTCGGCAGCGTCAGGTTGGATAGGAGCGCCGCCGCGTTGCGCGCACCGAAGGAACCGGGCCACTTCGCCATGGCGGCGGTGCATAGCTCAGCCGCTGTCCTTCGCTCCCACTTCCAATCATCGTTGGCGAGCCGCTCGTATTTCCCGGCCTGCTCGGCATGCCAGCGCGCGATGGCCACCATCACCTCCGCCTCGCATGCATCGAGCGGCACGCGGCTGCGCAAGAGCTCCAGCGCGGCCAGGTAGAGGCTGTCCTTGTTGGGCAGCGTGCTCCGCTCCCGCACGTAGGCCAGCCGGTCCATGGCCACATCCACGTATGCATCGAGCTTGTCGTCGTTGATGTGCGCGCGCTCGAGCCGCTGGTAGATACGCAGCGCCTGGAACTCCCAGGAGGTGCTGTCTCGGTGCGTGAGCGTGCGGAAAAGGAAGGGCTCGAAGAGCTCGAAATCGCGGGCGTCGTTCAGCGTGAACCGCCACGCCGGCTCGGCCAATCTCGTCTCGGTGTTGGTGAAGATCCGCAGGGCGCGATGCGCAAGCACGTCGTACAGTGAAGGCCGCAGCATCCAGGTGCCGGTATCGCCCACTTGCAGCTCGCGCAGATCCGCTACCGGTATGGCCCGAAGCGTGTCGAAGGGCTCCAAGGAGGCCCGTGCCTCGGCGATCACGCGCTCCATGTAACGGCTCTGCGTCCATGTCTCCGGGGCGGCAGCGTCGAACGACCCATCGAGCTCGGTGCGCTCCATGATCCGCCAGCTGTCGCGCTGGTAGCGCTGCCACCAGCCGTCCATCATGGTCGTCCGCAGCAGTTGCGCCAGCGGCGCTGGCGCTTCCTGCGCGCGTTGCTCCATCGGCGCGAGAATGACATCGGCTTCTACCCCGGTGAGCTGCTGGTACCAGGCGCGTCGCGTCCATGCAGCGTATTCCGTACGCCAATCCGATGAGGCGCGCGCATCGGAGAGCACTTCATCGGTCAGCGTCAGTGCCGAGGCATACTGTCCGAGGGCTGCGAGGGAATCGATCACTGCCCAGCGCTGATCCGATCCCGCAGCCCTCACGGTCGGTTTCTGATGCACGCAGGCCGTGATGATGGATGCGACAAGTAGCGAAGGAGCGAGGGAGCGGAACGTGATGATGTGCATGTTGGCCGTTGCCCGCCCATCGGACAGGTGCCACGAAGGTCGCTCGAGTTGCCGCTAGGCGAAGCGCGATGCATCGACTTCCGGGTCCAAGGGCTTCCCCTCGAATACATGATCGGCCAGGTGCGACGCGCACCATGGAGCAAGCAGCACGCCGCGCGATCCGAGTCCGGTGAGCACCGCTTCGTGCGGGCCCATACGGCCGAGTATCGGACGCCGGTCCTTCGAGGCCGGCCGGACGCCCGCCCAGTGCTCCAACACCTCGATCTCTCCCGACCACAGGCGCTTGATGCGATCGAGCATCGTGAGACGGCCATCGTCGGTAGGGCCGCTCCAGACATCATCCCAAGCGAAGGTGGCCCCGACGCGGTAGATGTCATCGCCGACAGGCACGATGAAGGCTCCGCGGTGCACCATGCACGAGAGGGAGAGCCCCGGCAGGCGCACGGTGAGCCCTTCGCCACGCACAGGAACGAGACCGGCCACCTGGCGGAAGGGTCCAGAGCAGCGAATCAGGATCGGCGCGGTGCGCCCATGGATCTCCATGCCAGCGCTCGTGCGGCGGATGTCCGACTCCTCCACGACACGCTCGTCAAGGTTTCCTGTTCGCAGCAATCGCTCGCGTTGCGCGAGGAGCATGACCTGCATGTTGAGCCAGGCACAACGCAGCACGACCCCGTGGCCATAGGGTTGGGGCATGCGAGCGAGACCAGCATCGTTCACGGGGCCGGCGGCCAGCATGCGCCCGAGCTCAGGGTCGCGCATGCGCAACTGCCAGATCGCCGCCTCTTGTGCCGTAGGGAAGATCTCGACCAAGGGCATCGATGTGAAGAAGGAAGACTCGCTCCCGAGCTCCATCTCGCGGTAGAAGGCCCCCGCGATCGCCAGCATCTCAGAGGCCCTCCAGCTCGCGACCGTGCGGCGCAGCACCATCGGATTCACCACGCCGGCCGCCACCCAGCTCGCGCGACCGTGGCGCGGCGCATCGAAGACCATGGCACGGAGTCCGCGTCTCGACAAGGTCTCGCTGAGCACCGTGCCGGCGAGCCCTTGGCCGATGATGATCGCGTCGTGCGTGAAGGACACGGCGCGAAGATGGCTCGCGTTCAGAGCTTCACGAACTCCACCCGCCGGTTGTTGGCCTTGCCCTGAGCCGAATCGTTCGGCGAGGCGGGTTGCGACTCGCCCTTCCCATCCGATTCCATACGGCCGGGGTCGATGCCGAACTCCTTGCTCAGCACCTCTTTCACTGCGGCAGCACGTCGCTTGCTCAGGTCCATGTTGGCGGCATCCTCACCATCGCTATCCGTATGACCGATGATACGCACCCGCACGGAAGGGCTCTCCGACAAGGCAGCAGCGATCTCCTTCAGGGTTCCATAGCTCTCCGGCCTGACCCGGTCGCTCGCGCTATCGAAGAGGATACCTCGCGTGACCAACCGGCCCTCGGTGATCAGCTTGTTCCGCGTATCGGGCGCGCCCTCCGCCACGCGCAGATTTCCCAGATAGGCGATGCTCTCCCCGCAGCTGCCCCCTTTGAGCACAAGGCGGTAGTCGGCGCCGTTCTGGAAAGCGCGCGGCACGTCCCACACCTTCTCTTCGTTGAGATACATGCGCAGTCGGTTCTTCTGCCTCCATATGGCCACATGCGCCACCGGCGCGACGCCGCGATGCACCAGCTGGGACTGCCCGCGATCATTCGACATGATCTCGGCCCCGTCCGGACCACGCACCTCAATACGTGTGCTGCCCGTGCTGCCTCCCGCGGCTTGCGGATGCACGCTCACTTGCACGCGATTCACATCCCCCGGGCGCAGGAGGTTGCTGCTTTCGCCCGCGTCCACGAAGAGCGCATCGATGAACCCGCAGTAATAGCTGTACTCCTCGGAGGTCGCTACATCGAACTCGACCGTGGCATTCTCCGGAATGCTGCCTAGGAACTCCGGGTAATAGAATCCCTCGCCACCGATCTTCAACCAGCGCCCCTGCTGTCCTTCGAGCGTGACCACCTCGCCCCCGCTGTTCGTATTCCACTTCGCAGGGAAATCACCGACCGCATCCTGAGAGAAATCCTCCAGGCCCACGACCTCCTGCCCCGGCACGAAGTCGAACTTGCTGTAGGCCTTGAGTGGTCTCGGCGCGCGGGTTCTTTCCTCAGTGCCCGCAACGGAACCATCCGATACGCCCTCGGAACCCGCTTGCTCTCCTTCTCCAGCGCGCTTCTCCTTGTCGCCCTTCCCTTTGGTCGCATCCTTCGCTCCCTTGTCCATCCCGTCCTCAACCTCATCCAATCCCTTGTCGATTGTTCGGTCGACCTTGCGGTCGGCTCGTTCCTTGATCTTCCGTTCGATTCGGTCCTGGATGTTGATCTGCGCTTCCGATGTGAGCGCGAGGCCGAACAGGAACATGGAAACCGTGGCGATGGATAGACCTGCTTTCATGCCCGCAAGTTAATCGGGCACTGAAGAAGGCGCCTCTGTGCTAGGCCGCCAGCAGCGCTCGCATCCTCGCGATCAGCTCCTCTTGGTCGTAGGGTTTCTGCACCAGGCCATCGGCGCCTGCTCCGCGTACCGTGGCGTGCAGGTGGGGCAGGTCGTATGCGGTGAGCACGATGACCGGCACGGTGATACCCTGCGCCCGGATACGCTCCACCAGGATAAGGCCGTCATCGCCCGGTAGCCCGAGATCGACGAGGATCATATCAGCGGGCTGCTGTTGCAGGCACTCCATCAGCCGTTGCCCATCGCGCAGCGCGCTCACCTGCCAGCCGGCCAGCAGGAGCCGCTTCTCCAGCAGCTTGCGCACAAGGGCGTCATCCTCGATCAGCACCACGTGTGGCATGGCCATTCATACGTAAGTCGGTGGTTGGAGGTTGACCTGTTGAGGGTTGTGGGTTGGAGGTTGGGGGTTGGGGGTTGCTTTGAGCGATGCGCCAACACCCAACCCCATCAACACTCAACATTCAACCCAGCAACGGTGGTTGGAGGTTGACCCGTTGGGGGTTGGGGGTTGGCGGTTGCTTTAAGCGTTACGCCAACACCCAACTCCATCAACACTCAACCTTCAACCCAGCAACGGTGGTTGGAGGTTGACCCGTTGGGGGTTGGGGGTTGGCGGTTGCTTTGAGCGTTACGCCAACACCCAACTCCATCAACACTCAACCTTCAACCCAGCAACGGAGTTGAGCATTGAATGCTGGGCGTTGCAGGTTGACGCCGATCCAGTTGGATGTTGAGTGGTGTGCGTAGCGCCAACACCCAACCCCATCAACACTCAACATTCAACCCTGCAACGGAGTTGAGCGTTGAATGCTGGGCGTTGCAGATTGATGCCGATCCAGTTGGACGCTGAGTGTTGTGCGTTACGCCAACACCCAACTCCATCAACACTCAACATTCAACCCTGCAACGGAGTTGAGCGTTGAATGCTGGGCGCTGCAGGTTGATGCCGATCCGCTTGAGCGTTGAGCGTTGTGCGCTGCACCAACACCCAACCTCTTTCAACTTTCAACCTTCCACTAATCGAACAGCGCCTTGAACAGATCGTTGCCGTTGGCGAAAAGCAGCAGGCCGAGCAGCAGCAGCATACCCACCATCTGCGCCACCTCGAGCACGCGCTGGTTGGGCGCCCTGCCCGTGACCATCTCGTAGAGCAGGAAGACGACGTGACCACCATCGAGCGCCGGAATGGGCAGGATGTTCATGAAGGCCAGCACGATGCTCAGGAAGGCGGTCATGTTCCAGAACACATGCCAATCCCAGGTGGGGCTGAAGAGCCCGCCAATGGATCCGAAGCCGCCGATCTGCGTGGCACCGGTGGGCGTGAAGAGCATCTTCAAGGAGCTGACATAGAGGCCGAGCGTCTCCACGCCGCTGGCGATGCCCTTCGGCACCGATTCGAGAAAGCCGAAGCTGTCGTGCCCGTAGGCGAACCAGGTCGAATCCGGACGCGGACCGATGCCCACGGTGCCTTCCGCGCTCACGCGCATCACATGCGATGAACGCTGGCCTTGGTGGTAGGCATCCACGGCCACCACGTGCCCTTTCCGCGCCTGAAGGGCCTTCACGAAATCGTAGAAATAGACCGTCGGCTCACCATCCACGGCCACGATGCTATCGCCCTTGGCCAAGGTGCTGTTGATGGCGCTGCCGCCCTTCACCAGGCTGTCCACCACGAAGGGCATGCGCGGCATGAAGTGCGCCTGCTTGCCTTTCTCCGCGATGCGTTCGTCGAGGTCGTCCTTGGTCGCGATCGTCTCCTCCCGGCCATCGCGCACCACCGTCACCGTGGCCTTACCTGATTCCAGGATGGCCTTGGTCAGCTCCTTGTTCAGCTCCTCGAGGCTGCGCGCCGGCGTGCCGTTCACCGCGATGGGACGGTCGCCCTCCTTGAAGCCCTCCTCTGCCATCAGCTCGCTGGGGTGCACGCCCCAATGCGCCTTGTCCACCGGCAGGTATTCCTTGCCCCACACCCAGAGCACCATGATGTAGATGACCATGCCCAGCAGCAGGTTCACGGTGACGCCGCCGACCATGATGATGAGGCGCTGCCAGGCCGGCTTGCTGCGGAACTCCCACGGCTGCGGGGGCTTCGCCATCTGCTCCTTGTCCATGCTCTCATCGACCATGCCGGCGATCTTCACGTAGCCGCCGAGCGGGAGCCAGCCGATGCCGTAAACCGTGTCGCCGATCTTCCTCTTCCACAGCGAGAACCAGGGGTCGAAGAAGAGATAGAACTTCTCCACGCGGGTCTTGAACCAGCGGGCGGGAAGGAAATGGCCCAGCTCATGCAGCACCACGAGGATGCTCAGGCTGAGGATGAGCTGCGCTCCTTTGATCAGTATCACCATCAGGCGGGGACGCGTTCTCGAGCCAGGCGTCGGGCTTCAGCATCGCTGGCGAAGAGGTCGTCGAGCGAGGGGTTCGTGATGTGTTCGATGCGCTGCAGGCAGTGCTCCACCAGGTCGCTCATCTCCAGGAAGCCGATGGCATCCTTCAGGAAGAGTTCCACGGCCACTTCATTCGCCGCGTTGAGCACGCAAGGCGCGTTGCCGCCTTGGTCTAGCGCGGCGAGGGCCAGCGCGAGGTTGCGGAAGGTGACGGTATCGGGCTGCTCGAAGGTGAGCGCCGGGTACCGCGTGAAATCGAAGCGCGGCCAGGTGGTGGGCAGCCGCTCGGGATAAGCCAAGGCGTATTGAATGGGCAGCTTCATGTCGGGCAGGCCCATCTGTGCCTTCATGCTGCCATCGCGGAACTGCACCATGCTGTGGATGATGCTCTGCGGGTGCACCACGATCTCGATCTGGTCGGCGCGCAGGTTGAAGAGCCACTTCGCTTCGATGGCCTCCAGGCCCTTGTTCATGAGCGTGGCGCTATCGATCGTGATCTTGGCGCCCATCTCCCAGTTGGGGTGCTTCAGCGCTTGCACCTTGGTGATACCCGCGAGCTCATCACGCGACTTTCCGCGGAAGGGCCCGCCGCTGGCGGTGAGCACGATCTTCTCGATGGGATTGCTCCACTCCCCGGCCAGGCATTGGAAGATCGCGCTGTGCTCGCTGTCCACCGGGTAGATGTTCACGCCCTTGGCGCGCGCGGCCTTGGTCACCAGGTCGCCAGCCACCACCAAGGTCTCCTTGTTGGCCAGCGCGATGCTCTTGCCCGCCTCGATGGCCGCGAGCGTGGGCCTGAGTCCGGCGAAGCCCACCAGCGCGGTGAGCACGATGTCGATATCCTCCATCGCCACGGCCTGCTCTAGCGCCTCGGCGCCCGCGTAGGCCTTGATGCCGTGGGCGAACAGGGCATCCTTCACACGCGGCAGCTGCGCGGCATCACCGATGACCACCGCATTCGGCTTGAATTCGAGCGCTTGCTCGATGAGCGCATCGACGCGATTGCCGCAGGTGAGCAGCTCCACCTGGAAATGCTCCGGCTGCTCGCGCACGACCTCGAGAGCCTGCGTGCCGATGGAGCCTGTTGATCCGAGGATGGCGATGCGCTTCATGTGCCCATGCCGCCATGTGTCCATGATTCCATGAGCACGAGGCGGGGCGCGAAGATCGCCGATCGGCGGCTCTCCACCGCAGCCTAGGCCACCACGCGGGCCTTCTCGCTGAGCGTGTAAATCAAGGAGGCCGGCTCGCAAAGCACGGCCCGATCGCCCTGCAGCGCAATGGGCGCCTTGAGCAGATCAGGGTTGTGCGTGAGCACATGCAGCCATCCCTCGGTATCGAGGTCGCGACCGCGCAGGTTGGCCTGGTAATACGGATGGGCGCGGTTCAATAGGTCCTTCGGGCGGAGGTTGAGCTGCTTCAGCACCTGCCGGACGAACGTTGTGCTGAGGCTCACCTCGCTCACGTCCTGCTTATTCACCTTCTGCGCCAAGGAGTAGGCGAAGGCCAAAGCCTTGCGGCCCTCCGTGGTGCTGCTGTCGTACACGAGCGTCAGTTCCTTGGAGTTCAGGGTCGTGCTCATGGGCGGTGAGGTTTTGGTGGCGAGAGTGAATATAGCTCGGGAACGGCGGGAACCACCTCCTGTTGCGGAAGAAATGTGCGCAACGCGCTGTGCCTTCGACGAACCGCGCTCGTGCAGCGACCGCCTAGCGCACCGAAGCCCGCCTGAGCCGGTCGTTGATGGCACGGCCAAGCCCCTCGTCGGGGAAGCGTTCGGCCAGGATCACCTCGCAATCGCTGGCGTCGAGCTCGCGCAGCACCGCGAAAAGGTGACGCGCGGCCTCCGCCAGGTCGCCCTGCTCCGAGAGCACCTCGCAACGGTGCCCTGGCCTCTCCTCCTGAAAACTGATGATGCCCACGCGCTGGCCCGCGAAACGACGCAGCAGCGCGTCCATGTCGCCGACCATGACCCGTTTCCGCGGCGCGTAATGGCTCTCGAGCATGCCTGGGGCGGCCGGCAGCACCTGCTTCAGCGCAGGCTCCACGCGGCCGATGACGGCCTCGATGCGCTCCACCGGGATGCCGCCGGGGCGGTACAGCACCCACCGGTTCTCCTCCCAGCCAACGATGGTCGATTCGACACCCACCGTGCAGGGGCCGCCGTCGAGGATGTAGGGGATACGGTCGCCGAGCTGGTCGGCCACATGCTGCGCGGTGGTGGGGCTCACATAACCGAAGGGATTGGCGCTGGGCGCTGCCAGGGGGAAGTCAATTGAACCTAGCAGCTCGCGCGTGAGCGGGTGCGCGGGCATGCGCACGCCCACGGTGTCCAGCCCGCTGGTGACGAGGTCTGGTACGGCAGGTTTCTTCGGAAGCACAAGCGTGAGCGGACCGGGCCAGAAGGTCTCCATCAGTGCCTCGGCGCCGGGAGGTAGCTCCGCAACGACACGCGCCAACTCGTCCCTCCGCCCGATGTGGACGATGAGCGGATCGAAGCTGGGCCTCGCCTTCGCCTCGAACACTTTCAATACAGCGGCCTCGTCGAAGGCGTTCGCCGCAAGGCCGTAAACCGTCTCGGTCGGGATGGCAACCACCTCGCCAGCACGAAGCAGCTGCGCCGCTTCCTGGACGGAGCTTCCGATCTTGGCCCTCATGCCGCGAAGATCCGCTATCGGATCTTAGGCCACCGATGCCGCGTCACCTCCACTTGCTGCTGAAGTTGCTCGGCCTAGGGCTCGTCACGGGTTCGGGCTTCCGCATCGTTCTGCTCCTGGCGCATGTTGACCAGTGGAGCGAGGCAAGCGGAACCGATGTTTGGCGCGCGCTCTTCGGACGTGGACTGTTGTTCGATCTGTATGTGAACACTTGGTTGCTCGTCGTGCCCTTCCTCATCCTTTCGATACGGTATGCGCTGCGCCGTGCGTCGCCGGTTCCGATTCGCTGGGCACGCTGGCTGTGGACCCTGCCCTTCCTGGCCGTCCTGTTCTGCTCCTGCGCCGACCTTCCGTTCTTCGCCTACACGAACATGCGCCTGACGGACCTGGCGCTGAGCACCGCGCAGACCATCCGCCAATCGCTGAAGGAACTTGTGAGCACGCCGCCCTACCTCATGGCGCTGTTCGCTTTCGTCGTGCTCGCGTGGCTCACCATCCGAATCACGCGCGCATGGTTCAGTGCAGCTGCCGCTCCCGAGGTCGCGACCAGCGCCCCAGCGCGATGGGTCGCACTGCTTCTGCCGATGGCGCCGCTGCTCATGGGACTGCGCGGCACCTACGACCTCGGCGATGCACCGCTCACCGGAGAGGACGCCTACTTCAGCCAGACGCCCTTCTTGAATCAGCTGGGCACCAACGCCGCATTCAGTTTCGTCGAGAGCATCGGGCATGACAAGGTGCGCTATATGCCCGCCGAAGAGGCGATCGCGATCGCTCGCGCCCACCTCGGAATCACAGGACCAATCAACGGTTCGCCTTTCGCGCGCGACATCTCCTTCGCGGAGCCCGCCGCTCGCCGCAACGCGGTGCTCATCCTTGTAGAGAGCTTAAGCGCGAACAGGCTGTACCGATTCGGGCACCCCCGCAACCTGATGCCCTTCCTCGAGTCACTCATGGATTCCTCCATCGTCTTCGATCGATTCTACGCCGCCGGAACGCGCACTTGCAACGGCATCTTCTCCTCGCTCTACGGCCTGCCCGCGATCGGAGCGCGGCATCCGATGGCCGATCCGCTGATGACGTCGCAGCGCTTCCATGGGCTGCCCGGCCACCTGCGCGATGCCGGTTTCGCGAATTCATTCATTTATCCGGGCGATGCGGCCTTCGACAACATGGGCAGCTTCCTCCTGGCCAACGGGTTCGACCGCTTCGTGAGCGAGGCCGATTTCGCCGATAGCATCCCGCGCAACAGCTGGGGCGTTACGGACCATGCGCTGTACACGAAGGCGCTGGCGCACATCGATTCGCTCGACCGCACCGGGCACGCCTGGTTCACGACACTCATGACCATCAGCAGCCATAAGGGCTACAACGTGCCCCATGACATCGCAGGCTTCGCACCGACGAGCCAAGAGCCGGATGAGGGCATCTACGAATACGCTGACCGAGCCTTGGCCGAGTTCTTCGCCGCAGCGCGCACCGAGCCCTGGTTCGCGAACACGGTCTTCGTGATCCTCGGCGACCATGGCCAGCGCTTCGACCCCTTGTACGAAGTGCCGCTCGCTTACCATCATGTGCCGTTGGTGATCCATGCGCCGGGCCTTGTCGTGCCGGGGATCAGGCGTGGTTTCGGGACGCAGGTGGATGTGCAGGAGACGGTGCTCGGCGCGCTGCGCATGCCTCATGTGAACAACAGCCTGGGGCAAGACCTCATGCGACACGCCTACGACGCGGCCTACTTCTGCTCGGACCATCGCATCGCCGCGCTGAACGAACGCAGCTATTGGATCCGCTCTGGCGAGATCGAGCGGCTATATGATTATCCGTCGCGAGGAACGCAGGACCTCTCCACCGAGCGGGCTGCGGACCGAGATAGCCTGAAGCGATTCGCGGAGGGCATGGTGCAGGCAGCGGCGTGGATGGTGGAGCGGAGGATGGCTCGGAGCGGCGTGACGGATTCCCCACCGGAACGAACCGAAGCGAACCACTGACCGGTGCAATCCGTCGCGAGCATCATCACCCTGACGGGCTACGTGGTCCTGCCCCTGGCGTGGCACCTGAACCGGCTGGGCCGATGGCGAAGCGCGCTGATGGTGCTGGTGGTCTCCGGGACGCTGCTCCGGCTCGGCCCATCGCTCGACCCGGTGCTTCATCCATGGGATGAGCGCTACCACGCGCTGGTCGCCAAGAATCTCATGCACGACCCGCTTCGGCCGGCCCTGTATGCCGATGAGGCGCTTCCCCATGACGATGCGAATTGGACACGGGCGCATATCTGGTTGCATAAGCCGCCCTTCGGCCTCTGGTGCATCGCTCTCGCGCTGAAGGCGCTCGGCTTGCATCCGTGGGCCGTGCGCGTGCCTTCACTGCTTTTCTCCATGCTCGCCGTGGCGCTCTGCCATCATCTGGGTCGCCTACTCTTCAACACGACCACCGCATTCTGGTCCGCGCTGCTGTTCGCTATCAACGGGCACTTGATCGAACTCGCTTCCGGCCGGACATCCACGGATCACGTGGACGCGATCCTCACGGCACTGGTTCTATCCACCTGTGTGGCCGCCTTCCACATGGCACGCACCGGCAAGGTGGCCTGGGCCATGATCGGCGGAGGCCTGCTGGGCCTTTCCTTTCTCACCAAGTCCTTGCCCGCTCTGCTGGGTCTGGCCGTGGCCTGCACGGCACTGGTCTCATTCGGCACCCGGCGGAAGGCCCTGCTGCTGTTGATCTTCGGTGCAACGGCAGCGCTGGTCGTGCTTCCCTGGGAATGGTACGTGTATAGCGCGTTCGCTCAGCACGTGTCGCTGGAGAACACGCAGCGCTGGGCGCACTTCACCACCTCGATTGAAGAGCATGCCCGGCCCTGGTACTATTACCTCGTTCAGCTGACGATCTTTCATGGCGAGCTCGTTCCGGTGGCGCTCCTTTCCGGCGCGGTGTATTCGATCCGACACAAGCAGCGGCTGATGGCGCCGCTGCTCGTATGGTTGATCGCGCCCTTGGTCATCTTCTCCTTCGCCGCGTCCAAGATGCCCGGCTACATGGCCATCGCCAGTCCTGCGATCGGCCTCCTTGCGGGTCATGCGGTCTGGCGCTGGACAACAACGGGGGCCGATATCCCATGGCGCATGGTGGCTCGTACCGGCGCGGCACTGCTCGTACTGCTGCCCCTTCGATTCTCTTGGGACCGCACACAGCCCTTGGGCCAACAAGCAGCTTACGCAGCGTTGCCGGTGGCGGTCGCCCATGCATCCCGGGGCGATGTGATCGTAGGGTGCCCTGATCCGATCGATGTCATGTTCAGGACCTCGGCCGCGGCCGCGTATGGCTTTGAGCTGGACTCCGCCGCCCTGACCGAACTGAGGAACAAGGGCTATCGCGTGATCGCATTCGATGAGCCCTGACGTCCGCTATCCGACCATGGGCCTACTTTAGTTTTCCATGCTCGCAACCGGATGCACGCGCTGATCCTCCCCATGCTGCTCCTCTCGCTCGGCGGCGCGGATTCATCCGCATCGGACAGCAGCACGCTCATACGCGTGGGTCGCATGCATGGCGGCCTCTCTCCGAAATCGATCGCATGGAACGGCCATGGGCTCTTCTTCGCGCAGAACATGATGTACCGCCATACGGTAGCGGTGTTCAATGACGAATTCCAGCGTTGCGGCACGATCACCGATCACGTGGCGCTCGATTCCCTCGGCTTCTGCGACCGCACCGGCGGGCATCGCGGGGCTCCGGTGGAGTGCGTCTTCACCGCCGATGGCCGATACGCGTTCGTGAGCAACTATGCCATGGAGGGCGATGGCTTCAGCAACCCGGGATGCGACGGGTGCCATGGGAGCGATCTCGATGGCTCCTTCGTGTATCGCATCAACACGTCCACCCTGCGCGTGGAAGCCGCGTACCCCACCGGCAGCGTGCCGAAGTTCCTGGCGCTTACACCCGACGAGCGCCACCTGCTCGTATCGAACTGGAGCAGCGGCGATGTGAGCATCATCGACCTGGTGGACCCGGGGTGCTCAGAGCGTATCCCTGTCGGGCGCTTCCCGCGCGGATTGGCGATCGATCCCGGCGGGCGCTTCGCCTATGTGGCCATCATGGGCGGAAGCAGCATCCAACGAATCGACCTGCTGACTCGAAGCGTAGAGCACTTCGCGACTGTAGGGCGCGGCCCAAGACACCTATGCCTCGACTCGACCGGGAACACGCTCTACGCCAGCCTCAATCACGAAGGCGCCATCGTCAAGGTTGATGTGGCGACCAAGGAGGTCTCGCGCCTGCACGTAGGCGGATCGCCACGCAGCATGGTCTTCGGGCGCGATGAGCGCAGCCTCTACGTGGTGCATTACAGCGCCGCGCGGATCAGCAAGGTGAGCCTCGACGATTTCACCCTCGCCGATGCGGCCGTCACGGACAGCAAGCCCATCGGCATCACCTACGATGCCCGCAACAACCGGGTCTGGGTGGCGTGCTACAGCGGGAGCATCCTCGTCTTCGAGGACCGGGATGACGCGCGCGCCGCGAACGCAACGCGTGTCTCCTGCGTCGATGTCGATAGCTGCGCGGTGCTGGCCGAGATCCAAGGAATCACAATGCACCAACGGAACGTGGCCATCGCTCCACGGACAGCCCATGCACGGACACCGGCGGTACATGCGCAACGCTACCTCGTCGTGACCGGCGCTTTCCGAGACCCCGCGAATGCCCAGCGGCAGGCGGAGCGCCTTCGCAGGTTGGGATTCGATGCGTCGATCCGTGAAACGGGAACAGGCAGAGCGCTGCTTCAGGTTGTCGCGGGCACGTTCGCCGCGGAGGAGGAAGCCATGGCCTGCAAGCGGAAACTCGCCGCGAAAGCGATCGATGGCTGGGTGAAGCGCCCGTGATCAGCCGAGACCCTCCACGTACTTCCGGTCATTCGCCAGACGCGGCACTTTGCTCTGCGCATCGTTCATGCCACGCACCTTCATCCAAGCGGCGAATGCACCACGCGGCAGCGAGCGGATCACCAGCGGACGCAGCACCTTTCCAGTGATCAGGTCGCGGTAATACGGATTGCGCTTCTGCAGCGCCCCATCGATGGCGGCCGCGAGGCGCGCGACATCCGCAGGTGGTGCCGCGAACTCGATGTGCCACTCGTGGTAGGGCAGCCCTTCGGCGGGTGCGAGCTGCGGGGCCACGGTGAACTCGGCCACCTCGCACGGCACCGTTGCCATCGCCTCCTGCAGCGCGCCTTCCACCTCCTCGGCGATCACATGCTCACCGAACGCGCTCGTGAAATGCTTGGTGCGGCCCGTGACCACGATGCGCGGCGGCGATAGCGAGACGAAGCGGACCGTGTCGCCGATCTCGTAGCCCCACAGGCCGGCATTGGTATGCAGCACAAGGGCGTAGTTCACGCCCACGGCTACCTCGGCGATGGAGAGCCGCTGGGGTGAAGGCTTGCCCAGTTCGCTGGTCGGGATGAACTCGTAGTAGATGCCGTTGTCGAGCACGAGCAGCAGCCCCTCCTCATGGCTGCGGTCCTGGTAGGCGATGAAGCCCTCGCTTGCAGGGAAGAGTTCCACGCTGGGCACGCTGCCGCCGATGAGCGATTCCATGCGGGCCCGATACGGCTCATAGTTCACGCCGCCGTACACGAAGAGCGAGAAGTTGGGGAAGACCTCGCGCACACTCGGTTTCCCGGTGCGCGCCAGAACGCGCTCGAAGTACATCTGCACCCACGCGGGTATGCCACTGATCAAGCGCATGTCGGCATGCATCGTCTCGGTGACGATGGCCTCCACCTTCGACTCCCAATCGGTGATGCTGTTGGTGGCGAAGCTGGGCATGCGGTTGCGCAGCAGGTAGCCGGGCACATGGTTGGCCACGATACCGCTGAGCCTTCCAGTGGGAATCAGCCCGCTCTTGTCCAGCACGGGGCTGCCTTGCAGGAAGATCATCTTGCCATCGACGAAATCGGCCTGGCCGCTGTAGGCGATGTATGCGAGCAGGGCGCGACGGGCACTATCGATGTGATTCGGCAGCGATTCGCGCGTGATGGGGATGTACTTGGCGCCGCTGGTGGTGCCGCTGGTCTTGCACAGGTACAGCGGGAGCCCGGGCCAGAGCACATCGGCCTCTCCTTGCTTGATGCGCTCGATCCAGGGCCGGAAGCCCTCGTAGTCGCGAAGCGGGACGGCTTGCACGAGCGCCGCGTGCTCGCGCACGTCCGTCAACCGATGCTCACGGCCGAAGGCGGTGCCCGCGCCGTTCCGTACCAGCTGGCGCAGCTGCTCCGCTTGCACGGCGGGCGCATCCAGCGCGCGGCGCATCACGGCACGCGTGACCAGGCGCGCATACGGCTTGGCTATGGCTGCTTTCAGGCCCATGGCCGGATCACTGGAACACCATGTAGGCCTGCGGGTCCACGGCCGTGCCGTTGTGCCACAGCTCGAAATGCAGATGGGGTCCGCTGCTGTTCTCGCCGGTGTCGCCCACAATGGCGATGGCCTCGCCGGCCTTCACGCGGTCGCCGGCCTTCTTGAAGAGCACGCTGTTGTGCTTGTACACGCTGGTGAGGCCGTTGGTGTGCTGCACCTGCACCACGTAGCCGGCATCGGAGGTCCAGCTCGCCAGGGTCACCGTGCCCGCCAGGCAGCACTTCACCGCCTCATCGGCCTTGGTGACCACATCCACCGCGAAGTGGCGCTGCTGCGGGTCGAAGCCGGCGGTGACGATGCCCTGCACCGGCGGCACGAAGAGCACGCTGGCCAGTTCGCGCCGCTCGGAGCTGGCGCGCCCTTCGGCCAGGCTGTAGCGCTCGTCCTGGGCCACGCGGGCGCGCAGCAGGCTGTCATCGAGCCCGGCCCTAAGCTCCTCCGGCGATGGCCTTACCTGCGCGGGGCGCCGAAGGCTGGCGCTGTCCATGGGCAGCTCACCGGAGAGCACGGCGCGCAGGTTGTCCACGTATCGCTGCTGGTCGTGCAGGGCGAGCGTGAGCGAATCGGCGAGCACCGTGCTGCGGTACGCATGGAGCTTGGTCTCCTGATCGGAATAGCCGGGGATGTAGCGCTTGAGCGGGGTGAGCACGATCACCGCCACGATCAGCGCCCCATAGAGCAGGAAGGTGAGCACCGAGAGCACCAGCACCCCCAGTCGGTTCAGCCGCAGGCTGAAGCGCTCCTCGAAGGTGGTATCATCGATGAGCACGAGCCGGTAGCGGCTGCGCAGGCGGCGGAGCAGGCCTTTCCAGCCGCGCGGCTTCTTCCGATCCAGTGGCGGAGCCATCGGGGCGAAGATCGCTCGCTCTTCCGTTGAGCCGGGTTGAAATAACTTCGCCCGTTCGCAGTTAACCATCGCGGCAGCCATGTCCTCACGCGCACGCTCGACCCACGCCTGGTGGGCCCTCTTGGGCCTGGCCGTGCTGGCCGTGGCCTGCTCGCAGGAGAAAGACGCCTTCCTGAACCGCACCTTCCACCGCCTCACCGCGCGTGACAACGGCTGGTTCAACGCCAACGAGAAGCTGAAGGAGACCGTGATGGACATGGAGGATGCCCACGTGGACAACTTCGATGAGGTGCTCCCTCTGTTCGTGTACGGCACCGAGCAGCAGGCCAAGGCCGCCGTGCCCGACCTGGAGAAGTGCATCGACAAATGCTCCCTGGTGATCGAGCGCCATAGCATGGAGATCCAAGGCAAGGAACGCAACGCCTGGATCGACGATGCCTGGTTCGTGATCGCGCGCAGCCAGTTCTACAAGCGCAATTACTCCGAGGCCGAGCGCGGCTTCACATACATCAGCCGCAACTTCAAGGGGTCGAACCGCGAATTGGAGAGCGAGATCTGGCTGGCGCGCACCGCCATCGAGCTCGAGCAGTTCGGCAAGGCCCGCAGCGCCTTGGACCATGTGCGCGACGCCAAGAAGCTGCCCAAGGGCTTCGACCAGGGCGAGCTCGCGGCCGTGGAGGCGCACCTCGAGATCCGCCGCGGCAAGGTCGATGACGCCATCATGCACCTGGAGCGCGCCATCCCGCTGGCCGAGCGCAAACGCGAGCGCGTCCGCTGGGCCTTCGTGCTGGCACAGCTCTACGAGCTCAAGGGGCAGGAGGAGAAGGCCATTCAGCAGTACGCCCAGGTGGTGAAGATGAACCCGCCCTACGAGATCGCCTTCCACGCGCAGATCTTCCAGGCGCTGGCCCACAACAAAGGCGACTCCAAGGCGCTCCGCAAGAAGCTGATCGCGATGCTGCGCGACGACAAGCACATCGACCACTTCGACATGATCCACTACGCGCTGGCGGACCTGGACCTGAAGGAGCGCAAGGACTCGCTGGCCATCGACCACCTGGAGACCAGCGTGCGCGTGAGCACCACCGACACCAAGCAGAAGGCCAAGAGCTTCCTGAAGCTCGCCGACATCTACTTCGATGACCGCGCCTACGTGCCGGCGCAGCAGTACTACGACAGCACCCGCAACCTGCTGGCCGAGGACCACCTGCGCTACGATGAGGTGGACACCCGCGCCCGCGTGCTCGGCGACCTGGTGGAGCAGCTGGCGATCATCGAGCGCGAGGACAGCCTGCAAGCCCTCATGGGCCTGGACCCCGACGAGCTGCAGAAGAAAATCCGCGGCATCATCCGCGAACGCGAGGATGCCGAGCTCGAGCAGCAGCGCAAGGAGGAGCTCGCGCGCGAACAGGCGCCGCCCACCACCAACGCGCCCGCCGCCGGAGCCAATGGCCGCGGCAACTGGTACTTCTACGACCCGCAGCAGATCGGCCGGGGCCTCTCGAATTTCCGAAAGAAGTGGGGCGCGCGCCCCCTTGAGGACAACTGGCGCCGCAAAGACAAGAGCGGCAGCGCACTGGCCGTGAGCGAAGAGGAAGAAGGAATCGAAGAGGGCGGCGAAGAGGCCAAAGGCGAAGCCGAATGGAAGGACCCGGATTTCTACCTGCGTGACATCCCGCAGGGCGACTCGGCGGTGGCCGAATCGAACGCCCGCATCTGCTCTGCGCTCTATGCCAGCGGCATGATCTACAAAGAGGAGCTCAAGGACATCGACAACGCGATCGAGAGCTTCGAGGTGCTCAACAACCGCTTCGACGAGTGCCGCTACACCCCCGAGGCGCACTACCAGCTCTACCGCATCTACCTGCAGAAGGAGAACGATGGCTGGTTCTCGCTCGAGGGATTCGGCTCGCAGACCTACGCCAACATCATCACCGAGCGCTGGCCCAACTCGGAGTTCGCACGGCTGGTGCGCGACCCGAACATCCTGCAGGCCGACGAGGCGCGCCGGGTGGAGGAAGAAGCGGCCTACCGCGAGGTGTACCGCATGTACCGGGAGTACTCGTTCTACCCGGTGATCACCGCCTGCGACCGCGTGATCGAGAACGAACCGTACAACCACTTCAGGCCGAAGTACCATTTCCTCAAAGCGATGGCCATCGGCGGCACGCGCGACATCCCCAGCTTCCGCACCGCGCTGACCCAGGTGACCGCCGAGTTCCCCGGCACCGAGGAGGCCCAGCGCGCCGACGAGCTGCTCGCCAGCCTCAATGGCGGACCGGGAGGCGGCGCGCCACGGCCCAAGACCGCCGGCGCACCGGCCTATAAGAAGGACGATGGTCCGCAGCGCTACGTGGTGGTGGTGCCCAACCGCACGGTGGACATGAACACCGCGAAAGCCGCCCTCTCCGATTTCAACACCACCTACTTCGGCCATACCGCCCTGCAGGTGAACGGCAACTTCCTCGACTCGGGGCATCAGGTGCTGATCATCAGCCCGCTGCCTGACAAGTCGAAGGCCCTGGAATACCACGGGCTCTTCGAGGCGAATGGCGACCTGCTCTCCGGACTGAACGATCAGGGCTATCCGGCCTTCATCATCTCCGAAGCCAACTACCCCCTGTTCTTCGAATCGAAGGATACGGCCGCCTACCAAGCCTTCTTCCAGCAGAATTACCTTGACGGTCAGTAGGATAAGACGGCCCTGAGCCTATATTTGCCGCCAGCCACCCTTAACTCTCCAAGCTCAGGGACCATGTTCCGCAGCGATAAACCCGCTCCACCGACCATGAACAAGCCCACGGAAACCGTGAACAGCGGCAAGATCAACAGCATCATGGAGGGCACCTCCATCGAAGGCGAGATCAAGAGCGACAGCAACATCCGCATCGATGGCCGGGTGAAGGGAACGGTGAACGCGCGCGGCCGCGTGATCATCGGCCAGACCGGGATCATAGAAGGCGAGGTGATCTGCCAGAGCAGCGATATCGAGGGCACGCTGGTGGGCAAGATCAACTGCCAGGACCTGCTGAGCCTGAAAGCCACCGCCAAGCTCCAAGGCGACATCAACACCAAGAAGCTGGCGATCGAGCCGGGCGCGGTGTTCACCGGTAATTGCAGCATGGCTGGAGGGGTGGTGAAGGAGATGGACCCCGCCCGATTGCAGACCGCGCCGCGCTCCGAGCAGGCGCAGGCCTCGCGCTGAGCACCACGCCCATAGGGCACGAATCGGCCCATGGCCTCCGGCTCCCCCGTTTCACCCATCCTGCTCTTCACGGCCGCCGTGGCCTTCGTGCTGGTGCTCTGCCTGTACGGCTTGGGCATCGCCCTGACGCCCGCGCATGGCCTGCTGCTGGCCTGGTTCGCGCTGATCACCCTCGCGCTGCACCTCTGGCAGGAGCCCGCCATGCGGCGTGACCCGAAGGGCTTCGCCCGGCGCTTCATGGCCGGCCTGTCCATCAAGATGCTGCTCTCCCTGCTGGTGGCCGTGGTGCTGCTGCTGCGCGCGCCGAAGCCGGAGCGGCTCGTCATCGGTGTGGCCTTCGCCGGGCTCTACCTGGCCTACCTCGCTTTCAGCGCCGCGCGCCTCACCGGCCAGGCCCGCAAGCTCCCGCGGCCGTGAGCTCGAAGAATGACCTGCGCAAGGCGCGCAAAGGCTACGAGAGCTACCTGAAGTACATGGGGCTCGGCTTCACCATGCTGGGAATCGTACTGGCCCTCACCTTCGGTGGCTGGTGGCTCGATAAGCAGCTTCACTGGGCCTTCCCGGTATTCACGCTCACGGGCAGCCTGCTGGGCATCGCCGGAGCCCTGGTCTACCTCTTCCAGGAGACCAAGCCGCAGCGGTAAGGTCACGAATCTCACCGAATAGGGCTGTTTTCGTTCCGCGAGGTTCCCTACCTTCGCGCCCGCAAAAACGGGGCATCCGAACGCCCCCAGCACGTGAAACCCTTGCTGCGTCTGAGTTCCCTCCTGTTCTGTGCCCTTCTGATGGGCGCCTCCTTCGCGCAGCACGCCGATAGCCTTTCCGAGCATGATATCGATCATGCCGTTGAGCACCTGAACGCCGAGGACGTGTTCGAGGCGGCCCCTACCGAGGGCGACGAGCACGGCGACCACAAGTTCAACCCGGGCGAGATGATCATGGGCCACGTGACCGATGAGCACGGCTGGCACCTCTGGGGGCACACCTCCATCCCGCTGCCCATCATCGCCTATACCCAGGGACGCGGGCTCAGCATATTCAGCAGCGGGCATTTCGAGCACGGTCTGGTGGCGCATGCGGGCTACATGCTCCTGGATGGCAAGCTCAAGGCCACCGATGCGGCCGATGGCACAGCGGCCCATGAGCACCTGGTGAATGAGGAACTGACCTCCGCCACGTACGATTTCAGCATCACCAAGAACGTGCTGGCCGTTTTCGTGAGCTCGGCCCTGATGCTGCTCATCTTCCTCACTGTGGCGAAGGCCTACGCACGCCGACCCGGCCAGGCTCCAAGCGGCCTGCAGAACTTCATCGAGCCCATCGTGCTCTTCGTGCGCGACGATGTGGCCAAGGCGAACATCGGCCCGAAGTACGAGCGCTTCATGCCGTACCTGCTCACGGTGTTCTTCTTCATCCTGATCAACAACCTGATGGGCCTCATCCCCATCTTCCCCTTCGGCGCGAATGTCACCGGCAGCATCTCGGTCACGTTCGCGTTGGCCATGATCACCTTCATCATCACGCTGCTCAACGGCAACCGCCACTACTGGGGCCACATCCTGGCGATGCCCGGCGTGCCCAAGCCGGTGCTGCTGATCCTCACCCCGGTGGAGATCCTCGGCGTGTTCCTGCGCCCGGCGATCCTCATGATCCGACTCTTCGCGAACATCACCGCCGGCCACATCATCGTGCTGAGCTTCTTCGCGCTGATCTTCATCTTCGGTGAGCTCAACGCCGGCCTCGGCTGGGGCGTGAGCATCTTCAGCCTGCTCTTCACGGTGTTCATGAGCATGCTCGAGCTCCTGGTGGCCTTCATCCAGGCCTTCGTGTTCACCTTCCTCTCCGCGATGTACTTCGGGGCCGCCATCGAAGAGCCCCACCACCACTAGAACAACCCGCAAACCAACCAACGTCATGTTCCTCTCGTTCCTCCTGCAAGCTGTCGCCGATCATGGTCACTTCGGTTTCGCCGCCATCGGCGCTGGCGTGGCCGCCCTGGCCGCTGGCATCGGCATCGGCCGCATCGGTGGTGACGCCATGCAGGCGATCGCCCGCCAGCCTGAAGCCACCAACGACATCCGCGCCAACATGATCCTGGCCGCCGCCCTCGTGGAAGGTGCCGCCATGTTCGGCATCGTGGTGGGCCTGCTGGCGATGGTGCTCTGAGCACCGGCCGCTGTCCGCGTCGTCATTGATCCAATCCCAGCATCATGCTCATCGAGTTCTCCTATGGCCTGATCTTCTGGATGCTCGTATCGTTCACCGCGGTACTGTTCATCCTGGGCAAGTTCGCGTGGAAGCCCATCCTCAAGGGGCTGAAGGACCGCGAGACCTCCATCGCCGACGCGCTGAACGAGGCGAAGAAGGCGCGCGAGGAGATGTCCGCGCTGAACGCGAGGAACGAGGAACTGATGCGCGCCGCGCGCGAGGAGCGCGAGGTGATGTTGAAGGAGGCGCGCGACATCCGCGACAAGGAGATCGCTGAGGCGAAGAGCAAGGCCAAGGCCGAGGCCGATGCCCTGCTCTCCCGCGCCCGCACCGATATCCAGAACGAGAAGAACGCCGCCATCACAGAGATGAAGAACCAAGTGGCCGAGCTGAGCATCCTGGTGGCCGAGCGCATCCTTAAGGAGAAGCTCGAGACCAGCGCCGCGCAACAGGCCCTGGTCGATAAGGTGATGGGCGAGGCCGACCTTCGCAAGTCATGAACATCGCGCCGGTCGCCTACCGCTACGCCCGCTCACTGATGGAGCTCGCCCAGGAGAAGGGCGTGCTGGCCGGCGTGCACGAGGACATGCGCCTGGTGTCGGCCACCTGCGCCGGCAGCCGCGAGCTGCTGGTACTGCTGAAGAGCCCGGTGGTGAAGGCGGACAAGAAGGACCGGATCCTGGAGCAGGTCTTCGCCGGCAAGATCGGCCAGTTGACCAACGGCTTCATGGGCGTGCTGGTGCGCAAGGGCCGCGAGGAGCTGCTGCCGCATGTGGCCGCCGCCTTCGAGGAGCTCTACAAGCAGCAGCGCGGCATCATCACCGCCGAGGTGGTGAGCGCCACGCCGCTGAACGATGCGGCCCGCGCCAAGGTGCGCGCGATGGCGGAGAAGCAGCATCCCGGCAAGACGATCGAGTTAGAGGAGAAAGTGGATCCGTCGCTGATCGGCGGCGTGACGATCCGCATCGGCGACGAGCAATATGACGGCAGCGTGAGCCGCCGCCTCAGCGACCTGCGCCGCGAGTTCTCGAAGAACCCTTACCTGCCCAAGATCTAAAGCAAGAAGGCCATGGCCCATGTGCAACCCGCCGAAGTGACGGCGATCCTGAAACAAGAACTCGCCGGCTTCCGCAGCGAGGCCGAGCTCGAGGAGGTCGGTACCGTGCTGCAAGTGGGTGACGGCATCGCCCGCATCTACGGCCTCAAGGGCGTGCAGAGCGGCGAGCTCATCGAGTTCACGACCGGCCTGCGCGCGATCGTGCTGAACCTCGAGGAGGACAACGTGGGCGCCGTGCTCCTGGGCCCCAGCGTGGGCATCAAGGAAGGCGACACCGTGAAGCGCACCAAGCGCATCGCCAGCATCAACGTGGGCGAAGGCATGGTGGGCCGCGTGGTGAACACCCTGGGCGAGCCCATCGACGGCAAGGGCCCCATCACCGGCGAGACCTTCGAGATGCCGCTGGAGCGCCGCGCCCCCGGCGTGATCTTCCGCGAGCCCGTGAAGGAGCCGCTGCAGACGGGAATCAAGGCGGTGGACGCCATGATCCCCATCGGCCGTGGCCAGCGCGAGCTCATCATCGGCGACCGCCAGACCGGCAAGAGCACGGTGGCGCTCGATACCATCATCAACCAGAAGGAGTTCTTCGAGGCCGGCAAGCCCGTTTACTGCATCTACGTGGCCATTGGCCAGAAGGGCAGCACCGTGGCCGCTACGGTGAAGACGCTCGAGGAGAACGGCGCCATGGCCTACACCACGGTGGTGGCCGCCAACGCCAGCGACCCCGCTCCGATGCAGTTCTACGCACCCTTCACCGGCGCGGCCATCGGCGAGTACTTCCGCGACACCGGCCGCCCCGCGCTGATCGTGTACGATGATCTCTCGAAGCAGGCCGTGGCCTACCGCGAGGTATCGCTGCTGCTGCGCCGTCCTCCCGGACGTGAGGCCTACCCCGGCGACGTGTTCTACCTGCATAGCCGCCTGCTCGAGCGGGCCGCCAAGGTGATCGCCGACGATACCGTGGCCGCGCAGATGAACGACCTGCCCGACAGCCTGAAGGGAAAAGTGAAGGGCGGAGGCTCGCTCACCGCGCTGCCGATCATCGAGACGCAGGCCGGCGACGTATCCGCCTACATCCCCACCAACGTGATCTCGATCACCGATGGGCAGATCTTCCTGGAGAGCAACCTCTTCCTCAGCGGTGTGCGCCCCGCCATCAACGTGGGTATCAGCGTGAGCCGCGTGGGCGGTAACGCGCAGATCAAATCCATGAAGAAGGTTGCCGGCACGCTGAAGCTCGACCAGGCGCAGTACCGCGAGCTGGAGGCCTTCAGCAAGTTCGGCTCCGACCTCGACGCCGCTACCAAGGCCGTGCTCGACAAAGGCGCGCGCAACGTGGAGATCCTCAAGCAGGGCCAGAACAGCCCGATGCGCGTGGAGGAGCAGATCGCCATCATCTACTGCGGGACGAAGGGCCTGCTCAGCAAGGTGCCGGTGAAGAACGTGAAGCAGTTCGAGGCCGAGTTCATCACCATGCTGCGCAACAAGCACAGCGATGTGCTGGCCGCGCTGAAGAAGGGCGATTACAACGACCAGATCACCGGCACGCTCGAAGCGGTGGCCCAAGACCTGGCGAAGAGCCTCGATAACTAGTTCAACGTTGTCGGTTGCCAGTTGTCCGGCACACTGACAACTGACAACGGATACCTGACAACCACTCGGAGATGCCCAGCCTGAAGGAGGTCCGCAACCGGATCACGAGCGTCAACAGCACGAAGCAGATCACCGCCGCCATGAAGATGGTGAGCGCGGCGAAGCTGCGTCGCGCGCAGGATGCCATCCTTCGCATGCGCCCCTACGCCGAGAAGCTGCAGAGCATCCTCAGCAACGTGAGCGCCTCGCTCGATAGCAGCGAGGGCAAGTACAGCGCCCAGCGCGAAGTGAAGAAGGTGCTGCTGGTGCCCATCGTGAGCAACCGCGGCCTGGCCGGCGCCTTCAATACGCAGGTGTTCCGCCTGATGCGCAGGGCCATCAACGATGCGAAGGCGCAGGGACAGGAGGTGGCCATCCTGCCGATCGGCAAGAAGGCCATGGACCTCTACCGCCGGAGCGGCATGCTGGATAGCTCGTTGCCATCGGACCTCGCCACGCTCTTCGACGGCCTGAACTTCGACAAGGCGGCGCCCGTGGCCGAGCTGCTGATGCAGCAGTTCGCCGATGGCCGCTACGACCGCGTGGTGCTCTTCTACAACAAGTTCAAGAACGCCGCGGTGCAGATCACCACAGAGGAGCAGTTCCTCCCGATCCCGCCTGCCGCGAGCACCCAGGAGGGCTCATCCGCCAAGGCCGACTACATCATGGAGCCCGACCGGGCCACCATCGTGGAGGAGATCATCCCGAAGAGCCTGAAGATCCAGCTCTACAAGGCGCTGCTCGACAGCTTCGCCGCCGAGCACGGCGCGCGCATGACGGCCATGCACAAGGCCACCGACAACGCCGACTCGCTGCTGAAGGACCTGAAGCTGACCTACAACAAGGCGCGCCAGGCCTCCATCACCAACGAGATCCTGGAGATCGTGGGCGGCGCGGAGGCGCTGAAGGGGTAAGCCTTCGCTCAGAACGAGCTGCTCACCAACCTGCGCTCCCTGCCGGAGTGCGTGCCGTAGTACATGATAGAGAACTCGAAGGCCCCGTTGCGTCGGGTGTACGCGCCCAACGGCGACACGTTCACATCGTAGCTGAAGCGGTACATGGCGTTCTTGTGCTTCAGGCCCAGCTGGATGATCACGGCATCATTCAACCGATAGGAACCGCCCGCTACCGCGCTGTACACGGAGCCCATGATGTTCACCTCGGCCAGCATGCCTGCATTGATCTGCTGATCGGCGCCCTGCCGCATGTAGAGGCCGTTGGGGATCACATAGATGCCATCGACCACTTCCACGCGCGCACCAGCGTTGGCGGAATACCGAATGGGCAGGTCGCTCTTCGCCGTGCGCAGGATGGACTCGTCTGGCGTGGTCACATGGAACAACGCGAAGTTGCCGAAGGGGTTCACGCGCTTGCGCGCATTGGTCGAGCGGTAGGCGACGCCCAAGGACAGGTCCGGCATCAGGCGCGCGCCCTTTGTGATGCTCTCGCCCGAAGGCAGGTCGCCATTGAAGTACCCATCGCTGTACTGCTGGTCCCAGAGCAGCTGCTGGTCATTCATCTTCTTATAGATCAGCCCCAGGTTAACCCCGGCGGATAGCGTGTGATTGGCCTTGCCCTGCGACACATTGTACGCCCCGGAGACACCGAACTGGAAGGTGTTCACGATGCCCGCCATGTTGTAGTTCTGCAAGTAGGTGCCGAAGCCGTACTGACGGTCGAAGGAGAGGTCATAGCCGAATCCGGTGGTGAGGAAGCTACTCGAAAGGCTGTTCCACTGACTCCGCACATTGCTCGTCATGCGGAAATCGGCGTTCTCGTACATGCCGGTGAGCGCCGGATTCAGCAGCTGCGGAGCGGCATCGAAGTGCGACAGGTGTCCGTCCTGCGCGCGGGACGAAACGGCCACGCACAGACCCAGGGAGAGGGCGATGAGTTTCATGTTCGGATTCATCGTGGTGGTCATTTCGTTCATCGGATCAGCGAGACTTTGCCGGAGCGGTCATGCGTGAGGCCGTCGGTGGTGGTGGCGATCACGGAGTACACGTACACGCCGTTGATCTCGGGGGTGCCGTCGTGCGTGCCGTCCCAGCCGAAGAGCGGGTCGGTGGTCTCGAAGACGAGCTCGCCCCAGCCGTTGTAGATCTTCAGCTCCATGGTCTCGAAGGGTCCTCCTCGCACATAGAACACATCGTTCACGCCGTCGCCATTGGGGCTGAAGGCATTGGGCAGCTTCGGGGCGATGATGTCCTTCTCCTCGATGCTGATGAGCAAGGAGTCCTGGTCCATGCACCCGGCGGCGTTCACCACGGTCTGCACGATGAGGTATTGTCCAGCCTGCGCGTATTCGTGTTCTGCGGAGGCGTCCAGCGAGCCCGTGCCATCACCGAAATCGTACTGCCATCCGCTGGCGCCGAAGGAATGGTCGACGAAGGCGATCACGGTATCCGTGTGCATGGTGCCTTCCACGGCGAAGCTTGCGACAGGCGCGCTGAGGACGTCCACCGGTAGCGTGATGGTGCTGCTGCAGCCATTCTGCGCGAAGACGGTGAGCGTGGCGAGGTACTGACCTTGCGTATCAAAGGAGACCGCGGTCTGCGGTCCGGCCGCGGTGGCGCCGTTTCCGAAGGTCCAGTTCCAACCGATGATCGGCGCGCCGGTGGTGGTGCTGGCATCAACGAACTGCGTCTGCGATCCGGCGCAGGCATTGCTCCAGCTGAAGTCGGCCTGCAGAGGGTTCACGAAGGAGAGCATCAGGGTATCCATGGCAGCCGGGCAGAACCCATTGCCGGTGGTGGTGAGGATGAAACGGATCGTTCCAAGCTGCTCATCCCCCGTGCTAGGCTGATAGTTGGCGCCCGGTGCCGTCTGATCGGGCGAGAACGACCCGCTGCCAGTGGTGCTCCACAGCACGCCATCCGCACCGGTGTATGATCCATTCAGATCAACAGCGGCCGTGGCGTCACAGATATTGATGTCGTTGCCGGCGCTCGCGGTCGGAGGCGCCTGCAGGGTCACCGTCATCGTATCCGCATCAGCAGGACATCCCATGTTGCCCGTGGTGCTCAGCACGAAGCGCAAGTCAGCGAAGGCCATGTCGGTCTGACTGGGAACATAGGTGGCGTTCAGCGCGCTCGCATCCGGCAGGAAACTGCCCGTGCCATTGGTGCTCCATTGCCCGCCGCTCACTCCGGTAACCGATCCGCCCAGCTGCCAGAAGCCGCCGTTGCCGCACACCGTCATGTCAGCACCCGCATGCGCGATCCGCGTCGGTCCGATGTCGATGAACACCGAGTCCGCCGCATTGCCGCAGGTCCCCGTGCCGAAGGCCGTGAGCACCAGGTACACACCGCCAGCGATGCTGTCGTTCGCGGTCGGGGTGTATACTGCGTTCAGTACATCAGCACTCGGTTGGAAGCTTCCCGAACCCATGGTGGTCCATTGCACGCTTCCTTGGTTCAGAGCCGTGCCGTTCAGTTGCACATCCTCCAGACCGTTGCACAGGAGCACGTCCGCGCCAGCGTTCACCGTCGGTGGCACATAGTAGCTCACCACCAGCGTATCGCGGCCTGCGGGGCAGCCCTGGTTGTTGGTGGTGCTCAGGACCAGGTTGATGCTGCCGATCGCATAATCCGCCGCACCAGGGATGTAGGTCGCGTTGAGCGCGTTCGCATTCGGCATGAAGGAGCCGGTTCCGCTGGTGCTCCAGGTACCCGTGGTGGTGCCGGCCACCGCGCCGTTCAGGGCGATGTTCGGATCGGTGCTACAGGCCACCACGTCCGCTCCGGCCACGGCCGCAAGGCCACCACCGAAGCTGATCACGAGCTCATCGGATACCGCGCTGCATGGCGCCATACCGGTGGTGGTCACTGTCAGGGTCACTGAGCCAGCAAGGCTATCGGCAGCGCTCGGCAAGTACAGCGTGGCAAGCGCGTTCGGGTCGAAGAAGGTTCCGGTACCCGAGGTGGTCCAGGTGCCGCCTCCCGCATTGGCCACATTGGCCGTGAGCTGAACAGGTGCGGCCGTGCAGGCGATGATGTCAGCACCCGCGTTGATGTTCGGCAGCGGGTTCACGGAGAGGAGCACGACATCGCTGGAGACGGCGCATGCTCCGCTCGTGATAGTGGTAAGGGTGAGCTGCACGCTGCCGGCCGTGATGTCGGCACCGCTCATCGTATAGGTGGCGCCCGGGTCGGTGATGTTGCTGAAGGAGCCCGTGCCGCTCGTGCTCCACGTGATGCCGCTGGATCCACCGCTGTAGTTGCCCGCCAGTTGCGCGATGGGTGCATTGGCGCACAGCACCTGATCAGCACCGGCGTAGGCGTAGCTGCTGTTGCCGAAGGTGACCACCATGGCATCCTGCGTGCTCGGGCAGGTGCCGGTGTTGGTAGCGGTGAGCGTAAGCACCACGGAGCCGTTGGTCACATCGGCGGCCGAGAAGAAGTACTGCGCATTGAGGGCGTCGGCACTCGGTTCGAAGGTGCCCGTGCCCGTGCTGGTCCATGTACCCGAGGGCGAGCCGTTCAGGATGCTGCCCAGCAGGTTCGCGTGGTCGGAAAGCACGCACACGTTCTGGTCCGGACCCGCGTTGGTGGTGATCCCATCCGTGAGGTAGATGGTCATCTGGTCGGTCACCGGATTGCAGTTCGCGTTGTTGAGCGAGCTCAGCGTGAAGGTGATCGAGCCGTTCGCGACATCCGCAGCGCTGGCCGTGTACGTGGTGTTCAGCGCACCTGCATTGGCGATCGTACCCGTGCCGGTGGTGGTCCACTGGCCCACATTGGTGATGCCGCTGATCGCACCGTTCAGGTTGAATTGCGTCACCGCGTTGCAGTAGGTCTGGTCCGGACCGGCATTCACGAAAGGTGCCGGTGTCAGCGTCAGCTGCATGGCATCGGTAGCGTTGTTACAGGATCCCGGCGCGCTGATGGTCAGTGTCAGATTGCCGATGGCCGTATCGATCGCGCTGGGGATGTAGGTCGGCGTGAGCACATTGGGGTTCGGGTAGAAGGAGCCGGTTCCCGAAGTGCTCCATTGCACTTGGCTGGCATCACCGCTCAGCTGTCCGTTCAATTGCGTCACCGCATTGTTCGCACAAGCCGTAACGTCCATGCCCGCGTTCACCGTCCCTTCCGGTTGGATGGCGATGAAGAGCGTGTCGGCCCCAGGCGCGCATACACCCGTGTTCGTCGCGGTGAGGACCAGGTAGGCACCGCCCGCGAGCTGATCGTTGGCGCTGGCCTGGTATACGTTGCTGAGTGCGGTGTTCGCATTGGCGAAGCCGCCGCTGCCCAGGGTGCTCCAGGTACCGCTGCTGCTCGCGCCGCTCACGGATCCGTTGATCACCACATCCAGATCACCGAAGCAGGTGACTTGATCGGCGCCCGCATTCACCACGGATACCGGCGTGATCGTCAGCACCATCTGGTCCATGGCGTTATCGCAACTGTTCACGCTCCAGGTGAAGGTGAGTGTGCCTTGCGCCGCATCGCCAGGTGCGAGTTGGTACACCGCGTTGGCATCAGCAGCGCTCGGCAAGAAGCTGCCCGCGCCCGTGCTGGTCCATTGACCTTGGGTCGCGTTGCCGGTGATCGTGCCGCTCAGTTGGATCGAGTTCGTGCTCGCGCAGATCGTCTGATCCACACCGGCGTTCGCGATCGCGTTCGGCAGGATGGTGATCGTCATCGCATCGCTCACCGCCGTGCAGAGACCGTTATTGGTGCTGGTCAGGGTGAGGTCCACCGTACCGTTCAACGAATCGAGGCTGCTGGCGATGTACGTCGCGTTCAGCGCCGTCGGGCTTGGGCTGAAGAGGCCCGTGCCGCTTGTGGTCCATTGACCTGTGGTCGCCCCGCCTTGCACGGTGCCGTTCAGTGCTACCTGCAGCTGGTTCGAGCACGTGGTCACGTCCGCACCCGCGTTCACCACCGGCGATGGTGTCACGGTGATCATCATCTGATCACTCACCGCCGTGCAGTTGCCATTGCCGGTCGTCGTCAGCGTGAGCTGCACGCTGCCGGATCCCAGTTCGAACGATGAGGGAACGTATTGCGCGTTGAGCGTCTGGGCGTTCGGCGTGAAGGTGCCGAGTCCGCCGCTCCATTGCGCGCCAGTGGCCACGGTGACAGCGCCGTTCAGCGTCACCACCGCGTTGTTCATGCACATGTTCTGGTCCACGCCTGCGTTCACGGTCGGGGCCGGGGTGAAGGTCACGACCACGGTATCGCGCACGGCGAGGCAATTGCCGTTGCCGGTGCTGGTGAGGTAGAGTGAGAGGGTTCCCGCGGCGAGCTCACCGGCGCTTGGCGTGTACACGGGGCTCAGCACGTTGGCGCTCGGCGCGAAGGATCCGCTGCCGCCCGTCCAGGTGCCGCCGCTGGCGTTGGTCACGTTGCCGGTGAGTTGCACCGCGCTGTTGTTCGCGCAGATCGCCATGTCGGCACCGGCATCAACGACGGGCGCACCGGTGAGGACGATCGTCATCTGATCCGTGACAGCGTTGCAGTAGGTCGTACCGGTCGAGCTCAGGGTGAGCGTTACGCTGCCCGCTGCGATCTCGGCTGCCGTAGGCGCATACTGCGTGGCGAGCATGGTATTGCTCGGGAAGAAGGTCCCCGCGCCACCGCTCCAGGCACCGCCCGGCGCATTGCCGACGAAGCCGTTCAGCTGCACGTTGGAGTTGTTCGCGCAGATCTGCTGGTCCGGACCCGCGTTCACGACAGGAACAGGATCCACGAGCACGATCAGGCTGTCGCGCACGATGGCGCAGTTGCCGTTGCCCGTGCTGCTCAGCACCAGGGTGAACTGACCGGAAGCGATCTCCGACGCGGTGGGGAAGTAGGTCGCGTTCAGTGCAGCGTTGCCCGGTGTGTAGGATCCGTTGCCGCCGGTCCAGATGCCACCGCTGGCCACGGTGACCGCACCGTTCAGGTTGACCTGTGCGGCGTTCGCGCACACATGCGCATCCGGTCCCGCGTTCACCGTCGGTGCTGGCGTGAAGGTCAGTTGCACGGAATCCTGTGTGGCCACGCAGCCGCCGTTGCCGGTGCTGGTGAGGAAGAGCCACACCTGTCCGCTCGCGACCTCGGCTGCACTCGGCGTGTAGGCCGCGTTCAGCGTGTTGCTGTTCGGGCTGAAGGCGCCGGAGACACCGCTCCACACGCCGCCCGTCGCGTTGGCCACCGAGCCATTGAGCTGGGCCACCGCGTTGTTCGCGCACAAGGTCTGCGTCGATCCCGCTTCCACGATCGGCGCCGCCGTGATGGTCACCACCACCTGCGAGGACACCGCGTTGCACAAGCCGTTACCCGTGCTGGTCAGCGTCACCGTGGCCGTGCCAGCCGCGACTTCCGCGTTGCTCGGCGTATAGGTCGCGCTCAGGTTCGTGTTGCTCGGCGAGAAGGTGCCCGCGCCGCTCCAGATACCGCCCGTTGCGTTCTGCACGGAACCGGCCAGTTGCACCGCAGGGTTGTTCGCGCAGGAGGTCAGCGGCGTGCCTGCGTTCACGATCGGCGACGGGATGATGGTGATCACCACCTGGTCGCTTACCGGGTTGCAAGTACCGTTGCCAACGGTCGTCAGCGAGAGCGTCACAGTGCCTGCGGCGATCTCCGACGCGCTCGGCGTGTAGGTCGCGTTCAGCGTGCCGTTGTTCGGCGAATACGTGCCGTTGCCTCCGCTCCACAGCGCACCCGTAGCCACGGTGATCGCACCGTTCAGTTGCACCGATGCGTTGTTCGCACAGGTGAAGAGGTCCGCACCGGCGTTCGCGGTGGGCGCCGGTGTGAAGGTGTAGGTCACGTCATCGCTCACCGCCGTGCAACCGTTGTTGCCCGTGGTGGTCAAGGTCAGCGTCACGCTACCAGCCGCCAGTTCACCAGCGGAAGGCGTGTACAGCGCGTTGAGCGCGTTGGCGTTCGGGGTGAAGGTTCCGCCCGCTCCGGACCAGGTACCGCCGCTCGCGACGGTCACACTACCGTTCAATTGGATGCCCGCGTTGTTCGCGCAGCGCACGCCGTCAGCACCGGCGTTCGCGGTGGGCGAAGCAGTGAAGGTGATGAGCACCTGATCCGATACCGGCACGCAATTGCCATTGCCGATCGTCGTAAGGGTCAGGGTCAAGCTGCCCGAGGCTACCTCTGCAGCGGTCGGCGTGTACAACGCGTTCAGCGAAGCGATGCTCGGCGTGAAGGTGCCGTTGCCGCCGCTCCATTGGCCACCGCCCGCACCGCTCACGGAACCGCCGAGCTGCACGTTGGGGTTGTTGGAGCAGACCGCTATATCGTTGCCCGCGTTTGCCACCGGCGATGCGATGATGGTGATGACCATCTGGTCGCTTACCGCATTGCAGAGGCCGTTGCCGGTGCTCGTCAACGTCAGCGTCACCGTGCCCAGGGCCACTTCCGCCGGGCTCGGCAGGTAGGTCGCATTCAGCGTGTTCGCGTTCGGCGTAAAGCTGCCACTGCCACCGCTCCACACACCACCGGTCGCGATGGTCACAGAGCCGTTCAGGACGACCGTCGGATCGTTCGCGCACACGGTGCGGTCGATGCCCGCGTTCACCACGGGGCTCTGCGAGAAGAAGATCGTCATCTGATCGCTCACCGCCTGGCAGGTAGCGTTGCCGGTGCTCGTTAGCGTGAGCGTCACGGAACCGTTCGCGAGTTCCGAGGTGCTCGGCGTGTAGGTCGCGTTCAGCGCGTTGATGCTCGGTGAGAAGGTGCCCGTGCCGCCGCTCCAGATGCCGCCCCCCGCGTTGCTTACGGTACCGGCCATCTGCACTGTGGCATTGTTGGAACACACGGTCTGATCAACACCCGCGTTCACCACTGGCGAAGGCGCGATAGTGATCGTCATCTGATCGCTCACCGCATTGCACAGACCGTTGCCGGTGCTGGTCAGCGTGAGCGTCACCGTACCTGCGGCCACTTCACCGAGCGTCGGCGTGTACGTCGCGTTCAAGTTCGTATTGCTCGGGTTGAAGGTGCCGGAACCACCGCTCCACACTCCGCCCGTGGCGTTGTTCACCACACCGGCCAGTTGCGCGGTCGATTGGTTCGCGCAGGTGGTGATGTTCGCACCGGCGTTCGCGATCGGCGTAGGTGTGATGGTGATGGTGATCTGGTCGCTCTCCGGATTGCTGTTGCCGTTGCCCACCGTGGTGAGCGTCAACGTCACCGTGCCGGCCGCGATCTCAGAAGCGCTCGGCGTGTAGACGGCGTTCAGCGTACCGCTGTTCGGGTTGTAGGTGCCCGTGCCGCCGCTCCAGATACCACCGGTGGCAATGGTCACCGCGCCGTTCAGTTGCACGGTCACGTTGTTCGCGCACACCGTCTGATCAGGACCGGCGTTCGCCGTCGGCGCAGCACCGAAGGTGATCGTCATCTGATCCGTGGAAGGCGAGCACGCACCGTTGCCGGTGGTGATGAGCGTCAGCGTCACGCTGCCCGACGCGATCTCCGCAGGAGTCGGTGTGTACACCGCGTTCATCGTGGTGTTGTTCGGGCTGTAGGTGCCCGCGCCGCCGGTCCATTGCGCACCGGTGCTGATGCTGAAGCTGCCCGCGAGCGTGGTGTTCGCGTTGTTGCTGCTCACCGTCTGATCCGGACCGGCGTTCGCGACCGGCGCCTGGGTGTAGGTGATGGTCACCGCATCGCTCACGGCGGCGCAGTTGCCGTTTCCGGTCGTCGTCGCGATCAGCGTCACGGAGCCGTTCACCACTTCAATGGGCGAGGGCGAATACGTGATGTTCTGCGCGGTGCTTCCCGGGCTGTACGCACCGGTGCCACCGGACCACTGCACACCAGTTGCCACTGTGATCACAGCGCCCAGTGTTGCGGTCGCGTTGTTGCCGCAGACCGACTGGTCCACACCGGCGCTCACCGTCGGCGCGGGTGTGATCGTGTAAGTCACGTTGCTTGATACCGCATTGCACTGGCCGTTGCCCGCAGAGGTCAAGGTCAGCGTCACCGTACCGGCCGCGATCTCCGCAGCGGTCGGCGTGTAGGTCGCGTTCAGCGTGATGTTGTTCGGGCTGAAGGAACCCGCGCCTCCGCTCCATACACCGCCAGCAGCACCAGTCACGGCTCCGTTCAGAGCGATCGCCGGAGCGTTCGCGCACACGCTGCCATTGGCGCCCGCGTTCACGATAGGCGCAGGCGTGTAGGTGATGATCTTGGTGTCCGTGGCAGGCGTGCAGTTGCCGTTGCCCGTCGTGGTCAATGTCAGCGTCACCTGGCCAGCAGCGAGGTCACCCGCGCCGGGATTGTAGGTCGCGTTCAGCGTGTTCGCATTCGGCGTGAAGGTGCCCGTACCGCCGCTCCACACACCGCCGGTTGCTACGATCACGCTTCCGCCAAGCGCTACTGCAGCATTGTTCGCGCAGCGCGTTACATCCGGACCGGCGTTCGCCGAAGGCGGATCGGTGAAGGTGAGCAGTACCTGATCGGTGGCGGCGTTGCACAGGCCGTTGCCCGTGGTGGTCAGTGTCAAGGTCACGCTGCCCGCTGCGATCTCCGCGGCGGTCGGCGTGTAGATCGCGCTC
Source organism: Flavobacteriales bacterium (assembly GCA_020635725.1). Classification (GTDB taxonomy): domain Bacteria; phylum Bacteroidota; class Bacteroidia; order Flavobacteriales_F; family PHOS-HE28; genus PHOS-HE28. Next base: position 282,624 of record JACJZF010000001.1, read on the forward strand.
ATGTTCGTCGTGCTCGGATCGAAGGTCCCCGCGCCGCCGCTCCAGATACCGCCCGTGGCGATGGAGAAGGCGCCGGACAATCCCGTCGAAGCATTGTTCGCGCAGAGGATGCGGTCCGCACCGGCGTTGGCCGTGGGAGCGGGTGTGATGCTGTAGGTCACCTGGTCGCTCACGGCGTTGCAGTTGCCGTTGCCCGTGATGGTCAGCGTCAGCGTTACCGTGCCCGCAGTACGTTCAGCCGCACTCGGCGTGTACACCGCGTTCAACGTGGTGTTGTTCGGGTTGAAGGTCCCCGTGCCGCCGCTCCAGGCAGCGCCCGAAGCACCGGTCATCGCACCGGCCAGCGTGATGCTGGCGTTGTTCGCGCACACCGTGCCGTTCGCACCGGCATCCACCGTGGGCGCATCCGTGAAGGTGATGACCTTGGTGTCGCTCACGGCATTGCAGTTGCCGTTGCCCGTGGTGGTCAGCGTCAGCGTGAGGCTGCCGAGGGCGAGTTCCGAAGGCGTGGGCGTGTAGGTCGCGTTCAGCGTGGTGTTGTTCGGCGTGAAGGAGCCCGCGCCGCCGCTCCAGATGCCGCCCGTGGCCACACCAACGGTACCGCTCAGCGCGACCGCCGCGTTGTTACGGCACACCGATACATCGGCGCCCGCATCCACCGAAGGACTTGGCGTGAAGGAGAGCACCACGTTGTCGCTCACCGCCACGCAGTTGTTGTTGCCCGTGGTGGTCAGCGTCAGTGTCACCGAGCCGTTGGATATCTCCGCGGCGGTCGGCGTATACGTAGCGTTCATCAAGGTGGCGCTCGGGCTGAAGGTTCCCGATCCACCGCTCCAAACGCCACCGGTCGCCACCATGAACGAGCCGTTCATCGTGGCCGCCGCGTTGTTCGCGCAGAGTGACTGGTCAGCACCCGCGTTGACCGTCGGCGCAGGCGTGATGCTAAAGGTCACGTTGTCGCTTACCGCGTTGCAGTTGCCGTTGCCGGCGGAGGTCAGCGTGAGCGTCACCGTACCGGCGTTGCGCTCGGCAACGGTCGGCTGATAGGTCGCGTTCAGCGTGGTATTGTTCGGCGAGAAAGTGCCCGCACCACCGCTCCAGATCGCGCCGGTCGCGCCGCTCACTGATCCGTTCAAGGTGATGAGCGAGTTGTTCGCGCATACGGAGCCGTTCGCACCGGCATTCACAACCGGAGCTGGCGTGAAGGTGATCGTGCGCGTGCTGGTCACGGCGTTGCAGTTGCCATTGCCGGTCGTTGTCAGCGTGAGCGTCAACGTGCCCGCAGCGAGTTCCGCAGGCGTCGGCGTGTACACCGCGTTCAAGGTGGTGTTGTTCGGCGTGAAGGATCCCAGGCCGCCGCTCCACACACCTCCTGTCGCACCGGAAACGGAACCGGTCATCGTCACCTGCGGGTTATTCACGCAGATGGAGATCGGCGCTCCAGCGTTCGCCACAGGCGCCGGCGTGAAGGCGATCGTGATGTTGTCGCTCACTGCCACGCAATTGTTGTTGCCCGTGGTGGTCAGCGTGAGCGTCACGGAGCCTGTCGCGATCTCGGCCGCGGTAGGCGTGTAGGTCGCGTTCAGGTTCGTGGTGCTCGGCGCGAAGGTGCCCGCACCGCCGCTCCAGATGCCGCCGGTGGCCACCGTGACGGAACCCGCCAGGGTCGCCACCGCATTGTTCGCGCAGAGGCTTTGATCCGGACCAGCGTTCGCGGTCGGTGCCGGCGTGATGCTGTAGGTCACCTGATCGCTCACCGCGTTGCAGTTGCCGTTGCCCACCGTGGTGAGCGTGAGCGTGACCGTGCCAGCCGCGCGCTCCGCAGCACTCGGCGTGTACACCGCGTTCAGCGTCGCATTGTTCGGACTGTATGTGCCCGAACCGCCGCTCCAGACCGCGCCCGTTGCGCCGCTCTGCGAACCAGCGAGCGTGAATGACGCGTTGTTCGCGCACACCGTGCCGTTAGGGCCTGCATCCACCGTGGGCGCGGGCGTGAAGGTGATCACGCGGCTGCTCTGCACCGGATTGCAGGTACCGTTGCCGGTGCTCGTCAACGTGAGGGTCAAGGCGCCTCCGGCGATCTCTGCCGCGGTCGGCGTGTAGGTGGCGTTGAGCGTGCTGTTGTTCGGATTGTAGGTGCCTGTGCCGCCGCTCCACACGCCGCCCGTCGCTCCGCTCACGCTGCCGTTCAAGCTCACCTGCGCATTGTTCGCGCATAGCGAGATCGGCGCTCCCGCGTTCACCACCGGCGCAGCCGTGAAGTTGATCGTCATCTGATCGGCGACGGCGGTGCAGTTGCCATTGCCGGTCGTGGTCAGCGTCAGCGTGACAGAACCGTTCGCGATCTCCGCAGCGCTTGCCGTGTAGATCGCGCCCATGTTCGTGGTACTCGGATCGAAGGTGCCCGCACCGCCACTCCAAACCCCGCCGGTTGCGACCGTGAACGAACCGTTCAGCGCAACCGCAGGATTGTTCGCGCAACGGGTCGCATCGGCACCCGCGTTCACTGTGGGTGAAGGCGTGATCGTGAAGGTCACCGCATCGCTCACGGCGTTGCAGTTGCCATTACCCACGGTCGTCAGCGTCAGTGTCAAGGTACCGGCCGCACGCTCGGCAGCGGTCGGCGTGTACACCGCGTTCATCGTGGTGTTGTTCGGGTTAAAGGTGCCTGCGCCACCGCTCCAGATCGCACCGGTGGCACCGGTGAACGCGCCGTTCAGGTTGATGCTCGCATTGTTCGAACACACGCTCGCATCGGCACCGGCGTTGGCCGTCGGAGCGGGCGTGAATGTGATCACCTTGCTGCTCGATACCGGGTTGCAGTTGCCGTTGCCCGTGCTGGTCAGCACCAGCGTGACGGTGCCCGCAGCGAGGTCCGCAGCGCTCGGCGTGTAGGTCGCGTTGAGCGTGGTATTGTTCGGACTGAAGGTGCCGGAACCACCGGTCCAGGCGCCGCCTGTAGCACCGATCACGCTGCCGTTGAGGCTCACCTGGGCGTTGTTCGCACAGAGCGAGATCGGCGCGCCTGCGTTCACCGAAGGCGCATCAGTGATCGTGATCACCATCTGGTCCGTCGTCGCGTTGCACGTTCCGTTGCCGGTCGTCGTCAGGGTCAGCGTCACGATGCCCGCCGTGATCTCGGCCGCACTCGGCGTGTACACCGCGCCCATGTTCGTGGTGCTCGGATCGAAGGTGCCCGCGCCACCGCTCCACACACCGCCAGTAGCAACAGTGAAGGAACCGTTCAGTGCCACGGCCGCGTTGTTCGCGCAGACCGTGCGGTCGAGTCCTGCGTTGGCCGTCGGAGCCGGCGTGATCGTGAAGGTCACGTTGTCGCTCACGGCGTTGCAGTTGCCGTTGCCCACGGTCGTGAGGGTGAGCGTCACCGTGCCAGCAGCACGTTCGGCGGCGCTCGGCGTGTACACTGCGTTCGGCGTCGTGTTGTTCGGGTTGTAGGTGCCCGTGCCACCGCTCCAGATCACACCGGTCGAGACCGTGAAGGATCCGTTCAGCGTGATGTTCGCGTTGTTCGCGCAGACGGTCGCGTTCGCACCGGCATCCACCGTGGGCGCAGGCGTGAAGGTGATCACACGGCTATCGGAAACGGCGTTGCAATTGCCGTTGCCGGTGGTGGTCAGCGTGAGCGTGAGCGTGCCCGCAGCGAGTTCAGCCGGGGTCGGCGTATAGGTCGCGTTGAGGGTGGTGTTGTTCGGCGTGAAGGATCCCGCGCCACCGCTCCAGATTCCGCCGGTCGCCACCGTCACGGATCCGCCAAGGGCCACGCTCGCGTTGTTGCGGCAGAGCGTCAGGTCCGGACCAGCGTTAGCCGACGGGCTCGGCGTGAAGTTCAATTGCACCTGGTCCGTTACGGCGACACAGGTACCATTACCAGTGGTGGTCAAGGTCAGCGTCACCGCGCCGCTTGCGATCTCGGCCGCGGTAGGCGTGTAGGTCCCATTCAGGTTGGTGGTGCTCGGCGCGAAGGTTCCCGCACCACCGCTCCAGATACCGCCCGTCGCTATCGTCACGCTGCCACCCAGGGAGGCAACGGGGTTGTTGGTGCAAAGCGATTGATCCGCACCGGCATTGGCTGTCGGAGCAGGCGTGATCGTGTAGGTCACGTTATCGCTCACGGCGTTGCAGTTGCCGTTACCTGCGGAGGTCAACGTCAGCGTCACTGTACCGGCAGCGCGCTCAGCGGCGGTCGGCGTGTAGGTGGCATTGAGCGTGGTGTTGTTCGGCGAGTAGGTGCCCGCGCCACCGCTCCAGATGCCGCCTGTGGCACCGATCACCGACCCGTTCAAGCTGATCGTCGCGTTGTTCGTGCAGACGCTGCCGTTCGCACCAGCATCCACGAGGGGGGCGGGCGTGAAGGTGATCACCTTGTTGCTGGCGACCGGATTGCAGGTGGCGTTGCCCGTGCTCGTCAACGTGAGCGTGAGCGTGCCTGCCGCGATCTCCGCAGCGGTCGGCGTGTAGGTGGCGGTGAGCGCGGTGTTGTTAGGGCTGAAGGTGCCCGTGCCGCCGCTCCAGATGCCACCGGTGGCGCCGGTAACAGAACCGCTCAAGCTCACTTGCGCGTTGTTCGCGCAGAGCGAAACAGCAGCGCCCGCGTTCACCACAGGAGCCGGCGTGAAGTTGATCACCATCTGATCGGTGACCGCCGTGCAAGTGCCGTTGCCGGTCGTTGTCAATGTGAGCGTGACGGAGCCGCTCGAGATCTCTCCAGCTGTGGGCGTGTACTGCGCGCCCATGTTGGTCGTGCTCGGGTCGAAGGAACCCGCGCCACCGCTCCAGATGCCGCCGGTCGCCACCGTGAACGATCCGTTCAAGGTGACCACCGCATTGTTCGCGCAAACCGTGCGATCAACACCGGCGTTCGTTGTCGGTGCAGGTGTAATGGTGAAGGTCACGTTGTCGCTCACCGCATTGCAGTTGCCATTACCCACCGTTGTGAGCGTGAGGGTCACTGTGCCCGCTGCTCGTTCCGCAGCGCTCGGTGTGTACACCGCGTTCAGCGTCGTGTTGTTCGGGCTGTAGGTTCCGGTACCACCGCTCCATGTCGCACCGGTGGCAACGGTGATCGCACCGGCCAAGGTGATCGCGGAGTTGTTCGCGCACACCGTCGCGTTCGGACCGGCATCCACCGTGGGAGCCGGAGTGATCGTGATCACCTTGCTGCTCGATACCGCGTTGCAATTGCCGTTGCCGGTGCTCGTCAGCGTGAGCGTAACCGTTCCAGCCGCGATCTCCGCGGCGCTCGGCGTGTAGGTCGCGTTCAGCGTGGTGGCGTTCGGGTTGAAGGAACCCGTGCCGCCGCTCCAGGCGCCGCCCGTGGCACCGGTCACGCTTCCGTTCAGGCTCACCTGCGTGTTGTTGGCGCATACTGAAACGGCTGCACCCGCGCTCACAACGGGCGCAGGCGTGAAATTCAGTTGCACTTGGTCCGTCACTGCGATGCAGCCGCCGTTGCCAGTGGTGGTCAGGGTCAGCGTAACGGAACCGCTGGCGATCTCTCCGGGCGTAGGCGTGTATTGCGCGCCCATGTTCGTGGTGCTCGGGTCGAAGGATCCCGCGCCACCGCTCCACACACCGCCGGTCGCTACGGTGAACGAGCCGTTCAAGGTGGCGACCGCATTGTTCGCGCAGAGCGTCTGGTCCGCACCGGCATTCGCCGTAGGAGCTGGCGTGATCGTGTAGGTCACGTTGTCGCTCACGGCATTGCAGTTACCGTTGCCAACCGTGGTGAGTGTGAGCGTCACCGTGCCGGCAGTGCGTTCCGCTGCGCTCGGTGTATACACCGCATTCAGCGTGGCGTTGTTCGGACTGTACGTACCCGTTCCACCGCTCCACACCGCACCGGCCGCGCCGCTCTGCGAGCCCGCCAGCGTGATGGTCGCGTTGTTCGCGCACACGCTTCCGTTCGCGCCGGCATCCACGATCGGAGCAGGCGTGAAGGTGATCACCTTGTTGCTCGTCACCGGCAGGCAGTTGCCGTTGCCCGTGCTGCTCAGGGTCAGGGTCAAGGTGCCGGCTGCGATCTCGGCGGCCGTCGGCGTGTAGGTCGCGTTCAACGTGGTGTTGTTCGGGCTGTAGGTGCCCGCACCGCCGCTCCAAGCACCACCGGTCGCGCCGGTCACCGTGCCGCTCAAGCTCACCTGCGCATTGTTGGCGCACACCGATACCGCAGCACCGGCATTCACCACGGGTGCTGCCGTGAAGCCGATGAGCACCTGATCGTTCACTGCGGTGCAATTGCCATTGCCCGTGGTGGTCATCGTCAGTGTTACCGAACCGCTTGAGATCTCCGCAGCCGTGGGCGTGTATTGCGCCGACATGTTGGTGGTACTCGGGTCGAAGGTTCCTGCACCGCCGCTCCACACGCCGCCCGTGGCCACCATGAAGGAGCCGTTCAATTGCACCACCGCGTTGTTCGCGCAGCGCGTCTGGTCAGCTCCCGCATTCGCAGTAGGCGCTGGCGTGAAGGACACGAGCATGCTGTCGGCCACCGCGCTGCACACACCGTTGCCGGTAGAGGTCAATTTGATCCACACCGAACCCGCCGTCAGGTCAGCGGCGCTGGGTGTGTAGGTTGCGTTGAGGTTGCTGTTGCCAGGCAGGAAGGTTCCCGTGCCGCCCGTCCATACACCACCGACCGCGTTCAGCACGCTGCCCGCGAGCTGCACCACGTTGTTGTTGCGGCACACGCTCTGATCCGGTCCCGCATTCGGTATCGGCTGCGGGCTGAAGGTCACCACCATCTCATCCTCCTCCGGCGTGCACGGCCCCGTCGAGGTCAGCGTCAGCGTGACCGTTCCGATCGCGAGATCACCGATGCTCGGGTGATAGGTGGCGTTCAACGAAGTAGCGCTCGGCGAGAACGTGCCGCTTCCGCTCGTCGTCCAGATACCTGTTGTACTCCCGCCGGAAACGCTCCCGGTCAACAACACGCTGTCCCCGGCACATCGCGTCTGGTCCGCACCCGCGCTCACATCGATCCTTCCGGAGAACTCGGAGAAGAAGCCGTAGCGGCAACCCGAAGTGGCACCGCCGTTGATGATCGCCAGCGAGAACACATCGCTCGTGTTGCTCACGATGAAGGCCTGGTTCACCGGCACCTGGGTGGTGTTGTACTGGATCCGCGCGGCCATCCATTCGCCTCCAGTACCAGGTACGGCCACGAATGCGGAACCCGGTATCGTCGCCGTACCGGGTCCTGTCACCACGAAATCGTTCTGAGAGCCGTTCCTTACCAACAGGTTCAGGAAGAAGGATTCGCTGGTACTTCGCGTGAAGCTCAGCTGCGTGCTGCCCGCGCAGTTCAGCGGCGGCAGGATCGCCATGCCTTGCTCGCAGCCGAAGCCCGTGACATGGATGGCGTAAAGCGGTTTCGAACCCGTGACCAGCGTGGCGTTGTTCGCCGCACCGGACAGGTAGTCCATGTCGTGGCGGTAGTACTGTCCGGCGAACAACGTCGCCACCGGCGTGGGGCTTCCATCGATGAAGACCTGCGTGTTGTTCTGCACGGCCATCACGAACAGTGATTCATCGCCGTTGTTGTTCAGCGCGCCCTTCACGGCCACGTAGTCGGTGCCGAGGATGTTCACCGGCACGATCTGGTCGAGCATCAGGTCGTAGCAGCCACCGGATGGGTTGTGGTTCGAGTCGTCCTTGATCGACACCGCGACGGGTTTGTCCGAAAGCACAACGGCCCCCGAAGGGTGCGTGAGCGGATCCGTGTGCGTTGCCGGCACCGTGTTCGCCGTCGAGTAGGTCTGCCCGGCATTCAGCGTCACGGTCCATGGGGTGAGTGCCGGATGACCGTCCACCGCAACCGGTGAGTAGATCATCACCGTGGTGTTGTTCTGCGTCGCGACGATGTCGAAGGAGGCGAAGGCGAGGTCGTTGTTGTTCGGGGAGAAGCTGTTGTTGTAGAAGGGCGCGTGCTTGTGCAGCGGGATATAGAACTCGGTGCCAAGGCCGTTGGCGCCCTTCAGCGCCATGATATCCGGGTTGTTCGTGTTGCTGCTCTCGTAATAACAGGTGATGTTCGCCGTGGACTGGATCCGCAGGCCCGTGTTCCGCACCGAGTTGGTCGGGCGGGTCTCTAGCTGGGCTTTGAGCGAAGTGAGGTTGTAGCGGACCGCCGTGTTGGCCGCCACGTTGATCACGATAGGCGTTCCGCCGTTGAAGGCCGCGTTGGCCGGTTGCGATACCGTGACAATCGCCGCGGCATTCCCGGTGGTCACATTCAGGTAGATGGGTTCGTCGCCTGGCGCATTGTGGTAATACGTCACGTCCGGCGGCGCCATCCAGAACTCGGTTCCGGTTTGGCTGAAGAGAGAGGTGGAAACGAAGACCACCAAAGCGGGGAGTAACGCTTTGTACATCGGTCGCACGATTTTGCCATTCAGGCAGTTGAATGGCACCCTGTGTACGTGGCCGAAGGCGAAGGGTTCGTTTCGTCGATGTCGAAGCCAGATTCGTCGAATCCTGTCCGGGGGCCGCTTGGCCGCGTTGGGCAGCGCCCGGCCGATCCGCTCCCTCCGCCTGCCGCAAGCCTACTGTGGAAAAGGCCCGGCTACCGTCCGGACCCGGGAGCGCTCCGCTTCTACTTTGGCGCAGCCCTTGCGGCGCGCGCCCGATGTTTCGACCCCTGCTCTTCCTAGCGCTGGGCCTGCTCTGCGGCGCAGGAGCCGCGGTGATCGATGAGCCGGAGGCGGAAACCGAGCTGGCGCACGCCGCAGCGGCTCTTCAGCAACGACTCGACCTCGCCGCCGAGGAGCTGGGGCGCTTCACCGAGCAGGAAGCCCAGGCCATCGTGAGCCTCGGGCCCAGACAGTGGTTTCAGGAAAAAGCAAAGTCGCTGGAGCTGGCTCGCGCACGCACCGGCACCGAACTGCTGATACTGGAAGGCGACAGCACAATCGCGTGGAGCGGAGATGCGGCCCTGTTCCAGCAACGACCAGAACCGGCCAGCCGCGGCGCTGCACCCTCGGGGTCTTGGCTGGAGGCCGAAGTGGGCATCGGGCAGCTTACCGTAAAGGGGAGAAGACCCGTATGGATGGAGCCGCCGGTACGGAACCGCTACCTCAAGGATTGCTTTCATCCCTCACTGAATGCCCAGCCGGGCCTGCGCATGAGCGCCGCCTCGGGCCATGGTCTGCCTTTGCATGGTCCGAATGGCGCCTCGCTGGGTCAGGTCGATTGGCGCGATGGAGCCATGGAACTCGGACCATGGCTCTGGTGGCGGGCCGCGCTCTGGCTGGCGTCCGGTGTCCTGCTTGTATGCGCCATCGGGATCTGGTGCGCCCGCCTGACACGAGGGAGGCCGTGGCTCGCCGCAACGTTCTTCGCCTCGACATTACTGCTGCTGCGCGCTGGCACCCTGGTGATCGGGCCAACCGCGCCATTGGACCGGTGGCCGCTCTTCGACCCCGCTGTTTACGCCGCATCCACGTGGTTCCCCTCGCTCGGCGACCTGCTCATCAATGCCGCCGTGCTCGTTGCGCTGAGCGCGTTCACCTTCCGCGCGCTACGCTCCTCGACCCTGCACGCCCCTGCAGCCATCTCCCTCGCCACCCTGGTGCTGCTGGCCCACGGCGCCTGGAACACCGACCTGTGCATCGGACTGGTCCGCGATAGCACCATCGACCTCGACCTCTATCACATCCAAGGCATCGGTGCATTCGGCGCCGTGGCCTTGCTCATCACCGCCCTGCTCTTCATTTCCTGGAGCCTGCTCGCCGCCACCCTGGCCCGTATCCTGCCGCGCACGCGCATGGCCTATCTGTCCGTGGTGGCGGCTTTCGTACTATCCATCCTCTTGCATCATCTGTTCGGCTACCGCGATACCGTGCTCTTCCTCTGGCCCGCACCGGTGCTGCTGATCCTTCTGCCTGACCGCCAGCGCGCGCTGCCCTTCATCCGCGGGGTGCTCCTGCTCGCGGCGCTCGCAGGCACCAGCACGCACATCATCACCAAGTACATGGGCAACCGCGAGCGCAACGAACGCGCCGTGCTCGCTGAACGGCTTGCGGTCCGCGAGGACCCCGTTCTCAATCAGCTGTTCCGCGAGACCGCGCCGATCATCCGGCGCGACACCGTGCTGTATCGCCTCTTCGCAAGCGACGCGTACTGCGACAGAGAGAATCTGGAGCGTTTTGCCCGAGAACCGTATTTCAGCGGTTACTGGGAGCGCTACGACTTGCGCCTCTTTGGCTATTCACCGGCCAACGAGCTGCGTTGCGCCTCGGACCTGGAGCCGCCCCTCGCGCTTCCCCGCGACTCTGCCGCATTCCCGGTAGGTGTGAGCGACATGCCCGACCTCTTCATCGATGAGCGCATCGGTGGCGAGGTGATCCACCATGCCCGCGTGGCGGTGATGCCCACCGACAGCGCGCCACCCGCACAGCTGGTCATCGAGTTGCGACCGCGTTCGCTCTCCCAGGGCTTGGGCTTCCCCGACCTGCTCCTGGCCGGAACCGATCGGCTTACCCAACGGGCAGAGCGGTATGCGCAAGCCCGCTACGTGGACGGTCTGCTCATGGAACAGAGCGGCACACAGGCCCAGCCGCAGCACTGGACGCGCCGCGCCATGGACGAGGACTGGTTCGAGCAGGATGGCATGGAATACCTCGCTCGCACGGTCGGTGGCAATGTGATCATGGTGCTCGGTCTTCCGCAGCGCGGCCTGATCGACAAGGCCACCACCTTCAGCTACCTCTTCACGCTCTATGGGCTCCTGCTCCTACTGGCGTTGGCGCTGCATGCCGCATTCACCGGCGGCCTGCCCGACCTGGGGATCGGCACCAAGGTCCGCGCAGCGCTCGTGCTCTTCGCCATCATCGGACTGCTCTTCTTCGGCTTTGGTTCGCAGCGCCTCCTTTCCCGCCAGTTCGATGAGCGCGAGGAGACCTACTCGGTGGAGAAAGCGCGCGCCGTAACCGAGGAGCTGCGCCGCCGCATCGGCGATGAGCACATCGATGGGCCTGCCTACAGCGGCTACCTGCAATTCCTGCTCGGCCAGCTCGGCAACACCTACCTCACGGACCTCACGCTTTACGCGCCGGATGGCCGCTGGCTCGCCAGCACCAGGCCCCAGATGCTCACCGCCGGGCTGCTCGGGCCGCGCATGGACCACCATGCGTTCACCGAGCTCGCCGTGGAAGGCAGCAGCGCCTTCGTGCATCAGGAATCGATTGGCGCCGCCGTCTTCCGCACGGCCTACACGCCCTTGCTCGACAGCCACGGCGCCGTGCTCGCCTACCTTGCTCTGCCCAGCTTCGCCGATCAGGCCCAGCAAGCCGAGGAGCGCGCGCAGCTGCTGGTGGCGGTGGTCAACCTCTTCGTGCTGCTCTTCGCGCTGAGCGTGCTGCTCGCCGTCTTCATCAGCAACTGGACCACGCGCCCGCTCGATGTGCTGAAGCGCGCGCTGGCCGGCGTGGCCCTGCAGGGCAGTAACCGGCCGATCCATTACCGCGGCGCCGACGAGGTGGGCGAGCTCGTCGCCGTGTACAACCGCAAGGTGGAGGAGCTGCGCGAGAGCGCCGAGCGACTCGCCCGCAGCGAGCGCGAGAGCGCCTGGCGCGAGATGGCCCGGCAGGTGGCGCACGAAGTGAAGAACCCGCTCACGCCCATGAAGCTCGGCATCCAGCAGTTCCAGCGCACCTGGGACCCGCAAGCACCCGATGCCAAAGAGCGCCTCGACCGGTTCTCCAAGAGCATGGTGGAGCAGATCGATGCGCTCAACGGCGTGGCCACCGCGTTCTCCCAGTTCGCTCAGATGCCCGCCGCTTCGCCCACGACGCTCGATCTCTGCGAGGTGGTGCGCGCCGCAGTGGATGTGTTCGACGCCACGCCAGGGCTGGTCATCACACACACAGAAGAAGGCCCGCTGACTGTGCACGCCGATCGCGATCACATGCTGCGCGTGGTGAACAACCTCATCAAGAACGCTGTGCAGGCCATCCCCGAGGGGCGACAGGGCGCCGTGCACGTTGAGGCACGCCGTTCCCGGAACGAGGCGCTCATCGAGATCCGCGACAACGGCAGCGGCATTCCGCCCGATGCCCGCGACCGCATCTTCACCCCCAGCTTCACCACTAAAAGCAGCGGCATGGGCCTGGGCCTCGCCATGGTGAAGCGCATGGTGGAGGGCGCCGGAGGGCGTGTGTGGTTCGAGAGCGAAGAAGGCGAAGGGACCCGCTTCTTCGTCGCGCTGCCTCTGGCACCATGAAAGTGAAGCTCTTCTCGCACGAAGCCACCAAGAGGACCAGCCTACCCCTTCGTGTCTTCGTTTGAGCCCCTGCCTGCTCCTTCGCGCCGAAGGACGTCTGTGGTTCAAAAGCAAAGTAGGCGAAGGGACCAGCTTCTTCGTCGCGCTGCCTCTGGCACCATGAAGGTGAAGCTCTTCTCACACCGAGCCACTAAGACACCAAGAGGACCAGCCTACCCCTTAGTGTCTTCGTGACTTCGTGTGAGCCCCTGCCCGCTCCTTCGTGCCTTCGTGGTTTCGTGTGAGTCCCCGCCTGCTCCTTCGTGTCTTCGTGGCTTCGTGTGAGCCCCCGCCTTCTCCTCGCGGAATACATTTGACCGATGCCGTACACGAACCTCCTGATCACCGATGCCGATGGCATCCGCACCATCACCATCAACCGGCCCGACCAGCTCAATGCGCTGAACCGAGACACCATCGGCGAATTGGACAAGGCATTGAGCGAAGCCGATGTCGACCGGAGCGTGCGCGTGCTCATCATCACCGGCAGCGGACCAAAGGCCTTCGTCGCTGGCGCGGACATCAAGGAGTTCGCGCACTTCAGCGTGGAAGAGGGCCGCGCGCTCAGCGCCGATGGCCAGAAGAAGCTCTTCGACCACGTGGAGTACATGAGCAAGCCCGTGATCGCCGCGGTGAACGGCTTCGCGCTCGGCGGCGGATTGGAACTGGCGATGAGCTGCCACGTGCGCATCGCGAGCGACAATGCCAGGATGGGCCTGCCGGAAGTTTCACTCGGCGTGATCCCCGGCTACGGTGGCACCCAACGACTGGCGCGCCTCGTGGGCAAGGGCAAGGCCATGGAGATGATCCTCTCGGCCGGCATGGTCGACGCGAACGACGCGCTGCAATGGGGGCTCGTGAACCGCGTTGTTCCGCAGGACCAGCTGCTCAGCACCGCGCTCGAGCTGGCCTCCCGCATAATGAAGAATTCTCCCACCGCCCTGGCCGCCGCGATACGCGCAGTGAACGCCGGCTACGAGCCCGGCGCCAATGGCATGCAACGCGAAGTGGAGGAGTTCGGTAAGTGCTTCGGCACGGCGGACTTCAAGGAGGGAACGAGCGCGTTCATGGAGAAGAGGAAGACGAACTTCACGGGGGTCTGATCCACAGATGACACCGATGACGCAGATGAGATACAGTTGTGGTCACGTCGTGGGCTGCTCATCTGTGTCATCTGCGCCATCTGCGGATGTACTGCATTGAGCACACTTCGCAAACTCGCCGGCCAGACGGCCATCTACGGGCTCAGCAGCATCGTTGCGCGCTTCCTCAACTTCCTGCTCGTGCCCTTGTACACCAGCAAGTTCGTCTTCGAGCCTGCCGAGTACGGCGTGGTCACCGCGCTCTACTCGTGGACGGCCCTGCTCAACGTGGTGCTCACCTTCGGCATGGAGACCACCTTTTTCCGCTTCGCTGCGCGCGAAGAGCACTCCCCCCCTCTCCCTCGGAGAGGGGCCGGGGGTGAGGCTCTGGCTCCCCTCTCCCTCGGAGAGGGGCCGGGGGTGAGGCTCTATGCCACCGCCACCTGGGGCCTCTTCTTCCCCGCCCTCGCCTTCATGGCGCTCGGAAGCCTCTTCCACGCACCGATGGCTGAAGGCCTCGAGTTCGGCGCCTACGCGAGCTCGGTGCTCATGCTCGTGCTCATCATCGGCATCGACGCCATCACCACCGTTCCCATGGCGCGGCTGCGTCAGGAAGGACGGCCGTGGAAGTACGCCGCCATCAACCTGCTCAGCGTCGGCGTGAACATCGTCCTGAGCGTGTTCTTCCTGCTGTATTGCATGAAGCAGTACAACATGGGCCAGAGCAACGCGCTGATCGATGCGGTGTATAACCCCTCGTTCGGCGTGGGCTACGTCTTCGCCATCAATCTGGTGAGCACGGCGGTAAAGCTGCTGGTGCTCTTACCGGCCTGGCCCGCGTTCGGGGGCCTGAACAAGGAGTTGCTGCGCGCCATGCTCGCCTTCGGCGCACCGCTGATGTTCGCAGGACTCGCCGGCATGGTGAACGAGACCGCCGACCGCGTGATCCTGAAATACCTGTTGCCTGAAGACATCGCCAATGAGCAGATCGGCATCTACGGCGCGTGTTACAAGCTGGCCGTGCTCATCACGCTCTTCATCCAGGCCTTCCGCATGGGCGCGGAGCCTTTCTTCTTCAGCCACGCGAAGGAGAAGAATAGTCGGGAGACGTTCGCGCGGATCATGAATGTGTTCGTAGCCGTGTGCATGAGCGCTTTCCTGGTCGTGATGCTCTTCCTTGATTTCTTCAAGCACTTCATCCCGAACCCGGCCTACTGGGAAGGCCTGCGCGTGGTGCCCATCCTCATGCTCGCCAACGTCTTCCTCGGCATCTACTACAACCAGAGCGTGTGGTACAAGCTCACTGATCGCACCCGTGCCGGCAGCGCCATCAGCATCGTCGGTGCCATGATCACACTCGTCTGCCTCTTCGCGCTTATTCCAGTGATGGGCTACATGGGTGCGGCATGGGCCACGCTCATCTGTTACGCGAGCATGGCGGTGATCAGCTATATCTGGGGGCAGAAGCACTACCCGGTGCCCTACAACGTGGGGCGCGTGCTGCTATACATGGCAGGGGCTGTGGTGCTGTGGTGGGGGTGCGAGAGCCTTTCCATCGACGGCATGCTCAACTACGCGATTCGTATCGCGGCACTGTTGGCATTTCTCATGATTGCGTGGCGCACAGAGGGCCCCGAGATTCGACCTTTGAGCGCATGACGGAGACCCTGCTCGCGCCGCTTTCGGTCCGCATCACGAACAAGAGCCACCACCCCCTCCCTTCCTACGCCACCGCCCACAGCGCGGGCATGGATCTCCGGGCCAACCTGGAGCGGTCCGTCTTCCTGGAGCCGGGCCAGCGCGCCCTGATCCCCACGGGCCTCTTCCTGGAACTCCCTGAGGGCACCGAAGCGCAAGTGCGCCCCCGTAGCGGGCTGGCCTTCAAGCACGGCATCACGGTGCTCAACAGCCCAGGCACGATCGACGCGGATTACCGGGGCGAGGTGGGCGTGCTGCTGGTCAACCTAGGCCAGGAGGTCTTCGAGGTGAAGGACGGGGAGCGGGTTGCCCAGCTGGTGGTCGCGCGGTACATCCGGGCTGAATGGCTGGAAAGCGAGGACCTTCGCGCCACAGAACGCGGGGCTGGGGGATTCGGGCATACTGGCAAGAATTGAAGACCTTCGCGCCTGATTCACCGCAAAGGCGCGGAGGGCGCCAAGGAACGCAGAGGGGGACCTTATCCCCGCGACCACTGCGCCTCTGCGCCTCTGCGGTGAGCATGTAACCGGAATGAAGATCATCGTCCCCATGGCGGGCATGGGCAAGCGGATGCGTCCGCACACCCACACCACCGCCAAGCCCTTGCTGCCGATCGCCGGCAAGCCCATCGTACAACGCCTCGTGGAGGATCTGGCCGCCGTGGCCGGTGAGCCCGTGGAAGAGGTCGCCTTCATCGTGCACCCCAGCTTCGGCGTGAAGGTGGAGAATGAGCTCGTGGCCATCGCCAAGGCCGTGGGCGCCACGGGCACCATCCACTACCAGGAGGTGGCGCTCGGAACAGCCCACGCGATCCTCTGCGCCGAGAAGGCCCTGAGCGGCCGAATCATCGTGGCTTTCGCCGATACGCTCTTCCGTGCTCAGCTCAAGCTCGACAAGGACTGCGACGGCGTGATCTGGGTGAACAAGGTCGATGACCCGCGGGCCTTCGGCGTGGTGAAGCTCGATGAGCAAGGCGTCATCACCGAATTCGTGGAGAAGCCGCAGGAGTTCGTGAGCGACCTGGCCATCATCGGCATCTACTACTTCGCCGATGGCGAGCACCTGCGGAAGGAGATGCAATACCTGATCGACAACGACATCAAGGACAAGGGCGAGTACCAGCTCACCAACGCCATGGAGAACATGAAGCGCAAGGGCGCGCGCTTCAAGGCCGGCAGCGTGGATGTGTGGATGGACTGCGGCAACAAGAACGCCATGGTCGATACCAACACCAAGGTGCTGGGCTACCTGAAGGGCGACGGATCGCTGAAGGGCTCCGGGCTGAAGGCCGAGAACAGCGTGGTGATCGAGCCCTGCTTCATCGGCGACGACGTGACGATCACGAACAGCGTCGTGGGCCCGAACGTCTCCGTGGAGAAAGGCGCCAGCATCAGCGGCAGCGTGGTACGCGATTCGATCCTGCGCGGCAGTGTGCGTGTACAGGATGCCGTGATCGCCAACAGCATGATCGGTGAGCGCGCCGTGGTGAAAGGCCATGCCATGGACCTTAGCTTGGGCGACGACAGCACCCTGGCCTGACGATGCGCCTGCGCCACATCCTCCTCATCGCGCCCCTGGCCGCGCTCCTGGCGAGCTGCGGCGGGGCCAAGCCCGTGGCGCGCGACGATGGCGGCCCGGAGAGCGCTGCGGCGAATGCTGTCAGCGACAAGCGCGCGGAGGTCATGCGCCTCTTCATGGAAGCGACCCAGGCCCGTCTTCAAGGCCAGCTTCCCATGGCCGTGCAGCGCTACCAGCAATGCCTGAAGGCCGACCCGCAGAACGCAGCCGCCATGTTCGAGCTGGCCAAGCTCTACCACCAGCTGCAGAACTACAACACCGCCGTATCGTACGCCAAGCAGGCAGCTGCCACCGATAAGGAGAACATCTGGTACCGTTTCCTGCTCGCCGACCTGTACCGCCAAGGCAACAAGGCCGATGAGGCCATCGATGTGTACAAGGGCATCCTGAGCCAATGGCCCGAGCGCTACGAGGTGTACCTGGACCTCGCCGCCGCATACGCCTATGCCGGCCGCGGCGCGGATGCCGTGAAGACATACGCCGACGTGGAGAAACGCTTCGGCCTGGGCGAGGACCTCGTTCACCACGGGTTCGGCACCTACATGTCCCTGGGCCAATGGGCCGATGCCGAGCAGCTCATGACCAGGGCCATCGCGCATGATGCGACCAACGCGGAATACGTGGGCATGCTCGCCGAGGTGTACGATGAGCAGGGCCTGCACGAGAAGGCGCTCGCCGAGTACCAACGCGCGCTGCAGCTCGACCCCGGCAACAGCATGCTGCGCATCTCATTGGCCGAGCATTACTACGCCACGGGCCGCATGGACGAGGCCTACAACGAGCTCGGCGAAGCCTTCCTGGACCCCGAGGTTGACATCGACGCCAAGATGCAGGTGTTGATCGGCTTCTTCGAGATGACCGAGAGCGAAGGCGAGAGACCGGAAGACCGACCGGACCTCCTCCGCCGTTCCTACGCGTTGATCGACGCGCTCAAGAAAGCCCATCCGGAGAGCGGCAAGCCGAATACCATCGCCGGGGATTTCCTGCTGCGCGACGGCAAGATTGCCGAGGCCCGCGATGAGTTCCGTATCGCCCTGAGCAAGGAGAAGGAGCGCTTCCCGATCCATGCGCAGGTGCTGCAGCTCGACCTGCAGGTGGGTGACTTCGCCGGCGTGGTGGCCGATGCCGATGCCGCCATCGAGCTCTTCCCCACGGTGCCCGAGCCCTTCCTCTTCAAGGGCATCGCCTTGTCGCAGCTCGACCGGCATGACGAGGCCATCGAGGCCCTGCTCATGGGCCGCGACCTCGTGGTGGACAACCCGCCGCTCACGGCCCAGTTCTGGAGCAGCCTGGGCGAGGCTTACAACGCGGCGAAGCAGTTCCCGAAGAGCGATCAGGCCTACGATCAGGCCTTGGCCCTGCAGCCCAACGACGCCACCGCGCTGAACAACTACGCGTACTACCTCAGCCTCCGAGGCGAGCAGCTGGAGAAGGCCGAGCGCATGAGCAAGCGCTCCAACGAGATCGCGCCCGGGCAACCCAGCTACCAGGACACGTACGCATGGGTGCTCTTCCGCGCGAAGAAGTATGAGCAGGCGCGTGTTTGGATGGAGAAGGCCCTCGCCTCTTCGGCCTCGCCCGATGGCGAGCTGCACGAGCACTACGGCGACATCCTCTTCGAGCTCGGCCTCGCGGAGGAGGCGATGCAGCAGTGGCGGCTCGCGAAGGAGAAGGGCGGCGCGAGCGAGGCCATCGACCGCAAGATCAACGAAGGGCGACGCGTGGAATGAAGTCGGCGCGTGCGGCACTGTACATGCTGGTGCTCGTGACCGCCGCGTGCAAGAGCGGCAGGCCCATCCCCCTCATCCGGCCCGAACTGCCGCCCCGCTCAGCGGAGAAGCTGTTGGAGCGCGTGCTGGCGAACCAGTCCGAATCCGCGCGCTACTACTCCGCCAAGGCCGCTGTGGAGATCGTGATCGACGGCGATTCGAAGAGCTTCAAGGCGCAGGTGCGCAGCGTGCAGGACAGCGCCGCCATGCTGAGCGTCATTCCCGCATTGGGAATAGAGGTGGCCCGGCTCCTGATCACGCGAGACAGCGTGAAGGTGATGGACAAACTGCACGACCAGTACTTCGTCGGCGATACAGCCGCCGCCAAGAAGCGCTTCGGCATTCCGCCCAGCCTGGCGTTATTCCAACAGGCATTGCAAGGCCGGGCCATCGACCTGGATCCAGAGGAGAAATACCGCAGCGAACGCGAGGATGGGCTCTACGTGCTCACCAGTCGGGAGAAACGCCGCTTCGTGCGCGCCGCCGAGGACCTGCAGCCGGGCGACACCCTGGCCCGCGATCGTGACATGGGCGAGCGGCGCCTGGAGCGCACCCTACGACGCGCCGAGGAACGGGAGGCCATCGTGCGCCGGTACTGGATCGAGCCGGACAGCTTCCGCGTGGTGCGCGTGCAAGTGACGGATCTCGTGCACGACCGCACCGCCGACATCCGTTATGAGGAAAAGAGCGGACCGGAACTGAAGCACATGCCCACCCGGCTGCGCATCACCCTGAGCGAGCCTGGTCGGCTGGTGAGCAGCAGCATGGATATCACGCGCCTCGACCTGGAAGGCCCGCTCAACCTCAACTTCAAGATTCCCGAGAAGTATGAGCCGATGCCTTGAACGATTCGCCTGCCATGCGCTGCTCGCCGTGGCGCTGCTCGCCAGCACCGCCGCGTTCCCGCAATCGCGCAAGGAACTGGAGAAGCGGCGCGATGCCCTGGACAAGCAGATCCGCACCACCACGGCGCTGATCGATCAGGCGCGCAAGGAGCAGCGCGTGACGCAGGAGCAGCTGAGCCTGCTCGAGAGCCAGATCACCGCGCGCGCGCAGCTGATCCGCACCATGGATGGCGAGGTGCGCGAGACCGATGCGCGCATACGCGAGGATGAGGAGAGCATCGCCGCCATGCAGGCCGATCTGCGCGCCTTGAAGGAGAGCTACGCGCGCATGGTGGCCGCCGCCTACCGCAACCGCAGCGCGTACGACCGCCTGAGCTACCTGTTCGCGTCGAGCGGATTCCAGCAGGCCTTCCAGCGCAGCCGCTACATCAATCAGTTGGCCACCCAGCGTCGCCGGCAAGTGGCACTGATCACCGAGACGCAGGCCGCCCTCGATGCCCGCGTGGCGGCGCTCAAGCAGCAGCGCCAGGAGAAGGCCAACCTGCTCGATGCGCAGGTGCAGGAGAAGCGCAAGCTCGATACCGACCGCGCCGGACAGCAAAGCGCGTTGAGCGCGTTGCGCAAGGAGGAAGGACGCCTGCGCGAGACGCAGAAGAAGCAGGAGCGGCAGCGCAAGGAATTGGAGGCGGCCATCCGCAAGGCGATCGAGGCGGCCGTGAAGCCCAAGGGCTCATCGAGCGGGTCGGGCAAGCCGGCCAAGCTCGATATCACCCTGACCCCTGAGGCGCGCGAGCTCAACAGCGATTTCGAGAAGAACAAAGGCAAGCTCCCCTGGCCGGTGGAGAAGGGCGTGATCACGGGCCGCTTCGGCAAGCAGCCGCACCCGGTGCTTAAGGGCATCGTGATCGACAACAACGGCATCGACATCACCACGGAGAAAGGAGCCTCGGCGCGCGCGGTCTTCCGCGGCGAGGTGAGCAGCGTGATCGTGCTGCCCGGCGCCGGAAAGGCCGTGATCGTGAGCCATGGCGCCTACCGCACGGTGTACAGCAACCTCGCCTCGGTGTCGGTGGCCAAGGGCCAGAAGGTCGATACCAAGCAGGCCTTGGGTACCGTGCTCTCCGGCGAGGATGGCGCCGTGGCCCACATCGAGGTCTGGAAGATCACCGCCGACGGGCTCGTGAACGTGGATCCCGCCTTGTGGATCTATCGCCAATAGGCGCGGCGATCGGTTACTTTTGGCCCTGCCTGCAGCACGCGGGCGCGCAACATCGCACCTATCATGAGCTCGCTCCCTTTGTCCATCCTGCTCGGCGTCATCGGCCCTTGGCAGATCGTCCTAGTCGTGGTGGTGCTGCTCCTCCTCTTCGGTGGCAAGAAGATCCCTGAGCTCATGCGCGGCCTCGGTCAGGGCATGAAGGAGTTCAAGAACGCCAAGGACGGCCCCGAGGACAAGAAGGAAGAGGGGAAGTAGCCTGATCCGTGAGCATCCCGAAGACCTTCGCAGAGGCCCGGAAGGCGATTGCCGATGGGCTGAGCGTCACTGAGCTCGTGCAGCGCTCGTTGGCCGAAGCTGAGCGGCGCAAGGACCTGAACGCCTTTCTGGAGCTCTTTCCCGAGAGCGCCCTGGCGAAGGCCGCCGACGTGGATGCCAAGCTGAAGGCCGGCACCGCCGGGCCGTTGGCAGGCATGCTCGTGAGCATCAAGGACAACATCTGCTACAAAGGCCACCGCGTAAGCGCCGCCTCGCGCATGCTGGAGGGCTTCACCTCCTTGTACAGCGCCACGGTGGTGGAACGCCTGCTCGCCGCGGACGCCGTGATCATAGGCCGCACGAACTGCGACGAGTTCGCCATGGGCAGCAGCAACGAGAACAGCGCGTATGGCACGGTGCGCAACCCGATCGATACGGCGAAGGTGCCCGGCGGCAGCAGCGGCGGCGCAGCGGCGAGCGTGGCGGCGGGGATCGTGCACGCGGCCCTCGGCAGCGATACCGGCGGCAGCATCAGGCAGCCGGCGTCCTTCACCGGCACGGTCGGTTTCAAGCCCACCTACGGACGCGTGAGCCGTTACGGGCTCATCGCCTTCGCCAGCAGTTTCGATCAGATCGGGCCTTTCGCGCGCACCGTGGAGGACGCGGCGCTCATCTACGACGTGATCGCAGGCAACGACCCGCTCGACAGCACCACCAGCCGCAGGCCGAGCGAGCCCGCCACACTGCGGGATCCAGGGACACTGCGCATCGGCTATTTCCGCGAAGGCTTGGAGCGCGAGGGCATGGATCCGGAGATCGTCTCGCATCTGCGCGTTCAGATCGCTCGCCTGCAGGAGGCTGGTCACACGGTCGAAGCCATCGACGTGCCGCTCCTCGATCACCAGGTGCCCACCTACTACATCCTGGCCACGGCCGAGGCGAGCAGCAACCTGGCCCGCTTCGATGGCATCCACTTCGGCCACCGCAGCAAGCAGGCGCAGGGCGTGGAGGAGACCTACCGCTTGAGCCGTTCCGAGGGCTTCGGGCCCGAGGTGAAGCGCCGTATCCTGCTCGGCACCTTCGTGCTCAGCGCAGGGTACTACGATGCCTACTATGCACAGGCGCAGCGCGTGCGGCGCATTCTCCGCGACAGAACGATCGAAGCCCTGAACAGCTACGACATTCTCCTGGGCCCCACCTGCCCCACCACCGCCTTCGCGCACGGCGCCATCAGCGACCCGGTGGCCATGTACCTGCAGGACATCTTCACCGTGCAGGCCAATCTCGCTGGCACCCCGGCCATCAGCCTGCCTACCGGCACGCACAGCAACGGCTTGCCCTTCGGCGTGCAGCTCATGGCCAAGCCCTTCGATGAGGCGCTGTTGCTCTCCGCTTCCCGTTCGCTCTTCGGCTGCTGACGTCCACACCCTGTTGTGGAGGAGCCGCTCATATACCACGGGGTCGCTTCCTGCGTACTACGGGTAACTTCGGCGCCATGCGGAATCGTCTCCTGCTCCTGTTCTCAGCAGCCCTCTCCACCCTTTTCACCCTAGGACAGCCGGGCGTTGCCGCTGTGCCTGCGGACGACCCGGTGATGGCCCGCCTCGATGACCTCGCGCGCCTGCACTGGATCAAGAACTCGCCCTTCACCACCGACACCGCCGCGCACAACGTGCACGGCTTCGCCGCGGATCAAGTCCCGCATTGGGCCGAAGAGACCATGCGCCAACGATTGGCCGTGCTCGATGCCACGACTCCTTTCGACCTGGTGTACAACAGCGTGGTGCAGTCCTACATCGACCTGTATGCCGTGCGCAAGCGTGAGATGACCTCGCGCATGCTCGGTCTGGCGGAGCTGTACTTTCCTGTCTTCGAGCAGCAGCTCGACCGGTACGGGATCCCGCTGGAGATGCGATACCTGGCCGTGGTGGAGAGCGCCCTGAACCCCGCCGCGCGCTCGCACGCCGGTGCCGTGGGCCTCTGGCAATTCATGCTGCCCACCGGCCGGCTGTACGGGCTGAAGGCCGATAGCTACCTGGATGAGCGCCACGATGTGTACAAGAGCACCGAGGCCGCCTGCCGATACCTCAAGCACCTGCACGGCATCTACAATGATTGGGAGCTGGCGCTGGCCGCCTATAACTGCGGTCCGGGCAACGTGAACAAGGCCATCCGGCGCAGCGGCGGCTACAAGGATTACTGGAAGATCTACGATTACCTGCCGCGTGAGACGCGCGGTTACGTGCCGGCCTTCATCGCGGTCAACTACATCTTCGCCCACCACGCCGATCACAACCTCTACCCCATAGCGCCGGTCTATTGCGCCTATGAGGTGGACACGGTGCAGGTGTGCTTCCCCTTGGACCTTGCCGCTCTGGCAAGGCTCACCGGCGGAAGCGCGGAGGAACTGCGCGAGCTGAACCCCATGTTCAAGCTCGGCCTGGTGCCCGACTTGGATCAACCCGTGAGCGTGTATCTCCCGAAGGATGCCGTGCCGGTCTTCATCAGCCATGAGGATTCGTTGCGCTACGCCAGCATCGCCGCATCGCCGGGCAGCAAGCCCGTGGCTGCGACTTCCCCTGTGGAAGAGAAGCGGCACACCGTGCGGCGCGGTGAGAGCCTCGGCACCATCGCGCAGCGCTACGGCACTAGCGTGAATGAGCTGAAGCGCTTGAATCACCTGAAGGGCACCATGATCCATCCGGGCCAGAAGCTGGTGGTACGCCGCGCCGCAGGGGCAGCGCCCCACAGCACAGCGGATTCCGCACCGGGCAGTGCCATCGGGGCCGGGTATTACGTGGTCCAGGCCGGCGATACGCTGTGGAGCATCGCGCAGCGGCATCCCGGACTCAGCGTGGAGGAGCTCCGCAAGCTCAACAACGGGCTCCCCAATGGGCTGAAGCCCGGCACGCGCATCATCGTACGTACGACGAACGGATGAGGGCGCCGGTCATCTTCCTGGCGCTCGCGCTGCTGTGCGCATGCGGCGGCACGAAGGAGCGATTGCCGCAGAGCGTGGGCGCGCCCGACGAGGTGCTGGTGGTGATGCCGAAGGGGCATTGGGAAGGCCAGCCCGGCGCTGCTGTGCACGCCGCGCTCGAGCAACCGCTCCAGGGCCTCCCGCAACGCGAAGAGCTCTTCCGTGTGGCACAGTGCCGGCCGCAGGATTTCGCATCGCTGCTGAAGGGGCACCACAGCGTGGTGATGGCCGACATCGGCGGCGACACCAGCGTCTTCCGCATACGTCATGATGTGAATGCGCGCGGCCAGTTGCTCGTACAGGTGAGCGCCCCCTCACCCATGGCGTGGATCGCGCTGTGGCAGGCGCACGCGGATGAGGCGATCGACGCGCTCGAGAAGCACCAGCGCGCACGCATCGGCGATCGTCTAGTGCGCGAGCGCGACGAGGCGCTATCGGCGCAGGTGCGCGACCGCTTGGGGGTGGAGCTCGATATCCCCGGCGGCTACCATGTGATGCGTTTGGACAGCAACTTCGCCTGGCTCGAGCGTGACCGCTTGATGACGGGCAGCGGACTCGAGCACAACGTGATCGAGGGCATCCTCATACACGCGCACCCTTACGCGAGCGACAGCACGTGGAATGTGCCCTACCTCGTCGGGCTGCGCGATTCGTTGACCGCCACGCGCGTGCCGGGCCCCAATGAAGGCTCCTACATGATCGTGCAGCGCGGGTTCGAAGGGATGGACCTCATGCCCACGGCGCGTGCAGTGGAGCTCAATGGCCACTTCGCTTACTTCATGCGCGGCCTGTACGGCATGCACGGCGCGAAGATGGGCGGGCCATTCGTGAGCCTCACCACCGTCGACCCGTCGGGCAGCCGGATCATCACCGTGGAAGGCTTCGCCTACGCCCCGCAATTCGACAAGCGCCCTTACGTGCGCGAGCTCGAGGCCTTGCTCTTCTCTTTGCGCTTCCGCGAGCAATAGCGTCCGAGAGCCTTTCGTTTTCCACAGACAGGCAACCCTGTGTTGAAAATTGGAACCGCCGCTCCACGACCGGCCGCTCTACTTTTCGGCGACCCTGATCATGGAATACGCGAGTCTCCGACAGTATGCTCACCGGCATTGCCGCTTCAAGCTGCGCAGCGGCAAGGAGATCTTCGGCGTGGTGTGGGAGGTGGAGACCAGCGAACAGGCCAACGGCGAGGGCACCACGCGGCTCTTCTTCGCCAGCGTCCGGGATTATGAGCGCCTGCAGCAGCAAGGCTCTCCGGTGCAGGTAATCTCCATCGCACCGAACGACATCGTCTCGGTGGAGAGCCTCGCGAGCTGATCAGTGCCTCACCAGGCCCGCCTCCTCCAGGAAGAAGGCGTAGATCAACGCGATCTCCTTCAGCATCTCGAAGCGTCCGGAGGCGCCGCCGTGACCGGCCTCCATGTTCGTGAAGAGCAGAATGGGCGCATCGGCCTGCTGGTGCTCGCGTAATCGCTGCACCCATTTCGCCGGCTCCCAGTATTGCACCTGGCTGTCATGGAATCCGGTGGTGACGAGCAGGGCCGGGTAGGCCGCATCCTTCACGTTGTCGTAAGGCGAATAGGAAAGCATGCGGTCATACGCCTCCTTCTCCTTCGGGTCGCCCCACTCATCGAACTCGCCCGTGGTGAGCGGGATGCTCTCGTCGAGCATGGTGGTCACCACATCCACGAAGGGCACCTCGGCGCAAGCGGCCTTCCACCGGTCGGGACGCATGTTCACAACGGCTCCTACGAGCAGGCCTCCCGCGCTTCCACCGAGGCAGAAGATGCGCTTCGGGTCCGCATAGTTCATCTTGTCCAGGTGGTCGGCGCAATCGATGAAATCCGTGAAGGTGTTCATCTTGTTCTCCATGCGCCCATTCTCGTACCACGCGCGACCGAGCTCCTCGCCCCCGCGGATATGGGCGATGGCGTACACGAAGCCCCGATCCAGCAGGCTGAGGCGCGCGCTGCTGAAGGTGGGGTCGATGCTGTGTCCGTAGCTGCCGTAACCGTACAGGAGCAGCGGGGCCGTCCCATCCAGTGCGGTGCCCTTGCGGTAAACGATGCTCACGGGTACGCGCGCGCCATCGCGTGCCGGGGCCCAGATGCGCTCGCTCACGTAATCCTCAGATCGAAAGGTCCCAATCACTTCCTGCTGCTTCAGCAGGGTGGATGAATCGGCATTCATGTCATGCTCGAACACGCTGCTCGGCGTGGTGAGCGAGGTGTAGCCGTAGCGCAGCTTGTGCGTGTCCCATTCCGGATTCGTGCCGGTGTAAGCCACGTATGCGGGGTCATGGAACGCGATCTCGTGCTCGTGCCCATCGCTCAACCTGCGGATGCGCAGATGGGTGAGCCCTTCGCGGCGCTCGCTGAACACCAGGTGATCCCGGAAGGCATCCACATCCTCCAGCAGCACATCCTCGCGATGCGGCAGCACTTCCTTCCACAGCGATTTGTCCTGCGTGTCGCCCTCCGGGCATTCCATCAGCCGGAAGTTCTGCGCGTTCCAGTTGGTGAGGATGTACCACTTGCCCGGCACGTGGATCACCGAGTGCTCATGCTCCTCTTCGCGCGGCAGGAAGACGCGGAACTCGCCCATCGGCTGGTCCACCGGCAGGTAGCGGTGCTCGCTGCTCATGGTGCTCTCGGTCATGATCAGCACATAGCGGTCCGAGCGGCTGCGGTACACGTCGCAGCTGAACGCGGGGTCCTTCTCCTCGAAGACCACCGCATCGGTGGCCGGGTCGGTGCCGAGCACATGGCGGTAGATGCGGTAGCTCCGGAGCGTCTCGTCCTTGCGCGGGTAGAACACCGTGCGGTCATCGGCGAAAGCGCAGCCTCCGCCGGTGTTGGTGATCACATCGGGAAGGTCCTTTCCCGTGCCGAGGTCGCGGAAGCGGATCTCATACTGCCGCCGGCCCACGGTATCCACGCTGTACCCCACGAGCTGATTGCTCGGACTCACTTCATAGTCTCCGAGGTCGAAGTAGGCATGACCTTCCGCGAGTCGGTTCTCATCGAGCACCACGCCCCATGCGGGCGATGCATCATCGGGCGTCGAACCGGCCGCATCCTTGGCGCGCAGGTGCACGGCGTACTCCTGTCCTTCATCGAAGCGGTGCCGGTACCAGAAGCCGTGCTCGCGGTACGGCACGCTCATGTCGGTCTCCTTGATCCGCGCCTTCATCTCCTTGAAGAGGCCCTCACGGAGCGCCTGCACCGGGGCGAGCACCGTTTCGGTGTAAGCGTTCTCGGCGTTGAGGTGGTCGACCACCTCGCGCGTGGCCGCATCCATCGGATCGGCGCTGCGCTGCGCCTCGCTCAGGCGCATCCAGTGATATTCATCTACGCGCGCATCGCCGTGCGCGGTGATCGTGAAGGGGCGCTTCGGCGCGACCGGAGGGCGCAGTTCGGTCTTCGTGTCCATGGAAGTGGGCCCCGAGGAGCAGCCAATGGCGAGCAGGGTGAGGGAAAACCAGACGGCACGCATGTTTCAGGGATTGGCCGAAAGTACGTCCGGCGCGCTTCAGGCGAGCACGGCCTTGAGCACCTCGGGCGAGCGCCAGGCGGGCAATCCGTCCAGGTGAAGGCGGTAGTACAACAGCAGGTGGTCCAGGAGCGCCCTGCGCTGATCGGCGCGCACCTCGAATCGGGGCGCCTCGCCGATGCCGACCTCGAGCAGCTGGCCGAGCAAGGTGCTCAGAGGCGGAGCCAACGCATGCCCGTGCTTGGGCGCATCGTGCAGGAAACATCCATCCTCCAGGTCGAAGTGGTCGCTCGCTGAGCGCGGATGGTCCGGGAAGAAGCCCAGGTGGCCCGAGAGCTGAAGCAGGAAGACCTGCGGGTAGCAGCGTAGATCCGCCAGGTGATCGAGGCTTTCCAAGGCCTGGTGTATGAAGTCGTTCAGCGCGGCATCCTCCCCTTCGGTGCGAAGCACCTTGTAGAGCACTTCCTGCATGAACATGGCAACCGCGCCGCGCACCGGGTCGAAGGGGATGCGCACATACGGTATGCTCACACGCGCTTCTCGCACCGGATGCAGGTCCCGGTCCGCCTGCTCGTCGGCCACGAGCTCCAGCCGGTTGAGCGGTTGCAGCAGCGCCGCCGTCGCGCCCTTCTTCCTGCCGGTTCGCACCAGGTAGGACCGCACCCCGCCATGCGCGGTCCATGCGCGCAACACCACGCTGCCATCACCATGTTCGATGACCCGAAGCACCACCGCTTGCGCCGTGATCAGCATGGCGGCAAAGCAAGCGCCGCGCGATCAGCGCACCACCATCACTTTGGTGTTGCACTTGTAAAGCCCTTCCTGATCACTGGCGAAGATCAGATAGACCCCTGTGGCCACGCGGTTGCCGCTCATGTCGGCCGCGTTCCAGATGGCCTGCCCGCCTAACGATGTGGTGCGGTACACGAGGTTGCCGCTCACGTCGGTGATCTTCACCTCGCTGTCTCGCGCCAGGCCGGTGATGGCCACCGGGCCGGTGTAGGTCTCGCGCACCGGATTCGGGAACACGTTGGCGCAGGTGGCCTCTTCGGCGCCCTCGATCGCATCGCCGCGGTAGGCGATGATCCCGCGATCGGTGGCGAAGAAGACCTCGCCGTTGCTTCCATCGATGGTGATCGCGTTGATGGTGTTGCTGGGCAGCGGGCTGTTCTCCTGGGTGAAATGGAAGAGCTGCTGGCGCCCATCGGCACTCACGAGGAATACACCGCCGGTCTGCGTGCCGATCCATTTACGGTTGGCGCCATCCACGGCGATCGCGCTGACGAACTCGGTCTCCAGGAGGATCTGCACGTTGCCGTCCTGTTCGATCAGGATCTGCTGCGCATCGGACGGGCTATCAGAGAACAGGTCCGAGGGGTTGTAGAATACCGCGATGCCCTTGCTGGTGCCCACCCAGATCTGCCCCTCGCGGTCCTCGGCGACGCAGAGCACGTCGGGAGCCGGGAGCCCGCCGGTGCCGGGGGTGTTGTTGATGGCTTTCCATTGGTCATCGCTCGCATCGGTCACGGTGCCGTTGTCATTCATCACCAGCAGCGCGTTGCCGCGCGGCCGCACGATCCATTTGTAGCCATTGCTCGCCGCGATGATCTCCGCGAGCAGCAGGTTGCCGTTGAGAACCGAGCCGGGCGAGAAGCTCTGCCACTGCCCGGAACGCGTGAGTACGCTGATCGGCTGCGCCGCCCACGCATTGGTCATCCAGAGATTGCCGTTCGCATCGAAGCACATGCCCGCCACGTTCACCTTGCCCGAGCCATCGTTCGTGACCACGCCCAGTGAGCTGTTCGTCTCGTTATAGATGGTCACGGGCATACGGTTCCTGAACTCCACCAGGCCATCGTCCCATGAGCCCGCGTAGGCATGGTCCGGATCGCGTGGGTCCACGGCCACGGTGAGGATGTCATTCACCGCGCCGCCGAATGCGTTGCCCCCGCTCAAGAGGGCATTGTTGAATGGCGTCACGGTCTTCCAGCCTCCGCCCACGTAACTGTGCACGCCATCCTTGGTGAAGGAGTTGCCCCAGTTGCCAGAGGGCGCCCCGGTAGCCACGTACACGGCCCCGCCGCTGGCATCCATGCGATAGGCGCTCGCGTTCAGCGGGCCATCGGGGCGAATGAGCTCTCCCGTTGCGTCGCCGAGGCACTTGCCCAGCCCTGCGTCGCGATCGGCGATCCAGAGGTAGCCGTTTACCGATCGGATGGCCCTGGCAGGCGCAGCGGGTGTGCCGCTGTATCCGCTGTTCAGGCTGATGTACTGCAGGGCCGGGCCGAACACCTGAGCTTCCCAGTCGTGGCTGAAGACCACGAACTGTCCATCGGCAGAAACCCGCATGTCGCGCACGCGGCGACCCAGCGTGCCTGCGAAGCGCTCCCAGGTGTTGTCCGGTCTCAGCACGAGCACGGTGTCCCGATTATCCGACGTCTCTCGGAAGCTCAGCATCGGCAACCCCTCAAAGGTCTCAGCCAAGTCGAAAGGGCCGCCGGCCATGGCATCGCCCATATCGGATCGCTTGTGCCAATTGGTGAAGGCCGCCAGATTCGGGTCGTTGCGGAAGGCGGTGTACAGGCCGGAGGAAGTGGCCGCGTAGACTGAATCGGCCGAGAAGGTGATCGCGTTCACCTGCAGCTGGCCGCCATTGGGGCCGATGAACCAGGTCTCCTTCACCTCACGGCGCACCAGGTCGACCACCACGATGCCGAATCCACAGGCCAGATAAGCCGTGGTGCCTATGCAGCGGATCCGGTTGATGGCCTTGTCGCCGAGCAGGTCGCTGCGCTTGATATCGCCCATATTGTAGCTGCGGTCGCCCTGCAGCAGGTCCAGGTTCCCGTTGCCGTAATGCACCAGCACCATCTGAAGGGCTTCGCACCAGGCTAGGCCGCGGATATCGACATCGCTCAGCGCATTGGTCTTGTTGATGCGGTCGATCTCCCCGGTGGCCGGGTCGAATCGGAACAATCCCGTGGAGGTGGCGCAGTACGCGTGGCCGCCCCCTTCCACCACATCGATCGTACGCAGATAGGGGAAATGGTCGCGCCAGGTCCCAATGGCGCTCTGCGCCGAGGCTGAGGCACTGAGCGAAAGCAACAGAAGGGGCAGGCAGGCGCGGAGGAGATAGGGCTTCATGGGTTCCTTGGCGGGCAATGCGCAGAACGCAGGATATGGCTGATCGGTATGGGCAAGGTAGCGTTGCAAAGAGAAAGCCCCTGCAGGTGCAGGGGCCTTCCTTGAGGTCACGAGCGGAGTCGAACCGCTGTACGAGGTTTTGCAGACCTCTGCCTAGCCACTCGGCCACGTGACCGTTCGGCGGCGAAGATAGGTGGCGGCTCCGCACGGGCCTTGCCCACTTCACCCTTCCACCGTGAAGCTCGTCTCGTCCGCGTCGCCATTCACCGGCGGCCGCTCCTTGATCACCTGCACGCGCCAAATGCCGCGTTCCGGCCATTCGGCATGCAGAGCCCTCAGGATCCGCGCGGCCACATGCTCGATGAGCTTGCTCCGCTTCCCCATCTCCTCGGCCACGATCGCTGTGATACGGCCGTAGTCGATCGTGTCGGCCAGGGCATCGCTGGCCATGGCGCTCGCGAAATCGCCCGAGACCCGCACATCAACACGGTAATGCCCACCAATGCGCTCCTCCTCCGCCAGGCATCCGTGATAGGCGAACACGCGAATGCCCTTGACCTCGATCACGCCCATTCGCCGCGCATTTCAAGGCCGGCCCGCAGCCGCTGCGCCACCTCCTCACCGCCGAGCAGGGCGCTCACATCGAACATGCCGGGTCCCTGCATGGTGCCCGCCACGAAGAGCCGGTATAGCGGCATCACCTGGCCCAGCTTCAGGCCGTGGCGCGCAATCACCTCGTTGAACCGCTGTTCGAAAACCGCGGGAGCGGCAGCGCCGAGCGATTCGACCGCGTTCGCGAATTCTTCAATCACCGGCGCGGCCTCCGGCTTCCAGCGTTTGCGCAGCTCGGCCAGGGTGGCTTCCGGCGCGGCGCGCAGGGGCGAGCCCGCCGTGAACAGATAGTCGCCCGCTAGCATGTCGGAGGGGAAGACCGCCCGCTCCTTCAGCAGGATCGCCGCGGCCCTGGCCCGTTCCGGATCGGCATCGATGCCCTTCTCCCGAAGCAAGGACTGCAGCGTGGCTCCGAGCTCCTCATCCGAACGCATCCGCAGGTACTGCTGATTGAACCAGCGCGTCTTCTCCGGATCGAAGCGGGCGCCGCCTTTGTGCACCTTGGCCAGGTCGAAGTGCCCGATCATCTCATCCAGGGTCATCAGCTCCACATCGCCACCAGGGTTCCAGCCCAGCAGCGCGAGCATGTTGATGAAGGCTTCCGGGAAATAGCCCTTCTCGCGGTAGCCGCTGCTCTTCTCACCGCTCACCGGGTCCTGCCAATCCAAAGGGAACACCGGAAAGCCCAAGCGGTCGCCATCGCGCTTGCTCAGCTTCCCGTTGCCGTCTGGCCGAAGGATCAGCGGCAGGTGCGCGAACTCCGGGCGTTCCCATCCGAAGGCCTCGTAAATCAGCACATGCAACGGGGCGCTGGGCAGCCATTCCTCGCCGCGGATCACATGGGTGATGCGCATCAAATGGTCGTCCACGATGTTCGCCAAGTGGTACGTGGGCATGCCATCGCTCTTGAACAGCACCTTGTCATCGATGTTGCTGCTGTTCACGACCACCCAGCCGCGGATGAGGTCCTCGAAGCGCACCTCCTGATGCCGGGGCACCTTCAGGCGAATCACATGCTCCTCTCCGCGGGCGAGTCGCTCCTGCACCTCATCGGCGCTCAGGGTAAGTGAGTTCCGCATGTGTTCGCGCGTCACCGCGTTGTACGCCGGCGCCGCCAACCCTGCCGCCTTCAATCGCTCCCGCATGGCGTCCAGCTCTTCCGCGCTATCGAACGCGTAGTACGCCTTGTCTGCCGCGATGAGCTGATCCGCGTATTGCTTGTAGAGATCCTTCCGCTCGCTCTGGCGGTACGGTCCGTGCGGTCCTCCCACCCATGGGCTTTCTTCAGGAACCAACCCGCACCATTCCAAGCTGCGGCGGATGTAATCCTCGGCGCCTGGGACGAAACGCGTTTGGTCGGTATCCTCGATGCGCAGCAGAAAGGTGCCGCCAAGCTTGCGCGCGAAGAGGTAGTTGTAAAGGGCTGTGCGGACGCCGCCCATGTGCAAAGGGCCGGTTGGGCTGGGCGCGAATCGGACTCGTACTGACATGGCGATGACCTGAAGCGGGCTGCGAGGGACTTCCCGCAAGCGGCCGGCGAAGATATCCGGACCTTAGACCTGCACTCCCTTCAGCAGCAACC
This sequence comes from Flavobacteriales bacterium, assembly GCA_020635725.1. GTDB lineage: Bacteria > Bacteroidota > Bacteroidia > Flavobacteriales_F > PHOS-HE28 > PHOS-HE28. Next base: position 315,154 of record JACJZF010000001.1, read on the forward strand.
GCTGCCAGGCCGTGTGCTTACGCAGGTAGGCCTTGATGGTCGGATGGGTGGGAATCAGCTTCAGCCGGTTCTCCTCTACCCAGAGCAGGGTCTTTTCCATCACCACGTCGCCTACACCCAGGCTCTCGACCGGTTTTGGTACATCGAGCGTGCCCAGGAAGATCCGGTCACCATCACGGTCATACTCCAATCGGGCCCGGTGCTCACCCACACGCAGAACGAACTGACGCGAGTCCGGCTCGTCCTGCAAGGGGAGAGCCTGCAGGTCTATGGTGTCAGGGGTCTCTTTACGTGCCATGGAAAAGGACCGCGAAGGTACGAATGATTGATGCCCCCGTGGAAAACGCCTATCCCAAAGCGCATGCGCCGAGCCGACCAGGCCCCTACCTTGGTGACATGTGGCGCCAACTCCCTCTCTCCCTCGGTCTGCTCTTCGGCATATCCGCATCAGCCCAATGTGGCGCTTGCCTGGTGGGCGATACGTGCACGGTGGATCCCCCGCTCCCCACGGTATGCCCGCTGATGCCGCCATCAGGCCAGGTAGGCGTGCCATACACGCTGGATGTCACGTTCTGGATACCGCCTTCCTTCCCCGAGCCTACCACGCAACTCAATGTGGTGCTCTCCGAAGTGGTGCTGGAGGCCATTGAGAACATCCCCTTAGGTCTCACATACGAAGCGAGCAGCCCCGACCTAACCTATTACCCTCAGGAAAACCCTTTTGGTTGCGTGCGCGTCTGCGGCATGCCCATCGTGGCTGGCCCCGACACGCTTCGCATTCACGTTACGGCAACGGGCACCGTCGGCGGCATTGCCACCAATCGGCCCTATACCTTCAGTCTGCCGATCACGGTGCTCCCGGCTGCTCCGGACAGCCTGCCGCCATTCGCCTACGAGCCGGACAGCCTTTGCGCCCCTGCTGAAGTGCTTTTCTCACCATTCGGCGCGGACGCCCTGGGCCTGACCGTGGATTGGTCATGGGACTTCGGAAATGGCTCATCCTTTTCCGGGCCCGTTCCACCGGCGCAGACTTATGCGGATCCCGGCACCTACCCGATCACCCTGACACGCGCATATTCCGCCCCGGCTGTGGCCCTGGTGAGTATCTCCTCCGTAAATGGGTCGTGGTGCGGAGACCTCGATGAACCCAACCTGCCCGTGGTGGGCTGCCTGGGCCAGCCCGACCTCTATTTCACCGTGACCGATGCTCGGCTGGGGCAGGAACGGTCAGCAACCATCAGCAATTCGCAGAGCGGAAGCTGGTCCTCACCGGGTATCGCTCTGGGCTTCCCCCCATTCACCCTGCGGCTCTTCGATGCCGATGCACTAAGCGATGATGATGAGCTGCTCCTGTTCCCCTTCACGGGCGCGGCGGGCACCTATCCTTTCAGCGTAAACGGAACCACCGGCTCGGTGGTCGTTTCCGATCAGCTGTGGGCCACCTTGGTGTACACCGACACGATCGTGGTGCATCCGACGCCTTCGTTGGAGTTCGTCTTCGATCCAGAGAACGCCCTGCTGTGTGTGCAAGACGACTCGTCGAACATATACACCTGGTTTCTGGATGGCGCCGCGCAGACCGATGACTCCACCGCATGCGTAGCCGCCCAGAATGGGCTTTGGACGGTGACCGCGGTGAACAGCTTCGGATGCGCGAGCACGGCCTCCTTCCTCGTCACCGGCGTAGGGGTGCCTGAGCTGGCGCACGGGGGAAGCGACGCGGCCATACGCGTGGTGCCAGGCCTGGGTCTGGGAATCCGCCAGGGCCTCATCGCCGGCACGGCATCCATCGCGTGGTTCGATATGCGCGGGAGCTTGGTGGGCGCCACCACCGCTCCGCTCTCGCCGGGTACGGAGTCCTTCGTGGATATTCCGGCCCTCGCCCCTGGCTGTTATGGGCTACGCGCCACCACGGACCGCGCCGCCATGGCCGGTGCCTTCATCATCGGGCCATAGGCCTCACGTCCCGTTACTTTCGCCAGACCGCGCATGTCCGCCCCGCGACTGACCGTGCTGATGACGCTCTTCAACAAGGGGCCTTTTGTTGAAGAAGCCGTGCGCAGCGTTCTGACGAACAGCCATGGCGACCTCGAGTTGCTGGTGGTGGATGATGCCAGCACAGATGATGGCGTGGCTCGCGTGGCGGCCATTCCCGATCCGCGCATCCGCTTGCTACGCTTGGCGGTGAATGCCGGCCGTGGTGCGGCGGCCAACCACGGGCTGCATGCCGCGCGCGGAGAATTCGTGGCGGTGCTCGACGCCGATGACCTGGCGCATCCGGATCGTTTCGCGAAGCAGATCACCTACCTCGATGCGCACCCGGAAGTGGGAATCGTGGGCAGCGCCGCCAAGGTGTTCGGCGCGCGTGATCGCACGGTATCCTGGCCCGCCACCGATGAGCAGGCGCGTGCGGTCATGCTGTTCGAGGACCCTCTGCTCTATGGGTCGTGCATGTACCGGCGAGAACTCTGCGTGCGGCATGGCATACGCTACCGCGAGGATTGGCGGGTTCCCGGCATGGACTACCTCTTCCTGCTGGCGATGGCGGCCCACGCGCGCATGGCGAATCTGCCCGAGGCCCTGACCTCCTACCGTTTGGGTGAGCACAATTTCAGGCACGGGAAGGACTCGCGCGATGTTCGGCGCGCCATTATCGCTGAAGCGCTCCGCTGGTTCGGCATCCCAGGAACGGAGCGGGAGGTGGAGCTGATGCTGATGCTCGAGCAACGCCGCCCCGCGGTTGTTGATGAGGACATGGTGCGAGCGCTTTGGGAATGGGTGAAGCGCCTGCGCGGCATCAATCGCGAGCGTGGTCTCTTTCCGATTGATGCGTTCGAACGCCGCCTGCAGCGCGATTGGCGGCGCTGGTTCTACCTCCTCGCCGATGAGTCGCGCGAACTGGCCCTCGCGCACATGCGCTGTGAAGGGGGGCTGCCCTTGGGTCGCCTTTTCTACCTAGCGCGATCGGCCAGCAAGCGCAGGGCACGGCGCGCGGTTCAACCGTGACCCGCGTTCCGCTACTTTGGCACGGCGCGCAACCCCGCCCCTCATGAAAGCCTCCTTCTTCCGGGCATTGCTCCCGGCAACGGCGTTCCTGTTCCTTGGCCAGGCCCTTCAGGCACAATGCGATGGCTGCGTTCCGGACCTGACCTGCACGGCCTCTCCGGCATACCCCACCTTGTGCCCGGCCTCCGGACCCGATGCGACAGCAGGTGTGTACTACCAAGCCGATTTCACCTTCTGGATGCCCGCCACCTTCTCCGACCCGGGAACCGGCTTCACCGTGGACCTGGAGCAGATCACCATAACCGGTGTGACGGGGCTGCCGTTCGGCCTTGCGTTCACGGCCAACGAACCCAGCGGCGTCTATTACCCGCCGCAGAACGAATACGGCTGCGCGCGCGTCTGCGGCACACCCATCATCCCCGGCACCTACACCGTGACCATCGATGTGCTGGCCCACGTGAGCGCCTCCGGGATCAGCCTGGATGTTCCCCAGACCTTCTCCACTGTGCTGACCGTGCTGCCCGGCAGCGGCGGCAATACAAGCTTCTCCTACGCGCCGGTCAACGGCTGCGGAGCGGTCACCACCGTCTTCGAGGCGCTCATCGATGGCAGCCCGAGTCCCACCGCGTACGCATGGGACTTCGGGAACGGCAACACCAGCGATGCCGCTCTGCCGCCCGCGCAGACTTACGACGAGCCCGGCACCTATCTCGTCTCACTGCAAACAGTGATCGGGGGGTATGTGCTTGGCGAGGTCATCCTCACCGGAGTCAACTCGAACTGGTGCGGCGATGTTGAAGAGCCCAATCTGCCCATCGTCGGATGCACGGGTTCGCCCGACCTCTATTTCGTGCTCACCGATGCGAATGGCGGATCCTACACCTCTTCCACGCAAGACAACACGACCACTGCCCAATGGCAGAACGTGCAGCAGCTGCTGTCCACGCCTCCCTATTCCATCTCGTTCTACGATGAGGACGCGGTGAGCGGCGATGATCTCCTGGGCACCTTCAACATTCCCGGCAACGGCGAAGGCACCTACTTCATCAATGTGGCCGGGGGGACCACCGGTAGTCTGGTCATCGCCAATGTGCCGCAGCAGACCTTTCTGGACTCCGCGTTGATCACGGTGCTCCCGCTGCCCGCGGTGGCGCTCGCGCTCAACAGCGCCACGGGCGAGCTCTGCGCGCAGGACAACACGCTTGCCGGCTACGACTGGCTGCTGGATGGAGCCGAGGTGCCGGAGCTCAGCGGCGCCTGCGTGACCCCCACCGGGCCCGGCCTATGGTCGGTGATCGGCACCGATGCAGCCGGCTGTTCCGATACGAGCAATGCCGTTGTCGTTTGCCCGCAATTCGAGATCACCCGCAACGGCGCGGTGCTGCAGGTGCCAAGCGGCTATCTCACCTACGCATGGACATACGAGGGCGCACCCATCGGAGGCAACGATCCGTTCTTGATCCTGCAAGGCGATGGCTTGTACACGGTGGTGGTGGATGCGGGCAATGGCTGCGAGCTCACACTGAGTTTCCTGCACGACACAACGGGCCTGGAAGAGCACACGTCGGACCCCTTGCTTGTGGGGCTTTTTCCGAATCCGAATCACGGCACCTTCACCTTGGCCGGCGAGAGCATTCGCGCCAATACGTTGCGTTGGTCTCTGCTCGATGCGAGCGGCCGGGAGCTCCACCACGGCTCGATCGCCCCGAACGCCGGCCGTGTGAACGCGGTCTTATCCATGGACCTGCCGGCCGGCGCCTACCTGCTGCGCCTGATTGATGACGAGCGCCACGCCGCCCTGCGCGTGATGGTCCGTTGACCGCAATTGAACCCGTGGCGCCTCCGTTCGTACAGCAGAGCGGTGGGCACGACCGTAGCTTTGTTCCTTGCCTGCCCGTTCACACAGGCAACCCCGCCGCACCATGCATAGCGACTACGACCTGCTGATCGCCAAGCTGGACGGGTTCATCCGGAAGTACTACAAGGACCGGTTGATCCGCGGCTCGCTCTACGCCGTGGGGCTTCTGGTGGCCGTGTTCCTGGGCGCTTCGCTCATGGAGTACGTGGGGCGTTTCGGCAGCCTGGCTCGCACCCTGCTGTTCTGGACGGGCCTGGCGGCCATCGGTTTCATCGTGGCGCGCTTCATCCTGCTGCCCGCCATCAAGCTCTTCCGCCTGGGGCCGGTCATCAGCCACGAGGAGGCCGCACGCATCGTGGGCGACCACTTCGGCGACGTGCGCGACAAGCTCCTCAACACCCTGCAGCTCCGGCATCAGGCACCACGCGACCCGCAGCAAGCGGCGCTGATCCATGCAGCCATTGCCCAGCGCAGCCGCGAGCTCTCGCCGGTGCCCTTCTCCAACGCGATCGATCTGCGCCGCAACAGGCGCTACCTCCGCTACGCGCTACCGCCGATCGGCCTGCTGCTGGTGGTGCTGCTCGCGGCGCCCAGCATGCTCACGGGACCGGCGACCCGCATCCTGCATCACCGCGATGAGTTCACCCAGGAGGCGCCCTTCCGCTTCGTGATCCTCAACGACAGCTTGCGCGTGGCCGAAGAGCAGGATTTCCAGCTGCTCGTGCGGCTCGAGGGGTCAGCCATCCCTCAACAGGTGCAACTCGACCTCGAGGGGCGCCGCATACCGCTGGTGAAGACCGGCGCCGACCTCTTCGCGCATCGCTTCCGCAATGTGCGCGAGCGCCAGGAGTTCTTCCTATCGGCCGAGGGGTTCAACAGCAACGCTTACGCGCTCGAGGTGTTGCCGTTCCCCTCGCTCATAGGCGCGGAGGTGCGGCTCGATTACCCGGCCTATCTAGGCATGACCGCTGCCACGCAGACATTCGCCTCAGACCTCATCGTCCCGGCCGGAACGCGCGTCACCTGGGACATCGGTACGCGCAGCACCGATCGCCTCCAGCTCGTCTTCGATGATACGACCGCCACCGCCGACCCGCTGGCCGACGGCCGCTTCAGGCTCACCCGCCGCATGCTTCGCAGCAGCACCTACCGCATCGCGCCCGAACGTGAGGGGCACGTGGCCGATGACCGCATGCAGCACAGGATCGAAGTGGTGCCCGACCTGTATCCGTCCATCGCGGTGGAGCACGAAGCGGATAGCACGGCCCTCAAGCGGCTCTTCTTCACCGGAGAGGTGGCCGATGATCACGGCGTTAAGCGCTTGGTCTTCCATTACCGGTTCGTGCAGGGTGGCGATAGCGTGGCCGCCGACCAGCGATCCGGAGCGATCAACGTGCCGGTGGATGCCGCCGTGCGCCAGCGCTTCTTCCATTCATGGGATCTCTACGGCGTGCCTCTAGGGCCGGGCGACCGCATCGAGCATTGGTTCGAGGTATGGGACAACGACGGGGTGAACGGGAGCAAGAGCACGCGGTCCGCCACGCTGGTCTTCGCGGCGCCCACGCTGAAGGAGCTCGCTGAGAAACGCGAGGCGGAGAGCGAAGCCATACAGTCGGGCCTCCGCGAGCAGATCAAGGAGGCGCAGGACCTGCAGCGCGAGCTCGATAAGCTGCGTCGCGACCTGCTCGAGAAGAAGGAGGCCTCCTGGCAGGACAAGCAGCGCATGGAGGAGATACTCGACAGGCAGCGCCAGCTGCAGCAGCGGATCGAGAAAAGCTCGGAGCAACTGCGCATGAGCCAGCAGCAACAGCGCGAGTTCAGCCCCATGGATGAGCGTCTGATGGAGAAGCAGGAGCAGATCCAGCAGCTCTTCGAGAACGTGCTCTCCGAAGAGATGAAGGAGCTCTACCGGCAGGTGGAGGAGATGCTCGAGCAGGTTGACAAGGAGCAGCTCCAAGAGCAGCTGCAGGACATGAAGCTGGGCCAGGAGGACATCGAGAAGGAGCTCGACCGCGCGCTGGAGATGTTCAAGCGCATGGAAGTGGAGCAGAAGGCCGAGGATATCGCCAAGCGACTCGAGGAGCTCGCCGAGAAGCAGGACGAGCTGAGCGAAGAGAGCAAGGAAGGCGGCGCGGACGAAGAGGCGCTGAAGCAGCGGCAGGATTCGTTGAACAAGGCCTTCGATGAGCTGCGCAAGGACCTGGACGAACTCGGCGAGAAGAACGAATCGCTCGAAGAGCCGATGAACCTGCCCCAGACCGAGCAGCAGGAGCAGGAGATCCAGGACAGCCAGCAGCAGAGCAGCGATCAACTGAGCAAAGGGCAGAAGCAGAAAGCGGCCGGGTCGCAGAAGGATGCGGCCGAGAAGATGGAGCAGCTCGCTTTCCAGATGCAGAGCGCCATGCAGCAGAACGCCGAGGAGCAACAGGCCGAAGACATGGACGCGCTGCGGCAGCTGCTCGAGAACATCGTCGAACTGAGCTTCGATCAGGAGAACCTCCTGGAGGACCTCTCCCGCACCGGCATCCGCGACCCCCGCTTCATCGAGCACGGCCGCTCACAGCGCAAGCTCCGCGATGATGCCAAGGTCATCGAGGATTCGCTCTTCGCCCTGAGCAAGCGCGTGCCCCAGCTGCAGAGCATCGTGAACCGCGAGATGAACGCGGTGAACGGCAACATGGACGAGGCCACCCGCCTGCTCGGCGAAGCCCGCGCCAACGAACGATTCAAGCCCATGGCCGCTGATAAGCAGCAGCACGCCATGACCTCGTTGAACAACCTGGCGTTGCTGCTCGATGAGGCCCTGCAGCAGATGATGCAGCAGATGAACATGCAGGGCAAATCCGGCAACTGCAAGAAACCCGGCAACAAACCCGGATCCAGCTCCGGCGAGAAGCCCGGCATGGCCCGCATGCGCGCGCAGCAAGAGGCGCTGCGCAAACAGCTCGAGGCGATGAAGAAGGCCATGGATGAGGGCAAGAAGCCCGGGGAGAAGCCCGGGCAGCGCAACTCCGGCGGCATGGGACCGGGGGGCATGAGTCAGCAACTCGCGCAACTGGCCGCCCAGCAGGCCGCCATCCGCAAGGAAATGCAGCGCATGGCCCAGGAGCTCAACAAGGATGGGAGCGGCGCAGGCAACGAGCTCAACAAGCTCGCCCAGGAAATGGAGCAGCAGGAACGCGACATCGTGAACCGCAACATCAACCCGGAGACGATCCGGCGGCAACAGGACATCATGACACGCCTGCTCGAGCATGAGAAAGCCGAGCGCGAGCGCGAGCTCGACCAGAAGCGCACCAGCAACCAAGGCCGCGAGACTCCGCACCAGGACCCCGCGCGCCTGTTCGAGCTGCAGCGAAGCAAGCAACGCGAGGCCGAACTTCTCCGTACCATGCCTCCGGGCCTCAAGCCCTATTACCAGGACCGCGTGAGCACCTATTTCGGTACTTTTGACCGACCCTGAGAAACACATGGCGGCGCTTACAGAAGAGCTCGCGTTCACCGAGCGCATCGATTTCCCAGCCAAAGCCGAGAACATCGCCTTGGCCGAACGACTCATCGATGAGGCCTGCGCGCGGCATGGCGTGCATGAGAGCCGGTACGGCAACATCCTCATCGCCCTCACCGAGGCGGTGAACAACGCCATTCACCATGGCAGCGCCCTCAACCCGTCCAAGAAAGTGACCCTGGGCTACGAGGTGAAAGAGGGCCGCATCATTTTCATTGTGCAGGACCAGGGCGCCGGCTTCGACCACGACCACCTGCCCGACCCCACCGATCCGCAGAACATCGAGAAGCCGCATGGCCGCGGAGTCTTCCTCATGCGCGCCCTGGCCGATACGGTCGAGTTCTCCGACAACGGCGCAACCGTGGCCCTGGCCTTCAGCCTCGACCCGGTCAAGGACTGACCATGCCCGGAATCGTCTTCCTCGCGCAAGGCGTCCCCCACGTCTTCCGCGATAAAGAGCGTCTGCGCCGGTGGCTGCGAGCCGTGGTGAAAGCGCACAAGCGGCAGCTCGGCGCGCTCAATTACGTGCTGATGAGCGATGAGATGCTGCTGAATTACAACATCCGCTACCTCGGCCACCGAACGCTCACCGATGTGATCTCCTTCCCATCGGATGATGGAACGGATATCAGTGGCGACATCCTGATCAGCCTGCCCCGTGTCACGGAGAACGCCGCGCTCGCTGGCGTATCCGTTCAGGCCGAATTGCGCCGCATCATGGTGCATGGCCTGCTTCACTTCCTCGGACATACGGATCATTCCAAAGCGGAGAAGGAAGCCATGCGGCAGGCCGAGGACCTGTGGCTCCGTCGCTACAGCGAGATCCGATAAACCATCGCCACGGCGCATGTGGAAAACAGAAGGGGCGCACGCGCGCCCCTTGCTGCTGTGGGAAGGACCCTTCTACTTCTTCTCCTGGGAGCGAACCAGCGAGAGCGCGTTCGTGCGAACGGTCTCGGCCTTGGCCTTCACTTCGGCCCATTGCGATTGGTCGCCCGAGTTCACCGTATGCAGCATGCCCTCCAGCTGGGAAAGCGCGGTCTTCAACTGCTCTTTCCGGGCGGCCTGCTCTGCGGTCGCCTTGCTTGCGTCGGCGCCGATCTCCCGATCGAGCATAGCGGCCTCGCGGCTCACCAAGCCGTAAGCCTCTTTCAGCTGGCCGCTCAGCTGACGCACCTCGTCCGTCGTCTCGGATTGAACGGATTTCGCCGGCGCTGGTTGAACAGTGCTCTGAGCAGAGGCGGAGAGCAGAAACAGGGCCGCGAATGCGGTGGTGATCACGTGCTTCATGGGGTTGGATTCTGTGCGTTGCTTGGTTAAAGATCGCGCGCTTCGGCGAAACCACCTAATGCGGCACCGCTCACATGACGGATCGCGCGTGCCGATGGTTGCATGAACGACGCCTGGGCAAGCCGCGTGCCGTCTCTGGTACCTTTGTCGCCAGTAGCACAGGCCACGCATGACACGGTATGATGTGATTGTAGTGGGCGGTGGCCATGCAGGCTGTGAGGCAGCCGCAGCTGCGGCCAACCTAGGCAGCAGCGTACTGCTCATCACCATGAACATGGGGGTGATTGGGCAGATGAGCTGCAACCCCGCCATGGGCGGAGTAGCTAAGGGCCAGATTGTCAGGGAGATAGATGCACTTGGGGGCTACTCGGGCATCGTCAGCGACCGCAGCGCTGTACAGTTCCGGATGCTGAATCGTAGCAAGGGACCGGCCATGTGGAGCCCCCGTACTCAGAACGACCGCAGCCTGTTCGCGCAGGAATGGCGTTCGGTGCTCGAGTCCATCCCGAATCTCCACTTCTGGCAAGACTCGGTTACTTCGATCCAAACGGAGCGCGGCCGGGTAACGGGCGTGCGCACAGGCCTGGGTGTCTCCATCGCGTGCAAGGCTGTCGTGCTCACGAGCGGCACATTCATGAACGGAGTGATGCACATCGGCGAGCGACAGCTTGGCGGTGGGCGGGCCGGCGAGAAAGCGAGCCATGGCATCACCGAACAGCTTCAAGAGCTGGGATTCGAATCAGGGCGAATGAAGACCGGTACGCCACCTCGCGTGGATGGCCGCAGCTTGGATTATGGCCTGATGGAGGAACAACTGGGCGACGACGCTCCGGAGAAGTTCAGCTACTCGCCGGAAACACGGCCGCTCAAGCATCAGCTCAGCTGCTGGATGACCTACACGAATCCCGAGGTGCATGAGATCCTACGGACTGGCTTTGACCGGAGCCCCATGTTCAACGGCCGTATTCGTGGTCTGGGGCCGCGCTACTGCCCAAGCATCGAGGACAAGATTGATCGCTTCGCCGACAAGGATCGCCATCAGATTTTCGTGGAGCCAGAAGGGTGGAACACCGTCGAGACCTATATCAACGGGTTCAGCACCAGCCTGCCAGAGGAGGTTCAGCTCGCGGCAATCCAACGGATACCCGGCTTCGCGCACGCGCGCATGTTCAGGCCCGGCTATGCGGTTGAGTATGACTACTTCCCACCCACCCAGCTGAAGCACACCCTGGAGACCCGACACATCGAGCAGCTCTATTTCGCGGGGCAGATCAACGGTACAACGGGTTATGAAGAAGCCGCCTGCCAGGGTTTGATGGCCGGTATCAATGCCAGCCTGAAGCTGAAGGACCGTGAACCCTTCACCCTGAATCGCGACCAGGCTTACATCGGTGTGCTCATCGATGACCTCATCACCAAGGGGACCGAAGAGCCCTACCGCATGTTCACGAGCCGGGCCGAGTACCGCATTCTTCTCCGCCAAGACAATGCTGATCTGCGCCTGACCCCCCTCTCTCATGCGATGGGCCTAGCCAGCCGTGAACGTATGGCACGGGTCGAAGCCAAGGCCGATTTCTCGGCCCGCTTAACCGCTTCACTGAAGTCGGAAGGCGTGGACCCGGAGACCGCGAACAAGGTGATTGTTCCACGTGGAACAGCCCCCATGAAACAGCGGACCAAGGCCTATGACTTGCTACTCAGACCTCAGCTTGACCTAGCTGCCGTGCTAGAACTAACCCCTCCCTCCCAAGCCTTACTTGCGACGGCCGGGGACCTGCACCAAGAGGTCGTTCAACAGGTTGAGATTGCAGCGAAGTACGACGGCTATCTGTCGAAGGAGCGAGAGATGGCTGAAAAGCTCGGGCGGTTAGAAGACCTTGCACTCGATGCTGAACTAGACTATTCCCGCCTCACTTCGCTCAGTATGGAAGCGCGCCAGAAACTAGACCGAATACGGCCGAGTACCCTAGGTCAAGCATCGCGCATCAGCGGTGTATCACCTGCAGACCTCAGCGTGCTCTTGGTATACATGGGACGCTAACCCGTTCCACGTGGAACACATCGACATGGACCATCTAGCAGCTTGCCAAGTTTGCGCCTCCTCGGCGCTTCGACTAGTTACGCGCATCAAGGACCACAGTGTAAGTCAAGAGAGCTTCGAAATAGTTGCTTGCGCCGTATGCGGAGCGTGGTTCACCAGCCCCAGGCCCGGGCCCAATAGCATCGGCGCCTACTACCAATCAACCAAGTACATCTCACATACGAACGCTTCCACGTCGTTCGTAGACCGCATCTACCAGCTGGTCCGCAAGAGAACCCTGGCCTCCAAACATCGCATCATCACATCCTACCGCACCAATGGCCGGCTCTTGGATATTGGGTGCGGTACTGGCCAATTTGCGCTCTTCATGAAGCGCAAGGGCTATCAGGTGAGCGGAGTGGAACCCGATGCCGGTTCCCGATCACAAGCCTCCACCATCCTTGAACACACGGTGCATGCTTCCATAGAGGTATTGCCTTCCGGTTCGAACTATGACCTGATCACCATGTGGCACGTTCTGGAACACGTGCCAGACCTGCAGCCCACCTTCGCATCGTTGAACCATCTGCTGGCGCCAGGAGGCCATCTCTTGATAGCGATTCCTGACCGCGAGAGCTGGGATGCCAGGCACTATGGAGAAGCTTGGGCTGCTTACGATGTGCCACGACACCTCTCGCACCTACGCCGACAAGATCTCCGCCACCTATTAGACCAACACGGCTTCGAGCTTCTGCGCATCCGGCCGATGTACTTCGACGCCTATTACATCGCGCTACTCAGCGAACAATACGAAGGAAGAAACGGAGTCAGTCGGTTCCTGAGGGCTGGGCTGGTTGGGACATACTCCAACTTGGTCTCCTGGACTTCATCAGCCCCCACGTCGAGCACGATGTACATCGCTCGGAAACGATGAGCCCCGGAAAGGCGTCAGAAACTACATCTGCTGCCGTTTCGGGCCCTCGATAGTAGCTGGCCCCGTCCGGGTCATTTCAATCGTCCAGAAGACGAAAAACGGCATTATTGTATTGTGTTGATTATCAGTCAATTACAAGATATCCGCGCATCACATTCCCTCGCAGTCCCTCTCCTAGAGGTCTAGCCCTTCCGCCTCCTGATGGGAAGCAGTAATTTCGCGGCCCGATCAACCGATATCATGAGTACGACCGTGAGCGCGCCCGCGCACAAGCTTGCCCAGGTCTTAGAGAACCTGGGTATTTCTGAAGTGAACAGCGGTGTGTCCACCGGGCAGAACTGGCTGAAAGGCTCCGGCAAGGAACTCGTGAGCCACAGCCCCGTTGATGGCGCCCGAATCGGTTCGGTCCGCTCGGCCAGCAAAGCCGAATACGAGGAGGTACTGGAGATCGCCCGCACGGGATTCAATGAATGGCGTACCTGGCCCGCGCCGAAACGCGGCGAGGTCGTACGGCAGCTCGGCGAGGCCTTGCGCGCTCACAAGAGCGATCTGGGCAAACTCGTGAGCTATGAGATGGGCAAGAGCCTTCAGGAAGGCCTGGGAGAAGTCCAGGAGATGATCGACATCTGCGACTTCGCCGTAGGCCTCTCCCGACAGCTTCACGGGCTAACCATGCACAGTGAGCGGCCCGAGCACCGCATGTATGAGCAATGGCACCCGTACGGCTTGGTTGGCGTGATCACCGCCTTCAACTTCCCGGTTGCCGTATGGAGCTGGAACACCGCGCTGGCATGGGTCTGCGGCGATGTGACGCTCTGGAAACCCAGTGAGAAAACGCCTTTGTGCAGCATCGCGTGCCAGCGCATCACGGCCGAGGTGTTCAAGCGCAACCACGTGCCCGAAGGGGTCAGTTGCATCATCAACGGCGAACGGGAGATCGGGGAGTGGTTGAGTCACGATTCGCGCATCCCGCTGGTGAGCGCCACGGGCAGCACGCGCATGGGCAAGGCCGTGGGCGCCGCCGTGGGTGAGCGCCTGGGCCGCTCGTTGCTCGAGCTCGGCGGTAACAACGCCATCATCATCTCCGACAAGGCCGACCTGGACATGTCGCTGATCGGCTGCGTATTCGGCGCGGTGGGCACGGCCGGGCAGCGATGCACGAGCACGCGCCGATTGATCATCCACGACGCCGTTTACGACGCGTTCATAGAGAAACTCAAGAACGCCTATGGACAGCTGCGCATCGGCGACCCGTTGGACGAAGCCAACCATGTGGGCCCGCTCATCGATACGGCTGCCGTGGAGATGTACTCGCGCGCGCTGAACTCCGCGCAGGAGCAGGGGGGGCGCGTTCTCGTACCGGGTGGTGTGCTGTCGGGCACGGGCTATGAGAGCGGCTGCTACGTTCGTCCGGCCATTGTTGAGGCGGAGCCCGGAATGGCCATCGTGCAAGAGGAGACGTTCGCTCCTATCCTGTACCTGCTGCGCTACAACGGAAGCATCGAGGATGCCATTCGAATTCAGAATGAGGTGAAACAGGGCCTGAGCAGCGCCGTGATGACCTTGGACCTGCGCGAAGCGGAGCGCTTCCTGAGTGCCACGGGCAGCGACTGCGGCATAGCCAACGTGAACATTGGCACCAGCGGAGCCGAGATCGGCGGCGCATTCGGTGGTGAGAAAGAGACCGGCGGCGGCCGCGAGAGCGGCAGCGACGCGTGGAAGGCCTACATGCGGCGCCAGACCAACACGATCAACTACGGTTCCAAGCTTCCCTTGGCACAGGGCATCCGGTTCGATCTGTAAGCCCGTCCTCGCCCGCTCCGCCCGACTACATTCGCCGGCCTATGCGCTCTCGTATCCTTGGCTGGCTGTTTCTGCCCATGCTGTTATCAGCGTGTGGAGAGCGCCCTTCGCTACACCCGGCACCGCGTGTGGGCACCTGGCTCATGCACCTTGAACTAGGAGAGGCCGAGCTGCCCTTCCAGTTCGATGTGCTCGAACGCGACAGCGGCGGTTGGCATATGCGCATTCACAATGCGGCTGAGGAAATCGATGTGAGCGAGATTGAGTCCCGCGGGGATAGCCTGTTCGTGCGCATGCCGCTCTTCGATTCCGAATTCCAAGCCCGCTTGCTCAATGACACCATCATCGAGGGGGTCTGGTGCAATCTCCTGAAGGGTCCCGAGTACCGTATTCCCTTCAGGGCATGGCACACGGCCGCGCCGCGCTTCGATCACGAGGCACCGCGTGCGCACGTTTCCGGCTCTTGGCGCAGCGTCTTCAGCGCTGGGGCCCCTGAAGCCTACGAGGCCATCGGAATCTTCGAGCAATTCGACGACGGCCGTGTTCATGGCACCTTCATGACCGAGACCGGCGACTACCGGTTCCTCGAGGGCGCGGTTTCCGGCGACAGCCTGATGCTATCGGCGTTCGATGGTTCGCACGCCTTCCTCTTTCATGCGCGCGTACTGGGCGATAGCATGGCCGGCCGCTTCTGGAGCGGTACGCACTGGCAAGAACCCTGGCATGCCGCGCGCGACGAGCAATACCGCCTACGCGACCCGGACTCGCTCACCACGCTACAACCGGGCACTCAAGCCATCACCTTTACGTTCCCAGACCTCGATGGCCATCCATGGTCGAGTACCGACCCTGACCTGAAAGGGCTACCCTTGATCGTGCATGTCATGGGCAGCTGGTGCCCCAACTGCGTGGACGAGACGCGTCTGCTGAAGGAGATGCACCAGAAGTACCAGAGCCGCGGTCTGCGCATCGTGGCGATCGGCTTCGAGAAGCAGCAGGACAGCACCGCGGCCATTGCGGCGCTGCGCCGTTTCAAGGAACGGTTGGATGTCCCCTATCCGGTGTTGCTGGGCGGACCGGCGGCCAAGGAACAAGCCGCTGCGCGCCTGCCTTTCTTGAATCACCTGATCAGCTATCCGACCTGCATCTTCATCGACCGAGCAGGCCATGTGCGACGGATCCGCACGGGATTCAACGGGCCGGGAACCGGTGAGCACTACGCCGCCTACCGGGCCGACCTTGAATCCTTCCTGGACACCTTGGTGATGCGCTGAGGCGCTTCAGGGCTTCGCGGCATCCAAAGCCGGCCGCGTAGGGGCATTCGCCAGCTCCCAAGCCGTGTGGAACACCAGGTTCGTGCGTGCGCGCAGCAGATCGAATCGGATCTTCTCCACATCATCGCCAGGCTGGTGGTAGTCCTCGTGCACCCCGCTGAAGTAGAAAATGCTGGGAATGCCCTTGCGTGCGAAGTTGTAATGGTCGCTCCGGTAATAGAACCGGTTGGGGTCGTCCGGTGCATTGAAGGTGTAGTCGAGCTCGATACCCACATGCGCGTTGGCACGCTCGTTCGCCGCGTGCAGATCCCGGCTCAACCGGTCGCTGCCGATGATGTACACGTAAGGAGCGGCATCGGCATGGGCGCTGTCGGTGCGGCCGATCATGTCGATGTTCAGGTTGGCGATTGTTCGCGACAGCGGGATGGCGGGGTGATCCGAATAATAGCGTGAGCCGAGCAGGCCCTTCTCCTCACCGCTCACAGGCATGATCAATACGCTGCGGCGCGGGCCATGCCCCTCCTGCTTCGCTCGCATGAAGGCCTCTGCGATCTCCAGGAGCGCCACCGTTCCCGTTCCATCATCATCGGCTCCATTGTACACCACGCCATGCTGGATGCCGATGTGGTCGTAGTGGGCCGTGAGCACCAGCACCTCATCCTTCAGGTCTCCGCCTTCGATGTAGGCCAGGACATTCGCCGATTCCACCTGCCGCGACTTGCGATCGACAACAAGGTCCAAGTCCACGGGTATTCCTTGGGCGGCCTTCAGCCGTGCGAGTCTCTTTCGCGCCTTCGGGGAAAGCAGCGATGCGAACGCGGCCCTGCGCACGAGCAGGACCTGCGGCATCGGTTCCTTGCGACGGCTTTCCTCGTAAGCCAGGCTCAGACGGGTCTCTTCGCCATGTGCCATGCGCGCCAAGGCACCGAAATCCTCCATGAGCACCGTGATCGTTCGCGGGTGGCGCTGCCTGGCCATGTTGAGATTGTCACGGAGCAGGGTAGGGGATAGGCCGGGGCCCCATGAGTCCGCATTCAGCAACATGTCCCTTCCCTTCCAATCAAGCCCGTCGGCCTG
Organism: Flavobacteriales bacterium; assembly: GCA_020635725.1. Taxonomy (GTDB): domain Bacteria; phylum Bacteroidota; class Bacteroidia; order Flavobacteriales_F; family PHOS-HE28; genus PHOS-HE28. The sequence goes on from JACJZF010000001.1 coordinate 331,924, forward strand.
ATGAATGTCCGCCATGATCAGCTCCTTGACCTGTAGGCTCGAATCGAGCACCTCCGTGAAGTACAAGAGGTCCTGACCAAGCTCCAATTGGCCGGCTCCGTTCCGAACGCTGATGGTGCCCCGGCCGCTTTCAATGAGATCGAATCGCTGAAAGAACCCCTCCACATCGCTCGAAGTGGTCCGACTACCCAACGAATCCGCCCCCATGTTGATGAACTGATCGCGCAGATAGTCCGCAGCTTTCCATTGCCCTGGCTTGGCGGTCTCACGACCCTCGAACGAATCGCTGGCAAGGATTTCGAGGTGCCTGCGCAGATCGGCCTCGGTGATGGTGCTCGCATACCGCAGGCGCAACGAATCGGCCTGCGCCAAACCCAGCGCGGCCTGAACCAACACACATGAAAGGAGCACCCCCCGCATCCTCCTATTTTTCATGGCTCGATCTTGGAAACGCGTCGCTCATGCCTGCCTCCCTCGAATCGTGCGGCCAAGAAAGCATCCACGATGGCATCTGACTCGGCCTCGTTGATGAACCGCGCTGGCAGCGCCAGGACGTTCGCGTTGTTGTGCTCGCGGGCCAAGGCGGCCACCTCTGCGTTCCATGCCAACGCCGAGCGGATGCCTCTATGCTTGTTCGCCGTGATGTTGACGCCATTACCGCTCCCGCACACCACGATCCCCAGGTCGGCCAGGCCGTTGGAGACCGCCTCCGCCACTCGGTGAGCGTAGTCCGGATAGTCCACCGGATCCGCGGTCGGAGTCCCCTCATCCAACACTTCGGCTCCCACCGTACGCAAATGCTGGATTAGATGCTGGCGCATGGCGTAGCCTGCATGGTCTCCGCCAACCGCGATACGCTGCTTCATGGCACGAAGATACCCGCAAGGATTTTCAACACAGCCGCAGTTGAGATCCCGTGATACCGGTTCATCTTTCCCGGTCAACTCCGGATATCAACAGCCTTCAGGCCCATCCGCGCTTTTCTTCAGATTCTATGAGCATGCGGCGCACATTCCATTCACGTTAGCTCGGCCCTTTGCCTCGCATGATGTTTCAACACAGCTGATCCTGCGTTGTTATGCACACTTGTTCATGAGCACCGCCATTCGCCAGTCAACAAAGCATTCGGACCATTCCTCGCAAGGCTCCGGTTGTTGATCCTGTGTGGACTAATTTTGATATCCCGAACAGGCAAGGCCGCAGCTCCTCATTTATCCACTGATCCCACAGCTCTAATCATCATCACTACTCTCTTATAAAAGGATTCAATGATGAGGAACGCGCTGGTCTTGGTGTTGGTGATGACCTGTGGAGGGGTCCTGGGCCAGGACACGCTCACGCGCTACTTTCACCCCAATGGACAGGTCAGCAGCGAGGGAAGGCTCGTGGACGGCAAGCCGGAAGGGTGGTGGCGCACTTATTACGACAACGGCGAGCTGCGCAGCGCTGGAAACCGCAAGGGATTCAAGCTGGACAGCCTCTGGAGCTTCTACGATGAGAACGGACGCCTGACGAGCCGGATCAATTACCGAGACGATGCCAAAGATGGCCTGGTGACGCGGTATGACACGACCGGCGCGGTGATCAGCGAAGAGGCCTATGCGAATGACCTGAAGGAAGGACTGAGCCGCTACTACCGAGCTGATGGCAGCTTGCACAAGGAGGTGCCCTTCGTAGCCGGTCGGGAGGAAGGCCTTGGACATGAGTACGGGCCCGACGGACGGATCGTGGCGCTACTCTATTACAAGGCCGGTATGCTGCGCCGGCGCGATGACATCAACCGCGTGGACGCGATGGGGCTGCGGCAGGGGCCGTGGAAGGAGTTCCATCCGAACGGGAAGGTGAGCCTCGAAGGGAACTACGTCGATGACAAGCGGCAAGGCATCTTCAAGCAATACGATGCCCAAGGCGGCTTGAAGGAGATGGTGAAATACGATGGAGGCGTGGTGGATGAGAAGGCGCAGGAGACATTGACCGTGGAGATCAAGCGAACCTTCCATCCGAACGGGAAGGTGGCCTCGATCGGCAGCTATTCCAAGAGCGGGAAGCGCGAAGGGCTGTTCAAGGAGTTCGACAAGGAGGGAAAGGCGAGCACGGCGCGCATCTACCAAGGCGATGTGCTGCTGAGCGAAGGAGGCGTGAACGAACTAGGAGCCATGGAGGGACCCTGGGTGGAGTACTACGCCTCTGGGGAGAAACGAGCCGAAGGCCCCTACGCCGAAGGACGCAAGGAAGGCGACTGGACCTATTTCCACAAGAGCGGGAAAGTGGAGCAGAAAGGACGTTTCATGAACGGCCTGGCGCACGGGCCATGGAAGTGGTACTTCGAGAACGGCGCGCTGCACCGGGAAGAGAATTACCGCAAAGGCAAGGAGGATGGAGCCTCTGCCGAGTACGATGAGGAAGGCCAGGTCGTGACCCAGGGCGAATACATCGATGGCCTGAAGGAAGGCGTGTGGACCTATGCGGTGGGAGACCATCGTGAGAAAGGCGCATACAAGGGCGGGCTGAAGGATGGCACCTGGGTGCACACCTACGATACGGGTAAGCGCGCCTTCGTGGGCGACTTCATCGATGGTGAACCTGATGGCAAGCACCGCTGGTACTGGCCGAACGGCCGTTTGCGGCTGGAAGGCCGTTACAACATGGGCCTGGAGCAAGGCGATTTCACCTACTACACAGAGGATGGGACGGTGTACATGACCATCAGGTACCGCGATGGCGCCGAGATGCGGGTGGATGGAGGGCGTATACCGCCACCCTACGGCAACGGCGCCGATCAACCATGAGCAGCGCGCCCGGAATGTCGCAACCGGCCAACGATGGCGACCAGCTGATCGAGCTGCAGCGACGTTACCATGACCTGATGCACCGCAACCTGGCGGGCATCTTCCGCACCACGCTCAACGGCCGGATCGTGGAGTGTAACGACGCCATGGCCCGCATCCTGGGCTACTCGGGGCGAGAAGAGCTCATGGAGCGCAGCGCTACGGAGCTCTACCACAGCCCCGAGGACCGCGCGCGCTATCTCGATCGGTTGATTGCGCAGAAAGAACTGGTGAATTTCGAGATACGGCTGCGCCACCGGAGCGGCCGCGACCTGCATGTGCTGGAGAACGTGTATCTGGATGAGACGCAAGGCCAGGAGCCGACCGTGCTCGGCATGTTCATCGACCTCACCGACTTCAAGCGGGCTCAGGCCGAGCAGCAAGCCCTGGCAGAAAGCTTCAAGGACCTTGTGGAGCACATGCACGATGGGCTCGTGGTGACCATCGACGGCAAGGTCCAATACGCCAACCCCGCCGCGAAGGCCATGCTCAATGACGAACTCGTGGGGGAGGAGCTTGCGGAGCATTTCTTTCCGGAGGACCGACCAGCCTGGAACGCCTGGAATGAAGCGGAGGACACGGAGCCGCTGCGCGTGCGGCCCGTGGCGCATAAGGAACGCGAGCTCCTGATCCGCCGTTCGCGCACGCTGCTCCATGGCCGATGGGCAGAGCAGTACACCCTGCAGGATCAGCAGCAGCAGCAGAACCTGATACGCGAGCGCATGAAGCTGCAGCTCGCCGAGGAGGTGAACAAGGTGCTGCGCGATGAGATCGCCGGCCACCGGCGCACCCAGGAGCAGCTCCAGCGTTCGAAGCGTTTCGCGCGCAGCCTCATCGATAGTTCGCTGGACATGATCATGGCGGGCGATGAGAGCGGCGTCATCACCGAGTACAATCCCGCGGCGAGCCTGCGCTTCGGCTACGAGGCCTATGAGGTGCTGGGCAGGGATACCCGCATGCTCTACGCCGACCCCGCCGAATTCAAGCGCGTGCAGCACGAGCTGGAGACGCATGGGGCCTTCGCCGGCGAAGTGCGGAACGTGGATAAGTACGGGAACATGTTCACCTCTTACCTCGCCGCATCGCGCCTGTTCGATGAGGAAGGCAAGCTCGTCGGGGCGATGGGGGTCTCACGCGACATCACGCGCATGAAGCGCGATCAGGAAGCGCTTCGGGCGAGCGAGGAACGCTACCGCGACCTGTTCGAGAACGCCACCGACCTGATCCAGAGCGTGAGTCCGGACGGCCGCTTCGAATACGTGAACAATGCCTGGCGCGCCGTGCTCGGATACACCCCCGAGGAAATCGCGCGCATGAGCCTGTGGGAAGTGATCGCACCGGAAGGAGTCGAGGAGAGCAAGGCCTGGTTCAGAGCTGTCCTATCAGGAAATGAAAGCGGGGTCATCCGAACGGTCTTCCGAGCGAAGGACGGTCACCTGATCACCGTGGAGGGTACCACGAGCTTGCGCAAGCTCAACGGGGAACCGGTAGCGGCGCGCAGCATCTTCCGGGATATCACGCATGAAGTGGAGGCGAGGCAGCGCGTGCTGGAGCACGAGGCCAAGCTCCGCGCGCTATTCGAGAGCGGTGAGCACATGTTCTGGACCATCGGCCCAGACCTCAAGCTCCGATCCTTCAACAAGGGCTACAGCGATATGATCGAGCGGCTCTATGGCACCCGCCCCATGATCAGCGTCGATTCCAGCGCGCCCAGGCGCCTCTTCGCCAGCGACGCCTACCATGCGTTCTGGGAGGAGAAGTACACCACGGCCTTCACGGGCCGCACCATGCGATTCGAGACGGACCTGCTCGACCGGCAAGGCGCACGCGTGTGCAACGAGGTGTTCCTCAGCCCGGTGTTCGACGCGAACGGCACCGTGCGCGAGGTGTTCGGCATCGGGCATGAGATCACCGAGCAGAAGCTCGCCGAAGACAAGGTGCGCGAACAGGCCGCCCGCCTGCGCGCCATCTTCGAGAGCGCGGGGAACATGATGATCTGGACCCTGGACAAGGACCTGCGAGTGACCTCGTGCAACGCGCACTTCCTCTGGTCCATCGAGGAGGCCCACGGCATCGCGCTGAAGGTCGGCGACTCCTTCGCCGATCTGCTGGCGCCGCGCGTGAAGAAGGGTTCGGTGAAGGCGCTCCTCGGGCGTTATGCCGCAGCGCTGCGCGGCCAGCCCCAGCAGTTCGAGGTGGAGCTCATCGACATGGAAGGACGGCCGGCCTGGGTCGAGAACTTCCTCAACCCCATCATCGTGGATGGTGAGGTGCGCGAGGTCTCCTGCCTGGCGCACGGCATCACCGACCGGAAGCTGGCGCAGCGGGAGATCGAGGACAGCCTGCGCGAGAAGGAGGTGCTGCTCAAGGAGGTGCATCACCGCGTGAAGAACAACCTCCAGGTGATCAGCAGCATCACCAAGCTGCAGACCGAGCGGGCCGAGACCGACCCGAAAGTGCTGGAGGTGCTGCGCCACAGCCGCGATCGCATCCGCAGCATGGCCTTGATCCACGACAGCCTGTACCAGAACAAGCAGTTCAGCCACATCGACCTGGCCGATTACATCGATGGCCTCGCGCGGAACCTCATGCTCAGCTACAGCACCAGCGAGCGCATCGAACTGGAACTGGAACTGGATCCCGTGCACCTCAACATCGACCAGGCGATGCCCTGCGGCCTGGTGCTGAATGAGATCATCAGCAACGCGCTGAAGCATGGTTTCCCCGACGGTCGCAGGGGTACGGTACGGATCGGATTACACACCCAAGGGGACCTGGTGCGGATATCGGTGCGCGACGACGGGGTGGGGCTCCCGCCGGGTTTCGATGAGCAACGGCACGGCCATCTGGGCATGGAATTGATCCGCCTGCTGGCCGACCAACTGGACGGCACCGTGCAGCGGGCCTCGGATAGCGGGGTTTCCTATTTGATTACTTTTGAGCGACTCAAGCAACACGTAGATGGCGCAGACGAACGTTCTCGTGGTCGAGGATGAGAGCATTGTGAGCAAGGACATCCAGCACAGCTTGAAGAAGCTGGGGTACCATGTGGTGGGTGCGGCCAGCACCGGCGAGCAGGCGGTGGCCCTGGCTACCGAGCACATGCCGGACATCATCCTCATGGACATCATGCTCAAGGGCGAGATGAACGGCATCGAAGCGGCCGATGCGATCCGCAAGACCGCCAACATCCCGGTGATCTTCCTCACCGCCTACGCCGACGAGAGCACCCTGGCGAAGGCCAAGGTGACGCAGCCCTACGGTTACATCATCAAGCCCTTCAAGGAGATCGATATCCACACATCGATCGAGATGGCGCTCTACAAGCACAAGAAGGAGACCGAGGTGCTCAAGGAGCGCGACCTGCTCTACGCCTTGGTGGAGAGCAAGGACAACGCGAAGGACATCCTCTTCGTGAAGAGCAACAGCCGCCTGGTCAAGCTCAAGACGAGCGACATCTATTTCATCGAGGCGCTGAAGGACTACGTGGTGATCAACACGCTGAACACGCGGTACACCGTGCACAGCACCATGAAGGACATCGAGGCGAAGCTGCCCGAGACCGAGTTCATCCGCGTGCACCGCAGCTTCATCGTTCGCGTGGACAAGATCACGGCCATCGAGCAGCCGAACCTGATCCTGGAGAACGACAAGAAGGTGATCCCCATCGGCGGCAGCTACAAGGATGATCTGGCGAAGAGGCTGAACCTGGTCTGAGCCGAACCTTTCCCGAGAGCCCGGTCGATCACCTTCGGCCGGGCTTCTTCTTGCCCGCAGGCTTACGTTGGAATTTTCCGCTGGTGGTCACTTGCCGCCCACCATCATCCAGCGCGAAGTCGACCGTGCGACGATCCATGTCCACGGCTTTGATCGTCACGCGGAGCTCATCGCCTAAGCGGAACCGCCTGCCCGTGCGTTGACCCACCACCACGTATCGCTCCTGATCGAAGCGGAACGCGTCACCGGGCAGCTCCTTCAGCCCGATCATGCCCTCGCACTTGTTCTCTCGCAGCTCCACATAGATGCCCCAGTTCGTGAGGCCGCTGATGATCCCTTCGAAGGATTGGCCGATTCGGGCCAGCAGGAATTCGGCCTGTTTGTAACGGATGCTCGCCCGTTCGGCATCGGCCGCCTGCTTCTCCATGCGCGAGCTGTGGGTGCAGCTGATCTCCAGCGCCTCTCGGTCCAGTGCCTTGCCTCCGGCCAGGTAATGCGCCAGCGCGCGGTGCACCAGCAGGTCGGGATACCGGCGAATGGGCGAGGTGAAGTGCGTGTAATGCTCGAAGGCCAGGCCGTAGTGCCCGATGTTCTCGGTGCTGTACACGGCCTTGGACATGCTGCGGATGGCCACCTGCTTGATGATGTTCTCCTCCTCCTTGCCCTTCACCTCGTGCAGCAGGCGGTTGATCGCGTGCGGCAGGTCTTCATCCTTGTGCACCACGAGCGAATGCCCGAAGCTCTTGGCCAGCGCGCGCAGCTGCTCCACCTTCTCGGGGTCCGGCAGGTCGTGCACGCGGTAGACGAAGGGCGGGGCGGCCGGCCCCTTCTTCTGTTTGCTCACCCAGGTGGCCACGCGCTTGTTCGCCAGCAGCATGAACTCCTCGATGAGCCAGTTGGCCGGCCCCATCACCTTCTCGTACACGCCGATGGGCGCGCCCTTCTCATCGAGCTTGAACTTCACCTCGTTGCCGCCGATCTCCAACGCCCCGTTCGCGATGCGCTCCTTGCGAAGCACCTGCGCCAGGCGATGAAGCAAGAGCACCTCGTCCTTGAAGTCGCCGTCGGCGCCATCGATGATCGCTTGCGCCTCCGCGTAAGCGAAGCGGCGACGTGAGCGCATGACCGTGCGCCCGAACCATTCGCCTTTGATGCGCGCCCGGTCGTCCAGCTCGAAGATGGCGCTGAAGCTGAGCTTGTCGGTATCGGCGTTGAGCGAGCAGAGGTTGTTGCTCAGTCGCTCCGGGAGCATGGGCACCACGCGGTCCACCAGGTACACGCTGGTGGCGCGGTTGGCCGCCTCCATGTCAATCACGCTGCGCGGCGTCACGTAATGGCTCACATCGGCGATATGCACGCCCACTTCCCAATGGCCGTTCTCCAGCCGACGTACGCTCAGGGCATCATCCAGGTCCTTGGCATCGTCCGGGTCGATGGTGAGGGTGGGCACCATGCGCACATCCCGTCGCTTGGCGATCTCCTTCTCGGTCACACCGTCCTCGATCTCCTCGCTGGCCTGTTGAACGCTCTCCGGGAATTCCAGCGGCAGGCCGAATTCAGCGAGGATGGCGTGCATCTCCACGGCGTGCTCGCCCGCCCGGCCCAGCACCCGGGTCACCTTCCCGCGTGGCGCATCGCGGCTGTCCTTCCATTCGCCCAGGGCGATGATGGCCTTATCCCCGTCCTGCGCATTGAGGCTCTCGTTCGCGGGAATCAGGAAAGGGCGCTGCACGCGCTGGTCGTCGGCCACCAGGATCAAACGACCCTGATGCTTGTGTATGGTTCCGACGAATTCGGTACGGCGCCGCTCCAATACCCGCAGCACCTTGCCCTCGGCCCGGGTGCCGCGCCCGCCCATGAGCTTCACCAGCACGCGGTCTCCGTGCAGGGCGGTGCCTACGTTGCGGTTGTGCACGAACACGTCGTTCTCGCCACCGCCGATGCGCACATAGCCCGCCCCGCTGGAGATGATGTCGATGCTGCCCTCCACCGTGTCGCGTCCGCCGGGAGCCACGTACCGGCCCTTCTTCCCGGACTGGACGCGCCCCTCATCCAGGAGCGCCTCAAGCGCGTCGAAGAGCTGGTAACGGTTCTCTTTCCCCTTGAATCCCAGCTGAAGAGCCAATTGCTGGCTGGTGATGCCGGCGTGGCCGGAGCGGCGTATGGCGGAAAGGACATCCTGCGCGAGACGGGCGGGATCAGAGGGTCTTTTGGGCATGGGGATGGCCGGGGAAGGGGAATTCGGGCGGCGGGCCGAAGGTACCCGGAGGCGGCTGCCGAGGAAGGAACCCACAGGTGTTGATAACCCGCTGGGGATCTTTACATTTGCGGCCCGTTTCGGGAAAGCAGCCCATGCTCGAGAGCGCCAAGATCTTCAGTGGCACCGCCACCCGCTACCTGGCCGAGCAGATTGCCGCGTCCAGCGGAGAGCGGTTGGGCGAGATCACGGTGAACCGGTTCAGCGATGGGGAGTTCCAGCCCAGCTTCGAGGAAACGGTGCGTGGCGAGCTGGTCTTCGTGGTGCAGAGCACCTTCCCGCCGAGCGACAACCTCTTCGAGCTGCTGCTCATGGTCGATGCGGCCAAGCGCGCCAGCGCCAAGCGTATCGTGGCGGTGATGCCCTACTTCGGCTTCGCCAGGCAGGACCGCAAGGACAAGCCGCGCGTATCCATCGGCGCCAAGCTCGTGGCCAACATGCTCACGGCCGCGGGCGTGGACCGCATCATGACCATGGACCTGCACGCCGATCAGATCCAGGGCTTCTTCGAGGTGCCGGTGGATCACCTGTTCGCCAGCAGCATCTTCCTCCCGCACATCAAATCGCTCGGCCTGAAGGACCTGGTGATGGCCGCCCCGGACACCGGCGGCACCAAGCGCGCCAACGCCTACAGCAAGCATCTGGGCTGCGACATGGCCATCTGCTACAAGCAGCGCAAGGTGGCCAACCAGATCGAGCGCATGACGGTGATCGGCGACGTGAAGGACAAGGACGTGGTGCTCGTGGACGATATGATCGACACGGCCGGCACGCTCACCAAGGCCGCGGACATGATGACCGACCTCGGCGCCCGCAGCGTGCGTGCCGTATGCACCCATGCCGTGCTCAGCGGCGAGGCCTGCGAGCGCGTGGAGAAGAGCTCGCTCACCGAACTCATCGTCACGGATACGATACCCATTGGGCCGGAGAAACTGGCCCTCACCAGCAAGATCAAGGTGCTCACCGTCGCGCAGCTCTTCGCCGACGTGATCCGCAGGGTGCGGAGCCACGAGAGCATCAGCAGTCACTTCATCATCGCGTAACACAGTCAGGCCATGAACAGAATAGCTCTCAGCGGCAACGTCCGCGAACAAGTCGGCACCAAGGACGCCGCACAGCTCCGCCGCGGCAAGCGCGTACCCTGCGTGCTCTACGGAGGACAGGGCGTGGTGCATTTCAGCGTGGACGAGGCCGCCCTCCGCAAGGTGGTCTTCACCCCCGACGTGAACGGGGTGGAACTCGACATCGACGGCAACAAGACGCTGGCGATGGTGCACCAGAAGCAGTTCCATCCGCTCAGCGATCGCGTGATCCACGTGGATTTCATGGAGATGAAGGAGGACCGCGAGGCGCGCGTGCAGCTCGCGGTGCGCCTCACCGGCCAGCCGGTTGGCGTGCGCAAGGGCGGCAAGCTGAGCCAGACCATGCGGAAGATCCAGGTGAAGGGCCTGCCCGCCGCTATCCCCGCGCACCTCGACGTGGATGTGAGCGAGCTCGACGTGAACCAGACCATCCATGTGGGCGACCTCAAGCTCACGGGCCTCACCACGCTGGGTCGTCAGGAAGATGTGGTGGCCTCGGTGAAGATGCCGAAGAAGGTCGAGGAGGCCGCTGCCGCCACGCCTGCCGCAGGTGCTCCTGCCGCCGCCACGCCCGCTGCCGACGCCAAGCCGGCCGCCAAGAAGTAATCGAAGCGTACTACCGATTGACGAGCCCCGCACCGCGGGGCTCGTTTCTTTTGCGGACCATGAAGTTCCTCATCGCCGGCCTCGGCAACCCTGGTCCGGAGTATGCCGCCACGCGCCACAACATCGGCTTCCAGGTGCTCGATCATCTCGCGGCCGCGGGCGGCGCCCGTTTCGCGCCAGACCGCTACGCCGACCGCGCCGAGGTGCGCCACAAGGGCCGGGCCTTCGTGTTGATCAAGCCCAGCACCTTCATGAACCTCAGCGGCAAGGCCGTGCGCTATTGGATGGAGCAGGAGAACGTGCCCGCCGACCGCCTCTTGGTGATCACCGATGACCTGGCGATCCCCTTCGGCGCGATCCGCATCCGAGCCAAGGGCGGGGCAGGCGGGCACAATGGGCTCACCAGCATCATCGAGCTCATCGGCACCGAAGAGTTCCCGCGCCTGCGCTTCGGCATCGGGAGCGATTTCCCGCGCGGGCGCCAGAGCGAGTACGTGCTGGGCGCATGGTCGCCGGAGGAGGAGAAGACCCTTGCCGAGCGCATCGAGCTCGCCGCGAAGGCCGTGCTGCAGTTCGGCCTGCTGGGTGTCTCCAGCGCCATGAACAACTTCAACAAACGGTGATCGCCAGCTCCGGCGTGTACCTTCGCGGCATACCGAAGCACCATGCTCAGCAAGAAGATCGAAGCGGCGCTCAATGGCCAGGTGGCCGTGGAAGCCGCGAGCAGCCAAGCCTACCTCGCCATGGCCTCTTGGGCCGAGAACCAAGGGCTCAGCGGCACGGCGGCCTTCCTGTATCGCCACAGCGATGAGGAGCGCATGCACATGCTCAAGCTGGTCAAGTTCATCAATGAGCGAGGCGGCAAGGCCGTGATTCCCGCATTGAAGCAGCCCGGCACCAACTACAAGGCCATCACCGATGTGTTCCAAGCGCTGCTCGATCACGAGACCATCGTGACCAACGAGATCAATGGCGTGGTGGACCTCTGCCTGAAGGAGAAGGACTACACCACGCACAACTTCATGCAGTGGTACGTCGGCGAGCAGATCGAGGAAGAGGCGCTGGCACGCACGCTCATCGACAAGCTCAACCTCATCGGCAACGACAAGGGCGGGCTCTATCTCTTCGACCGGGACCTGGAGAGCATGAAGGGCGCTGCTGGCGGGAACGCCCGTCCAGGGGCTTAAGCCATCAGTCCCAAGGCCAGTCGCCCCCGATCCGCAAGGGTTCTTCCAGCCCGGCGGCGATGAGCCGTTCGCGGAGCACGGCGGATGTGAAATGGCTCGGCAGGGTTTCCTGCGCAGAGAGCCAATAGATCAGCGCCCCAACGAAGCGCACGTTGTTCACCATGGCCTGCGGATCCACCAGGTGGATGTCGTCGCAGCTGCTGTGATAACAGCCATAGACGTGCTTGCCCAGGTCGCTCAAGGGGTAGATCACCGGTACGCCCGCGAGCAGGAATGGCTGGTGGTCGCTGTGCAGCCATAGCGCCTCTTCGGCACGCCCCTGGAAGGAGGCGGAATCCACGGCGCGGACCGAGGCACAGGCCGATGCGAGCAGCGCGCCCCAGCCCTCTGGCCCGCCCACGGCGAAGCCCTGCGGATTGCCGCTCATGTCCAGGTTGATCATTGCCCGGATGCGCTGCAGCTCGCCGCTCGCGCGATAGTGCTGCACCAAGGCGCGCGAGCCCAGCAGCCCCTGCTCCTCGCCCATGAAGAGCACGAAGCGCACCGTGCGCTCCGGTGCCGGCATGGTGGCCATGGCGCGCGCGAGATCGAGGATCGAGAAGGAGCCCAAGCCATTGTCTGTGGCGCCCGAGGCGAGGTCCCAGCTATCGAGATGGCCGCCCACGACGATCACTTCTTCGGGCCGCGTGGTGCCAGGGATCTCAGCGATGACATTGTTCGCCTCAACCACGGCACTGGTGTTCGACATCGTCAGGCGTGCGGTGATCGGTGCCCCGGAATGGAGCCGTTCGCGCAGCGCAGCGCCATCCTCCGCCGCGATGCAGGCCGCAGGAATGTTCAGCAGTGTGCCATCGATCGAGGCGGTGCCCGTGAGCAGCACGCCCCCCTCCACCTGGTTCACGAAGAGCACCGATGCCGCCCCGGCCGCACGGGCCAGGGCCGCCTTCTCGCTGCGGTGCAGATTCTTGGCGCCGCTGGGCGCTCCCACCAGTCCCAGGTTCACCAGCACGGCATGCCCAGCGACATGCTCACCGAGCGCTTCCCAATCCGAGGCCAAGCCGTTTCCGGCATCGAGCAGGGGGGCTTCCACATCCGCCTCCAGCGGCGTGTTCGCCAAGGCCACGGCCTGGTGGTGGGACCACGCCGTGCCTTCGCCGATGGTGAGCCGCACCGTGCCCCGCGCCCAGGCCTCCGCGCGGAATGGGAAGCGCTGCACCAGCGGAAGACCCGAGAGCCGGAAGAGGCTGTCGGCGGCCGCTTCGGCCCGCGCGCCTTGCACGCTGCCGGTGAGGCGGTGCCCGATATGCTCCGTGCTCCACCGAAGCCAGCGGTAGCCCATGGATTCCTGCTGCGCCGTCAGATCGAACCGGGCCGGGGCCGTCGGCTGCGCGGGCAAGTCAACAGCCGCATGTTGACAGACGAGAAGAAGTGCCGCGAAGGCGGCCTTTCGCGCTCGAATACTTTGCCCAGCGTTCGTGATTGGCATGCGATCGGGAATGCCGACCGCCAAATCTATGATCAGGCCTCCGTTCCTTCTCTGGCCACGCCGGTTGCTGGTGCTGCTGCCTCTGCTGCTCTGCTCCGCGGTGCAGCAGCCCCGCGATGCCGAGAAGGACACCACCTCGATCCTGCAAGCGAACTACATCTACAACATCGCCAAGCTCGTCGAGTGGAAGGACCCCGAGATGCGTCAGGGCAACTTCATCATCGGTGTGCTGGGCGGTGCCAACCTCTATCAGGAGCTCATCAAGCAGTACAGCACGCGCACCATCGGCAAACAGCCCATCGAGGTGCGTAAGCTGCCGCGCACGGCCGACCCCGAGCGTTGCCACATGCTGTTCGTGGGCAAAAGCGAGCTCGCCCTGATGCCTGAGATCCTCAAGAACCTCAAGGGTAAGCCCACCCTGATGGTGACCGAATACTCCGGCGCGCTCGAGGACGGCGCCGTGGTGAACTTCGTGAAGGTGGACAACCTGTTGAAGTACGAGCTCAGCATGCTCAATGCCAAGGAGCATGGCCTGGTGGTGGGGCTCACCCTGAAGAACCTGGCGCATCGGGTGGAGGAATGATCGCGGCCCGTCTCCATACCACACTTCTCGCGCTGCTGACGGCGGCGGTGCTCAGCGCGCAATCGCCGCTGGTAGAGGCCCTGCGGAAGTACCAGGCCGGCGACCTCTCTGGCGCCAAGACCTTGATCGATCAGGCCGTGGCCGAGCCCGCGCATGCGGGCGATGCCGAAGCATGGCTCCTGCGCGGGTTCGTGTACAAGGACGTGTACAAGGCGCGCGTCTCCACCCCCGAGGGCGACCGCGCCCGGGACACGGCTCTCGCCAGCCTCCATCGCTGCCTGGAGCTCGATGCCGATTCCACCTACCGGGAGAATGCCACGCAGGCCTACGAGTACCTCTCCCGCTCCTGCTTCAACGAAGCCGCCAAGGCCCTATCCGATGGCGATGACCAGCGCGCCATCACCCTCTTCGACATGTACCGCGAATCCGTGCTCCGCCTCGAGCCCAAGGCCGACCTGCGGGCGCGCGAGGCCGAGTTCGCCAATGCCTTGGGCACCCTCTATACCAAGCGGTTCAACGAGGATCGCACGCGCACCGAGTGGTTCGAGAAGGCCACCAGCACCTACCAAGGCGTGCTTCGCATCGATCCGGACAACTACGGCGCCAACTACAACCTCGCCACGCTCTTCTACAACATGGGCGTCTACCGCATCCGGGCATTGCAGGCCGAGGCAGACCTGATCACCATGCAGCAGGTGCAGGAAGTGGCCCGCGAGTATTTCCAGCTCGCCCTGCCCTTCATGCTGAAGGCGCATGACATGAACCCCTCGCGGAAAGAGACGCTGCTTGGGCTGGAAGGCATCTACTACAGCCTGCAGGATGAGATGAACTCGGAGAAGTTCCGCAGGCTCTACGAGGAGATACCGCAACAGGATCAGCGCTGATCGGCCATGGCGATACGCTTGACCATCGGACGGAAGATCGCGCTGGGGTTCGGGCTGTTCATCTTCTTCGCCCTGCTGGTGGTGCTCCTCACCAACCGCACGCTCGAGCGCAGCCGCGTCATCAACCAGGAGATCAACGAGGTGTATTCCCCGTCGGTAGATGCGCTCGTGCGGCTCCGCAATCTGACCGTCAGCGCTCACATGCTCATCAAGCACTGGGCCTTGCTCGAGAGCCGTGCCGATGCCCCTGAGAAGACCACGCTCGTGGAGCTCACCACCCAGGAGCTGCCCCAATTGCTCGACCGCATCGATACGCTCATGGGCGCCTGGGGGCCCGAGGAGGTGCAGCAGATGAACAGCATCACCATACAGCTCGAGGAGCTCTTCAAGCTGCACGACCATGTGAAGGAGCTGCTGCCCTCGCTCGAGAGCTACCGTGACCCCTTCGTGCACATGGAGCGCACCGGCCTGGCCGAGGAAGGAGGGCCCATCGACCAGCAGCACGAGAAGGTGCTGGCTGAGCTGGACCGGCTGCTGCAGCTGCAGGAGAACAAACGGCGCGAGCTGGGCGGCGGCATGATCAAGAGCTTCGACTCGCTGAAGTTCTTCGTGCTCTACATGGGGCTCGGCCTGGTCATCATCGGGGCGCTCGTGGCCCTGCTCATCATCCGCGACATCGTGGGTCCGCTGCAGCGCCTGCGCAACGTGCTCCTGAGCCTGGGCCGTGGCGTGTTCCCGCGCACGCGCGTGCGCACCACCAACGATGAGGTAGGCGACATGGGCAAGGCGCTCAGCTCCTTGGTGGAGGGCCTGCGCCGCACAACCGATTTCTCGCATGCCGTGGCCGCTGGCGATTTCACCGCCGAGTACCAGCCGTTGAGCGAGGAGGACGTGCTCGGCCACGCGCTCCTTAAGATGCGCGACGAACTGGGCCAACGTGAGCGCGTGCTGGAACTGAAGGTGGCCGAGCGCACCGAGGAGGTGGTGCGCCAGAAGGAGGAGGTGGAGCGGCAGAGTCGCAAGGTGGTGGAGCTCTATAAGAACGTTACCGATAGCATCCGCTACGCCAAACGGCTCCAGGACTCCATCCTGCCGCCCGAGCGCCGCATCAAGGACCTGCTGCCGGACGCCTTCGTGTACTTCAGGCCGAAGGACATCGTCAGCGGCGATTTCTATTGGATGGAACGGGTCTCGGACCGCGTGCTCTTCGCCGCCGTGGATTGCACCGGCCATGGCGTGCCCGGCGCCTTCATGAGCCTGATCGGCCACAACGGCCTCAACCAGGCCGCCAAGGAGCGCGGCCGTGTGCGGCCCTCCGAGGTGCTCTACGAGCTTAACCGCATCGCCTTCGAGGCCCTGCATAAGGACCGCGAGCAGCACTTGGTGCGCGATGGCATGGACATGGCCTTGTGCAGCTACGACCCTGCCACGGGCCTGCTCGAATATGCCGGCGCCAACTGTCCCCTGTACGTGGTGCGCGATGGCGAGGTCCTCATCTACCCGCCGAACAAGAACGCCATCGGCAGCTTCGACCTCAACGGCGCGGTCTTCGCGGAGCACCGCGTCGAACTTCGCCCCGCGGACATGGTGTACATCTTCTCCGACGGGTACGCCGACCAGTTCGGCGGGCCCAAGGGCAAGAAATTCCTTTACCGCCGGTTCCGCGACCTGCTGCTGGAGATCAGCCAGCAACCCACCGACCGCCAGCGCGCCCTGCTGCACGAGGCCTTCAACTCCTGGCGCGGCGCGCACGAGCAGGTCGACGACATCCTGGTCATCGGCATGCGCGCCTAGCGCCCGCTCACTGGAAGGTCCAGCCGCCGCCCGTCGCCGTCTCGCGCGGGTTCATGCACATCACCGGTATCTGCGCCTCGTTGGTGATGAGTTCCTGCTCGTAGGGAACCCCCAGCACGCCGAAGATGTTGCCTTGCGCGAGGTTCATGATCGTGATCAGATCGGCATCCACCGCCACCGCGTGTTTCACCACGGCCGTCACGAAATCGCTGCTGTCCTCGTCGGCGATGGTGGCATCGTGCTGGATGCCCCGCTCGTCGAGGTACTGGTTGGCGAAGCGGATGTGGTTCTGCAGCTGCTTGTGCAGGAACTCGTCATCCTCCTTGGGCGTGATCAGGTGCACCTTGCTGTTGAAGTGCTTGGCCATGTCGGCCACCAGGGTCAGCTTCTGGCGCGTCTCCTTGTGCAGGTCCAAGGGCACCACGATCGAGTCGTAGCCGCCTTCCTTGATGGGGCGCTCCTGCACCACGATGAACGGCACGCTCGAGCTGGTGATCACGCGCAGGGCGCGGCTGCCCGTGAGGAACTGCATGCCGCGCATGCCATGCGTGCCCATCACGATCAGGTTGGCTCCGATCTCCGAAGCCGCATCGCCGATGTCGTCGAAGATGGAACCTACGCGCACGAGCTTGTGCACCGGCACACCGGTTTCCATGCCCAAGGCGCGCGTCTGCTCCAACTCCAGCTTCCGCCGCGTTTCATCCACTTCCTCTTGCTTGGCCACCACGTGCAGGAGGTACACCTCCCCGGCGGTATGCTTGGCCAGGCGCAGCGCGTGGCCCATGGCATTGTCGGCCACCTTGGTGAAGTCGGTGGGCACCAGGATCTTGTTCGTCTTGCCGCTCATATTCATCGATGTTCTTTGTCCCTTGTGCGGCGAATGTAGAGGCTGAGCCGTAGACCCGGTACGGGGAAAGGTCAATTGGAGCCGTTAGGCGAAAGGTCTCGGACGGGTATTATTCGGATGCCTTGAACCATCGACCACCCACCAGAGAAGAAGAACAAACAAACACGCTGAATGGTGCCTTGATTGAACGCGAGGTCAGGCGTGTTCGTTGCTGGGCTGTACATCGGTGCTTCCGCGGTGGTTGAATCGACCTCGAAGGACATATACCACTACCCCCTAGGCCGTTGAGCAAACGGGAGCAAACGCAGATAATCGGCTGCAAACGGAAGCCGGACGGATTGGGCTGGTGGGCCGTGCTGCCTTTGCGGCTCGAAGGCCATGTGGCCCGAGTAAAACCCCAAAGACATGATCACGACGATGAAGAACAAGGTGCAACTGGTGGGACACATCGGCCAGGACCCGGACATGCGCACCGTGGGCAACGGCAAGCAGATGCTGCGGCTGAGCGTGGCCACCAACGAACGCTTTCGTGCGGCGGAGGGCGAATGGAAAGAGGATACGCAGTGGCACCCTGTTGTGGCCTGGGGCAAATTGGCCGAGCGGCTGGCGGCGCAGGTGCGCAAGGGCAGCGGCTTGGTGATCGAGGGTCGCCTGGTGCACCGGGGCTACGAGGCCAAGGACGGCACGCGCCGCATCAGTACGGAAATCCTGCTCACCGATTATCAGCTGCTGGCGGGAAAAGCGGTGCCTGCCGAGTCGCTCGCCTGAGGCCAGAGGACGCACCAATAGGGCATGGCCCGGTCTGCGGGAGATTGCTGCTCCTGAGCGAAGGTGCACAACTGCCCCGCGCAGCCCCGCGGATGATCCGGAGTTGCCCGCGTTACTGCTTCAGCACGGTGCGCGCCGCGGTGCCCGCGGGACCCACGCAGATCACCGTATAGGCGCCGGGTGCCAAGTGGGCGAGCTGAATGACCTGCTCGCCGTTGGCGCGGCCCGCGACGCGCAGCATCAGGCGACCGGTGGCATCCACGACCCGCACCTCGTCAGCAAGACCAGCCGGAGCGCGCACAAGCAGCGCATCGGTGAAGGGCGATGGCCAGGCGCGGAACGATTCGCGTGATCCGGGCTCTGTTACACCCAGCAAGGGGAAGGGCCATACGTCCTGGCAGAGGGTGCTCTCGCAGGTATCGGCGAGTTGCGGCCCCCAGGCGCGCAGGGTGCCGCAGAGCTGTACCGGCTGCGGAGTCGCATAGGCATGGGCCGCCACCAGTCCTTCGGCATAGGTGCCGTCGCCGAAGTCCCACGAGCGTGAGACCTGCGCGCCCGTGGTCCACGAGGTGTCGATCACGCCCACCCATTCGTTGGCCTGCAGCACGATGAAGCCCTGGTCGATGAGCGCCTCACAGGGCAGCCCGCCGGGCCCCATGTAGAGCCACTGACACTCCTGGGTCACGCAATTCTCCGGCGGTGCGCCTACTACCGTGAGGCAGATCTGGAAAGGACCGGCACCGCTGAAGGTGTGGGTGGAGCTCGCGGAGGTGGGCAGGCTGGCATCGCCGAAGCTCCAGAACTCCGAGGCGATGAGCCCATCGGTGAATTGCGCCAAGCTCTGGAAGGTGATGGTGCTGTCCTGCACGGCCGCGATGCCGAAATCGGCGGTGAGGCCCTGGCAGATCGCGTGCGCCAACGGCTGAACCACTTTGCAGACCGTGGTGCTGCACGGCTGCATGGCCGTCTGGTCGTAAGCCTCCACTTGCAGGCACATGGGATACGGTGTCTCGCTGTAGTACGGGATCGTAGGTGAACCGAAGGCCTCCCACCAGGTGTCATCGGCGTAATAGTGCCAGCTCTGCGAGGCGATGCTGGTTGTGCCCGCGGTCACCACCGGCTGGAAATGGCACACGAAATCATCCAGGAGGTCGATGGTGAAATCGACATGCATGGATGTATCGCAGGTCTGTAGCACACCGCCGCCGCGCTGCACCCGATGACCGCTGAGGAGCTGCGCGGTGAGGGGAAGCACCAACTGAGCGGTGAGCACGGCGGAGAGCAATCGGGGTGAAAGCAGGTTGAATCGCATCATCAGAGCGTATGGCAGATCATCAGGCGCAGGCCCAAACGGTCGGGCTCGGCGTGGGTGACAGTGGCATCGCCCAGCACCCATGCGCTGCGCGAAAGGAACGGAGAGGCCATGATGGTCCAGTGCTCATGCACACCGTATCCGATATCGATCCCGGCCAGAGCCGAAAGGGTCATGGGGTAGCGCTGCTCGAGCTCGGCGGCGCTGAGCTGGCGGGAAGAGAGCCGCGCGCTGGCCGGATCCTGCACCAGGCTCGAGCGGGAACGCACCCAGGTGCGTGAGCCGACAAGCCCCAAGCGCGGGCCCACGCGCCAGCGCCCGAATGGCTTGCTCCATCCGACTTCCAGCGGAATGCTCACGGTGGTGCGCTGGTCTTGACCGCGTAGATCGTCCTCGCGGGCAACCGTGCGAAGTATGGTGTCGGTGGTGGAGAGCACGACCAAGGAGTTCAGCGTGACCATGTTCGTCACCGTCTCCACCACCACTTCGGGCTCCCGCTCCACGTATCGGTAGGATTGGGCGCTGCGGCTCAGCTCGGCGCCCATGCCCAAGCGCATTCCATTCGGCCAAGCGCGCCCGCCCCACGCTCCGAAACTCACGCCGCCCACGGGTCCGCCGGCATCGTTCAGCGCCCGGGCCAGCCGTTCTTCTGGCCCCGACCAGCGCAAGGTGGTCCATTGCGGGGTCACGGCGAATCCTACCCACCACCGCCCGCGCAAGGCGTAATAGTCGTCATGCACCGTTTGTGTCCGAAGCTGTGGTTCCGTGCGAGCGCGGTCCAGGGTATGCGGCTCTAGCCGAGTCAGGGATTCACGCGCGGAGGGGCTGAGGGTGAATTCGGAAACAGCGGAGGTTGGAGCACTTGCCTGGGCTGGCGCGGAGGCAGGAACAAGAGCCTGATCAGCATGCGCTTCTTCCGAGGCCTTCGCGATATCGGATGAGCTCCTCATCGAAGGGCGACCCGACCCGGTGTCCTGTGAACGGGGTGCATTCGTCTGGCCGCTCGCACGGGTCACCGGAATCGTGGCTGTGGCCTGCGCGGTGTTGGAATGCGTAGGTTGCGCGGAGGGCGAATCGCTCTTCGGCGTATTGCCGTTGAGCGGCTCAGTTGAAGGCAGAAGGCTAACCGTGGGTTCCATCGGAGCCGAGACCGAGGTGGTCGCGCGGGGCACGTCGTCGCGGAGCAGCAGGCTTATTCCGCCGCCTAATCCCAGCAGAAGGCCGACCCCCACCGCGCCGGTGCGCCACCACAAGGCGCGTCTGCGCCGATTCCGCGCGGCCGAGAGCACCGCTGCCCGCACATGCGGGGGCGGCGTCGCGGCTGCATCGCGCAACGCATCGCGGAAGAGATGATCAATGCGGTGTGTCTCCGGCATGAATCGGTGTTGATTGAGCGAGCATCATTTGCTGCAGATGTCTGCGCGCCTTGGCCAGCTGGCTGCGCGAGGTGCTCTCCCCGCATCCGAGCAGCTCGGCGATTTCGGCATGGTCGTACCCCTCGATGGCGAAGAGGTTGAATACCATGCGGTATCCATCGGGCAGGGCGGCCACCATCGCCAGAATCTCGGCCTGCCCCAGCTGGTCGAGGGCATCGGCCTCCACCGGGTGCTCCGGTAGGCGCTCCAGCCCGAAGCGCTCCTGCTGAAAGCTCTTGCGGCGGTAATGGTTGATGGAGGTATGCACCATGATGCGTCGCACCCATCCTTCCAAGCTGCCCTCGAGACGGAAGTCCTTCAGCTTCTCGAATACGCGGATGAATCCTTCCTGCATGAGGTCCTGGGCCTCCAGTTCATGACGCGCATACCGAAGACATACCGCGTACATGCGACGCGCGTACCGGTCATAAAGCGACTCCTGGCAACGGCGGTCGCCGTCCAAGCAGCCCTTTATCAATTCCCGTTCGGTGAGTTCACGCAACCGGAGGCCTCTCTACCGCCCAAGACACGCTGGTTTGTTGGTCCGCTGCCTTAGGCCCTAGGCAGTGGTTAAGATACCGCTCGCGCCACGGTGGTTGCCCGTGGAGCAAACGACAGCAAACGGCTGCAACCGCCTACAAGCGGGAATCACACGAATCCCGCCCCACTGCTGGGAAAAGGTTTGCGGCGTCGGTCGGCAACAGCACCGGTCGATGAAACGAAAGTCAAACACAAACAACAGTCCCATGAACACGCTGAAGAACAAAGTGAGCCTCGTAGGTAACCTC
Source organism: Flavobacteriales bacterium (assembly GCA_020635725.1). Lineage (GTDB taxonomy): Bacteria > Bacteroidota > Bacteroidia > Flavobacteriales_F > PHOS-HE28 > PHOS-HE28. The sequence goes on from JACJZF010000001.1 coordinate 353,478, forward strand.
GGATTCGACCCGGAAGTGCGGGAGATCGCCAAGGGGCGTAAGGTGGCACGCCTCTCGGTGGCTACGAACGATAGCTACCGCAACGCCAGCGGCGAGCGGGTGACGGACACGCAGTGGCACACCGTGGTGGCCTGGGGCCAGACCGCCGAGATGGTGGAGCGCCTGCTGCGCAAAGGATCGCCTGTGATGCTCGAAGGCCGGCTGGTGCACCGCAGCTACGAGGCGAAGGACGGCACGAAGCGGTACATCACGGAGGTGGTCATGAACAACTTCCAGCTCCTGCCGGGCAAGCGTGAAGAAGCCGCTGCGGCCTGAGGCGCACCATCTCCGAAGACACGGGGCGGCCATGGCCGCCCCGTTGTTTTTCCCGCCGATACCTTGGCGCCCAATGGCCGGGGCATCGGGAATCCGCTGGAAGCGTTGGTGGATAGCGCTCGGCGCGCTGGCGAGCGTGTTGTTGCTGGTGGCCTTCCTGCTGCCGTACCTGCTCAAGCGGTACATCGAGGAGCACAGCGTGGAATGGATCGGGCGGCGCGTCACCATCGAGCGCATCGTGCTCAATCCGTTCACCTTCCGTTACGCGGTGCAGGGTGTCACCTGCTACGAGCCGGGCAGCGAGGCGGTCTTCGTCTCATGGAAGCGGATCAGCGTGCGCAGCAACCTGTGGGCCGGCTTCCGCGAGGATCATTGGCGCTTCCGCGACCTGCGGATCGAGGCGCCCTACTTCCACATCGTGCAGAACGGCGAGCGGTTCAACTTCAGCGATCTGCTGGAGCTCGGAGGCGCCGACACGGCGGCGACGGATACGGCCTCCGCTGCTGCCCGCTTCAGCATGGAGGACATCGAACTGAGCGATGGACGGATCGAGTACGCCAGCGATGTGCTCGCCTCGCCGGTATCGATCCTGAACCTCTCGGCCAGCAGCAACCTGATTTCTTCGGATCGCGCCCGCATGGAGTTCGGCCTTGGTTTCGAGATCGGCGGCGGTGGGCGCATGGATGGCGGGTTCATGCTCGACACGGATGCCGAGCGCTACGCAATCGATGCGCGCCTCAAGGACTTCGCGCTCCGCCAGCTCCTGCCCTACCTGCAGGACTTCTTCGCGTGCAACGATCTGGATGGCGCGCTGGATGTGGACCTCCGCCTCCTGGACAGCTACACCGACACCACGAGCCTGGCCATCAGCGGCGGAGTGGATCTGAAGGGCGTGCGGCTCACCGATCCTGACGATGCGCCACTCCTGAGCCTGCGCGCCGCAGCGGCCCGATTGGATACCCTGGTGGCGCACGACCAACGCGTGGAGATGGGCGCCGTGCGCCTGGACGGCGCCGCGTTGCGCTTCACGCTCCTCGCGGATGGCACGGACAACTGGACCCGCTTGCTGAAGCTGGACACCACCGCTGTTGCCGGAGACAGCGTCACCACCGCACTTCAGGTGAGCGAGAGCAACGTTTTCGTAATGCTCGCCGATTACATCCGGTACTTGGGAGAGCAGGTGGTGGCCAGCGATTACACGGCCAAACGGATGGAGCTCAGCGATGGCTCCGTGCATTTCGAGGATCATACGCCGGCACAGCCCTTCACCTATGCGATCACGGGCATCTCGGTCCTGGCCAACAGCTTCACAAGCGATCAGGAGGCGGGCAAGGTGTCCGCGGGTGCCACCCTGCAGGAGACCGGCCGCCTGAAAGCCGATGCCGTCTTCGACCCGAAGGACCTTCGTCGTGCGCGCGTGGACCTGGTCGTGGACGCGCTCGATCTGCACGCCCTGGATGCCTATGGACGCTGGTACGCGGCACACCCCTTCGAAGACGGGCAGCTGCGGTATGAGACGAGCACCACCGTGGACAGCGGCCGCATCGATTCGCGCAACCACCTGCGGATCGACAAGCTGCGATTCGGGAAGCGGGTGGAAGAGCATGACCCGGAGATCTACGTGCTCCCCTTGCCTCTGGCGGCCGGCCTCTTGAAGGATGTGCGCGGCGTGGTGGAATTGGATGTGCCCGTGCAGGGCGACCTGAAGGATCCTGAATTCAGGCCGTGGCCCATTGTCTGGCAGGTGCTGAAGAACCTGGTGGTGAAGGCGGCCACCGCGCCCGGCCGTCTGCTGGTGCGCGCGGTCGGCGGCACGGACGAAGATGATCTGGAACGCGTGCGATTCGAGCCGCTGCAGGCGGGGCTCAACCCAGCGCAAGCCCGCACCCTTCGCCAATTGGCCAAGGTCCTTGCTGCGAAGCCGGAGCTGAGCGTGGACCTCGTCTCCTTGGTCGATTCGCTGACCGAGGCGCGCGAGGCGGCGCTCTTCGAGGTGAAGCGGGCTTACCTGCTTCCCGATGCCGCGACGCTCAGTGAGCAGGACAGCGCGCGCATCGCCGGACTCAGCGCCAAGGACAGCACCTTCCTGAGCCACGTGGAAGCTTTGACACCGGGCCTTTCGGGCAAGCCGTTGCGAGAGCGATGCATGACCGTGCTCGGCGCGATTGAGGCAAGGCGCATCCAGGGTGAACTGGAATACGCGCGGCGCGAGAACCTCATGCAATTTCTGCTGGCCGAAGGAGTGCCACCCGAGCGCGTGCGCTACCGGGAAGGGACACCGGAAGAGTTGGCCGGAAAGCGCGGCGCCCCCGGTTACCTATTCGTGTACGAGGCGGCCGATTGATTCGCTGGCCTACGAGGCTCGTTCTATTCCAGTATCACTTTCCGCCGGATCGCGGTGCCCGGGCCTTCGATCTGAAGGACATAGGCACCAGAGGCCAAGCCGCTCAACTGCATGTTGACCATGGTGCTCGTACTGGGCATGGAATGAACCAAACGGCCATCGGGGCTGAACAGGCTCAAGGTGGAACGCGCCGGGATGCCGCTCACCGTGATCCAATCATGCGCGGGCACAGGGTGGACTTGGACAAGGTCGGCCGTAGCCTCGCCAAGACCCGTGGAGAAGGGGCTCACCAAATCGCAATGGTCGGCCCAACAGGTGTCCTGTGAGGCATCCTCCCAATACCAGGCGGTCACGCACACCGTGTAAGGCCCGGGCGGTTCATACAAGTGGGTCACCGTCGCTCCGGCCCAGTCGGCCGTGCCGTCGCCGAACTGCCAGTAGTAAGCGGCACTCGGATGATTGCTGGTCGCCGTGAGCACAACGGCATTCCCTTGGGCGAACCAGGCGAAATCAACCACGTAATTCGGGTCGCAGCCCAGGCCCTCGCCGATCTCGATCATGGCGCAATCCTCGGCCCAGCAGGAATCGCCGGAGGCGGCATTGTAATACCAGCCGGCCACGCACACCTGGTAGCTGCCGGGCGCGGCATAGGGGTGGGTGGCCTGCGGACCGTAGCCCTCGGTGCCATCGCCGAAGTACCAGATGAAGTAGGTCTCAGCGTGGTTGGAGGTGGCGTTGAAGAAGACCACGTTGTCCTGCCCGGCGTTCCAGGCCATGGCCACGGCGAAGCCCGGGTCGCAACCTCCTTGGCCTTGCACCACCACGGTGCCGCAGGTCTCGGCGGTGCAGGTGATCGGCCCGTTGGGGCTCTCGTAAATGGAGATCACGTGCAGGCACACCTCGTAGGTGCCGGGCTCGTTGTAGGTGTGGAAGGGCTGGGCATCGTTGCTCGTGCTGCCATCGCCGAATGTCCAGGACCAGGAGGTCTGGAAACCGGTGCCGGTGGTGGCGTTGGAGAACAGCACGCCATTGGGTCCGCTGGTCCATACGAAGCCGGCCTCCAGTTGCAAGCAGGGGTCGCCGCCACTGCCTACGTTGATCATGGCGCAATCCTCGGCCCAGCAGGAGTCGCCGGAGGCGGCATTGTAATACCAGCCGGCCACGCACACCTGGTAGTTGCCGGGCGCGGCATAGGTGTGGGTGGCCTGCGGCCCGTAGCCCTCGGTGCCATCGCCGAAGTACCAGATGAAGTAGGTCTCAGCGTGGTTGGAGGTGGCGTTGAAGAAGACCACGTTGTCCTGCCCGGCGTTCCAGGCCATGGCCACGGCGAAGCCCGGGTCGCAACCTCCTTGGCCTTGCACCACCACATTGCTGCAGGTCTCGGCGGTGCAGGTGATCGGCCCGTTGGGGCTCTCGTAAATGGAGATCACGTGCAGGCACACCTCGTAGGTGCCGGGCTCGTTGTAGGTGTGGAAGGGCTGGGCATCGTTGCTCGTGCTGCCATCGCCGAATGTCCAGGACCAGGTGGTCTGGAAACCGGTGCCGGTGGTGGCGTTGGAGAACAGCACGCCATTGGGTCCGCTGGTCCATACGAAGCCGGCCTCCAGTTGCAAGCAGGGGTCGCCGCCACCGCCTACGTTGATCATGGCGCAATCCTCGGCCCAGCAGGAGTCGCCGGAGGCGGCATTGTAATACCAGCCGGCCACGCACACCTGGTAGTTGCCGGGCGCGGCATAGGTGTGGGTGGCCTGCGGCCCGTAGCCCTCGGTGCCATCGCCGAAGTACCAGATGAAGTAGGTCTCAGCGTGGTTGGAGGTGGCGTTGAAGAAGACCACGTTGTCCTGCCCGGCGTTCCAGGCCATATCCACGGCGAAGCCCGGGTCGCAGCCTCCCTGGCCTTGCACCACCACATTGCCGCAGGTCTCGGCGGTGCAGGTGATCGGGCCGTTGGGGCTCTCGTAGATGGAGATCACGTGCAGGCACACCTCGTAGGTGCCGGGTTCGTTGTAGGTGTGCGTGGGGGCCACCGCGTTGGCCGTGGTCCCATCACCGAAGGCCCAGATGAACTGGGCATCTCCAATGAACGAGGAGCAGTTGTTGAAGAAGAAGGCCATCGGTCCTGCGCCGCTCGGCACGAAGCAGGCCTGGATGTCCTGGCAAGGGTCGTCGCCCTCGATCGTGACAAGCGCGCAGGTGGTATCCGCGCAAACGGTCTGGGAGCCTGGGGGGGAGGACCAAGCGGTCAGGCACAGCTCGTACGTGCCGGGCTGGTTGTAAGTGTGGCTGCCCTGCAGGGCATCATCATTCAATGCTCCATCGCCGAAAGTCCAGAGAAAATCCGCGCCAGCGGGCACATCACCGGCGAAGGCGATGGTACCGCTACCGACCGGACCGACCTGATAGGTGAGGTACGCATGGAAATCGGCGCACGGGTCGTCGCCTGTCACCACCACGGAGGTGCAGAGCGTGTCCACGCAGTCCAGGCTGAAGACATAGAGGCACACCGCATAGGTGCCCGGCGCGTCATAGTGGTGATCCGCGTGCGTGGCGGTGCTGATGGCACCATCGCCGAAGAGCCACTTGAACTGCAGGTTGTCCCCAGGCCCGGAGCAGTTGTCGAAGAAGAAACCCCCGTTGCCCAGGTCGTTCACCACGAAACACGCCGAGAGGTCCGCGCAGGGGTCGTTGCCTTCAACGACAATTGCCGCGCAGGCCGTGTCCACGCAGGTGAGGGGCGCCTGGCCATTCAGGTGGATGGTGATCGCGTACAGGCAGACCTCATAGGTGCCGGGCGCTTCATAGGTATGGTAGGGCTGAGCCAACGAACTGGTCCCCCCATCTCCGAAGGACCAGAACCAGGTGGTCTGCTCCCCGGTCCCGGTGGTGGAATTAATGAACTGGATCCCGTTCGGGCTCTGGTTCCACGCGAAACCTGCGGTCAATTCGTCGCACAGGGTGGGCTGCGCGAAACTGGTGCCGGCAAGCAGGGTGCTGCAGAAAAGGGTAGCGATACGCATCGGGGGCGAGGTTCGGTCAACGGTGGTGACGGGCGCCGGATGGTGCGCGGTGCCTGACCGATTTGAGGTCGGGTGTTTGCCCGAATAGCGTGAGTTCCTACTTTTGCCGTCCCTTCGCGAGAAGGGGACCTTCCCTGGTAGCTCAGCTGGTTAGAGCACATGACTGTTAATCATGGGGTCGCTGGTTCAAGTCCAGCCCGGGGAGCAGGAGAGGGCCGCGTCGCGCGGCCTTTCTCATTCATGAACAGCACGTGGCCGGTGGGCCTGTGCACCGAACCCGAATAGCATCATGCAGCTGATCACCGTAGGCACCGTCGCATTCGACCGCATCGAGACACCCTTCGGCGTGGCCGAAAAGACCGTGGGTGGCGCCGCCACATACATCTCCTTGGCCGCTTCGGTTTTTCTGGAGAATATGGGCCTGGTGAGCGTGGTGGGCGATGATTTCCCGGAGTCGGTGATGCAGCAGCTCCGGGATCGAGGCGTTGATCTGCAAGGGCTCGATGTGCTGAAAGGCAAGGAGAGCTTCTTCTGGGCCGGGCGCTACCACTACGACATGAACACGCGCGACACGCTGGAGACGCGCCTGAACGTGCTGCTTGATCTGGACCCCAAGCTGCCCGAATCATACCGCCAGGCGCCCTATGTGATGCTCGGCAACCTCGATCCCGGCGTGCAGGCCAAGGTGCTGGACCAGATGGCGCAGCGGCCGGCGCTGGTGGTGATGGATACCATGAACTTCTGGATGGACAGCGCGCTCGAGAAACTCAAGGAGGTGATCGCGCGGGTGGACATCCTCACCATCAACGATGCCGAAGCGCGCCAGCTCAGCGGCGAGCACAGCCTGGTGAAGGCCGCCGCGCGCATCCTGGCCATGGGGCCACGTTTCCTGGTGGTGAAGAAAGGCGAGCATGGCGCGCTGCTCTTCGGCGACAACCGGGTCTTCTTCGCTCCGGCGCTTCCGTTGGAGGATGTCGTTGACCCTACCGGCGCCGGCGACACCTTCGCCGGTGGCTTCATCGGCTACCTGGCGCGCACCAAGGACCACAGCTTCGACAACCTGAAGCGCGCGATCATCGTGGGCAGCGCGCTCGCGAGCTTCACGTGCGAGAAATTCGGGATCGAACGGCTGCTCGAGGTGAGCCGCGAGGACATCGATGAGCGGATCCAGCAGTTCGTGGAACTGGTCGACTTCGATATCGAGCTCGTGGAGGGCTAGGCGAAGGAGATCAGCAGCTGCCCCTTCTCAACGGGCTTTCCTTTCTCTGCGGCAACAGCCTTGACGGTGGCGTCGCCGGGGGCCTTGATCACGTTCTCCATCTTCATGGCCTCGAGCACCAGCACCGGATCGTTCTTCTTCACCGCGTCGCCGGGCTTCACAAGCACATTCAGCACCAGCCCGGGCATGGGGGCCTTCAGGTCGCCGGCCTTGCGCGTCGCCTTGTCCAGGCCCAAGGTGCGCATGAGGCGGTCCTGCTCCTCTTCGAGCTTCACCGTGCAGGTGCGCCCCCCGATGCGCAGGCGGAGGGTTCGGTTCTCGCGGTCCTCTTTCAGGATCAGCACGCGATGGCTGCGGCCGTTGAGCAGCACGCTGAACTGGCTCGGACCGATGCGCGTGACATCCGCCGCGGGCGCGCCGACCAGTTGCCAGGCGGCTGTTGGCGCGGTGCGCTCGAGCACCACTTCCGTGTTGCTGCCGGGCAGCGTTGCGAAGAGCTTGGCCATGGGTGGCCGAAGATAGCCGGGGCCGCTTGCTCACTCGCCGAATAGCCCCGGCTCGCCGTGCTCATAGGCCTCATCGATGGCGAGCAGGGAGGCGGGCTGCTCTCGCGCCGCCACGGCCAGCCGGTCGCAGAGCTCGTTCTGCGGATGCCCGTTGTGGCCGCGGATCCACCGGAAGCGCACCTGGTGGCGCCGGTAGGCTTTGAGGAAGCGCTGCCAGAGGTCGGGGTTCTTCTTCTTCGCGAAGCCCTTGCGCTCCCAGTCGAATACCCAGCCTTTCTCCACGGCATCCACCACGTATTTGCTGTCGCTCACCACCACCACCTCGGTGTCCGGATTCTTCAACGCCTCGAGCCCCACGATCACGCCCAGCAGCTCCATGCGATTGTTGGTGGTGCGGCGGTAGCCGCCCCAGAGCTCCTTGCGGTGCCGGCCGCTCTCGAGCACCACGCCATAGCCGCCCGGCCCCGGGTTCCCGCTCGCGGCGCCATCGGAATAGATCGTCACGCTCACGCCTTGGGGAACAGATAGATGATGTTGCCGGCGAAGAGCTTCACGGCGATGGCGAGCAGAATGATGCCGAAGGCCTTCTTGATCACGATGAGGCCCACGCGGCCGAGCATGCGTTCGATGCGGTTGGTCAGCAGCAGCACCAGCACCACGGGGATCATGTTCAGCAGAATGGCCACCAGGATGTTCGGCCGGTCGAATTCGGCCCGAAGAGAGAGCACGGTGGTGATGGTGCCGGCGCCTGCGATCACCGGGAAGGCCAGCGGCACGATGCTGTACACCTTATGGTCGTCATCGGCCTCCTTCAGCCCCGGCGCGCTCAGGTCCTCCTTGAAGAGACGCACGCCGAGGATCATCTCCAAGGCGATGAAGAAGAGCACCAGGGAGCCGGCCACGGCGAATGATCGCACATCAATGCCCACCACGTTCAGGATCGTCTCGCCGAGGTAGAGGAAGGTGATCATGATCGCCATGCTCACCAGCGTGGCGCGCGCCGGGTAGAGCTTGCCGGCCTTCTGGCGCACCTGCAGGATCAGCGGTATGCCGCCCACGATGTCGATCACCGCGAAGAGGATCAGGAAGGCTTTGCCGATCTGCGTGAGGTCGAACATGTTCAGGAAGTGATAAAGGATTCCACGGTGCGCGGGTAATGCTCATGCTCGAGCACGTGGATCCGCTCGGCGAGCGAAGCGGGCGTATCGTCTGGAAGTACCGGACATGCGGCCTGGAAAAGCACGCGCCCCTCATCATACCGCTCGTTCACCATGTGTATGGTGATGCCGCTCTCCTTTTCCTGTGCGGCGATCACGGCCTTGTGGACATGCTGACCGTACATCCCTTTTCCGCCGTGCCGCGGCAGCAACGAGGGGTGGATGTTCACGATGCGGTCAGGGTACGCGCGCACGAGCTCGGCTGGGATCAGGCGCATGAAGCCGGCAAGCACCACCAGGTCGATGCCCTGGCCTTGGAGCTCGCGCAGCACGGTTCCATCCCTGAGCGCGCCACCACCGAAGAGGTAGCAGGGCACATGCAGTTCCGAAGCCCGCTCGAGTACGCCGGCACCCGGCTTGTCGCACCCGACCAGCACCACGCGGGCCGCTGAGTGCTCCTGGAAGTGCTCGATGAGCCGCTGCGCATTGGTGCCGGAGCCCGATGCCAGTACCGCGATGCGCTTCATGCCGCGAAGGTGCGACCTTCGGTGCATGCATGATCACGAGGGCTTCATTCCGCTGCTATTCACGCGACGCGCCGCGCCAGAGATGGTCGAACGGGCAAAGGCCTTCGCGGCGGAAATGGATGCGCGCCGCAGCGTACGGCACTTCAGCCCAGACCCGGTGCCCGTGGAGCTGATCAATGAACTGGTACGTGCGGCGAGCACCGCGCCCAGTGGGGCACATAAGCAGCCATGGACCTTCGTAGCTGTTGGCGACCCGGCCCTGAAACAGCGGATCCGGGAGGCGGCAGAGGCGGAGGAGCAGGCCAACTATGGCGGCCGCATGAGCGAGGAGTGGCTCGAAGACCTCAAACCCCTCGGCACCGATGCGCTGAAGCCTTTCCTGGAGGATGCGCCATGGCTCATCATCGTCTTCAAGCGCGTTTTCGAGGTGGAGGCCGAAGGCCACAAGCACCCGAACTATTACGTGAATGAGAGTGTCGGCATAGCCACCGGGCTGCTCATAGCGGCCGCTCACCACGCCGGCCTGGCCACGCTTACGCATACGCCCAGCCCCATGAACTTCCTCAAGGAACTGCTCCGGCGACCGGATAACGAAAGGCCCTTCCTCCTGATTCCCATGGGATTCCCTGCGGAGGGCTGCCTCGTTCCAGACCTGAGGCGTAAGTCTTTGGATCAGGTCATGGTCGTGCATAAGTAGCCCAGGTGGGGGGCCGAGTGGCCGATGGGAAAATGTCTTTCCTTTGGGGCCTCATCACAAAACGAACGGACATGTCGGACATCAAGTCAAGGGTTATCGCGATCATCGTGGACAAGCTCGGGGTCGACCAGAACGAGGTGACCTTGGAGGCCAGCTTCACGAACGACCTTGGCGCTGACAGCCTCGATACCGTCGAACTCATCATGGAGTTCGAGAAGGAATTCAACATCGCCATCCCCGATGACCAGGCCGAGAAGATCCAGACCGTGGGTCAGGCCGTGGAATACGTGGAGAAGAACGCGAAGTAAGGCCCCCGCATGCAGCTCAGGCGCGTGGTTGTCACCGGCTTGGGCGCGCTCACCCCCCTGGGTAACACCCTCCAGGCCTACTGGGAAGGGTTGGTGAGCGGGCAAAGCGGTGCTGCGCCCATCACCCGCTTCGACGCGAGCAAGTTCAAGACGCGCTTCGCGTGCGAGGTGAAGGGCTTCACCCCGGAGGATTTCATCGACCGCAAGGAGGCGCGGAAGATGGATCCCTATACGCAGTTCGCGGTCGTGTGCGCCGACGAGGCCATCCGCGATAGCGGGCTGGACCTCGAGAAGGTGGACCGGGATCGCATCGGCGTGATCTGGGGAAGCGGCATCGGCGGGCTCAAGACCTTCCAGGACGAGTGCATCGCATTCGGCCGGGGCGATGGCACCCCGCGCTTCAATCCGTTCTTCATCCCGAAGATGATCGCGGACAGCGCGGCCGGGCTGATCAGCATGCGGCATGTGCTGCGCGGTCCGAGCTATGTCACCGCCAGCGCGTGCGCGTCGAGCAACAACTCGATGATTGATGCCTTCAACTACATCCGGCTCGGCACCTGCGTGGCGGTGGTCACCGGTGGTAGCGAGGCGGCGATCTACGAAGCCGGTGTTGGGGGGTTCAATGCCCTGCACGCCATGAGCACGCGCAACGACGATCCCGCAACGGCTTCGCGACCTTACGATAAGGACCGCGATGGATTTGTTCTGGGCGAAGGTGGCGCGGCCATTATCCTGGAAGACCTGGAGCATGCGTTGGCACGTGGCGCCCGTATCTACGCCGAAGTGGTGGGTGGTGGCATGAGCAGCGATGCCTACCACATCACCGCGCCGCACCCCGATGGCCTGGGCGCCGAGCTCTGCATGCGCCATGCCTTGGCCGATGCCGGCCTGCGTGCGGAGGACATCGACTACATCAACACGCACGGCACCAGCACCCCCATCGGCGACCCGCAGGAGGTGAAGGCCATCCAGCGACTCTTCGGCGAGCAGGCCTATAAGCTCAACATCAGCGCCACCAAGAGCATGACCGGGCACCTGCTCGGCGGTGCCGGCGCGGTGGAGGGCGTGGCCACCATCCTGGCCGTGCACCATGATATCGTCCCGCCGACGATCAATCATTTCACCGACGATCCCGAGATCGACCCGAAGCTCAACTTCACGTTCAACGCGGCGCAGAAGCGCACGGTGAACGCGGCCATGAGCAACACCTTCGGATTCGGCGGGCACAACACGGCGGTGGTCTTCCGCAAGTACCGGTAGTTTGATCGCCACCCTCTTCAGCCGAGCGCGCAACCCCGAGGAGCGACGGGTGCGGGCGTGGTGCCGACAAGCCTTGGGGATCACCCCGGGCGACCTGCCGCTCTACCGACAGGCCCTGCGCCACGTGAGCGCGGTGAGCGAGGAGCGCCCCGACCTGCCCGACAATGAGCGCCTGGAGTTCCTTGGCGACGCGGTGCTCGACGCTATCATCGGCAACTTGCTCTTCACCGTTTACCCCGGCCAGGGCGAGGGCTTCCTCACCCGCATGCGCAGCAAATTGGTGAGCCGTGCCCAGCTGAACGTGCTGGCCAAGCACGTGGGCATAGAGCGTGTGCTGGAGACCACCGTGGCGCGGGCGCATGAGTCGTCGGTGCCGGGTAACGCGCTGGAGGCCTTGATCGGAGCCATCTTCCTGGATAAGGGCTTCGAGCGCACACGGAAAGTGGTGGAGGGCCTGGTTAAGGCGCACTTCGACCTGAAGGAGATCGAGAAAGAGGATCGCGACGGCAAGAGCCGGCTGCTCGAGTGGGGGCAGAAGAGGAGGAAGAAGGTCGAGTTCGTGGTGAAGGAGGGCGGCGGCGGCCGCGGCCGACATTACGTGGCCGAGGTGCACATCAACGGCGAGGTGAAAGGCACGGGCAAGGGCTCGAGCAAGAAGACCGCCGAGCAGGATGCCGCGCAGAGCGCCTTCCGGAACATGCGCTCACGCAGGCCAACGGCATCGAAGGGCGATGATCGTGGGCACGAGCCGCGCGGCAGCCGGCGCTCCCCCTCGCGTAGCTGACCGGTTCAGGCGTTCGTGGCAGGATACCTTTGGTCGGCATCCATGGCGAAACACAAATTGCTCGAGGAAGAGGCCGTGCCCCGCGTGGCGGTGGTCGGCCTAAGCAGCCACGTGCCGGATTATCGGCTCTGCTGGTCGTTGAACCGCGCCCTGGGCCTGGCGCTCACCCGCCGCCGCGCCGACATCGTGGAACGCGCGAAGGACAAGGAGCTGCACTACACGGTATTCGAGCAGGCCGATGCCGAGGGCGCGGTGCTCTGGAGCCTGATCTCCAATACCTGTGGCAAGCGCAAGTTGATCCCGAGCCAGAAACAGGCTGACTACTTCCTGGTGGTCGATCGGGTCGTGGCGGGTGATGTGGAGGCGCTTTCCGAACGGCTTCGCAAGGCGGAATTCGTCCTCTTGGCCTTCGCCCTGGAGGTCGATGGGATCAAGATGGGCCACAAGTTGTTGCTTTGATGCCCGGATGAAGGAACCGAAGACCAAGATCGTGGCCACCATCGGCCCGGCCAGCAGCTCCCGCGAGGTGCTGCGCGACATGATGCTGCACGGCATGGATGTGTGCCGGCTGAACTTCAGCCATGGCAGTTATGCGTTCTACACCGAGCTGATCAGCACCATCCGCTCGCTCAACGAGGAGCTGGGCATCACCACGGCGATCCTCGCCGACCTGCAGGGCCCGAAGCTCCGCGTGGGCTCCATGGAGAACGGCCCCATCAACCTTGAGAACGGATCACTGCTCACGATCACCACCGAGCCCGTGGCCGGAAGGCCCGGCCTGGTGAGCACCAGCTACAAGCAGTTCCCACAGGATGTGAAGAAGGGCGAGCTGGTGCTGCTCGACGATGGCAAGCTGCGGCTCGAGGTGGTGGGCACCGATGGCCGCACGGAGGTGACCACGCGTGTGATCCATGGAGGCCAGCTCAGCGCGAACAAGGGCATCAACCTGCCGAACACGCGCGTGAGCCTGCCCTGCCTCACCGAGAAGGATCAGCAGGACCTGGTCTTCGCCTTGGATCACGAGGTGGATTGGATCGGCCTGAGCTTCGTGCGCAGCGCGCGCGACATCATCGAGCTCAAGGGCGTGATCCGCCAGCGGGAGAAGCATGCGCGCGTGGTGGCCAAGATCGAGAAGCCCGAAGCGCTCAAGGAGATCGATGAGATCATCCGCGAAGCCGATGCGCTCATGGTGGCCCGTGGCGATCTGGGCGTGGAGATCCCCATGGAGCAGGTGCCGCTGGTGCAGAAGGACCTGGTGATGCGCTGCCTGGCGCAGCACCGCCCCGTGATCGTGGCCACGCAGATGATGGAGAGCATGATCACCTCCATCACGCCCACGCGCGCCGAGGTGAACGATGTGGCCAACGCGGTGCTTGACCATGCCGACGCCGTGATGCTCAGCGCCGAGACCAGCGTGGGGCAGCACCCCGTGGAAGTGGTGAAGGCCATGAACCGCATCCTGCTGCACATGGAGACCAGCGATGCCATGTTCAACACGCCGCAGCCCGATCTGGAGCAGGACGACCGCATGGTCACCGATGCCATCTGCATGGCCGCCGTGCGCATGAGCGCCGCCATCGACATCAAGGCGATCGTGACCATGACTCACAGTGGCTACACCGCGTTCAAGATCAGCAGCATGCGCCCGAAGGCCGCCATCTTCGCCTTCACCAGCAACCGCCGCATCCTCAACATGCTCAACCTGGTCTGGGGCGTGCGCGCCCAGTACTACGACAAGACCGTGAGCACCGACCACACCATCGCCGACATCAAGCACATCCTGCGCAGCAAGAAGTTCGTGGAGAAGGGCGACCTGGTGGTGAACGTGGCCAGCATGCCCATCGCCGAGCAGGGCATGGCCAACATGCTCAAGCTGAGCCCGGCCTGAGCTATTGCTTGATCACGCGCGCGCTCCAGCTGTCTTCCTTTGAGCGCAGGGTGATCAGGTAAACACCTTGGGGCAAGGCGGAGAGATCGATCTGTTGACCGGTCGATCCCGTGCGATCCATTAAGACCACGCGGCCCACGGCATCGGTCACGCGCAATTCGGCGCCAACAAAGACCGCGTTAAGGTTCAGCCGCACTGCTCCTGTTGTTGGATTCGGGCTGATGGACGCCCTCCTCAACGAGTTCGCCACAGCGATCTGCGATGCGGTCTCGATGACCGTGATGGCCGTGTTGGTGATCACGGGGGCGTTGAGGTCGAAGAAGATGGCCGCGGCGTTGAGGATGGAATCGCCGACCACCAGATCATTGCGCGGGCGGATACGATAGCGCACATAGCCATGGCTCATGAGTTCGTTGGTGTTGCTGTCGGGCAACAGGATCTGGTCGAACTGGAAATGCAGCTTATGGTCGAAATCGTAATACATCAATGTCATCGGGTGCGACGAGCCGAGGACCTCGAAACTGGTCCAGCGGGTGTGCGGAGGCAGGATGTTCTCGATGCCGACCGTGAAGGCCGTGTCCGTGCCGGTGTTCTGGAAGCGGATGGTGTAATCGAGCACGGCATCGTCGAGGAGCACGACATCGATCGTCGCCGGATCCACCAGGATGTCATTCGGGTCGAAGGAGCCGACGACCTGGTTGTTCGTGGTAGCGCTGTTGTCTTCCGGAACGAGGTCGCCGGTGATGGGTGTGATCGTCGCCGTGGTGGTCACCGGGCTGCCGAGCGTGTCTCCCGCGGACTGCGTGCAGTACACCGAGAGCAGAATGTTCTGTAGCGGAAGCATCGGCCCCAGCGCCCAGGTGAGCGTGTTGCCTGAGACGTTGGCGATCGCGATGGATGTGGAGTCGAGGCCGAGGCCATCATCGAGCACGAGGCTGAGGCCGGCATCAACGGTCGTTGTTCCCACATTGCGGCACAGCACATCGTAGCGTACAGGGAAGCCCGGACGGAAGGGCGAGACGGGCGTGAGGAAGACCTGCAGGTCCTGCGCGGGACCATCCGCGGTATAGCGGAAGTCGAGCCCGCTCACCGCAGGCTCCTGGCCGGTGATGCTCGCTGCGTGCATGTCGGGGTCCCGGGTGAAATGCGTGATCGTCGGACCGGTGATCGTATGATCGGCTGGGCCGTTCACGGCGAAGAGGTAGCGGCCGTTGGGTGCGGAAAGCGCCAGTTCGTTGTTGCTGTTCAACTCCACCAAGCGCCCGGCGATCCGCGGGTCGCTCACGTTGAGGTCCCCGCTGTTGTCGGTATCCATGTACAGCGTACCGGCAAGGAGGGTGCTTTTCGGATTGAACCGGATGGTCCAAATGTCACCTCCCCCCAAATGGCCAGGAACAAAGTGATCGGAGGAGTATGCGAAACCGGTGGCGATGAATCCGTTGTCGGTTGGAGCAATCGCCTGTAAGCCCTCGCTATCACTGCCGCCAACGGATTTCTCCCAGAGCAAGTCGCCTTCGGGGTTCACCAGAAAGAGCCATCCATCCCCGGAACCATACGGCAAGCCGGCCGAAAACAAATCGTAGGAAACGCTTACATCGCCGTTCGAGGAACTGGTATGTCCAGCGATCAAGTAGCCCCCTTGGTAAGGAATGATGTCCCACGGCGTGTCCGGGCCACTTCCGCCGTAGGTGCGGCTCCAGATAATCTCGCCACTGGCATCCACGCGCATGAGCCATACGTCCCAGGTGCCGTGGTTCTCAGGAATATCCCCGTTTGCAGACACCGTAGCACCAAGGATGAGAAAGTCCCCACCGGGCAGAGGAAGGATGTCTTGGAATTGATCCACATCCGAACCGCCATAGGTGCGGTCCCACTCGATGTCCCCGTTCGCATCGAGCTTCACCAACCAGCCATCATAAACGCCATGGAGCGGTGTGCTCACGTCGCCGTCAGTGGACCCGGTCCATGCGGCCATAAGGGCGCCGCCATCCGTTGTTGTCACGACGGAACTGCCCAGATCCGGTCCGAGGCCGCCATAGGTGTGCGACCACAACTCGTCGCCATTGCTCGTAAGGGAGATCACCCATGCATCATCGCTGGTGAGGCCGCGCTGCCCTGAAACGAAACAACCGCCATCCGAACGGGCGGCCACATGCAACCCCAGATCGTCCCGGTCGACCATACCCGCATACGAGCGTTCCCAGATCAAGGACCCAGTTGGGGACACCTTCACGATCCAGAGATCTTCATCTCCTATCCAGTCGGGCATCTCCTCACCGGCGTCGTACATGCTTCCTGTGAAGACGAAATTCCCATCGGCCATGAGCGCGCCGTGCAGGATGCGCGCCAATCCCAGGCCGCCGATGCGGTTCCCCCATTGCATCTGCCCCAGGCTGTCGAGACCAATGAACACCACCTCCCCGTTCGCTGGACCGGTGGTGTTCCCGAGTTGGCCATCAGCGATGTTGCTCGTTGCGGCGAGGAAGAAGCTCTTGTCGGGCAACTGGTAAATGAAGTGCCCAGCATCCGAATAGGTGCTTCCCAGCGAACGCGTCCATTGGACGCTGGGCGGCGTTGATTGCGCGGCCGCTTCCAATGCCAGACCCGCAAGGGCCATGATGAGTGCCTTCATGGACGAGGAGTTGAACGAACGAATCTAAGCGTCTCATCCGCAGAACTACGGGTGCTGTCAGCCATGACCCCGAGCCATCGCCAACGATCACCCGTGGAAAGCGCAGCGGGGGTTCGCGGGTGCGGTGACGCGCCGTCGGGTACTTTGCCGCATCGTCCAACCCGCCGTCGCGCCGAGCACACCCTCCATCAGCCTTGTTCGTTGCGGCGGCCTAAAACGCTGATGCATGAACGAGCGCGATTGGGACAACGTGGCGGAGTCCTTCGAGGAGGAGATCTTCAACGTACCGGCGAATGACCGCAAGGGCATTATCCTGAGCTGGGTCGACCGGCTCGCCTCCGAAGGAGCCAAAGCCACCGACCTGGGCTGCGGCGTGGGCCGGACCTTGGCCATGATGGCAGACCGTTACGCGCATGTCTATGCCGTAGATGTGAGCAGCCAATGCCTCGAAGTGGCCGAGAAGGCGCACCCCGAACGTACGAACATCACATACGTGCATGCCGATCTGAGCACCGATCGGAACAGCTACCCGGCCACCGATGTGGTGCTCTGCATCAACACCCTGCTCAACGCCTCGTTGGAGGTGCGTGAGCCGCTGATCGACCGCACGTGCAGGAGCGTGAAGCGGGGCGGCCACCTGCTCCTGGTGGTGCCCTCGTTGAATTCGGCGCTGCTCACCGCCTACCGCCACCTGCAGTGGAACCTGCGCGATGGCATGGATGCCGGAGAGGCGCAGAAGGCCGCGGCGCTCAAGGGCGGCGGCGTGGAGCACGGCATCGTGCAGATCGAAGGCGTGCCCACCAAGCACTACCTGAAGGAAGAGCTCGAGGCCATGCTGGGCGAGAAAGGCTTCGAGGTGCTCGACATCCAGAAGATCGAATACCCATGGACCACCGAATTCGATGAGCCGCCCACCTGGATGAAGGCCCCGTATCCGTGGGATTGGTTCGTGGCGGCGAAGCGGACGCGCTGATTACGGGGCGGGCAGTGTATCTTCAACACGGCAGGTCTTGCCACCAAACGCCGAGCCCATGAGGATACTCTACACGCTGCTATCAGCCGCCCTCGTCCTCCCTGCTGCGGCACAGCCCTCTCTGCCCTCGTTCTTTCCCGCGGACACGGTGTCCATGCCCTGTCCGCAGAACCCGACAGCGAGCATTCGCACCTATGCCGGTTGGGAAGCATACCAGACACTGGACGACACCTGGTATGGCCCAAGGGACACCGCGATCTGCATCGACCTGGCCCATGTAAGTGGGAACTGGGTTTACCCCAGGATCGCCATCGATCAGATCGTTGCCAGCCGACCGGTCTTCGTGCGTGCCCGTTACGATGATGACCATGTGCTGCCCCTGGCCACGAACAATCAGTACGCATTCGGGTTCCAAGTCAGCACATGGACTTCGTTCGACGCTGGGCCTTGCCCAAGCGGACCGTGCACAGGCCTACTGGCAGGCGTGCGCATTCCGGATTCAGCAGGTACAGGAACCGACATGCGCTGGCACCAAGCAGCCTACGACGACCAGGACCTCTCTCAATATCAACTGGAGGTTTGCGTGCCTACTGAGAAATTCCAGCAGAATGACCTGCGGGAATTCGTGGTGAGCCTGAAGGTGACCGACCCACAACCCGGTCAGTACATCGACGGCTTCTATTCCGAGGCGCAGGACATGGATCAGTGGGGTACCCTGGTGCGGTTGACCAGCGCCAACCTGCCCCAGTTCCAGCAAGGCCAGTTCGGGTACTACTTCTGGTCGAGTTGGGAGAACTACCTCGTGATGCACGACAATGAGGAGTATCCGGACGGCAACCACATGTTCTATCTGGATATGCCCGCGAACCCCAACGTGCCCACCCCCACGACCATCACGGCATACCTGGATCCCTTCACGGGCTTCAATTTCCAGCCGTTCACGCAGCTGCGCGGTGGTTTGGTCCTAGGGAGCGATTCGGTCAGGCACCCCCTCACGGTGGTGAACCTGGGCGCGGACCTGTGCATGGGCTGGGAGTTCATCGAAGTGCTCTGGCCGGGCGGAGCGGAGTATGTGCATCAGTCCGGCCATGTCTCATTCGAAGGACGTAACGCCTGTTTCCAGTTCCAGCCCGGCAGCACCTTGCGCGTGGCGGAAGGGAGTACCTTCCAATACGGGCACAACGGCCGTGGCCTGCTGCTCATGATTGAAGGCGCGCATCTGGAAATCGGGCGCGACGCGGAGCTGCTCTTCGAGGGTTCGATGATCCTGAAGGAACCGCCCGAGGCCACGGAACCTCGAGATATGCGCATCACGCTGGCCGACGGAGCTCGACTGACCTTCGCGCCAGGATCTCGGCTACTGAACGATTGGAGCATCGGCGGGCGCATGAGGCTCATCGTGACGCTCGATGGCGGAAGTATCGACATCAACGGCCTCAGCCCGGAGGATCGGGCGAAGGTGCAGGTGATCGAGCTTCCGAGAGAGGCTTGGAGTGAGTTGCGGATGATGGGGAATCCGGCACGCGATCAATTGACGGTGGCTTTCGGTACGCGCTCGCCAGGTCTGCTCCAGGTGCGCGTAATCGACTCCGAAGGTCGCTTGGCCATGGAGCGGCGCGTGCATGTGGAGCCTGGGGAGAATACCCTGGTGCTACCAACATTCAACCTGGGCGCAGGCGCCTATCTGTTGGAGACCAACATGGGCGACGAGCGGCGGTACGAGCGGTTCGTGAAAGAATAGCGCTGGTGCTCCAGGTCAAGCCGAGGCATGGTTCCAAGCAGTCGCCGTCCCGGACAAACGGTCCCGGTACGGCAAGGCTGAGTGACTCTTCTCCGTGGGCTTCGGCTTGGGGTCCCAGTCCCGACGGGCGCGCAAGGCGTTGATAAACAGAAACATACGCACAGCAGCAGCAAAATGGCCGCACGCGGGTTGCGTAAACCCCGCTTGCGACGAAGCCGAGGCGGTGAGCCAACGGCTCCTCGGGCCCTCGGCGCATGGTTCCAGCACCTACATTTGCCGTCCACTTTTCCAAGGGTGGGCCGATTGGAAGCGCTTCAGGAACATACGATTCCGTTCACCGGGCTGAAGGATGGCGAGCACGTGTTCGACTTCGATCTGGGCCAGGCGTTCTTCCAAGCGGCGCATGAGGAGGAGTTCGAGGGCGGGGAGGTGAAAGCCACGGTGCGCATGGACAAGTCGGCCACCATGCTGGTGGTGAACATGCACCTGGAAGGCTTCGTGACCGTGCGCTGCGATCATTGCAATGCGCCGATGGAGCAGCGGATCAAGGGCGATCAGCGCCAGATCTTCCAGATGCACGGCGATGGCTCCGCGGATGACGATGAGCTGGTGACCCTGGATGAGCGCGCGCACAGCATCAACCTCACCCACTACTTCTTCGAGTGCCTGCGATTGTCGCTGCCTGCGCGGCATGTGCACCCCGAAGGAGGCTGCGACCCGGAGGTGGATGCCGCGCTGGGCCGCCTCGCCAATGAACACGAACCCGTTCCCGACCCGCGTTGGGATGTCCTGCAACAACTGAAGACCAAGAGGCCATAGCGCCGCAATCCAAGTCGTCATGCCAAATCCGAAGCGCCGATTCTCGAAGACCCGTACCGCCAGCCGCCGCAGCACCAAGAAGGCCCTGGCCCCCACGCTCAGCGTGGATAGCGCTACGGGCGCCACCCACCCGCGCCACCGCGCCCACTGGGATGGCGACAAGCTCTTCTACAAGGGCCGCGTGGTGGTCGACAAGACCGCGACTGAGTAACCGCATAAGATCCGCCGCCCAGCCTCGATGAGGATCGGAGTGGACATCATGGGCAGCGACCACGGACCGGTCGTTCCCATACGTGCTGCCGCGCTGGCTGCCCAGGAGCTGCCGGAAGGCGTGCGCTTGGTGCTCATCGGCGATGCGGAGCGCATCGCCAGCGGGTTGCAGGAGGCGGGCAGCGACCCGGCCGCTTTCGATATCGTCCCGAGCCAGGACGATATCACCTTCGACGATAATCCGACGCGCGCCCTGCAGGCCAAGCCGCGCAGCAGCATCAGCATCGGCTTCCACCTGCTGAAGGAAGGCAAGCTCGATGCCTTCGCCAGTACCGGCAACACCGGGGCCATGCTCGTGGGCAGCGTCTTCAGCGTGAAGCCCATCGCAGGCGTCATCCGCCCTTGCATCCCCAGCGTGGTGCCCAAGGAGAATGGCAGTTACGGCATCTTGGTGGATGTGGGTGCCAATGCGGATTGCAAGGCCGATGTGCTCTCGCAGTTCGGCCTGCTCGGCTCGATGCTCGCCAAGCACGTGTACCACATCGCGGAGCCGCGCGTGGGCCTGCTCAACATCGGGGAAGAGGAGAAGAAGGGAGACCTGCTCCGGCAGGCCACCTTCGAGCTCATGCGCGACCAGAAGCAGTACCGCTTCATCGGCAACGTGGAAGGGCGCGACCTCTTCAACGACAAGGCCGATGTGTACGTGACCGATGGCTTCACCGGCAATGTGGTGCTCAAGGCCGTGGAGGCCTTCCACGACCTGCTGGAGCAGCGCGGCGTGCACGAGCCCTTCTTCGATCGCTTCAACTACGAGAACTACGGCGGCCTGCCCGTGCTGGGTGTCAACGGCAATGTGATCATCGGCCATGGCATCAGCAACGAGGCCACTATCAAGAACATGATCCTCTTCACCCGCGAGGTGGTCGAGAGCCGACTGAACGACCGCATACGCGAGGCCCTGATCTGATGCGCACCACTGCCGCCATCACCGCCGTCAACGGATACTTGCCCGAGTTCCGGCTCACCAACCAGGTCCTCGAGACCATGGTGGAGACCAGCGATGCCTGGATCACCGAGCGCACGGGAATCAAGGAGCGGCGCATCCTCACCGGCAAGGACCAAGGCCTCAGCGTCATGGCCACCGAGGCCGTGAAGGGCCTGCTGAAGAAGCGCGGCATCGGCCCCGAGGAGATCGACCTGATGATCGTGGCAAGCGTCACTCCCGACCGGGTGTTCCCCGCCACGGCCAACATCGTGTGCGATGCGGTGGGCGCGAAGAACGCCTGGGGCTTCGATCTTCTGGCCGCATGCAGCGGATTCCTGTACGCGCTCACCACCGGCGCGCAGTTCATCGAGAGCGGCAAGCACAAGAAGGTGGTGGTGGTGGGCGGCGATAAGATGAGCAGCATCATCGATTACGAGGACCGCGCCACCTGCATCATCTTCGGCGATGGCTGCGGTGCCGTGCTGCTCGAGCCGAACGAGGAGGGCCTCGGCATCCGCGACAGCATCCTGCGCAGCGATGGAAGCGGCTGCCAGTACCTGCACCAGAAGGCCGGCGGAAGCATGCGCCCGAGCACGGAGCGCACCGTGGAGCGCAAGGAGCACTACGTGTACCAGGAAGGCAAGGCGGTATTCAAGTTCGCCGTGACCAACATGGCCGATGTGAGCGCCGAGATCATGGAGAAGAACGGCCTCACCGCCGACGATGTGGCCTGGCTGGTGCCGCACCAGGCCAACAAGCGCATCATCGATGCCACCGCGCACCGCATGGGCCTCGATGACAGCAAGGTGATGGTGAACATCGAGAAGTACGGCAACACCACCAGCGGCACGCTCCCGCTCTGCCTGTGGGAATGGGAGCCCCGCCTGAAGAAAGGCGACAACATCATCCTCAGCGCCTTCGGAGGCGGCTTCACCTGGGGCGCGGTATGGCTCAAATGGGCCTACGGCGGTTGATCCGAACCGATACATTGGCCACTCCAAGGGCGAAGGCGCCTGACCAAACGACCCGACAGATGAACATCACCCAGATCCAGGACCTGATCAAGTTCGTCGCGAAGAGCGGCGTGAGCGAGGTGGAGATCGAGCAGAAGGACTTCAAGATCACCATCAAGACCGCCGCCAGCAAGAAGGAGGTGCAGGTGATCGCTGCCGCTGCTCCGGCGCCCGCTCCCGTGGTTGCGGCGGCACCGCCCCCCGCGCCCGCTGCGGCACCGGTACCGGCCGCTGCGCCTGCCCCGGCCGCAGACAGCAAGTACATCACCATCAAGGCGCCGATGATCGGCACCTTCTACCGTGCCGCTGGCCCGGGTAAGCCGGTATTCGTGAACGTGGGCGATGAGGTGAAGAAGGGCCAGACGATCTGCATCATCGAGGCCATGAAGCTCTTCAACGAGATCGAGAGCGAGGTGAGCGGCAAGATCGTGAAGGTGCTGGTGGACGATGCCAAGCCCGTGGAGTACGATCAGCCGCTGTTCCTGGTCGACCCGTCCTGATCCTTGGCCGCAGAGGTGCAGAGACGCAGAGTAGAACACGATGCCGATCCCATGACCTCCGGACCCAAGTCGCAACCTTTGACCATTCTCCACCACGCATTCACCGCGCCTCTGCGCCTCTGCGGCAAACCCACCCGCTGATGTTCAAGAAGATCCTCATAGCCAACCGTGGTGAGATCGCCCTGCGCGTGATCCGCACTTGCCGCGAGATGGGCATCAAGACGGTGGCCGTTTACTCCACCGCCGACAAGGAGAGCCTGCATGTGCGCTTCGCCGATGAGGCCGTGTGCATCGGCCCGCCGCCCAGCAAGGAGAGCTACCTGAACATGGTGCGCATCATCGCCGCGGCGGAGATCACCAATGCCGATGCGATCCACCCGGGCTATGGCTTCCTGAGCGAGAACGCCAAATTCAGCAAGCTCTGCCAGCAGCATAGCATCAAATTCATCGGCGCCACGCCCGAGCAGATCGAGGCCATGGGCGACAAGGCCACGGCGAAGGCCACCATGATCAAGGCCGGTGTCCCCGTGGTTCCCGGAACCGAAGGATTGATCACCGACCTGGCCATCGCGAAGAAGGAGGCCAAGCGCATCGGCTACCCGGTGATCCTGAAGGCCACCGCAGGCGGCGGAGGCAAGGGCATGCGCCTGGTGTGGAAGGAAGAGGAATTCCAAGAGGCCTTCGAGAAAGCGAGCCAGGAGGCGGGAGCCGCCTTCGGCAACCCCGGCATGTACATGGAGAAGTACATCCTGGAGCCACGCCACATCGAGATCCAGATCGCAGGCGACCAGTACGGCACCTTCTGCCACATGAGCGAGCGCGACTGCTCCATCCAGCGCCGCCACCAGAAACTCGTGGAGGAGACGCCGAGCCCCTTCATGACCAAGGAGCTGCGCAAGAAGATGGGGGCCGCGGCCATCAAGGCGGCCGCCAGCGTGAACTACGAGGGCGTGGGCACCGTGGAGTTCCTCGTGGACAAGGACCGCAACTTCTACTTCATGGAGATGAACACGCGGATCCAGGTGGAGCACACCATCACCGAGGAGGTCATCGATTACGACCTGATCCGCGAGCAGATCAAGATCGCCGCCGGCATTCCCATCAGCGGCCTTAATTACGAGCCCACGCGCCACAGCATCCAGTGCCGCATCAACGCCGAGGACCCCTTCCACGGCTTCCGTCCCACGCCTGGGCGAATCACCAGCTACCACAGCCCCGGCGGCCACGGCGTGCGCGTGGATACCCACGTGTATGCCGGCTACACGATTCCGCCGAACTACGACAGCATGATCGGCAAGCTGATCGTGAGCGCGCAGACCCGCGAAGAAGCGCTGACCAAGATGGAACGCGCCTTGAGCGAATACGTGATCGAAGGCGTGAGCACCACCATCCCCTTCCATTTGCAGCTCATGCAGAACGAGAAATTCCGGGAGGGCGTGTTCACCACCAAGTTCCTCGAGGACTTCGAGATCAAGAAGCCCTAGCCCCCCGGGGTCTACCTTGGTGCCGTGTCGCGCCGGGTCTCGCTTTACACGGTATTCGCGCTTTGTGCATTGCTGATTGCGCTGCGTGGTACGCAGACCGCGAAGCATGCGCTCTCGTGGGATGTCTTCGGGTACTACCTCTACCTGCCAGCCGCCGTCATCCATGACGACCTCGCACTGAAGGAGCATGCCTGGCTGGATGAGGTGATGGCGACCTATGACCCATCGACCACGCTCTACCAGCTCGTTGATGGCCCCGATGGCGCACGGGTGATCAAGTACAGCAGCGGCATGGCCCTGGCCTATGCGCCGTGGTTCTTACTCGCGCATGTCGTAGCGGAGCCGCTCGGCTACCCGGCGGATGGTTTCTCGGCGCCGTACCAGTACATCATCACCTATGGCATGCTGGCCTGGGTGCTGCTCGGCTTATTCCTCTTCCGTCGGGCGCTGCTGCATTTCTTCTCTGAGGGCTGGGTGGCACTCATCCTGTTGCTCATCACGTTGGGCACCAACTGGCTCCATCTGGCGGTGCTCGATGGCACGTTGCTCACGCACCCCTTCCTCTTCACGCTGTACGCCGCACTGCTGCTGGCCACGATCGAATGGCACCGCCAACCGCGCTGGCCAGCCGCTGTTGCGATTGGTGCGGCGGCCGGCTGGATCACGTTGGTGCGACCGAGCGAAGGGGTTTGCGTGCTGCTTCCGCTGCTCTGGGTCGCCAGGGACGGGTTCAGGGCGAAGTGGGGCATGGTGCTAGCCCGTTGGCCGCAGGTCGTGCTCGCGGCCTGCGCATTCGTGGTCATGGCATCGCCCCAGCTCTTGTACTGGAAGGGCGTCACCGGCCAGTGGCTGTTCTATTCCTATGTGAATGCCGGCGAGGGTTTCGACTTCGCCGCGCCGCACATCGTGGATTACCTCTTCAGCTTCCGCAAGGGATGGCTGATCTACACGCCGCTGGCGCTGCTCATGATCGGCGGCCTGGTCGCGCTGTGGAAGCATCGGCGCGGCCTGTTCTGGCCCATCGCTCTCTTCCTTGTGATGGACCTGTATGTGGTGAGCAGCTGGACCAACTGGTGGTATGCCGGCGGCAGCTTCAGCGCGCGCAGCATGGTGCCGGCCTACGCGGTGCTGGCCGTACCGCTCGGCTTCGGCCTCATGGCTTGGCGCAGGGTCCTCGCTCCCTTATCACTGGCCTTGGTCCTCCTCAATCTCTTCCAGACCTGGCAATGGAACCAGGGCATCATCAGCAAGGAGCGGATGACCGCGGCCTACTACGCGGCGATCTTCGGACGGGTGAGCGTGCCGGACGGAGCGGATCGTCTGCAGCTGGTCGATCGGCCGCTGACCGAGGAGGAGCACCTGCTGGATGAGAGCGTTTACACGAGGCGACTGCTCTATCTCGAGACCTACGATGCCCAGGCCGATAGCTGCTTCCGACTGTCCGATGACGCACCTTACACGCCGGGCCCCGATGTGTCCTTCGCGCAGATCACCGGCGCGGATCATGCCTGGTTGCGCGTGAGTGCCCGTTGGCGGATCGATGAAGGGGCGCCGCCTGTGATCGTATGCACCTTCCACCATCAGGGAGAGACGTATAAGTACAAGACCGCGACATGGGATCCAACGGGGCGTGCATCCGGCGAATGGCTGCCGCTCTCGTTCGACTACATCACCCCGGAAGTGCGCTCGCCGGAGGACAACCTGAAGGTGTACATCTGGAACCAGCATGGCGGAGAGCACCGCGTGGATGACCTGCGCGTAGAGGTCTTCGAGCCGAAATAGCCCCTAGCGGAAGATGTGCTCCGCGGCGAGCCCCGCGTCCGACTGACGGGAGATCACGCCCTTGGACTGGCCCGCGGATCGCATCAGCTGGCGCGCTTGCTGAAGGCTCTCGATTCGGAACAGCGTGCGTTTCGCGTACCACTGCACCTGCGGTTCGGTCGTGAAGCCTTGGGTGAATACCATCTCGTCGGGATCCGCTTCCTGCGCGATGGCGAGGCCCTGCACCATCTGCTGGGTGAAGCGATCGTCCGTTGCGGAGTCGATCGGGTTGGTTCGGTAGAAGTACAGCACGCCAGCAGCGCAGGTGATGGTGAGAGCGCACCATGCCCAACGTGGTTGAACGGCAGAAAGCCCGAGCGCAGCCAATCCGCAGAGCAGCGGACCGGCTTTGAGCACGGTGAAATCATGTAGGCTGTAGTCGAAGAGAAAGAGCATCTCCAACAGGATGGGCACGCTCGTGAGCATGACGAAGGAGGCGAGCCGGAGCTGCGGCTCCGCACGGCCTCGGCGAAGGATGAAGAAGAGCGCGAGAGGAAGGACGAGCGGCAGCCAATTGATGCGGTAGTTCAATGCGATGGTGGTCAACGCATCGCTCCACGGCAGATGCAGCCCCGCGCTTCCGCGCTGATCATAGCGTCCGTGGAAATAGGCGAGCAAGGCATCGGCATCCACTACCTGGAGCCATCGCCACGCGGTGAACAGCACGGCCGCTCCGACTCCCGCCACCGCCGCTGCTACAAGTCGCAGGCGGGAGGAATCGTGCTGAGCGCGCCACTGCCACAAGGCCACGACAACCAATGCGACGCCAGCCCATACGCCGGGCCAACTGATCGCGGTCGTAAGGAAGAGTGTGGCGCCGCAGAGCCACGCTGCTCGCCAAGACACCCGGTTATCTGACTTCAGCGCGCGCATGGCGAATAGCAGATGCCATACCCACGCGTTCTGCACGAACATGTCGCTCATGTACACGTTGCCATGGAACCAGAGCGGTGCGGGCATGAAGAGGTAGAGCAGCGCGGCATACAACGGTGCGGTGACCACGGTGGTCAACTCGCGCATGACGAGGTAAAGGCCTACGGCGGTCGTGAGGTGAAAGAACAGGTTGAAGAGCTGGAGCCCGAACGCATTCGGTTCGGTGCCGGACACCACGAAGAGGGCGTGCGGCAGATCGTAGGCGAGAGGAGGATGCGAGAGGTAATAGAGCACACCGTCGCGCAGGCCGGGCGCATCGGTGTAGCCTGGTGGAATATGGTCAGCGGGGCCGCTGAAGGTGATGGCTGGCGCGCCGTGGTGCGCGCGGTAGCCATCGTGGTGCCAGTTGTGCAGCACGGTCAGGACCAAGGCCGTGCAGAGTTCATGATGCCCGCTCAAGGGGCGGTTCAGCAAGGGCCAGCGCACCGTCAGGCTCAACGCGAAAGCAGCGAGCAGGAGGAACAGGTGGCGGCGTGGCATCGCACGAACATAGCGCGACTACCTTGGTCGCATCATGGCATGTAGCGCCGGGCGCCCGATACCCTGTTGGGCCGTGCTCGCAGGACTGGTTGCGCTGGCCATCGCCTTGCACGCGCCCATCATCGGCTGCTCCTTCTTCAGCGACGATTTCCAGGTTCTGCATCGTCTCGAAAGTGACGGCCCGAGCAGCTTCTTCCGGCCTCTGGCGGACCTTGCTCTGCGCGCGAACCTCTGGCTCACCGGCCCCGAGCCGTGGGCCTTCCGCCTCGTGAACCTGGCGCTGCTGGGCATCAACGGCTGGCTGGTTTTTCTACTGGCCGGACGTGTGGTGAGCGCGAAGACCGCGCTGTGGGCCGGCGTGCTCTTCGTATGCTATCCGTTTCACCTGGAGCCGCAGGCGTGGATCATCGGGCGCGGCATCTCCATGGCCTCTGCGTTCACGCTGGCGGCCATGGTGGTGGCCACGAGTCGCATCGCGGCGAACCGACGAGCCGGGCTTGTGGGGCTTCTTGGCCTGCTAGGCATGCTATGCTACGAGAGCGCCATGATCCTGCCGTTGCTGTTGATCGCTTGGTGGCTGCTTGCACGGCCTCAGGATGATCGCCCGTGGCGGTTCGTCCTGCTTGCCTCGGTCGTGGCGCTTGCTGCCAACGCACTGCTGCGCTGGGCGATCCATGGAAGCGTGGTGAATGATTACGGAGCCGGCTTCCTAACTCCTGGGCCCGAGGCTCTCGCGGCGATGCCGGTGAAGGTGATTGGCCGGTCTTTCCTGCCACCGATAGACAACCCCTCCGCTCAGGTTCTTCGCTACGCGGCGCTTGGCGCGCTGTTATCGCTGGTCATCGTATGGCTCTGGAGGAGGCGGGGTGTAAACGCGGATCGGCATCGCGCCGTTGGGCTGTTCACGAGCCTGTTCCTGATCGCCGCGCTGGTTGCTGTCCTGGGCGGCGTGAGCACCCGCACGAGCGAGAGCGATCGCTTCTTGTTCATGCCTTCGGCTTTCCTGTGCGTGATCGTGGCGTCCTTGGTGCAAGGCCTTAGGAGCATTGCCGTGCGAGCTGGCGCGTTCGCGGTGCTGCTCCTGCTCTGGAGCTACTGGCTGCTTCAAGGCCAGCGGAATTGGCGTCAGGCCTCTGACTTGGTGGAGCGGATCATCGCCGAGACGCCGCCGGCACCGGAGAGTGGGCGGCTCATCGTGCAAGGTCTTCCGGGCGACGTTCGCGGCGCGTATGTTTTCCGGCACGGCTATGTGGAGGCGCTCGCCATGAGTGGTAAAGGCGCCGCACGAGTCATGGTGCAGCAGGAGGGGGACGCGATCGAGGTGCGAGAAGCCGACCGGATCATTCGCTGGAATGGCGAATCCTTCGACTCCATTCAGGAGCCTAGCTTAGAGCCATGAAGCGTGTGCATCCCATCGTTCTGGCGGTACTTGCGCATTCGGCCGTTGTAGCGCAGCCTGCCATCGACAGGCTCGGCCTCGATCAGTACGCATCAGTTTACGGGTATCACGATGTGCCCTTCATGCCAGCCGGTAAAGGCGGCGTGGGCGTGAAGTGGGATTACAGCGGCTTGCCCAAAGGCGCTATCGTTCCTTACCGCTGGACGACCACGGACATCGCGCCGGGAGCCGGGGCCTTCCCTTCAAACGCCATGGTGCTGCAGGTGCCCGGCGAGCCCACGGCTTACTACCAGCTGGGCGATACCGCGCTCTACTGGCTCGGGACATACACGGACACGGCACTGGTGCGCTTCGACCCGCCCTTGGCCATGTTGGATCTGCCTTGCTCATACAGCACCACCTGGCAGGATACGGGCGTTGCCGCGATCACAGGGGCGGGCCGGCTGCATCTGCGCATCACCAGCTTAACGGCAGAGGCCGATGGCTGGGGAACCTTGGTGATGCCCTATGGAACGGTGCCCAACACCTTACGCGTGCGTTACCGATTGGTCGCCGCCGACCGTGCTGACCCAAGCCGTGTGGTGCTCAGTGAGACGCGCTATGCCTGGTATTGCGAGCGCACGCCCATGCCGCTTCTGGTCATCAGCGAGAAGACGGGGTGGCCGCCGCCGGAACGCACCTTGCGCTGGCTCGATGGCACGTGGCAGACCAAGCCCGAGAGCCTCTTCCAGCCGGTGGCGCTGTTCGCCTTTCCCGACCCCTGCGACGATGTCGCTTACGTTGACCTTCCTGCCGCGCAGGCTGACCGAACCGTGCTGCAACTCATCGATGCGACCGGGCAGATACGCAAGCAGTGGTCCGCCGAGTTCAACTCACCGCAGACGCGCAGGCTCACCCTCGAGATGAACGACGTCTCCGCCGGTCAATACACGCTAACGTGGATCGGCACCAACGGTACTTTGGGCAACGCGAGGCTGCAGAAGAGGTAGAGGTGTCGTTCAGGCGGAGGCACGAGCGCCAGCGCCGCGCTTCTCGCCCACCAGCTCCTTCACCGCTTCTTCCACGGCGATGTCATCGATGCCGCACTCGCGGTAGAGCTCGGGCTGCGAGCCATGCTCGATCCAGCGGTCGGGGATGCCGAGGCGCTTCACGTGGGCGCTGTAGCCGTGGTCGGCCATGAACTCGAGCACCGCGCTGCCCATGCCGCCTTGGATGCTGCCATCCTCCACCGTCACCACATGCTTGAACTTGGCGAAGACCTCGTGCAAGAGCAGCTCATCGATCGGCTTCACGAAGCGCATATCGTAATGCGCCACGCTGTAGCCCTGTGCGAGCAGGCGGTCGATGCCCTTGGCGGCGTAGTTGCCGATGTGACCGATGCTGAGCACGGCGGCATCCGATCCTGAGCGGAGCTTGCGACCGGTGCCCACCTTGATCTCCTTGAACGGCGTCTTCCATTCCGTCATTACGCCCTCGCCGCGTGGGTAGCGTATGCTGAAGGGCCCTTGATCGGGAAGCTGCGCGGTGTACATCAGGTCGCGCAGCTCCTCCTCGTTCATCGGCGCGCTCACCACCATGTTGGGGATGCAGCGGAAATAGGCCAGGTCGAAGTTGCCGTGGTGCGTGGGTCCGTCGGCCCCGGCCAGGCCGCCGCGGTCGAGGCAGAAGACCACGTTCAGGTTCTGCAGCGCCACATCGTGCACGACCTGGTCGTACGCGCGCTGCATGAAGGAACTGTAGATGTTGCAGAAGGGAACCATGCCCTGCGTGGCCATGCCGGCACTGAAGGTCACGGCATGCTGCTCGGCGATGCCTACATCGAAGGCGCGGTCGGGCATGGCCTTCATCATGATGTTGAGCGAGCAGCCGGTTGGCATGGCGGGAGTAACGCCCACGATGCGCGGGTTCTTCTCGGCAAGTTCCACGATGCTGTGCCCGAACACATCCTGGTACTTGGGCGGCTGTGGGCTCTTCGGCACCACCTTGATGATCTCGCCGGTCTCCTTGTTGAAGAGTCCGGGCGCGTGCCATACGGTGGGGCTTCCCGCTTCGGCCGGTGCGTAGCCCTTGCCCTTCACGGTTATGGTGTGCAGGATCTTCGGGCCGGGGATGTCGCGCAGGTCCTTCAGCACCTTCACAAGGTGGTCCACATCGTGGCCGTCCACCGGGCCGAAGTAGCGGAACTTGAGGCTCTCGAACAGGTTGCTCTGCTTCAGCAGCGCGCTCTTCACCGCCCCCTCCACCTTCTGCACGATGCTCTGCGCGTTGGGCCCGAACTTGCTGAGCTTGCCCAGTGCCTTCCACACCTCGTCCTTCACCTTGTTGTAGGTGTGGCTGGTGGTGATGTCCGTGAGGTATTCCTTCAGCGCACCGACGTTCGGGTCGATGCTCATGCAGTTGTCGTTCAGCACCACCAGCATGTCGGTGCCGGCGCCGCCCGCGTGGTTCAGCGCCTCGAAGGCCATCCCGGCCGTCATGGCGCCATCGCCGATCACCGCCACGGCATGCCGGTCCTTCTCACCTTTCAGCTTACTGGCTACCGCCATGCCCAAGGCGCCACCGATGCTCGTGCTGCTGTGCCCGACTCCGAAGGTGTCGTATTCGCTCTCGCTGCGCTTCGGGAAGCCGCTCAGTCCCTTGTGGATGCGGTTGGTGTGGAAGTTCTCGCGACGGCCCGTGAGGATCTTGTGTCCATAGGCCTGATGGCCGACATCCCATACGAGCTGGTCGTACGGGGTGTTGAACACGTAATGCAGGGCCACGGTCAGCTCCACCACGCCCAGGCTCGCGCCGAAATGCCCGCCCTTCACGCTCACCACATCGATGATGAAATCGCGGAGCTCGTTGCAGACCTGTTGAAGCTGGTCCTCGCGCAAGGCACGAAGGTCCGAGGGCAGTTGGATGTGCTCCAAGAGCGGGTAGGTGGGCTTGCTCATGCTCGGCGGCGCACGGAATGTTGAGTTAACAAAAGTAGGCCGCATTGGTTCGAATCGTGGAAGCCTACGCCGAGCGCCAGTGGAGCGGATCTGCCCCTGGCCGCCGAAAATAGTTTCCATGGAATATATTTGTGCCGGGAAAGGACGAATCCAAGCCGCACGAAGCCCAGCGATCCGAATGAACCGCAAGCATTTCATCCGCAAGAGCCTGCTCGGGACCGGTGCATTGATCGCCGCTGGCACAGGCATGGCCAGCACCAGAACGAAGGAAGCGGACCCCAGCATCTCACCTACCGGATTCAATCACCTGCCCAGCACCAACCCACGCATCATGAGCAACATGATCCTGCACAAGGCCGATAGCCGCGGGCACGCGAACCACGGCTGGCTCGACTCGCGC
The DNA here is from genome assembly GCA_020635725.1 of Flavobacteriales bacterium. Taxonomy (GTDB): domain Bacteria; phylum Bacteroidota; class Bacteroidia; order Flavobacteriales_F; family PHOS-HE28; genus PHOS-HE28. Next base: position 385,826 of record JACJZF010000001.1, read on the forward strand.
CACAGCTTCAGCTTCGCCAACTACTACGATCCGGAGCGCATGCATTTCGGGGTGCTCCGCGTGCTGAACGATGATACCGTGGCGGCAGGCCGCGGTTTCGGCACGCACCCGCACGAGAACATGGAGATCATCTCCATACCCTTGGAAGGGGACCTCGAGCACAAGGACAGCATGGGCAACACGCAGGTGATCAAGCAGGGCGACATCCAGGTGATGAGCGCCGGGAGCGGCATCACGCATAGCGAGTTCAACCGCAATGCCGACAAGCTCACCCGCTTCCTGCAGATCTGGGTCTTCCCCAAGCAGCGCAACGTGACCCCGCGCTACGATCAGCTCACGCTGGACGAGAGCAAGCTGCGCAACCGCTTCCAGCAGGTGCTCTCTCCCGACCCGGATGATGATGGCGTGTGGATCCACCAGGACGCGTGGTTCAGCCTTGGCCGCTTCGATGCGGGCCAATCGGCGCGGTATCCCGTGAAGCGCCAAGGCAACGGCGTGTACGCCTTCGTGATCGAGGGAACCGGGATCCTGAACGGACAGTCCTTGAGCCGTCGCGACGGGCTGGGCATGTGGGAGGTGTCCGAGTTGGACTTCACCGCTGGCCCGGAAGGCGCCGAAGTGCTGCTCATGGAAGTGCCGATGAAACTGAGCTGAGCATGAACGCTACAATCGCCATCAAGGAGGCACGCACGGAGCACGATGTGCATCCGCTCATCAGGCAGCGCTTCAGCCCGCGCGCGTTCACCGGCGAGCCTGTTTCCGATCAGGAGCTTCTCACGCTCTTCGAGGCCGCAGCATGGGCGCCGAGCAGCATGAACGAGCAGCCCTGGCGCTTCCGGTACGCCCTGCGGGGAGAGGCGCCCTTCGAAGCGCTCATGCGCTCGCTCTCAGGAGGCAACCTGCCATGGGCACCGAACGGGGCCGCCATCGTAGCCATCAGCGGAATGAAGCACCATGCGCGCAACGGACAGCCGAATGCCTCATGGGGCTTCGACACGGGAATAGCCGTGGGTAACCTGCTGCTGCAGGCAACGGCCGCGGGCCTCTACGGCCACCTGCTGGGAGGGTTCGATCACGAGCGGGCCGCCGAATTGCTCCGAATCGACGCGGAAAGCGAAGGGCTGATCTGCCTGCTGCTGCTCGGGCGACTGGGAGAGGCCGAGATGCTGCAGGAGCCCTATCGGACCAGGGAGCGCACACCCCGCGTTCGGAAGCCGCTGGGCGAGGTGGCGGCTAGGATCAGCGGATGAAGGACGACAAGCAACAACTCAATCAACACAAGCCATGGAAACAGCAGTGGAGAAGATGACCAAATGGACGATCGACCCGTCGCACAGCGAAGTGCAGTTCAAGGTGAAGCACCTCATGATCAGCTCGGTCACGGGTTCGTTCAAGGAGTTCGGGGCGGAGGCGGAACTGAACGGCGATGACCTGTCGGGTGCCCGGGTGAGCTTCTGGGCCAACACCGCCAGCATCGACACCAACAGCGCCGATCGCGACAAGCACCTGCGCAGCGCCGACTTCTTCGATAGCGAGCGCTTCCCGAAACTGATGTTCGAGAGCACCGCCCTGGAAGGCTCCGGCAACACCTGGAAGCTCACCGGAAACCTCACGATCAAGGATGCCAAGCGGCCGGTCGTGCTCGATGTGGAATGGAGCGGTATCGCGAAGGATCCATGGGGCAACACCAAGGCGGGCCTCCGCATCAGCGGACGCATCGACCGCAAGGAATGGGGCCTGAACTGGAATGCGGCGCTCGAGGCCGGCGGCGTGCTCGTGAGCGACGAAGTGCGCATCCAATGCGAGGTGCAGTTGGCCCAGCAGGGCTGAGGGGGATGGTGATTCGCGCGAAGGCCCGAGGAATCGGGCATTCGTCATTCTTGGAGCGCGCGGAAATCGCAACCAGGGTGTGACCTCAACGGCATCAGCGCGTCTCAAGGCCACCATACCTCACACCCGAACTCATGGACGAACAGATCGATCAGGCGCAGGCGCTCGGTGCGCGCATTATGGACATGGCGCTCTCGTACGCGCCGAAACTGGTAGCGGCAGTGCTGGTCTATTGGCTGGGCAGCATGCTCATCAGGCTGCTGGCGAACCTGCTCGGCCGGGTGCTCGACGCACGCGGCGTGGACCTCACCCTGCGCCGCTTCCTGAACAGCTTGGTGATGGTGGGCCTGCGCATCGTGCTCATCATCACCGTGGTGGGCATGCTCGGGGTGCAGACCACCAGCTTCATCGCCATCCTGGGCGCGGCCGGCCTGGCCATCGGATTGGCGCTTCAGGGCACCCTGGCCAACTTCGCCGGAGGCACGTTGATCCTGCTCTTCAAGCCGTACAAGGTGGGCGACCTGATCGAGGCGCAAGGCGTGCTGGGCGAGGTGAAGGAGATCCAGATCTTCACCACGGTGGTGCTCACCCCGGATAACAAGACGGCGATCCTGCCCAATGGCGCGCTGGCCAACGGCAACATCATCAACTACACGCGCGAGGGAAGCATCCGTGTTGACCTCACGTTCGGTATCGCGCACAAGGCACCGGTTGCGCAGGTGCGGGAGCTGCTGCTGGAGGTGATGCGCGCGCATCCCAAGGTGCTGCGCTCGCCGGAACCTTCGGTGAATGTGGCGCGCATCACGCTCGAGGGCGCTGAGCTCGCGGTGCGTCCGTATTGCGCGCAGCCGGATTATTGGACCGTGTACTTCGACATCTATGAGCAAGGCTTGGCCGCGTTGCAGAAAGCGGGTGTCGAAGGGCCGAAGCATGCCATGCGCGTGTTCCAGTCCTGAGCGCCGGTTAGGAGGAATGAAGAAGGGGCCGCAGCGCGGCCCCTTCCACTTTCTGATTCCTGGCTTCAGAGTTTCACCAGGCGGCGCACCACCTCGTGTCCTTGATCCAGCACGCGCACGAAGTAGAGGCCTTCGGGCTCCCCGCTGAGGTCCAGTGTTGCGCGCGACGAAGCGCCGAGCTGAGCAGGACGAACAGCTGAGGTGACCACGCGGCCGGTCACGTCCATCACGGACACCAACGCGGTGTTCGACAGTGCGCCCAAATCCACGGTGACGGGGCCCGTGGTGGGGTTCGGGTAGATCCGCATCTGCTGCGCCACCGCCTCCTCCACGCTCAGGCCGCTCATGTCCATCACCAGCACATCATCGATGTAGAAGGTGGGCAGGGCGGGGGCTCCGCCTGCATAGGCGAAGAAATCGATGCCGCCGAGCTGACTGGGGCCGGGCGAGTTGGTGTTCCACGTGTATTGCGGTGTGCCGTTGATGGCCACTAGGCCTACGCCGGCATCGAGATCGATGGCCATGCTCAGCTGGAACCACTCGTCCTGCGCATAGGTGCCCGCGGTGGCCGTGTCGTTCACCAGGTATTCCACGCTGCCGTCCGGGGCGAAGGTCACGTCCATCATCCAGCTGCCGTTGCCGGGCACTTCGTTGTGCTGGAAGTTGAAGTAGCCTCCGAATCCGCTGGGTACGAACATGGCCCAGCTGATCACGTAGGTTCCGGCGGTCCGATCACCCAGGCGTAGAATGAGGTCGGTAGGGCCGCCCGCTGCCACGCCTTCGATCTTGAGGCTATTGGTTCCGGAGAAGGCCTGGTCATTGGAGACCGCGGCATCCTCGGAGCTGCCGGGGCTCACGCTCCAGGTGCTCCAAGGAAGTCCGGCCGATTGCGCGATGAGGTCGCCGGACGTGTAGGTCTCGAAATCCTCGCTGACGATGATGGATTGGCTCCAAAGCTGCGAGAGGAGGAGGGTGGAACTTGCCATGAGTACTGCTCTTTTCATCGGTATGGGGTATTGGTTTGGATTCAAAAGGTAACCATTCCGCCCACTATGAACGGCTCGGCCCGTGATGAAAGAGGGCTGCTGTCTTGCGATTCCACCGGGTCGCCGATCAGCCGGAATTCAGCCGCCTCCAGCGACCTTCGCCGAACCGATGGCTGGGGAATATTTGCGCATCGCCCACCTGCAAAGGCTTCGGGCAATGGTCATTGCGGCGGACCCTGCGGCTGACGCGGAGCTGGCGCGGCTGATCGGATTGAAGTGCCAAACAGCCCGGATCCTGCATGAGCTGCAGGGTACCTTGCTCTTCTGCGCCGCCTATCCATGCTCCGATGCGCTGGCGCGTGCCGCAGCACGTGGGATTGAGTCGCTTGATGCCCATGCGCGCGCGCTTGCCGGAGGCTCCGCACGATACGCGGAGAAGGTTGCCGATAGCGGATTGCCGGGCTCAACGACCACGGGTTGCTACTCATTGGATCTGGTGCGCTGGTTGGTCAGCGGCTTTCCCGATGCTGTGGCGCTGCACAGCATCGATGCTCCGCTGGAGGAGTTCCTCGGCCTGCTCCGGCCCGTGCTTCCGCGCGCCGCACAGGAGTTCACCGAGCTGCCGCATGACAATGCCGTCGGCTTCCTCGCCGCGCTCTTCGGGGACGATGGTGGCGCGCAGATCCGCGGCCTGCTCAGCTTGCTGGAGAGCGCGACGCTGACCGATGCGGCGCGCGAGGCCTTGTACAACGGCATGCAGGTGTACATCGAGGTCCGCTGCGGCGGATCGATTCCGGGACTCGCCCACTTGCGCGGCCCGGCACACCCGCCGGGGCTGCACCGGCAGGGCATCGAGCGGCGGGTGGCGCTGGCAGAGCTCATGGCCGAGCCGATCAACGCGCCGCTCCGGCTGAGCCGCGGGCAGGAGAACGAGTTGGTCGGGCAGGCGAGGCTCGTGCTGGCCGTGATGCAGCGCGAGACCGACCCCGTCACGTATGCGGGCGCGCCGGAGTGCTTCGACATGGGACGCGGGCTGCGCATCGCGCTCTTCCACATCGACCCTAGCCGCCGGCTCGTGCTCGACAGCTACGTGGGCTTCATGGCGTTCAAGAACGGGATCCCTATGGCCTACGGAGGAGCATGGGTATTCCCGGGCAAGACCAAAGTGGGCATCAACATCTTCCCTCACGCACGCGGCGGAGAGTCGGCCTGGTTCTTCGCCCAGCTGCTTCGGCTCTACGCGCAGCGCTTCGGCGTGGTCCGGTTCGAGGCGGAGAATTACCAGCTCGGCCATGGCAATGCCGATGGGCTCAAGAGCGGGGCCTACTGGTTCTATTATCGCCTGGGCTTCCGTCCGTGGAATGACGAACTGGCTGCGATCGCGGCGCATGAGGCCGATCGGCTGGCGCATGATCGATCCTACGCGGTTCCCATGCGGGTGCTGAAACGGCTCGTGGCCGATGGGCTGCAACTGCGAACGGGCGCGCTCACGGGAACGAGCATCGATACGGGCGCGCTGCTGCATGCCGTGATGGGCCTTGTACGAGGCAAGCATGGTGGCGATGCGCTTGGGGCTCCTGAGTACACGCTTCGTGCTGCTCGAGCGGCGCTTGGCGGGAGATGGGCCGGGGCCGAGCTGGAAGCCTTGCGCACCTGGGCCTTGCCGCTGGATCTTATTCCGGGCTGGAAGTCCTGGCCCAGGCGAGAGCTGGACCGCATCGCCCGCATCATCCGCGCGAAAGCGGCACGCACGGAGACGGAGCACCAACGATTGCTCGCGGGGCACACGCGGCTCCTGGAAGCCTGGTCCGAGGCCCTCGGCGATCGGTGAGCATTGTCACACGAGGGCTCGCGGGCGCGGCCCACCTTCGGGTCCATGTCGAACACGCACTACCAGGTCGTCATCGTCGGTGGCGGCACAGCCGGGATCATGACCGCCGCGCAGCTCAAGCGCAAGAAGCCTGATCTCACCATCGGGCTCATCGACCCCAGCTCCGACCATTGGTACCAGCCGGCCTGGACACTGGTGGGCGCCGGCACCTTCAACATGGGCGACACCCGCCGCAAGCAGGCCGATCAGATCCCCGCCGGCGTGGATTGGATCCAGGACCACGCGGAGACCTTCCAGCCCGATTCCAATCAGGTCACGCTTCGCTCGGGGAAGATGCTGACCTACGAGCACCTCGTGGTGTGCCCGGGCATCAAGCTCGACATCGATGCGCTACCCGGCCTGAGGGAAGCACTGGAGACCGACAGCGTCTGCAGCAATTACATCGATCCGGAGAAGACCTGGCGGATCATCAAGAACTTCAAGGGAGGCAATGCCGTCTTCACGCAACCCAGCACACCGATCAAATGCGGTGGGGCGCCGCAGAAGATCGCCTACCTAGCCGATGAGGCCTTCCGCAAACAAGGCGTGCGCGAGAAGACCAATCTGGTATTCGCCACGCCGGGCTCGGTCATCTTCGGGGTGAAGGATTTCGCGAACACCTTGATGCAGGTGATTCACAAGAAGGGCATGATTCTGAAGACCTTCTACAACCCGGTGAAGATCGATCCAGTCAAGAAACAGATCCATTTCAAGTGGAGTAAGCCCGGAGAGAATGCGTGCGTGATTACGGAGGACCAAGGGTTGAAGGAATACGTAGAGGGCGAGAGCACGATCATCATGCCCTATGACATGCTGCACCTGGCCCCGCCGCAGAGCGCGCCTGATTTCGTGAAGCAGAGCCCACTGGCCTATCAGGAGGGTCCCAGCAAGGGGTGGCTTGAAGTGGACATCAACACCCTGCAGCATAAGCGATACGCCAACATCTTCGGTCTCGGTGATGCGGCCGCGCTGCCCACGGCGAAGACCGGAGCGGCCATCCGCAAGCAGGCTCCGGTGGTGGTGGCCAACATCCTGCACCGGATCCGGACCGGCGCGCTGGCCACCGAGCGCTACGAGGGGTACAGCAGCTGCCCGCTTGTTACCGGTTACGGCAAGATGGTGCTGGCCGAATTCAAGTACGACAACGTGCGCGACAGCGACCCCCTGCTCAGCCGCTTCTTCGACACGAGCAAGGAGCTCTGGAGCATGTGGGTCCTGAAGAAGTACGGCCTGCCCTGGCTCTACTGGAACCGGATGATGAAGGGCCGGATGTAAGCGCGGAAGGCCCCGCCCGGCTAACTTCGCGGCCCCTAGAAAGCCGCGATGGACAAGCGTTTCCCGCAGTACGATGAGCTCGACCTGCCCAAGGTCGCCGAGGAGGTCTTGAAGCAATGGGAGGCCGAGGACACCTTCGGCAAGAGCCTGGAGCTGCGCAAGGACGCCCCGCCCTTCGTGTTCTACGAGGGCCCGCCCAGTGCGAACGGCCTGCCCGGCATCCACCACGTGATGGCCCGTGCCATCAAGGACATCTTCTGCCGCTACCAGACGCAGAAGGGGCATCGCGTCGATCGCAAAGCCGGCTGGGACACGCACGGGCTGCCAATCGAGCTCGGCGTGGAGAAGGAGCTGGGCATCACCAAGGAGGACATCGGGAAGAAGATCAGCATCGAAGAGTACAACGCGGCATGCAAGAAGGCCGTGATGCGCTACACCGATGTGTGGAACGACATGACGCGGCGCATCGGCTTCTGGCTGGACCTGGAGCATCCGTACGTCACCTACCACACCAAGTACATCGAGAGCGTGTGGCACCTGCTGAAGCAGCTCTACGACCAGGACCTGCTGTACAAGGGATACACGATCCAACCGTATTCGCCGGCAGCCGGTACCGGCCTTTCATCGCATGAGCTGAATCAGCCCGGCACCTACAAGCCGGTGAAGGACACCAGCGTGGTGGCGCAGTTCAAGGTGAAGCGCGATGCGAACAGCGAGTGGCTCTTCACCCCTTCTCCCTCGGAGAAGGGGCCGGGGGATGAGGGCGTATTCATCCTCGCCTGGACCACCACGCCGTGGACCCTGCCCAGCAACACCGCGCTCACCGTCGGTCCGAAGCTGGAGTACGTGCACGTGAAGACCTTCAATCCGTACACGCACGCGCCGCAGACCGTGGTGCTGGCGAAGGCGCGGTTGAACGCGTACTTCAAGGACGAGAACAAGGTTCAGCCCTCCACATTCCCCCCTTCTCCCTGGGAGAAGGGGTCGGGGGATGAGGGCAATAAGGATGGCAAGAACATCCCGTGGACGATCCTCGACGAATTCTTCGGCCACCAACTCGAAGGCGTTCGTTACGAGCAATTGCTGCCCTACGCCGAACCAGAGGGTGGCGGCGATGCCTTCAAGGTGATCGGCGGTGACTTCGTGACGACGGAGGATGGCACGGGCGTGGTCCACACAGCGCCCAGCTTCGGTGCCGATGACCAGCGCGTGGCGCGCCAGCACAACATCGGATCGCTCACGCTCGTGGACCTGCGCGGTCGCTTCAAACCAGAGGTCACCGACTTCGCGGGCGAGTACGTGAAGGCCGAGTACTATACGCCGGAAGAGCTCGCGGCGGAAGCGAAGAAGCAAGGGCGCGACAAGTACCTCAGTGTGGATGAGCGCATCGCGATCAAGTTGAAGACCGAGGGCCGCGCCTTCAAGGTGGAGAAGTACGAGCACAACTACCCGCATTGCTGGCGTACCGACAAGCCCGTGCTCTACTACCCGCTCGACAGTTGGTTCGTGCGCGTCACCGCGAAGAAGGACCGCCTCATCGCATTGAACAAGACGATCAACTGGAAACCCGAGAGCACCGGCACGGGCCGCTTCGGCAACTGGCTGGAGAACCTGCAGGACTGGAACCTGTCACGCTCGCGTTACTGGGGCATCCCGCTCCCGATCTGGCGCACCGCCGATGGTGATGAAGAACTCTGCATCGGTTCGCTGAAGCAGTTGAAGGAAGAGATCGCGCGTGCGGTGAAACACGGCGTGATGCAGGAGGACCCATACACCTCGTTCGTCGTCGATGACATGAGCGATGCCAACTACGATACCGTCGACATCCATCGTCCGTACGTCGACAACATCGTGCTCGTCTCACCGAGCGGCAAGCCCATGCACCGCGAGACCGACCTGATCGACGTGTGGTTCGATAGTGGCTCGATGCCTTACGCACAATGGCACTACCCTTTCGAGAACAAGGAGGTACTGAGCGAGAAGTTCCCTGCGAACTTCATTGCGGAAGGCGTGGATCAAACGCGTGGGTGGTTCTACACGTTGCACGCCATCGCCACGCTCTGCTTCGACCAGGTGGCCTACAAGACGGTGGTGAGCAACGGCCTCGTGCTGGACAAGGTGGGTCAGAAGATGAGCAAGCGCCTCGGCAACGCTGTTGATCCGTTCAAGACGCTGGACCAGTACGGCGCCGATGCCGTGCGCTGGTACATGATCAGCAATGCCTCGCCCTGGGACAACCTGAAATTCGATGCGGAGGGCATCACGGAAGTGCAACGCAAGTTCTTCCGCGCACTCTTCAATACCTACAACTTCTTCGCACTGTACGCGAACATCGACGGCTTTGACGGCAAGGGCGAAGCGAAGCCCACCGAAAGCGACCGATGGATCCTCTCACGCTTGAACAGTGTGATGAAACTGGCCGACGCGAACTACGCCGACTACGAGCCCACCATCGCCGCGCGCGCCATTCAGGACTTCGTGGTCGAGGATCTGAGCAACTGGTACGTGCGCCTCAACCGCCGTCGTTTCTGGAAGGGCGAAATGGGCGCCGACAAGAACGCGGCCTTCCAAACACTCCATCGTTGCCTGGAAGTGATCGCCATGCTGAGCGCGCCGATCGCGCCCTTCTTCAGTGATCGACTGTACCGCGACCTCACCGGAACCAGCGTCCACCTGAGCGATTGGCCGAAGCACGACGAGAATGCGATCGACCTCGAGCTCGAGCAACGCACCGCGCTCGCTCAGAAACTCACTTCGCTCGTGCTGAGCATCCGTAAGAAGGAAGGCCACCGGGTGCGTCAGCCTTTGCAGAAGATGCTGGTTCCGGTGACCGATGCCGCGATGCGCACACGCCTTGATGCGATCCGTGATCTCGTGCTCAGCGAAGTGAACGTGAAGGAGCTCGTGATCCTCGACGCCAGCGAGAGCAAGCTCACCAAGAAGATCAAGCCCGACTTCAAGAAGCTCGGCGCGCGCATGGGCAAGTTGATGAAGAGCGTTGCCGCCGCCGTGAACGCCTTCTCACAGGCACAGATCGCGGAGCTGGAGGCGAATGATGCGATGAAGCTGAGTGTGGAGGGCCAGGAGGTGGAGCTACTGCGCGATGACGTGGAGATCACGGCCGAGAACGTGCCGGGCTTGAGTGTGGCCAGCGATGGGCCACTCACCGTAGCCCTGGACATCACCCTGAACGACGAGCTGATCCAGGAAGGCATCGCGCGGGAGCTGGTGAGCCGGATCCAAACCCTGCGGAAGGAGAGCGGCTTCGAGGTGACGGACCGCGTGCAGCTGCACATCCATGCCGGCGGGGATGAACGGGTGGAGAAGGCCGTGAAGAGCCATGCGGCCTACATCCTCGCGGAGACACTTGCGGAAACACCTGAGGATCAAGTACTCGTGAGCATGCTGCCCGCCCAAGGGGTCGGGGTCCACGAAGTAGAGCTGGACGACACCTTACGCTGCGCGCTCTCCCTAGTGCGGTCGGCCAATTGAGCGGGCTGACCGGCTATATTTGCGGATCTTTTAACGAACCTCTGTCGTCATGGCCAAGAAACCCGCGAAAAAGCCGGCCAAGCCTGTGAAAAAGGCTCCCGCCAAGAAAGCTGCGAAGCCAGCGAAGGCCAGCAAGCCCGTCGCGAAGCCCAAGGCCAAGGCGAAGCCGGTGAAAGCCGCCAAGCCAGCTGCCAAGAAACCGGTGGCCAAGAAGGCCGCGCCGAAGGCCGTGAAGCCCTCGGCCAAGAAGCCGGTGGCCAAGCCCGTGCAGGCGGCTAAGCCTGCTGCCAAGAAGCCAGCGGCCAAGCCCGAGAAGGCCCAGCCCAAGGCGTCGGCGAAGCCTGCCGCCAAGCCCGTACCCGCAACCAAGCCCGCTCCTGCCAAACCCGCAGCCAAGGCGGCATCACCTGCACCGAAATCCGTGAAGAAGGAATCGAAGAAGGAGAAGGAATCCACCCCGAAGGCCCCGAGCCAGCCGTTGGTGACTCAGGTATCGGCACCGAGCCGCCCCATGTCAGCGCCGGTGGTGAAGAAGCAGATCAGCACCCTGGAGAGCGCCGACAAGGTGCGCTACTCGGATGACGAGCTCGACGAGTTCCGCGAGATCATCCTGAAGAAGCTCGAAGAAGCCCGCAAGGACTTCGACCTGCTGAAGCAGACGCTCGCCAACACGGACAACAACGGCACGGACGACACCAGTCCCTCCTTCAAGATGATCGAGGATGGCAGTGAGACCCTGAGCCGCGAGGAGACCGCGCAGCTTGCCGCGCGCCAGGAGAAGTTCATCAAGCACCTGGAAGACGCGCTGCTGCGGATCCGCAACAAGACCTACGGGATCTGCCGCGTCACCGGTCGCTTGATCAGCAAGGAACGCTTGCGCCTGGTGCCGCATGCCACCCTGAGCATCGAGGCCAAGCAGCAGATGGGCAACTGAGCCCGTCGACCCATCAGCCAACGGAGTTGAAGCGGGCGCTCGCCATCATCCTGCTCGTGCTGCTGGCCGACCAGGCCTTGAAGGTGTGGGTGAAACTCACCTTCTTTTACGACACGGCCGAACCGCTCTTCGGGGACTGGGCGTACCTGCATTTCATCGAGAACCGGGGCATGGCTTTCGGGATGGAGTTCGGCGGCGGAAGCGGCAAGCTGGCGCTCACCCTGTTGCGCATCGCGGCCGTGATCGGCATCGGCTTCGCCTTGCAGCGAATGTCGCGCCATGGAGCCAGCCGCCTGCAGATGGCGAGCGTGGCGCTGGTCTTCGCGGGTGCCCTGGGCAACATCATCGACAGCACGTTCTACGGCATGCTCTTCAGCGCGAGCACGCCCTTCGAGAAGGCGGTCTTCCTACCTGCTGACGGCGGGTACTCCTCGCTCTTCCATGGAGCGGTGGTGGACATGTTCCACTTCCCCATCTGGCGGGGCCGCTTCCCCGACTGGCTGCCGCTATGGGGCGGAGAGCACTTCGAGTTCTTCCAGCCCGTGTTCAACATCGCCGATGCCGCCATCACCGTGGGCATCGCGCTCTTCATTGTGGCGCATCGCAAGACGCGTCAGCAGCCAGCTGCCGCCGAGGTGGGTCAGATGGAGGAGGCGGGGCTGCGCGTCCCAGAGGCGGACGAGCAGGTTACGGCCGCGCAGCCTTGAGCAGCGCGTGATCGGAGCCGTCAGGCGGGCACGCCGCGCAACAGGCCTTTCCGAACCAGGAGCTCCGCGATCTGCACGGCATTGGTCGCGGCACCCTTGCGCAGATTGTCCGCGACGACCCACAGATTGATCGTGCGAGGCTGCGATTCATCGCGGCGCAGACGGCCCACGAAGACCTCATCGCGGCCATCGGCCAGCATGGGCATGGGGTACTGATCGTTGGTCGGGTCGTCGTGCAACGCGATTCCGGGGGCCTCGCTCAACAAGCGACGCACCTCGTTCAGTTCGAAGTCCCGCGCGAACTGCACGTTCAGCGATTCGCTGTGGCCGCCGGTCACCGGCACGCGAACGGCCGTGGCCGTCACGCGGATGGCAGGGTCGAGGATCTTCTTCGTCTCATTCACCAGCTTCATCTCCTCCTTCGTGTAGCCGTTCTCGACGAATGCATCGCATCGCGGGATCACGTTGCGGTCGATGGTGAAGGGATAAGCCATGTCGCCGCGGATGCCGTTCCGCTCATTCTCCATCTGCTGCACGGCCTTCGCCCCGGTGCCGGTCACGCTCTGGTATGTGGAGACGACGACGCGCTCGACCTGATAGGCCCTGTGCAGCGGGGCCAGCGCCAGCACCATCTGGATCGTGCTGCAGTTCGGGTTGGCGATGATCCGGTCTTCCCGGGTGAGTGCCTCGCCGTTGATCTCGGGCACCACCAGTTTCTTGTCCGGCATCATGCGCCACGCGCTGCTGTTGTCGATCACCGTGCAGCCCACCTCGGCGAAGCGAGGCGCCCATTCGAGCGACGTGCCGCCGCCCGCCGAGAACAGGGCGATATCGGGCTTGGCGGCCAGGGCGTCCTCCATGCTCATCACGGCGATCGGCCGGCCGCGGAAGATGATCGGCGTGCCCACGCTCTTGGCGGTGGCCACCGGCAAGATCTCATCGCACGGGAAGCCGCGCTCCTCGAGCACCTTCAACATGACCCCGCCGACAAGGCCGGTGGCTCCGACGACCGCTACTTTCATGATGTTCAGGCAACGTGCTTCGAAGGCCGAAACTATACCTTTCCCTCCGAGGCTTCCCCGCATGGAACGACGTATTCATCTGCTTCTTGCCTGCCTATCCATCACCGCATCGGCGTTCGCGCAGGTGACCGACGATTTCTCCGATGGCGATTTCACCGCGGGTACGATTTGGTCGGGCAGCACGGCGCTGTTCACGGTGGTGGATGACGCGGGCAACCAGCGCCTGCGCAGCAACAGCGCGGGTGCGGCCAACTATTACCTGAGCACGCCCAGCACCGTGGTGGACGACGCGTATTGGGAGATCTTCCTCGATCTGCGCTTCGCCACGAGTGGCGCCAACTACGTGGATCTGTACCTGATGAGCAGCGCCGCTGACCTGAGCAGCGGGGTGAACGGATACTTTCTTCGCATCGGTGGCACGGCCGATCGGCTGGAGCTCTTCCGCAGCGATGCCGGCACCGCCGCGAGCACGGGGCTGCAGAGTCCCGATGGCGTGGTGAACAGCAGCACCAGCAATCCGTTCCGCGTGAAGGTGACACGGTCGGGTGCAGGGCTCTTCACGCTCCAGTACGATGATGGCGCCACAGGGAGTTATGTATCCGCTGGAAGCACTGCTGATGCGACACATGCCAGCGCTACGCATTTCGGCCTGCGGATCGAGCAGAGCTCCGCGGCCAGCGTGATCAACAACCACTTCTTCGACGACATCGTGGTTGATTTGATTCCGGTGGATAATACGCCACCCTCGATCACGTCCGTCATAGCGACCAGCGCAACGGAAGTGGATGTGCTCTACTCCGAGCCGCTCGACCCGGCCTTCATCGGCACCTACGACATCACGCCGTTCATCGGGGTGAGCGGCCAGGTGCTTGATGGCACGAACCCGGCCTTGGTGCATGTGACAGCGGCCCTCGCCCTGACCAGCGGCAACACCTACGACCTTCTCCCAAGCGGTGCCCGTGATCCGGCGGGTAACGTGTACGCCGGACCTGCGCAGATCACATTCAGCTATTTCGTGCCGGATGCCGCGCTGCCGGGAGAGGTCTTGATCAACGAGATCATGGCCGACCCCACGCCGGTCGTAGGACTCCCCGAAGCGGAGTTCGTGGAGATCGTGAATGTGACAACGGACAAGACCTTCGACCTGGAAGGCTGGGTGATCACCGACGGCAGCACGAATGGAACGCTGCCCGCCTTCACGCTTTCGCCGGGTGAGCATGCCATCATCGTGGATGACGCGACGGCCGCGCTCTTCGCCGCATACCCGAACGTGATCGTGGTGACGACCTTCCCCTCATTGAACAACGATGGCGATCCGCTGGAGCTGCGCGATGCAGGGGCTGTGGTCATCAACGCGGTGGAGTACTCTTCCTCGTGGTACGAGGATGCGGTGAAGGCATTGGGCGGATGGACGTTGGAGCGGATCGATCCGACAGCTCCCTGCAGCGGAGCGAGCAATTGGAAGGCGAGCAACCATCCCTCCGGCGGCACCCCATCGGCGCAGAACAGCGTGTATGCGATCGTGCCGGACAACACACCGCCCGCCGTGGTCTCGGTGCAAGTGGATGGCCCCACCAGCATCACGGTCCAATTCAGCGAAGCGATGGATGTGGGAAGCCTTGCCACGGGCAGCTACACCATCGCTCCGGCAATCACCGTCACCGGTGTGCTCGTGCTGGGGTCGAGCAGCGTTCAGCTGACCTTGGGCGCAGCGCTCACCGTGGGAGCGCTCTACCAAGTCACGGTGACACAGGTGAGCGATTGCCCGGGCAACCTTATCGGAACGGGCAATACGGCGCAATTCGCCCTGCCCGAACCAGTGGCTGCCGGCGATGTCGTCATCAACGAGGTGCTCTATGATCCGGTGACGGGCGGGAGCGACTTCGTGGAGCTGTATAACCGCTCGAACAAGACATTGAGCGTCGCGGGCTGGATGCTGGCCAATGTCTCGAGCGGGGTGGTCGGTGCCGGTCAGGCCATCACCGCACACTCATACATCCTGCTACCTGGCGAGTTCGTGCTGATCACGGAGAACGCGGCGAGCACGGCAGCGCTCTACCCGCAGAGCCATACCGACCGCTTCATCGAGACGGACATGCCGAGCTACAACAACGGCAACGGCAGCGTGGTGCTGCTGGCGCCCGACGGCACGCAGCTCGACCGCTTCGACTACGACGACGAACTGCACTTCGCATTGGTGAACAAGCCGGAAGGGTTCAGCTTGGAGCGCGTGAGCCCCGATCGTCCGACCAGCGACAACACCAACTGGCAGACCGCTTCGGATGTGGCCGGGCGCGCCACGCCAGGCTTCCAGAATTCCCAGTATTCCCGAACGGCGGAAGCATCGGGTGAGATGAGCATCGAGCCGGCCATCTTCTCACCGGACAACGATGGGTATCAAGACGTGCTGACCATCGCTTACCGTTTCGACCAAGCCGGATTCGTTGGCACCATGCGCGTGCATGATCTCGCAGGGCGCGAGGTGCGCAGATTGATGGATAACCAGCTCCTGGGAACCGATGGGGCCATCAGCTGGGATGGGATCACCGCGGATGCCAGCAAGGCACGCATGGGTCCTTACATCGTGGTCTTCGAGGTGTTCGACCTGGAGGGCAACACGGAACTCTACAAGAAGACCGTGACCCTGGCGCACCGGCTCGACTGATCGTCGGCCCGAACGAGCTGTCAGTGCTCGGTTTTGTAGTGGGGCTTCTGGTTCTCATGGGCTCTTTCGATGCCCCTGACCGGCAAAGGGGCCTGACCGCCAACAACTGACGCCGAGCCGCCTCTTCCTTGTTCGCATTCTCCGCGAATCCGCGTCTCTGCGGCGCACTCCATTCCCCAACTTCGTCCCCTGAAATGACCGAGCAACTCACCAAGAGCCACGAGCTCATCGCACGCCGCAAGGCAGCCGTGCCGAACGGCGTGGGCATGTTCAACCACGCCACGGCCGCCACGGCCAGCGGCGCCACCATCATCGATGCAGACGGCCGCGAGCTGATCGACTTCGCCGGTGGCATCGGCGTGGTGAACGCCGGACACTGCCCCCCGCCGGTGGTGAAGGCGATCCAGGAGCAAGCGGAGAAGTTCCTGCACGTGAGCTTCAATGTGGCCAGCTACGAGCCGTACATCGCGCTCTGCGAGAAGCTCAACGCGCTCTTGCCGCACGGCGGCCCTACGAAGACGCTGCTCGTGAGCACGGGTGCCGAAGCGGTGGAGAACGCGATCAAGATCGCCCGCCAGGCCACGGGCCGGAGCGGTGTGCTCTGCTTCACCGATGCTTTCCACGGCCGCACCATGATGGCCATGACGCTCACCAGCAAGGTGGGCTACAAGCCGGATTGCGGCCCCTTCGCGCCGGAGGTATACCGCACGCAATTCCCCAACCTCTTCCGTTATGGCGCGGGTCGGAGCGAGGCGGAGTTCGTCGAAGCGGAACTGCATCGCCTCGAAGAGCTCTCCCACAACCTCGTTGACCCCAAGCAGCTGGCGTGCGTGATCATCGAGCTGGTGCAGGGGGAGGGCGGCTTCAACGTGGCGCCGAAGGCCTACGTGGAAGGCCTGCGTAAGTGGTGCGACCAGCACGGCATCCTGCTCATCTTCGATGAGATCCAGGCGGGCTTCGGCCGCACCGGCGCTTGGAGCGCGTACAGCCACTTCGGCGTGACGCCCGACCTGAGCACGTGGGCGAAGAGCCTGGGCAGCGGCCTGCCGATCGCGGCGGTGATGGGCAGGGCGGAGATCATGGACAAGGCCGGTCCGAGCAGCATCGGCGGCACATACATCGGCAGCCCCGTGAGCTGCGCAGCGGCACTCGCCACGCTCGATTACATGGAGGAGATCGACATCAACGCGAAAGGCAGGCATGTGGGCGAGGTGATCCGCAAGCGCTTCGAGAAGATGAAGGCAAAGCACGATTGCATCGGCGATGTGCGCGGCCTGGGCGCCATGATGGCCATGGAGTTCAACGTGAAGCGCGACCCGAACAAACCGGACGCCGACACCTGCACGAAACTGATGAACGCTTGCGCCAAACGCGATCTCGTGGTGATCACCGCCGGAACGGACAAGAACGTGATCCGCGTGCTGAGCCCGCTCGTGATCAGCGACGAGCTGCTGAACAAGGGGCTTGACATCATGGAGGAAGAGCTTGATCGAATTGCCGGGTGAAGGCTGAATGTTGATTCGTGTTGGGGTTGCCCCGACCTGCAACGGCCAACATCCAACTCCCAACGGTCTGACAATAGCGAATGAAACCCTTCTCGATCGCCGGCATCCAGATGCGCACCAGCGCCGCCTACCCCAATGTGGAGGCGATGAAGACCAAGCTGGAACTGCTCATGGCCATCTACCCGTGGGTGGATATGGTCCTGTTCAGCGAGCTCTGCGCGTACGGCCCGCACATCCATCATGCGCAACCCGTGCCGGGAGAGTTCGAGCAGGAGATGTGCGCCATGGCGGCGAAGCACGGCATATGGCTGCTCCCGGGCAGCATCTTCGAGAAGAAGGACGGCTTGGTGTACAACACGGCGAGCGTGATCGACCCGGAGGGCAGCGTAGTGACGCGTTACCGGAAGATGTTCCCCTTCTATCCGTATGAGGTGGGGGTCACCGGCGGCAATGAGTTCTGCGTGTTCGATGTGCCCGATGTGGGGCGCTTCGGCGTCAGCATCTGCTACGACATGTGGTTCCCGGAGACCACGCGCACCCTGGCTGTGATGGGTGCGGAGGTGATCCTGCATCCCACGCTCACCGGCACCATTGATCGCGAGATCGAACTGAGCATCGCGCGGGCGAGCGCGGCGATCAACCAGTGCTACTTCTTCGATATCAACGGGCTCGATGCCGGTGGCAGCGGGCGCAGCATCGTGTGCGGGCCCGAAGGGCGGATCATCTACCAGGCCGAGAACAACGAGGAGTTCATCCCCATCGAGATCAACTTGGAGAAGGTGCGCCGCAGCCGCGAGCTGGGCGTGCTGCGCCTGGGACAGCCATTGAAGAGCTTCCGCGACCGCCCCGTGGATTTCGGCATCTATGCGCCCGGCGCGAAGCATCCTGCGCTCGAGAGCCTGGGCCCGTTGATCAAGCCCATGCGCGTTCAGGAGATGAATGAGCTGGAGGTGAAGGACGAGACGCGCATGCCGCACGAGCCGCCGAAGCACATCGTCACCTCATTCCGCCCACCAAGCGAACAACCGCAATAGCCATGGGAAGCCTTGCCGGACGCCAGCACATCAAGCTGAAGGATTTCATCAGTTGGTTCGAGATACCCGTGTATGACATCCGTCGTGCAGCGCGGTTCTACGGAACGATCTACAACTTGGAGATGGAGGTCACCGGCAACGGGGAGTTCGCCATGGCCTACTTCCCGGCCGACAAGGGCATCGGCGGCGCGTTGATCTACGGCCCCGGCTGCGTGCCGAGCGATACAGGAACCCTGGTCTACCTCAATGCTGGTAACGACCTCGACGGTATCCTGGGCCGCGTCGATCTCGCGGGTGGTCGCGTGATCATGCCGCGTAGCGTGATCAGCGAGGCCGCTGGCAGCTTCGCGCTCTTCATCGACAGCGAAGGGAACCGGGTGGCCTTGCATGAGGGCGCTCCTCGCAGCATGAAGGCCGCGCCGTCCAAGGCGTCGAGCGCCGCAGTTGCGAAGAGGACGCCGGCAAAGAAGTCCACAAGCCGCAAGAAGCGCTAGGCCCGTTTCGTGCTGCGCAGGCGAAAGAGCACGCCCGCACAGAGGTTCGTGTCCCAGGTCGCGTAGCCATTACCGCGTGCCCAGCTTCCAACGCCTGGACATACGTGTGCGCCGAGGGTAAGTCGCAGTCGGTCTGCGACAGGCAATTCTGCCGAGAGTCCGATCCGCCAATGACCATCGCGAATCGCGAAGCCACGTTCGACCAGACCCGTGACCAATGTGCTATCAGCCTCTCCTGGCAAGGCCTCTTCGAAGAAATCCACACCGCTTCGCTTCTCCTTCAATTCGAATCCTATCACCGGCCCGAGGTCGAAGAAGAGACCGAATCTGCGGCTCAAGGGCCATCGTATCTCCGTGGATAGCCACATCAGTGAGGAGGTGATGTCGTATTCCTCCATGCGGTTGATGTTCCGGGCGCGCAAGTGATAGCTGCGTTCGCCATAGTCCACCCCGATCCGGAAGCCTGTCTCTCCTTTCTTCCCTTCCACGACTTGGATCCCGGCCATCCAGCCGTGGGTATTGGTCAACGCCTGTCTCGCCTCCCAGACACCCTGAAAGATGAGGGGGCCTCCCTGGATTCCGATGCCGTATTGGGCGAGAAGAATCCCTTGGACTGCGATCGCGCCGAACAAGAGAGTGGCTACACGTTGAAGCATGCTTTGCGGCAACGCTGAGAATCACCTCTTTGGTATCGGAGAATCCTGCCGCCCCGGTCTCATTGGATTCGGTTCACCTTTTCTTTCCAGGGGCCCTCACGAATTCGACCGTTCCGGTCTCATTTGTTCAGCTCACCCTATTCCTTCAAAGGACTTCACGAATTCGGCCTTTCAGGCCTCATTTGCGGGAAGAGCAGCACCTCCTGGATCGCCGGGTTGTTGGTCATGAGCATCACCAATCTGTCCAGGCCGATGCCCACGCCGCTGGTAGGTGGCATGCCGTATTCCAGCGCGCGAAGGAAATCCTGATCGATGAACATGGCCTCGTCGTCGCCGCGCTGCTGCAGTTTCAATTGCTCCTCGAAACGTTCACGCTGGTCGATGGGGTCGTTCAGCTCGCTGTAGGCATTGGCCAGCTCGAAGCCGTTCACGAAGAGCTCGAAGCGCTCGGTGAGGCGCGGGTCCTCGCGGTGCTTCTTGCATAGCGGACTCATCTCCACCGGGAAGTCGGTGACGAAGGTGGGCTGGATCAATTCCGGCTGCACCAGCGCGCTGAACAGCTCGTCGATCAATTTGCCCTTGCCCATGCTCGGCTCCACGTGGATGCCGTGCTTCGCGCAGAGGGTCCGCAGCGCGAGCTCGTCCATCTCCAGCACATCGGCACCGGTCTTCTCCTGGATGCTGCCGCACATGGTGATGCGCTTGAATGGCGCGGTGAACTGTAACGTGTTCCCCCCGAACGTCGCTGTTGAAGTACCGTTCGCCGCGATGCAGACGCGCTCGAGCATGCGTTCCATGTAGCCCATCATCCAGCGGTAGTCCTTCCACGCCACGTAGAGCTCCATGATGGTGAACTCAGGGTTGTGGGTGCGGTCCATGCCCTCGTTCCGGAAGTTGCGGCTGAACTCGAACACGCCCTCGAAGCCGCCCACGATGAGGCGCTTGAGGTAGAGCTCGTTGGCGATGCGCAGGTAGAGCGGTATATCGAGCGCGTTGTGGTGCGTGATGAAGGGACGCGCCGCCGCGCCACCGGGGATGGGCTGGAGCACGGGCGTATCTACCTCGTGGTAGCCGCTCTCGGTCATGAAAGCGCGCATGGCGTTCACGATGCGCGTGCGCTTCATGAAGGTCTCTTTCACCCCAGGGTTCACGTTGAGGTCCACGTAGCGCATGCGGTAGCGCTGCTCGGGGTCGGTGAAGGCATCGTGCACGTTGCCCTCCTCATCGGTCTTCACCACCGGCAGTGGCCGCAGCGCCTTGCCGAGGATGGTGAGCTTCTTCACATGCACGGTGATCTCGCCGGTGCGCGTCTTGAACACATGTCCCTCCACGCCGATGAAGTCGCCGAGATGGAGCAGGTGCTTCCACACCTCATCGTACATCGCCTTGTCCTCGCCGGGCGCCACCTCGTCGCGCGCCACGTAGATCTGCTGGTCGCCGGTGTGGTCGCGCAGCACCGCGAAGCTGGCTTTGCCCATCAGGCGCACGCTCATGATGCGGCCGGCGATGCTCACCTGCGCCGGTTCGCCCTCTTCCTTGAACAACCCTTTCACCTCCTGCGCGGTGGCGGTCACGGTGTATTCGGCGGCGGGGAAGGGGTCGATGCCGAGGGCGCGGAGCTTCTGCAGCGCCTCGCGGCGCACGATCTCCTGATCAGAAAGGGCTTGGGACATGGGGGCTTGAAAGAGGATGCAGCGAAAGCAGGGCGGCGAAGATACTGGGGCGAACAAAGCCTACTTTGGCGGATAGCAATCGCGCATGGCTATTGGTCGAACAATCCTGTTGATGACGTCCCTTGTTCTGCTTTGCGCAGCGATTCCGGGCCGTAAGAAAGTGGAACGAGCGCGGGAAGCGGCATCGGTAGGAAGGCCTTTCCCGGAATTCAGAGGTGTCACCTTGCGCGGCCATCCAGTAAGTGATTCCGTCTTCCAAGGCCGCGTGACCTTGGTGAGCGCTTGGCGGATCGGCTGCTTCTGGTGC
Organism: Flavobacteriales bacterium; assembly: GCA_020635725.1. Lineage (GTDB taxonomy): Bacteria > Bacteroidota > Bacteroidia > Flavobacteriales_F > PHOS-HE28 > PHOS-HE28. The sequence continues at coordinate 407,232 of JACJZF010000001.1, forward strand.
ATGCAGGAGATCGCGGAGTACAATGCGCTTCTTGATTCGGTAGAAGACCCGCGTTTCCAGATACTCTCATTCGCGCCGCAGACGCGCGAAGAGCTGGATGGGTTCTATGGTGAGGATACCAGCCTGGCCTCGGTAGCGGTGCGTAACCTGTATGGCGCGCCGGCTCCGAGCTACGATGTTGTGCCGATGTGTGAGCAGAAAAGAGAGAATGCCCCCGAGGCGTTGGTGGTTCAATGCGATGCCCTGGAGGAGTTGCTCGGGGCCGACGGCCTGCCGGTCACCTTGGTTGTTGGACCCGATGGGTTCATCAGGCATCGGCATGATGGCATGCTGGCCGAGGCGGCGAGCCGGCGCATCGACCTCCGCGGGTTCCGAAGGGAGCTCGATTCATTGCTGCGTGCGTTGTAGTCCAGGTACTGTAGCTGGCGTGCTGGCGCAGATTAGCGGATTCCAGGGGCTGGCGAGCCCGACGAATGCGCCAATGACGTTGCCTTCATGCTTATCCAGCCGTAGGGCAGTGATATTCCCGGAGGCAACCCCGCCCAGCGCCGGAGCGTAAGAGCGGATCTAATTTCACCCCCGCAAATCCCCCACATGTACGAGCTCATCGACGCCTTTCCGCAGCAACTGAAGGAAGCCCTGGAAATTGGCCGCAAGGCCCAGCTGAAGGCCCCGGACGGGCCATACACCAATGTGGTCGTCACCGGCTTGGGCGGCAGCGGCATCGGTGGGCGCATCGCGGCGCAGCTCGTGGCCGGGGAGGCCATCTGCCCCATCGAGGTGTACAGCAACTACTACCTGCCTGCGTACGTGGGCAAGGGCAGCTTGGTGATCGCCTGCAGCTACAGCGGCAACACCGAGGAGACCATCGCGGCCATGGAGCAGGCGCTCGCAAAGGGCGCGCGGGTGTGCGTGGTCACCAGCGGCGGCAAGATGCTGGAGATGGCCAAGGCGAAGGGCCTGGACCACATCGTGATCCCGGGTGGCAATCCGCCGCGCACCATGCTGGCGTACTCGCTCACCCAGCAGTTCTTCGTGCTCAAGCATTACGGCATCATCCAAAGCGACCTCGTGCCGGCCATCAGCGCGGCGGCGGACATGCTCGCGGCGGACAAGGCGAGCATACAGGCCGCGGCGAAGGAGCTCACGGAGAAGCTCTTCGGCAAGCGTTTGGTCATCTACAGCGAGGCCAGCACCGAGGCGGTGAGCATCCGCTTCCGCCAGCAGGTGAACGAGAACAGCAAGGAGCTGTGCTGGCACCACGCCATCCCGGAGATGAACCACAACGAACTGGTGGGCTGGGCCGGCGGCAAGGACGACATCGCCGTGGTGATCTTCAGGCACAAAGCCGACCACGAGCGCAGCCAGATCCGCATGGAGATCAACAAGGAGGTCTTCCGCAAGTACACGCCGCACATCCACGATATCTGGAGCCAGGGCGACAGCGCCATCGCGCGCCAGCTGTATCTCATCAACCTCGGCGACTGGGTGAGCTACTACTGGGCCGAGAAGAAAGGCGTGGACCCCACCGAGATCGCGGTGATCAACATGCTGAAGGGGAAGCTGGCGGAGGTGAAGTAAGTTGCCGCAGAGACGCAGGGGCGCAGAGAAAACAGATGTTGTACCGCGAGCTTTCAGGAGCGATCATCGGTGCGGCCATAGAAGTTCATCGGGAACTCGGTCCGGGTTTGTTGGAGAGTGTGTACGAATACTGCCTTGCGCGAGAACTGTGCGAGACAGGCATTCCGTTCCTGCAGCAGCATCCTGTACCGATTCGGTACAAGGGGGAGAAGCTCGATATGGGCTTCCGCCTCGACTTGTGGGTGGATCAGCGCATCATCGTGGAGGTCAAAGCGGTCGAAACCGTCCAAGAAGTACATCGTGCGCAAGTGCTCAGCTATCTGAGGCTCACCAACTCCAAATTCGGTCTGTTGATCAACTTCAATGAAGCAGTACTGACCGAAGGCGTGCGACGAGTTGTCAATGGATTGAACGAACCTTGAGCCCGCATTCTCTGCGACTCCGCGCCTCTGCGGCCATACCTATGAGACAGATTCACTTCAAGGACCTCGGCCTCATCGACTACGCTACCGCGTGGGACATGCAGACGCGCCTCTTCAAGGAGACCATCGATCGGAAGATCGCGAACCGCTCCCGGCCAGCGGATGATCAGCTGGCCACGGAGGACCATCTGCTCTTCTGTGAGCACCCGCACGTGTACACGCTAGGCAAGAGCGGCAAGCAGAGCCATCTCCTGCTGAACGAGCAGGGCCTGCGCGAGAAGGGCGTGCAGTTCTTCCCGATTGATCGCGGCGGCGACATCACGTACCATGGACCGGGTCAGATCGTGGGCTATCCCATCTTCGACCTCGACCACCACTTCACCGATATCCACCGCTACCTGCGCACATTGGAGGAGGCCATCATCGGCACCTTGGAGGCATACGGCATCAAGGCCGGGAGGATCGATGGGCTCACCGGCGTGTGGATTGACTGGAATGAACCCGCGAAGGCGAGGAAGATCTGCGCCTTCGGCATCCGCGCCAGCCGGTGGGTCACCATGCACGGCTTCGCTTTCAACGTGAACACGGACCTGGGCTACTTCCAGAACATCGTGCCTTGCGGCATCACCGACAAGGGCGTGACGAGCATGGCCCATGAGCTCGGCGGGCCGGTGGACATCGAGGAGGTAAAGAACAGGCTGCGGTTGGAACTCGCGGACCTTTTCGATGCGGAGCTGGTGGAGGGCGGTACCTTCGCCTAACTCCGCACCATGCGCTTCCTGAAGAAGTTCCTGCTCTGGCTCATCCTGATCATCGGCGGCCTCACGGGCCTCGCCTACCTCACTGGCAACGGCCACATCCCGCGCGGCGTGCGCTACACCTACCTCATCGGCCGTGCCGCGCCGGAGATCGATGACCGCGACTTCTTCCCATACGCCACCATTCCGGCAAGTGAGCCGCAGCCCTGGCCGCTCGATGCGCGCTATGGCAAGCTGAGCCTGAGCGCCGAGCAGGAGAAGGAGATAACCGACCTGCACAGCGTGGGCTTCGCCGTGTGGCAGAACGACAGCCTGATCTTCGAGCAGTACTGGAACGGCTGGGATGCGGACAGCGTGAGCAACAGTTTCAGCGTGGCCAAGAGCTACATCAGCGTGCTCACCGGCATCGCGATCGGCGAGGGGCGCATCGCCGATGTGCAGCAGCCCGTGGGCGATTTCCTGCCGGAGTTCAAGGAAGGATGCTACGCCAAGATCACCCTCTGGCACCTGCTCACCATGAGCACCGGGCTCGACTGGAGCGAGAGTGGCGCCGATCCTTTCAGCGACAATGCGAAGGGATACTACGGCTACGATGTCCGCAAGCTCTCGCTCACACAGCCCTGCCGTGACGAGCCGGGCAAGGAGTTCGATTACATCAGTGGCAGCACGCAGATCATGACCGAGGTGCTGGAGGCCGCCTACGCCAAGCCGCTTGATGAGCTCGTGCGTGAGAAGATCTGGGGCCCGCTCGGTTGCGAGCACACCGCCTATTGGGGCAAGGACCGCAAGGACGGCGACTACAAGGGCTTCTGCTGCCTCTATGCCACGGCGCGCGACTTCGGACGTATCGGCCAGCTGTATCTCGACAGCGGCATGTGGCGCGGCCAGCAGATCGTGCCACGCGAGTACTGGCAGCAGAGCATCACACCCGCAGAACTCATGGACCACGGCGCGCCGAACGAGCGCTACGGCTACTACTGGTGGCTCGCCGAGGTGGATGGCCACCCCATCTGGTACTGCCGAGGCTTCCACGGGGAGTACGTGGTCGCCATCCCGCACGAGCGTATCGTGATGGTGCGCACCGGCATGAAGCGGGAAGAGGTGAACGCTACCGGCCACCCCACCGATGTCTTCAAATGGATCGGCATCGCACGCGACCTTGCGCGGCAGCGACCGGCATAGCATGCGCAAGGACATTCATCCACCCAAGGTGGCCGGCATCGCCATGGCCGTGGTGCGCGAAGCCGATGAGCAAGGCGCGCCCGCCTGGTACGTGTACCTGATCAACAGCAATGAGCATGCGTTGGACAATGTGCTGGTGAGCTCGCGCGGCTACGGCGAGATGGAAGGCGAGGCGCGGCGCACCAGCGAGATGCGCCACCACCTGGAGCACATGGGCCCCCAGAGCTGGGCGCGCATCGAACGGATCGTGGAGGATGTCTTCGCCCTGAGCAACCAGTACTGGGTCAGCTTCTACATCGGCCGCGAGCTGCATGACAAGAAGTACATCTTCCTCGCAGGCAGCATCGACGAGGCCAACTTCACCACCGTGCCGCTCATGAACGTGAAGGGCGTGCTCATCGAGTGATTGTCTTGGTGGCCGATTCGCGCATGGTCGCGGCAGGTATTTTCGCGTGGACGTGATGGACGACACGGGCCCGACGCTCTCCCGGTCCGATGTGCCACAGCGTCCGCATTCCCTAACAATCCACGCACCCTAAGTCCGAGAGCATGCGCCCCGATTCCGTACGTGACCTGAGCAAACTGCTGTTCATCGATATCGAGACGGTTCCCCAGGTGAGCGGTTTCGGTGAACTGGATCCGGAGTCGGCCCGCCTATTCTCCGACAAGACCCGCTTTGAACAGGAGCGGAGCGGGAGGACGGCGGAGGAACTCTGGGGCGACAAGGGTGGCATCCTCGCGGAGTTCGGCCGGATCATCTGCATCGGCATCGGCAGCCTGCACAAGGAGGGCGATGGCTGGCACCTGCGCGTCACCTCCTACCACGGCGATCATGAGTACGACCTGCTCACGCGCTTCGCCGATCTGCTGGCCCGGCATTACAGCACCGATGACCATTGGCTCTGCGCGCACAACGGAAAGGAGTTCGATTTCCCGTGGATCGCGCGCCGTTGCCTGGTGAACCGGATCCCCATTCCACGCATCCTCGACATCGGCGGGCTGAAGCCGTGGGAGGTGGGCCATGTGGATACCATGAACCTCTGGAGCTTCGGCGATCGCAAAGCCTACACCTCTCTGGCCTTGCTGGCACATGTGCTGGGCATACCAACACCGAAGGACGACATCACGGGAGCCGATGTGGCGCGGGTGTATTACGAGGAGAAGGACCTGGAGCGGATCGCCACCTATTGCCGCAAGGATGTGGTGGCCACCGCGCAGCTCTACCTGCGCTTGACCGGCCGGGAGCTTGTGCGCGACGACCGCATCAGCATGGTGTAGCAGGTCAGTCCACCTCGATATCGAAGGTCACGTACTTGCCGAAGGGCTCGCCATTGATCAGCAGGTCGGCGATCACCCAGGTTGCGCCGGCCTCTTCGGGCCTCTCGATCACAAGCCCTTGGTGGTAGGTCATGCCGGCCGGGATATCGGTCTCCAGGGCGGAGATCTCGGCGCCGCGTCCGACCTCTGCGCCACCCCGATGGAACAAGCGGTAGCCGAGCCGGTATGGGACGCCAGCTGAGGAGCACGATGGCATAAGCCGAATGGTGGGATTGCGGATCGTGATGGGGACAATGCCAAAGTGGTCCCGTTGTTAGTGACGCCGCCCTCGACGTGAACGGCCGCACATGCCCGCCCGGTTCACTTGGTGCGCAGCAAGGAGGCCTCGATGCGCAGGGAATCGATGCGGAATGGCGCAGCGCTGAGATGCCAGAGGTAGAGCTTGTTCCGTACACGGCAATCCCTTGGAGGCACCGTGAAGCGAACATCGAAAGACCCGGCGTGAATTCGTTCCGACCAATAGCTCAGCTTGCCTTGATCGCTCTCTTCCGCGAACACCAGGTTCACTTCCCCGAGTTCGGCCGCCATAGCGGTCAATTGGCCATGAACCCTGAGCTTGCTCAGCAGAACCCCCGGTGCATCGAGTTCCAGCGCCTCCATCGAAAGCGGGTATTCTGTTCCGGCGAAGCAGAGCGAAGCGGCTGTCTCGCAGCGCAGCGTGTCCATTCGCAACGAACCGGCATGGGCCGACAACCGGCTTTGGAACAGGATGCGGTGATCCTCGAATCGCTCAAGCGCCCCTCCCTTGCGGAAGAAGTAGACCTCAAAGGGATGTCCGCCGAGCACCTCCATGCGTTCTTCGGGTGCCATCATTCCGACCAGCTCCAAGCTGCTTTCCTCCAGCAGCGTCTCTAGCGGCGTGGCTCCCTCGTTGGGGCCGAAGTGCGCATCCCACGCGATGAGGTCGCCGTGGCGTAATCCGCCCTCGCGCCAATTGGCCGGAAGGCCCACCAGCGTGTGCGCCTTGTCGAACGGATCCCGCTCGGCTGCCAGGCCTATGCTCGGGTGGAAGTAGATGAGCCTGCCCCCATCCACGACGAGCTCCTGGGCGTGCTCACCAGCGGACATGATGAAGCGTTCGTAGGCATCGGCCTGCCTGGGAATATCCTGCGTGGCCTGGAACGCGGACCATGCCCAAGGCGCATAGAGGAGCACCGAAGCCACCGCGATGACCGCGTGGTAGCGCTCTGTCAGGCGAGAGCGAATCGCCGCGCCCAAGGTCCAGCACACGCACAGCACGATGAACGGCGCGGCTGTCGCGAGCACACGGGTGAGTCCCAATGAACCCTTCAGCCCTTTCCACCACAGGAAGGAGTGCACCGCGATGATCGCCAGCGCGGGTAGCAAGGCCAGTGTTACGATGCGCAGGGCATCCTCTCGGGTCGCGGCCCGAATGACCAGCCAGCACAGCAACGGCGCGGCGAGCGCGAGCAGCCACAGCAACGGCGCGCCGAACTCCGCAGGTGCCGCAGCGATGAAGTGCAGCGGATCGCCGCTGCCGTAGATATCCGCAGCACCGGTGTAGGGGTCTTGCCTGAAGGCCCACAAGGGATCGCCGAAGGCGAAGTCGCCGATGATCCCGTACACCAGGTTCCCGAGCAGCAACCAGGGGAGGCTCTTCCATTGGCGCAGATGAATGGTCCAGAGCGCGGCAAAGGGGATGAAGGCCACGTACTCCGGTCGGCTGAAGGGGAGGAACGAAGCCAAGGAGAGCGCCAACGCGAAGCGCTCCTGAGTGAGTAGCCGCACCGTAACGAGCGCGAGGGCCCCGAAGAGGATCTCGGTCATGCCCCCCAGCACCATGCCGCCGTACACGGGCACCAAGAGCAGCATTGGTGCGAAGAGCCAGCGCAGCGCGGACGACGAGCGCCTGAGCACGCCATCGGCGGCCCAGCAAGTGGCCACGAAGCATGTGGCGTTGAACAGCGCCATGCCCCATTGCCCTAGCTGAGCGAACGGCGAAGACAGCAGCGTGAACAGCGGCTTGCCCCAGTGATGCAGCAAGAGCATCGGATGCGACCAGCTGAACCGCGCGATCTGGTAATGCTGCACCCCGTCGCCGCTCTCTACGATGCCCGTGGAGAGCAGCCGCACCGCGACAGCGCACATGGCGCACACGAGCCACCAGGAGAACAGGGCCTGCTCCTCATTGAACCGCTTGGAAGCCGGCTCAGAGGCCATACTTCATGATGCACCAGATGGCACGGAAGCCGTCCTTCCAGCCGATCTTCTTCCCTTCGGCATAGGTGCGGCCGTAATAGCTGATGCCAACCTCGTAGATCCGCACGCCCTTCACGCGCGCAAGCTTCGCCGTGACCTCGGGCTCGAAGCCGAACCGCTTCTCGCGCAGGTCCAGCCCCTTCGCGATATCACTGCGGATAAGCTTGTAGCAGGTCTCCATATCCGTCAGGTTCAGATTATTGAACGCATTGGAGAGCTGCGTGAGGAACTTGTTGCCGATGCTGTGCCAGAAGAACAGGATGCGGTGCGGGTGATGGCCCATGAAGCGTGAGCCGAAGACCACATCGGCGAAGCCTTCGACCACCGGGCGCAACAGGTCATTGTATTCGCGCGGGTCGTACTCCAGATCGGCATCCTGCACGATCAGATAATCTCCCGTGGCCTCCTGAATTCCGCGGTGGATAGCGGCACCCTTGCCCATGTTCCGTGGCTGCTCGAAGAACTTGATGCCCAGAGCCGCGTTCGCGTGCATGTAGCTGCGCACGGCTTCCGCGGTGCCATCCTTCGAGCCGTCGTTCACGATCACGACCTCTTTGGCGATGCCGTCCATCAGCACCACATCGCGCACCTTATCGAGGATCAGGTGAATGGTCCGCTCCTCGTTGTACGCGGGGATGATGATGGAAAGGGTGCGGAGTCGGGGAATCATGCGACGGCGAAGATCGGATTCCGGGACTTTCCAACAGCCAGCTCAGCGCAGGATCCTCAATTCCCGCTTTCCAATGAAGATCGCCGGTTCGGCATAGAGCGTATACACGACGAATCGGATCCGGTCGCCTGGCTCGAGGCGATGCTTCGGCCGGATCGCTACACTGACGCTGTTCCATTGGCCGTATAGCCCGATCTGGGTATGGGAGGGCTGATCTACGGACTCGATGATCTCGTTGTCTCGGATGAGGTCCAGGTTCAGCGAAAGCCAATTGTTGCTCGTCGCTTCGAACACATCGATCGTGCCAATGAGCATACTGCTGCCGTAAACCTCGCTCGCTGGAACTGTCCAGGAGAGTTCGTCAGAAGCGCCGATCAGGCGTCGTGGGGGGGGCTCCTCCGAAACGATGAGCGCTTGTCGGGCTTGCCGCATTCGGTCATCGCGGAACAATGCCGAATTAGTGGTTTCGGAGTGGTACAGGAGGGTGCAATGCGCTGAATCAACGCGGTCGAGGCCGTCGTATTCCACGATGTAATAATCGAACATCGGGAAATCGCCGGTGGCGGGGAGCACTTCCTGCGTGAGCCACTGTAAGCCGCGTACGTGGCGATAGTAATGGAGCGGCTCCGAGCTCTCGAATCCTATGCCGACGGTCACGATCGGTCGTTCGGGCGCCGGCTCAGGTGCGTCCATCTGCAAGACATCGAGCATCTTTCGGAGCTCTCCCGAGGGCTTCCATTCCACGGCGTAGGTGAAGTTGATGCATTTGATCTGGTGGTTGATCAGCAAGGAGCATGCTACAACGGCCATGATGACCGGCGCCAGCCTGAACTGGACCCATACGTGCAGTGAGACAGCTAAGGTGAAGGCCAATAACGGAAGCATGAACAGCGCCGTGCGGGTCTGTGGGAGCGGTACATCGAACAGGATCTGTTGGGCGAGGAACGAGGCCACGCACATCATAGAGGTGAGCAGCCCCAGCGCGAGAGGGCGCAACCGCGCTTTCAAATCACCAAGCCAAGCCACGAGCGCGGTGAGCGCGATGAAGAATGCGAAGACCTTCAAGGAGCGCCCGATGATGAGATTCAGCGGCATTTCGTACGGCAGGTGATAGATGACCTTGCCGCCCAGCGACAGTAGGGTACACTCCCAGAGCGAATCGCAGCCGAAGTTCAAGGACCCCCCGCCGAAGAGTCCAAGCGCGTTGGGTAGGATGATGGCCAGCCCCGCTATTGATACCGTGCCGAGTGCGCCCAGGCGCTTCAGTACATATGCCCTTGGCTTGAAGCGACCGTCCATGACGATGAAAGCGCCCAGGGATACGGCGAAGGCGATCAGGAAATTCACCATGATCACGTGTGACAGCGCCGACAGTGAGGCGGAGGCGGTGGCCAGCACCAGCGGCCGGAGCCGGTCATCACCTGAGACATACCGTAGCGCGTGGTAGAGCGCGAGCATCATCCAGCCGCAGGCGAGTCCATAGCCCCTCGCCAGAGAGAAGAAGTCCAGCAGGTACGGGTGCGCGTTCAAGATGAGGAAGCCGCCGATGGCGAGCAGCGCATTTCGGCTGCGCAACGCGATTCCTGCGGAAGCCATCAAGAACATGACATGAGCCAGCAGATTGGGGAGCCGAAGCGCCAGTTCGCTCTCTCCGAAGAGCCTCGTGCTCCCCCACATGAGCCATACGTTGAGCAGGTGGTGGTTCCCCCCCATCTTGTCATAAGCCTCCTGGTAGAACATGCCGGGAAGCACATGATGCATGAAAGTCCAGCTCTCATCCCAAGAGAGGGAGACCGTGATTGCTCGCGTGATCGAATAGGCGAGCAGGACCGACACCAGCAATGCGATGCACACACGCGCCACCAGGCTTGATGTGCTCAGATCATCCCGGGGCTTCATGATCCGCGAGCCTCTTGATTGCCTAATCGCATCAAACCCAGGGTCGGATGATCCTGCACAGGCGGATCCCGTGAAGCTTGAGCCGATAGCCGCACCCCGTCTGGTTCTCGATCACCAGATTCGCTCGGCCGGAAACGCTGGCTGGGTCGACGAGCAAGGTGTACGAAAAGGGCCCCTCTGGAAGCACGCGATTATCAATGGTCTCAGTTCCCTCTTGATTATACATGAACATAGTGAGATGGCCTCCGTGCCGCCTAGGGCACTCCCAAGAAATGATGCCGGCGATATCGAGTTCGACTAGCGCGCAGCGCCCTTCTTTCAAGAGCAGGCTATCAATGGCGTAGCTGATATATCCATCCGTGTAGCAGGCGCCGATCCCCGGTTCAGTGCATGGCACGGTGTCCTGGTGGATGACCATGGGCGCTCCAGCCCACCCATCCGCTCCCAGCAGTATTGTGTCGCGACGTGTGAATGGCAATCGCGCGAGGTCATATAGAACCGCGCCTTGATGCGTGAGCACGGTATCGGCGAGGTAGGGTATTAGCCAAGGTGCTGAGCGAGGAAGTTCTCCGCGGCAATCCGCCAAGTATCTACCTCCAAGCGCGATGAAGCGTTCCACGCCGAAAGCATCCTTCAGTTGTCCGCCATATCCGGTCAGGCCGGGCCTTCGTAACAAGTACAGCGCCGCGTTGATGGTGCCGTCTTCTGGCACTGCGACGAGCGCGTTCCGTGGAATACTTGCGCTGTCCAGAATCTCATCCATGCTGATGAGTGGATCCAACGGCCCCCATTGCTCGGCGCTCCAGAACAGCGGTTCGCCAGGGTGATACACCGGCAAGAGGTCGGCCTCGGCGACACCGCGCGGATTGCTGCGCATGATGATGTTGTTCCGGGCGTACACGATGTTGTACCCCACGAGTAGGAGGAAGGCGAGCATCACGGGCTTCGCGGAGGCAAGACGGGGCCAGCGCCGATGCATCCACCAGCAAGCACTCACCAGCAAGGCCAAGGGAAGGATAAGGGGGTTGATGAAGTAGTAATCGTGCCTGTCCAAGGCATTGAACCAGAGTATGACATAGGTGCCGGTCCCTATGAGCAGCAGGGCGTTGAACATGACGAGAGACGGCGGCCATCGTCTGCCTTGCAGGATAGCTACCGCCAAGGCACTGACAACCAGCATCCAGGCCGATGTATCCAGTATTTGGAACATCAGGAAATCCTTGGCGAATCCGAGCGCGCGATCCACTTCCTCAGGGGTCATCTTCCAGAGCGGCCAGAACCCGTTGAAGGTGTATCGGCCGCCATGCTCTTGGTTGTAATGGTCGGCATGGACATACCAGGCCACGACCGGCGCCAGCGCCAGCAGTGCGATGGCCCATCCGAAACGCGGCTCCGGGAATTTCGCATCCGTTCGACTTGGCCTATACAAGCACCAGAGCGCATAAGCGCCGAGCATTGCGAGCAAGCCCAAGCCGGCTGTGACCTTCATTGAGGCTCCGATAGCGAAGGCCAGCATGGCCAGGATCCAGTGGATCCTGCGCTGCTCCTTGATGTTACGGATGACGAAGTAGAAGCCGATCAAAGCCATGGCGAATGCCGGCACGTCGGTGAGGAACCCGATGCTGTAATACAGCAATGCAGGCGAGGTGAACACGAGCAAGGTGATCCCAAGGGACCAGGGTAAGAGCAGATCGAGCAGCCGGAGCGATCGGAAAAGGGCGAGCAGGCCCACGAACAGGAATAGCAGCCCCACGCAACGGTAAACGAATTCGCTCGGCCCCGTGATGCGCCAGATACAAGCAACCAGCCAGTAGAGGATCGGCGCCTCACCGGCCGTGCGCCCGCTGACGCCGTGATCGGCGATGCGGGAGTGCATCTCCGGCGCCAGGAACGACCCATGCCCTTCGTACAGGTTCGTCGTGATGGAGAGGCAATCGCTCTGCCGCCAGATGTGCGTGGGCAGCGGGGGCATGCGCATCACCCGCCCGAACTCGTAAACGGCACACAACGCCGTGAAGCACAGTCCGAACAGCAGGACCTCGCCACGAACGCCTGAAAGCAAGCCGTGCAAACGCTTCATCGGCGATTCACACCACCATCTCCGGCTCGTTCCCTGTGGCCACCAAGCGGCCTTCCGTCTTCGCGCGGATCTCGTCCACGCTCACGCCCGGTGCGCGCTCCAGCAGACGGAAACCCTCAGCGGTCACGTCGAACACGCCCAGGTCGCTCACGATCTTCTTCACGCAGCCCACGCCGGTGAGCGGCAGGGTGCATTGCTTCAGCAATTTGCTCTCCCCGGCCTTGTTGGTGTGCATCATGCATACGATGATGTTCTCCGCGCTCGCCACCAGGTCCATGGCACCGCCCATGCCTTTCACCATCTTCCCTGGGATCTTCCAGTTGGCGATGTCGCCGTTGTCGGCCACCTCCATGGCTCCGAGCACGGTGAGCTGCACGTGCTGCCCGCGGATCATGGCGAAGCTGGTGGCGCTGTCGAAGATGCTGCTGCCGGGCAGCAGGGTCACGGTCTGCTTGCCGGCATTGATCAGGTCGGCGTCCTCATCGCCCTCCATCGGAAAGGGGCCCATGCCCAGGATTCCGTTCTCGCTCTGCAGCACCACGTTCATCCCTTCGGGGATGTAGTTGGCCACAAGGGTCGGTATGCCGATGCCGAGGTTCACGTAGTAGCCATCGCGGAGCTCGCGCGCGATGCGTTTGGCCATTTGTTCCTTGGTGAGTCCCATGATGCTTGTGCGAAGATGCGAAGCAAAGCGCCTTCCTGCGCTCAATCCGGCAGCACCTCGTGCACCCGCACGCGCACATGGTCCGCACCGTAGGTCTGAAGCCTGGGGTTCCACCAGTAGCAGGCGACCCGGGCAGGCGGTGTCGCGAACCGAGGCAATCGGCGCAGTACGTGCGTGGGCCTCCGTGCCCAATCCGCGCCGAGGTCTTCCAAGTCCACGACATCGTAATGGAGCAGCTCACCATCGGCATCTTTCACCTCCAGCACCACACGGAGCTCCAGCGGCTGCGCCGTGCTGGTCATGTGGGCCTGGATCTCCACCAGCCATTCGTTCCCGTGAAGCGAGTCGGCATTCGGAGACCACAGCCCCACGAATTCATGCACTCTCTGCGCAACGCGCCAGCTGCTATCGGAACGGACCGCCGTGCGCAAGGGCCGGTCTCGTTCAAGCAGGGCCACACGGCCGTTGGGCGCTGTCGCTATCTCGTGGAATCCCGCGGGCGATTTGAAAAAGACCGAGTCGATCAGCAGGAGGTCGCAAGTGGGTTGCGGGAAACCGGTGTCATCGATGAAGTTCAACGTGCCACCGTGCCGCATGCTGCCATAGGCCCAGGAGCGCGGGTTCTGCCGGTAGCCACCCACGAGCAAGGGGCGCGGGCTATTCGCTTGGCGCTCCAGCGCCGCGCGGTAGATGTCTTCGGTGATCGCCTGCTCCGGCCAGAATCGCGTATGGCTCACGTTCAGTCCTGCGAGGGTGCGCCATGGGAGCCACACGAGCAGAAGGGCTGCCCAGCGGGCGATGGCATACCTGCTGCGAAATGAATCGAGCCCATAGGCGAGCAGCAGCAGCAACAAGGGCACGAGGTGCATGGCGGTGCGGTCCATCGGGTAAAGCACCCCGAAGAGCCGGCCGAGGACCACGCGACCGGTCAGCTCGGCCAGCACCAGCAGCAGGAGAATGCGCGCAGCCTTCGGGAGATGTTGCCAAAGGGCGGCAGTGAGCAGGATCGGGATCAGCCAAAGGAGCCCTGCCGCCCAGTGCGCCCCGGAGCCCAGCACCCACTCGCTCAGCGAAGGGAAGGTGCCGCGCAAGAGGCCATCCGGCGTGCCGTAGTAGAGCAGGCCGCGCGCGGAGAGCTCGTGCGAATAGGTCGCGGCGAAGGCCAACGGGAGAAGGCCGAGAAGGACCCAGCACGCGAGCTCGGGGATGTGGCTTCGCGCATGACGCAGGAGCATGATGAGGATCACGGCCAAGGCGCCGGACCAGAGGATGAGGAGCGTGAGCGAGGCCATGCCGGCGAGCAGCAGTCCGATGAGCAGCAGGACCAGATCGGCGCGACGCTGCATCTCGCTCCACCTCAGTCCATGGAAAACGGCCAGGAGCAGAAAAGCGAGCGAAGCGCCGTAGCCCCGGAACAGTGAGAAGAAATCGAGCAGGAAGGGACACAGCAGCAAGGCGGCGGCCGTGGCCATGCGGATCAATCCATCGTGGAATACCCGCGTGGCGCGCCAGGCGTACCAGGCATACAGCGCGAAGCAGAGCACGTTGAATGCGCGCAACGAGAGCGGCGCTGCGCCGAAGAGCTGATAGCAGCCGCGACCGATGGCGGTGATCAGGAGGTGGTTGCCGGCATCCCAATGCGCGAGGTAGGGCAGGTAGCGCCCCGTGAGCACGTAGGTCTGGAAGGTGGCCGCCTCGTCGTGCGTCAGCGGTACCAGCGCGGCGCGAATGGCCACGTATACGAAGGTCAGCAGCGCGACCGCCGCGAAGAGCGTCCGTTCGCCGCGTGCGGACATGGGCTCAGGAGCGCTTGCGCACCGTGCGCTGCTCGATGCGCTTCTCGTAGTCGGAGCCTTGGAAGATGCGCTGCACGAAGATGCCCGGCGTGTGGATCTCATCCGGGTCGAGCTCACCGGGCTCCACGAGCTGCTCCACCTCCGCCACGGTGATCGTGCCGGCCATGGCCATCAGGGGGTTGAAGTTGCGTGCGGTGCGCTTGTACACCAGGTTGCCGAATCGGTCGCCCTTCCAGGCCTTCACCAGCGCGAAGTCGGCGCGCAGCCAGCTCTCCAGGATGTGCATCTTGCCATTGAACTCACGGGCCTCCTTTCCCTCGCCCACCTCGGTGCCGTAGCCCGCAGGGGTGAAGAAGGCCGGGATGCCGGCACCGCCCGCCCGGCAGCGCTCGGCCAAGGAGCCTTGCGGGATCAGCTCCACCTCGAGCTCGCCACTGAGCATCTGCCGTTCGAACTCCTCGTTCTCGCCCACGTAGCTGCTGATCATCTTGCGGATCTGCCGCGTCTGCAGCAGCAGGCCCAGGCCGAAGTCATCCACGCCGGCGTTGTTGCTGATGCAGGTGAGGCCCTTGGTCCCGCGGCGCACCAAGGCCGCGATGCTGTTCTCCGGGATGCCGCACAGTCCGAAGCCGCCCACCATCAGGGTCATGTTATCCTCGATGCCATCGAGGGCGATATCGGCGTTGGCCACCACCTTGTTCATGCTGCTGCGATTGAGCGCCGAAGATAAACGGGTGCTCGATGGGCGCTTCCGAAGCCGCGGAGCGTGCGGTTGGTCTGGGCATGCGCCGTTCAGCCCTTGCCCCGTAGCAGGCCCATGAACCGGTAGCTCATGTCCATGAAGAGCACCTTGGGATTGGCGTTGCGCTCGATGTGCACATGCGCGGTCTCCAGCTCGCGGCGGATGCCATCGGCATTGCGGTCGTTCAGCAACTTGCTGAAGTTGCCCACGAACTCCTGCTCCTGGCCCACCACGCGCACCAGCTCCTGCGCCTGCATCCACTGCAGCGCGCACTGGCGCATGATGAAGAGGCCGTAGCGCACGAGCGACTTCTGCCATTCACGCCCGAACTTGGCGAAGCCCTCGGCCAGCTCCACGGTGGTGTTCACCTCGCGCTTGTAGCAGGCGCGCAGCCAGTCGCGGAAGAACACGAAGAGCTCCTCCTCGCCCTTGCCGGCCATCTCCACGGCATCGAGCAGGTCGCCTTCGCTTCGGACCGCGATGGCCATGGCGTCCGTGGCGCTCAGCTCGGGGAAGCGCTCCTGCAGCGCATCCGCGAGCTCATCCGGGCTCAGCGCCGGGACCTTCACCAATTGGGCGCGGCTCAGGATCGTGGCGAGCAGCTGTTCCGCATCATTGGACACCAGCAGGAACAAGGTGTTGGGCTCGGGCTCCTCCAGCACCTTCAGGAGTTTGTTGGAGGCCGCCGGATCCATCATCTCCGGCATCCATACGAGCATCACCTTATGGCCGCCGCGGAAGCTCTTCAGGCTGAGCTTGCGCTGGATCTCCTGAGCGATGTCCACGCCCATGCGGATCTGCTTGTTCTCGCTCTCGAGCCGTTCCCGCCACATCTCCACATCGGCATAGGGTTCGGCCACCACCGTGGCGCGCCAGTCTCCCACATACGGTTCGCACACCTTCACCTTATCCGTGAAGAAGATCGGGAAGGCGAGGTGCAGGTCGGGATGCTCCAGCTTCGCCATCTGCAGGCAAGAGGGGCACTGGCCGCATGCGTCAACCGGTTGCCGCTGCTCGCACAGGAGGTATTGCGCGTAGGCCAGGGCCAAGGGCAGGTTGCCGCTGCCGCGTGGCCCTACGAAGAGCTGCGCGTGCGGCACGCGCCCCTCGCGGATGTTGCCGATGAGGCGGGCCTTCAGGGAGGCGTGTCCGATGACCGAGCTGAAGAGCATCGGCGGCGAAGGTATTCGTGGCCGGCCCGGTCCGAGGCGGCGTTGGCCCGGTTCGCGATGAGGCTGCGATATTCGCGGCATGATCACGATGGACACATCTTCCTTCTCCGGCAAGAAAGCCCTGGTGCGCGTGGACCTGAACGTGCCGCAGGACGCCCATGGCAAGGTCACCGATGACACCCGTGCGCGCGCCATCGTGCCTACGGTGAAGAAGATCATCGCCGATGGCGGCAGCGCCATTCTCATGAGTCATCTCGGCCGACCGAAGGGCAAGGTGAACCCGGCCATGAGCCTGAAGCCGGTGGCCGACCACCTGAGCGGCCTGCTGGGCGCGCCGGTACTGTTCGCAACGGATTGCATCGGGCCCGATGCCAAGGCGAAGGCAGCAGCGCTGAAGCCAGGTGAGGTTCTAGTGCTTGAAAACCTCCGCTTCCATCCGGAGGAGGAGGCCGGAGACGAGGCCTTCAGCAAGAGCCTGAGCGAACTCGGCGATGTGTACGTGAATGACGCGTTCGGCACCGCGCATCGCGCGCATGCCAGCACCACCATCATCGCGAGGTTCTTTCCCGACGCCAAGCTCTTCGGTTATCTCATGCAGGCCGAGATCGACAGCGTGGGCAAAGTGCTCGGCAACCCGCAGCGCCCAATGACGGCCATTGTGGGAGGCAGCAAGGTGAGCAGCAAGATCGAGGTGCTCCAGAACCTGATCGGCAAGTGCGACGAGCTGATCATCGGCGGCGGCATGGCCAACACCTTCGTGAAGGCGATGGGCGGCCAGACCGGCGCCAGCCTCGTGGAGGATGATCTGCTGGAGACCGCACGCGGCATCGTGAAGGAAGCCGAGGCCAAGGGCGTGAAGCTGCACATCCCCACCGATGCCGTGATCGCCGACGCCTTCTCCGAGACCGCCAACACCGACCAATGCGCGGCCGATGCCGTGCCGGATGGTTGGATGGCGCTGGACATCGGCCCGCAGAGCATCGAATCGTTCCGCGCCGCGGTGCTGCGCAGCAAGACCATCCTCTGGAACGGCCCCATGGGCGTCTTCGAGATGAAGCCTTACCAGCAGGGCACCATCGCCATCGCAGAAGCGGTGGCTGAGGCGACCGACAAGGGCGCATTCTCGTTGGTAGGTGGCGGTGACAGCGTGGCCGCGGTGAACCAGTTCGGTTTGGCAGCGCGCATCAGCTACGTGAGCACCGGGGGCGGCGCCATGCTGGAATACCTGGAAGGCAAGGTGCTGCCGGGGATCGCGGCGATCAAAGGCTGAAGCCGCATCGCGAGCACAGCGATGGGGGCCTTCTATCAGGACAGGGAATTCGACGCTGGGGCGATCCGCGTTGAGGTGCTCGCGGGCACCGAGTTCGAGAACTGCACCTTCAACGGATGTGCATGGGCTGATTCGGATCTCCGGAAGGCGCGATTCACCGAATGTCTCTTCCAGGGCTGCGACCTGAGCAACGCCAAGGTCGATGGCGCATCGTTCCGCACCGTGCGGTTCACGGACTGCAAGCTTCTCGGGATTCAGTTCGAGGCATGCAACCCCTTCCTGCTCACGCTGGCTTTCGAGCGTTGCCGGCTCAACTACGCTTCGTTCCGCAATCTCGTCCTGAAGGGTGCCGCCTTCATCTCGTGCCAGCTGCATGAGTCTGATTTCAGCGGTGCGGATCTGAGCGAAGCGACATTCAGCGGCGCCGACCTGGCAGGAGCTGTATTCGACGGCACGCGGCTCGAAGGCGCCGACCTGCGGGATGTCCTGAATCTCGTACTCGACCCGGAACGCAATCGCTTGAAGGGAGCAAGGCTCTCGCTGGATGGGCTGCCCGGGCTGCTCGCGCGGCATGGGGTCGTGGTGGAGGGCTGAGCCGCGGCTCTTCGGGGATGGGTCGGAAAACCGTCCGGTCACGGCGGCCGACTATCTTCCAGCCCAAGCCCCACCCATGCCAGAGCTCATCTATCCGCCCAGCCCCGCAAGGTTGCCGCAGGGACTCACCGCCCTAACGGGAAGCTATCAGGTTCGAGCCGCGCTCGCGGTTGTCGCGATCGCCCTGTTCTTCGTGCTTTTCACCGCGCTTGTGGCGGCCACGGCGTGGCTTGTGTGGCTGGCGATCATCTATCCGATCCATGACATCAACAAGCTCACCATCATCGCTAAGCTCGGCGCCATCGCAGGTGCGTTCATGCTCTTCGCGTTCACGTTGAAGTTCGCCTTCAAGCTGAAGAACCATGTTCCCACGAACCGGATTGAGCTCAAGCGGGAGAAGCACCCCAGACTCTTCGCTTTCGTGGAACGCATCTGCGTGGAGACCAAGGCACCGCGCCCGAGGAAGATTCATGCTGACCCGGATGTCAACGCCTATGTGGCTTACACGAACACCTGGCTCAGCCTCATTCTGCCAGTGAAGAAGGACCTCACCATCGGTCTCGGCCTTGTGAGCATCCTGGATCGCTCGGAGTTCAAGGCGGTCACGGCCCATGAATTCGGCCATTTCGCCCAGCGGAGCATGCGCATCGGCAGCTACATCATCTCGGCGAACACGATCATCCACGACATGATCTACAACCGCGATAAATGGGATGAGATGCTTGATCAATGGCGTGGAGCGGACCTCCGACTATCCTTCGTGGCATGGATCATCACACCTGTCATCTGGCTTATCAGGAAGACCCTGGGCCTATTCTATGTGCTGCTGAACAGGCTGCACTCGTCGCTCTCCCGCGAGATGGAATTCAATGCGGACAAGGTGGCCGTGAGCACGAGCGGGAGCGAAGCGATCATCTCGGCGCTTTGGAAGCTTGATGAGGGCGAGCGGCATTGGGGGGCAACCATGAGCAGCGCATACATGGCAGCGCAGAAGAACATGTTCGTCAAGGACCTGTACCGCCACAACGACCTCGCCATCGGGCGAGCAGCGGAGGTTTTCCGAAAGCAATGGGCGTCCTTGCCTGAGGACGAACGCGGGGGACGCCGCTTCTTCGCCGCATCCGAGCACTCCAAGGTGGGCATGTACGCCAGCCACCCGCCCAATGACATGCGCGAAGCGAACGCGAAGTCGCCGTTCGTGTCCTGTGAGCACGACGATGCGCCCGCATGGACGCTGTTCGACGATACTGCCGGATTGCGCGAGTCGATGACCTCGCTGATCTATTCCAACTACCTGTCAAAGAAGCCTCAAGCCTGGATCGAGGAGGCCGCGTTCGAGGATTTCGTGCGTGCGGAGAGCGCTGGCACGGAACTCCTGGCTGAGCACCACGGCACCTTCACGGATCGCTTCCTCACCATTCCTTCCCGCGATGAGCTAACCCTAGCAGCGGCGGCCATCTCCGGCGACCACAGGAGCACTGCTGCGGGCATGAAAGAACAACTCAAGCTGCTCATGGCCCCAGTGAGGGAAATCGAGGATTGCATGCGTAAGGCGCAGCAGATCGCGGAGGGCACGACCAAGGAGAAGGGATTCGCCTTCAATGGGAAGCAGTTCGATAAGCAGTCGCTCCAGGCGGGGTGGGATGAGCTGGCCAAGGCGCGGGAAGAGCATTTCAACGGCCCGTTGAAGGAATGGGATAAGGCCTATTGCGCGGTGCATTTCGGACTTGCCGAGGCGCAAGACCGGTCGGAGGACCTTGAGCATCGTTACGCCCAGCACCGTGCGCTCAACGCGATCTTCCAACGACTCGTGGGAGCGCGTCACTTCGCCATATCGGAGGTCCAGCGCTTGCAGAGCATGGGAGAGGTCTCGCAAGAGATCGTGCGCGGTGTCGTTCAGGACATCAACGCACGCGTGGCGGACGCCAACAAGCAGATCAAGGCGCTCGCGAACGGACACCTGGTGCCTCTTCCGAACATAGCTACCGATCAAGAGCTCCAGGAAGCAATCATGCCGGGCGGGCAGATTCGCGAAGGATCGGTGGTCATGTTCGAGAACGGCGATTTCGGGCGCTTGATGAACGACTTGGACCGGGCCATCGCCCATTGCCAGCGTGTCGATAACAAGAGCATCATCGGCATATTGCAAGCACATCAGGAGCTCTTGGCTCCGGAGAAAAGCACGGTCCCTGGCTGATCGTCGGATCTATTTTCGTCAAGCGCGCCATGAACGTCTACGCCTTCATCACCCCCATCGTGGTGCTGCTCCTGCTGCTGGAGATCATCATCAGTGCGGTGGGGCGCAAGGGGGTGTACGGCTTCCAGGACACCATCACCAACCTTGGCACGGGCATCGGCAACCAGTGCGTGAACCTGGCGGTGGCCTTCCTGGTGTACAAATGGTACGGCTGGCTCTACCAGTTCGCACCGTGGCAGGTGCCCACCACGTGGTACAGCATGCTCGGGCTGCTCATCATCTCCGACTTCGTGTTCTACTGGTTCCACCGTACGGGCCATCGCGTCAACATCTTCTGGGCCGCTCATATGCCGCACCACAGCAGCGAAGAGATGAACCTCTCCGTTGGCATCCGCGCCAGTTTCACGCAACGCCTCTTCCAGTTCCTCTTCTTCGACTGGGTGCTGGTGCTGCTGGGCTTCTCGCCGGAGCAGGTCTACGCGGTCGCGGCGGTGCATCTGCTGCTCGCCTACTGGCACCATACGCGGCTGATCAAGCGGTTGGGCTGGATCGAGCGCCTGTTCGTGACCCCCAGCCACCATCGCGTTCACCACGGCGTGAACCCGCAATACATCGACAAGAATTACTCGGAGTTCCTCATCGTATGGGATAAGCTCTTCGGCAGCTATGAAGAGGAGCGTGAGGAGGTGTGCTATGGCATCACGCACCCGCCACGCACATGGGATCCGGTGTCGGTGAACTTCCAGTTCTGGCGGCAGCTGGTGAGCGATGCCTGGAGAACCCGCAGCTGGTGGGACAAATTGCGCATCTGGTTCATGCCCACGGGATGGCGACCGGCCGATGTTCGCGATCAGACCATACCGGAGCGCATCGGCTACGGGCTGGCCGAGCAGGTGAAGTTCACGAGCCGGTCCTTCGAGGGTTCTTCTTCCTACCTCGTGGCGCAGGTTGTTCTCGGGTTGGCTTACATGTACGTCACCATCAACATGGCGTGGCCGCTCACGGCTTGGCATCGCGTGGCGCTCTCATTCGGTCTGTTCCTCATGATCACCAGCTGGGGCGGCATCCTGCAGGCGCGCGCATGGGCCATACCGCTCGAGATCGCCCGGCTGCTCTACATGGCCGCTTCCGTGCTGATCGTGCTGGATGCGACGGGTATCGCGCCGTGGACGGGCTGGCTCACGGTTCTGGTGGCGGGCGCGGCCGGCATCAGTATCCTGTGGTTCTCCTACATCGCGCAGCGGAACCGGGTGGCGCTCACTCGGTGAGGAGGTTGAGCTCCTGCTCAGCGCGTTCCAGTGCGGCTCGCACCCATTTCGTCTCCTGCAGCGCCGGGATGATGGCCGGTGCGATGGGCCGCAGCAGCGGATAGGCGACGGATTCGGAACGCACCCGGTCGGGAATCCATCCATCCGTGCCGAAACCGAGCATGAGGTTGAGCGCGATGCTCAGCACGAAGGCCGAACGCAGCACGCCGAACAGGATGCCTGCGAGCTTGTTCGGAAGGCTGAGCTGCGCGATGTCGATGACGGTGGTGAGCAGGCGGGCCAGCAGATGGATCAACAGCAGCACCAGCACGAAGGTGATCAGGAAGGCGAGCGCTTCATTCTCCACTTCCAGCTCGAGCGCCGCCGTCACCCGCTCGCTCAGGTGCAGACCGGCCCACGCGCCCAAGGCTATGCCCACGAGCGAGGCCAGCTCGATGACGAAGCCGCGCGAGAACCCCTTCCACGCGGCCAGCGCGAGGATGAGCAGGATGATGGCGTCGAGCCAGTTCATGGATGCGCGGTGAAGATGCGCATCGCCGCGGCAACCCGGCGGGGCTTACGCCTTCGCTGCACATCTTCGCCCCCGCGATGGACCTGACCTTTGATAAGCGCTGGCGCGACCTGGTGGCTCGGCTGAGCAAGCGCTTCGACGCGGGCACGCTCGACCTGAACGCGGTCATCTTTCTCATCGGCGTGCAGGAGCTGGGCCAAGGCGCGCGTGAGTTCAAGAAGGATGAGAAGGTGAACCTCATGCACATCGGCATTTGCGTGCTGCTCACGCCGTTCGGGTACTACCGGGAGATGGGCCGCGATGCCGACGGCTGGCCGCATTTCGAGCGCGTGAAGGAGCTGCCGCCGCTGGAGGCGAAGGATCAGGAACGCCTGATGAAGGAAGCGGTGCTCGCTTATTTCGAGGAGCAGCCTTAGCCTACTCGGCCGGAAGGATGATCACGGTCTCCTCGTTGGTCTTCTCCTCTTCGATCTTGATGATGCCCTCGCCTACGAGCGTATCGTAGGTGCAGAGGATGTCGAGCACCGCGAAGCCGCTCTGGCCCTGCTCGTAGAACTCGGAGTAGTCGAAAGAGGCCAGGCCGCCGCCATCGGTGTAGAGCTCCTTGGTCAGGCGGTTGGGGTCGCCCAGGGGGAACTGCGGGTCGGCATAGAGCTTCACGTACGCTTCGGCCACGGGGGTTCCATCCTCCCGTGTCACCGTGATCAGTGCTTTGGTGGGCTTCTCCTTGGTGCAGGAGGGGAGCAGCAGGGCCACGGCGGCGAGCACCATCGCGCCGGTAAGTGCGCTACGGAGTAGGGGTCGGCTCATTGGGATACTTTTGCGGCCTTATGGCCAAGGAGTTGCGAATGCCAAATGTAAGCGCGGGCCCGATTGCCGGGCAATGCCCCCGGCTCCTGCTTGCCCTTTGCGCTTGGCTGGCCATCGGCAGCATGACGCGGGCGCAGTCTCACATGGCGCCTGTGCGCCCCTTGGTGGAGGTGCGCACCGAGCTGGGCACCGTGATCCTGGCCTTGTTCAATGAAACCCCCGTGCACCGGGACAACTTCTTGAAACTGGTGCGGGAGCATGCCTACGATAGCCTGCTGTTCCACCGGGTGATTCCCGGATTCATGGTGCAGGGCGGCGACCCCGACAGCAGGACCGCGCAGCCAGGAGCCCTGTTGGGGAATGGCGGCCCGGACTATACGCTGCCAGCGGAGATCGTACCGGGCCTGGTGCACACCCGAGGGAGATTGGCGGCGGCCCGTCAAGGCGACCACATGAACCCCGATCGGCGCAGCAACGGCAGCCAGTTCTACATCGTGCAGGGAAAGACCTTCGCGCCGGATGAGCTGGCCATGGTGGCGGCCCGAGCGGAGCGCAACGGCACAACCGTGCGCTATTCCGAGGATCAGGTGAAGGACTATGCCGAGCAAGGCGGCGCGCCGCACCTCGATGGCGGGTACACCGTCTTCGGCGAGGTGGTGCAGGGCATGGAGGTGGTGGATGCCATCGCCAAGGTCGAATGCGACGGGCGTGACAGGCCCTTGAAGGATATCCGGATGTACATGCGCGTACTGGAATGAGCCTGAGCGAACGAATCGAGCAACTGGAGGCCGAGATCAACAAGGCCCAGGCCCGCACGGCCGAGGAGGTGGAGCGTTTCCGCGTGGCCATGCTAGGCCGCAACGGAGCCGTAACGGAGCTCTTCGAGACCTTCAAACAGGTGGCGGCGGAGGAGAAGCGCGCGCTGGGCCAGCGCATGAACCAGCTGAAGCAACGCGCCCAGAGCCGCTGGGAGGAACTGAAAGCAGGCGTATCCGCCGGTGCGGCGGAAGCGGGGCCGCGCGTGGACACCTCCACCCCCGCGCTCCTGCGGCCTACGGGCTCCTTGCATCCGATCACCATCATCCGGCAGCGCATCGTCGATGTGTTCGCGCGCATCGGATTCACCGTGAGCCAGGGCCCCGAGGTGGAAGATGACCATCACAATTTCAGCGCGCTGAATTTCCCGCCGGACCACCCGGCCCGCGACATGCAGGACACCTTCTTCGTGGAAGGCCCGGGCGGTCTGGCGCTGCGCACGCATACGAGCAGCGTGCAAGTGCGGGTGATGGAAGGGAGCAAGCCGCCGATCCGCACCATCTCCCCGGGGCGCGTGTACCGCAACGAGGCCATCAGCGCACGGGCGCACTGCATGTTCCATCAGGTGGAGGCGCTCTACGTGGATGAAGGCGTGAGCTTCGCTGAGCTCAAGGGCACCCTGGACTATTTCGCCAAGAGCATGTTCGGCACGGAGGTCAGCATCCGGCTCCGCCCCAGCTACTTCCCCTTCACCGAGCCCAGCGCCGAGGTGGATATGAGCTGCACGATCTGCGGCGGTGCCGGCTGCAACGTGTGCAAGCACAGCGGCTGGGTGGAGATCATGGGCTGCGGCATGGTCGATCCGGCCGTGCTGGCCAACTGCGGCATCGATCCCGAGCGGTACAGCGGCTTCGCGCTCGGCATGGGCGTGGAACGCATCGCGCAGCTGGTGTATCGCGTGCCCGATCTGCGCCTCTACTGGGAGAACGACACGCGCTTCCTCGATCAATTCACGGCCGGGAGCGTGCGCTCCTGATCGTTCACGACCATGCGAACAGAGGTCTGCATCATGGGTGGAGGCCCGGGTGGATGCGCGGCGGCCTTGCGCCTCTCCGCGCTCGGCGTGCCTTGCGTGGTGGTGGAACGCGCTCGTTTCCCCCGCGACAAAGTGTGCGGCGATGCCCTCAGCGGCAAGGTGATGCGCTCCTTGGAACGCCTCGATGCCGGACTCGCGGCGGAAGTGAAGCGCGATGCACGGGCGATGCCCAGCTGGGGCGTGGTCTTCGTGGCGCCCAGCGGCAGGGCCCTGCGCGTGCCCTTCTCCCGAGAGACCGGATTGGGCGAAGCGCCAGGAGCCATCATGCCGCGCCTGGCGTTCGATGACCTGCTCTTCCAGCGGGCGAAGCGATCGCCAGGTGTTGAGGTGATCGAAGGCGTGGCGGCGGAAGGCTTTGACCGTTCGGAGCAAGGCTGGACCATCACGCTGAAAGGAGCGGCTGAGGGCCCCGTCGAGGCACGGCTCATCATCGATGCGAGCGGGGCCAACTCCCGATTCTCGCGACACATCGCGCGCTTCCCGATGGATCCGCGGCAGCATGCGGCAGGTGTTCGCGCGTACTATGATGGTGTCACCGGGCTCGATGCGAACGGGTTCATCGAGCTCATCTTCCTGAAGGATCTGCTGCCTGGCTACTTGTGGATCTTCCCGCTCCCGGGTGGCCGAGCGAACGTGGGTCTTGGCCTGCGAAGCGATGTCGTGAGCAAGCGGAAGGTCGATCTGAAGGCGACGCTGAACGGGCTGCTCGCTTCGCATCCGCAACTACGCGAGCGCTTCGCGCAGGCCACACGCATCGGCGATATCCAGGGCATGGGTCTGCCCCTGGCGGGCAAGCGCGGCCGTATCAGCGGCGACGCATACATGCTGGTGGGCGACGCGGCTCACCTGATCGATCCCTTCACCGGCGAGGGCATCAGCCATGCGATGATCAGCGGCGCGCACGCGGCGGATGTGGCGGCCGAAGCGCTGCGGGAGAATGCGTTCTCGGCCGCGCGCCTCGGGGCCTACGATGCGCGCGTATGGAAACGGCTCGGCAAGGAACTGGCGATCAGCGCGCGCCTGCAGAGCCTGGCCGATAAGCCTTGGCTCTTCGACTTCGTGGTGGACCGTGCGAACCGCAATCCCGCGCTCGCCGACACGATCAGCTCCATGTTCAACGACCTCGACCTGCGCGAGCGTCTCAGACGGCCCGGCTTCTACATGGATCTGCTCCTGGGCCGCGGAGCGCGCGCCTAAGGGCCCAGCGGCGCTAACCCTCCTTCCGCTCCTTCTCGCGTTTCTGCGGTTGCAACGGGTTCGCGCCGATCTGCTTGTATCGCTCCCGGTTCATGCGCACATCGCATGCGAGCCAGATCGCCGCGCGGAAAGAACCTTCATCGGCGATGCCCTGCCCGGCGATATCGAGGGCGGTACCATGGTCGGGGCTGGTGCGCACGATGGGCAGCCCGGCGGTGAAGTTGACCCCATGCCCGAAGCTGAGCGCCTTGAATGGAGCCAGGCCTTGGTCATGGTACATGGCGAGCACGCCATCGAAGTGCCGGTAGCTGCCGTTGCCGAAAAAGCCATCCGCCGCGTACGGGCCCATGGCCTTGATGCCCTCGTCGTTCAGGCGACGGGCCGCCGGCGCGATCCGCTCCTTGTCCTCGCTTCCGAGCGCGCCGCCGTCACCGGCGTGCGGGTTCAGGCCGAGCAGCGCGATACGCGGCTCCACCACGCCGAAGTCGCGCTGCAGGCTCTGGTGCAGCAGGCGCGCCTTGGCCACGATGCGGTCCATGGTGATCGCCGCGGAGACATCCTTCAGTGGGATGTGCCCCGTGACGCAGCCCACGCGTAGCCCATCGCCCACCAGGAGCATGAGCACCTCGCCATCGCCACCGGCCATGTGCTGGAGGTATTCGGTATGGCCCGGGTACGCGAAGCCCGCCTGCTGCATGCTGTTCTTGTCGATCGGCGCGGTCACCAGCACATCCACCTTGCCACCCGCGAGATCCTGCGCCGCGGCCTCCAGGCTCTTGATGGCGAAAGCAGCCAGCGCCGCAGAGGGCTTGCCCGGCTCTGGCACCGCCTCCTCCTCTTCCCAAGGGCACACCACATTGAGCTTGCGGGGCTGCGCATCGCGTGCATCGGCCACGCCATGGAACTGCACCTCCTCGAGCTTGAGCAGCTTGCGGTAATGGCTCACGGCCTTCGTGGAGCAGTACAGGACCGGGGTCACGTCGGCGAGCATGCGCGGGTCCTCGAAGCACTTGAGCACCACTTCGATGCCCACGCCGTTGAGGTCGCCGCAGGAGATGCCCACGCGTACGGGTTGACGATGCTCGCTCATGCCTTGGCGCGTTGCTTGAGGAATTGGTAGAGGAGGCGGACACCCACGCCCGTTCCGCCCTTGGTGCGGTAGCTGTCGCGGCGCGTGAGGAAGGCGGGGCCTGCGATATCGATGTGGATGTACGGATGCGTGGTGAAGCGCGCCAGGAACTTCCCGGCGGTCTGCGCGCCGGCCAGATCACTGCCCAGGTTCTTGATGTCGGCCACTTCGCTGATGATCTCATCGCCGTATTCCTCCCAGAACGGGAGGCGCGCGACGCGTTCGAAGACGGTGCCGCCGGCCGCATCGAGGTCTTGGAAGGACTGCTCCGACGCGGTGCCCATCACAGCGCTGCCGTAAGTGCCGATGGCCCGCATGGCGGCACCGGTGAGGGTGGCGAGGGTCATGACGAGTTCGGGCTGGTAGCGTTCGCCGTAGCTCAGCGCGTCGGCCAGGATCATGCGGCCTTCGGCATCGGTGTTCAGCACTTCCACGGTGAGCCCGCTGTGCATGCGGATCACATCGCCCGGGGCGTAGGCATTGCCGCCCGGACGGTTGTCGGTGGCCGGCACCAGGCCCACCACGTGCACGGGCAATTCCTGCCGTGCTGCGGCCGCGATGGCACAGGCCACGGCAGCGGCTCCGGCCATGTCGCACTTCATCTGATCCATGCTGTTCGCCGTGGGCTTCAGGCTGAGGCCGCCCGTGTCGTACACCACGCCTTTGCCCACGAGCAGGATCGGCTTCTTGTTCACCGCGCCTTTCGGCTTCCACTCCAGAATGGTGAAGGTGGGCTCATCGATGCTGCCCTTGTTCACGGCGATGAGGCCGCCCATGCCCAAGGCCTGGATGCGCTCCTTGTTGAGCACTTCCACTTTGAACCCCGAGTTGCGGCTGAGCGTGCGGATCTCCGCGGCCAGCTGCTTCGCGTTCAGGAAACTCACGGGCTCGTTCACCAGGTCGCGCGCGGTCCAAACCGCATCGCACAGGTCTTCGAGCTCCTGCACCGCTGCCGCGCTCAGCTCCTTCGCTACCACGGAGAGCTTGGTCAGCGTGGGGGCGCCTTTCTCATCGGTCTTGTACTTGCGGAAGGCATAGCTGCCCAGCACGGCGCCTTCGGCCAGGGCGATCGTGATCTCCGCATCCTCCTGCAGGCTGATCACCTGCGCTTCGGTGCGCTTGGCGGCGTTCAGGCGCGTGGCCATCTGATCGCCGGCGCGGCGTGCCTTCTCCAGCTGGGCGCTGCGATTGCCGGTGGCCGTCAGGTGGGCGAACACGAGGCGGCCGCTCACATCGCAGATCGCCAAGGAGGGGTCGGCCTGCAGCTGCTCGGTCAGGTATTGGCGGTCCTGGCGTTCGAGGTCGAGGTTGCGGAGCTGGGTGAGGTTGTCGAGCACCACCAGGGTGTCGCGTGCGGCAGCCGGGCGGCTGCTCTTGACCAGTTCGATCATGGGCCGAAGATAGCCGGGCAGGCAAGGGCGGGTGCTGAGAGGGATGCGGCGGCCGATTCCAAGGCACCGGACGTCGGTCGCCGTGCCGGAAAGCCGAACTTTGCCAGTATCCGATGCGCGCACGCCTCCTTGCCACCTTGCTCTTCACCCTGGCCATGGTCCCGTTGGCCTGGGCCACGCACAACCGTGCGGGAGAGATCATCGTGTGCTGGACCGGCCAGGGCCTGATCTACGAGGCCACCATCATCACCCACTGCAAGCTCTCCGCCCCGGCCGATCGTCCGGAGCTCACGCTCTATTGGGGCGATGGCACCAGCACCACCATCCAGCGCGCGCCACCGGTCGATGACACCGCTCGTGATCTGCGGCGCAACTCCTACACCGCGCTGCACACCTACACGGGCCCGGGCACCTACACCCTTTCCTTCGACGACCAGAACCGCAATGCCGGCGTGGTGAACGTGCCGCAATCGGTATCGCAGTCCTTCTGCGTGAAGACCCAATTGGTGATCTCGGCCTTCGCCGGCAACAATTGCTCGGTGCGCTTCCTGAAGGAGCCCATACAGGATGCATGCGTGAACCGCCCCTGGATCCATAACCCCACCGCGTACGATGCCGATGGCGACAGCCTGAGCTACGAGCCGGTGGTGTGCCTGGGTCTGGGCTGCATGCCGATCAACGGCTACCAGTACCCGAATGAGGTGAATGGCAGCAACGGCGCCAGCTACACCATCGACCCCCTGGATGGCACCATCCGCTGGGAGAACCCGCAGGTGCTGGGCGAGTACAACATCGCCTTCAAGGTGCATGAGTGGCGGCGGAAGGATGGGCAGCTGATCCACATGGGCTGGGTGACGCGCGACATGCAGGTGACCGTGAAGCCGTGCACGAACAATCCGCCACAGGTGAGCGAGGTGGCCGATACCTGCGTGGTGGCCGGCACCTTCCTCACCTTCCCCGTGCAGGCCAGCGACCCCGATGGCAACAGCATCACCCTCGATGCGCTGGGGCAGCCGTTCGTGCTCACCAGTTCCCCGGCCAGCTTCGTGAGCCCATCGCCCGCCCCGAGCGTCACCGGGATCTTCAACTGGCAGACCAACTGCAGCCATGTGCGTCTGCAACCCTACCAAGTGGTCTTCAACGCGGTGGATAATGATCCGGAGGTGCAGCTCGAAGGCTACAGCACCGTGAACATCACCGTGGTGGCCCCGGCGCCGCAGAATCCTTCGGCCACGCCCAACGGCAGCGCGATCGACCTGGCCTGGGAGCAGAGCGTGTGCTCCAACGCGCAGGGCTACCTGATCTACCGGCGGGTGGGCTCCTACGGCTTCGTGCCCGGCCACTGCGAGACCGGCGTGCCGGCCTACACCGGCTATAGCCTGATCGCCACCGTGAACGGTGCGGGCACCACCACCTACAGCGACAACGGCGCGCTGGTGGTGGGCAGCCAGTACTGTTACATGGTGGTGGCCTTTTTCGCCGATGGCGCCCAGAGCTACGCGAGTGTGGAATTCTGCGCCATCCTCGATCGCCAGGTGCCGGTGCTCACCCATGTGAGCGTGGGCGAGACCAGCACAAGCACGGGCATCGATACGGTGCGCTGGAGCAATGCCTATGACCTGGATACGCTGGCCCGTCCCGGTCCGTACCAGTTCAAGCTGTACCGCGGAACCGGCTTCGATCTCGCGCAGGATCTCGTGTACACCAGCACGGTGCATCCCTTCCTCGCGCATCCCGATACCGAGTTCATCGATCTGGGCCTGAACACCCGTGATGAGGCGCACGTGTACCGTGTCGATTTCTTTGGCCGGGCCGATGAGCCGGAACCGGACTTCATCGGATCCACCAGCGTGGCTTCCTCGGTGTACATCGGCCTTGTGCCGAACGATGAGCAGCTGACCGTGCAATGGACCCTGAACACCCCGTGGAGCAACACGCTCTATGAGGTGTACCGCGACATCGGCGGCACCTGGACCCTGGTGGGCAGCAGCAGCACGGGCAATTTCACCGAGACGGGCCTGAGCAATGGCCAGGAGTACTGCTACCTCGTGCGCAGCACGGGCTCCTACGGCAATCCGGACATCGTATCGCCGCTGCTCAACTTCAGCCAAGAGGTGTGCGGCATACCGGTGGACCTCACGCCGCCATGCGCGCCCACCGTGGACATTGACAACGATTGCGAGACGCCGCTGAACACCCTCACCTGGAACAACCCCAACGACAGCTGCACGGACGACACCTACCAGTACCGCATCTATTTCGCGCAGGGACCCGATGGCCCATTCACGCTCGTGGGCAACGTGGTAGGCGCGGAGAATACGCTCTTCACGCACACCGATGGGTCGAGTGTCTCCGGCTGCTACCAGGTGACCGCCGTGGATACGGTAGGCAACGAGAGCGCCTTCATCGAGCCGGTCTGCGGCGACAACTGCCCGCAATACGAGCTGCCTAACGTGTTCACCCCGAACGGCGATCACAGCAACGACCTCTTCATCCCATTCCCCTACCGCGGTGTGCGCAGCATCGAGCTCACGGTGTACAACCGCTGGGGGCTCACCGTGTTCGAGACCGTTGATCCGGCGATTCTCTGGCGAGGCACCTTCAAGGACACGGAGGAGCGGCTGCCGGATGGCGTGTACTATTTCGTTTGCAATGTGGTGTACGCGCGGCTGGCGGGCGATGAGGTGGTGCAGCTCAAGGGATACGTGCACCTGTTGGGCGGCGGAACCGCACCTTTCCAGAACTGATGTTCACCGGCATCGTAGAGGAAGTGGGCGAGGTGATCGCCACGCAGGATGACCGGGACAACCGCGTGCTGACGATACGCGCGCGCATGGCACCCGAGCTGCGCGTCGATCAGAGCGTCGCGCACAATGGCGTCTGCCTCACCGTGACCCGGATCGAAGGGGACCGCTACGAGGTGGTGGCGGTACGCGAGACGTTGGAGAAGAGCGCGCTCGGCGATTTGCAGGCGGGCGACCCCGTGAACCTGGAGCGCAGCCTGCGCGTGGGCGACCGCATCGATGGACACATGGTGCAGGGCCACGTGGATACCACGGTGCGCTGCCGGTCGGTGGAAGAGGAAAGCGGCAGCTGGCGCTTCGTCTTCGACCTGCCCGCCGAGCCTCTTCTGCTGGTGCCGAAGGGGAGCATCTGCATCAACGGCGTGAGCCTCACCATCGCGGCGCTCGATGCGAAGGGCTTCAGCGTGGCCATCATCCCCTACACGCATGCGCATACCACATTCGGCAGCCTTCGCCCGGGTGCGCGCGTGAACCTGGAGTACGATGTGTTGGGGAAGTACGTGCAGCGCCTGCTGGCCCGTTGATCAGCGCTTCACGAAGCGCATCTCCAGCACCTGCGCCGCATCGCTCGCTCGCAGCACATAGGTCCCTGGCGCTAGATCACCGACCGGCAGCTCCGCGCGCTGGCCTTCCACCTGCCGATCCACCTGCTGCACGATACGACCCGCGGCATCGATCACTTCCAAGCGCAGGACCCCTTGCAATCGCGTGCCGGTGTGCAGCCACACGCGGTCCGTCGCAGGGTTCGGATACAGCAGCAGGCGCTCGTTCCCCAAGGCGGCCACCGGCACCTTCAGCACCAGGTTCTGCCTGCTCAGGATCCAGATGTCCGGGTCCAGCAAGGCGCTGTCCGCCTGGAAAGGCAGGTTGAATTGGAAGAGCTGTCCGTTGGTGACATGATCGAGCACCACGGTCATCTCCTCCGACCCGTTCTTGAAGCGCACGGGAACGGGCATCTCGAAGAAGCCGACGCTCGGGTGCGAGGTGCTCTGCTCCAGGAGCACGGAGACATCGCCGGCGAGCGTCTGCGACCAATGCAGCTGATAGGTCGGGTAGCCCTCGCCCACGTACCAATCCGCCATGAATTCCGTGAGGTCGAGCCCGCTGGCCGTCTCGAGGTGCGCGACCAGTTCGTCGGTTACCGCGCTGCCATGGCGCAGCAGCGGGTCGTTCAGGTAGTCGTTCAGGCCTTGGAAGAAGGCCTCATCGCCGCAGACCCAGCGCAGCATGTGCAGCAGGAATGCGCCCTTGGCATAGGTGAGCCGGCTGTCGAAGAGACGTGCGACATCGGTCGTGTCGGTCACCAGCACGCTGCCGCCCGGCTGCGAGGTGATGAAATCGCGCCGACCTTGCTTGAAGCTCATCCAGTACTCCGGTGCGAGGAACTCGTAGCACAGGCCGCTGAGGTAGGAAGCGAAGCCCTCGTTCAGCCACAGATCCTGCCAGCTGCCGCAGGTGACCAGGTCGCCGAACCACTGGTGGGCGAGCTCATGCGAGAGCAGCTCGTAATGAGAGCTGCCCATGAAGCTCATGGTCTGGTGCTCCATGCCGCCGCCCCAGGCGAATTCGGCATGACCGTATTTCTCATCGGCGAACGGGTACTCGCAGAAGAGGTCGCTGTAGAGCTGCATCTGACCGATGACATCGGGCGTGGCGCTCTGCCATTCGCCCAGGTGCTCGGGGAACACATAGTTCAGCACTTCCACATCGGCGGAAGGCAAGGGCACGGTCTCGCTGTAGGCCGCGTAGTTCGTCACCGCGAAGGCCACCAGGTAATGCGCGATGGCGTGCCGGTGGCGCCAATGGTGCCGTTCCAGGCCATTGCCCAGATCAAGCACCTCCACCAGCAGGCCGTTCCCGGCGACACGGTTCCCCTGCGGCACGGTCACGAACAGGTCCAAGGAATCGGCCTTGTCGTTCAGGTCCATCTTGCAGGGCCACCAATCGCCTGCGCCATACGGCTCGCTCAGGGTCCAGATGATCGGAGCGCCGTCATGCGCGCTCTGCACGAACGAGCCGAAGCCCGTCTCGGGCGGCACGCCGGCGTAGGTGATCGAGATCGAATCGGTGGCCGATGCAGGCAACGTGAAGGGCAGGGTCGCCTCCAGCATATCGCCGCTGTGCACGAAGGATAGCGGCAGGCCATGGTGCATCACCGCACTCACGAGCAAGTCGTCGCTCAGGTCCAATACGATGCTCTGCAGCGGGACCAGCGCTGTGAACACATGCGTGACGGTACCGCTCACCGCCCGTACCGCGGGGTCGATGCTGAGCTCCAGCCGGTGGTAGCGGAGGTCATACCCGCGCGAGGGGCCTTGGTTGGACTTCACGCGAGCAGGTGCCGTGCGATGCGCCTCGGATTCGGCGATGACGCGCACGAAATCCGCATCGAACGCACGTTGAGCGAAGGTGGCCCCCGCGAGGGCGATCAGCAGCAGCACGCATGCCTGTCGCATGCCTCGAAAATAAGCGATCAGAAGACCTTCTGCACGATGGCCTGCACCGCTTCGCTGCGCCCCATGGTGTAGAAGTGCAGGCAAGGCGCATTGCGCGCGATCAGCTCCTTGGCCTGCTCGGTGGTCCACTCGATGCCCAGGCGCTTCACCTCCAGATCGGTGCGGCACTTCATCAGCTCTCGGGCGTAGTCATCCGGGAGATCCACACGGAAGGTCTTCGGCAGAAAGGCGATGTGGCGGAGCGTGGTGATGGGCTTGAGGCCGGGGATGATGGGGACGGTGATCCCGGCTTCGCGGCAGAGGTCCAAGAAGCGGAAGTACTTGGCGTTATCGAAGAACATCTGTGTCACCAGGTACTCCGCGCCGGCGTCCACCTTCGCCTTCAGGTAGGCCACATCCACGTTCAGGTTCAAGGCCTCCGGATGCTTCTCCGGATAGCATGCGGCACCCACGCACAGGTCGGTGGCGGCGGCCTCCTGCTCCTCATCGTGCAGGTACTTGCCGTGGTTGAGGGCGTGGATCTGATGGATCAGGTCCACGGCGTGGGCGTGCCCATCGCGCTCGGGTATGAAGTGCGCCTCGTTCTTGATCGCGTCGCCACGCAGGGCCAGCACGTTGTCGATGCCGAGGAAATTGAGCTCGATCAGCGCGTCCTCGGTGTCCTCTTTGCTGAAACCGCCGCAGATCAGGTGCGGCACCGTATCGATGTTGTACTTGGCCTTGATGGTGGCGCAGATGCCCACGGTGCCCGGCCGCTTGCGGATGCGGATGCGCTGCGAGAGGCCGTTGCCCATCTCCTTGTACAGCACCTCCTCGCGGTGGTAGGTTACATTGATGAAGCTCGGCGCGAAGCCGATCAACGGGTCGATGCCCTCGTAGATCGAGCGGATATCACGCCCTTTCAGCGGCGGCAGGATCTCGAAGGAGAAGAGCGTGCGGTCAGCGCGGCGCAGATGGTCGATCACCTTCATGAGAGGGCATGGATTAAGCCGCGCGAAAGTAGAAAGGCCCCCGCCAAGCGGAGGCCTTTCCGAAGAGAGCTGCCGCGATCAGCGCAGCACGGTGATGTGGCCGGCATGTTCCTCGCCATCGTTCAGCATGAGCACGTAGTAGTAGGTGCCATCGGGCAGGTCATCCGCCTTCCACTGGTTGCGGTAGTTCCTGGCTTCGTACACCTTGTTGCCCCAGCGCCCGTAGATGGTGAGCTCGTTGCTCCAGTACTCGATGTTGTCGATCACGAAGTAATCGTTCATGTTGTCGCCGTTGGGCGAGATCACGTTCGGGATGGTGATGTCCGGGGGGTAGATGTAGAAGACCGACCGCACCGTATCCATGCATCCCGCATCAGTGGTCACCACCAAGGTGACGAGGTAGTCCCCCGGATTCTGGAAATACTGCGTGGGCGATTGCAGATTGCTGGCCCCGATGGCGCCGAAGGTCCAGTCCCAGGCAACGATGCTGCCGCCGCTCACGGTGCTCAGGTCCGTGAAATCGATGGTGGAGTTCATGGGCTGCGGGGAGAGCGGATCGGTGCTGAATGCGGCCGTTGGGTTGGAGGCCACCACCACCACGAACGGATCCGATGTGCCGGTGCATCCTTCCGCGGAAACCACGGTTACGGTATACACGCCGGTGCCCACGGCGATGCTCGGATCGATGGATTCGTTGGACCAGAGGTACGATGCGTAGGGCTCCGCGGTCATCAGCGTTGCAGGCAATCCGTCGCAGCTCAATGAGGGCCCGGTGATCACGGGGGTGGGATCGGGAGCGAGCAAGACTTGGAATGGGTCGGAGGTCAGCGGGCAGTTCCCGTAAGCCACGGTCACCGTGTAGGTGCCCGTGTCGGTTTCGATGCTGGGCGTGGTGAAACCGCCGGGAAGCCAGAGGTAGGTATCGTATCCGGCCGGCGCGTCGAGGTTGGCGAGGTCGTCGCCGCACACGGCCTGGTCGCCGGTGATGACGATCGGCCCTTGCGGGCTGGGCGTCACCGTCACCGTCATGGAACTATCGTACACGCAACCGAAATCGTCCGTCACATGAAAGGTGTAGGTATAGGTCCCGGGCTCGGCGCCGAGCATGGTGGCCACAAGCGGGGTCGTTGGGTCGATGTTCACATCGGGCCCGCTCCACCAGGCGCTGTCCAGCGTGGAAAGGCCCAGGTCCGGCGTGTAGGAGGTCAGGTCCGGGTAGAGGTCCGGTGCGAAGTCGATGTGCCAGGCGCAGATGAAGCCATCGTCCGCGCCCCAGAGATCGGCCACGTTGAAGGTCCACGTGCCGTTCAGCGGGCAGCCGATCAGCTGCGACATGGGGAAGAGGCTCTCGTAGGTGCCGGCGGGAAGCGGGCTGGTGAACGCGTTATCGGCCCATGTGCCGTTGGTCGCGGAAGGCGACCAGCAGTAGTCCCAGCAGATGCCCGGGGTGGGCGGGTCGGTCTCCCCATCCAAGGCATCGCCGATGAAGGTGCCGCCGCCGCCTTGCTGATGGAAGATGACCGATTGGCCGTTCGGGCAGGTGATGTTGATGACCAGATCACCCATGAAGCTGTGCTCCATGCTTACGCACACGCCCAGCAGGTCGTTGATGTCGGTGAGGATGGCGCCCGGCTCCAGTTGGGTGAAGGTGAGCGAGGTGCTGAAACCCGCGCTCTGATCATCGGGCAGATAGATGCCGTTCCCGAAATCCGCCTGCGGAATATCCGTCCACGTGGTGGGTGCCACGCCCGTGGCATCCAAGGTCACGCTCTGCCCCTGGCAGATGGTGGTATCCGCGATGGCCGTGTTGCTGAAATCAGGTGTGGTGCTCACCCATACACGCAGGTCCACCCGGTTGGTGCTGTTGCATTCATTATCGTCGGTGAGGTAGACCTGAACGATGTACTCACCGGGTTCCACGAAGCTGTGGGAGACCACCGGGCCGCTCAGGCTATCGACCTCCCCGTCGTCGAAATCCCACTTGTATTCAGCAATGCTGAACCCGTCGGCTGCCGTGGACGCGGAGGCGTCGAACACCAGCGCCTCATTCTGGCAGATCAAGGCGGGCTGCAGCGGTTCTGTCGTGATCGACGCGAAGGCCAAGGGTGGCTCGCAGGGCTCATAGCAGGTGATGTAGGCGGCGAAGTCGCCGACACCGGTCTCGTTGCTCGACCACACCACCGTGAGGCAGCCCGTGGGGTTGCCGAAGCTCGCGGAAACGATCCCCGGGCTGTTGCCGCCGACCCAGGTCCCCAGGAGCGGGGCGTTGGTGTCGCTGCCATCGTAGATGCTCATCTGGTCGATGGGCGCCGTGCCCTCAGTGGACAACGAGAAGGCCACGAACTGCAGGGAGATGGCCTCGCCTTGGCCTTGCGTGGTCGGGCAGATCGTGGTGGTGAAGGATTCGTTGTTCCCGTACGGAGACTGGCTCTCGCCACCCGTATCCAGCAACGAGGCCTGGCAGGTGATGATGTTGGGTTCCGCGATGGTGAAGGACTTCTGCGCCAAGCCCCGATACGGGATGGCCAGGGTCAGTACAGACAGCAATGCGATTCTCATGCGTTCGCGTATTTCCGACCGGCCAACAAGGCCGAACGAGGTCGGTGCGAACTTGAGCTCTCGCACCATTTCGAAAAAGTTCAGCCGCGAGCTCAGCGCAGCACGGTCAGGTGGCCTTTCAGCTCATCGCCGTCGCTCAGGGTCAGCACATAGTAATAGGTGCCGTCAGGCAGGTCATCCGCCTTCCACTGGTTCCGGTAGTTCCTGGCACTGTACACCTCGGCGCCCCAACGGTCGAAGATGCTGAGCTCATTGCTCCAGTATTCGATGTTGTCGATCACCAGGTAGTCATTCGAATTATCGCCATTGGGCGAGATCACGTTCGGCACCGATACGCCTGGCGGCAGGATCACGAACTCCCCTTGGAAGGTGGCGGTGCAGCCATCGGCCGTGGTCACCGTGAGGGTGATGGGATACTGGCCGGGCGCCGTGAATGCCTGGGTCGGGTTGGGGCCGTTTCCCACGCCGGCATTCCCGAAGACCCATTGCCACGAGACGATCGATCCACCCTCTACCGTGCTCTGGTCGTTGAAGGTGACCACCGCGCTATTCACTTGCGGCGATGCCGGGTCGGTTAAATAGAAGGCAGTGGGATCATTGGCCACCACGACGGAGAAGGGCAGCGATTCTCCCACGCAGCCATCATCGGAGGTCACCGACACGGTGTAATCTCCGGTGCCTACCGTGATGCTCGGGTCGCCCGATCCGTTAGACCAGCTGTACGCCGAGAAGGACTCGGTGGTGCTGAGCACGACCGGGGTTCCGCCGCAGCTGAAATTCGATCCGGTGATCACCGGCGAGGGGCGCGGCACCTCCGTGACCACGAAGGGCAACGAGGTGAGCGAGCATTCGCCGCCGTTGGTCACGGTTACCGTGTAGGTGCCCGGCTCGTACACCGATACGTTGGGACCTACCGAGCCGAAGCTCCATTCATACGTGTCGTAGAGCGGCAGTACGTTCAGGTAGGCTACGCCCTCTTCGCAGAAGAAGGCATCGCCATAGATCACCGGAGGCTCGCCAGGTGCCGGTATCACTTGTACCACGAAGGTGAGCGAGGTAACGCCTTCCGGGGTGCCGGTATCCGTACCGGTGATGGTTACAGTATGGAAACCGATGTCAGCCAAGCTGGCCACGATGGTTCCGGCGATGTTGGCGGTGATGCCGGTGGTCTGCGTGGTGATGGTGAAACTGCTGAGGCCGCCGCCATCGACGGTGATGCTCGTGGTCTGATCAGGCTCCGGGCTGTAGAATTCAGCACCGAAATCGAAGGTCTCGCTATCGCACAGGCGAATGGTGTCGCAGAGCACGTTGCCGCTCACCAATGGCGGGATGTTCGCGATCGGAGTGACCGTGGAGAACACGAAGGAGCGGTAGTCCAGCCAGCTTACCCCATCATTGGCGCCGATCGGGCCATCGTAGTCCGTGCCCTCATGGTCGAAGGTGCCGATCTGGATGTACGAGACACCATCGCCGAGGTTGGCGCCCACCACCGCCGGGATCCCGCCGAAGCCATTGACGCCCTGCGACGCATCGCCGGTGGTCCAGGTCATGTCCTGGTAGTTGAAGCACACGTTGTTGCCGATGCCGATCAGCGGGTCGGTGCCATCGGTGATGATCAGCTGGAAGGTGTTGCGCAGGTCGCCGTGCGTATTGTAATAGCCGACGCTGTCCCAGGTCACCACCATCCGGTGGTCATCCACGCAATAGCTCACCACGCCCAGTTCGTTGTTCGGGTCGCCGGTGTCCACATCACCCCAGAAGGGCGCAACCATCACGAAGGCGTTGTTCGGGAACGGGTTGGCCGAGAAGGTGCCATAGGCGGCATCGAAGGTGACGTTGCCGTTGTTGTTGATCCAGAGCGAGGTGTATTCCTGGCCGTACAGATTGAAGGTGAAGGGCAGGCTCACTTGCAGGCTGGGCAGATCATCATGCGGCGCGAATGCTTGCGTGCATGGGGTGGGGTCCTGCCAGAGGTCGCATGAGCCCAAGCTCCCGCCCTTCGGGCGAACCACTTGGGTGCGCGTGCGCGGAAGCGCCACGGAATAGCTCCCTTCGCGCAGCGTAACGCGATCCGGAATCACTTCGCCCTGAGCCTTCATTCGGTCATACTCCGCCGCATCGAGCACCAGCGGTTCTTGAGCCATCGCCGGCAGGGCCATGCCCAAGGCGCCAAGCAGGAACATGCCGGAACTGAAACGAGCGAAGCCGGAGAAGGAGTGAGCCACTGCTGCTTTCATGGTGATCAAGGTCATTCTGTACAGTCCGTGAGAAGGGCGACGAAGCTACTAAGAGCCTTCAATTCATGATGTTACGGTTCAGCCAGACCACCTGGCCCTTGGACACGACACGCTCATCCATGGTGGTGAGTTCCACCGCTACGAGGTAGTAGCCATCCTCGCAGTTCGCGCCGGTCCACTCATCGGAAA
Organism: Flavobacteriales bacterium; assembly: GCA_020635725.1. Classification (GTDB taxonomy): domain Bacteria; phylum Bacteroidota; class Bacteroidia; order Flavobacteriales_F; family PHOS-HE28; genus PHOS-HE28. The sequence continues at coordinate 447,191 of JACJZF010000001.1, forward strand.
GGCTGTTCGAGCTGAATACCAGCTGATTGGTCTTCATGGAATACACACGTACCAAGGTGCGCAGCCAGCCCGTCTTGGGTTCGATCCGGTAGGTCTCGTTCTGCACGTCGCCATTCGGGGTGAACACGTTGGGCATGTACAGTTTCACTTCCTCCCGCACCGGAGGTTCTTCGGCGGTGGTCGGGGCGGGGGCCTGAGATTCAGCAGGTTGCCCTTGCTCGGGAGCGGCATTCGGCAGGCGCTGTGAATCGGAGACATCCTTGCGCACCTGTTCGGCCAGGTCGCTGATGATGCTCTCGACCAGTTCAGGGTTGCTGTCTCGGACCATTTCGATGGCCGGCTCGGTCACGGGCTCTGCGAGGGTCTCGCCCGCATGGCTCCTTTGCGGGTTACCCGAGGAGCGGGCGATCACCACGGCTGGAATCGGGTTGCCCGGCTGTGCCGAGGCCGTTGCCGCGTGCTCTTCGACGGCTACCGTGGACGATTGTTCCGGTGCGGAAGCAGGTTCAACCGCAGGTGCCGGAATCGCGGCTTCCTTCACAGAAGCGGTTTCCTGAACGTGCTCGGCAACCGCAGGCCTGGTGGAATCGGCGGGGTCGGCTCGAAGGGCCCACACCAGGGCTCCCGCAGCCACCACTCCGGCTACGCCTGCTGCCACCCAACCGAAGCCGCTGAGGAAGCCGCCGCCAGCCGCTGCGCCATGCCCAAGCTGGCTGCTGATGGCTTGCCAGGCCGAAGGGTCCACATCGACCTGGTGCTCCTCGAAACGCTCCCGGAAGAGCTCATTCACCGCATCGGTGGCCGGTGCCGCGGTAAGCAGCCGGGCTTCAATCACCTGCCAGGTGGCAGGGTCCACCGGGGCCTCGTGGCCCTCGAAGCGCTCGCGCAGCAGGTGGCTCAGGCTATCCTTCATGGTCATGTGCATAGGGCGCCGCCGCCTCTTTGGGCAGCAGCTTGCGCAGGTAGGCCCGCGCTTTCATGAATTGCGATTTGGAGGTGTTCTCCGAGATGCCGAGCTGCTCGGCGATCTCCTTGTGGGCGAAACCCTCGATGGCGAAGAGGTTGAAGACCGTGCGGTAGCCCGGGGGCAGCGCTTGGATCAACTCCATCAGCTCATCCGTGGTCATGGTGGTGAGCACCTGCTCATCGGCTTGGTGCAGGTGTTCCGCCTCGGTCAGGTCCACGCTGTGGTCATAGGGCTTGTTCCGGCGGATATGATCCAGCGCCGTGTTCACCATGGTGCGCGCGATCCATCCGCCAAGGGGGCCGTCGCCGCGGTAGTGACCCATCTTCTGGAAGACCTTCACGAAGCCGTCCTGGAGCATGTCCTGGGCCTGTTCCCGGTTGCCGGCGTATCGCATGCAGATGCTCATCATCTTCCGTGCATAGGTCTTGTACAGCCCCTTCTGTGCGATGGGGTCGCCAGCGATGCATCCTGCAACGAGCTGTTCATCTGTCATGGCCTACCGGATGATGATGCGGACCGGGTCGTGGAAGTTGCCTGAAGGCCCGGTATTCGTGACGAATCGCAAGGTACGCCGTGCCGAAGGGCTATTGCACCAGGGTAACGCTGCCGTAGAGCTCCAGCTTATCCGCGGAATGGCTGGGGAGCGTTTCCAAGCGCCACACGTAAACGCCTTGCGGAGCCGTTTGGCCATGCACCGTTCCATCCCAGCCCTCGCCGGGGTCCGTTGTGCTGAAGATCAGCTCGCCCCAGCGGTTGAAGACCTGGAAGAGGTGGTCTTCCGAGACCGTGTTGAGCACGCGGGGGAAGTACTTGTCGTTGAGGCCATCGCCGTTGGGCGTGAAGGCGTTCGGTGAGAAGATCGAGGGCACTTCGATATCGAACTGTTGGCAGAGGGTATCCACGCAGCCGTAGCGGTCCACCACGTTCAGGCACATCACATGACTGGAGGCCAGCGCATCGGGGAACCACTGCTGGTCGCGCATCCCTTCACCATGGGGCACCAGGTCCAGGGTCCAGCCGTAATGCACGTTGTCATCATCCAAGGCGGTGAAGAAGAGGGTGCTGTTGCCCACTGATCCCGGGTTGGGCGAGATCACGAAATCAGCCTCAGGAGCGGGCACCACATGTATGGCATGCGGCTTCAACAGGGCATCGGTGCAGCCCAGCGGGGAGGTCACGGTGAGCTGTACCGGATAATCGCCCGGCTGGTCGTAGAGGTGGATGAGGCTGTTGCAGTCCAGCGCGCTGGTGCCATCGCCGAAGAGCCAGGTGCAGGCGGCGCCGATGTCTTCCGGCGGGGTGTCGTTGGAGAGCATCACCTCCAGCGGCGCGCAGCCCGAATCCGGCTCGGCCGAGAAGGCTACGCGCGGCAAGGGGTTGATCTGCACATGCACCAGTCCGGTATCTACAAGGTGGGTGCAGGCGCCGGTGCCCAGCACCACGTAGGCGTAATCGCCGCTGAGGTCCACGGCGGGGTTGATGATGCCGCTGTGCGGTTTGGGTTCCGGGTCGAACCAGTGACCATCGGCGTCGGGTGAGCCGCCCAGGAGCGGGAAGAGCGGCACAGCAGGGTCGTTCGCGCAGCGCGTCAGGGTCGCATCCTCGCCGGCCCATGGTTCAGGGTCCACCGAGAGCGTGATGCTGCTGCTTTGCGACAAGCAAGGTGCATCGGGCACCACGGTGTACGTGTAGCTGCCGGTCAGGTCCGCCGCGGCGTCGAACGTGCCTGTGCTCGCCGCACCATCGGGACCGGTCCAGCTTCCTCCCGGATCCGGGCTGCCGCCCAGGCTGGAGAGCAGGTCCAGAGGCGGCGCATCGGCACAGAGCGTGAGGCTGGCATCGGAGCCGCTGCTCAAGTTGTAGGAGATGTCCACGTTGACCGTAGCCGTTACCGTGGGACAGCCGGCCAATGCCTCGGTGACCGCGTAGGTGTAAATGCCTTCCATGCCTGTTGCCGGGATCACGCTGCCATCGCTGGTGTTGCCGGTCGGGTCGGTCCATGTGCCGCCTGCATCCGGGGTGCCCCCGAGCAGCGCGAAGAGGTCGATGGTGGCGTAATCCTCGCAGACCACGATCGCGCCGGGCAATCCGGCATCGGCTTGGCAGGCTTGCACGGTGGCCGAGAGCAAGGGGTTGAGGTCGCCGGTGCATCCGGATGCCCCCCATGAACCCGTTTCGCTGTCGCCAAAAACGTTGGCCGTCATGCTCAGATCCAGGCCATTCACGCATGCCGGACCCGTCGGAACGGCCACGCTCCAGCAGAACTGGAAGTTGCAGGGGCCGTTCACGTAATCCCCGTAGTTGTTGCCGGGGATCCCATCGTTGTTCAGGTCGAAGAAGAAGCCCGGCCCCACCGGCCCCACGGCCGATCCGGAGGTGCCATTGTCCATCAGGAACCAGCCCCAGGTGCCGGCGCTTCCGCCTTGCGTCGGGGAGATCACCGTAGCGGTCAGGCTGCTCGCGTCCCAGCCGGGCCCCAGCACGGGCACCACCCCGTGGATCCAGTTGGAGTTGGAGGTGTTCCAGTTCGAGATCGTAAGGCAGAAGGTGACCACCTGCCCGCAGGAATACTGGCCGTTCACGGGCAGCGGCGATGCGGTGAAGTCATACGACACCAGGCAAGGCTGCGCGCTGCCCGAAACGGGCCAGGCGAACACGGCCAAGGCCAGCAATCGGGCCATCCGCAGGACAACGGAGCGTGTCATGACAGGGGAAGTTAGGTAATCTGATGATGGATGTCCTGCCGTAATGGTTGCTTCCTTGAGCCCGCCAGCGCGGCGCCCACCCTATTCGGGAACCGCTGGGCAGCCGGCAAAGGGCTACTTTCGCGGCCCGTTTCGAGGGCCCCGTTCCCCATGGATCACATCCGCAACTTCTGCATCATCGCTCACATCGACCACGGCAAGAGCACCCTGGCCGACCGCCTGCTGCAGATGACCGGCACCATCGCCGATCGCGACATGCAGGCCCAGGCCCTGGATGACATGGATCTGGAGCGCGAGCGCGGCATCACCATCAAGAGCAAGGCCATCCAGATGGACTATGCGCTCGACGGCAAGAAGTACGTGCTCAACCTGATCGACACCCCGGGCCACGTGGACTTCAGCTACGAGGTGAGCCGTTCGATCGCGGCCTGCGAAGGGGCCTTGCTCATCGTCGATGCCACGCAGGGCATTCAGGCGCAGACCATCAGCAACCTCTACCTCGCGCTAGAGCATGATCTGGAGATCATCCCCATCCTCAACAAGATGGACCTCCCCAGCGCGAACCCCGAGGAGGTGAAGGACCAGATCGTGGACCTGCTCGGCTGCAAGCGCGAGGAGATCATGGCGGCCAGCGGCAAGACCGGGCTCGGCGTGGACAAGGTGCTCGAGGAGATCGTGCACCGCATCCCTGCCCCCAAGGGCGACCCCGGCGCGCCCCTGCAAGCGCTCATCTTCGACAGCGTCTTCAATCCTTTCCGCGGCATCATCGCGTACTTCCGCGTGCTCAACGGAACGATCCGCAAGGGCGACAAGGTCAAGTTCTTCAACACCGGCGTGCAGTACGGCGCCGATGAGGTCGGCATCCTGCGCATGGACATCAGCCCCAGGCCCGAGGTGAAGGCCGGCGATGTGGGCTACATCATCAGCGGCATCAAGACCGCCAGCGAGGTGAAGGTGGGTGACACCATCACGCATGTGGAGCGCCCCTGCGCCGAGGCGATCAAGGGCTTCGAGGATGTGAAGCCCATGGTGTGGGCGGGCATCTTCCCCGTTGATACCGATGAGTACGAGGAGCTGCGCGATGCCATGGAGAAGCTCAAGCTCAACGATGCCAGCCTCACCTGGACACCCGAGAGCAGCGCCGCGCTGGGCTTCGGCTTCCGTTGCGGCTTCCTGGGGCTGCTGCACATGGAGATCATCCAGGAGCGGCTCGAGCGCGAGTTCAACATGACGGTGATCACCACCGTGCCCAACGTGGGCTACCTGGTGACCAAGACCAATGGCGACGTGCTGGAGGTGCACAATCCGAGCGAGCTGCCCGATGTGATGCACATCGAGAAGATCGAGGAACCTTACATCAAGGCGCAGGTGATCACCAAGGCCGAGTACACCGGCTCGATCATGACGCTCTGCATCGAGAAGCGCGGCATCCTGATCGGACAGAACTACCTCACCACCGACCGCGTGGAGCTCTCCTTCGAGCTGCCCTTGGGCGAGGTGGTCTTCGATTTCTACGACAAGCTCAAGTCGATCTCGCGCGGCTACGCCAGCTTCGACTATCACCCCATCGGCCGCAAGGAGAGCGATCTGATCAAGCTCGACATCCTGCTCAACAGCGAACGCGTTGATGCGTTGAGCGCGCTCATCCATCGCGACCACGCGCACGAGCTGGGCAAGAAGATGTGCGCGAAGCTGAAGGAGCTCCTGCCGCGCCAGCAGTTCGACATTCCGATCCAGGCTGCGATCGGCGCCAAGATCGTGGCGCGCGAGACGGTGAAGGCCCTGCGCAAGGACGTGACGGCGAAGTGCTACGGCGGCGACATCAGCCGGAAGCGCAAGCTGCTCGAGAAGCAGAAAGAGGGCAAGAAGCGCATGCGCCAGATCGGAACGGTGGAAGTGCCGCAGCAGGCGTTCCTGGCCGTGCTGAAGCTCGATTGAGTCCCCTACGGCAACTGCTCCGCGCGCATGTTCGTGGGCACGCTCCCTCCGACGTTCACGAGGATCGGATCACGGTCATTGCCCTGCCCCACGTAGCGTACCTCGCCATCCATGTTGATGTCCTCGGCGCGGTAGCCGGTGAGCGTGGCTGTGGGCACCGAGCCACCGATGGCCGCGAGAATCGGGTCGCGGTCGTTGCCATCGCCCACATAGCGCAGCACGCCGTCACGCCAGGCGTTGCCCGCCCAGAGCAGCTGCACGGAACCTGAGCTCTTGCGCGCCTCGGTGCCGAACGCGGCGGTTGATGATGACGCGAGGTCGACCGAAACGGTGCCAGACAGGTTGATGGCACTGGCCGTCATCACGCCTAGGTGGTTGCGGTGCCGCACGGCCACGTGGTATGGTCCAGCGGGTGACGACAGGGCGACGGCCGTTACGCCATCCGTTTCCACGATGTCGCCATCGCGTTGAAGCAGGGCGCAGCGCCGCTCGACCACCACCGATGGTGTGTTCGGATTCCGGAGCTCGAGGAGGACCCAGTCCACGACGGCATCAGGCCCTGCCGCGGCGAGCACGGCCGGAGCAACCGATGCGCCGCTGTTCACAGACAAGAGCCCGATGGCCGTGTACGGCTCTTGCACGGGGATGAATCCGCGTACCCGGAGGCTGTCGTGCATGAGTCCGAGCCCGGTATCGTAGGGACCTTCGAGGAAGCACTTCGCGGCAACACGTGGTATCGCGCTCGGGAAGGAGAAATCACTCACTACCGGGAAGTGGTCGCTGGCCGTTTCGGTGTCGGTGGCGGTGAGGCCGAGCGCGTCGAGCGTCGCAACGGGCATGATCGCGGTGCGCAGCAGGTAGCTCTTGCGCAGATCAATGGCGGCGTCGGTGTAGAACATGTGGTCGAGGCGCCCGCTGGGATAGGCGCTCGTGTTGCTCCGCCATGTGTAAGCCATGCGCGCATGGGTCTGCAGCGCCTCGCAGGAGGATGCCGCGGTGCCATCCCAATCCATGGGGCCATCAGGGCCGTAGGTGGCGTTGTTCTGGATGTCTCCGGTGAGCAAGGTGGTGAGCTGCTGCGTGTAGCCCACGGAGTTCAGGTCGCCGGCATAAATCATGGGCGTGTTGGCCGGCAGGGTGAACGCGCCGCCCGGGTTCATCGCGTCCTGAACGAAGCGCACATACTCATCGGCCTCGTTCTGGCGGTTGCCATCGGCGGTGCAGCAGTGCAGATGGGCGGCGGTGAAGAGCAGGTCGTGCGGATAGCTCCCGGGCAGGTCGATGAGCGCTGCGAACTGGCGTGTGAGGGTCGGCCAGGTCTGCGTGATGGGCCAGCGCGCCGCGATGACCATGTCGAAATCGTCCTTCACCACCTGCCATCCGCTGCCGCCGATGGGCAGCCATGCATCAAGCCTGCTCTTCACAGCGGCGGCGGTGCTGCTCACGCACTCGCTGAACCCGATCACGTCAGGATCCAGGGCGCTGAGCATGCGCTGGTACTGGCCTTGCAAGGCGGCGTTGGTGATGCCGTCGCTGAGCACGTTCCACGCGAGCACGCGCAGGTCGGTGGTCTGTTCGCGCGAAACCGCGATGGGCGTGATGGGCGCCACCGGCGTCACGTCGAAGGCGTAGCTGAAGGTGCTGCCGCTGTTGGGCATCGCATCGCCGCCATCGGTCTCTCGGAAGAGCAACTTGATGGTGTTCGCCGCGAACAGCAGGTTGGTGCCATCGGGCCGCGCGTCACGGGCGATGGCGATCTCGAACGAAGTGCCGGTGGTGGTCGGCAGCGGCACCAGGTCGATGGTGCTCCACGACACATTCGAGCTGGCGCCGAAGTACTCGGTCACTGTCCGCGTATCGAAGCGGATCTGGAGTTCCGCGCCATAGCCGGCTTGCGGGACGTTGCCGGTGGACGCATTGTTATCGCCATCGATGTACAGCCGGATGGTCTGCGGCACAAGGTCATCCTGCAGGTCGATCTCCGCACCGACGCTGAGGCGGATGTACAGGTAGGCCTCGTCATTGGTCACCTGCATGCTCTGCAGGTCGATGCCAGTGGGCGGCGCATCGGGGTCGTTCAGCATCGCGAGCCCTGGGCCCCAATCATCGAAACGGCCATCCATGGTGATGACCGTGCTTTGGGACATGGCCGCGTGTGAGCCGGTCACGCTCAGGAAGAGAAGGGTTAATGCTCGAAGACGCATGGGTGGTCCGTGATCAAGCGAGCCGCTCACTCAGCAGCCGCATCTCCATCAGGGGCGCCATGCGCTCGTAGAGCATGCGATAGGTGCTCTCGGTGATGGGCATGTCGACCTTCAGCCGCTCGTTGATGGCGTGCACGCATTTCACGGCGAAGTAGCCTTCGGCCACCATGTTCATCTCGAGCTGCGCCGCGCGCACGCTGTAGCCCTTGCCCACCATGTTGCCGAACTCCCGGTTGCGGCTGAAGGTGGAGTAGGCCGTCACCAGCAGGTCGCCGAGGTAGGCGGGCTCGTTGATGTCGCGCGCGATCGGATGCACGGCCGCCACGAAGCGCTCGATCTCCTGGATGGCGCGGCTCACCAGCACCGCGCGGAAGTTGTCGCCATAACCCAGGCCCACGCTGATGCCCGCGCACACGGCGATCACGTTCTTGAGGATGGCGGCGTACTCGGTGCCGTAGATGTCGTCGCTCAGGGTGGTCTTCATGAAGCGCCCGTTGAGCGTGGCGCCCATGGTCTTCGCCTTCTCGGTGTCCTGGCAGGCGATGGTGAGGTAGCTCAGGCGTTCCATCGCGACCTCCTCGGCATGGCAGGGGCCGCAGATCACGCCGAAATCGTGCTCCGCCACGTTCCAGTGCTTGAACAGGTAATCGCCCACGATCTGATTGGTCTCGGGGACGATCCCCTTCACCGCGCTGAACACGACCTTCCCTTTCAGCTCCGCAGGGTCCAGCTGATCCATGGTGGTCTTGAGGAAGGCACTCGGCACGGCGATCACAAGCACATCGGCAGCCTTCACCACGGTGTGGATGTCGCTATCCATGTCGAGCCGCGCCACGTCGAATTGCGCCGCGCTGATGTAATCCGGGTTGTGCCCGTACTTGCGGATGTGCTCGATGGTCTCTGGTCGGCGCACCCACCAGCCCACATGCTCGGTGTTCGAGGAGAGGAGCTTCACCAGGGCGGTGCCCCAGCTGCCCGCGCCGATCACGGCGATGCGCTGCGCCGACATCAGAAGATGATGTTCTTCGTGATCTCCTTTCCCTCGCGCAGCACGGTCACTTCCGTCGCATCGCCCTTGTTGAACTGCGCCAGGGCCTTCATGTAGCCCATCATGTCGGTCACATCCAGCGCGCCGAGCCTCACCACCACGTCACCCGCTTGCAGCCCGGCGTTCGCCGCAGGCTTGCCGTCGGTGATCCCATCGATGCGCATGCCCTTGCCATCGTAGAGGTAATCGGGCACCACGCCCAGGGTCACCTTGAAGCGCGGGGTGTCCTCGGTGTTCACGTCCTCGGTCTTGGTGAAGGCGAGCTTGCCGTCGTCGTTGAGCGAGGCGATGAGCGATTCGATGTAGCGGGTCACGCGAAGCATGCCGTCGTAGTTCACCTTCTCCTCATCGTCGCTGGGCTTGTGGTAATCGGCATGCGTGCCGGTGAAGAAGTGGATCGCCGGGACGCCCTGCAGGTAGAAGCTCGTGTGATCACTGGGCCCGATGCCGCTCGTGGTGGTCTTAACCTTCAGGTCGCCAACGAGCACACGATTCAGCTCGTCCCAAGCAGGTGAGGTGCCCACGCCATTGATGCCGATGGTGCCCGAGGTGTCGAGCCGGCCCACCATGTCGAGGTTAATCATGTAGTTCAGTTCCGCGATGGGCATCGTCGGGTGCTTGGTCCAGTAGTTCGAGCCGTACAGGCCTTTCTCTTCGCCGCTGAAGGCGATGAAGAGATAGTCGTTGGCGCGCGTCTGGTCCATCTCGGCGAGGTCGCGCGCGAGCTGCAGCATCACGGCGATGCCGCTCGCGTTGTCGTCGGCGCCGTTATGGATCGCAGGCTCGCCACGATACAGCGACCCTTCATCGCCCCAGCCCAGATGGTCGAGGTGCGCGCCGATCACCACCACGTTGGCCGCGCCGTTGTCGATCATCCCCACCACGTTGTACGCAGTGCGCTCGGCGCGTTCGATCTCCACGTGCACGGCGAACGGATTCCCATCGACCACGAGCTGCTCGTAGAGCTCCCCGGTGAGGAAGATCACCGGTATGCCGATGGACTTGATCTTGGCGCTGAAGCCGGGCTCGGGCGTGGGAGCGGTCGGGTCATCGCTGTAGAAGAGCACGGCCGCGGCGCCGTGGTCGGCAGCCCTCTGGGCGCGTCCTTGCAGATCATTGTAGGCGATGTACTTGCTGTGCGGGTGCACGCCATCGGGAGAGCTCACGCTGAATGCCGCGACACGGTCCTTGAGGTCGAGCGTATCCGGATAGTCGACGCGGCCCAGCTCGGGCGCCACGATGCCGTAGTCGAGCTTCCGGATGGTGCCGCGCACATCGCCGATGGCGGAATAGGCCAGCGGGTACCATTGCTCGCCGACCTTCAGCTTCTTGCGCCCGAGTTGCAAGGTGTTCAGCGCGCCGAGCTTCGGCTCCGCCGCGAAGGTGAAGGGCTGCAGGTAGCTGGCGTTCTCGCCGTAGGGCATCAGCCCCACGTTCCCGAATTTGGCGGCGATGTAATCCACGGCGAGCTGCTCGCCCGGCATGCCCGCCTCGCGTCCTTCGAGCAGGTCGCTGGCGAGGTATTGCACATCGTACTTCATCTGGTCCAACGCGTCCTGATCGGACTGCAGTTGGGCCATGGCCGGGAGCGAAGCGCCCAGAAGCAGGGCGCAGATCGGTTTTCTCATCATTCGGATGTCCATGCGGGCGGCCCGAAGATACCCGGCCATACCTTCGTGGGAACGTCACCGTTATCACCGTCATGAAGAGCCTTTTCGTCGCCCTCGCCGGCTTGTTCGCCTTCCTCTACCTGCTCAACCCGACCCTCGGGGTCTTCGAGCTCGTACCCGACAACCTGCCCTTGGTCGGCAACATCGACGATGCCACCGCTACCATGGTGCTGCTCGGTGCCTTGCGCTACTTCGGCTACGACCTCACCAACCTGTTCCGTCGCAGGCAAGCCTTGGATTTCGGAACGCATTCGCGCTGAAGCATGCATCGCGCGCTCTTCGGGCTGGCCTTCGTGGCCGCGGCCTGCTCGCGGCCTGCCGCTGACCCGCCACCGAACCGCTGGAGCGATCCGCGCCTCCTGTCCGTGCTCGAAGCGCAGGAGCATCGGGATACCGAAAGGCTTTGCGCCATGCTGCAGGACAGCGCGGCTGTTGTGCGCCAGGCAGCGGCGCTCGCGTTCGCCAGCGTGCAGGACAGTGCCGGCGCTCCCTGTTTGCTGAAGGCCTTGGAAGACAGCGACCCCACCGTTCGGTCCACGGCCGTCTTCGCTTTGGGCTTCGTAGCGGACAGCGCGGTGGTGGAGCAGATGGCCGGCCTTGCCGTGAACGAACGCGACAGCACGGTGCAGCGCGCTTACCTGAGCGCATCGTTCATCGGCATGCTGCGCAACGGCATGCTGAAGGACCCGAGGGCAATCATGTACTACTTCGATCGCTCCGTTGGGCATGAACGTGTTCGTGCGGCCGACGCCCTACGTAGGCTGCCGGACAGTTTACTGAAGGCCATCGCAGCCGACTACCTGGCGCTTTTCGCCAGCGAAGAGCCGGTGGAGTCTGAAGCCATGTTGGTGCGTGGTTTGGGCAAAGTGGGCAGTCCCGATGCACTCAAGCTCTTGCGCTTCTCGGCAGACGCCGACAAACCTGCAGTGATTCTCCCGAGCGCTTTGCGATCGCTTGGCATCCTGCAGGATTCCCAAGACGACAGCCTGCTCTTCCGTTGGGTGGGCCCGGGCTGCATCGGCCAAGCGGCCGTTGAGGGCTTGATGAGCCGGGAGAAATTGAATGCCGAACAGTGCCTGAGCGCAGCCATCGAGGAACAGGATGTGCGCACGCGCATCTTGCTCCTTGGCTTTGCAGTGAAGCATGGCGGCACCATTGGTCCGGGAGCACGTGCGATCCAGCTCCTTTCGGAGTTGGATACTGAATTGCGCTCTCCCTTTGAAAAATCAGCCATCATCGAGGCAGGCGCCGCGGCGACCGAGCACTTCTACTCAAACCAGGATCGGCGTGCCGCCATAGTTGACAATGGGCTGCCAGCCGTCGTGCGTCAGGCTATGTTGGCTGCTGAGATAGCCTCAGTGCGGAAGGCCATGATGGTTTCCCGCTTCGCCTCCCGAGAGGCGCAGTACGCCCGGTTGGCCGAGGTGGTCTCCACGGCCATAGGTTCGGGAGACGCGGGGCTGATATGCGCAATAGCGGAGATGCTGCAGGAGGAAGAGGCCGATGTCATCCGCATCCTGTTGCCCGCAGCCGTGGAGAAGAGGGCGTTCGAATCGCGCCTGCCGATACGCGACCTGGAAGCGATGATACTCCTGCACAACGCAATCGCGAAACGCGATGGTCTTCCGCCGCCATGGCATGTGCGCCCCGCCTTCAACCATGCGATTAATAAGGAGAAGCTTCGGTTCTTGAAGCAAGGCCAGCGCTATCTCATCTCAACATCGCAGGGCGATATCATCATCGCCACCGATGTCAACGATTGCCCCGGGAGCAGCCTGGCCTTCGATTCCTTGGTGACCGCAGGGTACTACGACGGCAAGTACTTCCACCGCATGGTGCCCAATTTCGTCGTGCAAGGCGGCTGTCCCCGCGGCGACGGCTACGGCGGCATGCCCTGGACCCTGCGCACCGAGATCGGTCGCAAGCCTTTCTCCGCTGGCTCCGTCGGTCTCGCATCGGCCGGACCCGATACCGAGAGCTGCCAGTTCTTCATTACGCACGCGGCTGCCCCGCATCTTGATGGGCGTTACACACGTTTCGGAGAAGTGGTTGAGGGGATGGATGTGGTCTGGCGTCTCGGGGTAGGCGACCGCATGGTCTCGGTGCGCAGGGCCGATTGAGGGCATTGGCCGGGGCCGTTATCTTTCCCTCGCTACCGGCCTTGAGGCCATCACGATGCCATCCGTTACTTCCGCACCGCTACGCCAGCACTACAACGCCGCGCGCTTGCGCTCCCATACCTGGGAGCAGCTCAAGCTGGCGGTCACCGACCTCGATGCCGGGCAGGGCTCGGTGGAGGAGGTGAAGGGAATCCTCGACGACCTGCATGCCATCGAGCTCTATTGGGCCTATCCCGGCCGCGATACGGTGAGGCATCTGCGCGACCTGCTGCGGTCGGAAGAGCATCATGGCTTGCACCTGGCGGTCAACCACGTGGTTCGCATGCTCAGCAGCGGCGCGTTCCGCAGCGATCCCGCAGCGATCGCCGATCCCGAGTCGGGCGCCCGCGAGCTGCTCGCCGAGGATGAAGGAAGACCCAGGCCGAACTACTTCGAGGTGCTCTTCGTGGACGAGATCGATGACGACGAGGAGGCGGCGTTGAAGCATCGGCTGCGCCAGGTGCGCGACAGGAGCGATCCCTTCGTGTACGATGCCGTGGTGGTGCGCACGGTGCAGGATGCGCTCATCGCGCTGCTCTTCAACCACAACATACAAGCGGTGGTGATGCGCTTCGGCGTGAGCTACGCCAGCGTCAACCACAAGTCCATCCTGCGGGAATTCACCCGCGCGCTCGATGCGCTGGAGCCCGAGAAGCCAGGGCGTTCGCACACGGGCCCCTTCCTCGGCCGGGTATGCCGATGGTTCAGGCCCGAAGTGGACCGCTACTACGTGACGGACACGCCGGTTGATGGCCTCGAGGATGAGACCCTGTCCGTGTTCCGACGCATCTTCTACCGAACCGAGGACTTCACCGAGCTTCATCTCACCATCCTGCGCGGCATCGTCGAGCGCTTCCAGACACCCTTCTACACCGCGCTGAAGGAGTACAGCAAGAAGCCGATGGGCGTCTTCCACGCCATGCCCATCAGCCGTGGCAACAGCGTGTTCAAGAGCCGATGGATCCAGGATTTCGGCGAGTTCTACGGCCGCAACCTCTTCCTGGCCGAGACGAGCGCCACGACCGGCGGACTTGATTCACTGCTGCAACCGACCGGACCGCTGAAGAAGGCCCAGGAGCTCGCTTCGCGCGCCTTCGGCTCTCGCCACACCTTCTTCGCCACCAATGGCACCAGCACCACCAACAAGATCGTGGTGCAGGCGCTGGTCGAGCCCGGCGACATCGTGCTCATCGATCGCGATTGCCACAAGAGCCACCATTACGGCATGGTGCTGAGCGGCGCCTACCCGGTGTACCTGCACAGCTACCCCTTGCCGAAATACAGCATGTACGGCGCGGTGCCGTTGGATCATATCCGCCAGAAGCTGCTCGCGCTGCGCCAAGGCGGAAGGCTCGATAAGGTGAAGATGCTGCTGCTCACCAACAGCACCTTCGATGGCGTCGTGTACAACGTGGAGCGCGTGATGGAGCAGACGCTGGCCATCAAGCCCGACATCGTGTTCCTATGGGACGAGGCCTGGTGGGCGTTCGCGCGCTTCAGCTATGTGCTGCGTCAGCGCACCGCCATGCATGTGGCCGCCAAGCTGGCGCGCAAGTACCGCACGCCGGAATACAGGGCCGAGTACGAGGCGCACATCCGGTCGCTCAAGAAGGGCGAGGAGCCGCGCATGCCCGACCCCGATAAGGTGCGCATCCGTGTGTACGCCACGCAGAGCACGCACAAGACGCTCACCTCATTGCGCCAGGGGAGCATGATCCACATCTGGGACGAGGACTTCGCGCGCAAGACCGAGGAGAGCTTCCATGAGGCGTACATGACGCACACCAGCACCAGCGCCAACTACCAGATCCTCGCCAGCATGGATGTGGGGCGGCGCCAGGTGGAGTTCGAGGGCTTCGAGCTGGTGGAGAAGGCCATCGAGCTCGGGTTGCTGCTCAGGCGCACCATACGCGAACACCCGCGCCTCAACAGGTGGTTCGACATCATCACCATCGGCGAGCTCATCCCGCCTGAATACCGGCAGAGCGGCCTGGAACACTACTATCGCCGCGACAAAGGGTGGAACGAGATCGAGAAGGCCTGGGCCCAGGACGAATTCGCCGTGGATCCCACCAAAATCAACCTCTATACGGGCAAGACGGGCATCGACGGCGACACCTTCAAGAACAAGTTCCTCATGGACAAGCACCAGATCCAGGTCAACAAGACCTCGCGGAACTCGGTGCTCTTCATGACCAACATCGGAACCACGCGCGGCTCATTGGCCTACCTCACCAAGGTGCTGCTCCAGATCGCCAGCGAGCTGGAGGAGCGTAACGCAGGCTTCGAGCACGACGACAAGCGCCTTCACCTCGGCAGGATCCGCGCGCTCACGGTGGAGATCCCGCCGCTTCCCGATTTCAGCAGCTTCCACCGCAGCTTCCTGGGCCAGCCTGGCGTGCCTGGCGGTGATCTGCGCGCGGCCTACTTCCTGGCGTACAAGGAGGAGCGCTGCCGTCATGTGCATTTGGACAAGGCGCTGGAGGAGATGCGCAATGGCGCGGAGCTGGTCTCCGCCAGTTTCGTGATCCCCTATCCGCCAGGCTTCCCGGTGCTCGTGCCGGGGCAGGTGATCAACAAGGAGATCATCGACTTCCTTATCGCCATCGACGTGAAGGAGATCCACGGCTACCGGCCGGAGCTGGGCCTACGAGTATTCACCGATGCCGCGTTGGGAAGGCAGAAGACGACAACGGCACTTGGCGGGATGCGCTTATCATCCATCCCGCCCGCTAAGACAGGGCGCAAGAAGAAATAAGATCATGAGCAAGAAGATCAACCGAAGGAAGAAGTCACCGGCGGGAAAGCGAACAGCGCCGAAGCGGATGAAGGATGGCGCCGGAAGGACCGCAACTCGTGCAGCCCTGCCCAAGAAGGCCGCAACGAGAACGCCAGCGCGAAGGAAGAAGCCTGCGAAGACGAGCCGGCCTGCCAACCTGCTCAAGGGCATCAGCGACATCCGACGCTTCTTCCATCGAAACGAGACGCCGCTCTACTTCATCAGCGCCACCAACTTTAACCTGCTCGGCGCCGATGAATGGATCAAGGGATTCAAGTTCATCACCTACATCGATTGCTTCGATGGGATGCATCCGAACCTGATGAGCCCGAAGACCGAGGAGCCGCACGAGGAGTTCCAGAGCATCGAGGACATCAACAACTACCTGCTCACGCACAGCGAGGTGCGCGACTACATCGAACAGCGCAAATCGAAAGGGAAGAACGGCAAGGCACTTTTCCTCATGTTCGATGAGCGGACCGAGGCGCTGGCGAAGAAGGCCGGTCTGGAGGTGATCTTCCCGAAGGCCAAATTGCGGACCTGGCTGGACAACAAGGTGAACACGAACCGTGTGGCCGAGAAGGCCGGCGTGCCCTGCGTGCCCTACGTGCTCAGCCCCGTGCGCCACTACGAGCACCTGCTAGCCGTCGCGCAGAAAGGCAAGCTCGGCACCGACCTCGTGGTGCAGACGCCCTTCGGTGACAGCGGCCACACGACTTTCTTCATCAAGAGCGAGGCGGACTACGATAATTACGCGAAGGAGATCGAGGCGGAGAAGGAGTGCAAGATCATGAAGCGCATCAACTGCCGGGGCGCAGCCATGGAGGCCTGCGTCACGCGGCACGGCACCATCGTGGCGCCGCTGATGACGGAGCTCGTGGGCTTCAAGGAGCTCACGCCGTACAAGGGCGGCTGGTGCGGCAACGAGATCTTCGCCGACACCTTCACGCCGGAGATACGCGCCAAGGCCCGCCGCTACGCGAAGAAATTCGGCGACCAGTTGCTCAAGGAGGGATACAAGGGCTACTTCGAGCTGGACTACCTCATCGACAAGGACAGCGGCGAGATCTACCTCGGTGAATTGAACCCGCGCGTCACGGGCGCGAGTTCCATTACCAACCATGCTGCATTCGCATTGGCAGATGCGCCGCTGCACCTCTTCCACACGCTGGAATGGATGGACGTGCCCTACGAGCTGAGCGTGAACGCGCTGAACCGCCGATGGGCCGATGCCGCGAACATCGACTCATGGGGCCAGATGGTGATCAAACACACCGCCGATGACATCCGCCGTGTGACCGAAGCGCCGCGCAGCGGGATCTGGCGCATGCGCGAGGATGGCAGCATCTACTTCTGGCGCATGGACACGCACCGCCGCTACGTTGAGAAGGACAACGAGGCCTTCTTCCTGCGCATCACGCGCGTGGGCGACTGGCTCTACGAAGGCGCCGACATCGGCATCCTGGTGATGCGCGGCCGCATGATGACCGACGACTTCCAGCTCACCGAACGCGCGAAGAAATGGCTCGCCGCCATCCGCGCGGAGTACAAGAGCGTGGTACCGGGCGAGCATGCGGGCACGGGACATATGCTGGAGATCGGGGGGTTCAAGATGATGTAGTGAGGTTCACCACAGAGACACGGAGGCACGGAGAGAACCAAATGCGAAGAGCATGAACCCCGGAGACATCGAGACACAGCGCGCGCGAGTGGCAAGTCTTAAATACAATGAGTTGAGCGAACTAATCATCGAGGCAGCCATTGAGGTACACCGTGAACTTGGACCGGGGTTATTGGAAAGCATCTATGAGTTGTGCCTTGCCCAGGAGCTCCGGGAGCATGGGGTCGAGGTCACTCAGCAAATGGCCGTTCCGATCATTTACAAGGGCAGACGGATGCCGAACGACCTGCGCCTCGACCTGCTGGTGGACGATCGCATCATCGTAGAAGTGAAGGCGGTTGAAGAGTTCCACCCAGTGCATCAAGCACAGCTTCTGACCTACTTGAAGCTCACTGACAAGCGAGTGGGCCTGCTGTTGAACTTCAATTCGCCGGTCATTACCAAGGGCATCAAGCGCATGATGAACGGCTATCTGATAGAAGGCGAATGACAAGTACGATCGCCCCCGTTCTTCTCTGTGTCTCTGTGCCTCTGTGGTGAAGTATTCCCATGTACGTCCACCTGAAGCTCGTCCGTGAACCCTGGCCCAGCGACCGCTGGCAGACCTTCTTCGACCGCGCGTGGCCGCTGTTCAGGATCTGGTACGAGAGCGAGGGACTGGAGAAGCGCCCGGACCTTGTGACCTGCCGCAGCCTGTTGGAGTTGCACATGCCGGAGTTGATCCCGGTGTACAACAGCCTGTGCCGTATCGCCAACAACGATGACGTGGCGTGTAGGTTTTTGAGCATGTGGTGCCCACCGCCCTACATGGCCGGTTGCTCGCAGGTCGCCTGGACTAAGGGCGCTCCCACGCTCATCCGCAACTACGACTTCGACCCGCGCTACTTCGATGGCCGCATGCGCTACACGGAATACGTGAAGCCCGTGATCGGCATCCAGGACAGCGGCTGGGGTTTGCTCGATGGGATGAATGCAGATGGCTTGGCCGTTGCGCTGGCCTTCGGCGGAAGGAAAGTGAGCGGCACGGGCTTCGGCATACCGCTGGTGCTTCGTTATGTCCTCGAGACCTGCAGCACCACCGATGAGGCCTGCGTCGCTCTCGCGCGCATCCCGGTGCACATGGGATACAACGTCACGGTAGTGGACAAGAGCGGCAAGTACGCCACGGTGTATATGAACCCCGACCGTCCGGCGCAAGTCGTTTATCAAGCCGTGGCCTGCAATCACCAGCATCAAGTGGAGTGGGACGAGTACGCGGCCTTCACCCATACTATCGAGCGCAAGCACTTCTTGGAGCACAGCATCGCGCAGCCCAAGCTCACGCGCGCGGCGCTGATCAAGCAATTCCTCAGGCCACCGCTGTACAGCCAGCAATACCTCCGCGGCTTCGGGACGCTCTACACCGCGGCCTACGATGTGGCCAAGGGACGCGTGCAGATCATCTGGCCGGAGAAGCAGGTAGAGGCAAGCTTCTCGCGCTTCGAGGAGCAGGAGGTGGAGGTGGTGCTGCTGCGGCCGGTAGGGCGATATCTCGCCAAGTGAAGGCGAACCGCAAAGACGCTAAGAGCGCAAAGTGAGATGCAATGACGGAGAATGATTTGGCGAGGATTGCAGTCGATGCGATGATCGAGGTGCATCGCGAGCTGGGGCCAGATTTGTTGGAGAACAGCTATGAACACTGTCTGGCATTCGATCTGAGAAGCCGGGGACTGGATGTCAAGCAGCAGGTCAATTTGCCGGTATTGTACAAGGGGGTTCAACTGGATGTTGGCTACAGATTGGACCTGTGGGTTAATGAGAAGCTCATCATCGAGGTCAAGTCTGTGGAGGAGTTGCATCCTGTGCACTGGGCTCAAGTGCTCACCTATCTGAAGCTGACCAAGAACAAGCTAGGGCTCTTGGTCAACTTCAACGAGAAGCTCGTTAGGGATGGGATCCGTCGGGTCGCTTACCGGTTGGAAGAGGGATGACCGCAGAGGGCGCCAACCGGAACCTCTCCGAAACTCCTTTGCGCTCTTAGCGTCTTTGCGGTTTCATGGCATTCGGCTTTGCTCCGTGGTGAACAACTTTGCACCATGCCTGCCACCCTCACCTCCCTCTTCACCCCCGCCAACCTCATCAACGGCAACTGGTCTTTCGAAGGTGACGGGAGCTTCAATACCGTCGTGGAAAAGTACCACGGCACCCAGCTGGCCAAACTCCCGAACGCCACCGAGGCGCAGATGGAAGAGGCGATCGCAGCCGCCTATGCGAGCCGTGAGGTGCTGAGGAAGATGAGCGCCGGTGACCGCAGCACGAAGCTGGATGCGTTGGCCGCGTTGATCGAGAAGCACCAGGATGAACTGGCGAAGCTCATCGTGCAGGAAGGCGGCAAGCCCATCGGCTACGCGAAGACGGAGATCGCGCGCTGCATCACCACGGTGAAGACGGCCGCAGCGGAAGCCCTTCGTTTCGGTGGCGAAGTGGTGCCGATGGACTTCGGCGCGGGCGCGGGCAAGACGGCGATCACCAAACGCTTCCCCATAGGTGTCATCGCGGCGATAACGCCTTTCAACTTCCCGCTGAACCTGGTGCTGCACAAGGTGGCCCCGGCGATGGCGGTGGGCTGTCCGGTGGTGCTGAAGCCCGCGCCGCAAGCCCCGTTGAGCGCACTTGTCCTCGGCCGTTTCATGGAAGATATCGGTTGGCCGAAGGGAGCTTTCCATGTGCTGATGTGCGGCGTACCCGTGGCGGAGAAGCTGGTGAAGGACGAGCGCGTGGCCATGCTCAGCTTCACCGGCAGCGACAAGGTGGGATGGCATCTGAAGGCGATCTGCGGGAAGAAGAAGGTGGCGCTGGAACTGGGAGGAAACGCGGCGGTGATCATCGATCAGGGTGTTGACCTGCTCGCTGCGGCGAAGGCGGTGGCGATGGGCGCGAACCTCTACGCCGGCCAGACCTGCATCAGCACGCAGCGCATCTATGCGGTCGCTTCGGTTTTTGAGGAGTTCCGCGACCTGCTCGTGAAGGCCTATGCCGAGCTGCAGGCCGGCGACCCCTCGGCTGCGGAGATCAGCGTGGGTCCGATCATCGACAAGGGGCATTACGAGCGCATCGTGAGCTGGGTGGAGGAAGCCACGAAGGCGGGCGCCACGATCCTGGCTGGCGGAAAGCCGGTGGACCTGGAGCGCAACGTATATGCCGCCACGCTCCTGACCGGCACCCAGCACAGCATGCGCGTGAATTGCGCGGAGGTCTTCGGACCAGTGGCCGTGCTGGAGGAGGTGAAGGACTTCAGCGATGCGATCGCAGCCGTGAACGACTCCACTTATGGACTACAGGCGGGTGTCTTCACCACGAGCATCGCGCACATGAAACAGGCGCATGACGAGCTGGAAGTGGGCGGCATCATCATCAACAGCATCCCCGGCTTCCGCATCGACCCCATGCCCTACGGCGGCATCAAGGACAGCGGCCTGGGGCGCGAGGGACTGAAGTATGCGATGGAAGAGATGAGCGAGCCGCGGCTGCTCGTGTACTGAGCTGGGCGGACAGGGCTTGCCGATTCCCTCAGGGTCCATTAGTTTGGCTGGACCTTAACCCCTTCCGGGCGTGGAATCGAATGCAGCGCTGAGCCCGGATACAGCTTCCGCGACCATGCGCTTCTTCTCCGCCAACCGCAAGTCCATCATCGGCTTCACCACCGTTGCCCTCTTCGCCGGGCTTTCCGCCTTTGAACAGGGGCCGGACGAACCGATGGCCGAACGCAGCATCGGGCAGGGCGTGCCAGCCACGGCCTTCACCAACTTCGAATCGGCGCACGTGAGCCCCTTGGCGCTCACCCCGGATGGCACCAAGCTGCTTGCCGTGAACACGGCCAACAACAGCCTCGAGGTGTTCACCGTGAGCGCGGGCGGTATCATGCACGAGGCGACCATCCCCGTGGGCCTCGATCCCGTGACCGTTCGCGCCCGCACCAATACCGAGGCGTGGGTGGTGTGTCAGGTGAGCGATGAGATCAGCATCGTGGACCTTACGCTGAAGGCCACCATACGCAGCGTGGCCACCGAGAACGAACCGGCGGATCTGGTCTTCGCGGGAAGTCCGCAGAAGGCCTACGTGAGCTGCGCCGAGCGCGAGAGCGTGCAGATCTTCGACCCGGCCAACCTGAACAACGCGCCCACCGAGGTCCTGCTGAAAGGAGAACAGCCACGAGCGCTGTCAGTGAGCCCCGATGGCAGCACCGTGTATTGCGCCTTCTTCGAGAGCGGCAACCGCACCACGGCCATAAGCGGCAACGATTTCTTCACCACCGAGCACATCCCGGGCAAGGTCGGCATCTGCTCCACGCAAGGCGGATGCACCCTGATCCCGAACGACGTGAAGCATGCCTCCGGACCCTACGGCGGTGCGGTGCCCGTACCCAACGCCGGTACCGGATTCAACCCCCCGATGAACCCCAGCAACCCGCCATCGACGGAGTCGAACACGATGATCGTGCGGAAGAACGCCGCCGGGCAGTGGATGGATGACAACAACCACAACTGGACGAACATCGTGACGGGCGGTATCGGCGCGCGGCAGGCCGGCTGGGACATGCCGGATCGGGATGTCGCCATGATCGCCACCGGCAGCAATGAGGTCACCTACAAGAGCACCTTGGGCAACATCCTCATGGCCATGAGCGTGCGACCGGGCACCGGCGAGCTCTTCGTGGTAGGGACCGATGCGACCAACGAGGTGCGCTTCGAGCCGAACCTGAACGGGCGCTTCCTGCATGTGAACGTATCGCGCTTCGCCCCGCCTTCGGGCGCCGTGGCGATCACCGACATGAATCCGCACATCAATTACGCGGTGAGCAGCTCGCCGCCCGCGCTGCGGACGCAATCGATCGGCGACCCGCGCGGCATCGCGTGGCGCTCCGATGGCAGCATGGCCTACGTCACGGGCATGGGCTCGAACAACGTGATTGGCATATTGCCTTCAGGCGCACGAGCCGCCGGCGCTCCGATCAAGGTGGGCGAGGGCCCTACCGGCATCGTGATCGATGAGTCGGGCAACCGTGCCTTCGTGCTGAACAAATTCAGCGGATCGGTCTCCACCATCGATCTCGGCACTGCGAAGGAGGTGGCACGCACGGCCTATTTCGACCCCACGCCCGCGGTGATCAAGGTGGGGCGCAAGCATCTCTACAACACGCACACCGGAAGCGGCCATGGCCAGATCAGCTGCGGCAGCTGCCACGTGGATGCGCGCTGGGATCGGCTGGGTTGGGACCTGGGCAATCCCTCCGGCGATATGTCCTTGGTCGATGGCAAGAGCTTCCATCCGATGAAGGGCGTGAAGACCACCCAGTTCCTGATCGACATCATCGGACGCGGGCGCGGCAACCTGCACTGGCGCGGGGACAAACACAGCTTCCACGATTTCGCCGGGGCCTTCCATGATCTGCAGGGCGCTGATCAGCCCATGGATGTGGTAGGTATGCAGGAGTTCTCCGATTTCCTCGCAGCGTGCTGGTATGTGCCGAATCCCTATCGCGTGTACAAGCCGAACTCGCAGTCGTCCACCACGCGGATCAACCCGGGCCGTGTGCGCGGCACCGGCACCTCCTTCCAATCGGTACCGCCTGCGGTGAACCTCTTCGTGGCCGTGAACGTGAACTGCGTGCCCTGTCATAACGCGCAGACGGGGCGTGGCGATCTGGCGGGCAACGGCCAGGTGGCGGGCAACGCCGCGGGCGGGAGCACGAACAACACCCAGGGATTCACCATGAATCGCAACATGGCTAGCGACCTGCGCAGCACCTACCGGAAGACCGGTTTCTTCTACAATACAACCGAATGCACCAGTGGTTTCGGTCTGCTCTCCGAGGGCGTCATGGAAACCTGGTACAACGGTGCCGGCGTGGCCAATTACATGGGGGATTACGAGCCAGAGATCCTCAGCTGGTCCGGCGGCATCGACACCGACAATTGCCCGCAGTGCTTCAACACCACCAACTTCCCCTTCTCCACCTCCGCGGTGAACGACGCGCTTCCGGCGGTTGGCATGCGGCATACGATCAACGGCTCCATCGGTAGCACCACCACCCTGAATGTGCTCAAGGACCTCGCGGATACGCGGCCCGCTGAGTACGGCATGGTGGTGAAGGGCATCTGGGGCGGCGTGGCGCGGGGCTTCTATTACCTCGGCGGCAGCAACTACCAGCCCGATCAGAACGGCGCGGCCACCGTTACGCACGCCGCGCTGGTGGCCTCTGCGCAAGCCGGCGGCGCGCCCCTGTCTTGGACGCTGGTGCACCCGAGCACCGCGATCCGGCATGGCGTGGACCGCGATTTCGACGGCATCTACGACTTCACCGACGGAGACAGCCAGCTCGCGTTGAGCCTGGTGCTGGAAGGGGCGTGGAACGGCGGTGCCATGCGTACCGACCTGAAGACCGCTGGTGTGCTTCCCGCCAGCGATCCATATGGCATGGGGGCCTCCATGGATCCCGTGCTCCTGGAGCGCAGCGGAACGAATGCGCCGGTGGATTGGGTGATGGTGCAGCTGCGGGAAGGCGCCAACCATGTGAACGTGGTGGATGAGCTGGCCGCGGTGGTGCTGGCCGATGGCCGCGTGGTGATGCCCACCGGCGAGGAGCCCCTCTGGTTCGCTGACGCGCCGCGCGCCTCCTACAAGGTGGCGGCCTGGCACCGGAACCACCTGGCTGCCATGACCAGCGCCTCAACGGCCTTTGGCAGCGGCGTGGTGCGGATCGACCTGAGCGACCCGTCGACGCTGATGTACGGCACGGATCCGCGACGGATACTCGGCAGCATCGCCGCGCTCTGGGCCGGCGACGTGAACGCCGATGGCGCCTTGTTCTACACGGGCGAAGGCAATGACCGGGACCCCATTCTCGCGCGCATCGGCGGCAGCGTGCCCACGGCAACGGTGTCGGGCTACTACCCCGAGGACGTGAACCTCGATGGCTTCGTGCGCTACGTCGGCGAAGGGAACGATCGGGACCCCATCCTCGTGAATATCGGAGGTTCGGTTCCGACGGCAACGAGAGCTGAGCAGCTCCCGTGAGTGGAAGCGCGATCAGGCCCCCTCGGTACGCGGTCGTGAGGCCTTCTCGAGTCGATCGACACGTTCCACCAGCTTGTCCAAGTTGCGGAAGTGGATATAGCTCTTGCGGTACTTCTGCACCTCGAAAGCCGGAGAGCCCATGTAGGCCTCCCCAGGCTTTGTGTCCTTGCTGATGCCGCTCTGCGCCGCGATGATGGTGCCGTCGGCGATCTTCAGGTGCCCGATGATCCCCACCTGTCCGCTGAACATGCAGTTCTTGCCGATGCGCGTGCTGCCCGCCACCACGCCGCCCGCAGCGTAGTACGTGTTCTCGCCCACCTCCACGTTGTGCGCGATGTGGATGAGGTTGTCGAACTTGACGCCCTTGCGCAGGATCGTCGAGCCGAGGGTCGCACGGTCGATCGCGCAGTTGGCGCCGATCTCGACATCATCCTCGATCACCACATTGCCGATCTGGGGGATCTTGGCGCCACCATCCGGCCCGGTAGCGAAGCGGAAACCATCGCTGCCGATCACCGTGCCGCTGTGGATGATGCAACGCGCGCCGATGACGCAATCGGAGTAGATCGTCACGTTGGCGAAGACCGTGGTATGGTCGCCCAAGGTCACGTTGTCGCCGATGTAGGCCTGAGGGTAGATCTTCACATTGTTGCCGATCCGCACATTCTCCCCGATGAAGGCCAGCGGACCGATGTAGCAATCGGTGCCATGTGTCGCACCCGCGCTGATCACGGCCTGCGCGGAGATCCCCTTCTTGTCGAGCTTGATCGTATTGTACATCTCCAGCACCTTCGCGAATGCGCCCTGCGCATCGGCCACACGCACCAACGTGGCGCTCACGGGCGCGGTAAGGGCGAAGTCGTGTCCAATGATCACCACGCTCGCCGTGGTCGTGTACACGTATTGCGTGTAGGCCGGGTTGGCCAGGAAGGAGAGTGAGCCGGGCCCGCCCTCCTCGATCTTCGAGAGCCGGCTGACCGATGCGTTGCTGTCGCCCTCGACCGTGCCCCCAAGAAGCTGTGCGATCTGTGCTGCCGTGAATTGCATGGCGAAATGTACCACGCTGCGCGTTGGCTTTTCCGCATCGCATCGGGCGCCTGCCGTGGCCATTCAGAGCGCTTCCCTCGTTTCCTGTCCCGGGGGCGTTGGCCATATGTCGTGCTTATGGGGAATCTTTGAGCGATGAGCACGCTGGACATACGCGAGAAGGTGCGCCTGCTGCCGCATCAGCCCGGGGTGTACCAATTCCTCGACTTCAGCGGCCGCATCATCTACATCGGCAAGGCCAAGGACCTGCGCAACCGCGTGGGCAGCTACTTCACCAAGCAGCGCTTCGAGAGCGGGAAGACCGCCAAGCTCGTGTCCAACATCGTCGATGTGAACATCATCGTGGTGGCCACCGAGTTCGATGCGTTGCTGCTGGAGAATTCCCTGATCAAGCAGCACCAGCCGCGGTACAACGTGATGCTCAAGGATGACAAGAGCTATCCGTGGATCCGCATCCGCAACGAACGCTTCCCGCGCGTCGAGGGCATGCGCAATCCGGAAGATGATGGTTCGGAGTACTACGGCCCATACGCGAGCGCCCGTGTGATGAAGACCGTGGTGGAGCTGGTGAACCGCATGTACAAGCTGCGCAGCTGCAACTACGAACTGAGCGAACGCAACATCGAGCGAGGCCGGTACCGGCGCTGCCTCGAGTACCACATGGGCAACTGCAAGGGCCCGTGCGAAGGGCTGCAGCCCGCCGAGGAGTACGATGCCCACATCAGGCAGATCCGACAGATCGTGCGGGGCCGCACACGAGGGGTAGCCAACCTGCTCAAGGAGCAGATGATGGCCCATGCCGAAGCGCTGGAGTTCGAGAAGGCCGAGGTCGCGCGCCAGCGCATCGAGCAGCTCGAGCGGTACCAGGCCCGCAATACCATCGTGCATGCCGATATCGGCGATGTGGATGTCTTCGCCCTAGCCAGCGATGGTGTCGGCGCCTGCGTGAACTACCTGCGCGTGATCGACGGCGCTGTGGTGCACGGCATCACGGTGGAGCTCCGCCCCAAGCTCGAGGAGACGGAGGCCGAGCTGCTGCAGCTGGCCATTGCCGAGCTGCGTGAGCGGTTCCGCAGCAACGCGCCCGAGGCCATCGTGCCGCTCGATCCCGGCATCGAGGTGCCCGGCCTGGTGTTCACCGTGCCGCAGCGTGGCGACAAGAAAGCGCTGCTCGAGCTCAGCGAGCGCAATGCCCGCTATTTCCTCACCGATAAGCGCAAGCAGGAGAAGCTCGTCGATCCCGAGGCCGCGACCAACAGGATCCTGGAGCAGATGAAGCAGGACCTGCGCCTGAACGAGCTGCCGCGCCACATCGAGTGCTTCGACAACAGCAACACGCAAGGCACCGATCCGGTCAGCGCCTGCGTGGTCTTCAAGGATGCCAGGCCCAGCAAGAAGGACTATCGCCATTTCAACATCCGCACGGTGGAGGGGCCCGATGATTTCGCCAGCATGGAGGAGGCCGTGGAACGCCGCTACGCGCGCCTGCTCAGCGAAGGCGAACCGCTGCCGCAGCTCGTGGTGATCGATGGCGGCAAAGGCCAGCTGCACGCGGCCATGAATGTGTTCGACCGGCTGGGGCTTCGTGGCAAGGTGGCCCTGGTGGGCATCGCCAAACGGCTCGAGGAGATCTACTTCCCCGATGATCCCGTGCCGCTCCACATCGACAAGCGCAGCTCCTCGCTGAAGGTGATCCAGCACCTGCGCAACGAGGCGCACCGATTCGGCATCACGCACCACCGTGGCCGGCGCAGCAAGCGGGTGATCAAGACCGGCCTCGAGGGCATACCAGGCATCGGGCCCAGCACCGCCCAGAAGCTCCTGAAGCGCTTCGGCAGCATCAAAGGGATCCGCGAAGCCATGCCCGAGGATGTGGCGCAGGAGATCGGCGCGAAGAAGGCGGAGGTGGTGCTGCGGGCACTGGCTTCCGCGTAGCTACTTTCCCCGCATGCTGCCTTGTTCCAATTGCGAACAGCCCTTCGACAGCGTGTTCTGTCCCTCGTGCGGTCAGAAGCGCGTGCCGGCCGGCATCCGGTTCTCCGAGGTGATCGGTGATTTCCTCGCAGGCCTCTACAACGTGGACGCGCCGCTGCTGCTCACGCTGCGCACCTTCGTCAAAGGGCCTGCTGGCCTCACGCGCGCCTTCCTCGCCGGCAAGCGAAAGGCCTTCACGCCACCCGTGCGCTACTTCCTGTTCGGCGTGGCCTTCTATTACGTCGTGCGCTTCCTCCTCAACTGGGACCCGGTGGATGCCGCGGTGCAGACCATGCAGGGCGCACCACCGGTTGAGTCCCCCGCCATGCGCGTGAACCATTGGATGAGCCGGAACGTGAATCTGCTCCTGCCGATCCTGATGCTGATGCTCGCGGGAGCGGACCGCTTGCTCTTCCCACGCACGGGCCTGCGCTGGGTCGAACGGCTCGTTCACTATCTGTTCGCGACGGGCTCGTACCTGTTATTGTCGAGCACCCTGCTCTTGCTCACGCCCATCTGGCCCCGGATCCAGCTCCTGAACTTCTTCATCATCTTCGGGATCCTGATCTGGGCCGCGATCGCCCTGCATGACCGAAGGGTCTGGAACGTGGTGAAGGCGTTCGTGATGGTGCCCCTGTGCTTCATCGCGTACGTGGTGCTCTGTTCCATCCTCGTCGCGCTCATGCTCGGTGTGCCGCTGGCGGAGCTCGTGGCGAAGCCGGCATGATGGCTGCGTCCAACCCATGGTAGCGGTGCTCCTTCCCTTCCGCGACGCGGCGAACACCCTCGACGCGGCTATCGCGAGCATCGTGGAACAATCTTTCCGGGAGTGGAGATTGCTGCTCATCGACAATGCTTCTTCCGCCGCCAGCCGAGCCATTGCGGATCAATGGGCGCTGCGCGAATCGCGGATCACGGTCATGGGTGAGCCGCTCGTGGGCATAGCGCACGCGCTGAACACCGGTCTGCAGCATGCTGATGCGTCGCTCATCGCGCGCATGGATGCCGATGACATCGCCCATCCCGATCGTCTGGCCATGCAGGTGGCCTTCCTGGACGCGCATCCGGAAATCGGCGTGCTCGGCACACGGACACGGTTCGAGACCACCGTGGTGAGAAGCAGCGGCATGCGCTGGTTCGTAGAATGGCAGAACGCGCTGCTGACGCCGCATGAGCACTATGTCAAGCGTTTCGTGGATGCACCGCTCGCGCACCCCACGGCGATGTTCCGGCGGGAATTGTTCGAGCAGCACGGCGGCTACTCCACCGATCCGCTGCCCGAGGACCATGAGCTCTGGCTGCGTTGGATGCACGCGGGTGTGCGCTTCGCGAAGCTTCCCGATGAGCTGCTCACCTGGAACGACCATGCCGACCGGCTGAGCCGTACCCACCCGAACTACAGCACCGAGGCGTTCTTTCGCACCAAGGCGCGCTGGATGGCCCGTTGGTTGGCGCGCACGCTGAATGGACGACCCGTGATCATCGCCGGAACGAGCGCGCTATGCCAGAGTCGCGTGCGCATGCTCGAGGAGCAAGGTATCCGCGTCGCGGCCTTCACGGATGTCCGGAGACGCGAGGTGCCGGGCTTTGCCTTCATCCCGCACGATCGGCTGCCCCCTGCGGGCGAAGCCTTCATCGTTTCCTTCATCAGCCAGCGCGGCACCGGCGATCGCATCGCGGCCTTCCTCGCATCGCGCGGGCTTGTCGAAGGCGTTGATTTCATCCTGGCGGCCTGAGCCGGTCTACCTTGCGGCTGTATCCATGGACCCCTCGCTCGCAGACCTGCGCTCCCGTTTCGTGAGCGGTGCCACGCTGCCCTTTCACGCGCGGCGGGATGCGCTCTTGAAGCTGAAGCGGTCGTTGCGCGCGCATGAAGAGCGGCTGCTGGATGCCATGCGCACGGATATGCGCAAGCCGCGCACGGAGGCCTTCATCAGCGACATCGGTCTCGTGCACGGCGCCATCGACCATGCGCTTGTTGAGTTGAAGCAGTGGATGCGCCCACGGCGCGTGCCCACGCCGTTGGCGCTGCAGGTGGCGAGCAGCGTGGTGCTGCAACGCCCGAACGGCGTGGTGCTGATCATCGCACCTTGGAACTACCCGGTGCTCCTGGTGCTCTCTCCCTTGGTGGCCGCGCTTGCCGCGGGCAATTGCGCCGTGCTGAAGCCCAGCGAGGATGCGCCGGCCACCGCGGAGGTCATCGCGGCGCTCATCCGATCGGCGCTTGAGCCTTCTCTGGTGCAGGTGGTGCTGGGGCCGGGCAGCACGGTGGTGCCCGCGCTCATGGGCTCCTTCCGGTTCGACCATGTCTTCTTCACGGGCAGCGCGCCGGTGGGCAAGCGCATCCTGGAACTGGCGGCGCCGCAGCTGGTGCCCGTCACCTTGGAGCTGGGGGGCAAGAGCCCGGCGATCATCGATGATACGGCCGATGTGGAACGCGCCGCGCTGCGTGTGGCGTGGAGCAAGTGCTTCAATGCAGGGCAGACCTGCATCGCCACGGATCACGTGCTGGTGCATGCCGCGGTGAAGGATCGATTCCTGCAGGCGCTCCGAAAACGGCTCATCGAGTTCTATGGATCCGAAGCGCAGCGCAGCCCGCACCTGGCGCGCATGATCCATGCCCGGCGTTTCGAAACGGTGCGGGCCTATCTCGATCAGGGTGAGGTATGGCATGGCGGGCAGCACGACGCTGATGACCGCTTCATCGCTCCCACGGTGCTGCTGAGCACCCCGCTTGATGCGCCGGTGATGCGCGAGGAGATCTTCGGGCCCGTGCTGCCCGTGCTTTCGTGGAGCGACCGCGGTGAGCTGCGCGAAGTGATCGCGCGCAACCCGCAGCCGTTGGCGGCCTACCTGTTCAGCTCAGACCGCGGCATGCAGCGCTGGTTCAGTCAGGAGCTCGATTTCGGCGGCGGCTGCATCAATCATTGCCTCTTGCATTTCGGGTCACCGCATCTGCCTTTCGGTGGCGTGGGGCGCAGCGGCATGGGACGCTATCACGGGCACGCGGGCTTCGACCTGTTCAGCAATAGCAAGGGGCTGGTGCATGCAAGCACGCTCATCGAGCCGGGCCTCCAATACCCGCCGTACACCTCCTTCAAGGAGCGGGTGCTGCGCTGGGTGCTGCGCTGATCGTTGTGATCTTCATCACGCTGGGTGCCCGATGATCGGCCCTACTTCGCAATTATGCGAATCGCTGTCTCTCACCTGTTCGCGATCCTCGTGCTTCCTGCTGCCCTCAGCGCGCAGGACATCGGGAATCGGTCATTGATTCTCCAGGAAGTCGCCATACCGGGCATGCCCGGCCTGCAATCCTTCGCTATGGGCCAGCACCAAGGCGAGTGGCTGCTGATCGGTGGCCGCACCGATGGATTGCACCGGCGCCAGCCTCCGGTCACCTTCCTGGCCGCCGATAACAACACGAGCGCGTACGTGGTGAATCCGATGACGCTGGAGGTGTGGAGCGCATCGCTGAGCGTGTTGCCCACCGCGATTCACATGCAGCTCCAGAGCACCAACATGGAGCACCAGCAGGTGGGCTCGACGTTGTACATCATCGGCGGCTACGGGTATTCCACGCTTGCTGCGGACCACATCACGCACCCCCGGCTCACGGCGTTGGATGTGCCAGGCATGATCGCCGCGATCAAGAACGGGCAGTCGGTGGCGCCGTATGTGCGTTCGATCACGGACAGCCGCATGGAGGTCACCGGAGGATACCTCGGCTATCTGGATGGCACGTTCATCCTGGCTGGAGGCCAGCGGTTCGTCGGTCGGTACAACCCCATGGGCCCTGATTTCGGGCCGGGCTTCATTCAGCAGTACACCAATGCCATCCGCCGCTTCAGCATCGCGGATGACGGCACCACGCTCGCGATCAACGATTACTCGGAGGTGGTGGACACCGTGAATCTGCACCGCCGTGACTACAACCTTGTCGCGCAGGTGTTCCCGGACGGGAGCGAGGGCTACACGGCCTTCAGCGGCGTCTTCCAATATGCGGCTGACCTGCCCTGGCTCAACACGGTCGACATCAGTGCCTCCGGCTATGCGGTGGTGCCCGCGTTCGAGCAGCTGCTCAATCAGTACCACACCGCGCATCTCCCTGCGTACAGCCAGGCCGACAATCGGATGAGCAGTGTGTTCTTCGGAGGCATAGGCCGTTACTATTTCGACGGCAACGGTCAGCTCATCGATGACACGAATGTGCCTTTCGTGAACACCATCAGCCGGGTCGAGCGCCTAGCGAACGGAACCATGGAAGAGATGGCGATCGGGGAGATGCCCGCATTGCTGGGTGCCGGCGCGGAATTCATCATCGATCCGGCGGTGCCCGTCATCGGCGATGGCATCATCGATATGGATGGCCTGGTGGCGGACACCGTTGTTGCGGGCCATGTCGTGGGTGGCATTCAGAGCTCCGCGATGAATATGTTCTTCATCAACGACGGTACGCAGAGCGATGCCAGCGCGCGCGTCTTCCGGGTTCTGTTGGTCAACTCCTCCACGTCGGTCGCGGAGGAACGGGTAGCCCCGGCATCATACCTGTCCGTCACGGGCAGCGGGGGCGAACTGCTGATCACCATGGATCTGCCAGTGGCCGAGCTGGCCGATGTGGACCTGCTCGACACGAGCGGGCGTTTCATCCGTCGCCTGCTGCATGCTCGGGTGCCCGCCGGTGCGCAGCGCATGCGGGCCGATGTGCGCGACCTGGCTCCCGGCGCGTACATGCTGCGTTTGCAGGCCGGAGGGCATGAGGGGATCGCGCGATTCGTGCGTTGATCAGCCCAGCACGCGCTCGGCCCGTTTCGGGCGCAAGGCATCACGCATCACGGCCAGGTGCTCCTCATCGCACTCCACGGTGGCGGTGGCGCGCACAGGCAGGGCCGTCACCCAATGCCGGTGCCCGCTGATGCCCTGCTTCGCGCAGAATTCATCCACGTGGTGGAGGAAGTGGGCTGCGGTCTCCGGCGCGTCCGGTCCGAAGAAGTCCCAATGGAATCGTAGCAGGCCCATGCGTGCCGACAGCTATTTTGCGCAAAGGTGGATGCTCTGCTGCTCTTCTTGATTGCTGCCGGCGCGAGCTTCGTGGGCTCGCTGCAGGCCGGCCTGGTCAATACCGCGGTGCTGGCGCACACCATACAGCGTGGTGCGGAGGCAGGCCGGAGGATGGCCGTGGGCGGCGCCCTGCCCGAACTGCTCTATGCCGGGGTGGCCTTTCAGTTCGCGGCGCTGGTGCTCGATTGGATGGGGCTGAGCCAGGCTGGTATCGGCATGCTGGTGGGCGTGATCTTGATCCTCATCGGCCTGTATTTCATCCTGCTCTTCAAGCCGATGTTCGCCGTGGATGAGGTGCGGCTGAAGGCCAGCGGTGTGCGCAAGGGGCTCCTGCTGGGCCTGCTGAACCCCCAGTTGCTGTTGTTCTGGTGCGGGGTGAAGCTCATGATCACGGCATTCGGCGTGGGGGGCGATGGCTGGATCGACTTGATCGCCTTCTCCGTGGGCGCGTTCGCGGGAGCGCTGATCCTGCTGCTGCAGCTGGTGCGGCTCGGGCGGCGTGCCGTGGAGCGCCTGAGCCCCAAGAGCCTGCGGCTCATGTTCCGGCTCGTGGGCGTGGCGCTGGTGGTCAGCGGCCTCATGGGCATCATCCGAACCAGGCCATCAGCCGAGGGATCGGCCGCAAGCGCCAGCCGAAGTGGGCTTCGCAGCGTTCCGTCAGGGCATGCAGCGAATCCGGCGCATGGCCGGTGCGCTGCAAGGTGGCGCTGATCGGGCCCAGATGGCGCAGGTGGCGCAGGAGCACCCGCCAGCAGCGCCAGATGGAATAGTCGGGATCGTAGATCAAGCCGGGCTCGCTGCTCACGCCGTTCAGTTCGATCACGGTGAAACGACCCGCGCGAAGATCCTCGTCATTCAAGCCTCGCACGTCCAATCGCCCGTAGTTGATGCCATGCGCATGGTGCAACAACGCATCGACGGCGGCGCGCAGCTCCCGGGTATTCAAGTGATCGGCGTCGAAGAACCGTGTTCCGCGGCAGTGGTTGCCGATCGGTTCGAGTGGCACCGCTTCACCGCGAGCCGGTATGCGGGCGAGCAGATCCGGGCTGTTCGCTTCGAGCCGCTTGAGTTGGCGTGCACCTCGCCAATCGCGCCGTAGCAGCTGTCTGGCCGTGCTCACGCCATCGCCCGTGACACCAAGGAACTCCTTGCCGGTGATGGAGAGCAGCTCCACGCGGCCGGTGGCCATATCGCGCGCGAACATGAGCCCATATTCGCAGGGCGCATCGATCAAGGCCTGCAGCAGCATGTCCGACGGCTGGTTGGCGAGCGCGCGCAGCAGCGCGTCTTCGTCATGCACCTTCGCGATGCCCTCGCCGCGCTCTCCCACATCGGGCTTCACGATGAGCGGCAAGGCGATGCCGCTGGCCCGCCATAGCGCACGGACGGCCGAGGCGGGGCTCCCGGCAGGTACCAGCACGGTGCTCGGGTAGCTGCCCTCCGGAAGCAGCGGATAGATCAGTGATTTGCGCTCGCCGAAGAAGCCGCCCATGTCAATGGCCGGATTCACGTTGGTGAAGAAGGCCGCGCGTCGTTGGCGGATCGCTTGCCAGAGGTACAGCGGCAGCACCGGCAGGTAGATCAGCTGCCAGGGCCAATACTCATGATTGAGCCGCTGCGCCAGCCGCCGTAGCATGCGTGGTGAGTTAGCGGCTGCGGTGGTTGCGCGTGGAGGCGGCCACGCCCAGGTGCTCGGGGAAGCGGATCCCGGGCAGCTCCTGTTCCAACGCGATGCGGATCATGGCGAGGTGATGCACGCCATGGTCGGCCAGGTAGGCGAGCTCGCGCTTCAAGGTGGTGCGCTGCGCGCTCCAGAGCGGCGTATCGGGCAGCTCGCTCTCCATCTCCAGCGCGTGGTCGGCAGAGATCTTCTGCAACAGCAGGATGCTCGCACGGCAGGAGCCACGTGCCGCGGAGACCTCCTGCTCCAGTCGCGGGTCGCGGGTGCGGCGGTCGTAGCTGAAGCTTGCGCCATCGCGCATGAGCAGGCAGCCGTAGAATTCAAGGATGTGCCGGAAGTGCTGCCCGATGCTGCTGCCGAAGAGCAGGCGACTGGGCCGCGCATAATCCTCATCGGTCAGTTGCACGAGCAAGGCGTCGATCCGTTCAAGGATCGATGCGTTGTAATCCACGATGGCCTGCATGCGGGTGGTAGGGGTGGGCAAAGGTGAGGCGCGGGAATCACACGGCACGCTGGCGCAAGGAGCGCAGCAGGGTGATGGCCCGGTCATGATCGCGCACGAGGACAAAGGCCGCGCACACGGCCACGGCAATGGCCAACGCGAACAGGGTGCCGCCATCGCCCATCACTTCGATGCCCAGCACGGTCAGGTGCGAGAGGATGGCGCCCGACATGATGCCCAAGGCCAGCGCGGCGCCCATCCATGCGGTGCGCGGAACGAGGAGGAGCAGCGCGGCGATCAGCTCGGCCACGCCGCTGCCGATGCGGCCCACGGGCTCCGCGCCCAGCGTGCTGAAGATGTACACCGATTCAGGCGCGGCGGTGAACTTGAACCACAGGGTCTGTAACAAGATGATTGCCGCGGCGATGTCGGGCAGGCGTTTGATCAGGCGCATGATCAGGGTTTGTGCTTGAAGTTGGTCCAGTTGCGGTCGGCGGCCTCGTGCAGGCGCGCCTCATCCTTGTTCCAGCTGTTCAGCGTGTTGTTGAAGTAGGCGTTGTAGAACAGGAACACCTTGCCATCGATCACCTTGAAGGTCTCCGGGTCCACTTCCACCTTCTCATTCCGCGCGCCGAGCGCGTAGGCGCACCAACCGCCATATTGCGGCAGGTAGCGCTCCGGTTGTTTGCGGAACAGTTCCAGGTGCGTGGGATTCGCGAACCGGAAGGTCACGCCATCATGCATCAGGCTGAGCGTCGGGGAGCCTTTCATGGCCCGGCCCTGGATCACGTAGGCCACGGGGTCGTAGCCATCGAGCCAGATGCCCTGCTCATTCGTGTTGTAGCGCGGCTTCAGTTCTTGGGCTGTCGCCGGGCCCATCAGGGCCGCGAGCAGCAGGACACACAGGTATCGCATCGTGAAGATTCAGCAGCTTGTCGCCGGCATGTGCTCAGCCTGACAGCGATCCTCGCGCCGCGCTCGATGATTCAGGCTGGTCCGCCTCCTCGGGGGATGATGCGCGCCGGATTCCCCACGGCCACGCTGTTGGCGGGCACGTCCTTGAGCACCACCGCCCCGGCCCCGATGGCCACATCATCCCCGATGGTGATGGGCCCGATGATGATGGCGTTCGCGCCCACATCAACCCGATCGCCGAAGCGCGGGGCGCGGCTGTACCCGCCCTCCTTCAATCGCTTGTTGCCAATGGTGGTGCTGTTGCGCACGGTGCAGCCCGCGCCGAAGACGGTGCCGTCGTTCACCACCAGCGCCTGTCCATGGTCCACACGGAAGCCCGGCCCGATCCGCGTTTTCCAAGGCAGCTCGATGCCGAGGAACCATTCCACGCCCACGCGATACAGGATGAAGTACCAGAAGAAGAGCACCGCCACGATCACGTTCTGCCGCAGCAGATGCCCTATGCGGAAGAGCAGCAGCACCAGCCGCCCCTTCGGGTTGCCTGCGTTGGCGCCCCAGTCCTGGAAGATGTTCCACGTGCTCGCCATCAGCCGCGCTTGCCGGTGAGCAAAGGTGAGACGTGCTGGTTGAAGAGCAGCTTCAGCCACGCCGGGAAATACAACGCCGTGCGCACCAGCTGACCGATGAAGGTCCCCACGGGCCCCAGGCCGATGTCGCGGCTCACCCGGCGTCCCTCGGAGAGGACCTTCTTCAATGGAATGCGCATGCTCGCCCCGCCCGCCGTGAAGTTGGCCAGCACAACGGGCAGGTACAGGAACTGGCCGCTCGATTCGATCCAGGCCTGCACGGCCCACTTGTGGTCGCCGCTCACGCGCAGCGAGGCATCGAATGGACGGCCTGTGTAATAGGAGCGGCGCACGAAGAAGCTCGGGTGGTTCAACACCATCTCCCAATACCGCAGCAGGAATCCGCTCTGCTTGGCGTGCTTCACCTTCTTATGCCCATTGGGGTAGTGGATCCAGATATCGCCGTGCACGATGTTCACCGCAGGGCGATCATTCACCGCCTCCATCACG
Source organism: Flavobacteriales bacterium (assembly GCA_020635725.1). GTDB lineage: Bacteria > Bacteroidota > Bacteroidia > Flavobacteriales_F > PHOS-HE28 > PHOS-HE28. The sequence continues at coordinate 483,531 of JACJZF010000001.1, forward strand.
CGACGCACCGCATCCGGCTCATACCAGTCATCCGCGTTGATCAGGGCGACCCATTCGCCCGTGCAGAGCGCCACGCCCTTGTTCATGGCGTCGTAGATGCCTTTGTCCCGCTCACTCACCCAGTATGCCAGCCGTTCGTCGTAGCGCTTGACCAGGTCCAGGGTGCCATCGGTGCTGCCCCCATCAACGATGATGTACTCGATGGACGGGTAGTCCTGCGCGAGCACGCTTTGGATGGTGCGCTCCAAGGTGGCGGCGCCATTGAAGACCACCGTCACCACGCTTACCACCGGCAAGCCAGGCGCCTGTTCGGGCATGATCCCCTGCGTGCGTCGTCCACCTTGCCTCGAATCGCTCATCCGGGCAAAAATCCGAGCGGCCGCGCTTCGTCCGCAGCGCCGGGCCGATAACCGATGAACGGAGCTTTCAACAAGGCACCTGTAACTTTCCCTTCCTCCCGCCGTCCCACTGGCGGACACCGGTCCCTCGCCGATGACCCCTGCTGAATACAATAGCGCCGTGGATGCCCATGCCGATGGCTTGTACCGCTTCGCGTTGAAGCATCTGCGCGATACCGACCAGGCCAAGGATGTGGTGCAGGAGAGCTTCGCGCGGCTGTGGTCGCGCGTGGACCAGGTGGAGGCCGCGAAGGCGAAGAGCTACCTCTTCACCACCGCGCACCATACGATGGTCGATGAGGTGCGCAAGGGAGGACGGGTGAGGCGCTTGGAGGAGCAGCATGAGGAGTTGAGGAGCACCAGCCAGTCGCAGCCGGATTTGAAAGCCGTGCTCGATGCCGCCTTGGCCACCCTGCCTGCCATACAGCGCAGCGTGGTGCTGTTGCGCGACCTGGAAGGGTATGCTTATGAAGAGATCGCCGAGCTCACCGGCCTCAACCTCGCGCAGGTGAAGGTGTACATCTACCGTGGGCGCATGGCTTTGAAGGATTACATCGGACAGCTCGACCTGGTGATTTGATGACGCGCATCGACCATAGCAACTACGAGGCCTGGCTGCTCGATCGGCTGGAGGGTCGGCTCAGTTCGGAGGAGGAGCGCGAGCTGGAGGCCTTTCTGCTGGCGCATCCGGATATCCACGCCGAAGAGGGGCCGTTGCCCGCCGTAGGCATGGGCGATGATCGCTTGGCGCGATTCGACCGCGAAGGGCTCAAGCGCGCATTGCCGCCGCAAGGGGTGATCGATGCCGATTCCCTCGACGACTACTTGATCGCGCGCCTGGAGGGCGACCTCGGTGCACGGCAGGTCGAAGAGCTGGAGCGGTTCCTGGCCGCTCATCCGCAGCACGCGGCAAGCGCTCGCCTGCTCGCTGCCACCAAGGTCGCGGCCGAGCCGGTGGCTTTTCCCAGCCAGGCATCACTCAAGCGCGCACTGCCTCCAGTCGGCATAGTGAACGTGCGCACGCTCCCCGATCACTTGGTCGCCCGGCTGGAAGGAGATCTTGATGCGGAGCAGGAGCGGGCGCTTGCCGCGTACCTGCATCAGCATGCCGATGCGCGTGCCGAATGGGATGCGTTGCAGCGAACCAAGGTCGTTGCAGAGGAGATCGCCTTCCCGCACAAGGATTCCTTGAAACGAGCTCCAAAGGTGATACCGCTCTTCCCCCGGACCGTGGTGCGCTGGGCTTCGGCGGCGGCCGTGCTGGCGCTGGTGCTGCTGGCGTGGTGGTTCCGGAATCCCGAGAGGCCGCAAGTCGCCCAAACGCCCGGCCCAGGGATGAATCCGCCGGCCGCGATCACCGACCAGGATGATCGCGCGGATCACACGCCCGCTGCGGAAGGCTCCGCTTCGCAAGAGCCCCAGCAGCCGGCACCGGATCGGCAGCGCCCAATGCCTCCTGCGCCCGCCCGCCATGCGCCGTTGAACGAACCGGTGCGCGAGGTGCCGCAAGCGCCTGCTCCGCAAGAGCAGCCCATGGCGCATACTCCAGCGCAGCAAGAGCCAACCCATACGTCAGAGCCCGAGCCCGTGCTCGTTGCGCAGGCTCCGCCTACCGCGGCTCAAGGTCAACAGTCTCCTGCGTCAGCTGCGGCGGCGAACACCGATCCGCGCTCCTTGGGCGATGCCCTGGCCGGCGTGCTGCGCGAGCGCGTGCTCGACCGCCCTGCCGATGAGCAGCGCGCGCTCGACGCCACCGATGCCGTGGCCGCCGTGGACCGCGGGCTGAAAGCCGTGGCCGGTGAACGCGCCGGCCTCTCGGTTCAGCGCGATGACCAGGGCAGGCAACGCGGCTTCTCCCTGCGACTGGGACGCAACCTGGCCTTCACCGCCAGTCGCTGATCCGCCCGCTCATCCTCTTCGGCATGCCGCTCATCACGAAGCGGCCGCTCCTCGGTAACTGCATGGTGCCCCACGCCGTCCTATGTCCAAACAACCACACACCACCAACGCCATGAAAACCCGCATCTCACGAATCCTGCTGGTGATCGCCACGGTGTTCACCATGGGCTATGCCCGCGCCGCGGAACCAATCCGCATGAACGTAACCAAGGAGCGCAGCGTGCTCGAACGCAGCCTCGACCGCGCGCTCAATCGCCACCTCTCCTTCCCGCTGATGGAGAACTCGGACATGGCCGGCAAGGTATACGTGAGCTTCAACGTGGACCGCGATGGGCACGTGCAAGTGCTCTCTTGCGAGAGCACCAATGCGAAGCTGCGCGAATACGTGCTGCGCAAACTGGCCAAGGTGCAGGTGGGCGCCAACCCCGATGGGATCTGGAAGACCACGCACCTGGTGATCGACTTCCATGCGGAGCACCACAGCTGATCACCGCGATCCATGCAGATGCGCCCCGGCCCAGCCGGGGCGCTCTGCTTTGCGGCATCGTCGAGGAAGTCGGCCGTGGGCTGTAACAAACCGCTCCGCTCCCCGTCCCATGCATAGAACCGTACGGAAATGAAACACCTCGCCATCACCTTCGCCGCCCTCATCGCCGCTGGAGCCTTCGCGCAGAGCGATACCGCCGCCGTGCAGGATCCCGCCCGCACCACCCGGCTGGAGTTGGGCGTGAGCTCCAAGGAAGGCGGCTATGCCAAGGTCACCTCCGATACCACCAGCAAGGACTCCAGCTCCTTCACCATCACCACCAAGCGCAAGCGCATCACCATCACCACCGAGCCGCGGCTCTGGCGGAATGAGAGCGACAGCATCGCCGATGTGATCAAGGAGAAGCGCACCAACCGCCGCAATCTCTTCACCTACTGGAGCGGCATCGATGTGGGCGTGAACACCCTGGTGGGCGATGACGGCGACCCGGACCTGAGCGCCGATGCGGAGTTCATGGAGATCAACAACGCGCGCTCGCGATTCGTCTCGATCAATTTCATGGAGCAGAAGATCGAGTTCGGCAGCCATCATGTGGGCCTGCTCACGGGCCTGGGCTGGGAGTTCGTGAATTACCGGCTGAAGAACAATGTCACCCTGGCCTACGACGCCGATTCGGTGTATGGCGTGGAGATGGAGACACCCGACCTGCGCAAGAACAAGCTCCGGCAGATGGGTCTTCGCGTACCGTTGATGCTCGAGTTCAATACCAAGCGCTCGCCCCTGCCCACGGCCGATGATGTGCGGGCCATGCGGGCGGATACAACCGGCGCGGTGGCCAAGCGCTTCCGCCAGTCTCGCAAGCACAATTTCCACCTGGCCATGGGCGTGGTGGGCAGCTGGTACTTCGATACCATGTACAAGCAGAAATGGGAGCAGGACGGCGAGACCCGCAAGGTGCGCGACAAGGGAGACTACCTCCTGCTGCCGTATCGGGCCGCCGCCTCGGTGCGCATCGGGTACGGCGCGCTGAACCTCTTCGCCGAGTACAGCCTCACGCCGCTCTTCAAGGATGGCAAGGGCCCCGAGCTCACGCCTGTGACCGTGGGCCTCACCCTCATCGGGTTCAACTAGCGCTACTGCCGGGAGCACCGGCCGCGCGACGAGGGGTTGGACCTTGGGCCGCGGGGAGACACCGACCGGTGGCGCCCCGCGGCCCGCCTTTGGTACGGCCACGCGCAGAGGGCTACTTTAGCGCCCCTTGTAACAGACCGTTCGCCATGGGCCGCATCTTCGAGAAACGAAAGCACAAGATCTTCGCGCGCAACGCCAAGCTCAGCAAGCTCTTCACCCGCATCGGCAAGGAGATCGCCATGGCGGTGAAGGCCGGCGGCCCCAACCCGGAGGCCAACTCGCGCCTGAAGGTGGCCATTCAGAACGCGCGGGGCATGAACATGCCCAAGGACAACATCGATCGTGCGATCAAGCGCGCGCAGGGTGGCGAAGAGGCCGATTTCACCGAGATGACCTACGAGGGCTACGCGCCGGGTGGCGTGGCCGTTTTCGTGGAGGCGGCCACCAACAACCCCACGCGCACCGTGGCCAACGTCCGCAGCTTCTACACCAAATGCGGCGGCAACCTGGGCACCAGCGGATCGCTCGCGCACATCTTCGAGCGCAAGGCGGAGTTCGTCATCGATCAGGCCGCGCTCAAGGGGCGCGATGCCGACGAGTTCGAGATGGAGGTGATCGACGGCGGCGCCGATGACGTGGTGCGCGATGACGAGGGTTTCATCATCTACGCGCCCTACCAGTCCTTCGGCTCCATGCAGCAGAAGCTCGAGGCGCTCGGCGTGGAAGCCAAGAGCGCCGAGCTCAAGCGCTTCCCCTTGGTGACCTCGCCAGCGGACATCAATACCGCGCGGGCCGTGCTCAAGCTGGTCGATCTCCTCAACGAGGATGACGACGTGAACGCGGTGTACCACAACATGGACCTGACCGAGGAGGTCGAAGCCGAGCTCGAGAAGGAATAGGGGCTCAGCGCGCCTCGAAGCGGATCTGGTAGCGTGTGCCCTCGGGGCCGCCCTCCATGGTCATGCGGCCGTTCATCTGCTCCACCAGGCTCTCGATGAGCGTCATGCCCAGGGTTCCACCATCGGCCTGCAGGCGTTCCAAGGGCAGGCCTGATCCATCATCCGAATAGAACAGGTCGAAGAGGTCGCCCTCTACCTGGTGAAGGCTCAGCGCGATGCGGCCTTCCTCGCGGTCGTGGAAGGCATGCTTGAATGAGTTGGTGATGAGCTCATTCAGCAAGAGGCCCAAGGGCACCATGGTGTTCAGGCCGAAGGCGAGGCCCGCATCGATGTCGGTGCCGTGGGTCACCCGCCCTTGCACGTCGTTCACATTCACCAGTTCCGCGAAGAGCTCGTGTATGTACAGCGCCACGTCCACGCGCGCCAGCTCATCGCCCTTGTACAGCTTCTCGTGAATCAGCGCCATGCTGGTCACCCGGCTCTGGCTCTCGTCGAAGGCCTCCTGCAGGCGCGCATCGGTGAAGGAGGCGGCTTGCAGGCGCAGCAGGCTGGCCACCACCTGCAGGTTGTTCTTCACCCGGTGGTGCATTTCCTTGATGAGCACGCTGATCCGCTGGTGCGCATCCTCGAGCTTCTCCTTCTCGGCTTTCAGCGCCCGTGACTGCTCATCGTCGCGTAGCCGTGCCGCCTTCAGGTTCTCCTTCATGCGGGCCAGGGCAAGGCCCAGCTGGTCCTGGGCGCCGCGCACGCTCACGGCCACGTCGTAGTCGCCCTTGCCGATCGCGTCGGCGTTGCCCGCCAGGGATTTCAGATTGTCCACCAGGCCGTTGAAGGCACGGGCCATCTCCCCGATCTCATCGTTGCTGTTCACGCGCACCTTCACGTTCACATCGCCCACCGCCATGGAGCGTGAGGCGCGCAGCACTTCGGATACGGTGCCACGCACGCCCCGGGTGATCAGGATGCCCATGATCGTGACGGCGCCAACCACGCCGATCAGCGCCGCGATCACGATCAGCAGCTTCACCTCGGCATCGCGCGAATTGGCCGCCGTGTTCTGCGTGATCAGGTCCAGCGAGTGCACCTCCACCGTGCGCAGCTTCTCCAGCGCATCCAGCGAGAGCTCCCACCATTCGCGCGGCGCGATCTCCAGGTCGGGCGAGCGGCGTTGCTTCACCGTGCCGATCAGCGATCGCATGAAGTTCACGTCCTCGCCTTGGAAGACCGATTGGTAGCGGGCGAGCACCTCGGGTGGGGCATCGCGCTCGAAGAGCAGCATGTTGGTCTCGTACGCCGATACCTGCTCGCTCAGGTCGGCCACCTCATCGAAGCCGATGGGCCGCGCGGCATAACCGATGGTGAGCTTGTCGCGCAGCACGCTCAGCGCCTGCTTGGCCTGCAGCAGCCGCAGGTGCGCGTACAGCCGGTCCTTCGTCTCCGGGTCAAGCGCCAATTTGGTGTTGCGGCCCAGTTCATCCAGGAGCGCCTGGTCCATGGCTCGGTACGCGCGGCTCACGGCTGGCGCGTCGATGCGGCGGTCGCGCACCCGCTGGCGCAGGATGTTCAGGCCATCGAAGGCATAGGACGATTGCGCGCTCTCGGCCATGGCGGCATCGGGCTGGGTCAGCGCCGAGAGGGCGCCATCGGTGCGTGAATACTGCACATCGAGCTTCAGCGGCTGCACGTGCATGCCCGTGATGTAGCCCACCGAGAGCGCGCTCTCGCGCTGGACCTCGTGCACCACCGTGGCATGCAGGCCCATGAGCCGGCTGCGCTGGTTGATGTACTCCATCACGTCGAGCCGCTTCAGGCTGCCATCGACCTGCTTGCCGATCAGCAGCACCATGCCCACCACCGGGATGCCCAAGGTCACCATGAATTTGGTGCGCACGGGAAGGTCGGCGAAGCGCCATTTCATGGTGCCCCAAAGTACGGAAGCGGCGTGCAGCGCGCCCGGCTACTTTAGCGGCCCTGCCGCAGCGCAGCCTAAGAGACCATTCATGAAGGAGCATTTCGATGCCTTGGAGGCCCGCGTGGCCAAGGCACTGGAGGGCGGCGGCCCCGACCGCGTAGAGGCCCAGCACAAGAAGGGGAAGCTCACGGCTCGCGAGCGCGTGGCCTTGCTGCTCGATGAAGGCAGCTTCCAGGAGATCGGTCAGCTGGTGACGCACCGCAGCACCCATTTCGGGCTGGACAAGCAGCGTTTCCTGGGCGATGGTGTGATCACCGGATACGGCACCATCGGGGGAAGGCTCGTGTATGTGTTCTCTCAGGATTTCACCGTGCTCGGCGGATCGCTGGCCGAGGCCCACGCGCAGAAGATCTGCCGCGTGATGGACCTGGCCATGCAGAACGGGGCGCCGGTGATCGGCCTCAATGACAGCGGTGGCGCCCGGATCCAGGAAGGAGTGGTGAGCCTCGGCGGGTATGCCGACATCTTCTACCGCAACGTGCGCGCGAGCGGCGTGGTGCCGCAGATCAGCGCCATCCTGGGCCCGTGCGCAGGAGGCGCCGTGTACAGCCCGGCGCTCACCGATTTCGTGCTCATGGCCGAGGGCACCAGCTACATGTTCGTCACCGGCCCCAACGTGGTGAAGACCGTTACGCATGAGGAAGTGAGCAGCGAGGACCTCGGCGGCGCATCCACCCATGCCAGCAAGAGCGGCGTGGCCCACTTCACCGCGCCCAATGAGATCGAGGCCATCCGTCAGCTGCGGCAGCTCGTGGGCTACATCCCCAGCAATTGCGAGGAGGAGCCGCCTGTGGTGGCGTATTCACTAGGCGATGAGTCGCGGCCGGAGCTCGATGGGATCATCCCGGACAACCCCAATCAGCCGTACGATATCCGGCAGGTGATGAACGCGGTGATCGATCCGGACAGCAGTTTGGAGGTGCACGCCGAGTATGCGCGGAACATGGTGATCGGCTTCGCGCGCGTGGCAGGCCGCACGGTGGGCTGCGTGGCCAACCAGCCCGCCGTGCTCGCGGGCGTGCTCGACATCGATGCCTCCATCAAAGCCGCCCGCTTCGTGCGCTTCTGCGACGCGTTCAACATCCCGCTGCTCGTGTTCGTTGATGTGCCCGGCTTCCTGCCCGGTACCGACCAGGAGTGGAGCGGCATCATCAACCACGGCGCCAAGCTGCTCTATGCCTTCAGCGAGGCCACGGTGCCGCGCATCACCGTGATCACCCGCAAGGCTTACGGCGGCGCGTATGACGTGATGAACAGCAAGCACATCGGCTGCGACATGAACTTCGCCTGGCCCAGCGCGGAGATCGCCGTGATGGGCGCCAAGGGCGCCGCCGAGATCATCTTCAAGGGCGAGATCGCCAAGGCCGCCGACCCCGCCGCCAAATGGCAGGAGAAAGAGGCGCAGTACAAGGAGCAGTTCGCCAATCCGTACGAGGCTGCCGCGCGCGGCTACGTCGATGAGGTGATCCGGCCCTCGCAGACACGGGAGAAGGTGATCGCCGCGCTGGACATGCTGCGCAACAAGGTGGAGAAGCTCCCGCGGAAGAAGCACGGGAACATGCCCCTGTGAGCCGCCCTTTCCGCGCTCCGATCGCGGGCCTGGTCCTGTCCGCGTTGATACCGCTGGCGCGGCCGGCTCGGGCGCAGCAGCTTCATCTGCTGCTTCAGGAAGCGCGTACGGGCATGACCGAGGCGCTCATCGACACCGCAGCCGCGCTGCCCTATGAAGCGCTCAGCGGAGACCTCGATGCGGCCATCGAGCTGGAGCGATTGGCGCTGAGCTCCATGCATGCGCGCCATGAAGCGGGCCGCCGCCTCGGCGATGTGATGCTGCTGCTCAGCACCGCGCATTACCTGCGCGGTTCCGCGGATAGCGCCACCCACTACGGACTGGCCGCCGTCGAGGTGTTCCGGGGCATCGGCGATGATGCCCGCGCCGGCCATGCCCAATGCGCGATCGCCTACAACATGAAGCGGCGCGACCTCAACGCGGCATTCGACCTGATGCGGCGCGGCATCAGCACCCTGCGACGTGCGGATGCGCGCTGGGACCTGGCCGGCGACTACAACAAGTTCGGGGTGCTGCATGAGATGGCCGGGGCCTTGGACAGCGCCCACCACTACTACCGGCGGTCGTATGAGCTGAAGCTCGAGGTTGGCGATAGCCTCACGGTTCCGTTCAGCATGAACTGCCTGGGCACGGTGGAGCACATGCGGGGCGACTTCATCTCCGCGGAGCAATGGTTCACGCGCGCTCTGAACATGCGCGCCCGTCGCGGCGATGCCTTCGGCGTGGCCGAGGAGATGCTCTATTTCGGCGAGCTGTACGAGGCGTGGGGCCGTGCCGATCAAGCCATCGCGGCCTACGAGGATGCACTGTTCCGTACCGAGCAGGTGGGTTATCCGCGCGGTCGCCAGCAAGCCTGCGACCGGCTCTCCGTGCTGTATGAGCAGGCTGGCCGACTGCCAGAGGCCCTGGCCTCGGCGCGCAGCGCGGCGCGATTGAAGGACAGCCTGCTGGAGGCCGAGCGCGCGCGTGCCGTGCTCGACCTGGAACAGCGCTACCGGGTGTCGGAGAAGGACAGGGACCTGCTGACGGCCCGTGCCCAGGCGCAGCGGCGCCGGCTGATCGCATGGGCCACCGGCATCGGCGCGCTGCTCGTGCTGGCCATCGGCGCCCTGTGGCTCCAGCGTAGGCAGTCGAGGCTGCGGACCGAACGCGACGCGGCGGTGATCGCCGAGCGGGAGCAGGGCCTCAAGGCCGTCTTCGACGCTACCGAGAAGGAACGCGCCCGTCTCGCCCGCGACCTGCACGACGGCATTGGTCAGCAGCTCGGGGGCCTCAAGCACCGCTTGGAGCATCTGCGCGGAGCGCATGCTGATGCGCGCCTCGATGCCAGCATCGCCATCGTGGATGAGACAGCCATCGAAGTGCGCGGCCTGGCGCACCAGCTCATGCCGCGATCGCTCAGCCGCCTGGGCCTGCTGCCAGCGATGCAGGATCTGGTGCATCGCACCTTCGAGGGATCTCCCGTGAAGGCGGCTTTCGACCATGTCGGCATCGATGATGAGCTACCGACCGATGCGGCAACCGGCATCTATCGCATCGCGCAGGAGCTCATCTCCAACGTGCTGCGGCATGCGCATGCCACCACCATCGATGTGCAGCTGCTGCGGAACAAGGGGCACCTGGTGCTCCTGGTGCAGGACGATGGTGTGGGAATACCGGAGAAGCTCGCTGCAGAGGGCCTGGGCATGCGGAGCATGGCTGATCGGGCACGTGCGCTGGGCGGTACCTTCGCCATCGAGCGGACCGGAGAGCGCGGCACATTGGCCACGGTGCGCATCCCGCTACACCGCGAACCCGATGACGACCATACGCGTGCTGCTGGTCGATGACCACCGCATCATCACCGATGGACTGAAGGAACTGCTGAGCGAAGCCGAAGGTGTGGAGTGCATAGGGACATGCGCCGATGGCGCGGAGGCGATCGCCGCGGTGGGTCATCTGCTGCCCGATGTGGTGCTCATGGACCTCGACATGCCGGTGCTTGATGGGATCACGGCCACGGAGCGCGTGAAGCGGAGCCATCCCCGGGTACGCGTCGTGATGCTCAGCATGCATGGCGAGCCGGCCGTGGTGCGCCGCGTGATGGAGGCCGGGGCCGATGGCTACCTCGTGAAGAACTGCGGGAAGGAGGAGCTGCTGCTCGCTATCCGGCAGGCCCATCAAGGGAATCGCCATTTCGCCAGCGGCCTGCTGGCAGGGCTCCTGACCCAGCAGCAGGAGAAACATGCCGCCGACGGCCTGCTGAAGGAGCTGAGTGGGCGCGAGGTGGAGGTGCTCGCTGCCTTGGCCGAGGGCCTGGGCAACAAAGAGATCGGCGACCGCCTGTCAATCAGCCCGCGAACAGTGGACACCCACCGCACCAACCTCATGCGCAAGCTCAATACCCATTCCGTAGCAGGGTTGGTACGGCTGGCGATCAAGGCGGGCCTGGTCCAATAGGGCGGCGTGCCACCGATCGTCGGTCGCCGGCCTTAGCGGCATAACTTGGCCCCACAACCCTGAACCCATGATCCTGAAAACAGCGGCCCTGATCGCCGCAGCCACCCTGGCGGTATCCATGCACGAATTACCGGACCTGCAGATCGGCGCGGCCATGCCGGCCAGCGATGTCCAGATGAAGGACGTCAGCGGCGACATGAAATCGCTGAAGGACCTCGCGGGCCGTACCGGCACCCTGGTCGTCTTCTCCTGCAACACCTGCCCCTTCGTGATCGGCAGCGAAGGAAGCGAGGGATGGGAGGCGCGCTACCCGGAACTCATGGCCTACAGCGCGCGCTTCGGCGTGTCGGTGGTGCTGGTGAACAGCAATGAGGCCAAGCGCGGCGAAGGCGATGGGTACGCCGACATGCAGGCGCGCTACAAGGAGATGAATTACAGCGGCGCTTACCTGCTGGATGAAGGACACAAGGTGGCCGATGCCTTCGGCGCCCGCACCACCCCGCACGTCTTCCTCTTCGACAAGAACATGAAGCTCGTGTACAAGGGCGCCATCGATGACAACGTGTCGCGTGCCGCAGAGGTGAAGGAGCACTGGGTGAAGAACGCCATTGCGAAGCTCGCCGAGGGCACGCCCATCGATCCGGCAACCACCCGCAACGTGGGATGCAGCATCAAGCGCACGGCGCACAAGCACTGAATGACTCCATGAGGCGAGCGCCGGTCCAGTGGGCCAGCGCTTTCTTTTCCACGCGCCCCGGACCCTTGCTGGTGGCGGAGCCGAAGCGCCTTGGGCCGCGCGTGCGTTGATAACTGGCCAGGCCACGGTGTGATGCCGCCGTTTCCTTTGCAGCAAAGCGCAAGCCCATGAATGTCCTCTTGATCGGCGGTGGCGGAAGGGAGCACGCGCTCGCCTGGAAGATCGCCCAGAGCTCCTTGCTCGATGAGCTCTACATCGCACCGGGCAATCCGGGCACCGTGCGGCACGGGCGCAATGTGCAGCTGGATCTGGATGATCCCAAGGCCTTGCGCCGCTTCCTCTTGGAGAAGCGCATCCGGATCGTGGTGGTGGGCCCCGAGGCACCGCTGGTCGATGGGCTCCACGACCGCATCGCGGCAGACCCGCAGCTCAAGGAGGTGACCGTGATCGGCCCACGAGCCCAGGGCGCGCGGCTCGAGGGCAGCAAGGACTTCGCCAAGGAGTTCATGTTCCGCCACAACATCCCCACGGCCGCGCACCGCACCTTCGTCAAAGGACAGCTTCAGGATGCGCTGGACCACCTGGACCGGGTGAACGCGCCGTACGTGATCAAGGCCGATGGCCTCGCGGCGGGCAAAGGCGTTGTCATCACCAACGACAAGAAGGAGGCCGCCAGGACCTTGCGCGAGATGCTGCAACAAGGGCGCTTCGGAGAGGCCGGCGAGCGCGTGGTGATCGAGCAGCACCTGAAAGGGGTCGAGTGCAGCGCGTTCCTCATCACCGATGGCGATTCCTTCAAGATGCTGCCGGCCGCCAAGGACTACAAGCGCATCGGGCGTGGCGATACCGGGCCGAACACCGGTGGCATGGGCGCCGTCTCTCCGGTGCCTTTCGCCGACAAGGATTTCATGCAGAAGGTGCATGACCGCATCGCGGCGCCCACCGTGCGCGGCCTGAAGAAGGATGGCATCCCGTATAGCGGCTTCATCTTCATGGGCCTCATGAACGTGCACGGAGACCCATACGTCATCGAGTACAACGTGCGCCTCGGCGATCCCGAGACTCAGGCCATCCTGCCAAGGCTCAAGAGCGATCTGCTCGACCTGTTCGAAGGCATCGCGACCGGCACCCTGAGCGAGCGCCATGTGGATGTGGATGACCGCACCACGGTGTGCATCGTGCTCGCCGCCGATGGTTATCCGGGCGAATACGAGAAGGGTTCCGTGATCAGCGGCGCCGACATGGTGCGCGATGCGTATGTGTTCCAGGCCGGCACCGCGCGCGAGGGGGATGCCCTGACCACCAACGGCGGCCGCGTGATGGCCGTCACCGGCATGGGCAAGGACCTCGAGAGCGCCATCGCCTCAGCCTACCGCTCCGCGGCGGTGATCTCCTACGCCGATAAATACATGCGCGACGATATCGGGCACGACCTCGTCAAGCAGCCTGCGCAGCGCGGCGCCTTCCGCTGATGGGCCTCAGGCCATGGTGCCGCTGGACTTCGCGCGGCGATTGTACTTCCCTTGCAGGTTCAACCAATACACCATGCCCAGGAAGAGCACGATGCTGATCAGCGTGACGGGCATCCAGCCCATGGCCGAGAGCACCTTGAAGGTCCATTCCAGGAAATGGCCGATGGCGAAAACGATCTCTTGCATCGTGCGTAAGCTTGAAGCGGGGCGAAGATAGCAGCCCACCCGAAGCGCATGCTCCTCACTTTTTTCCGATCCAACCAGCCCGCCGTGCTTCTGGCCGTGCCGCTGCTGGCCGCGCTGCTCTTCATACCGGCCTTCTGGGGGGCGCCGCCAGCGCACACCGGCGCTATGCCGCTGTCTGCGCTGGTGCACCATCTGACCGGGGGCTACGCTGGGCTGCGGACCGGGCTGGCGCTGGTGCTCATCGTGCTGCTGGCGGTTCAGTTGGCCGCGCTGCTCAATGCGCTGGAGCTGCTCGATCGCAGGAACCACTTGGTGGCCCTGCTCTTCCCTATGCTGTTCGCCGGGCTCAGTCCGTCCATGGCGCTCGATCCCGCGCTGCTCGGCATGCCGCTGGTCCTGTTCGCGCTGCGGCGCACGTGGGCGCTGCCCAACGCCGGTCCGGGCCTCAGCCGGGTCTTCGATGCCGGCCTCTTGATCGGCCTCGCCGGCCTGTGCTATCTGCCCTACCTGTTCATGCTCTTCGTGGTGTGGGCGTCCGTCTCGGTCATTCGGCCGTTCGCATGGCGCGAGTACCTGCTGCCGCTGCTCGCCGTGGCCTTGGTGCTGTACCTGGCGTGGGGCCTGCTACGCGTGCTGGGGCTGGGACCCTGGGAGCCCATGGCCACCCTGCGCGCGCAGGAAGCCACGCCCGCCGTGCTCTGGACCTCCCCGATGCGCAAGGGCTTCGTTGCTCTGGCGGTGCTCTGGCTCCTGATGGGCTTCGCGGCCTTCAACAAAAGCTACGCGCGCAGCGTGATGCGTGGAAAGAACCAACGTTCCGGCCTCATGGCCTTGGCCATGGCGCTCGGGATCCTGATGGTGCTCCTTTCGCTGATCAAAGGGGCCTTCCCGTCCGTGATCGCCGCGGTCCCCGCCAGCGTGATCATGGCCTATCTCGCCTTGGCGCCGCGCAGGCCTTGGCTAGCCGAGCTCGCTACGCTGGCCGGCCTCGGCCTCGCCTTCTGGCTGCAATGGGCGCCGTCCTAGCGCGTTCCGGGGCTGGAGTACCTTCGCCCCATGAAGTTCGGCGTCGTCACCTTCCCCGGCAGCAATTGCGATGAGGACATGATCCATGTGCTCGAGTCCGTCATGGGCCAGCACGTGGAGCGCCTCTGGCACAAGGAGCACGACCTCCGTGGGGTGGATATGGTGGTGCTGCCCGGCGGCTTCAGCTACGGCGATTACCTGCGTAGCGGAGCCATCGCGCGCTTCTCGCCGATCATGCAAGAGGTGGCTTCGCACGCCCAGCGCGGCGGGCTGGTGCTGGGCGTATGCAATGGGTTCCAGGTGCTGTGCGAGGCTGGGCTGGTGCCCGGCGCGCTGCTGCATAACTCGGGGCAGAAGTTCATCTCGAAGAACGTATGGATACGGCGCGCCACCGCGCGCACGGCCCTCACCAGCGCCGTGCCCGACATGGCTTTGCGGATCCCGATCGCCCACGGCGAAGGCCGGTACCACGCCGATGCCGACACCCTGAAGATGCTCAAGGACAACGACCAGGTGCTCTTCCGCTATTGCGATGAGCAGGGGCGCATCACCGACGAGGCGAACCCGAACGGCAGCAAGGAGAGCATCGCGGGCGTTTGCAACAAGGGGCGCAATGTCTTCGGCATGATGCCGCATCCGGAGCGCGCGTGCGATGAGCGGCTGGGCAACACCCACGGTCGATCGCTCTTCGAATCGCTGCTGAAGGAGGTGCTCGCCTAGCGCTCAGGGCACGAGCGCGCGCAGCAACGGACGGATCGAACGGATCTTCGAGAAGTCCACGTTTCCCGTGTTTGCACCCAGGTCAAGGCCTTTCCATCCGGCGAACTCGTGGCCTTCCGCCGCGCGCACCTCTAAACGCACTGCGATGCCGGTAAAGCCTTGTACCGACTGACGACCCGGCGCAAGGGGCATTCCTTCCAGTAGCACCAGTGCTTGATCCCTCGGCGGAACCTCGATGATGACGGTGCGCGTGCCGATGCCCGTGCGCCGTGCGAGATGGGCGAAGAGCTGCGCCGGCCGTTGCTCCGCGAAGTGCTTCAGCTGCGCCAATGTCGAATCGGGATGCGGCGATCCCAGCTCCAGCTCCCACCGCTTATAGTCCGCCATGAGCTCCTCGCGATGCGCGCGGAACAGGCTGTCCGCGACCGTGCCCGCCCGCCCGAACGCCGTGGCTTGCAGTGCGGTGATGCGCGCGAGGAGCCGTGCGCGCAGCGTGTCATGAGCGAGCAGCTGTGGTACGAAGGGCGTCTCCAGGGCCACGGCCGAGCACATGCGCTCCACCGCGTTCTCCTCGGGAGTCGACCACAGGTCCATGTCGAAGAGCACCCATCGCCAACGTCCGCCGGGTTGCCTGGGCCGGTAGCAGCGCATGTTCAGCTCATGGTCGGCGCGGCCAGTCCAGAGGTCGATGCAGGCCAGGTCGATCAGGCTCCGCGTGTCGATCAGGGCATCGATGCTGTCAATCGGCGCACCGCGCTCGAGCAACGCCAAGGCACGGCGGTAGTGCGCATCGCTGCCGCGCACCGGCACGGCGGCGGGCCCTTCCAGCACGTCAACGGCCTCGGCGCCCGCGCGCTGTTTCAGCCATGTCGCGTCCTTGCTGGGCATCCAGCGGTACACGCCCCAATACGCCGCGTTCAGGTACAGCGAGGCTGATCGAGAGGGCTGCACGTCCACCTCCAGCGCATGCGCGCGCACCAGCGCTTCCATGGTGGCATTGCGCAACCACGCGTGCGGGCTGGCATCGGCGCGGAGGATCAGCTCATCGGAGCGTGTGCCGTCCGCGAAGGTGAAGGGCGCCTCCTCTCGGGCCCGCAGCTTGAAAGAGCGCTTGCGCAGGCCCCGCGAGCCGCTGCCGTGGATGCTCACCCGCGCCGCCACGGGAGAACCGCCGAACAGGGCGAAGAGGCCATCGCGCTCCCATGCGCTGCCCGAACGCGTGTTGTTGTTGAAGTGGCCAACTGTATTGATGCCCGTGCTGTCACTCCATAGGTCGGCGGGAGCTACGGTGAGCGCGAGCGATTCGCCGTGTGCCGAGCCGATGATGTAGGTGCCGACCAGAGGCTCGCTGTGCATGCGGTCATCCGCCACGGCCACGGCGCGCAGGGCGGTGCTGGCGTCGATCGACACGGGCGCCAGGTAGTCCAGCGCCACTGCGGAAGCGGGGTCGCCGCCATCCAGCGTATAGCGGATGCGGCACCCCGTCGATGTCGAGAGCGCGATGCGTTGCGAGCCTTCGTAATGCCCGGTCGGGATCGATGCGGTGGGCTGCTCGCACCGCGCGCGCACCGCCAGGTAGCTCGCATTGGCCGCCCCGGGCGTGGGCGCCGTGAAATAGCTCCACGCACGCGCGCCATCGGGCGAGCGACCGATGCTCACGTTGGCAGGCAGCGCATGGTAACTGAAGACATCGGCGATGGTGGCGCCGTCGGGCTCGATGAGGAGCACGGCGCCGCCCTCGTGCGGGAGTTTGAACGAGACGTGCTCGGATCCCCGCTCGGTGCGGCCATCGCACCAGAGCAGCACATGTCCCATGGCCGGCACTACCAGCGCCTGCACGAACACGTGCTGCCTGCCAGCCATGGCGATCCGCCAGCCCTGCAGGTCGGCTATTCGATTCGTAGGGTTGAACAACTCAATCCAATCCGGCGACCGACCGGTGGAGTCGGTGCTGCCCACGCGATTGCTCGGAAGGACCTCGTTGATAAGGATGTGATCCGACGACTCCCGGGGGGCGGGCGCTTGGGAGTGAACATCCGCTGAGAGCAGGACCAAGACAAGCGCTGCGTACCGCACCGGACGAAAATAGATGGATCAATGCACGCGGGTCAGCGCACCTCCGCACCCGGACCAATCACCTCCTTTGGCTGCACGAACACGAGCTTGCCGTTGGCGTCCTCGGCCATGAGCACCATGCCCTGGCTCTCCACGCCACGCATCTTGCGCGGCTCCAGGTTGGCCACCAGCACCACCTGCTGTCCGGGTAGCTGCTCGGGCGTGTGGTGCTGGGCGATGCCACTGACCACCGTGCGTGGAGCGGCCTCGCCGATGTCGATGCTCAGCTTCAACAGCTTGTCGGCCTTGGGCACGCGTTCCGCTGCCACGATGGTGCCCACGCGCAGGTCCAGCTTCGCGAAGTCGTCGAACGTCAATGGGGCTTTGGCCGGTTGGGTGTTGGAGGTTGGCTGGGTTGGGGGTTGAGCCGCCACGGGCGCGTTGGCGTGAAGGCGGTCGATCTCGGGTTGGATCTCCGCGTCGGTGATGGGCTTGAAGAGGTGCTCGGCGGCGCCCAGCACATGGCCCGGTACGATGCGATCGCTGCGCAGCGCCTCATCCCAAGGGTGTACTTCGATGCGCAGCATGCGGCGAAGGCGATCGGCCGTGAAGGGGAGGAAAGGTTCGAGCACGGCGCTCAATGCGGCGGCCACGTTGAGGCTGTTGCCCAGAATGGCGCGCGTGCGATCCGGATCGGTCTTCTCCAGCTTCCACGGCTCGTTATCGCTGAGGTACTTGTTGCCGGCGCGGGCCACGTTCATGGCGGCGCTCAGCGCATCGCGCAAACGGAACGCATCGATGGCGCGCACCATCTCTTCGGCGTTGCCGTGCACCGCGCCCCAGAGCGTGAGGTCATCAGGCGATGCGGTCCCTGGCTCAGGCGCCTTGCCGTCGTAGTACTTGTGGCACAGTACCATCACGCGCTGCACGAAATTGCCCACGATGGAGACAAGCTCATTGTTGTTCTTGTCCTGGAAATCCTTCCATGTGAACTCGCTGTCCTTCTGCTCCGGTATGATGCTCGCCAGGCAATAGCGCAGCTCATCCTGCCGGTTCGGCCAACGCTCGATGTACTCGTGCAGCCACACCGCCCAGTTGCGGCTGGTGCTGATCTTCCTTCCCTCGAGATTGAGGAACTCGTTCGCCGGCACGTTCTGCGGCAGCACGAAGCCGCCGTGCAGCTTCAGCAGGATCGGGAAGATGATGGCATGGAAGACGATGTTGTCCTTGCCGATGAAATGCACGAGGCGCGTGTCATCGCTCTTCCACCAATTCTCCCAATCGGTGTTCTGGTCGGCAGCCCACTGCTTCGTTGCGCTGATGTATCCGATCGGCGCATCGAGCCATACGTACAGCACCTTCCCTTCAGCGCCCGGGAGCGGAACGGGCACGCCCCAGTCGAGGTCGCGTGTCATGGCGCGGGGGCGCAGGCCATCCTTCAGCCAGCTGTTGCATTGCCCGAGCACGCTCGCCTTCCACTCCTTCGGGTCATGCTGGGCTTTGCCGTCGAGCATACCGGTGTTGATCCAGGCATCCACCCATTGCTGGGCCTCATCCATCTTGAGATACCAGTGCTGCGTGGGCTTCAGCACGGGCTTGGCGCCGCTGAGCGTGCTGCGCGGGTCGATCAGGTCCTTCGGGCTGAGCGCGCTGCCGCACTTCTCGCATTGGTCGCCGTACGCATCGGGGTTGCCGCAGGTGGGACAGGTGCCCATGATGTAGCGGTCGGCCAGGAATTGCTTCGCCTCTTCGTCGTAGTACTGCTGCTCTTCCTGCACGCTGAAGGCGCCATGCTCGAGCAGTTTCAGGAAGAAGCCCTGCGAGGTCTCCTTGTGCAGCTCGGTGCTGGTGCGGTGGTAGATGTCGAACCGGATGCCGAAGTCCAGGAAGGCCTGCCCCATGAGCGCATGGTACTTGTCCACGATGGCGCGCGGGGTGGTTCCCTCCTTCAGGGCCCGGATGGTGATGGCCGCGCCGTGCTCATCGCTGCCGCACACGAAGAGCACCTCCTTGCCCCGTTGCCGCAGATTGCGCACGTAGATGTCGGCGGGCAGGTAGGCCCCGGCGATGTGGCCGATGTGCAGGGGGCCGTTGGCGTAGGGCAGGGCGGCGGTAACGGTATGGCGGGCAGGCTCCTTCACGGTTCGGGACGCTTCGTTGGGCTGGCCCGCGAAAGTACCGGCTGGCCGCGTTGCACGGCTGCCTGGGCCTGCTCACCTTCGTGCCCCTTTTCCCATGACCCCCACTTTGCAGCCCGCATCCCTCAGGCCCGGTGATACCATCGCCATCGTGCCCACCGCCCGCGCCATCGCGGCCGAAGAGCTTCGCGATGGCATCGCGCTCGCCGAGAGCTGGGGCCTGAAGGTGAAGCTCGGCGCCGGTGTGGGCCGCAAGCATTTCCAGCAGGCCGGCACCATACGCGAGCGTGCCATCGACTTCCAGCGCGCGCTGGAGGATCCGAAGGTGAAGGCCATCTGGTGCGCGCGTGGCGGCTACGGCACGGTGCACCTGCTCGACCACATCGAGCCCGAGGTGTTCACCGCCAACCCGAAATGGGTGGTGGGATTCAGCGACGTGACCGTGCTGCACAACACCCTGCATGGGCTGGGACTGCCATCGCTCCATGCGCAGATGCCCTTCAACATCGGCTCCAAGAGCGCCGATGCGCGCGAGAGCCTGCGCCGCGCCTTGTTCGGCGAGCACCTTTCCATCAGCTTCAGTCACGCTGCGAGCACGCGCCCCTTCGTTCGCACAGGTGAGGCCGAAGGCCAGCTGGTCGGGGGCAACCTCTCGCTGCTCTATGCGATGCGAGGCACGCCGTTCGACATCGATCCGCGCGGGAAGCTCCTGTTCATGGAGGACCTCGACGAGCTGCTGTACCACGTGGACCGCATGGTGATGAACCTGAAGGTGTCGGGCTGGTTCGAGAACCTGGCAGGCCTGGTGGTGGGCGGCATGACCGATATGCGAGACAAGGACCCGAAGGACCCTTTCGGTAAGAGCGCCGAACAGATCCTCGCCGATGCCGTGGGCGAGGTGCCGTTCCCGGTGTGTTACGGCTTCCCCGCAGGCCACATCGCGGACAACCGCGCGCTGGTGATGGGCCAAATGGCGAAGCTCAGCGTCACCGCAGAGGGTGCAACGCTGAGCTTCGGATCGATCGCTGGGGCAGTAGTTTGATCGGATCTCGATCGCAGCCGGTCAGGGCGAGCGAAGCGAAGCCCTAGTTCCGCTCGAACTTGTTGTAGCCCGCGGGGATCTCGAACAGGGAGGCCTTCTGGGCGCCCTTGGTCACCTTGCTCACTTCCAGGCGGCTCACTTCGGCGCCATCGAGCTTGTGCTCCACGCCCAGCATGGGGAACACGCCTTTGGCATCCTTGATCTGCAGGAAGAACACGGCTTGCTCATCCTTGCGGTTGAGCGCCTCGAGCAGGGGCACGAAGAAGTTGAAGTCGTCGGCGGCTACCCAATAGGTGATCACGCGGTCTTCCTTGGGGCTCTTCACCACCCACTTCTCGCACTTGTAGCCGGCTATCTCCTTCATCTCGCTGGTCTTCTGCACCTGCGTCTCCACGTCCTTCGGCAGGCGCATGTTCGGCACGTCCATGTACAGCTTGCGCTCGGGGCTAAGGGCCGTAACGGTCTTGTCGTGCGTATCCACCAGCATGATGCCCTGCACCTCGCCACGGGAGCTCACCTCCTCGATGCGGATGAAGTCGCCCTTCACGAAGTAGCGGTAGGTGGTCACCACGGGACCAGTGGTCTTGGTGAACTCGATCACCCCTTCGAAGGCCTGGGCCTGGGCAAGGGTGCCGTACGAAAGCGGGAGAGCGATCAGCAGGGAATTCAGGAGTCGCATGGTCTGTCTGTTTTCCGGTCGAAGAGTGAATCGGCCGTTTCCGGGGACGCGGTTGGTTGGATGTTCCCCAATTTTAGCCCCTTGAACGGGGACCGTGGTGCATGGTTACGTCCTGTTCTATCCACAAATGGCCGAGCACAACCGTACCGGCGCCGAGGGCGAGCAAGCGGCGTGCCGCTACCTCGAAGGCCTGGGCTATGAAGTGCTCGAGCGCAATTGGCGGCACGGCAAGCTGGAGCTCGACCTCATTGCCCGCCACGAACGATACCTGGTCTTCGTGGAGGTGAAGACCCGCAGTTCCGTTCAGCACGGCGAGCCCGAGGAGGCCGTGAAGCAAGGCAAGCGAGGCAAGTTGATCAAGGCCGCCAACGCCTACATCCAGCTCACCGCCGCCCAGGAGCTGGCGCGCTTCGACATCGTGAGCGTGATCCTGCACCCTTCTGGCAAGCCGTACATCCACCACATCCCAGACGCATTCTATCCCACCACCCATGACCGACCGTTCTGACCGCCGCCCTCCCGGACGTGGCCGCCAACGCCCCGCCGCGCCAGCTCGCAAGAGCGCTCCCAAGGGGAAAGGAGCCGCTTCGGAGAAGCGCGCATCGGCCGATCCCGCCGGGACCCGTCCGGATGGATCGCCGCACTCCAAGCGCTTCGGCCGCCGTCCGCCCAAAGCCGTGCGCAGCGGCAAGCCCGAGGCGGAGCAAGGAGGCCGTCCCGCACGAGGGAAGTCCTCTGACGAACGGCGAAGCGGGCCTTCGAGGCCGTGGGCCGGGAAAGGCAAGCCGCGCCCGGAGCGCAGCAACAGCCGCGGCCGCTCCAAAGGCGAGCGCGAATCCTCGGGCGATGGCAGCATCCGCCTGAACCGCTACCTTGCCATGAGCGGCATCGCCAGCCGTCGAGATGCCGATGACCTGATCCGGGCCGGCGTGGTGAGCGTGAACGGCAAGGTGGTGACCGAGCTCGGCACCAAGGTGCTGCCCACCGACAAGGTGCACTACGGCGGCCAGCGCCTCAGCCGGGAGACCAAGCGTTACGTGCTGCTCAACAAGCCCAAGGACTTCATCACCACCACCGACGACCCACGCGACCGCCGCACCGTGATGGCCTTGGTGGATGATGCCTGCGCCGAACGCATCTACCCGGTGGGCCGCCTGGACCGCAACACCACGGGCCTGTTGCTGCTCACCAACGACGGCGACCTGGCCAAGAAGCTCAGCCACCCGAGCCACGGCGCGGAGAAGATCTACCACGTCACCCTCGACAAGAACGTGACGCATGCGCACCTGGAGCAACTGGTGAAGGGCGTGCCCTTGGACGATGGCCCCGCTTCCGCGGATGAGGCCCGCTACGTGGAAGGCGTGAGCAAACGCGAGATCGGACTGAAGATGCACATGGGCCGCAACCGCGTGGTGCGCCGCATGTTCGAGGCGCTCGGCTACGAAGTGGTGAAGCTCGATCGCGTGGTCTTCGCCGGCCTCACGAAGAAGGACCTGCCGCGCGGGAAATGGCGCCACCTGAGCGAGAAGGAGGTGCTGTTCCTGACGAAGAGGAAGTAGTGCCTACCGCTCCACGAGAAGGACATCGATTTCGTCCTTCAGCTTGGCGAAACGAGAATCCGCTGTAACGAGCTGCAGGCTGAGGAAGGCCGCTGTGGCGGCGATGACCGCATCGGGGAATTTCATCCGGTACTTGCGCCGAAGCACGATGGTTCGCTCTTGGATCACATGAGTGAACTCCATCACCTTGACCTGGCCGAGCAACGCCCGGATCACCTCCTCCCCGTTGGCATCCAGATCCGGACGGCTCAACAGTTCAACTTTGGTGATCACCGAGATGAAGACCGTACTGTCTTGAAGTAAGGCCTCCAATTCATCATCGCCATTCAGCAGGTACTGGACGATGTTGGTGTCCAGCACCAGACTAGGCCCACTCATCCCGAAGCTTGCGCTGATGCTTCACGGGATCGCCCTTCAGAGGCAATGCACCGTTGAAGCGCTTGGCATCGAAGCCCGATGCCTTCTTGGTCCGGCCCTTCTTCAAGAGGCTCTTCAGCTTGCGGGGCGTGGTATTCCGCTTGACGATGACCACCATGATGGTCAAAGATATGCGCCCTTGGTCGGCATGACCCCAGCGGCGTGGTCTTCGCCGGCCTCACCAAGAAGCACCTGCCACGCGGGAAATGGCGCCACCTGAGCGAGAAGGAGGTGCTGTTCCTGACGAAGAGGAAGTAGGCACGGCCGGGTTTTCTGCCAGACCGAGCAAGCGCGGCTACTTCTTCCGTCGCTTGAGTTTCGTCCGTGGCTGTTGGCTGGTATGGAACACGCGGTACACCACCAGCTCGCCATGTCAGGTGCCGAAGACCAATACGTATGGGAATCCCTTCAAGGGAGTCTGACGCATGTGCCTGTGCACCACCGGAGCACCTTTGGGAAACTGCCGTACGAGCGCTTCACACGCGAGCACGGCCTCCAGGAATCGCTCATCCAGCCCGTCTTGCTGGGCGCGGTAGCAGCGCATCGCCTCGGCGATATCAGCGATCGCCTCGTCCCGGTAAACGACACGGAGCGTCATCCACGCACGGCCTTCCGCACGCGTCGCACCATTTGCTCACGCGAATAGCTCTTGCCTTCACCGCGCAGATAGCGTGAGTGCGCCGCGTCGAGCTGGGCCTTCTGGTCATCGCTCATCTCGAAACTGAATCCTTGGTTCAGCACCATGTCAACAGACCGCAGCTCGGACTCATCGTCCGATTCGAGGATCTGCTTCGCCAAGGCGACCTTGAGTTCTGTGAGCTTCATGGCTGACTGCGCTTGATCCAAAGATAGCCTTGTGCCCTAGCGATGATTCAGATGCGGGGAGGAGGCCAGGTATGGCGCGCTCACTCCACGATCAGCCGCTGCGCCTCTAGGCGCCCATCAGTTCCCATGAGCTCGAGCAGGTACAACCCGCTCTCCGGAATCCGCATCGTTTCAGTGGGGCCGCTCACGGAGCGCTCAAGAACGACCCGGCCCATGGCATCGCGCACCATCACGCGGCAGCGGCCGAGCCGTGGGTCGAGGGAGAGCCGCACTTCTCCATTGCTCGGGTTGGGATACGCGCTGAACAATTGATTCGCGGCAACCGATGGCAGGCCATTCGGGTCCTGCGCCAGCTTGATCACGAACGCGTTCCCTGGGTCGGGGTGGTCGAAGGAGTCCACACCCACATTGAAGGGATGGCTCCCGGTGGCGCCCACCAGGAAAAGGTCTGAGCCGCTCACGAGCAGGTTGCCGGCCAGATCCAAGGAGGTGCCGCCCATCTGCAGGTCAGAGACCATGCTGCCAGCGTTGTCGAAGACCTGCAACCTCATGTCCTTGGACCCGTAGCCCGAGAGGTTGCCGTCCACAGACCAGGCGGTGCCCGTGAACTCGGAGAGCATGAGAATGTCCGAGTCCCACAGTTGGATGTCCTGGGCGAAGCTCTCGCCTTGCTCCCAGTACGGCGGAACCGTCACCCAGAGCCGCTCGCCATCGGGGGAGAAGGCGGTGAGGAACCACTGGGCCTCCCCGCCATTCTGCGGCCCCACGGCCGGGTATCCGTTGGAAAAGCGGAGCATCGAGTCGGCATAGGTGCCCGCAAGCACCACGTCTCCGGTCGCGGTGCATGTTAAGCCTACGAACGCCGATACCTCACCCCAGATGTTGCAATACACGTAGCGCACCCACTGGACGGAGCCTTCGGTATCATATTTCGCCAGGAAGGAGGCGATGTACGCGGTTCCCGGCAGGCTCATGCTCAGATTGTCGAAGTGGGCGATGCCTGGTGAATCCAAGTACCCTATGATGTACACGTTCGATTGAGCGTCCGTACTAATCGCATAGGCTCTATCCGCTCCATTTGCGACTCCTGCGGTTCTCCTCCAAATGAGGTCGCCCTGCCCAGTGAATTTCGAGAGGAAGACCTCCCCAGCGTCCATCCCGGTCAGTAGAATCTCCCCCTCAGCATTGAGCACGATTCCGCGTACCCCAGCATGATCGCCTTCTATTTCTGCCGTCCAGATCGTATCGCCTTGGGTATTGAGCTTCAACAGCTCGATACCAACGGTGCCCGATGCTCCGGATTCATTCCCAAAGAAGTGGAGTTCATCTGTGTAGCTCGCGGCAACAATGAGGTTGCCCGATGCATCAGACGCCGTGGAGCACCACATCGTATAGCCGCCAACGGTAACGAAGTTCTCCGCGATTCGCTTTGTCCATAGTGGATTTAGGTCACTATCGAGTCGTGCACAGTAAACAGCGCGTGTAGCTTCCGTGCGTAGAGTGTCCTGGCCGATTATCAAGGATTCCGAGAACAACCCAACAACGTAGCAGCCACCATCAGGTGCGGTCACGACGGATCGATTGTAGTACATGGAGCTGGTGCCCTCTGGGCCGAGAATTATCTGATCGGCAATGGAAAATGATTGTGCATGACTACAGAGCTGAAGCAGCTGGGTGGCGATTCCTAACCAATAGTAGAGCTCGCGCATAGTCAATGACTTCCTTTTGGTAACGGAATGTGAGTCAACTCGGCCATCCACTGTGTCGTTGATTACTGTGGCCTGCTCACTCGGGGATGGTCTTCCAGCGTAGGCATCAGTTCATCGCGCTCACTCCACGATTAGCCGCTGCGCCTCAAGGCGCCCATCAGTTCCCATGAGCTCGAGCAGGTACAAGCCGCTCTCCGGAATCCGCATCGTTTCAGTGGGGCCGCTCACGGAGCGCTCAAGAACGACCCGGCCCATGGCATCTCGCACCACCACGCGGCAGCGGCCGAGCCGTGGGTCGAGGGAGAGCCGCACTTCTCCATTGCTCGGGTTGGGATACGCGCTGAACGACTGATTCGCGGCAACCGATGGCAGGCCATTCGGTTCCTGCGCCAGCTTGATCACGAACGCGTTCCCCGGATCGGGGTGGTCGAAGGAGTCCGATCCAACATGCAATGGATGACTGAAAGTGCTGGCCAAAACAACCACACCTTCATTCGAGGCATGCAACTCGCCTCCTACTTCAATCAGGCTGCCTCCGATCTGATAATCCTCTTCAAGCGCCCCGGCGCTATCGTAGAGTCGTACCCGAAGGTCATCCCATCCGTAACAGGATATCATCCCTTGGGTAGAGGTGACGTTTCCGTAGAATTGGTCAAGTACGGCGTATGAGTCGCCATACTTGTCGATGTCTTGTGCACGACTGTAGCCTTGGTCGGAATAATCATCGGTGGTCACCCAGATGCGCTCTCCGAAGTCGTCGAAGGCCACCAAGAATGAGACCGGGGACCCCGCTGGCCTTGATCCTACTGGAGAGAGACCATTCGAGAACCGCAGAACCGCATCCTCATAATTGCCCACGAGGACCACTCCGCCGCTAGGTGGACAGCACAATGCGGTGAAGAACGTCCCCTCGGCCCAAAGCGCGCTGTACACATATCGGACCCATTGAACGGTTCCGAAAGAATTGTACTTAGCGACAAAGGACACATTGAAAGCGCCACTTGCCAGGGGGACAACCAGGCCATCGAAGTTGGCAACACCAGGTGGGGCAAGGATCCCGACGACATACACATTCGAGAACGCGTCTACCTCTATGGCGTACCCTTGGTCAAAACCGCTCGGGGTGCCCGCTGTCCTTCGCCAGAGAAAGTCACCGGCAGAACTGTACTTGGCGATGAAAACATCCCCAGAGTCTTGACCTGTGATGAATATCTCGCCCAGTGAATTGGTTGTTATGCCCTTCCCTCCGAGTTTATCCCCTTGAACGGTTCGAGTCCAAACTGTATCGCACTGCTCATTCAGCCTGATGAGTTCTATTCCCATACCTCCAGTGTCGCCAATCGTTTGTTCGAAGAGGAATAGTTCATCGGTGAAGCTCATGCCTACGATGCATCCACCGACGCCATCTGGGGCTGTCGAAACGGTCATGTGATAGGTGCCCTCGGTCACCCGGTTCTCGGCGATTCTCCGGAACCAGATTGGCTCGAGTTCGGCACTCAGCCGAATGTGATAGACCGCATCTGTTTCCGAAGTTCGGAGGGTGTCGAGCCCGTAGAAGACTGAATCTGGGAACACGCCCGTTATGTATTGGCCATCGTTGATGGCCTCAGCCATGCTGCGCGTCAGATAGATGGATGAAGATGTCTCATTGACCAACGGCGATGACTGACCGAGGGCAAGGGATTGTGCCGACGAGGAATGCTGGAGGAGAAGCCAGCATAGCAAGAATTGAAAGGCCGTCCGCGCCATGATTTAGAATGCTCTAATCGGCATCCGAACGAATGAGAATTCACTCATGATGTGCATGATGAATCGCTGTGAACGCGGTGTTCCGAAGGTAGGGTGTCCGCGAGACATGGACCGGGTTATTGGCCCATCAAGTGTGTTGACTTTACAGATACTCCAGCCCCACCTCACATTGCCCTGTGAACGAACTGCACGGCAATTGCCGTTAGGGGCTATAGGGTGCGGGTAGCTTTCGCACCTTCCCCATGCTGCGCAAGGCCCGCAACCTCCTTTTGGCATTCGCCGCCCTGCTGGCGCTGGGCTTCGGGGTGCTGCTGGTGCTGGCCAACGTGTACGAGGATGAGGTGAAGGCCCGGCTGCTCGGCGCCGTGAACGAGCGGCTGCGCGCCCCGGTGAGCGTAGGTGCCATCGACCTCACCCTCATCGCCCGCTTCCCCATGGCCAGCCTGCGCCTGCGCGATGTGAAGGTGGATGAGGTGCGCACCGACTCCCTGCCCGCCGATACCCTGCTCACGGCCGACGAGGTCTTCCTGGAGTTCAACCTCCTCGCGCTCTTCGGCGGCAGCCAGACCGTGGAGCGCATCCACACGGCCAACGTGGCGCTCTTCCCCGCGCTGGACCGCAACGGCGTGGAGAACTACATCATCTGGCGCAGCGATTCCGCCTCCGCCTCTTCGCCGGTGGAACTGGAGCGGCTCACCTTCGATGGCTTGCACGTGCGCTTCACCGACGCCCGCAATGGCCTGCACATCGCGGCCGAGAGCGAGGACCTGCTGCTCGCCGGCCGTTTCGGGGAGGAGAGCCAGCTGCGCGCCGAAGGCGATGTGCACCTGCTCTCGCTGGAGCGCGACGGGAAATCCCTCCTCGACGAGCGCCGGGCGCAACTGGCCCTCGATATGAGCTTCGGCAAGGAGGCCTTCCAGATATCCAAGGGTGAAGTGCAGCTGGGCA
Source organism: Flavobacteriales bacterium (assembly GCA_020635725.1). Lineage (GTDB taxonomy): Bacteria > Bacteroidota > Bacteroidia > Flavobacteriales_F > PHOS-HE28 > PHOS-HE28. The sequence goes on from JACJZF010000001.1 coordinate 511,548, forward strand.
AGGTTCCGCTGCAGCTCACCCTGGCGCTCACCCAAGGAGCAAAGGGTCGCGAGATAGACCTGCGCGCCAACGGCCTCGGCCTGGACCTCGGTCGGGTGATGGAGCAGCTGCCCGCGTCGATCCAGGGCCCGATGAAGCGTTTCGGCCTTTCGGGGGGCATCGACCTGGCCATCAAGTACGCGGGCTCGTTGGAAGGCGATGGTCCGCCGCTCTCCATTGGTGCGCAGGTGAGCCAGGGGCGCATGAAGGAGCGCACGAGCGGCACGCAGTTCACCGAGATCAACGGCGAGCTGGCCATGGACATCGCGCCCGACGGCAGCATCCGCAAGCTGAAGGTGAAGGACCTGAGCGCGCGCAGCGGCTCGGGCAGTTTGCGTGCCGACTGGTCCTCCGGCGGCGTGAAGAAGGCGCCGGTGAAGGCCGATATCCGCTGCGACATCGCCATCGCCGACCTGCTGCGCATGGCCGGCGTGGATACCCTGGAGCAGGCCGCGGGCCGTTTCGTCGCTGACATCAAGGTCGATGGCACCCTGCGCGACATGGCCGACCTGCGCGTGAGCGACCTGAAGGCCGTGCGCGTCACGGGCCATGCCGCCTTGCGCGATGCCGGCTTGAAGCTGAAGGGCGTGCGCCACCGCGTGGAGCACCTGGACGCTGAGCTGGCGCTGAACGGGAACGACGCCACGGTGCGCGGGTTGAAGGCGGATATCGCCGGATCGCCGATCGAGCTGAGCGGCACCCTGCGCAACCTGGTGCCCTACGCGCTCTTCGAGCAGGAGCACCTGGTGATCGAGGCCAAAGGCCGCAGTCCGCGCATCGACCTGGGCGCCTTGCTGCAAGGCGATGAATCCGGTCATGGAACGGCCTACGCGCTGGTACTGCCGGCGGCCATCGAGCTGGACCTGCGCGCGCAGGTGGATGAGCTGGTCTTCGAGGACTTCAAGGCCACCGGCATCAACGGCACCATCCGCATGAAGGACCGCGTGCTGCGCGCCTCGCCGCTCTCCTTCGCCACCGCCGACGGTGCCGTGCTGGGCAGCTTGGAGCTCGATGCACGCGGCGGCGGCTCGGCCAGCTGGTATCCGCTGGCGATCGAGGCCGACGTGAAGGACATCGCGATCCAACAACTCTTCGCCGAGTTCCGCGATTTCGGGCAGGAATTCATCGGCCAACGGCACCTCAGCGGGCGCGCGCGGGCCAGCATCGCCTTCCGCGCGCCGCTGTCACCCGCCATGCGCATCGACCGCGACCGCATCGCGTGCACCATCGACATCGCCGTGGAGAACGGCGGCATCAAGGGCCAGGGCCAGCTCATCGCCGTGGCCGACTACCTGAAGAAGAACAAGCTCGTGGCGCCCTTCGTCGATACCGAAGAGCTGCGGCGACGCCTGGCCGATGTGCGCTTCGCGAAGCTGGAGAACCGCGTGGAGATCAAGGACGGCGCCGTGCATGTACCGCTGATGGAGGTGCGCAGCAACGCTCTTGACATCGAGCTGAGCGGCACGCACTGGTTCGACGACCGCATCGATCACCACCTCAACTTCCGTCTCGGCGACCTCTTCCGCCTGGGCAAGCCCACCGCCGATGAGTTCGGTCCCATCGCCGATGACGGCACCGGCATGCGCGTCTTCCTGCACATGCACGGCACCGCCCAGGCCCCGCTCTTCGAGAACGATGGCGCCATGGCCGCCAACAGGCGACGCCAGCAGTTCCAGCAGGAGAAGCAGCAGCTGCGCACCATCCTGCGCGAGGACATACTCGGTCACAAGTCGGAAGGCACTACCACCGCGCAGGCTCCCACGGGTGGCCGGGTGATCATCGAACAGGAAGGAGATAGCACCCGCAACGAGCTGGTGGTGGCCCCGAAGAAGCCGAAAGGGCGCCTCTTCGCCGAGCCCAAGGAGAAGAAGGAGCCGGGGCGGATCATCATCGAGGACTGAGCGGGCCGGTCTGAGCAACAGCGCATCGGCACCAAAGCCCCTTTGGCGATCTTCACGCCGTGGACCTCTATTCCCGCAAACAACGCTGGAAACTGGTGCTGGCCGCCGTGGCCATGCTGCTGGTGGGCGCTTCGCTGTGGTACAGCAGCCGCATCGTAGAGGGCATCCGTGCCGAGGAGCGCCGCAAAGTGCGCCTCTGGGCCGAGGCCGTGCAGAACCGCGCGCAGCTGGTGAACTACACCGAGAAGCTCTTCGACCGGCTGCGCGAGGAGGAGCGTAAGAAGGTGCAGCTCTTCGCCGATGCGATGCAGCGGCTGGGCAAGGCCGAGGAGACCGACTTCTCCTTCTACCTGCGCGTGGTGCAGGACAATACCACCGTGCCCGTGGTGATCGTGGACGACCGCGACGAGGTGAAGTTCCACCGCAACCTCGACAGCGCCATCGTGAACCATCCCGAGCGGTTGAAGGCGGAGGTGGATTCCATGGCGGCGCTGCGGCCCGCGATCGAGATCGCGATCCATGGCAACCAGAAGCAATACCTCTACTACAAGGACAGCAAGGTGTTCACCGAGCTGCAGGAGGTGATGGATGGCATCATCCGCTCCTTCATCTCCGAGACGGTGATGAGCACGGCCTCGGTGCCGGTGATCTTCACCGACAGCTCGCGCACGCGGGTGCTGGAGACCGCGAACATCGATGAGAACGTGCGGCAGGACACCACGGCGCTGCGTGCCCGTATCGCCGCGATGGAGCAGGTGAACGCGCCCATCGCCTTCGACCTGCCCGGCAAGGGACGCAACTACATCTTCTACGAGGAGAGCATCGTGATCACGCAGCTGCGCTACTTCCCCTACGTGCAGCTCGCCATCCTCGCGCTCTTCCTGCTGGTGGCCTATGCGCTCTTCAGCGTGTTCCGCAACGCCGAGCAGAACCAGGTGTGGGTGGGCATGGCCAAGGAGACGGCGCACCAGCTGGGCACGCCGCTCAGCTCGCTCATGGCGTGGATGGAGCTGCTCAAGGATCAGGGCGTTGACCCCAGCGCCATCAACGAGATGCGCAAGGACCTCGACCGATTGGAAGTGATCACCGAGCGCTTCAGCAAGATCGGATCAGCGCCGGAGCTCACCGCCGAGAAGCTCTACCACACGCTGCGCGCCACCGTGCTCTACCTGCGTCCGCGATTGCCGGCGCGCGTGCGCATCGAAGTGAACGCGCCGACGGACACCGAGCTCATGGTGCCCTTGAACAGGCCGCTCTTCAGCTGGGTGGTGGAGAACCTGATCCGCAACGCGGTCGATGCCATGGAGGGCGAAGGCTCCATCACCATCGACATCACCAAGGACCTGAGCGGCGTGCATGTGGATGTGACCGACAGCGGCAAGGGCATCCCGCAGGCGCAGCAGAAGACCGTCTTCCAGCCCGGCTTCACGACCAAGAAGCGCGGCTGGGGCCTGGGCCTCTCGTTGAGCAAGCGCATCATCGAGCAATACCATGGTGGCCGGATCTTCGTGAAGCGCAGCGCGCCAGGGAAGGGGACGACGTTCAGGATCACGTTGAAAGGGTGATGGAACGGAGCCATGGCCGCAAAGGCGCAGAGACGCCGAGCATACGCGACCGTGCCTTCATCATATGGTTGAGCGCAGGCCTCGCGACCGTGTTGATCTGCACGATGACCTTTAGGTACAACGTGGACTTCGATATCGGGGTGAACCACGGCATCATGTCGATGTGGTATGCTGTCGCTGATCTGCCGTTCTACGTCGCGCTGCCCATGCTCGCGGCCTGGCTGTTGACGAGAGCGCTTCGACCATTGATCGGCATGAGGATGTTGATTGCCCTGCTGGCGATGGCCCTGCTGAGCTATCTGCTGATCGACCTGCACTACTGGCGCTATCCAAGTCCTGTACTCGAATATTCCTGGTCGGATCTTTGGTCCCGGCTGCTGAACTGAGCCATGGCAGGCCTCTACTTCCACATTCCGTTCTGCAAGCGCGCCTGCACGTACTGCGACTTCCACTTCAGCACGACCGGCGAGCAAGAGCCGTTACTCGCTGCGATGGAGCGGGAACTCATTGCGCGGGCTCGTGAGCTGGGTGATGCGCCCGTAAGCACCATCTACTTCGGCGGCGGCACGCCAAGCCTCCTCGAAACAGAGCGTATCGCTTCAATCATGCAATTGACTCGTGACCTCTTTCGCGTCCAGCGTGATGCCGAAGTGACCCTGGAGGCGAATCCAGACGACATCGCGGCCGATCGGCTTGAAGCCTGGAAGGCTGCGGGTATCACGCGGCTGAGCCTGGGCACGCAGAGCTTCCGCGAGGATCGCTTGCGATGGATGGGGCGCGCGCACGATGCCGATCAAGCCTTGCGCAGCATCGAACTCATCGCGAAGGCCGGCTTCGCCTCCTGGACCATCGACCTGATCTATGGCCTTCCGGGAATGAGCATCACGGAATGGGAGGAGCAGCTCTCCATCGCGCTGGACCATGGCATGCCGCACCTGAGCGCATACTGCCTCACGGTTGAGCCGCGTACCGCCCTGGCGCATCAAGTGAAGAAGCGCATCGTGGCCATGCCCGGTGATGAGGCGCAGAGCGCGCAGTTCGATCACCTGATGGTGCGCATGGAACGCGCGGGCCTAGAGCATTACGAGATCAGCAACTTCGGCAGGCCCGGTCATCACGCGCGCCACAACAGCAGTTATTGGGAGGGCGTGTCCTACCTCGGCATCGGCCCATCGGCGCATTCGTACGATGGCCTGAATCGGCGCTGGAACGTAGCGAACAACGCGCGCTACACGAAGGCGGTGACCGGCGGCGAGCCCTACTGGGAAGAGGAGCGGTTGACACCTGCGCAGCGCACCAACGAGCGCCTGCTCACCGGTTTGCGCACGAGCAAGGGCGTTGAGCTCGCCCAGCTGGAATTGGATCCGCTCCGTCTTCAACCCAAGGCCGTTGAGCGATGGACGGCCAGCGGGCATCTGCTCCAGGCCGATGGGCGGTTAGTTTTGACCAAGGCGGGCAGGCACTTCGCGGATCGCATCGCGAGCGACCTGTTCGTGGACGACGATGATCGCTGAGATCACCCATCGCGGACGGCACTTCAAGGTGGACCTCTCGAGGCCCTTGGACCTCTCGTTGCCCCTGCGCGAGGGAGAACAAGGTGCGCGCGCTTGGTACGTGGGCCCGGTGCGCATGGAACCCGTGCGCATGGGCGAGAAGGTCTTCGCCGTGAAAGAAGGCGCGCCGGTGAACTTCCGCGATCTGGCCTTCAACCCCCACGGGCACGGCACGCATACCGAGAGCGTCGGGCACATCACCCCGGAAGTGCATCCCGTTGGCGATATGCTGAAGCGCTACTTCTTCACCGCTCAGCTGGTGAGCGTACGTCCGGAGACGCGCCGTGCCCCCGATCAGCTAGAGGACCGCGTGATCACCCTGGAGCAATTGCGCGGCCTGGTGAATGAGCGTCCGCCCGAGGCGCTCGTGATCCGCACGCTGCCGAATGACCAGGAAGCGGACCGCCATCAATGGAGCGGCACCAACCCCTGTTATCTGCAGAGCACGGCCTGCGCCTGGCTGCGGAGCATCGGGGTGAAGCACCTGCTGCTCGATCTGCCCAGCGTGGACCGCGAGGAGGACGGCGGGGTGCTGGCCGCGCACCACGCCTTCTGGGACTATCCGGCTTCCATCGACCTGGAGCGCACCATCACCGAGCTGATCCATGTGCCTTCGGCGATTGCCGATGGCGACTACCTGCTCGAATTGCAGCTGCCGCATCTGATCAACGATGCAGCGCCCAGCCGTCCGGTGCTCTACGCGCTGCTGCCATGACCATCGACGCGCTGCAGGCCTATTGCGCAACGAAGCCCGGCGTGAGCTGGGACACGCCCTTCGGCCCAGAGGCGCTCGTGTTCCGTGTGGCCGGGAAGATCTTCGCCATTGCCCCGTTGGACCTCTTCGTCACCATCAACCTGAAGTGCGAGCCGGAGCGGGCGATTGAATTGCGCGAACGGTACGAGGGGATCATCCCTGGCTGGCACATGAACAAGCGCCATTGGAACACCGTGGATGTCACTGGCTCGGTGCCGCACAAGCTGCTGCTCGAGCTCATCGACCATAGCTACGCCCTGGTGCGGGCCAGTTTGCCGAAGAAGGTGCGCGACCAGCTGGGTATCGCTGGTTGATCGTTGAGCCTCGGGCGCAACGGCCAACGCCCGAACCAAGACAAGCTCCAACTGCTCGGAATACCTTCGCCCCATGTCGTTCGATTCGCGCAGCACAGGGCGGGTGATCCTGGGGTATTTCTTCCGGGGCCTGCTGCTGCTCGTTCCGGTCACCGTGATCGTGTGGGCCGCTTGGCGCGCGCTGGCCTTCCTCGACGGCATCATCCCAACGGATATCCCGGGGCTCGGGATCCTGATCCTGCTCGCGATCATCACGGTGGCCGGCTGGTTGGGCACCACCATCCTGTTCCAGCCGTTGGCCGAGATCGGCAACGAAGTGCTCCAGCGCGTACCGGTGGTGAAGACCATGTACGGCGCCCTGAAGGACATGATGGAAGCCCTCGTGGGCAGCAAGCGGAAATTCGACCGGCCCGTGCTGGTGCGGTTCGGCGGCGGGGTGGATGCGGAACGCGTCGGCTTCATCACCCAAGAGGACCTGGAGCACCTGGGCATCGGCGCGGAGAAGGTGGCCGTGTACTTCCCGCACTCCTTCGCCTGGAGCGGGAACCTGCTGATCGTGCCCAGGACGAACGTGACGCCGCTGGACGCCAACGCGGCCGATATCATGAAATTCGCCGTGAGCGGTGGCGTATCGAAGGTGGAGGAAGAGTGACCTGAAGGCACTCGGCACGTCCATTGTCATACCATGCGCATGCGACAACCCCTACTCACGACACTCCTGTTCCTTTCGGCGCTCTCTTCCGTGGCGCAAACCACCATCGGCACGGGCGCCTATGGCTTCAGCAACGGGGTGCACCCCACGCTCACCTGCATCCTCGAAGGCACCGATGCGCGCTTCGTGGAGAGCTGGTGGAAGGACGAGCTCAAGCGGATCAGCATGGAGGTGAGCAACAAGAAGGAGCTCATCGGCGCCGCGGCCCTTGTGCCCAACGTATCGCCGGATACGGTGCGGATCATGGTGAAGGCCGAGCAGCGCAAAGGCAGCCCCATGCTGACCCTGCACGTGGCCATGCTCACCACCGCCGGGTGGGTGGGGCCGGACAGCGATCAGCGCGCGCTCGAAGGAGGCAAGGCCTTCGTGCGTGATCGCTGCACCCAGCTCCGTCGGCAACTGGCCCAGCAGGAGCTCACGGATGCGGAACGCGCGCTGGCCCGCCTGAACAACGAGCTGAATGGGTTGCAACGGGAGAAGGAGCGCGCGGAATCGGGGATCACCCGCAGCAAGCAGCGCGGCCAGGAGGCGCTCGCGGACGAGGAGAAGCTGTCGCAGGAGGTGGCGGACAAGGAGAAGGCGCTGGAGAAGCTCCGGGCCGAGACCGGGCCCGCGCCCACCGAGGCCGATGCCAAGCTGATCGCCGACCAGGAGAAGCAGCTGGGCAAATCGCGGGATAAGCTGCGACGCGCCCAGGATGAGCAGCGCGACATGGTGAAACGGGCGCAGGAGCTGGCCTGGGACGTGAAGAAGAACGAAGAGGACCAAGGGCGCAAGCGCACCGAGATCGAGCGGCAGGAGCAAATGGTGAAGCAGCTCCGCGAGAAGCTCGAGGCCATTCACTAGGCCGCTACCTTGGCGCCTTGTAAGCGCACATGCGCAGCCGCACCCAGGCCCTTTGGCTCCTGCACCTCACGGTCTTCCTCTGGGGCTTCACGGGCATCTTCGGCAAGCTCATCCAGCAGGGCACCCTGCACCTGGTTTACACACGCACCATCATCGCGGCGCTGGGCCTCGCATTGGCCGCCTGGTGGATGGGCCGTTCGCTCTCCTGGCGCACGCCCAAGCTGGGCATCTACCTGCTCACCGGCCTGATCATCACCGGGCATTGGATCACCTTCTACGGCGCCATCAAGATCAGCACGGCCAGCATCGCGGCGGCCTGCCTCAGCACCAGCACGGTCTTCACCGCGTTGCTGGAACCCATCTGGTTCAAGCGGCGCGTGCTGGCCTATGAGGTGGTCCTCGGGCTCATCGTCATCGCCGCGCTGCTGCTCATCTTCGGCTTGGAGACGGATTACCGCATGGGCATCGCGGTGGGCGTGCTCAGCGCCCTGCTCAGCGCGTGGTTCAACATCATCAACGCCGTGCTGGTGCGGCACGATGATCCCGTGCGCATCAGCTTCTACGAGATCGCCAGCGTGGCTGTGGCGCTGGGCATCGGGCTGCTGGTAGCGGGCGACCTGCCCCCGCCGCTCTGGGACCTGCCCACCAGCGACATCGTCTATCACCTGCTCCTGGGACTGGCCTGCACCTCCTTCCCCTTCGTCACCGGTATCCTGGTCATGCGGAAGCTCTCGCCCTTCACCGTGATGCTCACCGTGAACCTCGAGCCGGTCTACACGATCCTCATCGCGCTGCTCATCTGGGGCGAAGAGGAGCGCATGCGCACGGGCTCCTACCTGGGCATCGCGCTGATCCTGATCTGCCTCTTCGTGAACGGCTGGTTCCAGCGCCGGCGCGATGCCGCTGAGCTGGCTGAGCCGGATCCCCTCGCGCACGGGTAGAGGGCCGAACCCGGCCGCCCTCCCGGTTGTTCCCGGGTATCTTCGTGCCCACTTGAGCCATGCCTGAATCCGCACTGATCGCTCCTTGGCAGTATTGCCCCAGCCTTACGCGCTACGAGCGCTGGCGCACGCGTGAGGTGCGCGTGGGCAGCGTGGGCATCGGCGGCACGAATCCGATCCGGGTGCAGAGCATGACCACCACGGATACCATGGACACAGCGGCCACCGTGGCGCAGAGCATCCGCATGATCGAGGCGGGCTGCGAGCTGGTGCGCATCACGGCACCGAGCAGGAAAGAGGCCGAGAACCTCCAGGTGATCAAAGAGCAGCTACGCGCCGCCGGCTTCGAGACCCCGCTCGTCGCCGACATCCACTTCACGCCGAATGCCGCGGAGATCGCCGCGCGCATCGTGGAGAAGGTGCGCGTGAACCCTGGCAACTACGCGGATAAGAAGCGGTTCGATGTGCGCGAGTACACCGACGCGGAATACGCCGATGAACTGGACCGCATCCGTGAGCGCTTCACCCCGCTGGTGCGCATCTGCAAGGAGCACGGCACCGCCATGCGCATCGGCACCAACCACGGCAGCCTCAGCGACCGCATCCTGAACCGCTACGGCGACACGCCCGAGGGCATGGTGGAGAGCGCCTTCGAGTTCCTGCGCATCTGCCGCGACGAGAACTACCACGAGATCGTGCTAAGCATGAAGGCCAGCAACGTGCAGGTGATGGTGCAGGCCTATCGCCTGCTCGTGCACCGCATGATGTCCGAAGGCTGGGACTACCCGCTGCACCTGGGCGTCACCGAAGCCGGCGATGGCGAGGACGGCCGTATCAAGAGTGCGGCGGGCATCGGGGCGCTGCTCGAAGACGGCCTGGGCGATACCGTGCGCGTGAGCTTGACCGAGGAGCCGGAAGCGGAGATCCCGGTTGCGCGGGGGTTGGTGGCCCGCTGCACAGCGCGTGCAGGGCATGACGTGATTCCCGAAGTGGCGCGGGCACCGTGCAATCCGTTCTCGCATGAACGGCGGCTCGCGCGCGAGGTGCTGAACATCGGCGCGCGCCATGTGCCCGTGGTGATGGCCGACCTCAGCAATCGCAAGGCGATCACCCCTGCCGCGCTCTTCGCATGGGGCTATCGCTACAGCGTGCCGCTGGACAAGTGGAACATCACCGATCAGGCCTGCGACTATGCCTTCATTGGCAAGAACACCATCGACTTCGAGATACCCGGCACCTTGGGGATCATCCAAGAGCACGCCACCTGGCTCGGCAACAATGGCAAAGAGCGGCACTACCCGTTCCTGAACAAGCGGGAATACCTCGGCGGCGCGCAACGGCACCCGCACTTCAACCTGGTGTACGCCACCTGGCCGGATCTGGATGATGCCTTCATCGCCGCGCTGAAGGCCGATTCCGCGGCCGTGCTGCTTATCGACACGTACAACGCGCACGGCATGGCCGAGCAGCGCCGGCTCTTCTTCGAACTGATCGCGCAGGAATGTCCGGTGCCGGTGATCATCGGCAGGGCCTATGGCGTTATCACCAACGATGCGCTGGTGCTCGACAGCAGCACGGACATGGGTCCGCTGCTGATTGACGGCCTGGGCGATGGCATCTTCATCGCTGATGAACAAGGTGGCCGCGAGGACCTCGTGTGCCGCACGGCCTTCGGCATCCTGCAGGCCACGCGCACCCGCACCAGCAAGACCGAGTACATCAGCTGCCCCAGCTGCGGCCGCACGCTCTTCGACCTGCAGGAGACCACGGCCAAGATCCGCGCGCGCACGAGTCACCTGAAAGGAGTGAAGATCGGCATCATGGGATGCATTGTGAACGGCCCCGGCGAGATGGCCGACGCCGACTTCGGCTACGTGGGCACCGGTCCGGGTGTGATCACACTGTACCGCGAGAAGGAAGTGGTGAAGCGCAATGTGCCCAGCGCGCAGGCCGTGGATGAGCTGATCGCACTGATCAAGGAGCACGGGATGTGGGTGGAGGCGGAAGCCTGAGGCGCGCTGCGCAGAACAGCCGGCCATAACCGCTTGATGTTCAGACAACCAACATGGTTGGGTACAATTTCGGAATCAGATTCCGAAATTGTACCTTTGGGCATGGTACAGCGTGAAGCGGAGTCCGTGCTACTCCAGTTGGCAGCGGAGTTCAAGGCCGTGGCCGTGGTAGGACCGCGACAATCCGGCAAGACCACCTTGGTGCGTTCGGCCTTTCAGGACAAGCCGTACGTGAGCCTCGAAGATCCGGACGTACGCACCTTCGCGACCGAGGACACCCGAAGCTTTTTAGCACAGTACCCGACAGGAGCGGTGCTCGATGAAGCGCAACGGGTGCCAGCGCTCTTCTCCTATCTCCAGCGGATACTGGATGATAGTCGTGAGCGGGGGAAGTTCATCCTGACCGGCTCGAACCACTTTCTGATGCAGGACAACATCTCCCAAAGCCTGGCAGGCCGCATCGCGTACCTCGAACTGCTTCCATTCACCCTGAACGAACTACCGCCAGGCGCAGTTGATGACGCGGACGATTGGATGCTGAAGGGTGGATATCCTGCCATCCATGAGGGAGGTATCGGTCGCACCAGTTGGTTCGCTAATTACATCCGCACCTATGTGGAGCGCGACGTCCGCCAGATCAAGAATATTTCGGACCTCCACGTATTCGAGCGCTTCCTGCGGCTCTGCGCAGGCCGCACCGGTCAGCTGCTGAACATGAGCAACCTCGCACTTGAAACAGGCGTGGACAGCAAGACCATCGCGAGCTGGATCGGTATCCTGGAAAGCTGCTTCATCGTTCACCTGTTGCGTCCCTACCACGTCAACTTCAACAAGCGCGTGGTGAAGACCCCCAAGCTTCTGTTCCTCGATACAGGTCTGGCCTGTGCCCTGCTGGGTATCTCCGATCGGAAACAGCTCGCCCTGCATCCCATGCGCGGATCGCTCTTCGAGAACCTGGTCACTTCGGAGCTGATCAAACGACTTGGACATCAAGGACGCCATGCCCAGAGCTGGTTCTGGCGCGATCAGAAAGGCCATGAGGTGGATCTGTTGATCGAAGAAGCAGGTCGTATCATCCCGATCGAGATCAAGTCCGGGCGCACCATCCAAGGGGAATTCTTCGGAGGCCTTGAATACTGGACCAAGCTCAGCGGCGGAACGGCTGGCGTAATGATCCATGGCGGCGATGCGAGCCAAGAGCGGTCGAATGGCATAAAGGTCCTTCCATGGAACAGGCTGTTCGAAGCGATTGACGCATGAGCAAGGAGCACGGGATGTGGGTGGAGGCAGGGGGCTAACTTTCCGGCATGATGCGCCCCTTGCTGCTGCTCGGCTTCACCCTCCTGTTCCTTCCCGCAGGGGCCCAGCGTACCCGGGCCCTGGAACTGCTGGCCTCTGCCATGGAGGGTTCATACACCAGTGCGGAGCAGGCCGCGACGGACACGAGCTACTTCGAGATCGAGCTGGAGATGGTGCGGATCTGGCCCAAGCGGCGCGATGGTGCCTGGTTCTACGTGGAGCAGGCCACGGCGGCCCGCAAGGACAAACCCTACCGCCAGCGCGTGTATCACCTCCAGCAGGTGGATGACAGCACCTTCACCAGCAGCATCCTCACCATCCGTGGCGGGGAGGCCTGGTACGGCGCCTATGGCGACCCGATGCGCTTGGCCACCCTGTCTCCCGATTCCCTTGATGCGCTGGAGGGCTGCACCATCACCCTGCGCCGTCAGCAGAGCATCTATACCGGCAGCACGCACGGCCGCGATTGCCCCAATAGCCGCGGCGGTGCGGCCTATGCCACGAGTGAAGTGAGCCTGCTCAGCGACCGGATGATCAGCTGGGACCGCGGCTTCGATGCCGACGGCAAGCAGGTGTGGGGTGCGGAGAAGGGCGGTTACGTCTTCATCAAGCGCTCCCGCTGAACACGCCGAAGCCGTGCCTTACGGGGCACGGCTTCAGCGTATGGTGTATGGATGTGGTTCAGTCGTTGGCCGCCACCTGCGCGGTGACATTCTCCTGCTTGGGGCTGCTGCCATTGCTGGCGGCCACGCATACGAGCAGGATGAGGAGTACGGCTGCTTGGAGGAGAGTGCGGTACTTCGGTTCCATGTTTTGGATCGGTTCGGTGGTTCTGAGCCTGTGAACGGGCGCTTTCCCCATCGGTTCTGCCTTTTCGACGGATCCGGAGTGGTGATCGATGGAGCTTGTCAAGCCCATGTCCGCCTATTTCCCCAAGTAGCCCTTGATCGCCGCCACATAGGCCTCGAACGCCCGCAGGCCTTGCGCGGATACGCGGCAGGCGGTGTTGGGGTAGTTGTCCTTGAAGCTCTTCGTCACTTCGATGTAGCCTGCCTCCTTCAACTTGGTGATCTGCACGCTCAGGTTGCCACGCGTGGCGCCGGTGCGCTCCAGCAGGTAGTTGAAATCGGCGCTATCCACGGCCACCAGCAGGCTCATCACGGCCAGGCGGAGCTGGTTGTGCAGGATCGGGTCAAGCGGTGCGAAGCCCATCTTCCTGGCGTTTGAGCATGAGGCCCGGGATGATGTAGCCCAGTACCATGGCCCCGCAGTATAGGGCGGTGAGGATGCCGGCCTCCGTGGTGAAGTGCATGGCGATGCCGCAGGCCCAGAACAGCAATCCGCCGAGGATGAGCGGCCGGAAACGGAGGATCTGGCCGGTAAGGAAGGTGGGCAGCCCGGTAAGCAGGGTGATGGGGGCCCCGGGGTCGATACCGTTGCGGAGCGTGCCGAAGAGCAACAGCAGCATGGTGATGACGAAGCCGCCCCAAACCCAGCCGACGATCCGGTCCATCGGGTTGTTCACCGGCTCATGCTTCGATTGGCGCGCGCCATAAACGGAACTGATAAGGCCCCCTGCAATGCCTGCCACACCCCAAGGCAGACCATGCCGGATCGATGGCTCAAGGTCGTCCAGCAGGTAAGTGGCGAGCATGGCGCCGGTGAGCAGCACGCCCCAGAGCAGGAAGTAGAAACTCAGGCGACTGAAGCTGCGCTTGGCCTGTCCGATCATGCTTTCGATGACTTTCAGGCTCTCTTCGGGTGTGAGGGTCTGTTCCATGGCGGTGATGTTTGGTGATGCAAGTATATAGATAAGTTTATGTGATAAACAATAAGCGGTGAGGATCTTTGCGGCATGCGAATTCTACTGGCAGGGGCATCGGGTCTGGTAGGCGCTTCCGTGCTGGAACGCGCGCTGGCCTCTCCCCAGGTCTCCGGGTTGGTCCTGCTTGCCCGGCGACCCAGCGGGCAGGTCCATCCGAAGCTCTCCGAATGGCCGAGTACGCCCGGCGACCTGCTCACGGCGCTTCGTGCGGAGCCGGTAGACGCGGTGATCTGCAGCTTGGGGACCACCATGCGCGACGTAGGCGGTGACAAGGCCAGGTTCATCCACGTGGACAAGGACTTGGTGGTCGGGCTGGCGCGCTGGGCGAAGGAGCGCGGGGTGCGGGACTTCGCGGTGGTGAGCGCCATAGGGGCCGATGCGGGATCGCGGGTCTTCTATAACCGCGTGAAAGGCGAGATGGAGGCGGAACTGAAGGCCATCGGTCTACCTGCCGTGCACATCTTCCATCCGTCGATCCTCACCGGGCCGCGCAAGGAGAAACGGTTCGGTGAGCGCGTGGGGATTGTGGTCATGAGCGCGATCGCGCCACTGCTTCCTGCGCGCTACAGGCCCATGCCGCATGATGTGCTGGGACGGGCGCTCTTGAATTGCATCGGCCAGCCGAGCGCGACGTACACCTATTCCGGGATCCGCGCGCTCGCAGCCATCAGAAGTTGACCAAGCGCCCGTGCGCCGAGGCCAGCTCCGATTCATCGAGGCGATTGCTCAGGCTGTCGCGCAGGATGTTGAATGCGGGCCTCTCCGCGGCAGCGATGGGCTCCGCGCTCGGCAGCTCCTCGCGCCGGGGATCCACCTGCACGCCGTTCTTCCAGAATCGGTAGCACACATGCGGTCCGGTGGCCAAGCCGGTGCTGCCCACCTCGCCGATCACATCGCCCTGCTGCACGCGTTGCCCCTGCCGCACCAGGATCTTGCGCATGTGGAGGTATTGCGTGCTGTAGGTGCCGTTGTGCCGGATCTTCACGAAGTTGCCGTTGCCGCCCGTGCGGCCGGCCTGTTCTACAATGCCATCGCCCACAGCGAGGATCGGCGTGCCGTAGGGCGCGGCGTAATCGGTGCCCAAGTGTGCCTTGAACACCTTTTGCACGGGGTGAAGCCGCTTGCGCGTGAACCCTGAGGTGATCCGGCTGAACTTGAGGGGAGCCTTGAGGAAGGCTTTGCGCAGGCTGTTGCCGTCGTCATCGAAGTACTGCGCGCCCTTGCCCTCGCCATAGCGGAAGGCATCCTTCACGGTGCCGGCACTGCTGTAGCGCGCGGCCAGGATCGTGGGCTGGCCCACGCGTTCGCCTTCCACGGTGCGCTCCTCGTACACCACGCTGAACACATCGCCCTTCTGGATCCGGTAGAAATCAACCGTCCACGCGAACACCTCGCTGAGCAGCATGGCCAGGGCCGGGTCGGCGCCAGCGGTCGCGAGGTCGTTATACAGCGCGCCGGTCACCGTGCAGGCAATGCCGTGCTCGCTGAAGGTCACCGGGCGTGAACCCTGGCGCACGCCCAGGCTATCGGGCTGCAAGTCGAAGACGAGGTAGTCGATTGGATCCACCTCATAGATGAAGTGACTGGGCAGTCCGCCCCCTTCGGGTGCGATGAAGGCGTAGGGATGACCGGCGCGCAGCAGTCGAACATCGAACACATCGCGCGCGTGCTCCACGAGGCTATTCACCAAGGTCATCGGTAGGCCTTGTGCGGCGAGCAGATGGCTGAAGGAGGAGCCGCTGGGAACGCGTCCTTCCAGAAGCTTGCGGCCTTCCATGACGATGCCGTAGGCCGTGGGTGAAGGAAGCGGAACGGTAGCCGTATCGGGCTCCACGGCATCGGCCACATACTCCTCATGCGGCGCCAGGTCCACCCCGATGAACAGGTACACGGCACCGGCGAGCGCCGCCGCGCCCAGCCCCCACTTCATCCAGCGCTTCATGGAGCGGCAAGAAACAGCAGCGCCCCGGCCATTCGGCCCGGGGCGCTGCTGCGCTTTCCACGATGCGGTGTTACAGCTTGGCGATGGGGTGCGCGAGGCCTTCGTATCCGCTCAGCTCCATCTTGATCGAGCCCACCAGCACCTTGGCCTGTGCGAGCACGGGGATCTTGTTGCCATCGTCGGTGATCCACACGTTCAGGTCGTCGTTGCCCTTGAAGATGCGGCCCTCTTGCACCACGGGCTGGAACTTCATGCAGCGGTACTTGCCGTTGCGGAGTTTGATCGTCTCCTTGCCCATGTACTTCATGCGCAGCGGCCACAGCTCATTGTCCAGGAAGCACTCGATGGTGTAC
This sequence comes from Flavobacteriales bacterium, assembly GCA_020635725.1. Lineage (GTDB taxonomy): Bacteria > Bacteroidota > Bacteroidia > Flavobacteriales_F > PHOS-HE28 > PHOS-HE28. The sequence continues at coordinate 527,604 of JACJZF010000001.1, forward strand.
ACATCGCCTTCCTTGGCATTGCTGAAGTCGATCGTGCGGGCGTAGTAGAACGCGCTCAGCATGTCCTGCACGCCGGATGGTACCGCGTAGGTCTTGTTCTCCTGCGTGGTCACCTCCTTGCGGTGCTGCTTGTACATGTAGTCCTGGCTGAACTCGTAGCCCCCTTCGCTCACGCGGCGCTGGAAGATCCACGGGAACACGCCCTGAGCGTCGAAGTAGGATTCGTAGTGGTCATCCACGCGGTAGAAGGCATTGAAGGCGCCGAGGCTTCGGCCCTTGCCCACGGCGCGCCACACCTTGCGGCCCATGATGTCGGATTCGCTCTCCTTCAGCTCCACGACCGCCTCACCCGCGTTCACGATGCCGTAGTGGACCACGTAAGTGAGCTTCTCGCCGGGCTTGAAGGCGTCGTGCGTGATGGTGCGCAGCTGAACCGGCTCGGAGCCCGCATTGGGTAGCGGCGACTCAGGACGATCAACTTGGGTGAAGGCCGTTGCGAACAGGCCGAATCCCATCAGCAGGAAGGTGGACTTGCGTGCCATGCCCCTTTGAACGCAAAAGCGGTGCCGATCGGTACGAATACGGCCGCTGGCTCCTGCGCTAGACCACGATGTTCACGATGCGCTTGGGCACCACGATCACCTTCTTGGGCGCCTTGCCTTCGAGGCGTTGCTGCACCTCGGGATTGGCCAGCACGGCCGCCTCTATGCTCTTGGGGTCCAGGGCTATGGGGAATTCCAGCTGCAGGCGGGTCTTGCCGTTGAAGCTGATCGGGTAGCTGAAGCTGTCCTCCACCAGGTACTCCGCGTTCCATTGGGGCCAAGGCGCCCCGGTCACACTGTCAGCATGCCCGAGCTTCTGCCAGAGCTCCTCGGCGATGTGCGGCGCGAAGGGTGCCAGCGCGATCACCAGCGGCTCCAGCACCGCGCGCTTATCGCACTTCAGGCTGCCCAGCTCGTTCACGGCAATCATGAACTGCGCCACGCTCGTGTTGAACGACATCTTCTCGATGTCCTCGCTCACCTTCTTCAATGTGGCGTGCAGGATCTTCAGTTCGGGTTTGGTGGGGGCGTCATCGGAAACGCCGAACGCATCACCAGCGCCGTGGAACAGGTTCCAGAATTTCCGCAGGAAACGGAAGGTGCCTTCGATGCCGTTGGTGTCCCACGGTTTGCTCTGCTCCAAGGGGCCGAGGAACATCTCGTAGAGCCTCAATGTGTCGGCGCCGTACTTCTCGATGATGTCGTCGGGGTTGACGACGTTCCATCTCGACTTCGACATCTTGTCCACCTGTCGAAGGCATACAACGCGCCCCTTCCACTCAATGAACTCTGCTCTGCTAAACAGGTTGTTCTGTTTCAGTTTGAGAATATCAACGGTCTCTTCATCTTCACCGATACACTCAATGGGTATTAGGATGCCTTTGTTGAACAAATCAGGTCGTCCGACGGAAAAGTCCGGGTAGACCTTTCCTTCGGGATAGGTGACGTTGTAGAAGTTGGTTATGTAGTCGACGACGTACTGACGTGCAGTCTTGTATTCGGCGTGATCAGGCTGGCAAAGGAGGTAGTGAAGGTCAAAGCCCATAAAGACCTCCGGTGCTTTCTCGTAGGGAAGATCCTTCGGCAAGTCTTTGTTCCCTCTGTGAAGGAATACTCTAACCAGGCCAGCAGATTTACCCTGTATCATCCCCTGATTCACCAGCTTCTTCGCGGGCTCGTCGAAGTCGATCCAACCGCGGTCGTGCAGGAATTTGGTCCAGAAGCGGAAGTAGAGCAGGTGGCCGGTGGCGTGCTCGCTGCCGCCCACGTAGAGGTCGATCTGCTTCCAATAGTTGAGGGCTTCGGGTGATGCGAAGCGCTCAGGGTTGTGCGGGTCCATGTAGCGCAGGAAGTACCAGCTGCTGCCGGCCCAGCCGGGCATGGTGGTGGTCTCGATCGGGTATACCTCACCCCCGGCCCCTCTCCCGGGGAGAGGGGAGTAGCTCCAGTCCTTCGCGCGAGCGAGCGGAGGTTCACCTTCGGCGGTAGGTAGGAACTTGTCCACCTCGGGCAGCTTCAGCGGCAGCTCGCTCTCGGGCAGCGGGTAAGGGATGCCATCCTTGTAGTAGATGGGAATGGGCTCGCCCCAATAGCGCTGTCGGCCGAAGGCGGCATCGCGCAAACGGAAGTTCACCTTGCCTTCCCCCGCGCCGAGCTTCTCCAATTCCTGGATCGCTCGCGTGATCGCCTGCGGCACCTTCATGCCTTTCAGGAATCCTTCGCTGCTGATGGTGGCGTCCTTGCGCTCGTCGGCCTCCTTGTCTATGTCGGCGCCCTCCGTTACGGCGATGATCGGCAGCCCGAAGTGCTTCGCGAAGCGCCAATCGCGCTGATCGCCGCCGGGCACGGCCATCACCGCGCCGGTGCCGTAGCCCGCGAGCACGTAGTCGCCAACCCATACGGGCACATCGGCGCCGGTGAAGGGGTGCTTCGCGTAGCTGCCGGTGAACACGCCGCTCACCTTGTCCACCTCGGCCTGGCGCTCGCGCTCGCTGCGGTTCTTCGCCTTCTCGACGTACGCTTCGACCTCGGCCTTGCGGTCCGCATTGGTCAGTATCGGCACCAGCTCATGCTCGGGGGCAAGGGTGATGAAGGAGACGCCGAAGAGGGTGTCGGGGCGGGTGGTGAAGACTTCGATTACCTCACCCCCCGACCCCTTCTCCGAGGGAGAAGGGGAGGAATGCGCGACGTTCGGCCGGGCATCGAGTGTTGCTTTGATGGTATCGACAACACGCGGCAGCTCCGCCATCACCTCGTCATTCGTGAATCGCAAAACGTCGAAGCCCAACTCCTTCAACCGAGCGGTTCGTGCGGCGTCCTCTTCTTGCCGCGCCTCATGGATGCTGCCGTCCACTTCGATCACCAATCGCTTGGGCAGGGAGACGAAATCGACGATGTAGCGGTCGATGATGTGCTGCCTTCGAATGCGCCCTCCTGTCGCATGCGCTCGGATTTGCTGCCATAGCTTTTCCTCTGCTTCAGTGGGCGCTTTGCGGTTCTCTCGCGCCAGGTCCTGCAGTTTCCCTGCGACAGTTCCATCGGCGGTTAAGTAGCCAGGCCGCTCGGCCCAGGTCGGCTGAGCGGTCCCCCTCTCCCTCGGAGAGGGGTTAGGGGTGAGGGCAAATCGCACGGTAGCCCCCTCGCTGCGACCGATCCAATTGCGCTGCGCTTCCTTGATGCTCTCGCTCCAATCGAGCGTGTCGAGTCCGTCGAGCAGGCGCTGGGCGTAGGCGGTGATGCGCAGGCTCCATTGCTTCATGCGCTTGCGCTCCACGGGATGGCCGCCGCGCTCGCTCACGCCATCCTTCACCTCGTCGTTGGCGAGCACAGTGCCCAGTGCGGGGCACCAGTTCACCCAGGCATCGCTGATGTATGCGAGGCGGAAATGCTGCAGCACGAGCTGTTTGGTGCGCTCATCGAACGACTTCCATTCCGCCGCGCTGAATTCGCCGATGAATTCCTCCACATCGCCGGTGAGCACACTGGCATCCTGACCGGTGCAGCCTTGAGCCTCGAAGCGCGCGATCAGTTCCGCGATGGGCCGGGCCTTGTCCAGTGCGGGGTCGTACCAGCTATCGAAGAGCTGGAGGAAGATCCACTGCGTCCACTTGTAGAACGAGGGGTCGCTGGTGCGCACCTCGCGGCTCCAATCGAAGCTGAAGCCGATGTTGTCCAACTGTTCGCGGTACCGCGCCACATTCACCTCGGTGGTCTTCGCCGGGTGCTGGCCGGTCTGTATGGCGTACTGCTCAGCGGGCAGGCCGAAGCTGTCGTAGCCCATGGGGTGCAGCACATTGAAGCCTTGGTGCCGCTTGAAGCGCGCTACGATGTCGCTGGCGATGTAGCCGAGCGGGTGCCCCACGTGCAGCCCTGCGCCGCTGGGGTAAGGGAACATGTCGAGCACGTAGTACTTCGGCCTGGAGGGGTTGTTCTCCACGCGGTAGGTCTTGCGCTTCGCCCATTCCGCGCGCCACTTCTTCTCGATCTCCTTGTGCTCGTAGGCCATGTCCGTGATTCGATGCGCGAAAGTAGCCGGGCCTGCCCACTAGGGCCGCTTATGGCCATGCGGGATACCTTCGCCGCCCGATGAGCGCCTCCCGCCGCATCAAATCGCGCACCCGCACCACCAGCCTGGGCACCGTCATCGGCATCACCTTGGTGCTGTGGATGCTCGGCATCCAGGGCTTCGTGCTCTTCAATGCCCGCGCGCTGGAGCGCTACTTCAAGGAACAGGTGAAGGTGGAGCTCTTCCTGAAACGTGACCTGAAGGAGGTGGATGTGATGCGGCTGCGCAAGGAACTGGACCTGGAGCTGTGGAGCGCCGGCAATGTGCTGGTGACCCCGGATCAGGCCGCAGCGGCCATGAAGGAGGAGCTGGGCGAGGATTTTTTGGAAGTGCTGGGCGGGGTGAGCCCCATCGACCCGAACATCCAGCTGAGCATCAAGCCTGCCTATGCGCAGCCGGACAGCATGCGCTGGATCGTGGACGGCCTGCGCAAGGATGCGCGCCTGAACGACGTGTCCTACAACGCCGCCGTGATCGACAACATGGAGCGCAACTTCACCGCTCTGAACATCGGCGGGCTGGTGGTGCTGGGCCTGCTGCTGATCGTGGCGGTGGCGCTGATCAACAACACCATCCGACTGGCGATCCACAGCCAGCGCTTCCTGATCCGCACCATGCACCTGGTGGGCGCCACCCGCTGGTTCATCAAGCGGCCTTTCCTGCTCGGCGGCCTGTGGCAGGGCCTGGTGGCGGCGGCGCTGGCCATCGGTGGGCTATTGGCCGTGGTCTGGGGCATCCGCCGCTATTTCCCCGACCTGCTGGCCTTCACGGATGCGACTTCCTTGGCGGCCATCTTCGCCGTGGTCATCGCCGCGGGGCTGCTCATCGCGCTGGTATCCACGTGGATCGCCGTGGGCCGCTACCTTCGCATGGACCACGAAGCATTGCACTGGAGCTGAATCAACATGGCCAAGAAGGACCACTTCAACGATCTGGCGTTCACCGCCACCAACTATCGTCTGCTGCTCATCGGCCTGGCCATCGTGGTGGTGGGCTACCTCCTCATGAGCGGCGGTGGCAACGGCGACCCCAACTCCTTCGATGCGTCTGAGATCTTCAGCGCCCGCCGCATCACCGTGGCGCCCATCGTCACGCTGGTGGGCTACCTCTTCGTGGTGTACGCCATCCTGAAGCGCGACCACAGCACGGGGGCCGGTCAATGACGCTCCTGCAGGCCATCATCCTGGCCATCATCGAAGGGCTCACCGAGTTCCTGCCGGTCTCCAGCACCGGCCACATGATCATTGGCTCGGCCATCATGGGCATCGAGAAGGATGAGTTCGTGAAGCTGTTCACGGTGGCCATCCAGTTCGGCACCATCCTCAGCGTGGTGGTGCTGTATTGGAAGCGCTTCTTCCAGAGCTTCGATTTCTACCTGAAGCTGCTCGTCGCTTTCATCCCGGCGGTGATCGCGGGCCTGCTCTTCAAGGATTACATCGACTTGCTGCTTGAGAACGTGGTGGTGGTGGGCGTGGCGCTCTTCGTGGGCGGCATCGTCTTCCTCTTCATCGATCGGTGGGCGCCGGGCGGAACGGATACAGGATCTCAGCCCATTGGTTGGAAGAAGGCCTTCACCATCGGCGTATGGCAGTGCGTGGCCATGGTGCCGGGCGTATCGCGCTCAGCGGCCACCATCATCGGTGGCCTCACCCAAGGCCTCACGCGGAAGCATGCGGCCGAGTTCAGCTTCTTCCTTGCCGTGCCCACCATGTTCGCCGCTACGGTGAAGAGCCTCTACGATTACCTGAAGGAAGGAGGCGACTTCACCCATGAGCACATGCAGCTCTTCGCCGTGGGCAACGTGGTGGCCTTCGTGGTGGCCATCATCGCCATCCGTGGCTTCATCGGCTTCCTCACCAAGCACGGCTTCAAGGCCTTCGGCTGGTACCGCATCGTGGTGGGCGGGGCCATCATCGCGCTCTACCTGCTGGGCGTGCCCATGCAGATGCTCTAGCCGGTGATCGATACGCATGTCTTCGACCCTGTTGGCGGTGGCCTGATCCTGGTGGACAAGCCCCTCGGCTGGACCAGCTTCGATGCGGTGAGCAAGATCCGCGGGGCGATGCGCAGCGTGGTGCAGCGCCGCAACTTCAAGGTGGGCCACGCCGGTACGCTCGATCCCTTGGCCAGCGGCCTGCTGATCATGGCCTACGGTCCGCGCACGAAGGAACTGCCGCACCTCACCGGGCTGGAGAAGACTTACACCGGCACGATTACGCTGGGCAGCACCACGCCGAGCTACGACCTCGAAACCACGCCGGAGCTTGCGGGCGAATGGGCGCATCTGAGCGAGACGGAGGTACGCGAAGCTTTCGCGCGTTTCATCGGCGAGGTGGACCAGCGGCCGCCGCTCTATTCCGCGAAGCGCCACAAGGGTGAGCGCGGCTATCACCTAGCGCGAGAGGGGGCGCAGATCGAGATGCCGGCCGTCAAGGTGCTGATCACGAGCCTGGAGGTCACGGCCATCCGGGGAGCGGAGGTCGACTTCGAGGTGCACGTGAGCAAGGGCACCTATATCCGATCTCTGGCGCACGATATCGGCCAAGTGCTGGGCTGCGGGGCCCACCTGAGCGCCCTGCGGCGCACGGCCATCGGGCCCTACAGCGTGGCCGATGCGCATTTCCCGGTGGACTGGGCCCAGCACATCGCTCCGCTACCGGACCGCGATTGAGCCGGTGGGCCAACGGGAATCTCGCATACCAACGGGCTGATTCGCAAGTACTTTGACGCTGGCTTCACACTGCGCTTATATTCGGCCCCCCAAATATCGGCGTGGCCCCGTAAGACCACCACAACCCCATGAAACTCAACGCGTTCAAGTTCAACCTCCCGAAGGAGCAGGTAGCCCTCTATCCCACCAAGGACCGCGACGGCAGCAAATTGATGGTGCTCCACAGCAAGGATGGGAAGATCGAGCACAAGAAGTTCAAGAACATCCTGGACTACTTCGACGAGGGCGACACCTTCATCCTGAACAACACGAAGGTGTTCCCGGCGCGCATGTGGGGCAACAAGGAGAAGACCGGCGCCAAGATCGAGGTGTTCATGCTGCGCGAATTGAACCGCGACAGCCTCCTCTGGGACGTGATCGTGGACCCGGCCCGCAAGATCCGCATCGGCAACAAGCTCTATTTCGGCAAGGATGATGAACTCGTAGCTGAGGTGATCGACAACACCACCAGCCGCGGCCGCACGCTGCGCTTCCTCTTCGACGGCACCTACGACGAGTTCAAGCGCACCATCACCGAGATGGGCGAGACGCCGCTGCCGCGCTACATCCGTCGCGAGACCGAGGCGAGCGATGCCGAGCGCTACCAGACTATCTACGCCAAGCATGAAGGCGCCGTGGCCGCACCGACCGCGGGCCTGCATTTCAGCCGTGAGCTCATGAAGCGCATGGAACTGAAGGGCATGAACTTCGCCGAGGTGACCCTGCACGTGGGCCTGGGCAGCTTCCGCCCGGTGGAGGTGGAGGACCTCACCAAGCACAAGATGGACAGCGAGCAGGTGATCATCACCCGCGAGGCCTGCGACATCGTGAACAAGGCGAAGGACACGAAGAAGCGCGTGTGCTGCGTGGGCACCACCACCATGCGCGCAATCGAGAGCAGCGTGAGCACCGAGAACCACATGAAGCCGCTGAACGGGTGGACGAACAAGTTCATCTTCCCGCCCTACGACTTCAGCATCGCTGATAGCATGATCACCAACTTCCACATGCCCGAGAGCACCTTGCTCATGCAGGTGGCGGCCTTCGGCGGCTACGACCACGTGTGGAACGCCTACAAGGTGGCCATCAAGGACAAGTACCGCTTCTTCAGTTACGGGGACGCGATGTTGATCATCTGAAGAAACCAGCCGCAGAGACGCTGAGGCGCAGAGTGGAGAAGCTCTGCGCCTCATTTCTTTGTGGCGGATTCAGCATTCTCCGCGTCTCCGCGCCTCTGCGGCCAAACCCATGCATCGCTCCACCATCATCGTCGCCGGAGGCTCCGGTAAGCGCCTGGGCGGACCGGTGCCCAAGCAGTTCCAGGCCGTCAAGGGACGTCCGTTGCTCATGTGGACGATCGAGGCCTTCCACCGCTTCGATCCCGAGTTGGCGCTCATCGTCGTGCTGCCCAAGGAGCACTTCGACATCTGGCGAGCCCTCTGCCTCGGGCATCGCTTCTTCATCGAGCACGAGGTGGTCGCTGGCGGTGAGCAGCGCTGGCACAGCGTGAAGGCCGGTCTCGAGAAGGTCGAGGGCAACGGGCTGGTAGCCGTGCACGATGGTGTACGACCCTTGGTGAGCGCCAAGCTGATCGAACGGTGCTTCGCCGCTGCGGATGAGAAGGCCGCGGCCATCCCCGTGGTGCCGGTGGTGCCCAGCATCCGCGAGACCACGGCAGAGGGAAGCCGGGCGCTCGACCGCTCCAAGCTGCTCGCGGTGCAGACCCCGCAATGCTTCCACTCCGACCTGCTGCGCAAGGCCTTCGAACAGCCCTATGATGCGGCCTTCACCGATGAGGCTGCGCTCGTGGAACGCATGGGCGTAAAGGTGGCGCTGGTAGAGGGCGAGGAGAACAACATCAAGGTGACCACCGCGATGGACATGCGGCTGGTGGAGCTGGTGCTCGGCCCGGCCTAGGCCTGCCTATCTTTCGGGCATGAAAGGCGTGAGCATCCTGTACGACGAGCGGCGTAAGAAGCGCATCGTGCAGATTGACATGGATGCCATCAGCAAAGAGCCTGAGGCCATTGAGGACCTGATGGATGTATTGGTGGCGGAGAGCCGTCGCGGCGAGCCCACCATCAGCCTAGATGATTATCTCACGGCAAAGCAGCATAGGAAGTAGAGACCCCCGTGCTGATTCAGAAGCTCGGCTCACCACTCTTTTTCATTGCGTTCGGGGCTTGGCAGGTTGTCGTATTCGCCTCGCTGCTCTTGCTCAACGGTTTCTGGACCACCGCCAAGGCGTTGGTGTTCTTTCCGTTTGTTGAATACCGTACAGGGTACGACCCATGCACAGTTGAGAATTGGAGGTGCAGAATTGAGCGCGGCACTTGGGAAGGGTGTTACTAATGTGGGCTGACCGACCTTTGCATCGTGAACGCCCCCACCGACATCCGCTCCCTTTCCCTCGACGAGATCAAGTCCCTCGTCGCGGAGCTCGGTGAGAAGCCCTACCGCGCCAAGCAGCTCTGGGAATGGCTCTGGAAGAAGAAGGCCCGCTCCTTCGACGACATGAGCGACCTGCCCGAGGGGTTCCGAGCGGTGCTGGCGGAGCGCACGGTGCTGCGCCCGCTGGTGCTGGTGGAGGAGCAGCGCAGTCAGGATGGCACGGTGAAATGCGCCTTCAAGACGTACGACGGCCACGTGGTCGAGGGGGTTCTCATCCCCACGCCCACGCGACTCACCGCCTGCATCAGCAGCCAGATCGGATGCAGCCTCACGTGCAGCTTCTGCGCCACAGGCAAGCTCAAGCGCATCCGCAACCTCGATGCGGCCGAGATTGTGGACCAGGTGGTGCTCATCGACCAGCTCGCGCAGAAGTACTACAAGCAGGGCCTGACGAACATCGTGTACATGGGCATGGGCGAGCCGCTGCTCAACTACGCCAACACCCTGCGCAGCGCGGAACGCATCATGGCGGAGGATGGGCTCGGCATGGGCGCACGGCGCATCACCGTGAGCACGGCGGGCATCGCCAAGATGATCCGCAAGCTGGCCGATGACGGCGCGCGTTTCAACCTCGCGCTATCGCTCCATGCCGCGAACGACGCCAAGCGCGACCGCATCATGCCCATCAACGAGCAGAACTCGCTCACGGAACTGAAGGACGCGCTGCGCTACTACACGCGCACCACGGGCAAGGATGTCACCTTCGAGTACATCCTGCTGCGCGGCTTCAACGACTCGCTGGCCGATGCGCAGGAACTCGTCCGCTACGCGAGCGACGTGCACGCCAAGGTGAACCTCATCGAATACAACCCGATCGATGGGGGCGAGTTCGGCCGCACCGACAGCAAGGATGCCGAGGCCTTTCAGCAATACCTGGACAAGAAGGGCATCATGGCGCGCATCCGCCGGAGCCGTGGCCGCGATATCGATGCGGCATGCGGGCAGCTCGCCAACAAGAACAAGGCGGTTGCGAAGGCCGGGGGTTGAGGGTTGCCAAGGTTGGGAGCTGAACGTTGTTGACGTTGCGGGTGGTGAATTCAACCTTCAACCACTAGGACGTGGCCCGTGCGTCGGAACAACCTCCAATTCGCTTTCCTACTCAGAACCCCACCCCGAACTTCACCCCGAGGAAGAACGCCGGCACGTTGTCGGTGATCTCGTCAATGGTGTAGGTGTACTGGTCGGTGGTCAGGTCGAGGCGCTCGTTCACGATCACCATGTTGCGGTTACGGAAGCCAACGCCGCCATAGAAATCGAGCATCCAGTTGCTGCTGTAGCTAAGCGTCTGGTAGCCGAAGAGCACGCGCAGATCGTTATAGGTCCGCTCATCTCGGAACCGTAGCTCGGTGAAGCTGCCATCGGACTGCCGCTCCCGGATGTCCATGGAGTACACCAGATGCCCCCAGGTCGGCTGCACGTAGGGTCCTTGCGGTTCTAAGTCGTCGTTCAGGTAGAAGCGGGCCGCCATGTGGTAGCTCAGGTTCGGGATGATCTCCGTGCCCGCGCCGAAGTCATCGGCGTTGGGGTGGTCACCGGCGAAGGAGAGCGCGAGGTAGTTGCGCAAGGTGACACCAAGGCCCACCTCCAGGCTCAATCGCGGCGTCAATGCCCGCTCGTAATAGATCGGGAGCTCCCCCCGGAAGAAGAGCAGCGGGTTGATCTTGAAGAGGTTCTTCACCACATCCACCGTGTCGAACTGCTGCGCCAGCTTCTCGCGGTACAGCACCACGCGCGCCTTGCCGGGCTGCTGTTTCTTCTCCTGGGCGGCCAACGGCAGGGCGAGCGCCAGCAGCAGAGCGATGGAAAGAAGGCGCATGGGGGCGAATAGGGAGGAAAGGTAGTCGCGAGGGCCGCTTCTTCATGGACGAGCGCCGCAGGCCGGGGTTGTCCGTTCCGCGCGATGCTTATGACCCGGGTTGTCTCCTGCCGTCAGAGGAAAGAAAGGTCAGCAGGAAGAGGGAAATGGATATCCGAGGTCTCTCGGGCTGGCTTCGATGATTCAGGTTCAGCGTGCGGTGGGCGTCCACGATCCGCGCGGGACAGGCGGTCGGCGTGCCGGTGCGTAGAGCTTGCGCGGTAGACGAGCCGCCTGGACTTGGTTAGCCTGCCCCGGCCTACGAGCCGGGGTGGTCGCCTTTTGGCTCCACCTTTTGGCGAAGCAAAAGGTGGAAAGAGCTATTTGGATTTCCTGTCGCTTCCGCCACGTTCCGGAGTAACGATTCATGAGCCGCGCGCCGGCGTTGACCATCTTTGCCCGCCATGGTCACCATCGAGCAGGTGCAGCAGCCCATCGCCGAGGAGCTGAAAGCCTTCGAGCCACGCTTCCGCGAGGCCATGCGCAGCCGTGCCGCCCTGCTCGACCGCATCATGCATTACATCGTGAAGCGCAAGGGCAAGCAGATGCGGCCCATGTTTACGCTGCTCAGCGCACGGCTATTCGGCCCGGTGAACGAGGGCGCCTTCACCGCCGCGAGCCTCATCGAACTGCTGCATACCGCCACGCTGGTACACGACGATGTGGTCGATGGCAGTCCCATGCGACGTGGCTTCTTCAGCATCAACGCCCTCTGGAAGAACAAGATCGCCGTGCTCGTGGGCGACTACCTCCTGAGCCGTGGCCTGCTGCTGGCAGTGGACAAGCAGGAGTTCGAGCTGCTGCGCATCGTGAGCCGCGCCGTGCGTGAGATGAGCGAGGGCGAGCTGCTGCAGCTGGAGAAGACACGCGGCCTCAACTTCAGCGAGGAGGTGTACTTCGACATCATCCGCCAGAAGACCGCGAGCCTCATCGCCGCGTGCTGTGCCAGCGGGGCCAGCGCGGCCGGGCAGGACGCCGATACCGTCGAGCGCATGCGTCGCTTCGGCGAGCTGGTCGGCATCGCCTTCCAGATCAAGGACGATCTCTTCGACTACGGCACCGGCGAGGGCATCGGCAAGCCCAGTGGACTCGACATCAAGGAGAAGAAGCTCACGCTCCCGCTCATCCACGCGCTGCAACAGGTGCCCAAGAGCGATCGGCGCTGGATGGTGGATGTGGTGAAGAACAAGAACGAGAACGGCAAGGAGGTGGCGCGCGTGATCGAACGCGTGGTGCAGGCCGGCGGCATCGACCATGCCCGCAAGCGCATGCATGAGTACCGCGACGAGGCCATCGCCATGCTGCATGCATTCCCGCGGAATGAGGCGCGCGATGCGCTGGAGGGCCTGGTGCAGCTCACTGTGGAACGAACGAAATAGAGGACCATGAGGATCGCTATTTGCATCATGATCGCCGCGTTGGCGGCTGGCTGCGGTTCACCGGAGGTGACGGATCCTGCCCAACCTTCACCGGCTGCGAAGGATAGCGCGGCCGCGCCTCCCGCGCAGACAGAAGGGCATCAGGTGATCGGCACGAGGGATGGCGGGCGCATGGAGGGGTTCCTCCGCGACGGCAAACGCGATGGGCCGTGGGTCTCCTACTTCGCCCATGGCGGCGTGCGCAGCAGAATCAGCTATGTCGATGGCGTGGAGGAGGGCTCCACGGAGGTTTATCAGGAGAATGGCATGACCTATTACACCGGGCAGTACCGGAAGGGAGCTACAGTCGGCGAGTGGATCTTCTACGACCCGCAGGGCAAGGAGCTGAAGCGCGTGGTGTACGACAGCCTCGGCGCCGTGATCAAGTAGCCTGTTGGCTTGGTGTTGATGCTGGAGTAGTGCAAGGCGGCACACGTGCGCGGCCGGAATTGTTGAAAGCGGCTGATAACCTGTCGAGTGCGCGGAATCCGTTGATGGGCGCGGCTTTCCGTGGCGCTTTTTCAACAGGTCCCTGCGCTTCCGGAATTCCTTGAACACCTCCGGCCAGGCCGACGGCCCCGTGTAATTTCACGGCCCTTTTCAGCATTCGGCTCCAACCCGAACGGTCATTGCGGGTCAAGAACCAACCAGCAATTTTCCACAACGGAACCCCTGCAACTCTCAACCCCCAACCTCCCAACCCCTCAACCTCCAACCCTCCCCCCTTGATCTCTCCCTCCGCCATCCAACAAGTGAAGGACGCCATGCGCGTAGAGGAGGTCGTGGGCGATTTCGTCGCGCTCAAGCGGAAGGGCCCGCGCTACTTGGGGCTGTGTCCTTTCCACAACGAGAAGACACCCAGCTTCAACGTCAGTCCTAACCTCGGCATCTTCAAATGCTTCGGTTGCGGAAAGGCGGGCGACTCCATCACCTTCCTTCAGGAGCATGAGCACCTGAGCTATGTCGAGGCGATCCGGTGGCTCGCCAAGCGTTACCAGATCGAGCTTCCGGAGGAGGAGCAGACGCCGGAGCAGGCGCTGGAACAGAGCGAGCGCGAGAGCCTCGCTGTGGCGCAGCAATGGGCCATGAACTGGAGCATCGAGCAGCTCTGGAACACCGATGAGGGCAAGCGCATAGGCCTCTCGTACTTCCACGAGCGCGGCTTCACCGATGCCACCATCAAGGCCTTCCAACTGGGCTATGTACCGGAGCAGGGCAATGCCTTCGCCATCGCCGCGCAGGCCAATGGCTTCAATCCGGAGATCCTGGAGAAGGCCGGCTGGATCAAGCGGCGCGAGGACGGCACGGCGTGGGACTTCTTCGCGGGCCGCGTCACCTTTCCGGTTTTCGGACTAAGCGGCCAACCTATCGCGTTCGGCGCGCGCACGCTCAAGAGCGACAAGAAACTCCCCAAGTACTTCAACTCGCCGGAGAGCGTCCTCTACGTCAAGAGCCGCTCGCTCTACGGCATCTACCACGCGAAGAAATCCATCGTCGAGCAGCAGCTCTGCTACCTCGTCGAGGGCTACACCGATGTGATCTCGTTGCATCAGGCGGGCATCACCAACGTGGTGGCCAGCAGCGGCACCAGCCTCACCGAGGACCAGGTGCGGCTGATCAAGCGGTACGCGCCCACGGTGTGCATCCTCTACGATGGCGATGCGGCCGGCATGAAGGCCAGTTTGCGCGGCATCGACCTCGTCCTGAAGGAGGGCCTCAACGTCAAGGTAGTCACCTTCCCCGAGGGCGAGGACCCCGACAGCTTCGCCAAGAGCCACAGCAGCTCCGAGGTGAACGACCACCTCACCCGCAGCGCGCAGGATTTCCTCGTCTTCAAGGCCGGCCTGCTCACCCAGGATGTCGGCGACGACCCGCTGAAGAAGGCGGCGGCCATCCACGACATCGTCGAGAGCATCGCGCTCGTGCCCGATCAGGTGCTGCGCTCGCTCTACATCCAGCAATGCGCGCGCCTGCTCACCGTGAACGAGCAGGCCCTCATCAGCGAGATGAACAAAGTGCTGCGCCGGCAGTACCGCAAGCAAGTCGGCGGCGAACAGCCCGTTCCGGAGGAAGTCATCCCCGAGGCGATCGCGCCGCCGCAGCCCGTCATCGAGGACCTCGGCACCACGCCACAGGAAGCGAACATGCTGCGCATGCTCGTGGCCTACGGGCACAAGCGCGTCATGGTGCCGCTCGAGTCGGAGGATGGGGGCGAGGCCGAAGAAGAAGAGGCCAGCCTGGCCGAGCTCATGTTCGAGCTGCTCGCGCTGGATGACATCATGTTCGACGATCCGCTCTTCCGCGCCATCTACCTCGACTACCGCCACACCAGCAACATGGGCGAAGCGGTCGACACCGCGCGCTACGTGCAGCACGAGCAGGAGGAATGGCGGCAGCTCGCCATCGGCATGCTCACCGAGAAGCACACGCTCAGCCCCAACTGGAAGGAACGCCACAAGATCCACGTGAAGCATGAGAGCGACCAGCTCTACGATGCCCTGCAGGAGGCCGTGGACATCCTCAAGGAACGCCGCGTCGACGTCATGGTGCGCGACCGCCAGGAGCAGCTCAAGACCGCCGATGACGAGTCGATGATGATCCTCCTCGCCGAGATCAAGGCCCTCAACGAGGTGAAGTGGAAGCTGGCGAAAAGGACGGGAAGGGTGGTGGTGGGCTGATCCTACCTTCGCCCCATGGCCCACGACCATCCCGGTCACGCCCACTCTGCGGGCCACGCCCAGCACGAGCATGCGCATGGCCAGGCCAGCGCCACCAGCGCCCGGGCCTTGAGCCTGGCCTTCTTCGTGAACCTCGCCTTCACGCTGGTGGAGGCCGTCGGTGGCTGGTGGACGGACAGCATCGCCGTGCTCACCGATGCCGTGCATGACGGGGGCGACTGCCTGGTGCTCGGCACGGCGTGGTACCTCCAGCGCGTGGCCATGAAGGGGCGCGATGCCGACTACAGTTATGGTTACGGACGGTATAGCATGCTGGGCGGCTGGCTCACCAGCGTGGTGCTCATCGTGGGCGCGGTCTTCATGCTGGTGGTGAGCGTGCCGCGCCTCTGGGCGCCCGAGCTGCCTGATGCGGAGGGCATGATCCTCATCGCTGTCTTCGGTTTGGTGATGAATGGCTTCGCCGCATGGCGCTTGCACGCGGGCGCCAGCCTGAACGAGCGCGGTGCCTATCTGCATCTGCTGGAGGATGTGCTGGGCTGGGCCGCGGTGCTCGTCGGCGGCATCGTCATCCGCTACACGGGCTGGGCCGCGGTGGATGCCCTGCTGAGCATCGGCATCAGCCTGTTCATCCTGTACAATGCGGTGGGCACCTGGCGACGCGGCACCGGCATCCTCATGCAGCAGACGCCGCATGGCATCGACATGCAGGCCGTGCGCGGAAGACTCATGGCCATACCGCACGTGGTGGACCTGCATGATCAGCATACCTGGACCCTGGATGGCAGCTTCATGATCCACACGGTGCACATCGTGGTTGCTGATGTGGGCCACAAGGAAGCTTTGGCGATCAAGTCACGCGCGCGGCAGGAATTGGGCGCCCTCGGCATCCAGCACGCCACCATCGAACTGGAGTGGGAGGGCGAGCCCTGTGAGCTTCAGCACCACTGACGCATGAAGAAGATGCTTTTTCGATTCCTGGCTCGCCTGAACAGGTTGCTGCTCCCCAAATTGTGGAACAAAGACCTCACTCGGCTGTCGGGCACCCAACGCGCGATCGCCGCTTGGCGCTACTATGTGACGCGGAACGCGCTCTAAGGGCAGGGAACTTGTCAAGCTCGGTCAGCCATGCACATCAATGGCCCACCGATGTTCGACAAGCACCTCAACCGATTCCGCGAAGGCTTCAAGAAACGGAGCTCCGCCATCAATGAACTGGGATTCGTGTACAAGCGATTGGAGCGACTGCTGCCAGCGCTCGTGCGCCGTGTGCGCGAGCCGGCCCTCACGGAGGTCCTGCGCGACCAGCACCAAGTGGATGTGGACAGCAAGGACCGCCTGATACGCGTCGCTCAGGACATGGGTCAGCCGCCGGGCGCCTGTTCCTGCAAGGAGGCGAATGCCTTGGTCGAGGACATCTATTACGCGGACCGCTCCGCGCCGAATGCCGACTCGCGGACCCGAGGAATCGTGCAATC
Source organism: Flavobacteriales bacterium (assembly GCA_020635725.1). GTDB lineage: Bacteria > Bacteroidota > Bacteroidia > Flavobacteriales_F > PHOS-HE28 > PHOS-HE28. The sequence continues at coordinate 544,298 of JACJZF010000001.1, forward strand.
CCTGAAAGCCGTGCGTTCCTTCCTGGTGCGCACCTGGGGGCGTCTGCTCGATGAGCTCAGCATGGATGCGCTGGGAGCCTTCCGTGATGAAGCCGCGGCGCTGCAGCAGCAGGAGGCCTCGCAGCACGGTCGCCTCGTGGCCTTCACCAAGGAACTCGATGCGCATCACCGCCAGGCCCCGGGCACGGACGATGGTCTTCGAGCCGGCTGACGATCGCCGGTCGTACGCACCGCGCCGACCTGCTCACGGGATCCACCTCCCCTTGCCGAATTGCGGCTTGCGCTTCTCCAGAAAGGCATTGCGTCCCTCCTTGGCCTCATCGGTCATGTAGGCCAGGCGCGTGGCCTCACCGGCAAAGACCTGCTGGCCCACCATGCCATCATCGGTGAGGTTGAAGGCGAACTTCAGCATCTTGATCGATGTGGGCGATTTGGCCAGGATCTCCTGCGCCCATTGCCAGGCGGTGTCCTCCAGTTCGGCGTGCGGTACGCTGGCGTTCACCATGCCCATCTCGTAGGCGCGGTCCGCGCTGATGTCGCGGCCGAGGAAGAAGATCTCGCGAGCGCGCTTCTGTCCCACCATCTTGGCGAGGTAGGCGCTGCCGTAGCCGCCATCGAAGCTGGTCACGTCGGCATCGGTCTGCTTGAACACCGCGTGCTCCTGGCTCGCGAGGCTCAGGTCGCACACCACGTGCAGGCTATGCCCGCCGCCCACGCACCACCCGGGCACCACCGCGATCACCGCTTTCGGCATGAAGCGGATCAGGCGTTGCACCTCCAGGATGTTCAGGCGCGGCATGCCGCTGTCATCCACATAGCCTTGGTGTCCGCGCGCGCGCTGGTCGCCGCCGCTGCAGAAACTCCACACGCCATCCTTCGGGCTCGGTCCCTCGGCGCTGAAGAGCACCACGCCGATCTCGGTGTCCTGGTGCGCGTCGTGGAACGCATCGAGCAATTCGCTCACCGTATGCGGACGGAAGGCGTTGCGCACCTCCGGTCGGTTGAACGCGATGCGCGCCACGCCTCCGCTCTTGCGATAGGTGATGTCGGTGTACGTCTTCGCCTCCCGCCATTGCGGCGGGTCGGCCTTTAGCTGCATGCGTGCCTTGGTCACTTCAGTGCAATCAATGATTTGCTTCGAATCGGATGAGCATGGTGCGTACGAGGGTTTTCCTCAGTTCTTTCGTTTGGTTGAACATATCAAAGCCCTTCTTGAACATCTGCTGCATCAATTCCGTGTAGCTATCCCCTGCAATGCTCGGGCGCTCAGATATAGCGATGATATTTCCCAATTGAAGATCGCTTGCTTTAGCTATGGCTTCGGCCTCAGCGCGTGCTCGTCCGATTACGCGCGCATGGAAGGACGGGTATTGGGGATCCGGCTGAGCGTAGAATACCTCGTGCACACTCCCTTGATATCCCTCAATTCCCTTCAATAGTTTCTGCAAGCGGGCAAGCTCTTCCCTTGAGTGCAACGTGACGAGCAATGCCTCGCCGGCCTGCTTCTTTCCTGCCAGCGGAAGCCAACTATTAGGAGTGAGCTCTTCGCCACTTGCCTTCTGTACTGCCCTGAAATCATTTTTCTGCAACAGCACCTGTACCATTTCGAGGTCCATGGATGGAGGGTGATTTTCGTCCTCGGTATCCACGGGAAGCTTGACTCCCATGAAACTGACCTCTTTTCCGCTATCAATCCGGTAAACGATTGATGTGGCCTCGAGGTAGATGGTATCGGTTACTGCAATCTCGATGAATGGTGCTTGTGCCTTGACTAAGCACGAGCAGGACACTACAATAAACGCAAGGAGTGAACGGCACATGGAGCGTACGAATGGGGTGTTCTTTGGGGTCATTGGTTAGTTGTGGAGCGCACGGGGAAGGCTACGAATATCGCTATGATGATGAGCTTCCGCGCCTTACGGTGCTTGTGCTCTGAGAAGCGTGGGAGTTGAAGACGAACGCCGCGCACGCCACGCCGATGAAGAGCACAGGCAGGGTGTAGCGCTCCTCCACACCGCGCTGCACGTAGGCGAGGTAGAACAGGTAGAGCACCGCACCCGCCGCGGTCCAGCGCACGGGCGTTGGGATGCCCGGGAGAAGAGCGAGCGCCACGCAGCAGAAGAGGGCAACATGCAGCAAGGCGCTTAGCCACCGAAGGACCTCCAACCACCAGATGCCGCGCAGTTTGTGCTGGAAGAGGAAGAGGTTCAGGTTCGAGTGGGCGATGAGATGCTGGAGCACGCGCATCGGAACCACCACATGATAGTGGAACGGATGCTCATTACGCCAGTCACTGGTAATGCGGGCGAGCGAGGCGTTGATCCGCGCTTCGAGCGCAGTGCTCGTGTGCAGGGTGCCAGATGAGGATCGCAGGGCCGGACCGAGCTCGATGCAATTGAAGCGCTGCCAGTCGTGGAATGCGCTGGTGACAGCATCGTGCTGCGAGGTGGACAGCAGGTCATGCGGAGCCAGGTCGAGGTAGCGCTTCGCGTAGGATTCAGCGGTATCACACACCAGCGCGGCACGGAAAGCCGGCTCCATGGTCACATGGAAGGCATCGCCGCTCGCGCCCCAGCTCTTCGCCAACTCCCAGAATGCGCCGTGCGCGGGCCGGTTGATGCCGGGTTCGTCAATCCGGTACACGGGATGAAGGCCGATCAGCTCACCGGCCTTCATGCTGTTCGCGACCCACCATAGGCATGTAGGCAGCGCCGCAAGCACGATCAGGAGAGTCCCGCGAACCGGGCGGCTGCTCATTAGCGGGGGCATCAGGGCGAAGCCCACCCACCCAAGTGCCGGCCGGGTGAGGATCAGCAAGGACCAAGTGACGAGACCGAGCGTCAGCCAACGCTTGTCGGATGTCAGGTGGCCCATGAGCGCGCTGCAGAGCACGATGAGCGAGAGGGCCGGCGTGACCCCTTCGGTGAGTGTGTGGAAGAGGAAGCCGTGGAAGGTGGGCATCGCCGCGAACGCGATGATCAACGGCCAACGGATGCGCGGATCGATGCCGAGGCGTAAGAGCGTTTCCCATAACAGCGCGACGGAGGCGGCGTACAGGAGGCATTGAAGGAACACCAGCACGCTGAGCGCGGGCAGGGGTTCCAGGAAGAGCCGCGGCAGCAGGTACCAGATCCGGTAGCCCGGGGAGCGCAGGTCCACCCGGGCGTGCATCGGCCCGCGCTCCAGGTCTGGCCGGTCGCCGAGCAGCCGGTCCACGGCCTGCAGGTAGGAGGGCGCATCCACCGAGCTGAGCACGCGGCCATCGATCACCCCGCCGCGCGCGTTGGGCGTTCGTTCCATCTCGTGGATGTTCCACCGGTTCCACGCCTGCGCGCTTGCGAAGGCGAGCAGGGCGACCAGCAGGTGCACGCGGTAGCGCCGCATGCCGACGAAAGTACCTGCCCGGCTTGCACGGCAAAGGCATGCTCGCCAGCTTGCGCCACCCATGCGGAACGTATTCCTTCTTCTGGTCCTCCTCGGACTCGTGCACGCACGCGCGCAGGACACCTTGCACGTGCGCGCCCACGACCGCGCCACCGTGGTCACGGACCGCTCCACCGGCAACCATCCGTATCCCGTGGCGGTGCGCTTCCCGGCGAAGGAGCTGCCCGTGCGGCGAGTGGTCCTCACGCTCACCCTGGCCTGCCCGGATGGCATGCGCTGCGGCGATTGGGATTACCTGGACCGCATACTCATTCGGCCGATGCACCGCACGGACACCTTCGAGGTGGCGCGTATGCTCACGCCCTACGGTGGCCTGTTCGGGAAGGAATGGCGATTCAGCTGGCAGAGCGATGTCACCGACTTCTCCACGCTGCTCCGCGACAGCGTGGAGGTGATCTACGCGCACGGCGGATACGAAGCGAGCGAGGATCGCGGATGGGCCGTGACCACCGACTTCCACTTCGTGCTCGGGCCGCCACCGGCGGAAGTGCTCGCCATCACCGAACTGTATCGCGTCACCTTCGTCTATGGCGATCGGTCGCGCAGCATCGAGGCTGATCTGCCTGCTCGATCCATCAGCACCGATGCCCGTGCCGCGCTGCTGAGGATACGCACCCACCAGACCGGGCACGGCATGAATGCCGATGATGGCTGCGGCGAGTTCTGCAGCAAGTGGCGCAGCATCAAGGTGGATAAGAAGGAGGTGGGCCGGCGCGCGCTGTGGAAGGGCTGCGGCAGCAACCCGCTCTTCCCGCAGGCGGGCACCTGGCTCTTCGACCGGGCGGATTGGTGCCCCGGCGCGCTCTACGAGGCCGAGGCGCTCACCGTGCCCATCGCCGCTGGCGCTCACGTGGTCGATATCGACATGGAACCGTACGCGCACGACAGTAGCGAGGCCACCACGGACATCGCCGCGTATGCCATTCAGCTGGCCAAGCCGCGCGCGGAATACGATGCGGCCATAGAGGCCATCCTCATCCCGAACGACGATCCCCGCTACGGGCGCTTCAACCCGGCCGTGCACGAACCGCAGGTGGTGGTGCGCAACCTGGGCAGCGAGCCCATGGACATGGTGCTGGTCGAATACGGCACCGAGGGCTTCCCCATGCGCCTCTTCGTGCACGGCAAACGCCTGCGCTTCGGCGAGTCGGACACCGTGATGCTGCCGCACCTCATCGACATGAAGCCGGGGCTCAACACCTTCGTGGCGAAGCTGAGCAAGCCGGGCAGCCACAAGGATGCCTGGAAGGGGGATAACGTCATGCGCGCCACCTTCACCGCCCCGGATATGCTGGACAGCGTGCTGGTGGTGCAGCTCCGGACCAACGCGCAACCCGAGCAGAACAGCTTCCGGCTCGCGAACACGAAGGGCCACGCATACATCGATCACCCCCTCGGCAGCCTGAAACCCGATTCGCTCTACACCGATACGCTGCGCCTGCCGCCCGCGGGTTACGTGATGCAGCTCGCCGACACCGCCGGTGATGGCCTCACCTTCTGGTACAATGCCGAAGGCGGCAGCGGGTACCTGCGCCTGCTCGATGGCCAGGGCCGCTTGCTGAAGCGCTTCGAGAGCGATTGCGGCGACGGCCTCACCTACCAGTTCCGCGTGGGCGATGCTCCAACGCTGCCCGTGGATGACCAGCCCGCGATCAGCGTGTTCCCTTCGCTCACCGCTGGCCCAACCGTGCTCGATTACTTCGCGAATGAAGCGGCCGCCATCCGCCTGGAGCTGCGCGACGAGCAAGGCACCGTGGTCTGGAGTGAGGCGCTCGCCGATGCGCCCAAGCAGTTCCGCCATTCCTTGGATCTCTCCAACCAACCCCGCGGCCGCTACACGCTGAAGGTGCTGCGCGATGAGCAGGAGGTCTTCAGCGGCAGGCTGCGGCTGATTGAATAGCGCGCCGCTCTCCCGCGAGCGCTGCGCGGCTACTTTTGCCGCCCTATCCTGACCCCATAGTTCAATGGATAGAATAGGAGTTTCCTAAACTCTTGATCCAGGTTCGACTCCTGGTGGGGTCACGACCTTGGATTTGCTCGGCGCGGCGATCAGCACCCCCCTCCACACCGCCCTGTGTGAAAGTGCGGGGCCCGTGCGGCCGGGCGCCCACAGCCTGTCTTGACCTTCGGCACGGCCGCACCTGCGTGCGGTCCGCTGCGCCGTACTCATGCACCGAGCCCTTTCCGCACTCCTGGTCCTGCCGGCCCTGCAGGCCTTGGCGCAGCCGCCGAACAGCGATTGCTCCACCGCGGCATTGCTCTGCGCCGAGCAGCCCATGGCTGGCAACAACACCGGCGCCACCGGTGCGCTGCCGGGGTTCTGCCCGAGCACCGATCTGCTGCTCTGGTACACCTTCTTCACCAACAGCGTGGGCGGAACGGTGGATGTGCAGCTCAACGGATTGGATTGCCCGGATGTGGTGGGCATGGGTGATCAGCTGAGCGTGGTGGTGCTCGCGGGCGATGGCAGCTGCACGCCGGCTTCCTTCACGGCAGTGTCGGTTTGCGCCCAGGACGATGCCGATTTCACCACGACCACCCAAGCGCTGCTGCCGAGCACGCAATACTGGGTGGTGGTGGCGGGAGCCACGAATGGCGGAGCGACCATCGCGGCGCAATGCGACTTCGGGATCGTGGTGCAGGGCCCGGGCGCGGATGTGATCGGGGTCGATTTCGATGCCGGCCCCGATCTGGAGGTGGTGGCCGGATCATCGGTGCAGCTCGAGGTCATCGGAGGCACCAACTGGAACTGGACGCCTACCTCGGGGCTGAGCGGCAATGGCATTCCCAATCCCATCGCCCTGCCGCAGGAGACCACCCTGTACGAGGTGAGCACCCAGAGCAACGGCTGCACCTACACCGATACGGTGGTGGTGAACGTGCTGGAGCTGATCAATCCGCCGAACACCTTCTCGCCCAATGGCGATGGCATCAACGATACCTGGGAGGTGCCCGGCATCGCCGACTACCCGGGCTCCGAAGTGATCATCTGGGACCGCTGGGGGCAGAAGGTCTTCAGCAGCAACGGCTACCGCGAGGCCTGGGACGGCACCAACAAGGGTCGCGACCTTTCCGAGGGCACGTATTACTACTTCATCCAGCTCAACGAGATCGAGGGCCGCAGCGCGCCCTACCTGGGCTTCGTCTCCATCATCCGATGAGGTACGCGCTGCTCCCCCTTCTGTGCATCGCCGCGCTCAGCGCCGGGGCGCAGCAGCTCTCGCAGTACACGCAATACGTGTTCAATGCCTTCAGCGTGAACCCGGCCGTGGCGGGTAGCAAGGATTGCCTGGACCTGCGCCTGGGCTACCGCAAGCAGTGGACGGGCTTCGAGGGCGCGCCGGTCACGGGCTGGGCCAGCTTGCATGGCACGCTGCGGACCAAAGGCAAGCCCTTCGTGGCCAACAAGCACGGCATCGGCATGTTCGTGGAATCGGACAATGCGGGCAACTGGGGCTACACGCGCATGCTGCTGGCCTATGCCTACCACATGCAGATGTCCCGCGATTACTACCTCTCCTTCGGGTTCTTCGGCGGGGCGCAACAGGTGAAGTACGATGTGGGCGGGAGCACGGTGGTGAACTACAACGACCCGGCCCTCGACAGCCGCTCCAGCGTGGTGGTGATCCCGGAGATCACGCCCGGTGTCTGGGCGTACACCAAGGTGGCGTGGGGCGGCATCAGCATGCACCAGGCATTGGGCAACAAGATCAACGGCATCGGCACCGATTCGCGCCTGGCGCGCCAATTCATGCTCACCGGCGGCTACAAGTACCGCATCGGGCGCAAGACCGCGCTGGTGCCGAGCGCCCTGATCAAGCTCTCCAAGGGCGCGCCCGCCGCCATGGACCTCAACGCCATGGTGGAATGGAACCGCCAGTTCGCCCTGGGCGCCGGTTACCGCAGCGGCGATGCCGTCACCTTCCTGCTCAAGGTGAGCTTCGCCAAGTACTTCCAGCTCGGTTACAGCTACGATGTGACAACCAGCAACATCCGGCTCGCCAGCAGCAACACGCACGAGGTGATCCTCGCCATCACCCCGTGCGGCAAGGAGGACATGAGCCGCCGGATGATCAATTGCCCCGCCTTCGATTAGAACCCTGACGCGATGCGCACCAACGCCCTCTACGCCCTTACGATCGCCGCGCTGCTCTCGCACACCGCTTCCGCGCAGCATGCCGGAGGCCGTACCCTGCATTGGGTGGGCGGCAGCGGTCACTGGTCCGATGCGGAGCACTGGAGCCTGCAAGCGCAAGGCGCGGGTGGTGCGGCGGTACCGGGCCTGGCGGACAATGCGGTCATCGCTGCGGATGCGGAGCTGACACTGGTGATCGATGGAAGCGCGCGCTGCCATGACCTGCAGGTGGATGCGCGCGCGGGCTTCGTGCGCGTGCAAGGCGATGAACGCGCGGAGCTGCGCGTGCTTGGCGATTGGCGCATGCAGGGCAGCATCCATTGGGACCTGCGAGGCCGTGTGCGTCTGATGGGCGACGCGGCAGGCTTGGTGGTGGATACGCGCGGCATCCCGCTCGCCGGGCAATTGACCTTCGATGGTGCGGGTTCGTGGACGCTGATGAGCGACCTGCTCCTCCGCGAGGGCGACATCACCTTCAAGGAAGGGACCGTGCATTCCGCAGGAGGTCTGCTGACGGCGCGCACCTTGTGCAGCGAAGGCCGCGCACCGAAACAGCTGATGGCGGGCAGCGGCCTGGTGCAGCTGGCGCAAAGGCCAGAGGCTGGTGTGCTGGAGCGCACCGTGAACGCGCAGGACGCGATCCTTACCGTTGGTGGTGAGCCCACGGACTGGCCGCAGCGCCCGGTCATGGAACGGGATGCGCGTGATGTGAACGTGTGCGCCACCGGCGCGGGGCAGACACCCTTCACCGCAACCACCAGCGCCCTCAGCAACTACAGCGGATTCAATGTGCGCTGCCGCGGCGAATGCAACGCCACGGTGACCGTGAACGTGGCCGGTGGCATCGGCCCGTTCACCTATTCATGGCTATTCGGAGGTCCGGCCACGCAGACCTGGACCACGGCCTGCGGTGGGCCACAGATTGTGGTGGTGACCGACCAAGGGCAGGGCGTTAGCTGCGGCGTGACGCTGAACGTGACCGAGCCGAGCCCGCTGGGCGTGATCTTCTTCGGCCAGGGAACGCCGCCCACCTGCGCCGATGTGTGCAACGGAACTCGCACGGCATTGGCGATCGGAGGCGTGACACCGCATACCTATAATTGGAACAATGGCGCGGGTTCGGGTTCCTCCTTCAACCAGCTGTGCGCCGGGGTGAATTCGCTGCGGATCACCGATGCGAACAACTGCACCTTCGACACCACCTTCACCTTCAACCTGCAGCCCATCTCGCCCGGGCTCACCTTCACCAGCAACAGCTGCTTCGGCGATTGCAACGGCACGGCCACGGTGAATCCCACCGGTGGAACAGCGCCCATTTTGGCCACCTGGAGCCCGGCGCCCGGCGGCGGGCAGGGCACCTACAACGCCACCGGCCTGTGCGCGGGCAATTACACGGTGCTGCTTTCCGACGCGAACGGCTGCGATACCACCGTCGCCTTCATCATCACGCAGCCGCCCCCCATCCTGCCCAACGCTCTTGTGACGAACGCGACCTGCTTCGGTGCGTGCGACGGAGCGGCTACTGTTACGCCTTCCGGCTCGCCGGGTCCCTTCGATTACAACTGGACACCCTCGCCCGGCGGTGGCCAGGGCACAGGCTCGGCCACCGGCCTCTGCGCAGGCAATTACACGGTGCTGATCACCGACCAGGTGAGCGGTTGCGACACCTTGGTGCCGATCCTGATCGATGCGCCTCCATCCATCGATATCCAAGGAACCGTAACCGACGCCAGCTGTTCCAATACCTGCGACGGCGAGATCGGCATCGTGGTCAACGGTGCCGTGCCTCCGTTCACCATCACGTGGTCGCCGGCACCGCCTAGCGGCCAAGGGACCCAAGCCATCAGTGGCCTTTGTCCAGGTGATTGGAGCTGCACCTTCACCAATTCCAACGGCTGCGACACCACGGTGACCTTCACCGTGAACGCGCCGCCGCCCTTGGTCGCCTCGGTGCAGACCACCGATGTGACCTGCGCGGGTGAGTGCGACGGCATGGCCACGTGCCCAGCGGTGACCGGCGGAACAGCACCCTACGCGTTCCTGTGGTCTCCTGCGCCCGGTTCCGGACAGGGAACCGATACTGCCCAGGACCTCTGCGCCGGCAACTACACCGTGCTCATCTACGATGCGAACGGGTGCGATACCACCATCGCCTTCGTGATCAACGAGCCGCCACCGTTGCAGGTGGTGCCGAGCCAGACCAACGTGACCTGCGGCGGCCAATGCGATGGCACGGCGAGCGTGCTGGTCTCCGGCGGGGTGCCGACCTATACCTATCAATGGACCCCTGAGCCGGGTGGCGGGCAAGGCACGGCCAACGCCACCGGCCTCTGCGCGGGAGCGTATTCCGTGCTGATCACCGATGCGAACGGATGCACCTTCACGCAGCCATTCATCATCCTGGATGCCGTGGCGCTGCAGATCTCGTTGCAGGTGCTGCCCGCGAGCTGTCCGGGTGATTGCGATGGCTCGGCTGGTGTGATCGTCACCGGAGGACAAGCGCCTTACAGCTACAATTGGCAACCGGCACCGGGTGGTGGCCAGGGCACGCCGAATGCCACCGGCCTCTGCGCGCAGGCCTATTCGCTCACCATCACCGATTTCCTCGGCTGCGACAGCACCATCGCCTTCACCGTGCCTGCGCCGCCACCGATCATGGTGTCGAGCACATTGAATGAGCCCACGTGCAGCGGCGATTGCGATGGCACGATCGACCTGGTGGTCTCCGGTGGGAATGGCGCCTTCACCTACAGTTGGTCGCCGCCCCCCGGCAGCGGACAGGGAACCGCCAATGCGGGCGGGCTCTGCGCGGGCAGCTATCAAGTGGTGATCGCGAGCGGTGCGTGCGACACCACGCTCACCTTCCAGCTCACGGCCCCGCCGCCCATCGATGCGGCGCTGACCACTACCGACCCCAGTTGCGCGGGTGCGTGCGATGCCACGGCGAGCCTTTCCGTCTCGGGAGGAACGCCGCCCTACGGTTATGTATGGGCGCCTGCTCCCGGCGGCGGCCAAGGAACGCCCGATGCGGTTGACCTCTGCCCGGGCAACTACACGGTGCAGGTGACCGATGCGGCAGGCTGCGACACGCTCATCGCATTCGTGATCAACGATCCGCCGCCGATCACCGTGGATCTGGAGACCACGCCGGCGAGCTGCGGTGGGGCATGCGACGCAACAGCCACGGCCACGGTTACCGGCGGCGTGCAGCCCTACACCTACGATTGGCAACCAGCGCCGGGCGGCGGGCAAGGAACGCCCAACGCCACGGGCCTCTGCCCAGGAGCATACGTGCTCACGGTCTCCGATGCGAACGGATGCACGGTGGATCTGCCCTTCACCATCAGCACGCCATCGGGGATCGATGCCCAATTCACCTCCACACCAGCGAGCTGCGGGAACAATTGCGACGGCACGATCAATGTGGTGGCGAGCGGCGGGATCCAACCCTATACGTGGACCTGGTCGCCGGAGCCGGGCGCGGGGCAGGGCACGCCGAATGTGAGCGGATTGTGCCCCGGCACCTACACGCTGCAGATCACCGATGCCGCGCAATGCGATACCGTGATCCAGGTGCTCATCACCTCGCCGCCGCCCATTGTCCCGAACGGCAGCTCCACCGATGAGACCTGCAACGGACCATGTGACGGCACCGCTACGGTGAATCCCTCGGGCGGGCAGCCGCCGTTCAGCTTCGTCTGGAATCCCGCGCCACCTGTGGGCCAGGGCACCAACAGCGCATCGCTCCTGTGCCCGGGCCTGTGGAGCGTGACCATCACCGATGCGATCGGCTGCGACACCACCATCACCCTGGAGGTGATGCCCAAGGACCCCATCGTCGATGGCTTGGTATGGACCAACGCCACCTGCCCGAACGCCTGCGACGGCACGGCCAGCGTGAACCCCACAGGCGGCATTCCTCCGATCACCGATATCCTGTGGATTCCTGATCCCCCCGTCGGACAGGGCACTCCGAACGTGAGCGGCCTCTGCCTCGGGTCGTGGGAAGTGCGCGTATTCGACTCGGTGGGCTGCTTCAGTTCCACCACCTTCTTCGTGAGCGCGCCGCCGCCTTTCCAGAGCGGCTTGGTGACCACCCCGGAGACCTGCGACGGACCATGCACGGGCACCGCTACCGTCACGCCCTCGGGCGGCACGGGCAGCATCGGGGTGTTCTGGGATCCGCCTCCTGGTGGCGGTCAGGGCACCACGGCGGCCACTGGTCTTTGCGCCGGCATCACCTACAGTGTCACGCTCACCGATGACAGCGGATGCGATAGCACCTTCACGTTCACCATTGATCCGTTCGCGGCTATCGTGCCCAATAGCAGCAGCACGCCGGTGAGCTGCTTCAACGTGTGCGATGGCACCGCAATGGTGAGCCCTACTGGTGGAGTTGGGCCGTATACCTACAGCTGGTCTCCCGAGCCTGGTGGCGGGCAGAACACGCCGCAGGCAACGGGCCTGTGCGCAGGCATTGCCACGGTTACCATCACCGACCTCAACGGATGCTCGATCGAAGCGGAGATCCTGATCGATGGGCCGCAGCCGATCCTGGACAATGCCACGGTGGAAGCGATCACCTGCGCGGGCACCTGCGATGGTTCGGTCACGCTCGCGGTCACCGGCGGTGTCGCCCCCTACACCTATCAGTGGACACCGGTGCCGCCCAACGGTCAGGGCCAGCCAACGGCGACCTCGCTCTGCCCCGGTAATTACACGGTGGTCGTCACCGATGCGGCCGGCTGTGCAGCGAGCTTCAGCTACGACCTGTCCGCGCCGCCTCCCTTGGTGCTCTCGCTCACCCTCACGCCGAGCGAATGCCAGAACTGCATCGGCGCGGCATCGGTCTCGATCAATGGTGGCGCGTTGCCCTATGGCATCGAATGGCTTGGCCCTGGTGGTGCGGTCATCGGCACGGACCCGGACATCATCGATCTGTGCGCAGGGCTGTACAGCGTGCGGGTCACCGATGGCAACGGTTGCATCGCACAGCAGGCCGTGGTGATCACGGATTCCGATGGCGAGGCGATCACCACCACCGATGGCACCACCGGCTGCCCGAACACCTGCGACGGCGCTGTGAGCGTGAGCTTCACCTGTTCCGATCCGCCCTGCGTGATCGCTTGGAGCGACGCGCTGGGCAATGATCTCGGCCAGAGCGGCACTGCGTTGAGTGGCCTCTGCCCCGGCGACTACCTCGTGAGCGTGACGAATGGCTCGGGCTGCCTGAGCATCGATACGGCAACGGTGGTGGCGCCGCCGCCGACCACCTTGCTCATCAGCAGTTCGCCCGTGAGCTGCGCCGGTGCATGCGATGGCGTGGCCACCGTGGGGGTCAGCGGCGGGATACCGCCGTACCAATTGACGTGGACACCAGCACCCGGCGGCGGTCAAGGCACGCCGCAGGCCACCGGGCTCTGTGCCGGAGTGTACGAGGTGCTCATCAGCGATGACGGCGGATGTGATACCACCGCGCAGGTCTTGATCACGGAGCCTGGCCCCTTGGTCACCGGCGCGATCGTGCTCGGTGTCTCCTGCTCGGGGCAATGCGACGGCAGCGTCACGCTGGCCATCGATGGCGGCACACCGCCCTATGCGGTGATCTGGTCGCCTGTTCCGCCGAGCGGGCAGGGCGTGCCGGGCGCGTTCGGCCTGTGCGCCGGCGATTGGACCGCGACCATCACCGATGCCAACGGCTGCACCTTGGTGGAGACCTATGCCATCGCGGAGCCGCAGCCCTTGCTCGTGAGTGTGAACACCACGCCGAGCACCTGCCCCAATTGCGACGGCCAGGCCGAAGCGATCATCAGCGGCGGTACCCAGCGCTACGACGTGAGCTGGACCTTGGGCGCCACGGTGGTGAGCACCGATCCGCTGGCTACCGATCTCTGCGGCGGACTGTACCGGCTCACGGTGAGCGACGCCAACGGCTGCTCGGTGACGCAGGCCGTGCAAGTGCCCGATGGCAACGCGGAAGTGCTGACGCCGCAGAACGGGCAGACCACCTGCGCGAATAATTGCGATGGCACCGTGGGCGTGAGCTTCACCTGCACTTCGCCGGCGTGCAACGTGGTGTGGACCGATAGTGACGGCAATGTCATCGCCACCAACACCCCGACCGTATCGAACCTGTGCGTGGGCGTGTACACCGCTCAGGTCACCAACGGGAGCGGCTGCGTGAGCTTCATCGATGCGGAGGTGCTGCCATCGCAATCGATCATCCCCAACCTGAGCAGCACGCCTGCGAGCTGCTTCGGGCTCTGCGATGGAACGGCCACGGTGAATCCGGTAGGCCTCACGGGCACGCCGACCTTCACGTGGTCGCCCGAGCCCGGTGGCGGGCAGAACACGGCGCAGGCCACGGGGCTGTGCGTCGGTGTGTACACCGTGCTGATCGCCGATGCGACCGGATGCGATACGCTCGTGCAGGTGCTCATCACCGGTCCGGATGAGATCGCGATCGATGGCATCGTTCAGGATGTGACATGCCAAGGCGCGTGCGATGGCGCGGTGGATGCCGTGGTTTCCGGCGGAACGGCACCTTATCTCTATGACTGGTCGCCGGCGCCCGCTCTCGGCCAGGGCACGCCCAACCCGCGCGGGTTCTGCGCCGGCCCGGTGACACTGATCATCACCGATGCGAACGGATGCACCAGCCAGCAGGTCTTCGACATCGCCGAGCCTGCCTTGCTCCAGGCCGCGTTGAGCACCACGCAGAGCCAATGCAACATCTGCAATGGCACGGCCTCGGTCGCGGTGAGCGGCGGCACGCAACCCTACTTCGTCACGTGGTACCACGGCGCGAGCGTATTGGGCACCGGCGAGAGCATCGCGGGCCTCTGCGCGGGCTTCTACACGGTCAACATCACCGATTCCGCGCTCTGCTCGCTGGTGCAAACCGTTGTGATCAGCGACATCGACGGTGAGGAGCTCACCGCGACGGATGATGTCACCAGCTGCCCTGGCGCATGCGATGGCGAGGTGAGCGTGTCGTTCAACTGCCAGGATCCGCCTTGCCAGGTGGCGTGGTTCGACGCGGGCGGCAACGATCTGAATGAGCCCGGCAACGTGCTGGGCGCCCTGTGCGCGGGCTTGTACTTCGCGCAGGTCACCAATGCATCGGGCTGCGTCAGCATCGATACGGCCTTTGTCACCGAGCCCGATCCGATCGTGCCCAACCTGAGCACCACGCCCGTTACGTGCGCGGGTCTCTGCGATGGCACGGCTACCGTTGGCCCATCCGGCGGCATGCCCGGCTACACCTTCTTGTGGAGCCCCGGCGGCGAGGACACGCCGCAGGTCACCGGGCTGTGCGCGGGGACTTACAGTGTCACCATCGGTGACATGGCAGGCTGCTCCATCGTGGTGGATGTGCTGATCACCGGCCCGCAGCCGCTCACGGCCAGCGAGACCATCTCGCCCATCACCTGCAACGGCGCATGCGATGGCGCCATCACCGTGGTGCCCGGCGGAGGAACGCAGCCATACACCTATAGCTGGTCACCGCCGCCACCGGGCGATCCCACGCAGCCCACGGTCATTGATCTGTGCGCAGGTGATTGGTCTGTGACCATCACCGATGCCAACGGCTGCGACACCACCATCACCTACACCTTGGTCGATCCGGAAGTGCTGGATGCCCAGCTCAATACCACGGACAATGCGTGCTTCGGCGATTGCCAGGGCACTGCGGCGCTCACCCTCAGCGGGGGCGTGCCTCCGTATGGCATCACCTGGTTCAACAGCCTGGGCGCGGTGATCTCGCAAGACATGACCGATATCGCCGATCTGTGCGTGGACGATTACAGCGTGGAAGTGGTGGATGCCAACGGATGCACCGTGACCCTGCCCTTCAGCATCGGGCAGGGCCCGGCGATCGAGGCCAACCTCACCTTCACCGGCGAGACGTGCTTCGGCCCCTGCGACGGCACGGCATCGGTCTCTCCGAGCGGCGGCATCGGCACCTTCATCATCGAATGGCGTGATGCCGATGGCAATCTGATCGCGCTCGATGTGACCGATGTGACCGGCCTGTGCGCCGGGGACCATTCCGTTACCATCATCGATCAGCTGGGGTGCGACAGCACGTATGCCTTCACCATATTGCCGTACACCGCGATCGCCGATGGCGCCACCGTGACCGATGTGCGGTGCAATGGTGCCTGCGATGGAAGCATCGTCTTGAGCGCCACCGGTGGCGTTGGACCGTTGAGCTATGATTGGAACCCGGTTCCGCCCAATGGCCAGGGCAATGCGGAGGCTACCGACCTCTGCCCCGGCACGTACAGCGTGACGATCACCGATGGCGCGGGCTGCGGCGCTTCCTTCTCCTACACCATCAATGAGCCCAGCGCGATCACGGTAACGGTTGATGCGGTGACCGATGCGAGCTGCGCGAACGCAATGGATGGCGCGATCAGCATCACCGCTGCCGGCGGCGTCCCCGACCTGGGCTTCGCTTGGTCTGGGCCAGGCGGATTCAGCTCGTCGGCGGAGGACCTAACGGGTATCGCGCCAGGCGCCTATGTGCTCACGGTGACCGATGGCAACAACTGCACGCTCACGGTGCCGATCACGGTGAACGCGCTCTCTACCGTTCAGGCCGATGCCGGTGCCGATGTGACCGAGTGCGCCGGTGTGGACATCACCTTGGATGGAAGCCTGAGCATCGGTGCGCTCACCTATCAGTGGCTCGATGACCAAGGCAACGAAGTGGGCACCGCGCCGACCGTGGCACTATCGGGGTTGACCGCAGGCGTCTACGTGTACACGCTCAATGTGGCCGACGGACCCTGCACTTCCACGGACCAGGTGACCGTGACGGTGCTGGACCTGCCACTGGCAGACGCGGGCAATGACCAGACGATCTTCCTAGGCGATTTGGTGACCTTGGGCGGCGCGCCCACCGCGCCTTCGGGCTCCACCATCTACTGGCAGCCCGATTCACTGGTGAGCGACGCCGCGAGCGCGAATCCCACCACCTCGCCGCTGGTCACCACCTGGTACAGTGTGCTGATCACCTCGCCCAACGGCTGCGTGTCACTCGATTCCGTGCTCGTTACCGTGGTGCCCGAAGTGGTGATCCCCACAGGGTTCACGCCGAACGGCGACGGCTGGAACGAGACCTGGCAGATCGACTTCATTGACCTCTTCCCCGAATGCGAGGTCGAGGTCTACAACCGCTGGGGCGACCAGCTCTTCCGCAGCGTGGGTTATCAGAAGCCTTGGGATGGCAAGTACAACGGCGGCTTCGTGCCGGTGGGCACGTACTACTACGTGATCCAGCTCAACGATCCCAGGTTCCCAGAAGCATACACCGGCCCGCTCACCGTGATCCGCTGAAGCCATGAAGAACATCCGCCTCCTTCTTCCGCTCGTCGCGATGCTCTGGGCGCTCCCCGGCCGGGCGCAGCAGTTGCCGCAGCTCACGCAATACGTCGCCAACGACTACCTCTTCAACCAGGCCGTAGCCGGCAGCCGTCCATTCTTCGAGCTGCGCAGCGGGCATCGCTACCAATGGGTGGGCGTGCAGGATGCGCCGCGCACCTTCACGCTTAGCGGCTCCACCCCGCTGGGCGCCAAGATGGGCGTGGGCGGATACCTCTTCACCGACATCGTGGGCCCCACGCGCCGCACCGGCATCCAATTCTCCTGGGCCTATCACCTGCGCATCACGGGCGATGTGAAGCTCTCCATGGCGCTCTCCGGCGGACTGCTTCAGTTCCTGATCGATGGGTCGAAGATCCAGTTGCACGACCAGGGCGACCCCACGCTGGACAATCAGCTGCGCGGCGAGCTGAAGCCCGATGCCACCTTCTCTTTCCTCTTCTATCACCCCCGGTGGTGGGTGGGGGCCGCTGCCCCGCAGTTGCTCAACAACGAAGTGGTCTTCCTGCACGAGAACACCGGCACGCTCAGCCGCATGGACCGCCATTACTACGCCATGGGCGGCTATCGCCTGCCCATCGGCGCCGACCTGAAGCTGGAGCCCTCGTTCATGCTGAAGTACGTGGACCCCGTGCCCATGAAGGTCGACATCAACCTCACCGCCCGCTACAAGGATGCGTTCTGGATCGGCGCCGGATACCGCACCAACGATGCCTGGTGCGCCATGCTCGGGTACTGGCACAAGCAGCAGTTCCAGTTCGGCTATTCCTACGACGTGATCACGAGCAACCTGCGCAATTACAGCACCGGTACGCATGAGGTGATGCTGGCCATCACCATCGGCCGCGGCCGGGCCGAAGCGGCTGCCGCGGCCTCGCCCACGACGCCGTAAGACACGGTTCGTCGGCCAAGGTGTGTCAATGGTCGACCACGCTTAGAGCAGCAAGCGATTCCGCTGGACGGAGGGGTGGCTTATCCGTACCTTGTGCCCCCTTTTTACCCGACGGGCAGCTCGTGGTGCAAACATCCTCCTCTGCGTCATTCCCCAAGCTGTTGCGCCTTGGCCTGCTCCTGAACGGGTTGCTGGTAGGCGCGCTCGGCTTCGCGCAGGTGAATGCCTGCACCGGGCTGTTCCTGGACTCCGGCGGTGCGGCAGGCAATTACGGGAACAACGAGGACCAGACGGTCACGATCTGTCCGGAGGGCGGTTCGGGTTCCGGCCCGAGCACCTCGGTACGCTTCACGGACTTCGCCATAGCGGCCGGGCCGGGCGATACGTTGTGGGTGCATGATGGCTCGGATCTGCTCGCGCCGATTATTGCCACGGGCACCTCGGCCAGCTCCCTCGTGGGCAATACCTACACCAGCTCCGATCCGTCGGGCTGCCTCACCTTCCGGTGGAAGAGCAATGCCGCCGGTGTAGCCGCCGGCTGGTTCGCGCGGATCGTGACCACGCCGCACCCGGGCGACAATTCCAGCGCCACCCTCTGCTCCGCGGCAGCGCCGGTCTCGCTCTTCTCCTTGCTCTCCGGCAACCCCGATCCCGGCGGTTCATGGAAGGACCCCTTGGGAGCGCCGCATGGCGATACGTTCAATCCGGCGGTGGACCCGGGAGGCAATTGGGTGTACACGCATTCCGGCCCATCGCCGTGCTCACCGGCTTCCGCTACGCTCACACTCACCAAGGTGCAGGCACCGGACCCCGGTACCAACAGCACATTGACCCTGTGCGCCACCGATGGACCAACGAGCCTGTTCAGCGCCTTGGGCGGGAGCCCCGATCCGGGCGGCAGTTGGACCGCGCCCGGCGGTGGCGCGCATAGCGGAACATTCAATCCGGCCACTGATCCGGCAGGCTTGTACACCTACACGGTAACCGGCACCTCGCCCTGCCTGTCTGCTTCGGCCACCGTCACGGTCACGGTGAATGCCCCGCCCAACGCCGGTAATGACGCCACCACCACCGTCTGCAGCAATGGCGCGCCCTTCAGCCTGTTCGCCTTGCTCACCGGCTCCCCGAGCGTCTCCGGCGCATGGACCGGACCGGGCGGAGGCCCCGTGAGCGGCACCTATACCCCCGGCACCAGCACGCCCGGCGTCTATACCTATACGGTCGCCGGCCTGCTGCCTTGTGCTCCCGATGCGGCAACCGTCACGGTAACGCAGGTGGCTGCGCCCAATGCCGGCACCTCCGCGTCGACTACGGTATGCAGCGACGATGCGCCTTTCTCGATGCGCTCGTTATTGGGCGGCAGCCCTGCGGCTGGCGGAACGTGGGTTGGTCCTGGCGGCCCCCACGCCGATCAGTTCAATCCGGCAGTGGATCCAGCTGGGGTGTACACCTATACCGTTGCTGGTACGCCGCCTTGCGCGAATGCCACCGCCACCTTGACCATCACGGTGCGACCAGCGCCGAATGCCGGCACCGATGGGGCCGTCACCCTGTGCAGCACCGATGGGGTCTTCCAGCTCTTCGGCGCGCTCGGTGGCTCTCCGGATGTGGGCGGAACGTGGCGTGATCCGGCCAATCAGATCCACTCCGGCAGTTTCACCCCGGGCACCAGCACGCCGGGCATCTACACCTATACCGTTACCGGCCTCTCGCCTTGCGACCCGGATGTATCGCAGGTGACCGTGACCGTGAACGCCGCGCCCAATGCCGGTATCGGAGCTACCGTGACCCGTTGCTCCAATGCCGCGAACGTGAACCTGTTCAATCAGCTCGGCGGTTCACCGAACGCCGGTGGCACATGGACCGGGCCTTCGGGGGCGCACAGCAACATCTTCGATCCCGATGTGGATCCGGCAGGCGCGTACACGTACACGGTCGTAGGACTCACGCCCTGCGCGAATGCACAGGCCACGATCACCATGGTGGTGGTGCAGGAGCCGGATGCGGGCACCAACGGCTCCATCACGGTGTGTGGCAACGATGCGCCTTTCAGCCTCTTCGGCGTGTTGGGCGGTACTCCGGACGGAAACGGCACATGGACCGCTCCGGGCGGTGGCGCCTCCACCGGGACCTTCACGCCTGGAACGAGCACGTCGGGGGTTTACACCTACACGGTCGCGGGAACACCGCCTTGCGCGAATGATCAGGCCACGGTGACCGTTTCCGTGGTGGCCCCACCGAACCCCGGGACCAATGGAAGCCTGACCGTGTGCAGCAACAATGCCGCGGTCGATCTCTTCACGCTGCTCGGCGGCACGCCTCAAGCGGGTGGCACGTGGACCCGGCCCAACGGCACGGCGCACACCGGCACCTATCTGCCGGCAACGGAACCGAGCGGCAACTACACCTATACCGTTGCCGGCACCCCGCCCTGCGCCTCGCGCAGCGCCGTGGTGCAGGTCACTCGGGTGATCGCGCCGAACGCAGGAATCAATGGCAGCATCACCGTGTGCAGCACCAACGCGGCCTTCGACATGATCACCGTGCTGGGTGGCTCGCCGGGCGGAGGCGGCGCGTGGTTCAATGCGGCACTTGCCTCGGTCCCCGCGGTGTTCACCCCGGGCACCACCGTCCCCGGCAACTATGCGTACGTGCTTCAAGGCACCGCGCCCTGCGCCAACGATACCGGCTTCGCCACGATCAATGTGAACACCGCGCCGAATGCGGGGCAGAATGCGTCGATCACCGTATGCAGCAGCGACGCGCCTTTCCAGCTCATCGATGAGCTGAACGGCACACCCGATGCGGGCGGAACCTGGACCCGGCCCAACGGCACCGCGCACAACGGCACCTTCACGCCGGGCACCTCCGCGCAGGGTGGCTACACCTATACCGTGGCAGGCCTCACGCCGTGCGTGAATGCCAGCGCCGTGGTGGTGGTGAGCGTGAACACCCAGCCCAACGCGGGCATCAGCGACAGTTTCACACGATGCAGCACCAGTGGTCCCGTGGACCTCTTCGATGAGCTCAATGGTTCGCCGAATCCGGGGGGCACTTGGGTCGGTCCTTCGGGCCCGAGTTCAGGAATCTTCCAGCCGGGCACTTCCACCCCGGGCGTGTACACCTACACTGTTGTTGGCATCGCGCCGTGCACCAACGCAACGGCCACCATCACGGCCAACGTGAACCAAGCGCCCAATGCCGGCGGCGATGGTGCAGTGACCATTTGCCAAGGGACGGCATCGATCGATCTCTTCACCGTGCTCACCGGCACCTTCGACCTGAATGGAACGTGGCAGGACGAGGACAACACCGGCCAGCTTTCCGGCAGCTTCTTCAATACCTCCACCATGGGTCCTGGCACCTATGAGTTCCGGTATGAGGTGCCGGCCAACGGCGCGTGCCAAGCGGATCATGCGCATGTGGAAGTGACCATCGTGGCGTTGCTGGAGGCTGGTTCCAACAGCAGCACGAACACGTGCAGCAGCAACACGCAGGTGAATCTCTTCAACCTGTTGGGCGGCAATCCGCAGCCCGGTGGCACCTGGATCGACCTCAGTGGAACCGGCGCTTTGAGCGGGCAGCTCTTCAACGCGCAGCAGGCGGGGCCCGGGAGCTATCAGTTCCGTTACCTCTTGACCGGCACGATCGGCTGCAGCTCGGATTCGGCGCAGGTGACGCTCTCGGTGATCGCCGCGCCCAACGCGGGCGGCAACGGCAGCGCGATCACGTGCAGCAACGCGGGCCCGTTCAACATGTTCCCCTTCCTCAGCGGTACGCCGCAAGGGGGCGGATCATGGTTCGCGGGCGCTCCGAACGGAAGCCCGCACGCGGCCACCTATGATCCGGCCACCGACAATCCCGGCGATTTCTACTACAAGGTGAACGGCGTGTCGCCGTGCGCGAGCGCCTTTGCCAAGGTGACCGTGACTGAGGTGCAGGCGCCGTGGGCGGGCAATGATGCGAACACCACGGTGTGCTCCAACGGCGCGCCGTTCAGCATGACGGCGCTGCTCACCGGCAACCCGAACGCGGGCGGTACCTGGTACCTCAACAACCAGAACCATGGCGATCTCTTCGTGCCCGGGCAGGATGTGCAGGGCGTGTACGAGTACCGCGTGACCGGGCAGGCCCCGTGCACGCCCGATGCCGCTTTCCTCACGGTGTCCGTTACCACGGCTGCCAACGCGGGCTGCAGCGGCTCGGTCACGGTATGCGATAACGCCTTGCCCTTCGTGCTCTACAACGTGCTCACCTGCAACCCGCAGAGCAACGGCGCCTGGTTGGGCCCTGACCTGATGCCGCACAACGGCACGTATCAACCTGGCGTGTCGCAGGTCGGCGACTACCTGTACATCGTGCAGGGCGATGCGCAGTGCGCGAGCGACACCAGCGTGGTAACCGTGTTCGAGACTCCGGCGGCCAACGCGGGCTGCCCGGGCGCAGGGTCCTTCTGCTCGAACAACGCGCCGGTGAATCTCTTCACGCTCTTGGGTTGTTCCCCGGATCCCTTTGGCACGTGGACGGGTCCGGGGAATCAGCCATCCGATGGTTTCTTCAATCCGGCCACCGGCACATCGGGCACCTATACCTACTCGGTCACGAACGGATGCGGTTCGGCGAGCGCCACGGTGGTGGTAACGCTGAATCAGCAGCCCAATGCCGGGTGCAACCGCACGATCACCCGCTGCACCAACAGCCAGGCCTTCGCCATGATCGATGAGCTGGGCTGCAACCCGCAATCGGGTGGGGTGTGGACCGGGCCCTTGCCTGCGACAACGGTCATGAACGGGGTCTTCATCCCCGGCGTGACGGCCCCGGGCACGTATCGCTACCGCATCACCGGGCAAGGCGCTTGCGCGAATGCCTCCGCGCAACTGACGATCAATGTGAACACGATGCCCAATGCAGGCATCGACAACGATACGCTGCTGTGCGCCACTTCCGGACAGGTGAACCTCTTCCCGCTACTTGGTCCCACGGCCATGGTCGGTGGCAGCTGGTTCTTCAATGGGATCACGCCGCACACGGGCATCGTGAACCCGCAGACCGACGCCACCGGCAACTATGTGTACCGGCTCACCGGCCAATCGCCCTGCGCCAACGATGAGGCCATCGTTTACGTGCAGATCTCGCAACCGCCCAACGCCGGCTTCGATGGCCTCGCTCAGGTCTGCAGCGATGATGGTGCATTCCCGCTCATCGGATACTTGGGCGGATCGCCCATGCTGAATGGCAACTGGACCAATCCTTCGGGCGCCAATCACAACGGACTGTACGTACCCGCCATCGATGGTCCCGGCCTGTACAAGTACAAGCTCCCCGGCAATGGCGGCTGCGGACCGGACAGCTCGTATGTGACCGTGCTCGAGTACGATGCAGTGGAGGCCGGCACCGGCAGCGTAACGGTGGTGTGCAGCAATTCGGCTGCTTTCCCGCTGTTCAGCTTGATCACCGGCGGGCAGACTGGCGGTACCTGGACCGACCCATTCGGTAACGCCTTCACCGGCACCTTCATACCAGGTGTCTCTGAGCCGGGTGGGTACACCTACCGCCTGCAGGGCACAGCACCCTGCGAGAACGATTCCGCCCTGGTCACGGTATTCGTGAACGATGCCGCCGATGCGGGCATCAGCACACTGGCCTCGGTATGCTCCAGTTCCGATGCGGTGACATTGATCTCGCTGCTCGGTGGCACGCCCGACAACAACGGCACGTGGACCTACAATGGCGACCCCACCGATCCCATCTTCGATCCAGATGTGGACGATCCTGGCGTGTACATGTATACCGTGGAGGGCGCAACGCCTTGCACCACGGCTACGGCACAAGTGGTGGTGACCATTACCCAGCAGGCATCGGCGGGTGAGGACGGCTCGCTGACGGCTTGTGTGGGAGCCGATGCGGTGCAGCTCTTCGACGGGCTCGGAGGATCGCCGGACCCCGGCGGTGTCTGGTCCAACAACTGCGGCTTGGGCGGGCTCAACGGCGGCATCTTCGACGCATCGGCGCTGGCTGCAGGAAGCAGCTGCACCTTCACCTACACGCAGCCCGCCGATGGCCCATGCGATGCG
Organism: Flavobacteriales bacterium; assembly: GCA_020635725.1. GTDB lineage: Bacteria > Bacteroidota > Bacteroidia > Flavobacteriales_F > PHOS-HE28 > PHOS-HE28. Next base: position 568,233 of record JACJZF010000001.1, read on the forward strand.
GTGAGCGCGCAGGTCACCTTGGAGATCGTAGATGCCTTGGATGCCGGCGCGGACAGCAGTTCCGCGGCTTGCCAGGGCCAGGTGGTCGATCTTTACGCGTCCATCGGCGGCGCTCCGCAGCCGGGCGGCTTCTGGATCAACGTGGACAATGCGCCCGGCGTGTTCGGCGGCTTCTTCAACACCGCGGCCGTGAGCGCGGCGGGCAGCGTGTGGCACTTCGATTACGTGCTGCCTGGCAGCGCGGCGTGCGTATCGGATACCGCCCATGTGACCGTGGAGGTGCTTGAAGGGCCCTTCGCCGGTTGCGATGGAACGCTCTCGCTGTGCAGCATCTCGCCACCGGTGATGCTGGCCACGGCGCAGAGCTGCGGGCCGAATGCGAGCGGCTTCTGGCTGAATCCAGCGGGCGGCTCGCACTCCGGCAGCTTCATCGCCGCTACGGATCAGGCCGGAGCCTACAAGTTCGTGGTGGAGGGCCTGGGCGCTTGCCCGAGCGATACGGCCGTGGTTACCGTGAACCTTACGCAGGCGGCCAACGCGGGTACCGATGCCGCATTGAGCATCTGCTCCGATGACCTGCCCGCGGACATGTTCGCCTTGCTCGGCCCGAACGCGCAAGCCGGAGGCAACTGGACCTACAACCCGGGCGGCCCGCCGATCCCGCACAGCAACGTGTACAATCCGGCGGTCGATCTGCAGGGTTCCTACGTGTACACCGTGCAGGGCAATTTCCCTTGCCCGAGCCGCTCGGCGATCGTCACGGTAACCGAGTCGCCGGCCCCGAATGCCGGATGCGACAGCGAAGTGTCCGTGTGCTCGAGCGATGGCCCCATCAACATGCGCCTGGCGCTGGGCTGCAACGCGCAGGCCGGCGGTACTTGGGTGTACGTGACCGGAGGTGACACGCCGCACGGGAACTTCTTCGATCCGGCGGTGGACCTGCCCGGTGATTACCGGTACACGGTCACGGGTCAGGCACCTTGCGAACCGGCCACCGCCCTGCTCACCGTGAGCTTGATCACGGCGGGCAATGCAGGCACCACCACCACCGTGCAGGCTTGCGTGACCCAGACTTCCGTGGACCTGCTCGCCGAACTGGGCGCGCAACCAGGAGGCACGTGGACCGATCAGAACAACTCACAGGCCCTCACGGGCAACATCTTCGACCCAAGCGTAGCGGGCAATGGCACATGGCCCTTCCTGTACACGGTCCTGGGCAGCGGGCCATGCCCCACGGTGAGCGCCACGGTCACGGTGCAGGTCGGCACGGGCAGCAGCGCGGGCAACGACACCAGCATCACCATCTGTGGCAGCATCACCGACCTCGACCTCTTCACCCAGCTGGGCGGCAATCCCACGGCAGGCGGAAGCTGGCTCGACATCAATGGCAATGGCGCGCTCTCTGCGAGCGGCGTGCTCAATGCCACCCTGCTCCCCGTGGGTGGCACACAGCCCTTCGGATACACAGTGGTCGACCCAGGTTGCGGCGATGTGAGCAGCGTGATCCTGGTGACCACCACGGCCTACCCGCAACCCGGATCCTCCGCGAGCATCACGCTATGCAGCGATGGGGCACCGGTGGACCTCTTCACTCAGCTGGGCGGCGCACCGGAGAGCGGCGGCACCTGGCGCGATCCGGATGGCGCGATCCACTCGAGCACCTTCGACCCGGCGACCGATTCCCAAGGAGGCTACTCCTACACGGTCGTTGGCATCGCGCCTTGCACCGATGCCTCGGCCACGGTGAGCATCACAGTGAACGAGCCGGCCGATGCGGGATCGAATGGCCGCATCATGGCCTGCGACACCCTGCAGGCCCTGGAGCTGCTGCCCGGCCTGCAAGGCACGCCGCAATCTGGTGGCACATGGACCGATGTTGACGGCAGCGGTGGCCTGAACGCCGGCCTGCTCAACACCACTGCGCTCGAACCTGGTGAGTACCATTTTGATTACACCGTGACCGTGCCCGGCTGCGGAGTGGACCAGGCGCAACTCACCGTGCAGGTGCTCACCGGCGTGCAGGTGGATGACGTGTCGCGCATCTGCGATGAACGCGACCGCAGCTATACCGTGAGCTTCACCATCAGCGATGGTGATGCCGCCTCCTATGTCGTGAACGGCCTCAGCGGAACGATATCCGCCACGGCACCCTATGTGTTCACCAGCGCGCCCATTTACACCAGCCAGCAGTTCGAGGCCTTCGTGCGCGATCAGTACGGCTGCGCCGAGGTGCGCGTGGCCGGCGAGAGCCCCTGCGATTTCGAGGAAGTGGTCTTCGTGCCGGAGAGCTTCTCGCCCAACGGCGATGGCGTGAACGAGCTGTTCCTGATCCCTGGCATCGAGGGCTATCCGGGCAATAGCATCGTGATCTTCAACCGGTGGGGCGGCGAGGTGTACAAGGCCACCGGCTACAACAACCGAGACACCGTGTGGGACGGCACCACCGATAACGGCACGGCGCCTTCGGGCACCTACTTCTACGTGCTCGAGCTGGGTGAAGGGCAGGATGCGATCACCGGATACATCTACTTGAACCGATGATGCGCCGAGCCCTCTACGCCATACTGCTCGCCTTCCTGGGCCTGGGCGGCGCGCATGCCCAGCAGGACCCGCTGTACAGCCAATACATGTTCAACACACTGGCGGTGAACCCGGGCTATGCCGGCAGCGCCAACGTGTTCACCATGCTCGCGCTGAGCCGGCACCAATGGGTGGGCTTCGCCGGTGCGCCCACCACGCAGACCCTGCTTGCCCACACGCCGCTGCCGAATGAGAACATGGCGCTGGGCCTCTCCTTGATGACAGACAAGATCGGCCCGGCCCGTCAGACCGGTGCCTACCTCGATTACGCGTACCGCATCCGCACCGGCAAGGACACCCGCCTGGCCTTCGGCCTGAAGGGTGGCATGAACTACTATCAAGCCGATCTGGCCTCGCTCTCCTCTGTGGATCCCGACGCGGCCAATGTGAATGTGCAAGGCACCGTGCTGCCCAACTTCGGCTTCGGGCTTTATTGGCACTCACCCCGATACTACGTCGGCGTGAGCGCCCCGAAGCTGCTGGAGAACAAGATCAGCACCGAGGGCGGAGGCATCGTCACGGCCACCGAGAGCCGCCACTACTTCCTCATCGCGGGCTATGTCATGGACTTGAGCCGCACCGTGCGATTCAAGCCGTCGATCATGGTGCGCCAGGTGCAGGGCGCGCCGCTCTCCATCGACCTCAACGCCAACTTCCTCCTGCGCGACCGCATCTGGCTGGGCGGCATGTACCGCGTGGGCAACAGCTTCGGCCTGCTGGCGCAGTACCAGGTGAATGACCAGTTCCGGGTGGGCTATGCCTTCGATCTCACCACCAACAAGCTCGGCGGCTACAACAGCGGCACGCATGAGGTGATGCTCAACTACGACTTCCGCTTCTTCACCGGCCGCACGGTCTCACCGCGCTATTTCTGACATGCTGAAGCGGTTCCATATCCTCCTCTTCGCATGGATGCTGGTCCCCACCGGCATGCTGGCTCAGGCGAACGCCGACCCGTATGTGCGGGAGGCCGATCGCTATTACCAGCAGATGGCCTATGCGCGTGCCGTGCAGCTGTACCGCACCGCGGCCGAGCTGGGCGCCGTGAACGAGCACGTGACCAAGCGACTGGCCGACTGCAGCATGCGCCTCGGCGACACCCAGGAGGCGGAGCGCTGGTATTCCGTGGTGGTGAAGTTCCTGAACCGAGAGCCTGAGGACCTGTACAACTACGCCGAGGCCCTCAAGAGCAACGGCCGATACGAGGAGGCTGAGCAGTGGATGGACCGCTACCTGGAGGTGGTGAGCGGCGACGGGCCCGTGCAGCGCAGCAACCTCACCGGTTACGCGCGCAAGTTCAACTTGGACAAGGACCGATTCAGCGTGCGGCCGGTGAGCTGCAACACGCCGTATTCGGACATGGCCGCCACCTGGCTCGGCAAGGATCGCGTGATCTTCAGCTCCAGCCGCCACGAGACGCGTACGATCGAGCGCCGCGCCGCGTGGAACAATCAGCCCTTCCTCGACCTGTACGAGGCCGAAGTGACCCCCACCGGCGATCTCATCAACCCGCGGCTGCTCGAGGGTTCGGTGAATACCAAGTGGCACGAGGGCCCCGCTACCGCCAGCAACAGCGGCGATGTGATCTGGTTCACCCGTAACAACTACTACAAGGGTCGCACACGTCGCAGCCAGAAGGGCATCAACCGGCTCGCCATCTTCAAGGCCGATCGACGTTCCGGTGGTTACGTCGAATCCGAGCAGTTCCTCTTCAACAACAGCGAGGTCTCCATCGCGCACCCCGCGCTCTCGCCCAGCGGCCGCAAGCTCTATTTCGTGAGCGACATGCCCGGTGGTCTTGGGGGCACCGACATCTACGTGTGCGAGGATCAAGGTGGGCAGTGGGGTGAGCCCGTGAACCTCGGACCGGCCATCAACACCCCGCATGATGAGGCCTACCCCTTCATCGGCGCCGATGGCACGCTCTATTTCGCGAGCAATGGACACCCCGGCCTCGGCGGCTTCGACATCTTCATGGCCACGCGCGGAACGGAGGGCGCCGTCATCGGGGCCATGAACCTCGGCGCGCCCATCAACAGCCCCAAGGACGATTTCGCCTTCATCATCGATCCGCTGAACCAGCGCGGATTCTTCACGAGCAACCGGCCTGGCGGTGCTGGCGATGATGACATCTATGCGTTCGAGATGCGCGCGCCGCTCGAGGAGAGATACCTCTGCTCAGGGATGGTGATCGACGACGAGCACGAGATGCCCGCGCCCGATGTGGAGGTGCTGCTGATGGATGAGAACGGCAAGGTGATGGAGCGCGCCACCACCGACTCCAAAGGCGAGTTCACCTTCCCGGTGAAGAAGTCGAGCACCTACAAGCTGGTGGCGCGCATGAAGGGGCGCTACGATGGCGAGCAATTCGTGAACACCGAGGGCATCGAACGGCGCCAGATCATCACGCGCGACATCCACCTGGTGCCCGATGCCGGCATCTGGTTGCGCGGTTTCCTGCGCGAGAAGGACGGGCCGGGCTTCATCGAGGGCGCCAAGGTGAGCGTGGTGAACCTCTCCACCTTCCACACCGATGCGCGCACCACCGGCGAAGGAGGCGATTTCGCCTTCCGCCTGCAGGGGAACGAGGAGTTCGAGGTGCTGATCGAGAAGCCGGGCTATTTCAGCATGAGCGTGCCGGCCAGCACCATCGGCATGCGCCAGGGCATCATCGACCTGGGCACCGCGCGCGACCTCGAGCTCGAGCCGATCGAACAGGGCCGGGCCATCGCGTTCAAGCACATCCGGTGGGCGCATGAAGGGGCGCAGCTTGACCCGCAGGCCAAGGCAGAGCTCGACCTGCTCGCCGAGCGCCTCTCCGTGAACCCGGGCATTACCATCGAGGTGGCCGTGCACAGCGATGCGCGCGGCGACCAGAAGAAGCAGACCGAGCTCACGCAGCAGCGCGCCGAGGCCATCGCGGCCTATCTGCGCGGCAAGGGGGTGCCGAAGGACCGTGTGCGTGCCAAGGGCTACGGAGCCACGCGCCTGATGAATCATTGCGCGCCTGGCGTGCAATGCTCCGAGGAGGAGCATGCCGTGAATCGCCGCAGCGAGTACGCGGTGGTCAGCGTGCAGCCCTGAGCCCCGTCTCCGGCAACGGCCTGAATGCATAGCCTGCTGCGGCGAAGTGCGCGAGCACAACGGGCAGCGCTTCCTTGAGCCGGGGCCAGGCCTTCACGCTGTCGTGGAAAACGACGATGGATCCAGGACGGGCGTGCCAGACGACGTTCCGCGCGCAGCGGGCACCGTCGATCCGCGGATCGAAGTCGGAGCTGAGCACATCCCACATGATGATATCGAAGCGAGGCTTCAACGCCTTCGATTGAGCGCGGGTGATACGACCGTACGGCGGGCGGAAGAGGCGCGTTCCCGTGAGCTCCTGCGCGCGTTCCACCTCGGCGAGGTAGGCGTCCGTGGCAGTGCGCCACCCGTTGACATGCTGCCAGGTGTGGTTGCCGGTCGAATGGCCCGCAGCGTGCACACGTGCTGCCAGCTCAGGCTCCGCGTGGGCGTTCCTTCCGATGAGGAAGAAGGTGGCCCGGGCCTGGTAGGCGGCGAGTTGATCCAGCACCCAAGCGGTCACATCGCGCGTTGGCCCGTCGTCGAAGGTGAGGTAGATGGCCTTCTCCTCTACGGGCATGCGCCAGACCAGGTCGCCATAGAGCGCCTTCACCAGCCCGGGGATGCGCACCGGGAGCATGGCCCGATCAGAAGCGCTCGCGCGTGATCCGCTTGGGCCGTTGCGGCACAGGCTCCCCGGATTGGAAGGCCTCGTCCACCTGACGGAATCGTTCTTCGAGCTGCGTGCCGAAGGCCGAGTCGGTCAGCGCCGATACCAATGCGAGGCGCCCCATCACCATGTGGTTCATCTGCGCATCCTTCGAGAGGCCACGCTGGAATCGCGGGTCGAGGCTGAGGTACCAGTTGACCTGCTCCTCCAGCACCGTGAAGATGCGCTCGGCGAGCTGGTTCGCCTTGGCCGTATCGCCCACTTCATAGTAGGCCTCCACGGTAGGCAGCAGCACCCGGTCAATGGGCACGTTCCGGTCGGGCATCTTCTCCATGCTCAGGTCCAGGATGGTGCGCGCATCATCGGTGCGGCCCTCGGCGATCAGGGCATCGGCCAACGCGCTCAGCTGCAAGCGCAGGTTGGTGGTCATGCGCAGGATGTTCTCGTCGAGGTAGATGTCCTGCTCGCTGTCCATGTTGCCCCAGAGGAACTTCTCGGTCACCGTGCGGAACATCTCCTCGGTGGCCACGCGGCCGAGGCTGCCCGTGCGCGGGTCGCTCGCGGTGCGCACCGGTACCACGCGGTAGGTGAGCCCTTCGAGCTGGAAGTACTCCTGCAGGCCGATGTAGCTGTCCGGCCCGGTGGTCACGGCGAAGTAGATCGGGCGCGTCCAATCATTGTGCGCCAGCAGATCGAGCACCATGAAGCTGTTCTTCATGATGGCGCCGCGCCCCACGCGCCAGGTGATGGCGTCTACCACGGTCGAATCATCGGCAGAGACCACGCCGGCGGCTACGGCCTGTGCCTTGTCCACCGGTATGGTGAAGGCATCGGCCGGGATGTACGCGAAGCGGTCCTGTCCCATGGCCTGCAGGTTCTTGTCGTCGATGGCGAAGGCGATGGCCTTGCGCAGGTCCAGGGGCCGACGGTCCTTCTCATCACGGGGCACCAGGTACACGGCATCGCGCGTGCCTTGGCGGTACTTCTCCGGCGGGATGGTGAAGGGCACCGGCTCGCTGTCATAGGCCTTGCGCCGCATCTGATCGATGTACCAATCGGTGTTGAGCAGGCTGAGGTTCACCACGCGCACATCGGTGCGGATGTTCTCCACTTCCTGGGCGTACCACAGCGGGAAGGTGTCGTTGTCGCCGTTGGTGAAGAGGATGGCGTTGGGCTCGCAGCTCTGGAGGTAGTTGCTGGCGAGGTCGCGCGCGGGAGTGCGTATCCCGCGGTCATGGTCGTCCCAGTTCTCTGCCACCATGATGGCGGGGGCGGCCAGGCATAGCAAGGTGGCCAGCGCGCCGCGCACCGTCTCGCCCAGCACGCGGCCGAGCAGGGCGAACGCCGCGAAGAGGCCCACGCCCACCAGCGCCATGGTCATGAGGATGTAGGAGATGGCGTGGCCATCGGAGGCGAGGCCCTCCACCAGGTACTTGAGCACGCCCAGGCCGAAGGCGCTGCCCGCGATCACGCCCAGGTCGCGCATGGAGACGGCACGCGCGGCGTCGTACAGCGCGTAAACGCCAAGCCCGATCCACATGGCGAAGGCGTAGAAGCTGCCCACGTACGCGTAGTCGCGCTCACGGGGCTGGTAAGGCGTCTGGTTCAGGTAGATGACAATGGCCACGCCGGTGAAGAAGAAGAGCAGCATCACCACGCTCCAGTCGCGGCCGTGGCGCAGCAACTGGTACACGAAGCCGATCACACCCAGGATCAGCGGCAGCAGGTAATAGCGGTTGAAGCCCTTGTTGCGCGTCATGATGGACGGCAGGGTCTCCTGATTGCCCAGGCGCTCGGCGTCGATGGCCTTGAAGCCCGTGAGCCAGTTGCCGTCCATGATGTTGCCATGGCCCTGCACATCGTTCTGGCGACCGGCGAAATTCCACATGAAGTAGCGCCAGTACATCCAGTCCATCTGGTAGGCGAAGAAGAAGCGCATATTCTCCACGAACGTGGGCTTGATCACCGGCTTGTCGTCGCGGGTGAGCAAGGGGCGGCCGGTGCGGTCGCGTACGAGATTCCCTTTGAAGTCGCTCCACTCCTTGTAGGCGGAAACGTGGCTCGACTGGCTGCTGTACATGCGCGGGAACAGCATGGTGGTGCTGGGCTCGTACACCACCTCGCTGCCCTTGCGCGGGTCGGTGATGATGTATTCGTGCTTCACCTCATGCCCGGCGTTCTGCTCCACGAAATGCTCTGCGCTCCAGCGGTCGTAGAATTTCTGCACCGTGCGCCCCCCTTTCTGCACCAGATAGGTCGCGGTGTACACGGGCGTGCCATCCTCGCGCTGCTTGGCATACGGGCTGTCCCAGAACTGGCCGATCAGCAACGGGCGGTCGCCGTACTGCTCCCGGTTCAGGTAGCTCAGCAGGTTGAAGACGTTCTCCGGGTTGTTCTCATCGATGGGCGGGTTGGCCACGCTGCGCACCACGATCATGGCGTAGGTGCTGTAGCCCACCAGGATCACCGCCACGCCCAGGATCACCGTGTTCCAGAGCACCTTCCCGTTGCGCTGGGTCCACAGCAGCCCGTACGAGATCAGCCCGATCAACAGAAGCGCGTACACGAGCACTCCGGTATTGAAGGGCAGGCCCATGCCGTTCACGAAGCGCAGCTCGAACCAGCCGGCCATCTTCACCAGGCCGGGGATGATCACCGCCTGGATCGCCCCCAGGATCACGGCCGATACGATGAAGGTGATGATCACCCCCTTCGCGCTCACCTCGTACCGCTTGAAGTAGTACACGAAGGCGATGGCCGGGATGCACAGCAGGTTGAGCAGGTGCACGCCGATGCTCAGGCCCATGAGGTAGGCGATGAGGATGAGCCAGCGGATGTTGTGCGCCTCATCGGCCACGCTCTCCCACTTGAGGATGGCCCAGAACACGATGGCCGTGAAGAAGCTGGAGAGGGCGTACACCTCGCCTTCCACCGCGCTGAACCAGAAACTGTCGCTCCAGGTGTAGGCCAGGGACCCCACGATACCGCTGCCCAGGATGGCGATGATGGCACCGGTGGTCAGCGCCGCGCCATCGCGCGTGGCCAGCTTGTGGGCCATGTGCGTGATGCTCCAGAACAGAAAGAGGATGGTGAAGGCGCTGGCCAAGGCGCTCAGGATGTTCATGGCCACGGGCACGTTCTCCGGGCCTACGAAGGCGCTGGCCACCCGGCCCAGGATCATGAACAGGGGAGCCCCCGGGGGGTGACCCACCTCCAGCTTGTACGCCGTGGCGATGAATTCCCCGCAGTCCCAGAAGCTTGAGGTGGGCTCAATCGTGGTGACGTAGGTCCAAGCGGCCACCAGGAACACCACCCAGCCAGTGATGATGTTCAGCTTTTTGTAGTCCATAGGGGGGGATTGCGGTCCGAGGCTGGCGAAAGTACCAAAGTCCTTCGGCGCACCTCAACGCGTGTGTTGGATCTTGTTAATTTCGCCCCGCCTTACGCAAGTGGGGCGGTACTGGCCGATGGTGTAACTGGCAACACGTCTGATTTTGGTTCAGAAGAGTCTAGGTTCGAGCCCTAGTCGGCCAACAGGAAAGATCAAGGCCCCGCGAGAGCGGGGCCTTGTCATTTGAATCAGCCGGCAGGGCGAGAAGCCTGTCCCGCACGGCGTGCGCGCTGGTCTGAAGCGCGATGCGGGAAGCCCTAGTCGGCCAACAGGAAAGAGCAAGGCCCCGCGAGAGCGGGGCCTTGTCATTTGAATCAGGCGACAGGGCGAGAAGCCTGTCCCGTCAGGGTCAATTCAGGAGCACGGCGTTGGCCGGGTCCTGCCGGAGCATGCCGCTCAACAGCGCGTAGTGGCGCGGCATGGCGTCGCGGAATTCAAGGGGCTGCTCGAAGAAGTACTCCACCGCCACGGCGAAGAACTCCGCCTCGTTGGTGCCCGCGTATTCGCGGAAGAAGCTGGGCTCGCGCCGTTTGATCCGCGCGATCTCCGCCGCCGCCTCTCTCCGCCAGTCCGCGAGGAACCGGGGCGAGAGGAAATGGTGCTCGCCGTTGTCAATCATGTTCTCGAACCAGAGCGCGTGCGCCAGCTCATGCAACCCCACGTTATGCGCATCGCGCGTGTGGGCGTAGCCATTCACGAAATCGTCCCACGAGATCAAGATGGTGCCGGCCGCCGGTCGCACCTCCCCATGGTGCATGCGGCCCGTCCGACGGTTGCGGTAGGAGTCCGGGTAGATGATGATGCGGTCGAAGTGCTTGAGCACGAGCCGCGGATGCCCCATGAGCAACTGCGCGGCGCACGCGCTGATCATCACCTTCATCTCATCCGCCACTCCGATGCCCGCCCCTTGCCAATCCTTCTCGTACACGAAGGCCGCCACGATGCGCTCCATCCGCTTGCGCTGCTCTGGCAGCAGCCGTTGGTAGCTGATGGCATACTTCGCCAGGATGCTGCGGTGCTCCGCCGAGAGCCACCGCCTGCGCCAAGGCTTCAGCGTGGTGAGCCATGCGTATGCCGCCATGGACAGCAAGGCCAGGAGCAGCAGGAGCGCTATCCAGGGCCCGCTCGTGGGCTCTTCCGCGTAAGGCGCGCCGGTCAAGGACAGGAATGCGGACATGTCGTTGCGCATGCGCAGCCGATGGGCGCGGAAACCGCGAATCTCAGGACTTCACCGCGATCCCCAGCTCGGTGAGCTGCTCGGCATCGATCCGGCTCGGCGCGTCGATCATCACATCGCGGCCGGCGTTGTTCTTGGGGAAGGCGATGAACTCGCGGATGTCCGTGCGGTGGCCGAAGAGCGCCACCCAGCGGTCGAAACCGAAGGCGCAGCCGCCATGCGGGGGCGCGCCGTATTCGAAGGCATCCATGAGGAAGCCGAACTTGTAGCGGGCGTCCTCATCGGTGAAGCCCAGCACGCGGAACATGGCCTCCTGCATGGCGCGGTCGTGGATGCGGATGCTACCGCCGCCGATCTCCGTGCCGTTGATCACCAAATCGTAGGCGTTGGCGCGCACGCTGCCGAGGTCCTGTTGATCGATGAGCTTCTGCGCATCTTCCGGCTTGGGTGCGGTGAAGGGGTGGTGCATGGCATGCCAGCGGCCGCTCTCCTCGTCCTGTTCCAGCAGCGGAAAATCGATCACCCACAACGGCTTGAAGGCCTTCGGGTCGCGCAGGCCGAGCAGGTCGCCGAGGTGCAGGCGCAATTCGTTCAGCTGCTTGCGCGTTCGTTCGGCCTTGCCGGCCATGAGGCAGAGCATATCCCCTTGCTTCATGTTGAAGCGCTCGGCCCAGTGCTGCAGCTGCTCGTGGGCGAAGAACTTGTCCACGGTGCTCTTCAGTCCTTCTTCCGTCCACTTCACGAACACGATGCCCGTGGCGCCGATCTGCGGGCGCTTCACGAAATCGATGAGCGCGTCGGTCTGCTTGCGGCTCCAGTTGGCGCACCCTTCGGCATTCACGCCCACCACCAGCTCTGCGTCGTCGAATACCTTGAAGCCCTTGCCTTGCACGAAATCGTTGAGTTCGTGGAAGCGCATGCCGAAGCGCAGGTCGGGCTTGTCGCAGCCGTAGCTCTTCATCGCCTCATCGAAGGACATGCGCGGGAATGGCGCGTCGAATTCGAGCCCATGGATCGAGCGGAAGAGATGCTTGGCCAGGCCCTCGAAGGTGTTCAGGATATCCTCCTGCTCCACGAAGGCCATCTCGCAGTCGATCTGCGTGAACTCCGGCTGGCGGTCCTGTCGCAGATCCTCATCGCGGAAGCACTTCACGATCTGGAAGTAGCGGTCGAAGCCGGCCACCATCAGCAGCTGCTTGAAGGTCTGCGGGCTCTGCGGCAGCGCGTAGAACTCGCCTTGGTGCATGCGGCTGGGCACCACGAAGTCGCGCGCGCCCTCGGGCGTGCTCTTGATCAGCACGGGTGTCTCCACCTCGAGGAAATCCTGCGCGCTGAGGTAGTTGCGCACCTCGATGGCCATGCGGTGGCGCAGCTCGAAGTTGCGTCGGATGCTGGAGCGGCGAAGGTCGAGGTAGCGGTACTTCATGCGCAGCTCATCGCCCCCGTCGGTCTCTTCCTCGATGGTGAAGGGCGGCGTGTTTGCGCGGTTCAGCACCTTCAGGTCAGTGACGATGAGCTCGATCTCGCCGGTTGGGATGTTGGCGTTCTTGCTCTCGCGCTCGCGTACGGTGCCGATGGCCTGCACCACGAACTCGCGGCCCAGCTGACGGGCCTGCTCGCACAAGGCCTTGTCCCGCTCCATGTTGAAGCTCAGCTGCGTGATCCCGAAGCGGTCGCGGAGGTCGACGAAGGTCATGCCGCCCAGGTCGCGCGCGCGTTGCACCCATCCGGCGAGGGTCACGGTCTTTCCGGCATCGGGGAGGCGGAGCTCGCCGCAAGTGTGCGTACGGTACATGGTCGGTCTGAACGGTCGGCGAAAATAGCTTGGGGCTCGCGGTAAGCACCGGTCGTGTCCAGGTGAACCGCGCATCCCGGTGCGGGCATCGGCGGGCCCCGGCCGGCGCATCTTCAACGAAACACCGTGCATGCGCCACTCGATCCCCTTCTTCGCGATTGCCTTGTTCCTCCTACCGACCGCCGGTTCGGCCTGTTCGTGCTTCGGGCCGCAGACCTTCTGCCAGACCCTTAATCCGCAGCCGCCGCAATTCCCCGTCGCCGATTGGTGGACCCCCTCCGATGTGGTGCTGCTGGTGAAGCTCAACAGCTACGAGTATGGCGCCGACATGAAGGTGGTGCAGGTCTACCACGGAGATCTGCAGCCAGAGCAGCCGATACGGGTCTGGGGCGATTGCGGACTGCTCTGCCGGCACTATGTCGATGGCGTGGGCGATGGCGACACGGTGCTCTGGGCCCTGCGTCCCACGGACCTCACCGGCAACGGCTCCTGCGGCACCTCGCTCGAGGAGGCCGGGGACTATCAGCTTTCCATCTGCGGCATCTACTGGCTCGACTACGGCAATGGCATCGTCAGCGGCGCCATCACGCAAGAGGACTGGTCCGAGTCGATGCCGATCAGCGAATTCGCCGAGCTGGTGAACGGATGCCTCCCCACCGCCGTGCCGTCGCGGGTGCCGGACGATTTCCAGGTGCTCGCGGGCGAAGGCCGCCTACGCCTTCAATTGAGCGATGGCTGGGCCGATCGGGTCCTGGTCAGGCTCTTCGATGCCTCCGGACGCGTGCTGCTGGAAGAACGCCTTGCCGGGCGCCGTGGGAACCTCCCGCTGCCTGTGGCGGTACGGGGCCTCGCCGTGCTTCAGGTGAGCGATGAGCGGCAATCGCGGAGCCAGCGCCTGCTCATGGAATAGGCGTGGAACAGAGAGCTACCGGCTATCGGACTCGCGCATCAGCTGCTCGCGCGCAGCGGCCAGTTGCGTCTGCTCCTCGGAAGGCATCGCAGGTGTCGCAAGGCGCATGGCCTCGAGCCGTTCACGCACCAGGCGGCCCACGATCGCGCGCGTCTCCCATTGGTCATCGGCCGGCACGATGTACCACGGCGCGTGCGGAGCGGCAGTGGCACCGATGGCCTGCTCATAGGCCTGCATGTATTCCTCCCAGTGGCCTCGCTCCTTCACGTCATCCGCATTGAACTTCCAGTTCTTCTTGGGGTCGTCGATGCGCTCCAGGAAGCGCGCTTTCTGCGCGGCCTTGCTCATGTGCAGATAGAACTTCATGATGGCCGTGCCGCTCTGCGCCAGCTGCTGCTCCCATGCGCGGATTGCCGCATAGCGCTCTTCCCAGAATCCTTCCGTGATCGCCCCAACGGTGTCGATGCTGGGGATGCGTTGCCCGACGATGTACTCCGGATGCACCTTGGTCACCAGCACCTCCTCGTAGTGACTGCGGTTGTGTATGCCGATGTGGCCGCGCTCCGGAACAGCTTGGTAATGACGCCAGAGGAAATCGTGGCTGCGCTCCAGGGTGCTCGGCGCCTTGAAACTCCACACACGCACCCCTTGCGGATTCACCCCGCTCATCACGTGCCGGATCGCGGAATCCTTGCCGGCGGCATCCATCGCCTGGAAGATGAGCAGCAGCGAATGCGTGCCGGAGGCGTACAGCAGCTCCTGCCGATCAGCGATGCGCTCGCGGTCCTTCTCCAGGCGCTCCTTCAGTTCCTTCTTGTCCTTCTCCGTTGAAAGGTCGGTGGCATAGTCGGCGAATCGGAAGACACCCGGCTCGCTCAGAGCGAAACGCGGGTCGTTGAGCAAGTCCTTCATCGCGGGTGAAGCTACTCCACCTGGCGCGGCCCTTCCGATCTTCAGGGCCTAATCACTCACCATGGTCCCTCGAGTCAACTCCCCCTTCACGCGGTTCGCCAAGCGTGTCTCGCTGGTCACCGGCAAGCCCGTCACCTTCATCCTGGCCATGCTGGTGATCATCACATGGGCTGCAACCGGACCGCTATTCCGCTACAGCGACACCTGGCAGCTGGTGATCAATACAGGCACCACCATCGTCACCTTCCTCATGGTCTTCCTCATCCAGAACACGCAGAACCGCGACACGGAGGCGCTGCAGATCAAATTGGATGAGCTGATCCGCGTGCAGAGCCAGGCGAGCAACGCCCTGCTGGACCTGGAGGAGCTGGATGACCGCGAACTCGAGCGTATCCGTAAGCTCTATCTCGAGCTGGCGCGGCAGGAGCGCGATCGGACCGGGCCGATCTGAACGGCCCTGGCTGGCCCATGGGCCTATCTTGCGTTCATGACTGAGGCTTGGAATGCCGTGGAGCTGGTGGAGCAGAAGCTCGTCAGCTGGTCCAAGGCGTTCATCCAAATGTTGCCCAATCTGGCCCTTGCCGCGCTCATCGTGGTGCTGGGCTGGCTGCTGGCACGGCTCGCGCGCATGCTCGTGAGCAAACTGCTCCAGCGGTTCATTCCGAGCGGAACGCTGAAAGGCCTGATCAGCACAAGCACGTATCTGCTCGTGATGCTGGTGGCGCTCTTCGCGGCGCTCAGCGTGCTCCATCTGGACAAGACGGTCACTTCCATCCTGGCTGGCGCAGGCATCATCGGATTGGCCTTAGGCTTCGCGTTCCAGGACATCGCCGCGAACTTCATCTCTGGCATCCTCATGGCCATCCAGCGGCCCGTGCGCGTGGGCGAGCTGATCGAGACCGGTGATCACTTCGGCGTGGTGCAGCGCATCGACCTGCGCACCACCGAGCTCAAGAACCAGCAGGGCATCCAGGTCATCATACCAAACAAGGACATCTTCCAATCGGCCCTGTTCAACTACACGCGCAATGGCACGCGCCGCGTCGACCTGCAGGTGGGCATCAGCTACGGCGAGGACTTGGAGAAGGTGGAGCTCATCACGCTCGATGCCGTGCGCTCGGTGGAAGGTCTGCTTGCCGATGAGCCGCTGGAGCTGTTCTACACGGGCTTCGGTGACAGCAGCATCGATTTCGAACTGCGCTTCTGGATAGCAGCCAAGACCCAGGGCTACTATACCAAGCAGCGGCATCTCGCCATCAAGGCCATCAAGGCCGCATACGACAAGGCGGGCATCACTATCCCGTTCCCGATCCGCACGCTCGACTTCGGGATCAAGGGTGGGCAGAAACTGGATGCGATGCTGAGGTCCGCCGGCCAAGCGCCAACGAAGCAGGGGTGATAACCGGCTCTATCGCGCACCTACGGTCAGCAGGCCCGCATCTTGTTCCCCTTCGCTTCGTGCGTGAGTTCGCACAGCCCCAGCGCTTCCATCAAGGGCGGCACGTACACACCGAAACGGCCGCGCAGACCTTTCTTCAGCCCGTACCAGCCGCCATCCGGGTTGTGCTCGCTGCGACCCCAGGCCTCCACGGTACCTTCTTTCACGGGCTTCTGCTCATCCGCACCGCCCAGCTCCATCCAGTCGCCGTGCTTCTTCAACATGGCGTGCAGGTCGTTGATGCACCGGATGTCGTAGAGCAACACGCTCTTCCCGACGGTGCAAACGAGCACTTCTTTTCCGTCCTTCTCATCCACATGCATCGTGTATTCCGAAGTGCCCGGCGGGGTCTTCAACTTCAGCGGTGAATCCTTGGTGCCGATCTTCTTTTTCAGGTCCATGTTCAGAGGTGTTGGTCGGTTAGGGGGCGGTGGTTGCCGACAAGCTCCAAGTCACGCGAGCGTGGCGGCGCAACAGGTGCACTTTCGCGCAGCGACTTCTGGAAGTGCTGGAAGGCAGGCAAGGCGAGGAGCAGTTGCTGGTCTTCGGCGGACTTGAACTCGGCCAGATGCACAAAGGTGTGTTCCTGCGGATCCACGTGGACCTGGTATCGGATGCCCGTGTATCCGGCCTCGCGCAATGCCTCCATCAAGCGCGCGATGTTGCGCCGATTCTCCGGATCGAATCCCGCCGATACGGTGTAGGTGACGAGGACGTGCTTCATGGCTGATCGTGATCGGCGATGGCCTCGGATTCCTTCTTCAGATCGGCCGCGAACGCATCGAAGCTCGCGTCGAAGGACGGGATGTATTTCGCGTACATCGGGAACATCAAGCCGCCGATGCGCTCGGTCATCGTGAAGGTCACGGTACCGTTATCATGCGGAATGAGCGTGAAGGTGCGCAGGCCCTTGCCATCGCCCCAAGCCAGCCGCGACGCGGGTTGGAATTCCTTCACCTTCAGCTTGAAGGTGCGCTTGGCATCCAGGGTGGAACGCAGGCGGATCCGTCCTCCAGGCGCGATCTCGCCTTCCATCGACGTGATGGTGCTGTTCCAGCGCACATAGTCGCTGGCGTTGGTGAGCAAGGCCCAGATGATCGCGGGATCGGCCTTGATGCTGGTGCTCACGGAGGTCTCGCGGTGGAAGGTGGTCTTCGCGGTGGCGGCCTTGTGTTCTTGTGCGGTGCTGAGCAATGCGATCATGAGGCTGAGGGTCATTAAGAGGTGTCTCATGCCTCTTTGACGACCATGGCCGATGGAACGATAGGCTCGAGCGGAAAAAGTCCGTGAAAGCCGTCCCGAGGCTGGTTTCAGACCTGCTCCGGGCGCCCCTCCATCACCTGCCGGTCGAATTCAAGGTGATGCAATTGCAGGTCCGCAGCCGGGGACGTGAAGGGATCCAGCTCCTTCATCACCACCATGCGCAGGTCGAAGAGGTGCTCCTTGTCCTGTTTCGCCGCATCGCGCACCATCTGGATCTTCACGGCCTCCTCCTGCGCGTTCTGCTTGGGGTTGAAGATGCCGTTGAGCTCCGTGCACTGGTGGCAGGCGCCTTCCTTATTGATGAGCGCGCACCGCCTGTCGAAGACATCGATCATGCGGCTGCGGCCCGTGTGCAGCCAATACTTCACCATGGCTTCGGTGTTCTGCATGATCTCCGCGATCTCTTTCACCGTGAACTCATAGACCTCCTTGAGCATGAGCGCCAGCTGCTGCTCCAATGGCAGCGATCGGCTTACGCAGGTGAAGCAGAAGGCGATGTGCTCGCGGATCTCGAATCGAGCCTGCGGAGAGGTCTTGTGTATCGTCATCGCCTCGCGGAAAAAGTCAGGATCGCTCATCGCCGCCTCCTTGCAGATGTCACCTACGTTCTCCGGCCAGCGCTTCAACGCACGCAGATGGTCGCGTGCGATATTCTGGGCGATGGCGAAGAGCCAGGTCTTCACGCTGCTCTCACCCTTGAAGTTGGCGAGGCTCCGGTGCGCGCGCATCCAGGTCTCCTGCGTGATGTCCTCAGCATCCTGTCGGTTGGCGGTGATGCGCAGGATGTAGGATCGTAGCGCACCACGGGTCCGCTCGAATTCGGCCGTGAGGTCATGTTCGGAAAGAGCCATTAGCCCAAAGCTAGGGCGATACAGTTCCGCGCGGTTCCAACCGACTACAACGTCCCCCGGTCCTGCTGCCTTTGTCCGCCGAAGCCTCGGCGAAGGCGGATCAAAGGGTTCCTCGATTCTCCTGCTCCCGTTCGATCGCCTCGAACAACGCCTTGAAGTTGCCCTTGCCGAAGCTCTTGGCGCCCTTGCGCTGGATGATCTCGAAGAACATCGTGGGGCGGTCCAGCACCGGCTTGGTGAAGAGCTGCAGCAGGTAGCCCTCGTCGTCGCGGTCCACCAGCACACCGTGCTGCTTCAGCACCGCCAGGTCCTCGTCGATCTCGCCCACGCGGTCCAGCACGTCGTCGTAGTAGGTGGGCGGCACATAGAGGAACTCCACGCCGCGGTCCTTCAGCGCGCTCACCGTTTCGATGATGTTGTTGGTGGCCACGGCGATGTGCTGCACACCTGCGCCGTTGTAGAACTCGATGTACTCCTCGATCTGGCTCTTCTTCTTGCCCTCGGCAGGCTCGTTGATCGGGAACTTGATGCGGCCGTTGCCGTTGCTCATCACCTTGCTCATCAGCGCGGTGTACTCGGTGCTGATGTCCTTGTCGTCGAAGCTCACGAGCTGCGCGAAGCCCATCACGCGGGCGTAGAAGTCCACCCAGGTGTTCATCTCGCCCCAGCCCACGTTGCCCACCATGTGGTCGATGAACTTCAGGCCGGTGGGCGGCGGGTTGTAGTGGCTCTTCCAGGCCTTGTAGCCCGGCATGAAGGGGCCCTTGTACTCGTTGCGCTCCACGAAGATGTGCACCGTTTCCCCGTAGGTGTGGATGCCGCTGCGGACCACGTAGCCGTGCTCATCCTCCTCCTTGATCGGCTCCATGAAGCTCTTGGCGCCGCGCTTGGTCGTCTCCTCCCAGGCCTTGCGCGCATCGGGCACCCACAGGGCGATCACCTTCACGCCGTCGCCGTGCTTGCGCAGGTGCTCGTTGATTAGGCTGTCCGGCGTCATCGGGGTGGTGAGCACCAGGCGGATCTTGTCCTGCTGCAGCACATAGCTGGTGCGGTCCTTCACGCCCGTCTCCAGGCCGGCGTAGGCCACGCTCTGGAAGCCCCAGGCGGTCTTGTAGTAATGCGCGCTCTGCTTGGCGTTGCCCACGTAGAGCTCCACATAGTCGGTGCCCCAGAGGGGAAGGAAGTCCTCGGCTTCCTTCATGATCTTCTCCAGGCCGTAGTCGACGTCTTTCAGTCCGGTTGACATGGTCGTGAGGTTCAGTGCTGCGAAGTTCGGGCTTTTTCGGGGGCGGACGCTGATGGAGGTCATTTCGGCTCGCCCCGCATTCTCCTTGTCGATTCGCCCATCCTCCGGGCTTGGGCGGTTCTGGTTGGGGCATTCGCAGATGCGCCTATCTCGCAAGCAATCAACTTAGAAGGCAGATTGGTCCAGTGATGCCGTCAGACTACCTCCAATCCATCGCTAACAAGCAACACGCGTTGGATGCGCTCGTTCGCGACTATGCGGTTTCCGAGATCAGCGAGTTGCCGATCTGATCAGGGACAAGGGGATTGCTCCCTTAGCGGATGGACGTTGGTTGCTGCCATCTCCAGCAGGATGCTTGACCCCAGGCCTTTGGGTGCGAGTGCCGGAGAGTTGGCGCCGATGACCGCTCCTATCCTTGCCCGATGCCCTCCAGCCCCAACAAGACCCGCGCCACCACCGCCGGCATCGCCGCCTTTCTTGGCACCTGGGCTCCTTCCTACCTTTGATCAGCCATGGAACAGATCGTCCTTCAGCTTAAGAACGCCCGGAAGCGCCGCCTCCTGCTGGAGCTATTGGGTGAGTTGGACTTCGTGAAAGTGACAAGCGTGATCCGCGATGGTAGAAAGGTTGCCTTCGCTAACGAGTTGATCGAGGCACTGGTTGAGGCGAAGGCCGATGAGGGCGAGAAGAAGATGCAACGCGCCCGCGACTTTCTGAAGCATGGCTGAGGTCGTCGTGTCGGCGGTCTTCAAGCGCCGATACAAACTGCTCGCGAAGAAGTACCGTTCCTTGGAGCAGGATCTGCTCGAACTGATTGCATCGTTGGAAGAGGATCCCGTCCAGGGCACGCCGCTCGGCAAGGATTGCTACGAGATCCGCCTGGCCATTCGCTCTAAGGGTGCGGGGAAGTCTGGCGGGGCCAGAGTGATTACGTACGTGCGCATACTGAAAGGCAAGGTCTACCTGCTCACCATCTACGACAAGTCCGAGCAAGCCAGCTTGAGCCAGAAGGAACTCGAGGAACTATTGAGCGGTTTAACTTGACCCCTTCCACCATGCCCAGCCCCAACAAGTCCCGCGCCACCACCGCCAGTGTCGCCGCCTTCATCGACAAGCAGCCGAAGGAGGAGGTGCGCGATGATTGCCGCGCGCTGATGGCCTTGATGCGCGAGCTCACCGGCGCCGAGCCATACCTGTACGGACCGAGCATCGTGGGATACGGCAGCTACCACTACAGGTATGCGAGCGGCCACGAGGGCGATGCGCCCTTGGCGGCCTTCAGCCCGCGCAAGCCGGAGCTGGTGATCTACTTCGCCCCGGGCCTCTTCGAGCAGGAGCCGGAGCTGATGGCCAGACTCGGCAAGCACAAAGCGACCAAGGGATGCCTGTACGTCAAGCGCCTCGCCGACATCGACCTGAAGGTTCTGAAGCAGATCATCAAGAAGTCGATCGCACTGGTGAGGAAGACCTATCCCAGCTGAGGAAGAAGGCGCGTCATTCCCCGTTCAGTGGGAGATCGTCGCCCCAGTCGGTAGACCCCTGCCGCCCCAACTTGAGCACGCATGGAGGCCCGGCATGACTTGTGCGGGCCGAGGACCCTTTTCACCATGGACCGACAGCAATTCCTTCTCACCGCGCTCTCCGCTTCCGCTGGCCTGGTGCTGGCGCGCTGCACAGGCGCACAAAACCCAACCGAGACCATGAACGAGACCACCCATGCCCCTGAGGCCGCCACGAGCAGCAAGCTGATGTTCGAACAGATGAAGCTGCCCTACTGCTACGATGCGCTGGAGCCGCACATCGATGCCAAGACCATGGAGATCCACTACGGCAAGCACCACGCGGCCTATGTGAAGAACGTGAACGAGGCCATCGCGGAGGAGAAGATCGGCGCGGCCACGCCCGAGGAGCTCTTCAAGAGCGTGAGCAAGTACAGCGCGAAGGCGCGCAACAACGGCGGCGGCGCGTGGAATCACAACCTCTACTGGGAGGTGATGAAGCCGGGGGGCAGTAAACCCTCGGGCAAATTGCTCGACGCCATCAACAGCGCCTTCGGCAGCCTCGATGCAATGAAGAAGCAGTTCGCCGAGGCCGGCATGAAGCGCTTCGGCAGCGGCTGGGCCTGGCTGGTGGACCAGAACGGCAAGCTGGCCATCGGCTCCACACCCAACCAGGACAACCCGCTCATGGACGTGAGCGAATTCAAGGGCACCCCCCTGCTGGGCATGGATGTCTGGGAGCACGCCTACTACCTGAAGTACCAGAACAAGCGCGATGAGTATATCAGCAACTGGTGGGATGTGGTGAACTGGGACGCCGTGGCGAAGCGGCTCGGCTGAGCCCCCGCCCATACAAGGCCCAACGCGGCCTCCTGCCCATGCCGGTCATGGGCGGGAGGCCGTGTCACGTTTCAGGTGCGGAATGAACTTTGGGGGTCTCGCCGGCTTATCCGGAGCCTTTCCGAACAAGGGAGCGTTGGATTCTTGCTTCCATGCCAAGGCCCCGGCCCGTAAGTTTGCGGCGCTCAACGCATCAGCATGGCACGATCGGCGCTACTCGGTTCCTCCCTCGCGAAGAAGTACTGGATGGCCCTCACGGGCCTTTTCCTTGTCGTCTTCCTGATCACCCACTTGGCCGGCAACCTGCAGCTGCTGGACATGAGCCCCGCCGGGCAGCTCAAGTTCAACGCCTACGCCAAGTTCATGACCACCTTCCCGGTGGTGAAGGCGGTGAGCTACCTGCTCTACTTCAGCATCCTCTTCCACGCCTTCGACGGCTTTCTGCTGGCGTTCCAGAACCGCAAGGCGCGCCCTGTGCGCTACGTGAAGGAGAACGCCGGCGCCAATCGCACCTGGGCCAGCGGCAACATGGCCCTGCTCGGCGCGCTGATCCTCTTCTTCCTGGTGGTGCACATGAAGAGCTTCTGGTACGAGATGCACTGGGGCGCGATCGGCACCGATGCGGATGGCAACAAGGATCTGTACACCGTAGTGGCCGCGGCCTATTCGCAGCTCTGGTACGTGGCGCTGTACGTGTTCATGATGGCTGTGCTCGCCTTGCACCTGTTCCACGGCTTCCAGAGCGCCTTCCAGAGCCTGGGCCTGAACCATCCGCGCTACACGCCTGTGGTGAAGAATGTGGGCGTTTTCATCGCCGTGGTGGTGCCGGTGCTCTTCGCGCTGATCCCCGTCTGGATGTTCGTCAATCGCTAACGCGTTCCTCGCAATGACCCTTGCCGGTTGCAGGTTGAAAGAGGAATGGTCGGATGCTGATGCCGACCTCTCGAACCGCTCAACCCCTCAACCGCTCAACTTCCGCTGAACATGGCACTCGACAGCAAGATCCCTCCTGGACCGATCGACAAGAAGTGGACCTACCACAAGGGCCACATGCGCATCGTGGCGCCAGCCAACAAGCGCCGCATCGATGTGATCGTGGTGGGCACGGGCCTGGCCGGTGGGGCCGCCGCCGCGTCACTCGCGGAGATGGGCTATAATGTGAAGGCCTTCTGCTTCCAGGACAGCGCCCGTCGCGCGCACAGCATCGCGGCGCAAGGCGGCATCAACGCCGCGAAGAATTACCAGAACGACGGCGACAGCACCTATCGCCTGTTCTATGACACCGTGAAGGGCGGCGACTACCGTGCTCGCGAAGCGAACGTGTATCGCCTGGCGGAAGTGAGCGCGAACATCATTGACCAGTGCGTGGCGCAAGGCGTGCCCTTCGCTCGCGACTACGGCGGATTGCTCGATAACCGCTCCTTCGGCGGCGTGCAGGTAAGCCGCACCTTCTATGCGCGTGGACAGACCGGTCAGCAGTTGCTGCTCGGAGCTTACAGTGCATTGATGCGCCAGGTGGGCAAGGGCGCGGTGCAGATGTTCGACCGCCACGAGATGCTCGATGTGGTGATCGTGGGCGGCAAGGCGCGCGGCATCATCGCCCGCAACCTGATCACCGGCGAGATCGAGCGCCATGGCGCGCACGCGGTGCTGCTCTGCACGGGCGGCTACGGCAACGTGTTCTTCCTGAGCACGAACGCCATGGGCAGCAACGTCACCGCCGCATGGAAGGCGCACAAGCGCGGGGCCTACTTCGGCAACCCGTGCTACACGCAGATCCACCCGACGTGCATCCCGGTGAGCGGCACGCACCAGAGCAAGCTTACACTGATGTCGGAGTCGTTGCGGAACGACGGCCGTATCTGGGTGCCGAAGAAGTTGGAGGACGCACAGGCGATCCGTGAAGGCAAGAAGAAGGGTCGCGACATCCCGGAAGCGGACCGCGACTATTACCTGGAGCGGCGCTACCCGGCCTTCGGTAACCTGGTGCCACGCGACGTGGCCAGCCGTGCCGCCAAGGAGCGATGCGATGCAGGCTTCGGCGTGAACAAGACCGGCGAGGCCGTGTACCTCGACTTCAGCGCGGCCTTCGAACGTTACGGGAAGCAGCAGGCCAACATCCTGAAGCTGGAGAACCCGGGCAAGGAGAAGATCATCGAGTTGGGCAAGGCCATCGTGAGCGAGAAGTACGGCAACCTCTTCGACATGTACGAGAACATCGTCGGTGAGAACCCCTACGATAACGCGATGAAGATCTACCCCGCCGTGCACTACACCATGGGCGGCCTGTGGGTCGATTACAACCTGCAGACCACCGTACCAGGCCTCTTCGCACTGGGCGAAGCGAACTTCAGCGATCACGGCGCGAATCGTCTTGGTGCATCAGCGCTCATGCAAGGCCTGGCCGATGGCTACTTCGTGATCCCGTACACCGTAGGCGATTACCTCGCTGATGACATCCGCACCGGACCGATCAAGACCAACACGCCGGAATTTGACGCAGCCGAGAAAGAGGTGACCGATCGCATCAACCACTTCCTGAACAACAAAGGCACCAAGCCGGTGGACGACTTCCATCGTCGTCTGGGCAAGGTGATGTGGGACAAGTGCGGCATGGCGCGCAACGCCCAGGGCTTACAGGAGGCGATCCAGGAGATCCGACAGATCCGCGAGGAGTTCTACCGGGATGTGCGTGTTCCGGGCAAAGCGACCGAGTTCAACCAGGAATTGGAGAAGGCTGGTCGCGTGGCCGATTTCCTGGAACTCGGCGAACTGATGTGCATCGACGCACTGAACCGCAACGAGAGCTGCGGCGGCCATTTCCGCGAGGAGTACCAGGAGATGGAAGGACCACAGCAGGGCGAAGCGAAGCGCGATGATGCCAATTACGCTTACGTCGCCGCGTGGGAGTGGACAGGTGATGCGGGCAAGGCGAACCTGCACAAGGAGCCGCTGACGTTCGAAGAAGTCAAATTGACCCAACGTTCATACAAGTGATCCCGTAGCGTCGACCCACTGGGTCGACCCACAACAGCAAGGCACATGGGCAACATGAAGCTGACATTGAAGGTTTGGCGCCAGAACGGTCCGAACGACAAAGGCAAGATCGTGGACTATCCCGTGAACGATGTGTCCGAGGACATGTCCTTCCTGGAGATGCTCGACGTGCTGAACGACGAGCTGGTGCGCAAGGGGGAGGAACCCATCGCGTTCGACCACGATTGTCGCGAAGGCATCTGCGGCATGTGCAGCCTCTTCATCAACGGCGAAGCGCACGGTCCGGGCCGCGGCATCACCACCTGCCAGCTGCACATGCGCAAGTTCAAGGACGGTGATACGATCCACGTGGAGCCTTGGCGCAGCGCGGCCTTCCCTGTGATCAAGGACCTCGCGACGAACCGCGGTGCATTCGACCGCATTCAAGCGGCTGGCGGCTTCGTGAGCGTGAACACCAGCGGCAACCTCGTCGATGGTAACGCGCTCCCCATCCCTAAGCCGGATGCCGACAAGGCCTTCGACGCCGCCACCTGCATCGGCTGCGGAGCGTGCGTGGCCACCTGCCCCAACGGCAGCGCCATGCTCTTTACCGCCGCCAAGGTCTCGCAGCTCTCACTGCTGCCCCAAGGCCAAGTGGAACGCAAGCAGCGCGCATTGGCCATGGTGGAGCAGATGGATAAGGAGGGCTTCGGCAACTGCAGCAACACCGGCGCCTGCGAGATCGAATGTCCGAAGGGGATCAGCCTGGAGCACATCGCGCGACTGAACCGCGAGTACTTGGCGGCGACGGTGACGAAGGAGTGACGAAGACAGCCTGAAGCGCCCCCTTGCATCCTTTGCCCCCATCTTCTTGATGCGGCTAGTGGATTGTGAGGCGGTTGATCGACGCTGGACCCACACGGGTGGCGTGGCTATGTTTCGCGCCAGTTTGCCGATATTGCAATAGATAGTGAGCGCACACACCTTCAAGCACCTGTTCCACCCGACCGACCTGAGCGGCTCGAGCCACACGGCGTTCGTGCATGCCCTCAAACTCGCTCTGTCCTGGCGTGCATCGCTCACCTTGCTTCATACGGGCCATCGAGAAGAGGGTATGTCGGAAATGCCTCAGGTCCGGCACACCCTGAAGCGTTGGGGTGTGCTCCAGGATGAAATGGATGAAGCGGAATTCGAGCGACTGGGCTTCGGAATACGGAAGGTGGTGGCGAAGGGAACGGATCCCTTGGAGGCTTGTACGAATTATCTGCAGGAGCACCCGACCGATCTTCTGGTCCTCGCCACACATCAGGAGTCGAGCGGTTTCAACCCACTGCGGCGCAAGGTTGCCACTCCCCTTGCCCGGTCCGTGGGGCAGGCAGCGTTGTTCCTGCCGCATCACTTGCCAGGTTTCGTTGATCCGGGCAGCGGCCAGGTCATACTGGACCGGATCCTCATTCCGGTGACCAGTGATCCCGATCCCATGGTATCCATACGCGCAGCGAACATGGTGACCGAAGGGCTCGGACTGACAAGTGTTGATTGCACCCTGCTTCACGTTGGCTCAAAGGCGTCGTTCCCTGATCCTCTGCCTCCGGAGTCCAAGACTTGCCGATGGGAGCATGTGCACCGGCAGGGAGATATCGTTGACACCATCGTAGCTGTACATGACGAGATCAGCGCTGACCTGGTCATCATGGCCAGTGAAGGCCACGACGGATTCCTTGATGTGCTGCGGGGCAGTACCACGGAGCGTGTGCTCGAGAAGATCAAATGTCCGTTGCTCGCCATTAGAGCTAGACCGCATCCCTGAAGTACGCGCGCGAATGGCGCTCACAAGTAAACTCCCCCACGTCGGCACCACCATCTTCACGGTGATGAGCAAGCTCGCCTCCGAGTGTGGTGCCATCAATCTCAGTCAAGGCTTCCCGGATTTCCCGGTTGATGAGAAGTTGATCGCGCTGGTGGACAAGGCCATGCGCGCAGGGCACAACCAGTACGCGCCCATGCCCGGTCTGCCCGCGCTTCGCGAAGCGATCACCGCCAAGGTGCAGCGGCTCTATGGCTTCCAATACGACACCGATGCCGAGGTGACCGTGACCGCTGGTGGCACGCAAGCCATCTTCACTGCCATTGGCGCGGTGGTGCATCCGGGTGATGAGGTGATCATCGTCGATCCCGCCTACGATTGCTATTCACCCACGGTGGAGCTCTTCGGTGGCAAGCCTCTGCATGTGCGCTTGGGCGATGACATGAAGTTCGATGCCGATGCGGTACAAGCGGCGATCACCCCGCGCACGCGCATGCTGATGATCAACACGCCGCATAACCCGGCGGGGACGATCCTGCGTGATGCCGATATGAAGCGCATCGCCGATATGCTGCGTGGCACGGACATCCTACTCCTGAGCGATGAGGTGTACGAGCATCTGGTCTTCGACGGTGAGCCGCATGCTTCCGCGATCAATTACCCGGAGCTGCGCGAACGGGCCTTCGTGATCTTCAGCTTCGGCAAGGTCTTTCACGCAACGGGCTGGAAGATGGGCTATGCGCTCGCACCGAAGCAGCTGATGGCCGAGTTCCGGAAGGTGCACCAGTTCAACGTCTTCAGTGTGAACACGCCGATGCAGGTCGCCCTCGCCGAATACATGCGGGATCCGGCCAACTACCTGAAGGTGCCGGCATTCTATCAGGCCAAGCGCGATCGCTTCGCGGCAGGCATGAAGAAATCGCGATTCAAGTTGCTGCCCTGCGAGGGCTCCTATTTTCAGACCGCGGACTACAGTGCCATCAGCGACGAGAACGACCTGGACTTCGCGCAACGCGTGACGCGGGAGTTCGGCGTAGCGACCATCCCACTCTCACCCTTCTACAAGGAGCCGCCGAGTGGTCAACACTTGCTGCGCTTCTGCTTCGCCAAGCAGGACGCTACCTTGGATGCCGCGATCGAGAAACTATGCCGGATCTGAGAGCGACCCTTGTCCAGAGCATGCTCCATTGGGAGGATGCCGATGCGAACCGTGCGATGTTCGGAGACATGCTCTCCAGCTTGAAAGGCACGACCGACCTCATCGTCCTGCCCGAGATGTTCACCACTGGATTCAGCATGCGCAGCAGCGAGCTGGCCGAGGAAATGAACGGTGCCACGGTCGCATGGATGAAGGAGCAGGCGCGGGTATTGGATGCTGCGCTCTACGGCAGTGTGATCATCACCGAAGATGGAAGGTGTTTCAACCGCGGACTCTTCGTGAAGCCGGATGGCGCTGTTACCGTTTACGACAAGCGGCACCTCTTCCGCTTCGCGAACGAGACCGACCACTACAGCGCTGGCCGCGAACGGGTGGTGGTGGAGTGGCGGGGCTGGCGGATGCTTTTGCAGATCTGTTTCGACCTGCGCTTCCCTGTCTTCGCGCGCAACCGCGGCGATTACGATGCGATCCTCTACGTGGCGAATTGGCCGGAGGCTCGGCGCTTCCCGTGGAGTCAGCTGCTCGTCGCGCGGGCGATCGAGAACCAATGCTATGTGGCTGGCGTGAACCGCGTGGGCATGGACGGCAAGGGCATCCATTACAGCGGGGACAGTGCGGTGATCGACCCGCGTGGAGCGACGATCGCGAGCGTTGAAGCCGCCCACGAGGGCATGGCCACGGTCGGCCTGGAATGGGATGCGCTGGAGGACTTCCGGGCGAAGTTCCCGGTGGCGATGGAAGCCGATGACTTCGAGCTGAGGAGCTAGCGGAGCACCTGGATGTGGCCCATCTGCGTCTGTTCCACGCCTAGCGTGCCATCCTGGTCCGTGTAGAACTTGTACTCGATGCGCCACACATACATGTCGTTCTTCACCGGCTCGCCGCGATAGGTTCCGTCCCATCCCATGCTCATGTCGTCCGTCTCGTAAAGCAATTCGCCCCAGCGGTCGTGCACCACCATGTGCAGCTGGGCGATGCTCTTGCCTATCGGGATGAAGACGTCGTTCACCCCATCGCCGTTGGGCGTGAAGGTGTTCGGGATGAAGATGGTTGCCGGGCAGTATTCGATCACCCGCGCCGAATCCAAGGTGGAGCAATCGTACGTGTTGGTCATGTGCACATAATACCAGCCATAGGCACTGGCCATGATCACGCGCGTGGTCTCTCCGCTGCTCCAGCTGTGGGTCGATCCCGCGTTGCCGGCATCGATGACCACATAGTGCGGATCATCATCGAGGCAGGTGTGGAACTCGTTCGCGGCCATGCGCGCTGGTGAGGGGTTGAAGTGGACGGTGATTGCATCGCCACCCTGGCAATAGCCGTTGTCCACGGTCACCGCGTACGTGCCGGCCGAAGCGATGCCCACAGTGCGCGTATGTGCGCCGTTGGTCCACTGGTAGGATGAACCGGGGTTGCCGGCATCGAGCGTGAGCACCTGGCCTTCGCAGAGCACGGTGTCGGCGCCAAGGTGTACGACAGGTGGCGCCACGAGCTGCACGGCAGCATCGAAGGTGCCGCTGCAGCCGAGCGCATTGGTCACTACTACGCTGTACGTGCCTGAGGCCGTGGCCGCGATGGTCTGTGATTGCGCGCCCGTGCTCCATTGGTAGGAGCAGCCTGGGTTGCCAGCGTCCAGGACAGGCGGATCATCTTGGCAGATGGTCACGTCCTGCAGGGCATCCACAGGGCCGGGTACCACGGTGAGGGTGATGGCATCGCTCGCGGTGCAGGAGCCGTTGCTCACGGTCACCTCGTATATGCCGTTGCTGTTCGACGTGATGGTTTGCCCTTGCGCGCCGGTGCTCCAGGTATAGGTGGCTCCTGCGTTCCCCGCATCGAACGTCACGCTCTCTCCCTGGCAGATGCTCGTGTCGTTCCCGAGGCTCACGGACAGCAAGGGCGCCAAGGTGACCACGGCATCGTATGTCGTGCTGCAACCCGCGGAGGTGGTCACCGTAACGCTGTAGGTGCCGCTGCTCGTTGGCGTGATGCTCTGCGTCTGCTGCCCCGAGCTCCACTGGTAGGTGCTGCCGGGGTTCCCGGCGTTCAGGACTGGCGGCGAGCTGATGCACGCGGCCACATCCTGCAACGCATCCAATGGCATCGGGTTGAAGGTGATGGAAACCGCATCCGACGCGCTGCAGTTGTTGGCGTTGGTCACCGTGACGCTGTACGTGCCGCTCGTGCTCACGCTGATGGAGGGCGTTTGCGCATTCGTGCTCCACAGGTAGGAGGCGCCCGCATTCCCTGCGTTCAGTGTCTGCGCCGCGGTGCCGCATACGGCGAGGTCTGCTCCGAGGTCGACCACCGGCAGCGCGTGCAAGGTGACGTTGAAGGTGCTGATGGCCTCGCATCCGTTCGCGTCGGTGATCGTGACGGTGTGCGGCCCGCTCTGCGAGGGGGTGATCGCCGGTGTGGATTGCCCGGTGCTCCAGCTGTAGCTCACCCCGGTGACCGGTGCCGTGAGCGTGGGCGGGGTGTTCGCGCAGGCACTGACGTTCTGCGATGCCGGGACATTGGTGTATGCGCGGGTGATGGTCACCTGATCGCTCACCGAGCATCCGGCGGCGTCCGTGATGGTGATGGTGTAGGTGGCCGTCGCATCCACGAGGATCGAAGGCGATTGGATGCTGGCCGAGTTCAGGTTGGCCGCTGGCGACCAGGCATAGCTCGGGTTCGGGATGTTGTGCTGCACATGCAGTTGATGACCGATGGTGGAGCACACCGTCACATCGCTGCCGGCGTCGATCGTATATCCGGTATTCGCCGTGACCGTGATGCTCTGGGACAAGGAGCAGCCCGATGCAGGATGCGTGACCGTGCAGGTGTAGGTGGTGGTCTGGGCAGGCGTCGCGGTGGGGTTCGCTATCGATGTGCTGCTCAGGCCAGCGCCGGTCCAGGCATAGGTGAGCCCGCTGCCGCCGCTCACACTGGCGCTGAGCTGCGTGCTCTGTCCCTGGCACAGGGTGGTCTGCGTAGCGCTGACGTTCAATCCGAAGAGCTGGCCAACCGTGATCGTTACGGAGCCTGTTGCGGAACAGCCGCTGCTGTTCGTGGCGCTGACGGTGTAGGTCGTGGTCTGCGTTGGGGTGGCAATGGGGTCGGCGATGCTCGTGCTGCTCAAGGTGCCGTTGTTCGGCGACCACGTGTACTGTATGCCCGTGCCTGAGCTGGGCGTGGCCACGAGCGGTGAGCCGGTCGATGAGCACAAGGTGAAGTCATCGGTGACGTCGAGCGAGAAGGCCGGTGCGACATTCACGTACACGGAATCGGTGTAGACGCATCCGGCTGTGGGATCCGTAGCCGCCAGCTTGTACCAGCCGCTAGCGGTGGGCGTGGCCGTGGGCGAATGCACCGTGTTGCTGCTTAAGGTGGCGGGCTGTGACCAGGCATAGCTCGCGAAGGCATTGTCGTAGCGCGCGAGGAGGAAGTCGTCGATGGCCCAGTTGTCATGCCCGCTTCCCTGGTTGGCGAGCTGCCGGATGCGGAACATGGCATTGGTGGCCTGCGCTCCTGCAGGCAGAGCAATGTCCACCGCGGTGAATCCGGGGTACGCGCTCTCATCGAAGGTGCTGATACCCGTCCAGTTGAGACCGTTGTTCACCGAGTACTCGAGCACGATGTCATCTCCGGGTTCGTTGTCATCGCATCCATCGCCCGGACCGGCGATCTTCAGACGGAAACGGATGAAGCCTCCGCCCGTGGTGTTGTACCCGATGGTCTGCGCGGAACGCTGGCCGTTGCCGTTGAAGTAGAGTGCCGTTCCGCCGTAGCTGCCGCAGCTGCTGCTCACGGTCCCGCCCTGGATCGCGGTCCACATCGCCCCGGGTGGCGCATCGAATGCGTCGCGGGCCAACGCGCGCAGCACGCGGCTCTGCAGCTGCACCGTGCTTCCCTCGCACACCGTGGTGGGCTGCGCGGAAACCTCCAGGTCGATGATGGCCCCGGGCATGACGGTCACCAGGATGCTATCGATCATGTCACCGCAGCCGGTCGGGCTCACCACCTGCACGCCGTACCAGGTCGTTGCCATCGGGGTGGCGATCGGGGCATTGGAATGCGAATCGTCGAGCGATTGCGGAGGCCACCAGTTGATGTCGAACCAGGCGGGATCCGGTGGCGGTACCAGCCCGAGCTGAACGGGCTCATACTGGCACACGTTGATCGTGGGCTCGTCATTGGCGGTGAGCAGCGTAGGAATGGTGAGTGGGATGCCCACGTGGTAGGTGAAGGACCGTGGGCAGCCGCTCACGGGCAGAACGCCGGTGACCGTGTAGCTCTCGCTCTGTGTGGGGGTCACCGTGTAGCTATTACCGACGGCGAGCACGGTGTTCGGGTCGCTCAGCGCCACCCACTGGGCTCCGTTCAAGGTCTCCGGAGTGGTCAGCGTCACGGTGCTGATGCCGCAAATGGTCGAGTCCGGAGGGAGCGCCGTGGCTTTCACGTCGTGCATGCTGGTGCCGTAGCTCTCGCCATAGCCTACGCCGAAGACGTAGGCTTGGAACCCGGCGGCGCACTGGACATGGTGCTGGCCCACGGCCACCGGCACCTTGGCGTACCACCAATCGGCGCAAGCCATATAGGGTTGGAACAGCGCGCTGCTCACGGGCGTCCCATCAAGCAATACCTGGTTCACGGCCGTTGCGGGCACCACCAGGCTCACGCTGTGCGAAGTGATCTGCGCGGTGGATTGAGTCGTCCATCGGGCCGATGTGCTCATGCGCTCCTCGGGGGAGAGGAGGGTGAGCGATGGGTCCCCGTTGTTCGCGCAACTGTATCCCTCCAGCAACTGCGCAACGCTCACTGGCGCGCTCGCCTCGATGCATACAGGTGTCGAGGTGCCGTTCACCTCGTGCCTCTGTCCGGCGTTCAGCACGATCGGGGCGCCGCCGTCGATGCTCACACTGGTGCCGTCGAGGTGGGCCATCACACGATAGGAGAAGCTGGTGACCCCTTGTACCGGCACGGTGCGGTAGCGCGTGCCCCAGGCACCCAGGGGCAGGCATTGCTCCACCAAGTGGTCGCAGGCTGAGCAGGAGCCCGGCAGGGTGCCGCACATCGAACCGCCAAAGACTGCAAAAGGCCGACAGGGTCCGCTGGCATCGGTGGCCTCCACCAGCGTACCCGAGAGGTCGAGCACATCCTGCGCGGCCTGGATCTGATAGGTCTGCCCGGCATCGAGGTCCACGACGAAGGGAACCCCGGCGGGTCGGCCGCCAGCGGTGTTCACGGAAGGCGTGATGCGTACCTGCGTGCCATCGGCGGTGGCCAGCACCAGCAGTTCGCTCTTGTGCAGGTTGTTGAAGTTCGGGAGCCCTCGATAGGCGTCCACGCGGTAAGCAATCCCCAAAGAAGGCTCGGGGAGCACCTGCGTGGATTCGTGCGTGTAGTTCTGGAAGCTGCTGATGAAGACATTCACGCTGTCCACGCTCTCGATTAGCACGCCTCTGCCCAGTACGGTCTCGGAGCCCATGCATTCGGCCGAGGTGGGCAGCTCCACGGTCACTGTTCCGTTCGCTGGCACGCTGAAGCCCGTGCTCCAACCCATCAGCGGTATGCTTATCGTCCCAGTGGTGGAAGCGCCGGCCGCCACATGAACGCGCAGGTTCTGCGCGCCGAAGCCATTCTGCATGTAGGCCGCCCAGAAGCGCTTCCCGCGCGTGGGGAGCTGCTGGCTTACCTGCGCCTGTGCCATGCCCATGAGCAGCATGGCCAGCAACGCGAGGTGGAGGCGCGGCGTTGTTCCGCGCAACAGGGTATGGTGAAGTCCAGGCATCCGCGCCACAGAAGAGTCGAGTGGTGGCGGCCGTTGTACGCAGCCCAGGCGCGCAGGTTCCCTTCCGGCTTACTCGGCGGCCAGTTTCCAGGTGATGCCCAGATCCCACGCCGCGCGCACGTTCACGGGCTCGGTGTTCACCCATACCCGCTCGGGCTCCCGCTGAGCCGCCCAACTGCCCGGGTCCCAACGCCCGTTGCCATCCGTGTCGCCGATCAGGCGCAGGCTGTGGTTGCCCGGTGTGAGCTTCTCCCATGTCACGGGCTCGGTGCCCACCAAGGTCGTGCGCCGCACCACCAGGCCCTGCGCATCCAGCAGCTCCAGCAGCATGGGGCCCTGTATGGTGGGCGCTCCTTCCACGGTCACTCGCAAGGTCCCGGTGCTCTTCACGTCGAAGCCGCCGATGGTGAAGCGCAGGGTGTCGTGACTCCCGTTGTAGATGTCGCGAAGCGCCTTGGGCAACACGGTGAGGCGCGCCTGCTGATCAGGATCGAGGTCCGCGCGTACGCGCAGCATCCGGCGGTCGCTGGTATCGATGGAGGCGTTGAAGGGGAGGTCCACGCTGTCAAGCGCCACGCTGATGCGGGCCGTATCAAGCGCCGCCAAGGGGCGTGAAGCGCGGAACAAGCCTTCGACGCGATCGCTGGTGCGCACTGGCAGCTGCGTGAGGGTGAGCGCGTAGGGCATGGGCCTGAGCGGTCGGTAGCGGATCGTATCGAGCACGCCCTCCTCGGTGCTCACCTCGTAGCGACCAAGCTCCAACGCGCTGGTGTCCGATGGCCAGAGCAGCACGCTGTCGCGCCGTGCGCCCCATTGAGCGTGCCAGCTCAAAACACCGCCGGTGCGCTGCACATCGCGCAGCTCGATACGCTCGGCGGGTCGTGCCAGCGTGATGCGCAACGCGCGATCATCGGTCACGGTGGCCTCCAGCAAGCGCTGCATCGGACTCGCCTCCTGGAAGAGATTCAGCGCGAATGGGCGAGCGGTGGTGTCCGCGGCGCTTGCGGGCATCACGGCATCGGGCAGGAAGGCGATCTCCTCAGCGGGCAGGTCGAAGCGGTAGTTGGCATTCAGGTCGCGCAGGGCCACGAGCCGGAATCGGCCAGCAGGCAGATGGCTCAGGCGGAAAGAGCCATCCTTGCGCGATCGCGTAGCGAATGCCGGACGGCCGCTGGTGAAGGATGCGGTGTCGTTCTCTGGCAACAGCATCACCAGCACATCCTCCTGCGGCAGGGTGGTGAAGGCATGGCGCACGGTGCCCTGCACGAACAGGCTGTCCAGCGCATCACCGGTGCTCATCACGTAATCCTCGCCGGCGGAACGATTGCCTT
Organism: Flavobacteriales bacterium; assembly: GCA_020635725.1. Lineage (GTDB taxonomy): Bacteria > Bacteroidota > Bacteroidia > Flavobacteriales_F > PHOS-HE28 > PHOS-HE28. Next base: position 602,917 of record JACJZF010000001.1, read on the forward strand.
CGGTCAGGTCCTTCACCGCCTCGCCGATCGCGAACGTATAGGTGGTGTTCGGCTGCAACGGGGCGCGCAGCCGCACCTCCACCTCGCGGGCGCCGCTCACCTGGATCGTAGGCGGCGGATCAAGTGGCGGCGAGACCAGGAGCCCATTCCGCGGTCGTTCCACCTGCACGCGCTCATCGAAGCGCAGAGTGAAGCGGTCGCCGATGAAGCGCACGCTGCCGTTCGGAGGGTCACTGCCCAGAAGCACCGGGCCGGTCGCATCCTTCTCACCACCGCTGATGTCGCGCACTTGGGCGCAGCCCGCCATGAGCAGGACCGTGACGGCGACGAGCATCTTCCTCATCCGAGCGTCGGTTCCAGGATCGCGCAGAGCGCCTCGAGGCCTCGCGCATCGATGTCGGAGAAGTCATTCAACGCGCTGCTATCGATGTCCAGCACGGCCACCACCCGGCGCATCGCATCATGCAAAGGCACCACGATCTCCGACCGCGAGTGGGGGCTGCAGGCGATGTGCCCGGGGAAGGCATCCACATCGGCCACCAGCACGGTGCGCCCTTCTTTCCAGGCGGTGCCGCATACCCCTTTGCCGTAGCCGATGCGCGCACAGGCCACGGGGCCTTGGAAGGGGCCGAGCACGAGCTCCTGGCCCACCACGCGGTAGAAGCCCACCCAATGCCACCCGAAGGTGTGCATGAGCGCTGCGGAGAAGTTGGCCATGGCCGCCACGGGGTCCGGTTCCCCGCGCAGGAGCTCCCGAAGCTGCGGCTCCAGTGCGGCGTACGCGGTGGCGCGGTCCGTGGCGCTGATGATCGGCGGTGCGGCCATGGCCGCGAAAGTACCGGTCAGGCGCAGGCCGCGGTGAACACGCTCACGCGCGTATCGGGCGCCGCGGCTATGGCGCCGATGCATCCTTCGATGGTGGCGCCCGTGGTCACCACGTCATCCACAAGCAGCACATGCTTCCCGGCCAGAGCGTCAGCGTCGCGGAGGACGAATGCATCCTTCACATTGCGCCAGCGGTCGAGCCGCCCGCGCTTGGTCTGGGTGGCGGTGCGCGTGTGGCGCACCAGTGCATGCTTCGGGTTCTCCTTCGGCCAGGTTTCCAGCATGCCGTCCACCAGCAACTGGCTCTGATTGTAGCCGCGCTGCCGCTGCTTTGCAGGGTGCAAGGGGATGGCCAGCACCGCATCCACATCGGCGAAGCGCTTGCTGGCGGCAAGCTCCTCGCCCATCAGGCGGCCCAGCAGGCGCGCCACCTCCAGGTCCTGCGCGTACTTGATGCGGTGCAGGATGCGCTGCACCATGCCCGTGGAGCTGAAATGGAGCATGGCGCTGGCGGCCACCAGGGGCACCTTGCCCTTGAACTGCTGCTCCACGCGGTTGTCCGGGTCATCGTGGAAGCGGGTGCGTGGCAGCTCCTCCAGGCATCCCAGGCAGAGGCAATCCTCGAATCGCATGAGCGTGGTGTCGCAGCCGGCGCACCGGCGCGGGAGAAAGAGGCCGACGAAATCAGCCGCCCAGATGAGGCCCCTCCTACGTGTCTTCAATACGATGTTGAAAAGCGCGGCGTTGAGCAGGAGAGGGCCCTTCGGCAGCGCCTCTAATTTAGCCCGCTGATCCCATCCCTTCCTTCCATGGACCAGCACAACGAACAGCCCGCGAAGAACCGCTCGAACACCGGGCTGTTGCTCTTGGTCGTGCTCCTGCTCATCAGCAACGTGGTGATGCTCTGGATGCTCATGTCCCGAGGCAAGGAGGTGGAGCAGACCCAGCAGCAGGTAGCCACCCTCACCACGCAGAAGGATGACGTGACGGCCATGCTGGAGAACATGCTCGACAGCTACGACAGCCTGAAGACCGAGAACGACACCGTGCGCCAGGAGGTGGAGCTGCAGAAGCAGCAGATCGAGGAGCTGCTCTCGAAGGTGAAGCGCGGCAGCTATGATCTGGCCAAGGCGAAGAAGGAGGCGGAGACGCTGCGCGCCATCATGAAGGGCTACATCGCGCAGATCGATTCGCTCAATCAGGCCAACCAGGCGCTCACGGCGGAGAACCTCGGGCTCACCCAGGAGCTGGGCGAGACGCGCGCGCAGAAGGAGGCGCTCTCCTCGGAGAAGGAGTCCCTGCAGGGGAAGATCGCCAAGGGCGCCGTGCTGCACACCACCAGTATTGCGGCCGGGGCATTGTTCGTGCGCAACAACGGCAAGCAGGTGGACACCGAGCGCGCCAGCAAGGCCGAGATGGTCAAGTGCTGCTTCACCATCGGGGAGAACAAGGTGACCGATGCGGGTGACAAGGTGATCTACATGCGGGTGATCAGCCCCGATGGCAAGGTGCTCGCCTCGAGCGATGGCGCGGGCCGCTTCCAGTTCAACGGCGTGGAGGGCGAGTACAGCGCGCGGCGCGAGGTGAATTACCAGAACCAGCCGGTTGATGCATGCATCTTCTGGACCGGCGGCGAGGAACTGCGCACAGGCCAGTACATCGTGGAGCTCTACGAGGCCGGCGCGCAGATCTCGAAGTCCACCTTCAACCTGAAGTGATTAGAAGAAGGCGCGTACCTGCGCGCCGCCCACGTGCACCACGGGCACGCCTTCGCTGCGGCGCCCGTTGTAGGTGAGGTCGAGCTGCAGGTTGCTGCTGAGGTTGCGCTGGATGCTCACGCTCCAGGTGCCGTTGGTGCCGGGCTTCAAACCGCCGAGCAGCTCGTTGCCCAGCGCCGAGTTCACCTCGCCCTCAAAGCCGATGTCGATGAGGTTGGCGGTGATCAGCACGCTGCCCTTGCCCGCCGAGTTCACGCGGAACTCCATGCCCAGGTCGCGCAATTCGGCCAGCTCGCCACCGTACTCCTCGCTGTTGCGCCGCGTGCTGTGCTTGTAGGAGAGCTGCGCGCGCAGGGAGGTGTTCGGCTGCCAGGTGATGCGCGGCCGCACGCTCTCGTTACGGATCGACCAGGTGCGCCCCGTGAGCAGATCCGATGCGCTGCTGCTTCGGCCCCGCTCGCCTTCGAGGTCGAGGGTCCAGTGCCGCGTGGTGTTCCATCGCATGCGCACGCTGTTCGATTCGCGCGCGCGTGAGTCGAAGCCGTTGAGCAGCAGGGTGCGCGTGCGGTCGCTCTGCCAGGTATGATCAACGCTCCAGGTGCGGCTGCTGCGATCGTAGTAGATGGTGTTGCGCGTGGTGGCGGCGTAGGAGCGCAGGCCGGGGTCGAGGCGATCGGGCAGAGTAGGGTCCAGCGCCTGCAGCGGATCATCGGTGCTGGTCTTGCGGTCCATGCGCGCGCTGGCCAGATCCGAGAAGCGGCCGATGAAGCGGCGCAGGCCCTGCGCGTCGGCCCATTTCACGCCGGGGCGCAGGTCCAGCGCCAGGCTGGTCTGGTTCGAGTAGGTGCGCACGTAGGTGTTGCTCGGCACGAATACGCGCAGGTAGTCGGCCTCGTATCCGAAGTTGGCCACCTCGAATTCATTGAGCTCCTTCAAGCCATTGCCGTTGTAGTCATTCCATATGTACAGGCCCTGCCCGGCGGGCACCTGCACATAGATGTACTCGCGCTGCTGCTCCAGTCCGGAGCCGAACTCGTTGAAGAAGTCCACGATGGCTACGCCCTTCCAGAGCGTCACGTCGTAATCCACGCGCGCCAGATAGGTGTCCTGCGGACGCTGCGTGGTGAGCAGGGTATCCGGGATCTCCAGGCGCCGATACGTGGCGGTGGTGGCGAGCCTGTTGCGCGGGTTGCGCGCCAGGTCGAGGCTGAAGGAATAGGAGGTGGCCAGCGCGCTGCGCGTGAGCGCCCCGTCTCGCAGGGCCTCATCCACGCGCTGGCCCGCGGCCAGGCGCCACTTGTTGCGGAAGGTGTCGGGGCTCTGGACGAAGGCCTCCCATTCATGGAAAGCATAGCTGCCGATCCTCAGTCCATCGAGCGAATCCACGCGGAAGAGGTTGCGCTCCTGCTCATCCTTCAGCCCTACGGTGAAGGGCCTGAGCCGCACGCGCGCGGTGCCCTTGTGCCTTCGGAAGTCGCTGTTGCGGTCGCCGTCGGCCAAGAGCCAGCTGCCCACGCCGTTCAGATCGAATCGGCCGATGCGCAGGTCGCTCTGCACCTCGGGCCGCCAGCCGGCGTAGCGGTCGCGCACGTGAAAAGTGCCGACGCCGAGGCTCGCGCGGCCGAGCTTCCGCCCTTCAAGACCCACGCTCGCGCCGGCCAGCAATTGGTCCTCGGCGAGGTCAGCGCCCAGCACGTTCCAATTGCGCTCGAATTCCACCGCGCGGTATCGTTCCACGAATCGGAAGTGCTTGCTGATGCCTTCGGCCTCGCCGCCCACGTGCAGGTGAAGGCTCGTATCGGCGCGGCTGATCGGTATGCCGTGTCCGCCGCGCACCATCAGGCCATACCCATCGTCATCGGCGGCATCGGCCGGGCTGAAGGTGTTCGCATCCAGGTGGCTGAAGGTGGCCTCGACGGCCAGTGCGCTGCGCGTGCCGTAGCGCTCCTCCCAGCCCAACGTGACCAATTGCTGCGACCGCGGGGCGATCAGCAGGCGCACCGGCGCGTAATTGCCCCGGCGCACGATGGCGCCATCGACCGTATCCGGCGCGATCCATTGGAACACACGGCCGTTGGGGGTGAATTCCTGCTGCACGTAATCGCCGCTGCCGCTGCCCACCTCGGAGAAGACCACGCGGTACAGGCCGCTATCGGGCGAGGTGCTGTACACGAAGACCGGGTCGTAGCCGAGCGAATCGGTGCGCCAGTAAAGCACCTGGTCGGTGGCGAAGCCCGTGCTGTCCACCCCGCTCACCACGGCCGCCAGCGGATCGTCCCCGGCTTCGCGCAGCACGTCGCGCTCCTCGGCGCTCAGCTGCTGCTGGAGCGATTGATTGCGGTGGTCCTGCTCACTGTACACGTTCAGCCGCCAGGTGGAGCGGCCGTGCTCGAAGGTGTCCTCCAGCCGCAGCAGCGACCGCGCGTAGTTCTTGTCCGAGTACTGGAACTCCACCACGATCCGGCGGTCCTTGGTGATGAGCCGCTTCGCGGTGAAGGTGACCTCGGCGGTGTTGTAGTCGATCACGTAATCGTTCTCCTGCCCGCGCAGGAGCTGCTGACCATCGATGAAGACGCGCTCGCTGCCGGATAGCACGATGATGACCGAGCCGGCATCGTTGCCGCGCAGACGGTAAGGCCCCTGCACGCCCTCGACGCCTTGGATCACGTTCCGCGCGAACTTCCCTTTGCTGATGGCGGCACTGGCGCCCACACGCATGCGCGATGCGTCGCCGAGCTTCATGCGCGTGTCGTAGCTGAGCCCCTTGGTCTTCTTCAGGTAGGTGAGGAAGTGGCTCTGCGGCCGCTGCAGCACGAAGTCCCCTGCGATCAGTTCCCACTTGTTGCCCTCGCCCTTCGCCTCCTCCTCGAAGAGCTTGATGAACACCTGGTCGAAGTCCTGCAGCTCGAGCGTGTTGCCGCCAGCCTGTATCGGGATGTTGTTGTCGGTGATCGAGGCGGCAATGCCGATGCGGTCGCTGAGCCGGCCGCCGAGCTCGAGGTTCAACGTGGAGTTCACAGAGAGGTCCTGGTTGTTGCCGAAGAGCACGCCGCGCGAGATGCTGCCGCTGCGTTGCAGGCCACGCAATCCCAGCAGGTCGCCTTCTTGCTTGGGGGGCACGTACTTGAAGGGATCGGGCCGCGTGCCGGGCGAAGTGAGCTGCGCGGGGTCCTTGTGGCGGAAGGTGCCACCCAGGAGCAAGGGCAATGCGCGGTAGCGCACGAGCACCGAGTCGGGTGCGTCCTTCCAAACCACGGTGCCCGAGTAGGGCAGCAACGTATAGCCCGATGCCGGTGCGGCGGCCGAGTCCACGCGCAGCTCCAGGCTCTCGGGCACGATGGAGAGCGTATCGATGCGCAAGGTGTCGGCCCTCGGTGCCACCCAGCGCTCCCGCCAGCCGTCGAATGCCTGCGACAAGGCCAGCTGACCGAGGACGGCGAAGATCACGGCGAGCAGTGCCCGCTCACCACGCCAATAGCCCGTCTCAGCCCGCACCACGGCGCAAAGTATCCGTTGATCCCGGCTCGGCAGAGGGCGCCATCACCAATACGCTGTTGACGGCTGGCACGCACGCGCGATCCGCCCACCGGAGCACCGGGGATACTTTTACCCGCATCCCTAGCGATGCGCGCAGCTTTCCTGACATCTTTGGCATTGCTGTTCGGGGCCTGCGGCGATGGCCAGCAGCCCCGAGAACGAACGAGCCCCTCCGGCAAGTATTACGGCGGGGTCTTCAATAGCAACGAGACCGACCAGATCCGCAGCCTCTTCCCGCTGAGCCTCACGCAGGCCGCCGCGCATCGCATCGGCGCGCAGATGTACGAGGGCCTGGTGCGGCTGGATCAGGCCACATTGGGCATTGAGCCGGCACTGGCCGAATCCTGGGAGCTCGATGCCAGCGGCACCACGTACACCTTCCATCTGCGCGAAGGCGTGCGCTTCCATGACGATGCGTGCTTCCCCGATGGGCATGGCCGTTTGATGACGGCCGCTGATGTGGTGCGATGCTTCACCGCCCTGTGCACCAATGCGCCGTGGAACCAGATGTTCTGGCTCTTCCAGGACCGCGTGGTGGGTGCCAACGCCTGCTACCAGACGAGCGCGGGCACGCCGGTGCTGAACGGCATCAGCGCGCCCGATGAGAGAACCGTGCGCATCACGCTCACGCATCCTTCGCCCGGTTTCCTTCAGATCCTCGCGCATCAAGGGTGCTGGATCTTCCCCATGGAGGCGATGCAGGAATACGGCGAGCAGGTGATCTGGCATCCGGTGGGCACGGGTCCCTTCCGCATGCGGAGCTATGAGCGCGACGTGGTCCTGGTGCTCGAGCGCAACCCGCACTATTGGGGGCGCGACTCCGATGGCGCCGAGCTCCCCTATCTCGATGCGTTGCGCTGCACCTTCGAGACGGATAAGAACAACGAGCTCGATGCCTTCGAGCGCGGACGGCTCAGCGTGGTGTACGAGCTGCCGGTCGACCGCATCGGGGTGATGCGTGATCCGCGGTTCGTGACACAGTCAGCCCCCTCGCTGAGCACGCAGTTCCTCGGGCTTAACGAGCGTCGCCCGCCATTCGATGAGGCACGCGTGCGGCGTGCGTTCGACCTGGCCATCGATAAGCGCTTCATCGTCGATTCCATACTCGGTGGCATGGCATTGGTCGCCGACCATGGCGTTGTGCCGCCCGGCATGGAGGGCTATCCGTACGACTCGGTGGGGCGCTGGACCTATGATCCAGAGGGCGCGCGCCGCTTGCTTGCCGACGCGGGCTTCCCCGGCGGAGCCGGCCTGCCGAATGTGGTGCTGCAGGTGAATGCGAGCGGCGCGGCGTATGTGGAAGTGGCGGAGGCGGTGCAGGGCATGCTCGATCGCCAGCTCGGCGCGCGCGTGGTGGTCTCGGTGCTTCCGGAGGAACAGCACTTCGCGCGCGTGGTGGCTGGGCATGCCCAGATCTGGCGTGAGGGCTGGATCGCGGACCATCCGGACCCGGAGAACTTCCTCGCGCTCTTCTATGGGCGCAACGCCCCCTCGGATACCGCCGCGCCTAGCTACCTGAACAGCACGCGGCACCGTGATCCGCGCTTCGACTCGCTCTTCGCGCAGGCTGTGCGCACCGCCGATGTGCAGGAACGCATGCGCCTGCTCGCCGGTGCCGAGCGTGTGCTGCAGCACAACGCCGTGGCCGTGCCGCTCTATCACGAGCGCTCGGTGCGCCTGCTGCAGCCCTGGGTGATGGACATGCCCATCAATGGCATGGAGTACCGCGATATGCGGCGCGTGTGGATCGATCCGCGCAAACGCTGATCAGGCGCTCCGCGACACCTGCTCGTACACCAGCTGCTTGGCCAAGGGCATGAAGGTCTCCACCACGGGCAGGCTCATGTCAGACTCGAAGACAAAGACCGCCGGGTTCGGCAGATCGGGGCGGCTGCGCACCAGGCCCGCCTTGATCGTCTGATAGGTGCACGAGAGGCTGATCGTGCAGGTCGTGGTATAGCGCGTGCGCACCTGGAGCTCGGCCCGTTCAGTACGCGGTGCCTGGATACGGCGCAGCTCGTAGGCGTACACGCGCGCGTCCGATCCATCGCGCAGCATCAGCCAACCGGCCGTGGCATCCAAGGGCAGCAAGCCGATGGGCTCGAAACGGATCCGCTCGGCAATGGCTGCGAGCAGCTCCATGCCGCGGCCATGTGCCTCCTTGAGCCCGGGTATCGCCCAGCCGATCACCTCGTCGAGCACGCAGAGCCATTCGTCCGAAGGTAGGGGAAGATGCACACCGCTGCCGGTGCGGCGATCAAAGCCGATCAGCTCTGTGCCCAGCTCGCGGGCGAGACGCTCCTTCTCTTCGCGCACCCGCTCAAGCTCGTGGATGTGCGAGCCCAGTTCGGCCAGGTGCGGATACAGGCGCCGCTCGGCGAATCGCCCTTCCACGCATTGCAGGTAATGGAGCAGGGTGTACTGCTTCAGCTCCAGGTCGAATGCCGGGCGGAAGGCCCAGTCCGTGGGAAGCATGCCAGGCGCCATGGTCGTGATGGATTGAACGTGCTGTTCAAAAATAATGTTGCTCGCGACCGCCCGCAGGCGATGACCGGCGGCACCTTTGATCGTCCAAAAGACCACTACCTACTCATGCGAATCACCCTACCCCTCATCGCGCTGCTGCTCATGGCATCCTGTGTCCCCTCGCGCAAGTATGAAGAAGCCAACGCACGCGCGAAGACCATGCAGGCCGAGGCCGATGCCGCGAATGCACGGGCGCGCGATGCGCAAGCCGCGCTCGATGAGCTGAAGGGCTCCAGCGAGGAGGCCCAGCGACGCCTCGCCCGCCTGCAGCAGGATACCACCATCCTCGGTACTTCGCTGCGCAATATGACGGGCCAGTACGACAAGATCAATGCGCTCAACAACGAGCTGCTCGACAAATACAACAAGCTCCTGGCCGGATCAGGCAGCGAGAACCGCAAACTGCTCTCCGACCTGGAAGCGCTGCGACTTGATCTGATGAATCGCGAGGACTCGGTGAATGCCCTCAGCAAGCGCGTGGCCATGGACCGCGCCGCCTTGGCCGAGCGGGAGAAGGAGCTCGCCGCGCTGCAGGCCGAGCTGGCCGCCAAGGATGCGGCCATGAAATCGCTCAAGGACCGCGTGAGCGGCGCGCTCACCGGCTTCGAGGGCAAAGGGCTCAGCGTGGTGCAGCGCGATGGCCGGGTCTATGTGAGCATGGAGAACAAACTGCTCTTCCCCAGCGGCAGCTACGCCATCGATACCCAGGGCCGCGAGCTCATCATCAAGCTCGCAAAGGCCATCGAGGGAGAGAAGGACCTGAACGTGATGGTCGAAGGGCATACCGATACGGACAAGGTGCAGGGCGGCGGCGCCATCAAGGACAACTGGGACCTGAGCGTGATGCGCGCCACGAGCGTGGTCAGGCTGATGCAGGAGAACAGCGGACTGGATCCCAAACGCGTGACGGCTGCGGGCCGTGGCGAGTACATTCCGGTTGACCCGACCGACAAGGCGAAGAACCGCCGAATCGAAATCGTGCTCGCGCCCGACCTCGAGGAGTTGATGAAGCTCGTGAAAGACTGAGCTACGATAGGCCGGGCTGCGAGGCCTGCAACCAGGCCAATGCTTCCGACTCCTCTAGGAAAACCGCCGTCTCGTGCTCCCTGGGATGGTACCTGAAGTAGATGTGCGCCAGCCGCTCATGGAACGGGCTCGACGCGGCTAAGGCCAGCCGTCGAGATAGGCCGCAGCCGCCATGCGCGCTGTGGTGATCCACGGCGAGCACGGTGAGGTCGAAGTCCATTTCTGACGGCAGCACCACCAGGATATCGGCCGGCTCTGTATCGCAGAGCTCATGTTTGGCGCGCACCACCCGCGCCATCTCTTCCAGATTCAAGTGGGCATCCGGCTTGAAGCGAACCGATACGATGTCGCCTCGCCGCTCGAGCGTGGCGACTGCGGTATCGATCATCGGGGAATCAGGAGAGAGCATGCCGCAAAGGTCGGTTCGTATGCGCGCATAACAACCGCTCGGCGGATCCGTTTATCAGCCTTGGGAAATATTAACGGAAGCGCTTGATCCACAAGGAATCGAGCGCCCCAGGAATTCGGCGATCCGTTGGCCGCGTTGGTAGAAATGGGGGCGGTCCCGACGAATCGGGCACACGGGGAAGCGAGCCGGAAGGAGAGGGGGATGAACGGATCACAAAGCCCGTTGAAGCAGCGCTTACTGGGGGTCTCGGGCACGTTACACCGGTGGCGCAGAGCATTCGTGGGTTCTAGTTTGGCCCTCGACGCTCGCCAGCACGCATCAAGCATGCGCGGCGATTCCCCGGCTAAGCATGAAACCCCAGCATGCTGGGTCGGGGGACAGGATGGGCAAGGTCCTGGCTGAACGAACCAGTCCATAACCCTTGGGGACAGAACGGACCAATGGTGAAAAGCACCGCTGCCATCGCTCGTGCCTTGTCCATCGCTTTCTTGGCGTTGTCGGCAAGCCTGATGTGGGCGCAGACCAGTTCTCAGAAGGCCGCTGTTCAGCTGTCTGCCACGGTGCAGGCCTCACCGGCGGGCATCACCCTTGCCTGGACCACACTGCCGAGCACCACCAGCATCACCATATATAGGAAGCTGGCCGATGCGACCAGCTGGGGAAGTGCCATCGCCACCCCTTCGGCCAGCTCCTCGAGCTATGCCGATGCAAGCGTTAGCGTCGGAACGGCCTATGAGTACAAAGTGGTGCGCGTGGCAGCGGGCGTCACCGGCACGGGCTACATCAGCTCAGGAATAGCGGTGGCTCCAGTGGATTACCGGGGCCGCATGATCCTGCTCGTGGACAACACCTTCTCCAACTCGCTCTCCAGTGAGCTCGCCACGCTGCAGAATGACCTGCGCATGGATGGTTGGTCCGTGGCCCGATCCGACCTTTCGCGCAGCGCCTCGGTGTCCGCGGTGAAGAGCACCATTCAGAGCCTGTACAACGCCGATGCCGGCAACACGAAGGCGGTCTTCATCATCGGTCACCTCGCCGTGCCTTACACGGGCAACATCAACCCCGATGGCCATAGCGAGCACCAGGGCGCCTGGCCTTGCGACGGCTACTACGGCGAGCTCAACGGCTCCTGGACCGATAACAGCGTGAACAACAGCGGAGCCTCGCGCACCGAGAACCGCAACACGCCCGGCGATGGCAAGTTCGACCAGAGCACCTTCCCCAATACGGTGGAGCTGCAGGTGGGCCGCGTCGATTTCTACAACATGCCGGCCTTCAGCCAGAATGAGACCGAGTTGCTGCGGGCTTACCTCAACAAGCTGCATGGCTTCAAGGTGAAGCAATGGACACCCACGGCGCGTGGATTGGTTTACGACAACCTGCAATGGGTGAGCAATCCGCTCGCCGCGAGCGCCTGGCGCAGCATGGCGCCGTTGGTAGGCCCTTCGAACATCACGGCGGCCAACCAGAACGCCGCGCAGTTCAAGGATCTCGTGAACAACCAGAGCTACCTCTGGGCCTACGCTAGCGGTGGCGGTCTCATGGCCACCGATGGAGGCGTGCTCACCTACAACGGTGCCGATCGCGTGGGCACCACGCAGGACTTCGCTGGCAGCGTGAGCAACGGCGGTGTCTTCAACATGACCTTCGGCAGCTACTTCGGCGATTGGGACAACCGCAACAACTTCCTGCGCGCGCTGCTCGCCAGCGGCTACGGCCTCACCAATTGCTGGTCCGCCATCCCCGGCTACTACTTCCATCATATGGGCATGGGCGCCAACATCGGGCAGAGCGTGCTGGCCACCATGAACAACACCTCGCTGTACGCGCCGCTTACCGACGGGTGGCAGAGCAGCATCGGCCGGTCGCATGTCTCGCTGATGGGCGACCCCTCCTTGCGCATGAAGATGCTCGTGCCGCCTTCGGCGCTCACCATCACCAATGTGGGAGGCTATGCGAGCTTCGCTTGGCAGCCATCCACCGAAACGGTCGATGGCTATCACCTGTACGCCATTGACGCCGCCAACGGCGCGGTGACTCGGATCACCTCTTCCATCGTCAGCGGCACCTCCTTCACGGCGGCTACCGTCCCCTACGTTTCCGGCCGGGAATACATGGTGAGGGCGGTGCGGCTGATCACCGAGCCCAGCGGCAGCTATTACAACCTCTCGTTGGGCGCGGCGGCGACGACCTCTGGAAGCGGTGGCGGAGCCGGCGGCAGCGCTCCCGATTGCAGCGGCGTGGCCGGCGGCAGCGCGCTTCCGGGCACCGCCTGCAACGATGGTAACGCGTGCACCACCAACGACACCTGGAACGCGAGCTGCCAGTGCGTCGGAACACCTTCCACGCCTGCGGCGACCATCACAGCCAATGGCAGCACCTCGCTCTGCACCGGTGGCAGCGTAACCTTAAGCGTTGGCAGCTGCACGGGCTGCACCTATCAATGGAAGCGCAACGGCACGAATGTCTCCGGCGCCACATCCACGAGCTATGCCGCGAGCACGGCGGGGAGCTATACCGTGACGGTCACGAATAGCGGCGGCTGTACGACCACGTCCGCTGCCACCTCGGTCACTGTAGGCAGCGGGCCTACTGCCACGATCACAGCCAATGGCAGCACCTCGCTCTGCACAGGCGGCAGCGTAACCTTAAGCGTTGGCAACTGCACGGGCTGCACCTACCAGTGGAAGCGCAACGGCACGAATGTCTCCGGCGCCACCTCCTCTAGCTATGCCGCCAGCACGGCAGGCAGCTACACCGTGGTGGTGGTCAGCGGCAGTTGCTCGAGCACATCCTCAGCGATTTCCGTAAGCGTGGGCAACGGGCCTGCGGCCACGATCACCGCCAGCGGACCCACCTCATTCTGCAACGGCAGCAGCGTGGCACTGAGCGTGAACACCTGCTCAGGCTGCAGCTATCAATGGAAGCGGAACGGGGTGAACGTGTCCGGCGGTACCACGCCTTACTACAATACGAACACAGCAGGCAGCTACACGGTCACGATCAACAGCGGCTCCTGCTCCTCCACCTCTGCAGCCACCGTGGTCACGGTGGGCACCGCGCCCAGCGCGACCATCACCGCGAGCGGCAGCACCACGTTGTGCAGCACCAGTTCCGTGGCGCTTAGCGTTTCGACATGCAGCGGCTGCAGCTATCAATGGAATCGGAATGGAACGGCGATCTCGGGCGCCACGTCGAGCAGCTACTCGGCTAGCACCACGGGCAGTTATACGGCCACGGTGACCAACAGCGGCTGTTCGGCCACCTCCAACACGATCTCGGTCACCAGCTCAGCGCCTGCGGCGAGCATCACCGCGAGCGGCAACACCTCGTTCTGCAGCGGTGGCAGCGTGGCTTTGAGTGTGGCTAGCTGCACGGGCTGCAGCTATCAATGGAAGAGGAATGGCGGCAATATCTCCGGCGCCACTTCCGCGAACTACACGGTGAGCCTCGCCGGCAGCTACACCGTTGCCGTGAGCAATGGCGGCTGTACGGCCACCTCGGCGGCCACGACCGTTTCGGTGGGCACCCCGCCCACGGCCACCATCACCAATGGCAGCGCAACGAGCTATTGTGCGGGTTCCTCGGTCGTGCTGAGCGCGGGCACATGCTCGGGCTGCACCTACCAGTGGAAGCGCAACGGCTCCACGCTCGCGGGCGCCACGGCCTCGACATACAGCGCCAGTACCACCGGCAATTACACGGTGACCGTCACGAGCAACGGTTGCACGAGCACCTCCGGCACAACGGTGGTGAGCGCGATGAGCGCACCGGTGATCACGTGCTCGTCGTCCACCTCCGCTGGCACCGTCTCGGTCTCCGTGACCAGCGGAACGGGACCCTATGCCTACTCCTGGAATACCAATCCGGTGCAGACCACGGCTACCGCGAACGTTTCGCCAGGCACTTACACGGTAACGGTGCGCAGCAGCAACGGCTGCCAGAGCACCTGCACCACCACCTTGTCACCAGGGGCTGTCGGCTGCTCAGCGCCACGCACTGTCACCCAAGGGGTCTGGGGCCTTCCTACGAACATCGGGACCGAAGCCGCTTACATGGCTCAGCGTTGGAGCCAGGCCTACCCGGCACCCAATTACCTCACTATCGGCTGCGGCAGCCGTGTCATGCGCTTCACCACGGCGCAGGCGGTGATCAACGCGCTGCCATGCTATGGCGCCGCCGCGATCCTTCCGTCCGGCACCACGGTGAATCCATCGTCGGTGAACAACACCTTCGTGGGTCACCTGGTCTCGCTGAAGATCAGCACGCGCATGGATGAGATCGATCCGTCCTTCTGTGCTTCCGGCACCATGCTGAAGGACATGGTCGTCGCTTCCGGCACCTTCGCGGGCTGGACCGTGCAGCAGCTGCTCGATCTGGCGGATCAGGTGATCGGCGGCTGCACCTCGTCGTATTCCGTGATGACGGTCGTATCGGCTGTGGCCAACATCAACAACGGCTACGATGGCCCCAATGAGAACAGCGGGTATCTCATGTGCCCCAATTCCGGCATCGCGCCGCAAACGAATGCAGGGGCCAGCATGGGCCTGGAGGCGCTCGAACCGGTGAGCGTGTTCCCCAACCCCACCTCCGGTCCGGTCACGATCCTGATCCCGGCCGTGGATGAGGACAAGGAGTTCACGGTGGATCTCTACTCGCTTACTGGTGCCTATCAGAGCAGCATCCGCAACGGCCGAATGGAGGCCGGGGTGGAGCAGCGCATCGATTGGGATGCCAGCGCCCTAGCGCGCGGCGCGTATCTCATTCGCGTAACGGTTGGCGACCAGGTACAGCACGTGCGCCTCATGGCCGATTGAGCGTCGCATAGCCTCTTCGGGCGATGGGTTAGCTTCGTTGTAAGCTGACCCATCGTCATGAATAGACTATTCCTTCCCGCCGCGGCCGCGTGCTGCCTACTGGTTATCGGATGCCTCCCTGGCGTACAGGTGCGCGGCACCGGTGAAACCGTTCATCGGGTGCTGGTGCTGCCCGACTTCCACGGCATTGTGCTGGAGGGCGCCATGGATGTGGAACTGACTCCTTCTGATGCACGCTCGGTGGAGGTAGAGGCGCAAGGTGAGATCGTCGACCTGGTGACCACCGAGGTGAAGGATGGCATCTGGCGGATCGGGACGAAGCGGAGCTATTCCACCGACCAGCCCTTCGTGGTGCGCATCGCCGCGCCGTTGATCGATCAGGTATCGGTGGAAGGGAGCGGTGATGTGGAAGGGAAAGGCTCCTTCAAGATGGGTCGTGCGCAGCTTTCGATCGAAGGCAGCGGAAGCATCGCCTTGGAGCTCGATGCCGGAGAGCTCCATGCCGAGGTCGATGGATCGGGAGGCATGCGACTCAGCGGTGCGTGCGGTTCCTTCATGGCCGCCATCGATGGCAGCGGAGGTATCGATGCGCATGCGTTACGTGTGGGCGATGCGCGCCTCGAGATCGGTGGCAGCGGAAGCATGCAGGTGGATGCCACCGGTGAGGTGGACGCCGTGATCGAGGGCAGCGGCGATGTGCGGCTCATGCGCGAGCCCGCAGCGTTGAAGCAGAAGGTCTCCGGTAGCGGCGAGGTGCGCGTGGCGCGCTGAACGCGATGGGCACAAATGCGAAAGGGCCCGGCGAACCGGACCCCTTCGTGCGTCGGTGTGACCGACTTACTTCTTCTTAGCGGCCTTCTTGGTCGCCTTCTTCGCGGCCTTCTTCGCGCCTTTCTTGGCAGCCTTCTTGGCGCCCTTCTTGGCAGCTTTCTTGGTCGCTTTCTTAGCAGCTTTCTTAGCCATGGTGAAATGGGTTTGATGCCAAACCTAGCATCGTTTGATCTTTCATACGTGCGATGTCATCAGAATGTTGCTCACCATGTTTTGTTGAAATCGTGGAGACCATGATCAGCTCGTTGCGATCCGATCGCGGGATCGATGATCGCAGGCGGGTGATTCCAATGCGATGATCGATGATGATTCATCCACGCACGACGATATCAAGTCATTCGATCACGTCTCTCTTCAATCGCTTGATGCGCCATGCATACCCGATGCTCAGCATGTGCGTGTTCACGCCATCGATGCGCGGACCCGTCAAGCGCAAGTTGTACGCATAGGTGATGCGCGCTTTGAAGAACCCGATGCCGATCTCCGGACGCAGCACCTGCATCGTTCGACCTCCATCCATGTAGTGGATCACCTGCACGCCGAAGGCCGATCCTCCCGTCAGGTAGCAGCCGAGCTTCACGCCCAAGAGCTCCGGACGGTCGATCCGAACCTCGGCGCCAGCATAAACGCTCGCGCCGAAAGGATGATGCACCATGCCATACACGCTCCGGCCGATTCCCAGTTCAGCGAAGCCGTGGCGACCTTGGTGGTAACCGGTGAGCAAGGTGATCTCGTCGTGTGCATCGAACGAATGCGGAACGAGCCGGATGCTATCGGCAGGCTGGGCGAGAAGACGATCGCCGCAGAAGCAGAGGACCGTGGCCAAGAGGTGCAGCAGCCATCTTCGAGACACTGTATTAGTATGGTAGGGTCGACACGGTTCCACCTGGCGAGCTTCGGGCCAAGGTATCCAGCAATCTGCCGCTCTATCTTCGTACGTCAAGCCTCCCGCCATGAACCAGCCCCAGGCCAAGCACGGCTCCGCGCCACCCTCAGCCAAGACACAGTCCGCTCCTTCTTCTTCGAACAAGGGAGCGGTCGAGGTCGACGTCGCTTTCATCGACGGCAAGGCCTATCCTATTAATAAGGGGGAGACCATGCTCGCGTTCATGCGCCGGCACATCGGGCCGAACCCGGTACCGACTCTTTGTGACGCTCCGAACCTTGAGCCCTTCGGCAGCTGCCGGGTATGCTCGGTGGAGGTGAGCCTGGAGGACCCCAGCACCGGTTCCGCGCCGAGCAAGGTGATGGCCAGCTGCCACACCCCCGTGGGCAAGGGCATGTACATCACCACGAACAGCCCGCGCATGGAGCGGCTGCGCAAGAACATCGTGGAGCTGGTGCTCACCGACTACGACACCGAGCGCCTCAAGACCGAGAGCCACGGGAAGAACGAGCTCTACAACGTGGTCCAGCAGATCGGCTTCGATGTGGACAGCGTGCGCTACCCGAAGGGGAGGAACCACCTGGACACGCCGATGGACACCAGCCATCCGTATATGGTATCGGACCTCAGCGCGTGCATCAGCTGCTACCGCTGCGTGCGCGCCTGCGACGAGGTGCAGGGCGAATTCGTGCTGAGCATGGCCGGTCGCGGCTTCGACAACCGCATTATTAAGGGCACCGACGAGAGCTTCTTCCAGAGCGATTGCGTGAGCTGCGGCGCTTGTGCCCAGGCCTGCCCCACCAGCGCCATCACCGACGTGTTCAAGAGCAAGGAGAACGTGCCCGACCGCGTGGAGCGCACCGTGTGCACCTATTGCGGCGTGGGTTGCAACCTGGAGGTGAACGTGAAGGACAACAAGGTGGTGAGCATCCGCGCGCCTTATGAGGCCGAGGCCAACCAGGGCCACACCTGCCTCAAAGGCCGCTACGCCTTCCGCTTCTACGACCACCCCGAGCGACTGCGCACACCACTAATACGGAAGGACGGCGAGCTCGTGCCCGCGACCTGGGACGAGGCCTATGACTATATCGTCGACAAGTTCATCGCCATCGAGAAGGAGCACGGCCCCGATGCGCTGGCCGGCATCAGCAGCGCACGCTGCCCGAACGAGGAGAACTACCTCATGCAGAAATTCTTCCGCGCGCAGGTGGGCACCAACAACATCGACGCGTGCGCGCGCGTGTGCCACAGCCCCACGGCCCTCGGCATGCAGCGCACCTTCGGCACCGGGGCCGCCACCAACAGCATCGAGGACCTGAAGTTCTGCCACACCATCATGGTGATCGGCGCCAACCCCACCGATGCGCACCCCGTGACCGGCGCCAAGATCAAGCAGCAGGTGATGAAAGGGAAGACCCTCATCGTCATCGACCCGCGCCGCACGCACCTGGCCCGCTACGCCAAGTACCACCTGCAGCTGAAGCCGGGCACCAACGTGGCCCTGCTCAACATGTTCATGCACTACATCATCAGCGAAGGGCTGGTGAAGCAGGCGTTCATCGACAGCCGTACCGAAGGTTGGGAAGAATTCAAGCGGGAGGTAATGAGCGTGGACATCGCCGCGATGGAGCGCGAGACGGGCGTGGATCGGAACCTCGTGCGCGAGGCCGCCATCGCCTACGCCAGCTCACCGGCCGCCATGAGCTTCCACGGCCTGGGCGTCACCGAGCACTTCCAAGGCACCTTCACCGTGATGCAGATCGCCGACATCGCCATGATGACCGGCAACGTGGGCCGGCGCGGCGTGGGCGTGAACCCGCTGCGCGGACAGAACAACGTGCAGGGCGCGGCCGACATGGGCTGCCAGCCCTACCAGGGCGCCGGCTACTTCGCGGTGGACGATCCCGAGGCCAGCAAGATGTACGACGCCTTCTACGGTGTGCACGTGCCGAACGTGGTGGGCCTAAAGATCCCGCAGATGTACGATGCCGCGCTGGCTGGCAAGCTGAAAGCGATGTGGGTGGCCGGCGAGGACATGGCGCAGACGGACCCGAACACGCTGCACGTGCGCAAGGCCCTCGGCGCGCTCGAGCTCTTCGTGGTGCAGGAGCTCTTCATGACCGAGACCGCCAAGCTCGCCCATGTGGTGTTGCCCGCCGCCAGCTTCCTGGAGAAGAGCGGCACCTTCACCAACGGCGAGCGCCGCATCCAGCGCGTGAACGCCTGCGTGGAACCGATCGAGGGCACCAAGAGCGACGGCCAGATCACCTGCGACATCATGGAACGCTACGCCGCGAAGACCGGCAAGCGCAGCGGGAATCAATACGACCTCACCCCCCGACCCCCTCTCCCGGGGAGAGGGGGAGAAATGCGCACTTCTGCGGAGAGCGCGACAGGTCATGGTGTGTATCACCCGTCGTGGGTGCTGGAGGAGATTAGCCGCATCGTGCCCTTCTTCAAGGGCGTTACCTGGGACAACCTCGGCTCCAACGGCAAGCAATGGCCCGTGGCCGCCGACGGCACCGACACCAAGATCCTGCACGCCGACACCTTCAAGCGCGGGCGCGGCCAGTTCGTCTTCAACGCCTGGGAGAAGAGCCCCGAGGTGCGTACCAACGAGAAAGACTACCCCTACATCATCACCACCAACCGCGAGCTGGAGCACTACAACTGCGGCGCCATGACGCGGCGCACCGGTAACGGCGAGATCCTCACCGAGGATGTGCTGATGATCAACCCCGCCGACGCTGCCGCGAACGGCATCGCCGAGGGCGATATGGTCTGCGTGGAAAGCCCCAGAGGGAAAGTAGATATCAAAGCAAGGGTCACGGATGAAGTGAAGCCGGGGATACTTTCTAGTACGTTCCATTTCCCCGAGATCATGTTGAACATCATCACCTCGAGTGTGAGTGACAGTCTTGCGATGTGTCCTGAATACAAGGTGGTCACTTGTAGGATCAGGAAGGCCAAGAAATCTCATCTCAGAACGGCCGGCGAGGTGTCGGTGAAGGCATGACTTTGCCATCGGAAGCGCTGAGTGATCAGGGCTTGGCCGACCTCCTTAAGCGAGGCGAGGATGAGACTATTGAGTTCAAAACTGTTGTTCCCCGGGCTGACATCATAGCCCGACACCTTGCAGCATTTGCAAATGGGGAAGGCGGCTATCTCATTTTTGGCGTTGACAATCTTGGAGGAGTTGTTGGAGTAGATGAAGCGAAGGTCAGGGCACGCGTCACTGATGCTCGAGCCTTGGTTCAAGGACCCATCGAGCTTCAAATCAAGACCTTTCGGTTTGATGGGAAGGACGTGTCCGTCGGTATCGTGTCACCTGCACGCGGCATTGTGTCCGTGGCCGGTGGATTCTACCAGAGGAGGGGAGACACTATTGTACCGATGTCCGCCGAGAATCTACGCGCACATCTTCTACCAACTCAGCCACCTGATCAGGCAATCATTACACTATCTAAGGCCGTAAGCGATCAAACCGTTGCCATTGAACAGCTACGCAGGGCTTTTGTCAAAGCCAATTCTTGGAAGTTGAAGGTTCTCATTGCGTTGGGAGGCGCTCTTGCTGGAGCTATTCTCAAAGCTGTAGCTGACCATGTATGGCCCTAACGGACCGATAGTTCCGGAGGGCGAAGAAGGCGCACTTGAGGAAGCCGGGGGAGGTGGTGGAGAAGGTGTAGGAGTTTTGGGCGTGCCCCCTTGCAATGCCTGGGGTCCGGCGTTCACCCTAAGTCGGCACTCGTCGTTATTACTCGCTTGCCCGGTTTCCGATTCAATATTATTTGGCTACGGCGAACCGCTCTGCCGAAGTTGCAACGTGTATCTGATTGGTCCGTGGGCCCTGCAAGGGCTGCGATGTAGACACCTATAGCGGACTGGATAATCGGTACCCACGACTCTCCGCTTTCAATGACCTAGACGCCATCTGAAGCCTTTCTAAAGGGAACGGGTCACACTACACCAGAGGACCTGGCATATGCATACAACAGAACGAGAACCGTTGGTATCACATAGAACGGCCACATCGTTGGTGCGAACATGGCCAAGAGCAAGGCGCCGCCGCTGGCATCCATATCCGTGTGCTTTCCTGTGGGGAACTCCCGCGTTCGCGTGGAGAGGTCGAACAGGTACTTGTCGGTGCTGCCGCGATGCTGCAGGCACCAGTCATAAACGTTGCGGTAAGCGCGCTCTGCACGAAGGAAGTAAGCATCGAGAAACCAGAAGCCGAAAATGGGCAGCAGAAGTACCAGGCAGAACCTGTCGTGACCGCCCAGTAGCTCGTCTTGTTTGAAGACTACCAAGGCCGTGAGCAACCCGATGAGCCACTTCTTCACCTCGAATGAGTTTGATGCCATGCGCTGCATGACGTCCTGAACCAGCTCCAGCTCCTTGTGGATGTCTTCAGTCTTCATCGTCCTTCAGGAATTTCTTTTCGATGATGCTCTCAGCAAGGTCCACCAGGAACGCTTCTCTCGCATGACCGCTTTCCGGCATATGCACTTTGCCCCCCTTGTATACAGGAAGCTCTGCCAAAATGGAGTTGTACTTCACGGGACCTACTGAAACGCAATAGGTAAAGACCTTCTCATCCTTGTGCCGTCGCTTCATCAATGGCACCTCCTTGTCCCAGATGTACTTGTGCTTCCCGACGTTCTGGTACTGCAGGCTTGCCAGGATCAGGTAGCCGTCCGCTGAACTGAACATCTCTTGGATGTCTTCGTCCCAACCGGAGCGTCCATCGATCACAGCATCGTCATACAACACCTGCACCGTTCCGTCCAGCTCGTAGTTCGAAAGGGCCTCCTTGATGGATTCAAGGTGCTTGAAATTCTCGGAGGCGAAGGAGATGACCAGTCGTTTGGGCGCCTTTTGCGGAATGTCTGGCAAGGCGGCTTGTAGATCTGCTCCCTCGACCCGCTCTGGTCGTTCAGTGGTCCAAGAGGCTCGCTCCGTTTCCGAGAGCCGGTTGTGCCGATCCTCGCTGACGAGTAGCCGCTCCACGTCCAATGATCCGCCGTCAGCACCGTACCAATCTGCACCTTTTTTCTTCTCGCCGTCACCTTCCTTTTCTAGGAACATACGGATGACCGGAGCCAGGTATCGGTTCACGGCGCCCGCTTCCATGGTTACCATGAGCTTGGTCATCCGTTCATCGGTTTCCACACGGATCATCCCGGAGCCCGTCTCGATCACTACGCCGTTCCTCCAAATGAGTTCCACTCGGGTCTTGCGGCCGATGGCTACGATGAACTGCTGCACCGTGAAGTAGTCCAAGTAGGCCGGTCGGTACTCAAAGCGCTCGGCAGAACCGACATGCTCCCAGAGCCTTGCGGCGGACGGTGTGATGGATTCCGGAAGGAACTCCGGCAGGATGTAGTAGCTCTCCTCCGTCTCCATCTCCCTGTTGTCATTCACCGGGAAGCATAAGCCACAGCTGCGCATGAATCCGAGGAACAACCACTTGGCCTCAAGCTCATATCCGTGGCCGAACGCCTCGAACAACCGCTTCACCTGAACACGGCCGCGCAGCTCGTTGCGCAGCTCCGCGTAGAACGCGCTTGTGCGGTCCAGTGGTCTGTAAATGGCCTCAAGCGCCCACCCTTGATCAAGGATGATGACGTCCTTCAACCACTCCTTGCTTTGATAGACCAAGCCTGTGTGGTGAAGGAAGCTGAGCAATCCGGGCGCCGATGCTTCGCTAACGTCGAAACGCTTGCAGACACTCACGAACTTGTCATGGCTCATCCAGCGCCTTCTGTCCACAACGGAGCTTGCCCGATTCTCAATGAAATATTGCTGAGCTGCTACCCATGTCGATGGCATGGGCAATCCGTAGTGGCGCACCTCGGTTCTCGCCGATGCGAGCTTCTGACAGAGGTCCGCAATGCCAGCGCCCGTGAGCGCGTCCACGGGTAAATGCTCGATGCCGTTCTGATCGGCCACGGCCGCCAGGTCCGGCAGAGGCGCTACCTGATCCAGCCCCGCCTTGCTTTGAACAACAATGCGATGGCTGTCCACGCTCAGCCTCATGGAAGTATTGATGTAGTGCTGCAAGGGCTGATGGAGGACAAGCTCTTCGGAGCGCTCCCTGTCTGGCACCCGTTGGCGCGTGCGCGCCTGCTTTTCCGTCTCGTTATCCGCCACCAACAGATGAATGGCTTGGGATGAAATGAAGAGCCGGTGCGTACCGTGGTAGATCTCCTGGCCACCGAAGTCCCAATAGTGGAAGAGCACGGGCTTGCCCTGGACCTCGAACTTGAGCTGATCCACCTCGATGCCATGCGTGGATCGGAACGTCTTTCCACATAAACCTTTCTTCAGGGCCTCGATAAGGGAGCTCTTTCCGGCACCTCCGTTCCCCATCACTTGCAGTTTGACCAACTCGTTTGTAAGCAGCTTATCTGCTGCCCTTAGTTCCGCATCCCATACGCGCAAGCCGTCAATGCAGTTGAATTCCTGGAAGACATGATCGGGCACGTCGCGGATCGGATTCCCATACAAGTGAAGTTGCAACAAGACATACAGATCACAAAGACGACGTGCCTGAGTGATCCTGTTGAAACTGATGTCAAGAAAGATGAGCCCTTGGAGCTTGCCGATTCCCGCTGCGCCCTTGTCGCCGATGCTGTTGTCACTGATGTCCAGGTTGGTGAGGGAGGTAAGCTTGCCGATCCCCGCTGCGCCCTTGTCGCTGATGCTGTTGTCACTGATGTCCAGGCTGGTGAGGGAGGTGAGCTTGCCGATCCCCGCTGCGCCCTTGTCGCCGATGCTGTTGTCACTGATGTCCAGGCTGGTGAGGGAGGTGAGCTTGCCTATCCCCGCTGCGCCCTTGTCGCCGATGCTGTTGTCACTGATGTCCAGGCTGGTGAGGAAGGTGAGCTTGCCGATCCCCGCTGCGCCCTTGTCGCCGATGCTATTGCCACTGATGGTCAGGTTGGTGAGGGAGGTGAGCTTGCCGATTTCCGTTGCACCCTTGTCGCCGATGCTATTGCCACTGATGGTCAGGTTGGTGAGGGAGGTGAGCTTGCCGATCCCCGCTGCGCCCTTGTCGCCGATGCTGTTGTCACTGATGTTCAGGTTGGTGAGGGAGGTGAGCTTGCCGATCTCTGCTGCGCCCTTGTCGCCGATGCTGTTATAACTGATGTTCAGGTTGGTGAGGGAGGTGAGCTTGCCGATCTCCGCTGCGCCCTTCTCGCCGATGCTGCTGCCACTGATGGTCAGGTTGGTGAGGGAGGTGAGCTTGCCGATCTCGACTGCGCCCTTGTCGCCGATGCTGTTATAACTGATGTCGAGGTCGGTGAGGGAGGTGAGCTTGCCGATTTCCGTTGCACCCTTGTCGCCGATGCTGTTGCCACTGATGGTCAGGTTGGTGAGGGAGGTGAGCTTGCCGATTTCGACTGCGCCCTTGTCGCCGATGCTGTTGTCACTGATGCCGAGGTTGGTGAGGGAGGTGAGCTTGCCGATCTCTGCTGCGCCTTTTTCGCCTATACCACATTCGTACAGATGCAAGGTCGATAGAGATATGCAACCTGTAAGCAAGGCTAATGAAGCCTCGTTCCCATTAAGATCATTTTCCCCGCCGGAATTCCTGCTTCTGCGCCAACCGGTCAGATCATCCTTTTTGTAGTAGCTGCCGAAATTGATGGCTGTGATTGAGGGCGGCAGTCCCAGAACTTCCTCCGGGATAGCCTTGATATCGCAATTGCCCAAGTCCAGGAAATGCGAGCCTTCGGCAAGGGTTCGTTCAATGATCCGATTTACCAGGTCGCTCATGTGACTTCTCAGGGCAGGTCAAGTAATACAATTCTACAGAACGCGCGCGTTCCATGGGTTTACATTAGACCGTCGCTGGGTCTTCTCCCGCCTCCGCACCGGTCTGTCGCTGCTTGTAAGCGGTCGACCCTACGGCCAGAAGCCGGGCACCAACTGCCTAGTGCCTCAATACCCCAGGCCTCCGGCCACCATAGCCCAGCCAACCAGCCAAAGGCCAATAGGCCATAGCCCAACCTACCAACCACCATCAGCCCTCAGCCCAAGCCTCGGACCCGAAGCCACAGACCGCCTGACCCATGACCTCGAGCCACAGCCCTCCCCAAACGAACAAGGCCGCGGTTTCCCGGGGCCCTGTTTCCATCAGCGTGCAGACTCAGGCGGCTATCGGATTGGCGGCTTTGCCGTCACCGGTGCCCAGATCCACAATGATCCGCCCGTCGAAGTATTCCTTGTAGAACTTCGGGTCCGACTCGCGGAACTCTTCGATCATGGGGTCAAGGCGGTTGTTCAGCAATTTCATGGTGTCCTTGATCAGGGCGTTCAACTCGGCCGTGGCACCCTTCCGGATCGTCACCGCGTTGCGGGGGAAGGCCACCACATCCACATACGCCGTGATCTTCGTCTGCAGGGACGTCGGGTCAGCGGCCGTGATGCCATAGGCCACCAGGGCGCCGGCTACCGCCGTAGCTTCCGTTTGTACTCCGGTAGCCGCGAGTCTGTGACTCGTGGCCCTCAAACCATCGCCTCTGGCTCGGCCTTTCTACCTACCAGCCCAGCCCCTTGAAGTCTCACGCCGCCCGGCACCCGGCGGCATTGCTCGTGGGCCCTTCGCCTGCGGCGAATACGGCCCGCACGCGGAAGCGGTAGAAGCGCCCCGGTTCGAGCCCGAGCACTTCCGTACGGATGCGCGTGGAGTGTGCCACGAGCTGCCAGCCTTCCTCGCCCTCGTGGGCGGTCACGAAGACCTGGTAGGTGCGGGCACCGCGCACGGCGGACCAGCTGAGCTTGATGCCACCTGCGTAAACGGAGTGCTTCGCCTCGAGCAGGGCTGGTGCATGCAGGTCGGTGATCTTCAGGGGCGGCCGGCGCATCTCGAAGCCGCTGCTCACCTGGCGCTCGATGTCGCCTTGCGCCTGGGCCATCACATACTTGGAGAGTTGCACCAACATGCGCTCGAGGTCGGTGTGAACGGCCCAGCGCGTGGCCACGGCAGCATAACCGCCGCCCACGGCCTGCGCGGACCAGTTCTGCAGCTCGGCGCGTTTGGCCGCGATGTCGGCGATGCTGGGTACGGGTGCCGGGAAGTGCGGGTTGTTGGTCATACAGTGCTCGATGTGCATGGCTTTGCCAACCAAAGCGGAGGATGACAGGTCCTTGACACCGGCGCGGATGCAGGTAACGTTCATGACGGTAGAATTGGGCGCTGGAACGATGGGCAACCGAACAAGGTTCCATTTGGGGAACGGGGGTCTGGGCCGCTCTCACGGCTGCCATTACGCGCAAACGGTTGTCTTTCCCCGAAAGGGGTATGGCGTGGATGCGCATACCTGTAGCGTCCCCTGAAAGGTCCGCTGCTGGGATGATCGCTTCAGCCACGTTCCCTGAATGGGAGAAGGCTGATACGTGGGCTCCGGGCGCATCCCCCGAAAGGGAAGCCGCTATTCTGTGCAACGAAGCGGCGGTTCACTCGATGTGCACGCTTCGGAGGTGCAACGAAGCCGCGGCGTTGTGCATGCGAGCGGCCTGCATGTGCAAGGAGGTAACGTCCCCTGAAAGGTGGGCGGCATGTTGCTCCATGAAGGCGTACTGGATGCCCGCCCGATGCTTCTGGCAGGCTGAATCTGAGAAGGGTCTATTGGCCTTACAGCTCAATTCGGGCAGCTGGACAATCGTTCTTCTGATTCCAGGTCGACATGTTCAAAGGGTCCGTCACCCCTCCTGCGAGACCCGCCCCTCCACCCACGCCACAATCGCCTCCACGTCCATCTGACCGGTGGCCACGCGGATGACCATGTCGTATTTCTCGTCCTCAGTGGCCCGGATGTCAAGTCCGGCGTCCTGTAGGATAAGGCGTGCGAGCGCGTAGCCCGTCCGCTTGTTCCCATCGATGAACGGATGCCCGGTGATGATGCCGTGCATGACTGCAGCGGCCATCTGCTCCGGCGAAGGGAAGAGGTCCATTCCGCCGAACGTGGCGAAGGGCCGATTCAACGATGCATCAAGTATGCCTTCGTCACGCACCCCATCCGCGCCACCGAAACGGCGGATCAGTTCAGTGTGATAGAACAGGGCCTCGGCCCGGCTGATCATTGTGCGAGCCGCTGAAGCAGGTTCTTGTCCTCGTCGATGTTCTTGAGGAAGCGCGCCATGCGCTCCATGGAAGCCGCTTCGCCCTTGGCCAGTTCCTCGATGGCATCGAGCACGCGCTGAACCATGCTCACGGGTGCCTGGTCAGGGATATCCTTGATGCGGTCAAGCATCATCTGTTTGAGTTCCTTAGTGCTCATGGTCTGTCAAAAGTAGTGGAGCCAAGGGCGCGCAGGTTCGACGCCGCCGCGTCGTTCTTACCCAACATCAACGGATACCGCCACCACGCCGGGGAACCTTTGCCGCATGAACAACACGAACATGAAAGCAGCGGTGTACTCGAACTATGGTACGCCCGATGTACTGCAGTTGACCGAGGTGGCGCGGCCCACGCCCATGCCCAACGAAGTGCTCATCCGCATCCACGCCACCACGGTCACCAGCGGCGATGTGCGGCTGCGCAAGGCCGATCCCTTCGCGGTGCGCTTGTTCTTCGGCCTATTCAAGCCGAAGCATCCGATCCTCGGCCATGAGGTGGCCGGCGTGGTGGAGGCCGTGGGCAGCGCGGTCACGCGCTTCCGCGTGGGCGACCGCGTCTTCGGCTCCACGGGCATGAGCTCCGGCACCTATGCCGAGTACATCTGCCTGCCGGAGGATGCGGCCATCGCGCACACGCCGGAACAGGTGCCGCATGGCGAGGCGGCCGCACTGCCCATCGGCGCGCTCACGGCGCGTCATTTCCTGAATGCGGCCAAGCTGAAGCGGGGTGAGCACGTGCTCATCCACGGTGCTTCCGGCTCCATCGGCACGGCGGCGGTGCAATTGGCGAAGAGCATGGGCGCCACGGTAACGGCGGTATGCAGCACGGCCAATGTGGACCTGATGCGGAGGCTCGGCGCCGATCATGTGATCGACTACCGGCGCGAGGATTTCACCCAAGGCAACGCGCGCTACGATGTGATCTTCAGCACGGTGGGCCGCACCACCTACACGGCGAGCAAGCACCTGCTGAAAGAGCATGGCCGATACGCTACCAGTCAGGGTAGTTCATCCGACTACTGGCACATGTTGCGCAGTAAACTCTTCGGCGGTCACAAGGTGATCGGCGGTGTGTCCTCCGGTGGTGAGGAAGGGATCCAGGAGCTGCGTGCGCTGATCGAAGCAGGCGAATTGCGCGCGGTGATCGATCGTCACTATCCGCTACGGGCCATTGTGGAGGCGCACCGTTACGTGGAGCAGGGCCACAAGAAGGGCAACGTGGTGATCGACGTGGCGGCGTGACTACTGGGCAGACTCCTTCGCGAAGATTCGCTTACGGATGCGGCTCAGCGATTCAGGTGTCACGCCGAGGTAACTGGCCAGCAGGTATTGCGGCACGCGTTGCAAGAGCTCGGGTCGGTCCTGCATCAGGTCGAGGTAGCGTTGCTCCGGTGTCTTGGTGATGAAGGCCGCCAGCTTTTCCTGATGCTTGCCGAAGTCGCTCTCCACCGCTACCCGGCAGCTCGATTCCAGCCGCGGGTATTTGCCGAAGAGCTCCTTCTCGGCCGCATAGCTCCATACCACCAGGGTGCTATCCTCTACACAGGCCAGGTAGTGGTTGGCCGGCACTTGGTTGATGAAGCTGTACAACGACGCGATGCTCTGCCCCTCGGTATAGAACTCGGTGGTGCGCAGGTCACCGTCCACATCATAGTACATGTGCACGCAGCCCTTCACGCAGAACCAGGCCTCGGTGGCCACCTGACCGGATTCCAACAGCACCGTTCCTTTCTTGAATTCACGGATGGGCACGAGGCGGTCCATGTCCAGGGCCTCTTCCGCGGTGAGCAGGTCCGACATGCCGGGGAGTTTGGAGGGGAGCAGTTCCATGCGCAATGGCAAGGTAAGGAACGAGGATTGGTGAGGTCGCTGGCTCACTTGAAGCACCGGCACATTGGCAGGATGCAAGATGGTCCGTTCCACACAAGGCGCTCCACACAAGAGATACGAGCGCAGCGTTCCGACTACCGCTTGATGAAACGCGTGCGCAACACGCTTCCATCCTGCTCGGCCAGCACACCATACATGCCGGGCGTAAGGTGCTCCACCGAGAAAGGTCCCGCAGGGATGCGTTGGTTCATCACCATGCGTCCGCGCACATCGGTTATGCGCAGATGGATCGGGCTGCTGACGGTTGAGGCTAGTTGGATGGAGTGATCGGCCACGGTGGGGAAGAGGCGTAGGGTGCTGACCGGCTTCACATCACCAAGTCCGGTAGCTGTGCCCACCAGCACTGGTACGGTATGCGGTTGGCAAGGCTGGTCTGGGATGAAATAGAGCACGTATTCGCCCGTGGGCAATCCGGTCCATTGCGCTGTGGTCGCGTTCGGGAATTCGCCCATGAGCACGCCATCTGGCATCTGTATCAACTGGACCGTTCCGCTCACCGGAGCTTCAATAGGGTAGGGTTCGGTTGGATCCGGAACAGCCTCCACGAAGGTGATGGTGCCATCCATCTGCCCGGGGCTCGCATCCACCACCTCGGTCAACAGCTGCAGGTTCGCACAGCTATTAGCAATCACCGACGTGTCTGCCATGACGAGCCCGGCGCAGGTAGCGTCATTCACGCCGATGGTGTACTCGTGGCCTGGCGGTGCCAGGAACAGCGCGAGCCCGTAGTCGCAATTCACGCTTGAGCAACCGTTGCAGTCCCCGTCCTCAGTAATCCAGATGGGGACGTCGGTGGTCGGATACTCCATGCCATCCTGGTACACGACGATGTTGGTCTGGGCAGGGTCGGGGTGGCAGCAAACATCCGTGAAGATCTGGCTGACGCAATGTGGTACCTCCAGCGTAACGCTGATGAAGGCATGTCCAGGGTAGGAGTACGGGTCGGCGACAAGGAAGAAGTTCCACCCGACCTCTTCCACTACCGGGTTGCCCTGGTTCACTACTTGTCCGTTGACATACGCCGTGAAGCCGTAATTGCCGGGTGGCACATTGAAGAGTTCGGGGCCCACCGCGCCGGTGCTCCATACTACGCTATCAACCGGCTCGTCATAATACATATAGCCTTGGCATACGTTCGAGAAGGCGTGGTGCACGTGCATGCCCTGGCCGGGCGCGACGAATGGCGAGAGGAGGATTGTGAATACGAGAACCTGACGCATGCCAATTGCCGTATAGCACAAGATAGACGGGAATTCCCGAGGTGGTTGCCGTCGCTGCCCTGCCAGGTCTTGCTGGGGGCGTGGATGCCGAGGGACCTGCTCCTTCATGATGGGCGAGTGCGTGATGGTCGTTGTCGCGCACTCTTCCAATAGAGGCAACCGCGTAAGTCTGCTGCAACCCTATCAGCGGTAGCCGCGCTCAGGCGAGTTTCTTGAGGAGGTATGCGGCGCCCAACGCCTCGACCATGCTCCACGGAATGGCGATGGGCAGGATGCCGTAGGGCAGCACGGCCATGTTGCCGATCACGAGCCACATGAGCACGAAGCCCATGAACCATGCGAGCGCGGCGGTCTCCAACAGATTGAAGCGTCGCGCGATGAAGAAGCTGGCAACGGCGAAGCATAGTGCCCAGATGCCCCATACCGCGCCGTTGATCGGCGCGCTCGGGAAAGTCAGGCCGAGCGCGGCGTAGTGTGCGCTCCAGTGATGGGCGAGAACCACTTGGTTGCGCACGAACTCGTTGATGGAGATCCAGGCGGCGCAAGCGAGTATGGCGAGTAGGGCGCGCATGCGATGTGCCGTCGAATCTAACCTAGACGTGGCTGACGGGTGAGCCACGGGACCATCTTTGCGGAAGCTTGAGCACCATTGCCTACGATCGGATCGGCGTCGGATACGATGACACGCGCAAAGCGGATCCCGAACTCGCGGGTCGATTGATACGGCTTCTTGGCGCCAAGCCTGGTGCCCGTGTGCTCGACATCGGTTGCGGAACGGGCAACTACACGGCAGTGCTCGCTCAGCATGGCTTTTCGGTCACGGGGGTGGACCCATCTGAACGGATGCTGGCTGAGGCCCGCGCGAAAAGCGATGCGATCACCTGGGTCAGTGCCTGTGCGGAGGATCTGCCCTTTGACGAGGCCAGCTTCGAGGGTGCGGTGGCTACGTTAACGGTGCATCATTGGCGGGACCTTGAGCGGGGTTTCGCGGAGGCGGCGCGCGTGGTGCGCGCAGGCGGCCGTTTGGTGGTGTTCACTTCCGCTCCGGAGCAGACACGCGGGTATTGGCTTCATCATTATTTCCCTGAGATGATCGAGCGAAGCGCTACGGTGTTGCCCGCCATGGATCGAATGACCAAGGCGGCGCTGCAAGCCGGCTTCAACCTATCGCACCGTCTCGTGTATCAAGTGGCGCCCGACCTGCAGGACCAGTTCCTCTATGCCTGCAAGCACCGGCCTGAACGATACCTTGATCCTGGTTTCAGGAAGGGCATCTCCTCCTTCGCGCTTGCCGTTTCGGACCATGAACTGGAAGATGGGCTGTTCCGTCTTCAGCAGGACATCGGAAGCGGAGCCTGGCAGGCGGTGCGCGACAGCCACCAGAGCAGCCTGGGCGATTACGTGCACTTGGTTTTCGAGCGTGATACATCCGCATAGTGCTTCGCGATGGGGCGCTCAGGTCCCAGAGGCGGGAGTTCATGTGGGGTGCGTGTGGAAGGCATGCCTCGCTTAGTGCGAAGAACGGTGGACGGAACTTGCTGAGCCTCAATGCCTGTCTGGATGCCGAGGGCGGCGGCCCGAATCTGGCGGCCGTGTCGCGAAACAAGGGTCCGATGCAACGTTTGGCACTCCGCAAGCGCTTACGCCGCATGCACCGTTTACTGGTCGATAGCCGCACGGCACTTGAACGCGCCAGTTTCAACCTGAGCAACAAGCTGCTGAACGACTTGCTCTTCATGCTGGCCTGCCGCAGGATCATCATGTTGAACATGCTCGACCGGGAGTTGGGCACCATGGGGCTGCCCAATAGCCCGAAGCAGGGCGCGGAGCAACGCTTCGCCCCTTTCCTGCCCGATGGGCAAGG
Source organism: Flavobacteriales bacterium (assembly GCA_020635725.1). Lineage (GTDB taxonomy): Bacteria > Bacteroidota > Bacteroidia > Flavobacteriales_F > PHOS-HE28 > PHOS-HE28. The sequence continues at coordinate 634,591 of JACJZF010000001.1, forward strand.
ACCGCATACGATTGGGTTGATGAGTGCGTGCGAGCAAGAGGAGAACTATCTGCGCAGCGAGCTCGTGGATCTGGCCAAATTGCCAGGGCTACCGGCGCGCACACGGAATATGCTCGTGAACCTGATCAACGAGGTGGATGAGGACCTGCGGGACCTCGAGTTCGCACAAACCAGCCTGGGCCTTGTGCCCCCGCAATGAGGCAGATGGGATTCATCATTCTGGTCCTGCTCGCGTGCCCCCTGCGAGCGCAGGAGCCGGTGGACCTGCCCAGCTACGGTTGGTATGATCTGCCGGACAGTCTCTTCCTGCGGTGGAAACTCACCGAGGATCAGGTGAAGCGGATACGCGTGATCGAGGAGGATTACAACGGGGAGCGAGCCACCCTCATGTCGGAGAGCGCGATGAGCGGATCGCAACGGGATGCTGAACTACGCGCCTTGGCCAACAAGCGGCGCAATGAGCTCTCCCATGTGCTCAGCAAGGAGAATTACTCTGACTGGCTAAGCGTGATGAAGCCGCGATGACCCGGTGCTGCACGGAGTGACGCGCGGGAAGAGGTGGAATGACGCGATGCAGCGCAAGGCGTGGAGTGAAGTCGCCGATCGGGGCGTGCAGACCCCGATCACCAGCGCCGCGATGAGCCGCTGGTGCGAGTGACCCGGCTGGCACAGGAGTGGTTGATCCGAACGCATGAAAACCAAGACCACATCACCCAGCAATGGCCACTCCGCCCCGGTGTCGAGCGGCCGTAAGCGTCACACGCTTCATTGGAGCGCGGCCGACCGCAAGGCCATCACTGACAAGCTCAACGGCCTGCTCGCCAATTACCAGGTGCACTACCAGAAGCTGCGCAACTACCACTGGAACGTGAAGGGCGGAGACTTCTTCGACCTGCACGTGGAGCTGGAAGCGCAGTACCAAGAGGCGCAATTGAACATCGACTTGATCGCCGAGCGCATCCGTGTGTTCCGCGAGCGCCCCTTGAGCTGCATGAGCGAATACCTCGAGCACAGCTCGATCAAGGAGGACACCACGGTACCGGCCGCGGATCACATGGTGAAGAACCTGCTCGCGGATTACGTGGCGCTGCTCGACTTCGCCGTGGAGGCCGCCGAGCTGGCCATGGAGCTGCAGGACATGGGCACCGAGGAGATGGTGAAGGGCTTCATCAAGCAGGTGGAGAAGCACCATTGGATGCTCAGCGCCTTCAACGCGAAATGACCTATGCTCGATCTCTCGTCCGGACTCCCCTACTTCTGGATCCGGAACGGGTTGCCTTTTGATTACCCTGCTTTGGAGCATGCCGTTCGCTGCGAGGTGCTCATCGTCGGCGGGGGAATCACGGGTGCGCTTTGCGCCCATGCGCTCGCCGAAGCCGGATTAGAGGTCGTGGTGGTGGATCGCAGGACCATCGGAACAGGGAGCACCGCCGCCAGTACCGCCCTGCTGCAGTACGAGATCGACGTACCCCTGCATGAGCTTTCTGAACAGGTGGGTGAACGAAACGCGGCGAGAGCCTACCTGTTAGGTGTGGAGGCCGTCGAGGGTCTGCGCGCCCTGTGCCGCGAGCTGGGAGTGGACGCTGGTGGGCGCTGCCGCAGCCTGCAATTCGCCAGCAAGCGCAGCCACGAAAGCGGTCTCCGGAAGGAGCAGCAGATGCGGTCCGAGCTTGGCATAGCGTGCGAGATGCTGGAGCGCGAAGAGGTGGCGCGGTTCATACCGGGAATACGCGCTTGCGGGTTGATGAGTCACACGGCGGCAGCCACTGATCCCTACGCGCTGACGCACGCGTTGTTCCAGGCTGTCCAGCGCCGCGGAGGGGCGGTGTACGACCGCACGGCGATCAGGAACATCGAGAAGGAGGGGTCAGCGTACCTCGTGAGGACGGATAGAGGTCACCTCGTGCGTGCGCGCCATGTGGTCATGTGCACCGGGTATGAGAGCCAGGCGCATCTCTCGGAGCCGGTGATGAAGCTGCACTCGACATACGCCATAGCCGGCGAGCGGAAGCATGACGGCGGCGCCTGGGATGCGGATCTGCTGATCTGGGAGACCGCGCGACCATACCTATACATGCGCGGCACATCGAACGGCCGCGTGCTCATCGGCGGCCTGGATGAGCCCTTCGTGGATGCGAGTCGCCGAGACCGCTTGCTACAGCGGAAGGCGACCCGGTTGGAGAGGCGGTTCCAACAATTATTCCCCACCGTGCCCTTCAGCGGGGAGTACGCTTGGTGCGGCACCTTCGGCACTACCCAGGATGGCTTGCCGTATCTCGACCAAGACCCCGGCTCGGGCCTTTGGTACATCCTGGGCATGGGAGGCAATGGCATCACCTTCAGTTGGATAGGTGCCCGAATCATGCGGGACGGCCTGCTTGGGCGCAGGAACGCGGACCGGTTGATCTTCCGCTTCGGACGCTAGGAGAACACGGCGACCCGGGCGCGGCTGCGTGATCGTTAAGGCAATATGAAGTTTTCGCCGTCCTGATGGAAAACAGCCGCCGCTCGTTCCGAATCCTGCGATCTTCACGGCAGCAAACAAGCTCTCATGGAGACCCGCACCCTTCGATCGGCGCATCATCGTGATGCGGGTCCTCGTGTACTGAGCCACTTAGGCGCAGCAGGTGCCTTGGAGGTTTTGCGCATCACGAAGAGATTACGCATGCAGGGTGAAGAGCTCCTCTTCGCCGGTATTCCGGGGCGGCATGGGTCCAAGGCACGGCAGGTGCGCGTGCGTTTCAGCGAAGAGCGTGTGGCCCCGCGATTCGACACGTCCACCGGCACGATCGAGTTGTGGTATCCGCACCGCGATCACCCGGAGGTGCAGGCGCTGCTCAACAGCAAGCGCAACCGCTTCTGCTATTTCTGGCAGACCAGGGAGAGTGGGCATACGCATGCCTGGCTGCTGAGCTCCCCGTAGCTCACTTCAGCTGCGTGCCCACCGCGCCGTACCACGGGTGGATCTCGTACTTCAGTTTGCCCTGCTTCACGAAGGGGTCGCGTAACAGGTAGCCTTCTACTTCCTCCTTCGTCTCGCAATCATAGAGCAGCATTCCGCGCCAATCGCTCTTGTCGCCATAGGGCCCGGCCATCACGATCAGCCCGCGCTTGGCCTGTTCGCCCTGATGTGCGAGGTGGTCCTTGAGCAGATTGGCGGAGGTGGTGCTGTCCAGCCGGGTCGTGTCGGCACCGGTGGTGTAGAGCACGAACCAATACTGCTTCATGTGATAGGTGCTGTCGGCGATGGTGACATCGAAGGTGCGCTGCGCGTTGAGGCTGGCAGCAACGGACAGGCAGAAGAGGAGGAGGATCGTTCTCATGACGTGTATTCGCGCAATACGCGCTGGATGAAGGAGGTCTTGGCGCGGGTGTAGGCGGCACGGTCCTCGGGGTAACGTGTCGCGAGCTCGCGTTTCAGTGCTTGGTACGCCTTGCATTCGGAAGCATCGGCACGAAGCGCATCGCGGAAGCGCAAGCGGTCCATGGAGGCCGAATCGGGCTCGACCATGTGGATGTGGTGCGTGCGCTGTCCCTGCGCATCGCGCTTGATGAACCAGGCATAGAAGGGGGCCTGCTCGCCGATGCTCGGCCGCCAGATGAACTCGTAGCCGTGCGCGGTGAGCAAGGGAACGGCTTCCGAGCGCGCCCTCGCGAGGCTGGCCACTTCCACCTGCACATCGATGATGGGTTTGGCGCTGAGGCCGGGCACGGCGGTGCTGCCGATGTGCGCGATGCGCGTGACGAGGTCTTGCGGCAGCAGCCCACTCAGGAAGCGCTCCTCCTCGGTATAGAACAACGCCCATCGTGGGTCGTACGGCACGATGTCGATGTGCTCGTGCGTTAGCGCCTCGATCCGCTCGCGAGTGATCTCATCGGGTCCGCCGTTCATTGGGGCGCATAGATATTGAAGCGCTCGCCGCGCAGGAAACCGATCAATGTAAGGCCGCTATCCCGCGCGAGCGTGACCGCCAAGGAGCTCGGCGCGCCTACCGCAGCCATCAAAGGGATGCCGGCTACCACGCATTTCTGCACCAGCTCGAAACCTGCGCGCCCGCTCACGAGCAGCATGGAGCCCTCCGTTGGCAGATGCCCGGCCAGCGCGGCGCCGATCACCTTGTCCACGGCATTGTGGCGGCCCACGTCCTCGCGCAGCAGCAACAACTCACCCGCGCGACCGAACAAGGCCGCCGCATGTATGCCGCCGGTGTGCTGGAAGACGGTCTGCGCGGCACGCATCCGGTCAGGTAGGGCCGTGATCACGTCTGCATCAACAGCGCCCCAAGGCGTGATGCGTCTGGTGCACGTGGCATGCACGGCCTCGATGCTGCTCTTGCCGCAGACGCCGCAACTGCTGGTCGTGTAGAAGTTGCGTTGCCAGCGCGCGGGGTCCACTTCGATATCCGGACGCAGCTCCGCGCGTATCACGTTTCCGCGCTCCTCCGGCTTCACGTCCTCGCAGTGCGCCACGCGCAGCAGCTCCGTGTTCTCGCCGATGAGCCCTTCGGTATAGAGGAAGCCGCGCGTGAGTTCCTCATCGTGGCCCGGCGTGCGCATGGTCACGCTCAATCGGATCTCCCGCCGATCGTCCAAGGGGCCATAGCCGAGCCGTATCTCCAACGGTTCCTCGGTGACCAGGAGGTCATCGGCGTCGGTCAGGGAGCCTGACTCAACGCGACGGATACCGACCGTGGCCACAGGTGTTCGCACGAGACCAAGGTATCGCCCTATCCCTTCGCCTTGCGGAAGCAGCCGTCCACGTGGTCATCGACCATGCCGATGGCCTGCATGTACGCGTAAACGATGGTGCTGCCTACGAAGCTGAATCCGGCCTTCTTCAGGTCCTTGCTCACGGCATCGCTCAGCGGTGTGCTGGCGGGCAGGCTCTTCTGGTCCTTCCGCGGGTTGATGATGGTCCTGTGGTCCACGTGCTTCCACAGGAAATCATCGAAAGAGCCCTTGCCGCTTTCCATGATCCGCAGCCAGGCCTGCGCGTTCTTGATCGCGCTCTCCACCTTGGCCCGATTGCGGATGATGCCCTCATCGGCCAGAAGCCGGGCCATATCCTTCTTGCCGTAGCGGGCGATCTTCTCCACGTTCCAGTTATCAAAGGCCTTTCGGTAGCCGTCGCTGCGGTGCAGGATGGTCTTCCAACTCAGGCCGGCCTGCGCGCCGTCGAGCACCAGCTTGGCGTACAGCTTCCGGTCGTCGTGCTCGGGGGTTCCCCATACCGTGTCGTGGTATTCGATCATGCGCGTGTCGCTCAAGGGCCACGGGCAGCGTATCAACTCTTTCTTCGCCATGTTGTGATTTCCGTCAAGGTGCGGCCCTCAAGATAACTTGCGCCCGTGCCGACCCTATTGAAGGACCGCCACGGCCGCGTGCATCGCAGCTTGCGGATCAGCATCGTGGACAAGTGCGACCTGCGTTGCACGTATTGCATGCCCGAGGATCAGCACTTCTTGCGGCGCGAGGAGCTGATGACGCGCGACGAGGTCATGGCCATCGCTCGGCTCTTCGTGGAGCGGTATGGGGTGGACAAGATCCGGGTCACCGGCGGAGAGCCTTTGGTGCGCCCCGATGCCGTGGATATCGTGCGCGACCTGCTGCGGTTGCCGGTGAAACTCGGGCTCACGACCAATGCGCTCACCCTCGACAAACACCTGGATGCGCTGGTTGGGGCCGGCTTGAAGAGCATCAACGTCAGCTTGGACACCTTCGATGCAGAGCGATTCAAGCGTATCGCTCGGCGGGATGGATTCGAACGCGTCTGGGCGAATATCCGCTTGGCATTGGAGCGTGGGCTGCGCGTGAAGGTGAACATGGTGGTGATGCGCGGCGTGAACGATGACGAGATCCTGCGCTTCGTGGAGTTGACGCGCGATCATCCGGTGCATGTGCGCTTCATCGAATTCATGCCGTTCGCGGGGAACAAGTGGGGACGGGAGCGCGTGTACACCTACGCCGAGATGCTGGGCCACATCGGCAGCGTGCACTCGTTCGAGAAGCTCGCCGACGATCCCCACAGTACCGCGAAGGCCTACCGTGTTTGCGACTGGCCCGGCACCTTCGCGGTGATCAGCACCGTGACCGAGCCCTTCTGTGGGACGTGCGACCGGCTGCGGCTGACAGCCGAAGGGAAGATGCGCAACTGCCTGTTCGCACGTGAGGAGATGGATCTGCTATCAGCGCTCCGTCGCGGCGAGGACATCGCGCCCTTGATCGAGGCGAACGTGCTGGCGAAGCATGCCATGCTCGGCGGACTGCCACCCTTCAAGCCGGAGAAGCAGGAAGAGGTGCTGCACGATTTGAGCGCGAGGCCTATGGTGAGTATTGGAGGGTGAAGTCATGTGGCCATGGTTCCATGTGACCATAGCTTCATTGATTCATGTGCCCATGGCCACATGGAATCATGGCCACATGGAACCATGACCTACAGCTCCTGCTCGTAATAGATCTTGTAGAACTTCCTGCCGTTCTCGTCCACGCCGCGCTCGATCTTGTTGCGGTCGCCGTGGATGTAGATGTGGAAGTCCTTGTCGAGTTTCAGCACGCTCTTGAACACACGGGCCTGTCGCTTCACGGCATCGGCTGAGATGGCGAAGCGCTCATCGAGGTCCACGTCGCGCTCTTCCTGGTAGCGGTTGCCGAATCGCTCGAAGGAACCGGCCACCTCCTCGTTCTGGAACACCTCGCGCGCGAAGCTGCCGCGGTCGTACTCGGTATTCTCCTTGAAGTACTGCACAGAGCGGTTCAGCAGGTCAATTTGGTCGGCCTTGGGGATCTCGTAGTCCTGCGGGAGCTGCTGAGTGATGAATGAGCGCGTCATGTCCAGCATATTGCGCGTGCTGTTCACGTGGTCGTGCTTGGCGCGCAGCCCGATGAAGGCCTGTTGCCAGAAGGGGTTCTGCGGCTTGTCGTCGATCACCAGCAGGGTGGGCTCACCGGGGGTGAATACCACGAGCAGCGCCTGGTCGGGCTTGCGGCCACCGAGCCCGCGCTTCAATTGCATGGCCAGTGCCTCGTCCTCCACGCGGCTCTCGATGAAGACCTCCTTGTCGTCGAACTTGAGCAGGCCGAGCGCGTCGTGCACCGCGCTGCCCAGCTCAACGCCGGTGAAGCGCGCCACGAAGAGGTCGCCGCTGTGCGCCTCGTGCTCGTTGGCCACATCGATGAGCACCTTGGCGATGGCGCGCGATACACCCACCAGCGCCTTTCCGTCCGCAGCTTTCTGGCAGAGCGCCGCAAGGGCGTTCGGCTGGCCGTCTTTCTCAGCGAACTCATGCGTCTGGCATACGCTGCCAAAGGGCTTCAGGAAGAGCTTTCGGAGGAATTCCTGTTCCTCAGGCCCTTGCAGCACCGCGCTGTAATCGCTCAATAGGCTGGGCGCGCCGCCCGTGCCGATGCGATGGAGCACGAACTCATCCACCATCGCTTCCTTTCCGTTCACCATGCGGCGAAGGTACCCGGGTGCGGGCAAGGAAGCAGGTCTGACGACGGAGACTTAGGGCAGCTGGGCCTGGCGGGTATTGGTGGGGATGTTCCCGCCGATGTTCAGCAGGATGGGGTCGCGGTCGTTGCCCTCGCCCACGTACTTCACCAAGCCATCCAGGTTGATGTCCTCCTGCTTGTACCCGGTCACGGAGCTCGTGGGGATATTGCCGCCGATGCTCAAGAGCACGGGATCGCGGTCGTTGTCCTCGCCCACGTAGCGAAGGGTGCCGTCGTGGTTCACGTCGCCGGCGTAGAGTACCATATCCGGAAAGACATACTTGCGCGCATCCGTTCCGTAGGTGAAGGTGTAGGGCTGCGTGAAGTCCAAATAAGTCGGAGTGGTGCCGAGCTGGATCGGATCGGCGCTCATCACGCCGAGGTGGTTCCGATGATGCACGGATATGTAATAGGCGCCTGGCGGAACACCGTAGAAAGACAGTGGAGAAAGACCATCTACATCCTGTATGAAGCCGCTCTGCACCAGCAGGCCGTTCCGGGAGGCCACCACAATGGAAGGATCGTTCGGTGAGCGCAGCTCGACGTGGACCCAGTCCACCACGGCGCTGTTCATGGGTGCATTGAGCACCTGAAGCGTTGTGCTCTCGCCGCCATTATTGCCCACCGGGCTGAAACCCAGAGCGGTGTACGGCTCAGTGAGCGGGATATGACCGGCCGCGCGCAGGGCATCGCTCATGAAACCGGCACCGAGCATGGCACCCTCGAGGAATACCCGTGCAGAGAGGGCGAGCCCTGCCGGTGTTGCCGTGCCGAGTCGTAAGACGCGGTTGCGCCCGTTACCATCATACGAGGTGAATTCGCCCGCCACGATCAACTGGCCCGTGCTCTGCAAGCCCAAGGCATGGACACCACCGCCGCCACCGTAGTGCTCGAATTTCGATCCGACATCGAAGCCGGTATCGATGCTGCCGTCGCTGTTCAACTGGACCAGGAAGCGGCTGACCGCTCCATTGTATTCCTCGAATAGTCCGCCGACCACGATGTGACCATCAGGGCGCAGCACCATGCACGTGACCGCACCATCGAATCCGGTACCAGGATCGAAAGTGGCGTCAAGCGTTCCGTTGGCGTTCAAGCGGGCGATGCCGTTGCGGGGAACCCCGTTCACCTCCGTGAACGGTCCAACGAGGACCACCTTTCCATCCGATTGCTCGGCCATGGCGGTCACGGGGCTCGTGTACGGCGGTATCGTCAGGTTCACGGCGGCTAGCGATAGGTCCTGGGTGCCATCCGCGAACAGCCGCACCATGTTGCCCGGGATGGGGATGCTTCCGCTCTCATATTGATGGTAGAGGCTCGAAGCCGCCACAAGGATCCGATCATCCGATAGGACGAGCAGTCTAGCACTCGATGCGTACAACCATTCCACATCCGGCACGGTAACCACACCTCCGTTCGGACCGAAGGCCTGTGTATGCGGCGGCGTGAAGTCATTGATCATGATAACCGCCCCGGTGCTTTGGCGTGCCATCGCGTACGGTGTGCTAAGTCCGATGAGCGGTGGCGCGGTGTAGGTCGGGTCCGCAGCTCCGCTGGTGAGCAAGCGATTGAAGGGGTAGTTCCCGCTCACGGCGCGCAGGAGTTTCCCGTCCGGCTGCATC
>JACJZF010000010.1 GCA_020635725.1 Flavobacteriales bacterium
CCAGCCAAGGTTGCGCTGAGGGTGCTATCGATGCGGTCGACGTGCAGGTCCTGAACAACAACATGCTCGTCATCATCCACTTCAGCCGTTACATGGGCGAGAATTGGCTTGCCAGCTAACTGTTTCGCGCCGACGCCTACTGTCATTGCAATCCGAACTGCAGCGCCATCGCTCGACTCGACCCACGGGTGATCCGCAATCGCATATCGCAAGGAGACTTGTCCTCGGTCAGACAGATGCTTGTCAATCAGCTTTCTGGAATAGGCTTGAGTGATGCTATTAGTCGTAATGAGACCAAAGGACTTGGCTCGAGCCTTTCCGACGAGACTGGCAGCCTTGTCCCACCAATACAGGACAAAGTCACAGGTATTCGGCACTTCCGGGTAGGCTTCGCGCAGTGCTTCGACATAAGAATCTCCTAGAGCGTTCCGGACAGTTCTTGCACCAATGAACGGCGGGTTCCCCACGATGTAGTCGGCCTCGGGCCATTGGGCCGGGCGCGGCTTCGTGTAGGTGTAGACGGGCTCGCGGGCATCGGCGTCGGGCACTTCCTGGCCGGTAACCGGGTGCGGCTTGGTGGTGCGGCCGTCCCACTTGGTCACCACCTGGCCATCGGCATCGCGGAGTTCGGTACGGGTATCGTAGGCCAGCACGGCATCGCGGCATTCGATGTTGTGCAAGTCCTTGATGATGGGCTCGGGGAGGTTGTGGAGATGGCCGTGCGTGCGCAGGTGCCATTGCAGAAAGCCGATCCACAGCACCTGCTCGGCAATGGCCGCCGCGCGTGGGTTCAGCTCGATGCCGAAGAAGTTGGCCGGCGTCACCATCACGCCTTCCAATTCCAATTTGCTGGTTGCGCCCAGTTCGTGAAGGGTGTTCAGCACTTCACCTTCCAGGCGCTTCAGCAGCTCCAGCGTCACGTAGAGGAAATTGCCGCTGCCGCAGGCGGGGTCCAGCACGCGCACGGTGGCCAGCTGGTGCAGGAAGTCCTCCACCAGCTTGATCGCTTTCTTGTCGTCGCCGGCATCGTGCAGTTGCAGCGCGGCCACCTGCACGCCCTTCCATTGCTCGCGCAGCGGTTCGATCACGGTGGGGTTCACCAGCCGCTCCACGTAGGCGCGCGGCGTGTAGTGCGCGCCCAGCTTGTGGCGCTCGCGTGGGTCCAGCGCGCGCTCCAGCAGGGTGCCGAAGATGGCGGGCTCCACATCCCGCCAGTTGGCGGTGCTGGCCTCGATGAGCAATTGGATCTGGTCGGCATTCAGCGCGATGGCATCGGCATGGGCGAAGAGGCCGCCGTTGAAGCGCGGCAGCTTCTTGCGCAGGATGGGGCTGAGGCCGCCGGTGTTCATGGTGCCCCAGAGGTTCTCCAGCATGGGCTGGAAGTTCTCCGGATCGCTCTTCAGCTCGCCTAGCAATTTCGTGAACGAGCCGTGCGGCAGGAGGTCCACATCCTCGCTGAACATGGTGAAGAGGCAGCGCATGAGGAAAGCCGCGACGTGCTCCGGGTCGTGCTTCCCTTCAAGGGTCTTGCCCAGTTTGGCCAAGCGGTCGGCAATCTCGCGGGTGACCTTGGCGCTGCGGCGCGCGGGGTCCAGGGTGAGCGGCTCGGTCCACACCGCGCGCAGGGTATCGCGCGTCTTCGCATCCAGCAGACCCTTCAGCGGTATGCGGAAGCTGGCGGGATCGGGAAAGGGCAGGTACTCGCCGCCCATGCGGCTCCAATCGGTGTAGAGGCTGATGCTGTGGCCCACATCCACCACCACCACGAAGGGCGGTCGTCCGTCGGGGACCTCTTCCTTGGGCAGGGCGCGGGCGTAGCGCTGGGCCTGGGCCTGCGCGCGGATCATGGCGGTGTCGAAGCCCTTGGTGCCGCGTTTGCCGTGGCCGTATTTGCGTTCGCGCAGGCGTTGTTCGCCAGCTGCGGATAGGGATGCGCCATCAGCACCGGCCACGGCATCGACACCCTGTTTGGTTTCCAGCACGAAGCAGTCGCGCTTGTAGAGGTCGATGAAATTGGTGGTGCCGCTGGCGCTGGGCACAGGCTTCTCGAACACGTAGGCGTTGTCGGCCTCTGTGGGCGTCTTCGGCTGCGGGCGGTCAACCTCTAGTACATCGCACAATTCGGCCAGGAAGAGCTGGGCGTTGGCGCGTTCGGCCGCGCCGCTCGTTTCCCACTTGGTGATGAAGGCTGCCAAGTGGCCAGCCTGTTCGGTCGATTGGGACATGATGGAGGCTCAAAATAGAGCACGGACAACGCACCACTTGAAAAGCCTTCGGAAACGAGCTTTTCAGGAGCCTATCCGCACCACCGGCAAAGTGGTGCTTACTTACCACCTATTTAGCACCTCCTGATAAGCCAAGCCCCCCAACTTTCGCTGGAGGGCTTGCGGCACTAGTGGAGCCTCCTTTCGGATTTGAACCGAAGACCTGCTCATTACGAATGAGCTGCTCTACCGCTGAGCTAAGGAGGCCAGTTCCCCGATGCCCGTTCGGGCATCGGGGTGGCAAATGTAGAAGCCAGACGCAATCAGCGCTTGGTGAATCGCACGGGCGCCATGCCCTCGGCGCGGACCGTGTAGAGTCCGGCGGGGTAGCCCGCTAGGCTCAGGCGGAGCAGACCGCTGCCCGCACGCTGGCGATCGACCACGCGGCCGGTGGCATCGAGCACCTCCACATCGGCTCCGGTCAGCGGCAGGCTGATGGTCACCAGCTCATCGGCCGGGTTCGGGAATACCGCCATGCCCGGACGGGCCAGCTGCTCCACCCCCGTGCTCAGGCGGATATCCAAGGCCAGGTGCCCGCTGGCCACGGCGGCCGGCACGGTGCTGAGCACGGATCCATCCAGCGCGAGCACATGGAAGTCGCCGGTGCTCACGAAATCGGTGGTGGTGGCATAGAGGACCGGATTGAAGGGATCGGCGAGCAGGCCGTACACCGCCGGGCTGCCAGAGAGCGTGTCGCCCACGCTCGCGGTGGCCACATCGAAGCGCACCAGCTCGTTCTGGGCGTATTCCAGGAAGTAGACCTGCTCCTGCGCTCCCACCAGTTCCGAGGCCCCGCAGCCCGAGTTGCTCGAAACGGTGACCGTGTACTCCACTTCGCCCGCGCCCACACGGCTGATGCTGCTGTGCGAGAAGTCGGTGTTGCTGAAGGCGAGCAGCTCGCCCTGGTGAACGAAGAGCTTCTCCGGGTTCAAGCCATCCGGTCCGAGGTCCACTTCGTTCTCGTAGGAACCGGTAGCAAGGTCGACGACTCCGATGCGGCCCGCGAGATTGCTCCAGTCGAAGGCGTTGTTCACGGCCAGATAGGCCTTATCGTCTACGACCAGCACGTCCTCGGCGCTCATCGTCAGCCCAGCGGCCGGGTCGATGGTCCAGAGCAGCTCGAGGCTGTTCTTGTCGCGCGCCTCGAAGTAGTGCGGCAATCCGCCGAGCTCGCCGCGGGTCAGCAGCAGCAGGTCGTTCCACACCGCCAGCTTGCGCACGCCGGAGACCATGGCCTCGCCCGTCTGCTGGTAGCTGTCGGCATCGAAGCGCAGCACGCGGTCATCAGCGGCCACGTACACCGAAGCGCCATCGACCAGCACATCGCTGCCGAAGCGCGGGCCGGTGATGGTGGCCACGGTCTGGTAGGTGCCGGTGGCGGGGTCGTAGCTGCCGAGGGTGACGGGGATGAGCTGCCCGCCGCCGCCGAAGAAATCGTAATAGCCTTCGCTGAGCACGAAGACCTGGTGCACCTGCTGGGCATTCGCGAAAGCGATCGCCGAGAACAGAGCTGCTGAGAGGAATGGACGGTACATGAGGGAAGGGATTGGTTTGCCGCGTTCACCGCACGGCGTTGATCTGGTGAAACCACAGGGAACGGACGCTCGCCTACCGCAAGCGACGCGGCCATGTTCCCGTGGCCGTTGAACGTCACCCCGGAGCGCATCCGGGGGCATGCTGGCAGGTCTTCTGGCTCACCGCCCTCACCTGTCGCGCCTTCCCCTTTCGAGTGGCATTGGCGACAGGCCTCAGCGGTTCACAGCTGCGGGAACAGCTCCCGGTTCGCACGGGATTCCCTTTTCATCCCGCCCGAGAGCGGGAACCAACATGCGGGGCGAAGGTAGACGTTGCTTGCCGCCGGGTAGTGTCGCAGTTCGAAGTCTGTATCGACTGTTGAGTGCGGTCCAAGGTCTTTGCATCGCGTCACCCCGGGCGATGGGAGGCTCTGCGAGCGAGACCCGGGGTCTCACCAATGCCCTGCGCGGGCTAGGCATAGGTGAGACACCGGATGGCCAGTACGAGCGAGCTCTGCTCGCCTGGCCTCCGGCGTGACGATGGGTCGTGCAACTAAACTGAGACACTACTTCCCGCCGCCGAAGCGGAAGGCCAGCGAGAGCTGCGCGATCACGCCGCTGGTGCGCAGGGTGGCGCTGTAGAAATCGGTGACGCTGGCGTTGTTGATCTCCATCGCCTTCAACTCCATGCTGGTGGCGAGGTAGCGCAGATCGAAACCCAGGCCGATGGTGTTGCCCAGGCCGATGGCCACGCCCGTGCCGAGCCCGAAGGCGCCGCCGGAATAGCGCGCATCCACATCATCGGGGTCCTTGTCGGTGATGTGCAGGGCCACGGCGCCCAGCTGCATGCTCGCGTGCCAGGCCACGCGGTTGGCGTTAACGATGTAGAAGCGCGGCTCCAAGGCCACGTTGAGGAAGGCGTTCTGCTGGTCGCTGTTGGCTGAATCGGGCACGTAGCGGCCGGGCTCGATGAGCAGCCCGAGCGAGAAGCGGTTGCCCAGCGCGTAGCCCACCTGAAAGGGGAAGGAGACCGTGGCGGCGCCGTCGGTCTCCGTATCGGTGAGCGTGACACCAAGGATGCGGTACTTGCTCTCCAGTTCTGTTCCATGAGCGCCCACCGATGCACCGAGGCTCAGGTGCACCATGCCTTTCTGGTTGTATTGCGCGATGGACGCGGCGAAGGGCGCGACGGCGAGGGCGGCCAGGAGGAGCGAGCGACGGAGCATGGGAGGAGGTTTGGTCCCCCAAAGATGGGGCGGTTGCCCTTTCTGGAATCCGAGCATGACCCGATTGCGAGCAGCTTTTCTTGCGCATCCCCGGTCCGCGGGCCTAGCTTTCGAGCCCTACCGGAACCAGTACCCTCATCCATCGTGAACGTGAAGCAGGAGAATTCCGAGAACGCAGCGCCCAACGAGGCAGAGCAGCAGGCATCGAATTCAGCTGAAGGCTATCAGGCCGGTGAGAACCACGGCTTCTGCCCGCAGAAGGAGCTGAACCTCCCGGCGAGCTACGACGAGGTGGTGGCCCGTTTCAAGCGCCTGCAGGGAACGCGGGCGATGGAGTCGCTCAACTAGCAACGCTTCCTTTCCGTGTTCCGCGCGCCTGTGATCGGCGTGCGTGATCCGGCCTGACCGATGTCTTGGAATAGCGGCAGGCGGTTCGTTACCTTCAGCCTTCCTCCGCGCGTCCGCTACGGACCGTGATCATGGCCCGCAGGGGACCTCCACGGTGGCATGTGACCCATACATCCACCCCAAACCCCGTCTGTGCCATGAAAGTGTTCGATGCGAAGCACATCAAGAATGTCGTCCTGCTGGGATCCCACGGATGCGGCAAGACCACGCTGGCCGAAACCATGCTCTTCGAAGCGGGTCTGATCCAACGCCGCGGCCGAGTCGAGGACAAGAACACGGTGAGCGATCACCACGAGCTCGAGCATGAGCGCGGCAGCAGCGTGTACAGCACGGTGCTGCACACCGAGTGGCGCAACTACAAGATCAACATCATCGACACGCCGGGGCTCGATGACCTGGTGGGCGAAACCATCCCCGCGCTCCGCGTGGCCGATACCTGCGTGCTGCTGCTGAACGCGCACCACGGCGTGGAGGTGGGCACCGACCTGGTCTGGGATCATCTCGCGCAGTACGACCGACCGGTGATCATCGGCGTGAACCAGCTCGACCACCCCAACGCCGATTTCGACAGCACCGTGGCGCAGGCCAGGGAGCACTTCGGCAGCGCGGTCACCGTGATGCAGTATCCCGTGGAGCAGGGCGATGGCTTCCACCGCATCATCGACCTGCTGAAGATGACCATGTACGTGTTCAAGGATGCGGGCGGCAAGCCGGAGAAGCAGCCGATACCCGATAACGAGAAGGAACGCGCCGAGGCCCTGCACAAGGAACTGGTGGAGAAGGCGGCAGAGAACGACGAGACGCTCATGGAGCACTACTTCGACAAGGGCGAGCTCGATGAGGACGAAATGCGCCTAGGACTGAAGCAGGGGATGATGAAACGCACCTGCTTCCCCGTGTTCTGCCTCAGCGCCGCGCGCAACATGGGCAGCGGCAGGTTGATGGGCTTCATCGACAACGTGGCGCCCGCCGCGCTGGAGATGCCCGCCGAGGAACTGGTGGGCGGCGGAAAGCTGGAGTGCCGCGCCGATGGTCCGGCGGTGCTCTTCACTTTCAAGACCATGATCGAGCCGAAGGCCGGCCACATCACGCTCTTCAAGGTGATGAGCGGCGAATTGCGCGAGGGCATGGAACTGGTGAACGACAACACGGGCGCCACCGAGCGCATCGGCCAGCTCTTCATCGTGGATGGCAAGGAGCGCAACCACGTGGAGCGGCTGGTGGCGGGCGACATCGGCGGCACCATCAAACTGAAGGACACGGCCACCGCGCATACGCTGCATGCGCCGGGCACCAGCGTGAAGCTGCAGCCCATCGCCTTCCCCGAGTCGCGCCTGCGCCAGGTGATCAAGGCCACCGACCAGAAACTGGAAGAGAAACTGCACGCCGCGCTGCTCGAGATCCAGAAGGAGGATCCCACCGTTGTGCTGCAGTACAGCCGCGAGACCGCACAGCAGCTGGTGGGCGCGCAGGGCGAGCTGCACCTGAGCCTGCTGAAGTGGAAGCTGAACCACCACTACAAGGTCGATTGCGTGTTCAGCAGCCCGCGCATCCCCTACCGCGAGACCATCCGCCGCAACGCCGAGGCGAGCTACCGCCACAAGAAGCAGACGGGCGGCAGCGGACAATTCGCTGAGGTGCACCTGCGGATCGAGCCATGGACCGAAGGCATGCCCGAACCGAGCGGCGTGAGCGTGCGGGGCAAGGAGGAGCATGAGCTCACCACGGGCGGCAAACTGGTGTTCTACAACTGCATCGTGGGCGGGGTGATCGACAACAAGTTCATGCCAAGCATCCTGAAAGGCGTGATGGAGAAGATGGAGCGCGGGCCGCTCACCGGATCGCCCGCGCGCGACATCCGGGTGGTGGTGTTCGATGGCAAGATGCACCCGGTGGACAGCAACGACATCAGCTTCAAGATCGCCGGTCTGCACGCCTTCCGTGATGCCTTCACCAACGCCGACCCGCAGCTGATGGAGCCCATCCAGGAACTGGAGGTGCGCGTGCCCGCCGACCTCATGGGCGATGTGATGACCGACCTGCAGGGTCGCCGCAGCATCGTGATGGGCGTGGACGGCAGCGGCCGCTACCAGATCATCAGGACCCTGACACCGCTCGCCGAACTGGACCGATACAGCACCACCCTGCGCAGCCTCACGCAGGGCCGCGGCACCTACACCGAGCGCTTCCATGCGTACCAATCGGTGCCGAGCGAGCTGCAGCACAAGCTGGTGAGCAGCCATAAGGAAGAGGAAGTGGTGGCTTGACGTGCATTCGATCCATGAGGAGACGCTCCGCCGAACGCGGGGCGTTTCCTTTGTAGCATGCGTTGGCTGCTTCCGCTGCTCCTCCTGTTCTCCACCTCCTGCAACCTCGCACGCATGCATGGTCGCAAGAGCGACGGCCGGTTGGAGCGGAACGGCTACTTCGGGAACAATGCGGGGAACACGGCGGAACCGCGTTTCGCATGGCACCGCGACACGGGCAAGGAGAAGCTGCTGCTGCTGCACGGCTATTCCGGCACCGGCTCATTGCAATGGAGCAGGACCGTGCGCCTGCTGCGCGACGATTACGACTGCATCGTGCCCGACCTGTTGAGCCACGGCCGCAGCGCGAAGTGGGACACCACGCATCACGGGCTCAGCCTCGACGACCAGGCTGCGCATGTGATTGCGATCCTCGACAGCCTGCGCATCCAACAACCCATCGCCGTGGTGGGCAACAGCTACGGCGGCGGCGTGGCGGCGCGGTTGGCCGAGCGCTATCCGCAGCGCGTGAAGAAGCTGGTGATCTACGATGGCCTCGTGAGCGACTACAGCCAAGCCATCGCCGACAGCATCGCGCGGGCACACGGCGCGCCGGGCATGCTCGCGGTGATGCGCACGCCCAGCGCGAAGGACCTGCGCTTCGGCATACGGCTATCGCTCTACCGCGACCCTCCCCTGCCCGGCTTCGTGCTGAAGCAGATATACCGCGAATTCGCCGAACCGTATCGTCCGGCGCAGATCACGTTGCTTCAGGACCTGATGGCGCATGAGGCGGATCTCGTAGGCAAGCGATACGATTGGCGCATGCCCGTGTACCTGATCTGGGGCGAGCGCGATGAGCTCATCCCCAACAGCACCGGGCTCGCGATCCTGCACCGCAACGGACTTCCGGACGACCATTGGTACGTGATCCCACGCACGGGACACGTGGCCAACGTCGAGCGGCCGAAGGAATTCGTGCGCGTGCTCGAAGAGATCCTCGCGCGCTAAGGGCGCACCACTCCTGTGGCTCCTTCGGGCAGCTCCACCGCGTCGTTGGTGAGGTCGATATCGGCGGTGCGTCCCTTCGGGTCGATGACCACGCCGGCCAACTTGTTGAAGGAGCCGGGTACCGTGAAGGTGTAGGTGGGATCGGTCCACTGCCAGGGCCGCAGCGCCGTGAAGGGGGCCAACTCGCTGTCTTGCGCCTTCACGCCCAGCTCGAGTGAAAGTGGGATGTGGTAGTCGCGGCGCTCACCATCGCGGAAGACCAGCTGCACGTCGACGGGCATGAGCATCTCGCCCTCGCGCTTCAAGGTGATGCGCACGGAATCCTCGAGACCGATCACCTCCGAGATCGCATAGTCGAGCTTGCGCGTGGTGTTGATCCACTCATCGAAGTACCAGTCGAGCTCCAAGCCGCTCTGCTTCTCCATGGCGCGCTCGAAGTCGATGGGATCGGGGTGCTTGAACCGGCAGGCGTCGAAGTAGCGCAGCATCCCGGCGGCCACCGTCTTCTCCCCTACCACCGCACCGAGCTGGTGCACGAGCACCTCGCCGAAGCTGTATGCGGTAGCGCCGTATGCGGCATTGGTGAGGAAATGGTCGGCATGCACGCGCGGAGCTTCTTGCTTGCCACTGGTCACCAGATGCCTGTATCCATCGATCGCGGATGCATGCGGGTCGCCCTTCACGCCGAAGAGCTGTTCCATCACCTTGCTGCTCGCGTACTCGGTCATGCCCTCGTCCATCCACGGGTATTCGCCCTCCTCGCTGGCCAGCACGCCGTAGAACCAGCTGTGCACGCTCTCGTGCACGCTCACGCCCACAAGGCTGCCGAGCCTGCGTTTCCCGGTGATGAGCGTGAGCATGGGATATTCCATGCCGCCATCGCCGCCCTGCACGAAACTGTATTGCGGCCACGGGTAGCGACCGAAATTCTCGTTCATGAACCGGAAGCTCTTCTCCATGTACTCAGGCAGTTGCTTCCATACGGCATCGAGCTCATCATCGGCCTTGTGGAAGAAGTGGAACTCCGGCCCATCGGCCATCTGCCGCACCTCGTGCACGTAGGCCTTGTCCGCCGCCCAGGCGAAGTCGTGCACATCCTTGGCGACGAAGCGCCACGTGAGCTTGTCGCCATGCGGCCGCTTCACCGCCTTGCGCGAAGGGTAGCCGTGGCCGATCTGCTCGGGATTCTGCAATACGCCCGTGGCCGCCACGGTGTACGCGCTATCGAGCGTGAGGCGCACATCGAAGTCGCCCCACACGCCGTAGAACTCACGGCCCACATACGGGTTGGCATGCCAGCCGCGCCGGTCGTACTCGGCGAGCTTCGGGTACCATTGCGTCATGCTGTAAGCCACGCCCTCGGCGTTGTCGCGCCCGCTCCTTCTGATCTGCACGGGCACCTGTCCGTGGAAGTCGAAGTCGAGCACGGTGCTCTTGCGCGGCAGCAGCGGCTGCGCGAGCACGGCACGCAGCACGGTGCCGCGATGCTCCAGCACGACCGCCTTGCTTCCCTGCGACATGCGGTCCACCACGAGCTCGCCCATCTCGTGCGGCGCCAGCTCCGCGATGCGCGCGCCCACACGGGAATCGGGATCCTCGATCGTGCGCGACCGCACATCCATCTCGCTCCCTGGCCTGAACGCGTTGAAGTAGAGGTGGAAGAAGACCTCGCGCAGCGTGTCGGGGCTGTTGTTGGTGTAGGCGAGCGCCGTACGACCCGTGAAGCGATGCGTGGCGGCATCGAGTTCCACTTGCATGTCGTAGCGTACGCGCTGCTGCCAGCCATCGCATTGCGCCACCAGCCCGATGGGCAGGAGCAGCGCGGCACAGCAGCTTGGAAGGGATCTCATCGGCATGCGGCAAAGGAATGGCATCGCGCCTTGCGCCATGCGGATCGACCAGAGCCGCTGCAGCCGATCCGTCGGAACCGTGAATGGACGGAGTTGAACGGAAATGCCAGCGGGACAGGGCGCCGCCTTCACGGCATGCGGTTCCACCCTCGTGCATTGCGGTCCATTCGCGGTGGCGCAGGAACGTGGGCTTGTGCTGGCTTGGCCGCCATGCGTGGCCACGCAACGGAGCAGTGGAAAGAGGAACGGCCGCACGGATCAACCGCACGACCGTTCGCGAAGGCAACCCGGTGATGCCTCCGTGGATGCTACCGGTACTTCACCGCGCCCTGCGCCAGCAGGTGTTCGATGTCGTTGTTGATGCTGAGGATGAGCAGGGAGGTGGCGGTGCAGAACACCGGGCTGGTGATGCAGTGGTGCCCGTTCCAGCTGCCATCCTGGTTCTGGATGCTCACCAGGCGGCCGGTGGTCTGGCCGTACCAGTTCTTCCAGCCCTGGTCCTTGGCGATCACGAGCGACTCACCAGTCTGCAGGAAGCTCAGGAACTCCTCGCCGCCGTTGTTGCCGAAACCGGAGATCACGTTATCGGCCTGGGCTTGCACCTTGGCCGACTCGTATACCTGGTACGCGGCGTTCAATCGCTCCGCTTCGCCGCGGTCCACGCCAGCTTCCTCCAGGGTCTTCACGTTCATCGGCGCATCCTTCGCGATACGTCCCTCCTTCTTGGCCTTGACGACGATCTCGTTGAGCTGGCGCGCCTCGGCCGCGCTGTTGCGCGTGCTGCCGCTCACGGCGTAGAGCGTGATGCCCGCCGCGCGCTCGGTGGCTACCGAACCGCTCGACGCATCGAAGTTCGATTTCTGGTAATCGCGCGCCAGCTTGAGCGCCTCATCATCCACCGTGGCGCCTTGCGACTTCGCGCTTTCGAGCGCGCTGGCCGCGAAGCTGCTCTGCAGCACGCCGGCCCAGCCATCGCCCTTCACGCTGCCATCGCTGTTCTGCGAGCGCTGGATCATGTCCACGCAGGTGTTGAGCGCGCGCATGGCACGCAGCCGCTGCGGATGCTGGTCGCCCAACTTGGCCACGAGGTTGCTGAGGTATTGCGCGGTGAGCGCCACGTCGATGTTGGCGCCGAGCTTCACCTGGATCTGCGTGCCCTGCAGCTGCGTGATGTTGACCGCTCCTTTCGGCGATGCCTCGACTTGTTTCAGCAGGTACTCGGTGGCTTTCGCGAGTTGTGCGCTGTACGCCCCTTGGTCGAGGGTGCTGCCCATGCGCATGATGGCCATCGCCACCATGGCGGTGGTGGCCGGATCGGTGCTCACGGCGTGCGGGTCGGTGATGTCCTGCCGGGCATGGGTGCCAGCGCCATAGCCGCCATCCTGCGCCTGCGCCTTCACCAGCCATTGCAGACCGCGCTGCTCCGAGGCGAGCACGGCCTCCGGCGCGTTCAGCACGAAGCCGCTATCGAGGCCCTCGCCCTCGTACACGGTCTTGAACACGCAGCCGTGCGGCGGCTCCGCCACGGGGGTGTGGCAATGCTCGTTCGCGCCGACGAGCGGGGTGCGGAAGGAGAACGAGAGGGCGATGAGCCCTGTGGCGCCGGCGAGCGCCGCGATCGGGAACAGTTGCTTCTTCATGGTGCTTGGGTTGTGGGGCCAACAGCAGGATGCCGAGGCGGGCCGATTTGCACAACCCGTACACGCAGGAATCGGATGGGTTCAAATGCGATCGAGCGGCCCCATGGCCGCTCGACTGATTGACTCGAATGATGCGCGCGGAGGTCCGCTGCGGCTCAGTTGTGCCCGCTGTTGCGCTGCAGGCCCAGCAGGTCGCCGGTCTTGCAGAGCACGCCGCCGATCCCGGCATAGGCCGTGGCCGCCACGCCCTTCAGCATGCCATTCTGCTTCTTGAAGCCCCACACGTCCTTCAGGAAGAGCGGGAAGTTCTGCGCGTTGAGCAGGTCGAAGGCCACCGAGATCGTAGGTTCGAGGCTCTTCGCCGTGTGCCAGATGCCGAATGGGATGAAGAGCGTCTCGCCCGGTCCGACCACGAACTTGATGGGCGTGGCCTTGGCGTAGAGCGGGAACTTATTCAGGTCCACGTTCTCGATGTCTGGAATGCCGCTCTTCCACTTATCGCCGGGCTCGGGGTAGAGGTATTGCTCCTGCCCTCGTGGCCAAACGGTGAATTCCTTGTGGCCGTAGAGCTGGTTGACCCAAGCGCTCAAGTGGTAGTAGTCCAAGTGCACGTATGGGAACTTGCCCCCTACGCCACCGATGAACATCTCCAACGCGCTGCCCCAGTAGCCGCGCTTGAACCAGGAACTCTCCAGCCAGTTCGGCTTGGCGTACCCGATGTTCAGCGGAGTCACCTCCTGCACCAGCTCGGGCAGTTGGGTGGGGATGTGGAACTTGCACGGGTACGGCACCGGACGGCTCGTGTCCTTCCCTTCCACCAGATCGAGGATCTCGCTCATGGTGTAGGTGGTACCGTTCACGATGGTCTTGCGGTCGCCGAAACGCTTGCGCAGGTAATCGGGGCTCCAGGTGTTGTAGGCCCCCCACACCTTGGTGGCGTTCTTGAATACCAGCGGCACGCCCGCCTTCCAGTGCTCCTCGAAGAACTGCTCATAGGTGATCTCGCTGGCGTCGACCTTCTTCACTTGAAGGTCCGCCGCGTTCGGAACAGCCGAGGTGCTTGACATGGAAGCGTGGTTTGGTGCCGATAAAAGTATCGTTATTGCCGACGAACAGGCAAGTTGATACGACAGGGTGGCTTGGAAGGATACTTCCAGCGCGGGTTGCCGGCCATGAGTGCATGATTGACGGAGTATGCCACTCGGTCAATCCAGCCACACCTCGAACAACGAATGACTACGCCTCCTGCATCTTCTTCGCCGCGCGCTTCCGCTCGTTCTCGTCGAGCAGGATCTTGCGGATGCGGAGGCTCTTCGGCGTCACCTCGAGGTACTCGTCCTCGGCGATGTACTCCATGCACTCCTCGAGGCTGAACTTCACGGCGGGCGCGATGCTCACCTTGTCGTCGCTGCCGCTGGCGCGCATGTTGGTGAGCTTCTTCACGCGGATCACGTTCACCACCAGTTCCTCGCCGGGCTTGGGGCTCTCGCCGATCACCTGGCCGGCGTAAACGTCCTCGCTGGGGTCGATGAAGAACTTGCCGCGGTCCTGCAGCTTGTCGATGGCGTAGGCGATGGCGGTACCGGTCTCGCCGCTCACGATGCAACCGGGGCGCGGCGCCTGAATGGCTCCCTTGTATGGCTCGTAGCCCTTGAAGCGGTGCGCGATGATGGCCTCGCCCTCGGTGGCTGTGAGCAGCACGTTGCGCAGGCCGATGATGCCCCGCGCGGGGATGCTGAACTCGAGCACGGTGCGGTCGCTCTTCTGCTCGATGTTAAGGATCTCGCCCTTGCGGCGCGTCACGTGGTCGATGACGCGGCTGCTGAACTGCTCCGGTACCTGCACGGTGAGCATCTCGATGGGTTCGTGGCGCTCGCCATCGACCTCTTTGTACAGCACCTGCGGCTGGCCGAGCTGGAACTCGTAGCCCTCGCGGCGCATGGTCTCCACCAGGATGCTCAGGTGCAGGATGCCCCGACCGAAGACCAGCAGCCTATCGGGGCTGTCGGTCTCCTTGATGCGCATGGCGAGGTTCTTTTCGATCTCCTTGAAGAGGCGGTCGCGCACGTGGCGGCTGGTCACGAACTGGCCTTCCTTGCCGAAGAAGGGCGAGTTGTTGATGGTGAAGAGCATGCTCATGGTGGGCTCATCCACCTTGAACTTGGGCAGGCCCTCGGGGTTCTCGGCATCGGCCACGGTATCGCCGATGTCGAAGTCCTCCAGGCCCATGAGCGCCACGATCTCTCCGCAGCCCACCTCGTGCTTCACCTTCTCCTTGCCCAGGCCCTCGAAGACCATGAGCTCGGCCACCTTCCCTTTCTTGGAGAGGCCGTCGTTCTTCACGAGCGTGACCGGCTGTCCCGGCTTGATGCTGCCCCGCGTGATGCGGCCCACGGCGATCCGGCCCTGGAAGCTGCTGTAGTCGAGGCTGGTGATGCGCATCTGGAGCGTGCCCTCGACCACTTTCGGCGCGGGCACGTGCTGCACGATCACATCGAGCAGGTGGCTCACATCCTCGGTCGGGGTCTTCCAATCGGGACCCATCCAGCCTTGCTTGCTGCTGCCGTACACGGCGGGGAAGTCGAGCTGGTCCTCGGTGGCATCGAGGCTGAACATGAGGTCGAAGACGGCCTCGTGCACCTCTTCGGGCGTGCAGTTGGGCTTATCGACCTTGTTGATGACCACCACCGGCTTGAGGCCGAGCTCGATGGCCTTGCCCAGCACGAAGCGGGTCTGCGGCATGGGGCCCTCGAAGGCATCCACGAGCAGGATCACGCCGTCGGCCATGTTGAGCACGCGCTCCACCTCGCCGCCGAAGTCGCTGTGGCCCGGGGTGTCGATGATGTTGATCTTGGTGCCTTTGTAGCGCACGCTCACGTTCTTGCTCAGGATCGTGATGCCGCGCTCGCGTTCCAGGTCGTTGTTGTCGAGGATCAGCTCGCCGGTCTCCTGGTTGTCGCGGAAGAGCTGGCACTGGTGCAGGATCCGGTCCACCAAGGTGGTCTTTCCGTGGTCGACGTGGGCGATGATGGCGATGTTGCGCAGGTCCTGCATGGGTGCCGGTTTTCGTAAAAGCGCGCGAAGGTAGGGCTATTCCGCCTGGCGGCGACCGCTGAGTACCAGCGACCTGCGGCTGAGCCGGGCCCGCTTACATTTGCCGCATGGCTGTGGCCGAGCAGCAGGCGAGCGTGGAACGCATCTTCCGGGACTACCTGGAGCGCAACGGGCACCGCAAGACCCCCGAGCGCTTCGCGATCCTGCATGAGGTGTACGCCCATGAGGGGCACTTCGACATCGAGCACCTGTACGGCCGCATGAAGACCAAGAAGTACCGGGTGAGCCGCGCGACGCTATACAACACCATGGACCTGCTGATGGATTGCGACCTGGTACGCCGTCATCGGTTCACTGGCACGCAGTCGTTCTTCGAGCGCGCGCACGCTTATCGGCAGCACGACCATCTGATCTGCGACAGCTGCGGCACGGTGCTCGAGTTCTGCGACCCGCGCATCCAGCAGATCCGCAACACCGTCACCGATGTGATGGGCTTCGAAGTACGCCACCACGCCTTGCATATCCACGGCACCTGCGCCAAGTGCCTCGCCAAACGCTCGCATTCATGACCACGACCGAACGTCCCGCCTTCGACCTGGAGGTGACCGATAACCAAGGCATCAAGGTGTTCCACCTGAAGGGCCGCCTGATGGACCAGCAACAGGCTGACCGCCTCATGTCCGCCTTGGACAAGGAGGTGGATGCCGGACATACGGGCGTGGTGCTTGACATGGGCGAGCTGCAGTACATGAACAGCACCGGCCTGAACATCCTGATCAACGTGCTTACCCGCACGCGCAACGCCGGAGGCGACTCGCTGATCGCCCGCGTGAGCAGCAGCGTGCGCCAGCTGTTCCTGGTCACCAAGCTCGATTCGGTCTTCATCCTCACCGATTCGGTGGAGGATGCCGTGGCCAAATTGAAGGGCTGAGCCGTGGAGCAGGCGCGCATGGATGTGCTGCTCGGTGCCCAATGGGGCGACGAGGGCAAGGGCAAGGTCGTTGACGTGGTCGCGCCCGACTATGAGGTGATCGCCCGTTTCCAAGGCGGGCCGAACGCAGGGCACACACTGCTCTTCGAGGGCACGAAACATGTGCTCCATACCATCCCCAGCGGCGTGTTCCGCGAAGGCACCATCAACCTGGTCGGCAACGGCGTGGTGGTGGACCCCGTGATCTTCCTCAAAGAGGTGCGATCGCTCGAAGCCGTCGGGGTGGACCTGCGCGGCACCTTGCTGCTCTCGCGTCGCGCGCACCTGATCCTGCCCACGCACCGCGCGCTCGATGCCGCCAGCGAGGCCGAGAAGGGCAAGATGAAGATCGGCAGCACGCTCAAGGGCATCGGGCCGACGTACATGGATAAAACGGGCCGCAATGGCCTGCGCGTGGGCGACCTCTTCCAAGCCGACCTGAAAGAGCGGTACTCGGCCTTGGTCCGCAAGCATGAGCGGCTGCTCTCCTTGTATGAGCATAGTGGCGCAAGCGCAGAGGCTGAAGCCGAATGGCTCGATGCGGTGGAACAGCTCAAAGCGTTCCAGGCGGTGGATTGCGAGCATTACCTCGACCAGGCCCTCCGTTCAGGGAAGCGCGTGCTGGCCGAGGGCGCCCAAGGAACGCTGCTGGACATCGACTTCGGCACCTACCCGTATGTGACCAGCAGCAGCACCATCTGCGCCGGGGCATGCACCGGGCTGGGCATCGCTCCGAACCGAATCGGGAAAGTGACTGGGATCTTCAAGGCCTATTGCACCCGCGTCGGCAGCGGCCCCTTCCCCACCGAACTGCACGACGAGACCGGCGAGCGCATCCGCCAGGCGGGTCATGAATTCGGCAGCACCACGGGCCGCCCGCGCCGCTGCGGCTGGCTCGACCTTCCCGCGCTGCGCTACGCTGTGATGGTGAATGGCATCACCGAACTGGCCATGATGAAGGCCGATGTGCTCAATGGCATGGATACGCTGAAGGTGTGCACGCACTACCTGGTGAATGGCGAGCGCACCGAGCGCATGCCCTACGATGTCAGCGTGGGGATCGAGCCGGTGTACCAAGAGATACCGGGCTGGAAGGCCGCCAATGCAGCGGGTGATATCCCCGATGCGCTCAACCGCTACATCGCGCTGGTGGAGGAAGCCGTCGGTGTGCCGGTGACCATCCTCTCGCTCGGACCCGACCGCGCGGAGACCATCATGCGCAAGGTGCCCGACCTGGCCTGACCATGGCACGGCGCCCACGACGCCATTCCCTGCACGGACACGACGAGTCCCTACCCGAGGGTTTCCTGATCGGAATCCGCAAATCGCTGGCTGCAGAGAGCGAACTGCTGGTCGATTCGCTCGCCGCGCCTTCCCCCACGAGCATCCGTCTGAACCCGCGCAAGCCTTTCGCGCTGGAGGCCGAACCGGTGCCTTGGTGCGAACATGGGCGGTACTTGGCGCATCGCCCCGCGTTCACGCTCGACCCGCTTCTGCACGCCGGTGCGTATTACGTTCAGGAAGCCTCCTCGATGCTGATCGAGCAGGCCGTCCGTGCCGCAGGAGCCCATCAACGAGACCTGCTCGCGCTGGACCTCTGCGCGGCACCAGGCGGAAAAACCACGCATCTGCTCTCCGTTCTCACGCAGGGATCGTTCCTGATCGCGAACGAGATCGATGGGAAACGGCGCAGCATCCTCGCCGAGAATTGCTGGAAGCACGGCGCGTTGAACGTGGCGATTGCGGGCAGCTTGCCATCGGATCTGCAAGCACTGCCCGATCGCTTCGACCTGATTCTCCTGGATGCGCCCTGCTCCGGGGAAGGGCTGTTCCGCAGGGATCCGTTCGCACGGCAGCAATGGTCGCGTCGCCTCGTGGAGCAATGCGCGCGCACGCAGGCCGACATCCTCCCGCATGCCTGGCATGCCCTGGCTCCGGGCGGGCACCTGATCTACAGCACTTGCACGTGGGAGTCCGCTGAGAACGAGCGGCAGGTGGCGCGCCTCATTTCCATGGGTGCCGAGCCCGTGATGCTGAACATCGATCCGGCGTGGGGCGTTGAACGCACGGAACGCGATGGCGGCGCGGGTTACCGGTGCTATCCGCATCGTGTGCGCGGTGAAGGCTTCTTCCTCGCCCTGCTGCGGAAGCCAGGTTCACCGATTGCTCGCCGGCCCACGGGCCCGGTATGCGCAACTCGGAATCTCGGCTGGGTGAAGGCGGAACGGCCCTTGGACCTCGCCGAACAGCACGACCTCTTGATCGCTCGGCCCGCTGCGTGGGCGAACGAACTCGACCGTATCGCCGCGGCCATGCGGCTCACCATGCCCGGCATACCGGTAGCGGAGCGGAAAGGAGCGGAATGGGTGCCTCATGCAGCCGCCGCGCTATCGGAACTGCTGCAGACCGGAGCGGTCACGCACGTGGAGCTGAGCCTCGCCGAGGCTATGGCCTACCTGCGCGGCGAGACGATCGCCGCAGCCGATGCCCACGACACGGCGTGCGCCATGTACCGCGGATTCGGCCTGGGCTGGCTGCAAGGCGCGGGCAGGCGCTGGAACAACCGATGGCCGGCAGCTTGGCGGGTGCGGCAGACCCGGTCGGAGGCGCCCCCCGTATCTTGGTCGGAGTACTGAGCGATGCTGAGCGGATTCCTGGACTGGTTCGAGGAGCACAAGACCGGCGTGATCGGCACCTTGACCCTGCACACGGGCATACTCTTCGTATGCACCCTGGTGGCCTTGGATCCCGATCCTGAAGTGCCACCCAGCGAGATGCGCGTGGAAGTGGTGAGCGAAGAAGAGGCCGAGGAGATCGTGCAACGCATCGTTGACCCGGAGCGTGCGGAGATGCAGAAGGTGACGAACCTTACGAGCAACATCACCGCGGAGACGCGCCCGCGCATCAACCAGCAACGGCTCTCCGAGCAAGTGGAGGAGGAATTGCGGGCCTTGGAACAGAGCGAACGCGAACGCTTGGAGCAGGAGCGGCAGGAACGTGGCGAGACCGCGCCGGAAATGCCGCAGCTCGACCCGAGCAAGTGGGACAAGGAGCGTTACATGAACAAGGCGGCCAAGCCCGTGAAGGTGGAGGGCGCCACCACGGTGTGGCATGACCTGAAGGACCGTGACCGGCGCGATGGCGTGCCGGCCTACTTATGCAAGGACCAGGGCCGCGTGGCCATTCGTGTTTCCGTGGAGCGGAGCGGGAAGGTGCGCAAGGCCGAGTTCGATGCGAGCCAGAGCTTCAACGTGGACGACTGCATGCTCGAGCAGGCGCTGAGCTCCGCTCGGACCACGCCGTTCACTCCCAACGCCTCCGCTGCTGATCCGCAGACCGGGACGCTGTATTTCCTCTTCGTTCCGCAGTAGGCTGAACGAGAAAGGCCGGGTCGCCCCGGCCTCTCCTGTTCGGTATCACCTGATCACTGGAGCTTGGCCAGCTTGTCCTTCATCGCGTTGTACTTCGCGGTGTCGTTGGTCTTGCCGTAAAGCTTGATCAGCTGCTGGATGGTCTGCACATCGGTGTCGTTCAGCGTGTGCGCCTGCTCGAAGTAGGGCACGGCCTTCAGATAGATCTCGTCGGCCACCTTCTTGCACTTCATGTACTGCGCATCGTCCTTGATGGCGTTGCACTTCTCGTATTCGGCTGCCGCGCGGTTGTTATAGAGCACGCCGATGTTGAAGTAGGCATCGAAGAGCTTGGGGTCCACTTCGATGGCCTTCTTGTAGGCCTCCTCCGCCTTCAGGTACCACTCCTGCATGGCTGCGGGATCCTTGCTCTCGGTGGCCTTCTTGTCGAACAGGTTGCCGAGGGCGAACCAGAGATTGGCGTTGCCGGGATCGGAAGCGATGGCCGCCTTCAGGCTGGTCTCGGCCTCTTCGCTTCGATTGGCGGCCAGCAGCAAGGAGGTCTCCTGCAGGCGCAGTTCCTTGTGCGAGGGGAATTTGGCGAGTCCTTCGCGCGCAGCGGCGATGGCCGCATCGGTGTTGCCCTGCTTCTCCTCTAGGGAGCTGATGTACTGGTACACCTTCGGCTCGCTGTATCCGGCGGCCACGGCATCGCGGTAGCGCTTCACGGCATTGGCGGCGTCGCCCTTGGTCTCATAGGCCAGGGCCATGTTGAAGATGGCATTGGTATCGACCTGGCCGAAGGCCTTGGCAATGCGTTCGGAGAGGGCATAGCTGGAGATGGCCGCGTCGTAGTTCTTCGCCATGTAGGCATCGTTGCCCGCGTTGAGCGAAGCCCCTTGGAGCGCGCCGAGGAATTGCACGTTCTCGGTCTTGTAAGCGCCCTTGGTATCGAGCTCATTGGCCTTCAGGTAGCTCTCGATCGCCTTTTCCAGGGCATCGGGGTATTTGGCCTTCAGATCGGCATCCTCGCCGAGAGCGATGAGCCGGTAGATGTTGCCCCGGTAGCGCCAGGTCTTCTCGTTGATACCCGTCTTGGGGTCCTGCGTGGCGGGTTCAATGAATTCGACGGCCTTGTCGAGCTTGCCGTCCTGCATGAGGTTGTAGGCGCTCACCACATTGGCGTTCTGGGCGGCAAGGCCCAGGGTGGCGGCGCAGGAGAGAATCGCGAGTGCGTGCTTCATCGGTTCGTTTGGTCGTTCAACTGGTTCAGGCTTCGCTGCCGTTATCAACTTCGGTGCCATCCGTAGGGGCTTCCGGCGTGCCGCCTTCGGGCGCATCGCTCGGGGCTGCCTCTTCCTCATCGTGCAGGTCGCTGTCGACCTTGGCCACGGCGGCGATCTGGTCGTTGCTCCGCAGCTCGATCAGTCGGACCCCCTGAGTGGCCCGGCCCAGCACGCGCATCTCGTTCAATTCCATGCGGATGGTGATGCCGTTGCGGGTGATGATCATCAGCTGGTCATCCTCCTTCACATCCTTGATAGCCACCAGATGGCCCGTCTTATCGGTCACTTGGATGGTCTTGACACCCTTGCCGCCGCGCGTCACCATGCGGTACGCATAGTCCATCTCGCCCGTGGCCTGATCCTTCTCCGCGATGATCGAGCGCTTGCCATAGCCATTGGCGCTCACCACCAGGACCTGACGGGTCTCGAGCTCGCTCTTATCGATGGCGATCATGCCGATCACCTCGTTGTCCTTGGAGCCACCGGTGAGGTTCATGCCGCGCACGCCGCTGGCATTGCGGCCCATGGGGCGCACATCCTCCTCGTTGAAGTGGACCGCCCGTCCGTCGCGGCTGGCCAGGATGATGTGGCTCTGACCCGTGGTGAGGCGCGCTTCCAGCAGCTCATCGCCCTCGCGGATGCCTACGGCGATGATGCCATTGGCGCGCGGGCGGCTGTACGCCTCCAGGGTGGTCTTCTTGATGATGCCCTGCTTGGTGCAGAGCACCACGTAATGGTTGTTGAGGTAGTCCTCGCTCTTCAGGTCGGTGATGTTGAGGTAGGCCACCACCTTATCGTCGCCCTCGAGCTGAACGAGGTTCTGGATCGCGCGGCCCTTGCTCTGGCGGTTGCCCTCGGGGATATCGAAGACGCGCATCCAGTAGCAGCGGCCCTTCTGGGTGAAGACAAGCAGGTAGTTATGGTTGGTGGCCACGAAGAGGTGCTCGAGGAAGTCCTCGTCGCGCGTGGTGGACCCGCGGCTGCCCACGCCGCCACGGCCCTGCGTGCGGAACTCATTGAGCGAGGTGCGCTTGATGTAGCCCAGGTGGCTGATGGTGACCACCACCGCCTCATCGGCGATGAGGTCCTCGATGCGCATGTCGCCGCTGGCGTGCACGATCTGGGTGCGCCGCTTATCGCCGTACTTCTCCTTCACCTCCAAGGTCTCGTCCTTGATGATCTTCATGCGCAGGCCCTCGTCGGCCAGCACCTCGCGCAGGTAGGCGATGGTCTTCATCAGCTCGGCGTGCTCCTCGCGGATTTTATCGCGCTCCAGGCCGGTGAGGCGCTGCAGGCGCATGTCGAGGATGGCCTTCGACTGGATCTCGCTGAGGCCGAACTGGCTCATGAGGCCTTCCTTGGCCTCGTCGGGGGTCTGGCTGGCGCGGATCAGCGCGATCACCGCATCGAGGTGGTCGAGGGCGATCAGCAGGCCTTCGAGGATGTGGGCGCGTTCCTCGGCCTTGCGCAGGTCGAACTTGGTGCGGCGCACCACCACATCGTGCCGGTGCTCCACGAAGTTGCTGATGAGCGCCTTCAGTCCCAGGAGCAGCGGGCGGCCTTTCACCAGCGCGATGTTGTTCACGCTGAAGCTGGTCTGCAGGGCGCTGTACTTGTAGAGCTGGTTCAGCACCACGCTGCCCATGGCATCGCGCTTCACCTCATACTCCAGGCGGATGCCGTTGCGATCGCTGTAGTCGTTCACGTCGCTCAGGCCCTCCACCCGTTTCTCGTTCACCAGGTCGGCCACGCCCTTGTAGAGCTGCACGGCCTTGTTGGTCTGGTAGGGGATCTCGGTGCACACGATGGTCTCGCGGCCGGTCTTCGGGTCTTCCTCGATGGTGCAGCTCGCGCGCAGCACCACCTTCCCGCGGCCCGTCTCATAGGCCTCGCGGATGCCATCGGTGCCGTAGATGACGCCGCCCGTGGGGAAGTCGGGGCCCTTGATGTGCTGCATCAGGCCCTCGGTGGTGATGTCCTTGTCGTCGATGTAGGCCATGATGCCATCGCATACCTCGCTGAGGTTGTGCGGGGGCATGTTGGTGGCCATGCCCACGGCGATGCCCGCCGCGCCGTTCACCAGCAGCTGAGGGATGCGGGTGGGCATCACGCTCGGCTCTTCGAGGGTGTCATCGAAGTTGGGGCGCATGTCCACGGTCTCCTTGTCCAGGTCGGCGAGCACCTCCTCGGCGATCTTCTTCAGGCGCGCCTCGGTGTAACGCATGGCGGCCGGGCTGTCGCCATCGATGCTGCCGAAGTTGCCCTGCCCATCGACGAGCGGGTAGCGTAGGCTCCAGTCCTGGGCCATGCGCACCATGGCGTCGTACACGCTGCCATCGCCGTGCGGGTGGTACTTACCCAGCACCTCGCCCACGATACGGGCGCTCTTCTTGTACGGGCGGTTGCTCAGCACGCCGAGGTCCTGCATGCCGAAGAGCACGCGGCGGTGCACCGGCTTCAGTCCGTCGCGCACATCCGGGAGGGCCCGGCTCACGATCACCGACATCGAATAATCGATGTAGGCGGTCTTCATCTCGTTCTCGATGTTGATCGGAATGATCTTCTCTCCTTCTGCCATGGTTGATTTCCCTGCGGTTCTGGTTCGCTTACCCCCCTTCCGGAGGCCCCCGAAAAAGGGAGCCCGAAGGTACCCTTATCGCATGATCCGGCAGGCCGTACTTTTCCACATCGCCACAGCTGCCTGTGGATAATTGGAAATGGCCGTTCCAGAGGCGCCGATGCCCGGTTCGATAGCTTGCCCCGCATCGCCCGGCGCGTACCTTGCGTAAGACGTCGGGAACACCTTCAGACAACCCCAACTTTGCGACCATCAGCATGGACGCCAAATTCACACCCCGGGTCCGCGATGTGATCACCTTCAGCAGGGAGGAAGCACTTCGCCTGGGCCACAACTACATCGGCATCGAGCATGTCCTCCTGGGCCTGATCCGGCACCAAGAAGGAAATGCCTTGCGCATCCTCCAGCGTCTCGAAGTGGACCTGGATGAATTGCGCCGCACCATCGAAGGCGGCATGGAGCCACCCAGCGCCACCCGCCCCACCGATAAGGAGAGCATCAACCTGTTGAAGCAGGTGGAGAAGATGCTGAAGATAACCTACCTGGAAGCCAAGCTCTTCAAGAGCCACAGCATCGATACGGAGCACTTGCTCCTCAGCATCCTGAAGGACGAGGACAACCTGGCCACGCGCACCCTCCGCAAGTTCCATGTGGACTACGAGGCGGTGAAGCACGAGCTGGATATGATCCTGGCCGATGGCGGCATGGGCTCGAGCACCTATACCGGCAAGAATCGGCCGAAGGCCCAGGGCCCGCAGAGCGCCGATGACGACGATGACGACAGCGGCTCCTTCGCCGGCGGCGGTGGCGGCCAGCGCAAGCAGGGCGACAGCAAGAGCAAGACCCCGGTGCTGGACAACTTCGGCCGCGACCTCACCAAATTGGCCGAGGACGGCAAATTGGACCCGATCGTGGGCCGCGAGAAGGAGATCGAGCGCGTGAGCCAGATCCTGAGCCGCCGCAAGAAGAACAACCCGGTGCTGATCGGTGAGCCCGGCGTAGGCAAAAGCGCCATCGCCGAAGGCCTCGCCCTCCGAATCATCCAGCGCAAGGTGAGCCGCGTGCTCTTCAACAAGCGCATCGTGGCCCTGGACATCGCCAGCCTGGTGGCCGGCACCAAGTACCGCGGCCAGTTCGAGGAACGCATGAAGGCGGTGATGAACGAGCTGGAGAACAGCCCGGATGTCATCCTCTTCATCGACGAGATCCACACCATTGTGGGAGCGGGTGGCGCCAGCGGGTCGCTCGATGCCAGCAACATGTTCAAGCCCGCCCTGGCGCGCGGCGAGATTCAGTGCATCGGCGCCACCACCTTGGATGAGTACCGCCAGTACATCGAGAAGGACGGTGCCTTGGAGCGCCGCTTCCAGAAAGTGCTCGTGGAGCCCACCAGCGTGGATGAGACCATCCAGATCCTCAACAACATCAAGGAGAAGTACGAGGATCACCACAACGTGAACTTCACCCCGGAGGCCGTGGAGGCCTGCGTGAAGCTCACCGCCCGCTACATCACCGACCGCCACCTGCCCGATAAGGCCATCGATGCCTTGGACGAGGCCGGCAGCCGGGTGCACATCAGCAACATCGTGGTGCCCAAGAGCATCCTGGATGTGGAAGCGAAGATCGAGGAAGTGAAGGAGGAGAAGAACAAGGTGGTGCGCAGCCAGCGCTACGAAGAGGCCGCCAAGTTGCGCGACCGCGAGCGCCAGTTGCTGGAGGAGCTGGACAAGGCCAAGAAGGCCTGGGAGGAGGAGAGCAAGAACAACCGCACCACGGTGACCGAGGAGAACGTGGCCGAGGTGGTGGCCATGATGAGCGGGATCCCCGTTACACGGATCGCGGAAAAAGAGAGCGGCAAGCTGCGCCGCATGAAGGAGGAAATGGTGGGCAAGGTGATCGGGCAGGACGAGGCGGTGGTCAAGGTGGTGAAGGCCATCCAGCGCAACCGGGCCGGCCTGAAGGACCCGAACCGCCCGATCGGCTCGTTCATCTTCCTGGGGCCTACCGGCGTGGGCAAGACCCAGCTGGCGAAGGAACTGGCGCGCTACCTCTTCGATACGGAGGAGGCGCTGATCCGCATCGACATGAGCGAGTACATGGAGAAATTCTCCGTGAGCCGCCTCATCGGTGCGCCGCCGGGCTACGTGGGGTATGAGGAAGGTGGCCAGCTCACCGAGAAGGTGCGCCGTCGCCCCTACTCCATCATCCTGCTCGATGAGATCGAGAAGGCGCATCCCGATGTCTTCAACCTACTGCTGCAGGCGCTGGACGATGGCAAGATGACCGACAGCCTCGGCCGTCACATCGACTTCAAGAACGCCATCATCATCATGACCTCGAACATCGGCGCGCGCGACCTGAGCGATTACGGCAAGGGCGTGGGCTTCGGCACCACGGCCAAGGCCGCCGGCCAGGAGGATAGCAACCGCGGCATCATCGAGAAGGCGCTGAAGAAGGCCTTCGCGCCAGAGTTCCTCAACCGCATCGACGACATCGTGATGTTCAACTCGCTCAAGCGGGAGGACATCCACAAGATCATCGACATCGAGCTGGGGCACCTCTACAAGCGCATCGCCGAGCTCGGCTACGACCTCAAGCTCACCGACGAGGCCAAGGACTTCCTCGCCGAGAAAGGCTACGATGAGAAGTTCGGCGCCCGTCCGCTCAAGCGCGCGATCCAGAAATTCATCGAGGATCCGATGGCTGAGGAGATCATCAACCAAGGCATCGAGGAAGGGGACAAGATCTCCATCGGGCTCAACAAGGAGAAGACCGACGTGTCCATCAAGGTCACCAAGGGCAAGAAGAAGATCGCCAAGGGCGAAGGCGGCGATAGCAAGGAGCTGCCTCCGGCCGAGTGATCATTCGACATCGCGCGAAAGGCCTCCAGTGGGGGCCTTTCGTGCTTGATGCCGCGTACCTGAATCCGGGGCGCCGATGCAAACATGGGCGAATGGTCCTCACCGCCCTTTCATGGCCCGCGTGCACCAGGAGCGGCTCCTACCCTCCTACTTCACCCGCAGCTTCGCCATGGCCTTCACCCCGCTCACGATTAGGCGCTCCAGCACCTTGGGATCCACATCGCTGAGCCGCTTGATGTACAGACAGCCCTTGCCCGTGCTGTGCTTGCCGAGCTTGGCCAGAAGTTCGGCAAATTGGTCGAGTCCAGAAAGGATGTACACCGACAGCGCGGCCTTGCGCGGACTGAAGCCGGTGAGCATCCACTCGCCCTCTCGACCGCTGGCACCCTTGTACCGGTAGCGCCCGTAGCCCACGATGCTGGCTCCCCACATGCGCGGCTCCTCCCCGGTGGCCTTGCGCATCATCGCCATGATCGCGCGGCAATCAGAGGCCACGGACTCGGGTTGAGCATGAATGAAATCATCGACGCTCGCATCATTCACCTTGGTCTTGAGCTCTGCTTTCGCCATGGGATGGGGTGTGCGGCAAAGATGGGATTGGGGAAAGGCCTCCACAGCAACCGACCGGCATGCATGGCCTTGATCCGCGCGGCTGCTTGCGTGGAAGCCTTGTCCGACAAGGGCTTCAGCGCAGGGTGCGGATGATTCGGAGCCCTTGGTACAACACATGCCTACGGCCGAGCATGATCACCACCAACCTCCTTGAATTCGTCAAGCGCCTGAATGCCTTAGGCCCGGTGCGCGTGAAGGACCACATCGATACCATCGAGGTCCATGTACCGAAGGCCATCGATGTGCAGGCGCTGGACGATCTGGTCTGCGATGCCCTCTTCGTGGATCCGCTGCGCCGCGTGGAGGATGGCCTGCGTTGGACCGTGCACCTGCTGAAGCGCGGCAACCTGCGCAAGCCCAGCGACCTCGATCAGATGAACGGCTCGGAATACGTCCTGTTACCCGCCGCCTAAGCACCTCACCCTTTCATCCATGAACAATCCGTTACGTGCCCTCCTCGCCGGAGCCGCAGCATACAAGTGGGGCGGCGGCTGCCTCGGCACAGTCGTGGTCTTCCTGTTGGTCTATTGGCTGCTGCAAGGCTGCTAGCGCGAAGAGCTAGTTTTATGGCCGTTCCAGACAGGTGGCCAAGAGCACTGCATACAAGCGCGCGGCAACCCCTGCGGCGGCCTCTCCCAGACTGCTCAGCGGGGGGAATCCGCAGATACCGAAAGGTGTTGGCGATGCCCCGGTGCAAGCCTACATCGCCGCCGCCCCGGGCTGGAAAGGCGTGATCTGCGAGCGCCTGGACACCCTGATCACCGATACGGTGCCGGGCATCAAGAAAGCGGTGAAGTGGAACACGCCCCTCTACGGCCTCGACGGCGAGACCTGGATCCTGGGTTACCACCTCTTCGACCGGTACGTGAAGGTGACCTTCTTCCGAGGTGCCTCGCTGAAGCCGCTTCCGCCTGGCACGAGCAAGCAGAAGAACGTGCGGTACTGCGATATCCATGAAGGTGAATGGGATGAGACGCAGTTGCGGCAGTGGTTGAAACAAGCCATCAAGCTGCCCGGCGAGAAACTCTGAATCCGCGCATGAAAAGCACACCGAATCCCAAGGTCAACTGGTTCTTTGAGAAGGAAGGGCCCTGGCAGAGCGAGTTCGCCTTGCTGCGCGCCATTGCCCTTTCCAGCGGGCTTGAGGAGGAGCTGAAGTGGGGCCACCCCTGCTACACGCTGCATGGCAAGAACGTCTTCCTCATGCACGGCTTCAAGGCGTACTGCGCGCTCCTCTTCCACAAGGGCGCCCTGCTGAAGGATCCGAATCGTAAGCTGGTGCAGCAAACACCCCATGTGCAGAGCGCGAGGCAGCTCCGTTTCACGAGCAGCACGGAGATCAAGCGGCAAGCACCGATGGTGAAGGCCTACATCGATGAGGCGATCGATCTGGAACGGCGGGGCGCGCAGGTTCCATTCAAGGAGACCAAGGCGTTCGACATGCCCGTCGAGTTCGCCACGCGGTTGAAGAAGGAGCCCGCGCTGCGCAAGGCCTTTGAGGGATTGACTCCCGGGCGGCAACGCGGCTATCTGCTGCACTTCTCCGGCGCGAAACAGAGCAAGACCCGTGAGGCGCGCATCGAGAAGAACGTGGAACGCATACTCCAAGGGAAAGGACTGGATGACTGAGTGCGGCGGCCACGCGCAGGGCGCGGTGCGCGGTCCCGTATGTTGCGATGCGGGTGCGCCTGCTTGAAGTGAAACCGATGTGGAGCACGATATGGACCTGGTTGCGCGCGCGGTGGCGCACGGTGCGGTCGAGCATCGCCTTCATGCCCATGGTCATCGTGCTCCTCTTCGTGGTGGGTGCGGTATTGCTCCTGCTGCTGGATCGCAGCGACTGGGGCGTGAGGCTGAAGGAAGGGCATCGTTGGTTGGGGCTTCGCGATGCCAGCGCGGCACGCACCATCGTCTCCACCGTTGCGGCGGGCATCCTGTCGCTGGCGGTCTTCAGCTTCTCCATGGTGATGGTGGTGCTGAACCAGGCCGCGTCGCAGTTGAGCAACCGCACGCTCGATGACCTGATCGGCGATCGATTCCAGCAGGTGGTGCTCGGCACGTATATCGGCACCATCGTGCATGCCCTGCTCCTGCTCACCACCGTGCGCGAGTTCGACCAGGGCGCTTCGATCCCGGCCTTGAGCATCTATACGCTCATCGCGTTCACGGTCATCAACATCTTCCTCTTCATCTACTTCCTGCACTTCATCACGCGTGCCGTCAAGTATGAAGTGATCATCGACCGCATACACGATGACACCGAGCAATCGATGAGGCGCGCACTAGGAGACCCCGCACGGCCCTACACCGCTCCGGGAGCCTTGCCCTTTGCCGTTCGCGCGCAGGGCTCCGGTCTCTTCGAAGGCGCTCCCCTGCGCGCGCTCATCCGCTATTGCACACGGCACGATGTCGAGGTCGAGCTCACGGAACTGCCCGGGAGCTTCGTGCTTCGAGGGGCCGAGATCCTCCGGACCAACCGGCCGCTCGCTGGCCGTGAACTCGACGCCCTTTTGGAACTTGTGCCACTCACCAGGAATGCCACGGTGGACGGGCACTATTCCTTCGGGTTCAGGCAACTCACCGAAGTGGCCATGAAGGCGCTCAGCCCCGGCATGAATGATCCTGGCACCGCGCTGCTCTGTCTTCGGCGACTCTTCCGGCTCTTCCTGATCCGGCTGGAGCATGACCCCGAGCTGCTGCTGACCGACAAGGATGGACGCGTGCTTGTGCGGAGACGCGAGTGGCCGTTCTCCCTGCTCTTCACCAGCACCTTGCATGCGATCTGGGATTACGGCAAAACGGACCGATCGATCCGCCACGAGCTGCGCCGCCTGCTGGAACAGCTGCCGGTGAATGCACCGGAGGTGAACGCGATGCGCCAAGCGGTGGATGATGAGATCGCTCGGAACGAGGGTCCTGGTCAGGGGAATCAGTAAGCCTGGTCGATACACCGCGAGTTCCATCGGCTGATGGTTTCTCAACGTCCTGCGCGCCGGCCAGGTCGAGCGCGCGGCTGGCGGCCTTACCTTGCTCTCCGCCCGCATCCCGGAAGGCACGTGCCTTCCGGGTTTGTTCATTTCACCCAAACCCTGACTGAACATGTCGGATATGACCACCCTTACCGCCAAGGCGAAGGAGATCCTGCTCGAATACGGACCCAAGGCATTGCTCGCGCTCGCCGTGCTGATCATCGGCCTGTGGCTGATCGGCGCGCTCGGACGCACCATGGCGCGCCTCATGCGCAAGCGCGAGATGGACCCCTCGCTCATTCCCTTCCTGCGCGGCCTCTCCACGGCGCTGCTCAAGGTGATGCTGGTGATCAGCGTGGTGCAGATGGTCGGTGTGCAGACCACCTCCTTCATCGCCGTACTGGGGGCCGCCGGGTTGGCCGTGGGCATGGCCTTGAGCGGCACGCTGCAGAACTTCGCCGGCGGTGTGATGATCCTCGTGTTCAAGCCCTTCAAGGTAGGCGACTTCATCGAGGCGCAGGGGCATAGCGGCACGGTGCACGCCATCCAGATCTTCAACACCATACTGAAGACGCCAGACAACAAGACCGTGGTGCTGCCCAATGCCCCGGTGAGCACCGGCGCCATGGTGAACTACAGCACCGAGCAGCGCCGCCGCGTGGACCTGAGCTTCGGTATCGGCTACGGCGACGACATCGATCAGGCGCGTGGAGTGATCGAGAAGCTGATCGCATCGGATGACCGCATCCATGCCGAGCCTGCGCCGATGGTCGTGGTGGGCGAGCTCGCCGACAGCTCCGTGAACCTCACGGTGCGCGTGTGGACCGACAGCGGTGACTACTGGGGGGTCCACTTCGCGATGCTGGAGCAAGTGAAGAAGCGCTTCGACGCCGAGGGCATCAGCATACCGTTCCCGCAGATGGATGTGCACACCACGGCGGCCTGAGCCACCACAACCAAATCCTGATGACATGATCGAACAACTGGATACATCCATGGACCACGTCCTTGCCATCACGGTGATCGACGCGTTCACGGAGACCGATGAGCAGCTCTGCCAGAAATGGTTCCTGGAGAAGCAGGCACGCACCCGCAGACCGATCAGCGTGCTGGTGAAGCTCGACGAGGCGCGCATCGGCGGCAGCAGCGTGAAGGCCTTCTTCGAGGACGCACTCTTCGCGCTGCGCCATTACAAGGAGATGGGGCACCTGGCGATCGTGGCGCATAGCAACGTGCTGCGCGCCCTGGTCCCGATCGACAACCTCTTCTTCGAGCGTGCCAGCCGGGGGCGAGAGGAGCGCTACTTCGACGCCAGCCGCTTGCAAGAGGCGATGGACTTCGTGAAGGATGGCCCGCAGGCCTAGGCGCGAATGATGCCGCGAGGCCCGAGGGCCCCGCGACACCGGGTTCGGATCGATCAGGATCGATCCGGGCAAGAAGAACGCCTACAGCTCGCCTTTCTCAGCAGCGCGCTGCATGCGCTTGTTGGCGTAGATGGCCACCTCCACGCGGCGATTCTGCGCCTTGCCTTCCGCCGTTGCGTTATCCGCCACAGGCTGCGTCTCACCATAACCGACAGTGTTGATGCGGCCGGGCTTCACGCCCATGGCGATGAGCTGGCCCGATACGCTCTGCGCGCGACGCTGTGAGAGCCCCATGTTGTAGTCCTCGGCGCCATCCGCATCGGTATGGCCTTCAATCAGGATGTCGGTGTCCTCGTATTTGTTCAAGGTCGCTGCGAGCTCGTTGATGTTGGCTGTTGCCGTTGAATTCAGCGAGCTCTCGTTCACCGGGAAGAGCAGGCCGCTATCGAAGGTGATCTTGATCCCCTCTCCTACGCGGGTCACGGTGGCTCCTTCCAGGTCGGCGCGAAGCTCCTCGGCTTGCTTATCCATATGACGGCCGATCAACGCACCCGTGGTACCACCTACCGCCGCGCCGATGATGGCACCGATCGCGGTACCGTTCTTCCCGGGGAACTGATTGCCGATCACCGCGCCTGCCCCCGCACCGGCCGCTGCGCCAATGGCGCCGCCTTTCGCGCTACGGCTCGCGTTGCATCCTGGGAGGACGAGGCCGATCACCACTCCGGTGCAGGCCAAATAGTGCTTGATGATGGATCTCATGGCGATGGTTTCCCGATCTCAAGCGGAAATGGGTCCAATCCAGAGCTCGCCGCGTTCTCAGTTGGCTGTCAAACAATTATGCTCTTTGCCAATGGTTCGGAACGGGCGCCGATTCCCCAGGGCGGGGAGCGAAACCCACGCGACCGACCGGCTGCATCGTCCCCAAGTCCACCGCCACGAGCTGCGCTGCTTTCTGGCGGCAGGCAAGGAACCCTCCGTGTGTTGGGATCCGAAGGAGATCGTAGCCGGCAATCGCTACGGACCCTTGCGCGGAACGCGGTCCGTGACCGCATCGATGGTCGCAGGTCCTACCTTCAGACCATGCCGCATCGCATTCGACTTCAACGCAAGAAAGGGTGGCGCATGCCCAGCAACACCGTGAAGGTGGACCGCTCGACGCGCTGGGGCAATCCCTTCGTGATTGGCGAGCACGGCACACAGGAGGTGTGCGTGGCGCTCTTCAACAAGCTCATGCACGGCGGTCTTCCGAAGGCCGAGCAGACACCGGAGCGCATGGCTTACCGGCGCATGGTACTGGAGCAGGTGGGCGAATTACGCGGATGCAACCTGGCCTGCTGGTGCAACGAAGACAGCCCCTGCCACGCCGATACCCTGCTGCAACTGGCGAACGCCTGACTTCGCAGACTCCGCTGCGCGCGCGAAGACCTGTCAGTGACGGTTGCGCGCCACTTCCAGCACCGAGCGGATGCCCTCTTCCACGCGAGCTACGGCCCCATGGATCATGCGGAGGTGCTCGTGCCCAGCTTCCTCACGGACGATGTCGGACAACAGGTCGGCGTTGAGCTGCACTACGGTCAAAGGGTCGCGCAGGCGGCTGAGCACCTTCTCCTGAATGCTGGCGATGGTAGCGATGAAGCCATCCGCGCGCTCCCGCTCCAAGCGCACACGCACCTCGCGCATGAGGCTCTCCCCGAACTCT
Organism: Flavobacteriales bacterium; assembly: GCA_020635725.1. Taxonomy (GTDB): domain Bacteria; phylum Bacteroidota; class Bacteroidia; order Flavobacteriales_F; family PHOS-HE28; genus PHOS-HE28. The sequence continues at coordinate 32,906 of JACJZF010000010.1, forward strand.
CTCAATATGTCGATCTGCTCCGGATCCCAAGGTCGTGGCTGGGTATCCGCCATGCAGAGCGAGCCGATGCACTGACCGTTCAGATGCAGCGGGATGCCGAGATAGGCACGCACTCCCATGTCGTTGAGGCCGACGATCCGGTCATGTTCCGGTATGGTCCGCGTATCGGGAATGACCAGTGGCCAATGCTGCGCGATCGTCAGGTGGCAAAGGCTATCGAGCGTGAAGCGCCTGCTTGAGGCGAAGGGCTCGCTCAGCCCGAATGCGCTCTTGTAGAAATCATGATCGGCCGCTACCACCGAGAAGAACGCGATGGGCGCGCCCGTGATGCGCATGGCCAGGCGCGTGACCCGGTCGAAGCACTCTTCGGCCGGTGTGCCCAACAAGCCGGATCGCACGACCTCGGCAAGTCGTGCGGGATCGGTTCGGACGCTGGCGGGAGAGCTCTTGGGCATACTGGGGAATAATCGCCCACGAAGCTAGATGGGCCCCACCGGTGCACTCGTGCCAGCCAGTCCGCAGGCGTCTTCGGTTTCGCCGAAATCGCGGTTTTGCCCGTTGAAGCCGAGCAAGGGTCCACTGCTCGATCAGCGCGGTCCTGACGATTGAAAACCGCTTCCTACCACGAACCCCAGGCAGCCTGCCCGGCTACTTTCGTGTCTTAGGCCAGCGGCACCCCGATGTCTCACCGTGCGAGAACCTTGTTCCTGCTCGCGATCGCGATGATGGCATCGACGGCCAGCGCCCAGGTACGCATCAACGAGGTGTGCTCGAGCAATGGGCAATCCGTGTTAACACCGGAGGGCGAAAGCCCGGACTGGATCGAACTCCTGAACGACGGATCGGAGCCGGTGATGCTCAGCTCGTACTACCTGAGCGACGATGACGATGAGCCAGCCATGTGGCAACTGCCCGACGAGGTGCTCGCGCCTGGCGCCTACATCGTGTTCCTTTCCGGTGACGGCAGCAGTGGCTTCCCCTTCGGAATCGATAGCGACGGCGAACGCATCTACCTCAACGGATCTGATCTACAGACCGTGCACGAGGTGCACGTGCCAGCCCTGCAGAGCGATCACAGCTTCGGACTCGCGAATGGAGCCTTGCGCTATTTCGGCACGCCCACACCCGGCGCGGCGAACACCACGCCGGCCTACTTCGGCTACGCACCCGAACCCAGTTTCAGCAGGGCGCCGGGGTACACCCCAGCTGGCAGCACCGTGAGTGCCCTGGCCGGGCCAGCCACCGTGCATTGGACCATCAACGGCCGTGAACCGGATGAAACCTCGCCAGCGGCCATAGGCGATCTGGTCATCGACAGCACAAGGGTCGTACTCGCCCGCGCATTCCAGGATGGATTTCTCCCCTCGGCCACGAGCGCGGCCACCTACATCGTAAGCGATCACCGACAGCTGCCGATCGTGTCCCTGGCCGTGGACCCCGACAGCATGTTCCATGAGACCTACGGCCTGTACATGCTCGGGCCGAATGCCGATCTGGAGTACCCGCATTACGGGGCCAACTTCTGGAGCGAACGCGCCTTGCCCGTTCACCTGGAGTTCTTCGAGCCGAACGGCGCGCGCGGGCTCGTTCAGCAGGTGGAAGTGAAGATGCACGGCGGACGGCGCTCACGAAACAACCCGCAACGCCCCCTGCGGCTGACCGCGCGCGGCAGGCTAGGCGGTGAGACCATGCATTACCCCTTCTTCCCGGAGCGGCCCAACGTGGAGGAGTTCAAGACCATCATCCTCCGCAACTCAGGCGGCGACTTCTGCCTGAGCAACTTCCGCGACGGGCTCTTCCACCAGATCTCCTTGCACAACGGGCTCGATATCGATGAGCTGGCCTTCCGTCCTGCCATCTGCTACATCAATGGGCGTTACTGGGGACTGGTGGAGATCCGCGAGCGCATCGACAACGATCACCTGCACTACAACTACGGCGCGGAGCTGGACGAAGCGTTGATGATGGAAGAGGAGAACTGGAGCATGCAAGGCGATACCATCCACAGCTGGCTGCTGCAGCAGTTCATCCGCACGCAGGACCTGAACGACGCGGCGAACTGGGCGCATGTGGACAGCCTATTGGACATCCACAGCCTCATGGACTACTTCGCGCTGGAGATGATCGCCGGCAACGTGGATTGGCCGAGCAACAACTTGAAATATTGGAAGCCCTCTGTGAGTGAAGGCAAGTGGCGGTATGTGATGTACGACCTCGATGCCACCATGGTCCTCTACGGTTGGATCCCCGAGGATCTGGACATGTTCCAATGGACCTTCGAGCACCGCGCTGGCTTCTTCCACACCGAGTTGTTCCGCGGCCTCATGGGGCGCGATGAGTTCAAGCGGCTCTTCATGAACCGCATGGCCGACCTGATGAACACGGTCTTCCGCGAGGATCGCTTCCAGAAGGAGGTGGACAAGATCACATCGGTGTTCGCCAGCGAGATCGAACGGCACTTCAATCGCTGGGGGTGCTGGTTCCAGATCTATCAGGACCAGGCCTTCGGTGTGATCCCGCACTTCATCGCGAACCGGAACGGATACATGCGGCAGCATGCCATGGACTGGTTCGGCTGGCCCAACGCCGCCAAGCTCGAGTTCGAGGCCTTTCCACCGGCCGCTGGAGCGATCCAGCTCAACTCCCTCAGGCCCGAGCTGCCCTTCGCGGGCTGGTATTGGAACGGCAATGACATCGATGTGACCGCGCTCCCAGCTGATGGCTATGTCTTCAGCCATTGGGGGTATTCACAGGATGATGAATCCTCCACCGGCGTGCACCTCAAGCGCTCGTTCGCTGCGAATGGCCACGTGACGGCCTTCTTCACGCCCAGGGATAGTCGTGTGCAAGCCTTCCCGAATCCTTCGGATGACGCGCTGTTCGTAGGAGTCGAATCCGACGCCACCGGCACGGCGAACGTGCAGGTGAGCGATGCTCTGGGCCGGGTGCTCCTCACGCGGACCTTAGCGGTCGTGGCGGGAATGAACCGGGTGGAACTCGACCTGCAGGACATCGCTCCCGGCATGCTGCTGGTGACGGCAGAGGCTCCGGGGCACCGCGGCACGGCCCGCGTGGTGCGGGAGTGAGCGAAAAACCCCTCCGCGATTTACCTTTGTCGCGGGGCAAGTTCCGTACGACCAGCTCCCGCTGAATCCCCCAGGTCCGGAAGGAAGCAAGGGCAGGCGGTTGTAGCGGTGCGATGCGGGTCGCTTGCCCCTCTTCTTTTCCCCTTATCGAACAGCATCGCCGGAATACCTTGCCGCCATGGCGGGAACAGGCAAGGTGATCCTGATCACCGGAGGGAGCAGCGGATTAGGCCAGGCCATGTGCAAGCGCTTAGCGGAGCATGGTCATCGTGTGTACGGCACCGGCCGCAAGGTGGAAGATGGCACCCAGCAGAACGGCTGCACCTTGCTGCGCATGGACATCACCGATGATGCCAGCGTGACGCGTGGCGTGGCGGAACTGCTGAAGCGCGAAGGGCGCATCGATGTGCTGGTGAACAACGCGGGCCTTGGCATACAGGGCCCCTTGGAGGATATCACACCGGAGCTTGCAGGGCGGTTGCTGGACACCAACGTGCTCGGCGCGCATCGCCTGTGCCGGGCCGTGCTTCCCGCCATGCGCGAACAGGGTCGTGGGCTCATCATCAACATCACCAGCGTCGCCGGTCATTTCGGACTGCCCTACCGCGGTTTCTACAGCGCCAGCAAGGCGGCCTTGGAGCGTTACGGTGAAGCCTTGGCCACCGAGGTGAAGCGCTTCGGCATCACCGTGGTGAGCGTGCAGCCCGGGGAGTTCAACACGCCTATCGCCGATGCGCGTCTTCGGCCGGACGCGATCTCGCCGGCCAACCAACCGGGCTACGAGCGCGCCATGCAGGTGCTCGGCGGGAGCATGCATTACAGCCGCGACCCCGATGAGCTCGCCCAGGTCGTTGAGAAGGTCATCGGAGCAAGGAACCCGAAGTCGGCCTACCTGGTGGCCCAAGGCGTGCAGCGCATCAGCGTGCTGCTGAAGAAGATCCTGCCCGGCCGCATGTTCCAGCGCATGGTGGGCAAGCATTACGAGTGAGGCATGATCAGCTACGACACCTCCCATTGGCTGAAGGCGCTTGCGGTGCATCGGGCCGACACGTTCCGGCGGTTATGGCCCTGGCTGCTCGCCGTGGGGCTCTTCACCTTCGCCATCGGCTACATCGAGATCAAGCACCTGCGGCTGGACGATGACCACATCATCAGCAACCTGCCCGTGATGCACAGCCTGCTGGGCTTCGCAATCAGCATGCTGCTCGTGTTCCGCACCAACACCGCCTACGACCGCTGGTGGGAGGGCCGCAAGCTCTGGGGCCAGCTCGTGAACACCAGCCGCAACCTGGCGGTGAAGGTGCACGGCTATCTGCCGGAGGATGGCGCCTCGCGTTCCTTCTATGCGAAGCTCATCCCGCTCTTCGCCGTGGAACTGCAGCAGCACCTGCAACTGGAGCGCACACGCCTGGAACTCGATCAGCGTCCGCACCCGGAGATCCCTGACTTCGACCGCAGCAAGCATGTGCCCGCACAGGTGATGTCGCTGATGACCGAGCGCACCTACCGGCTGCATCGCGAAGGGCAGGTGAGCGGCGAGCAGCTCCTCACGCTTGACAAGGAACTCGTGCAATTCCTGGAGATCTGCGGCGCCTGCGAGCGCATCAAGAACACGCCCATCCCCTATTCCTACAGCAGCTTCATCAAGAAGTTCATCGTGATCTACTCGCTCACGCTTCCCTTCGGCTTCGTGTTCTCGCTCGGCTACCTGGCCATCCCGGTGGTCATGTTCATCTTCTATGTGCTCGCCAGCCTGGAGCTGATCGCGGAGAGCATCGAGGATCCCTTCGGCACCGATGCCAACGACCTGCCGATGGACCGGCTGTGCGTGACCATCCAATCGACCGTGGAGCAGATCCTGGAATGATGGCGCCCTGATCGAACGCATGGCGGAGCGGCGTGTACCGCTGCTCCAAACACGCACCATGCAACGCATCCTTCACGCCTCTCTCCTTCTCTTCTCAGTTCTGCTAAGCACCGCCGCAAGGCCGCAGGCCATGGGCAACCTCATGTACGAGGCCAGCAGCCGCATGTGGCTGCAGCAGGCTGAGCAGCCCGTGCGGGCCAGCATCCAAGGCAACATGCTCGTGCTCGAGGTGAACGCCATGATGAACATGCGCGCCGACAGCTACCTCGCGATCTTCCATGTGGTGCAGCTCGGGCAGAGCGCCGAAGAGGCCGACAGCCTGATGAACGAGCGCGTTGAGGGCATGCTCGCCCGCGTGAGGAAGCACGGCGTGAAGGAGAATGACATCTTCACCGACATGCTCTCGTTCGTGCCCGTGTATGAGATCGAGGCCACCCGGAAGCTCTTCTCCAAGACCTACCAGGAAGTGCCCGCGGGCTTCGAGATCCAGAAGAACATCCACATCAAGTTCCGCGACGCGCGCATCCTGGACAAGCTCGTGACGGCGGCCGCCAAAGAGGAGATCTACGACCTGGTGAAGGTGGACTACTTCGTGGATAAGCAGAGCGCCTGCTACGATACGCTGCGGATCTTCGCCAACCGGCTGATGCAGCAGAAGCTCGACCACTTCGCCAAGCTGGGGCTGAAGGTGGAAGAGAGCCACCGCAATGCCGCCGAGCAGAACGGCGCGCATTTCCCGCTGGACCGCTATGCCGCCTACCAGAGCCGTGTGCAGACCAGCCTCAACAGCCGCCGCCGCGGGCAGGTGGTGAACGATGTGCGCAAGCCGAGCAGCTTCTTCTACAACAAGGTGCCTTATGGCCGGTTCGATATCGTGCTGCACGCCGAGATCACCGAGCCGCCGGTGCAATACACCTACAACCTCACCTTGCAATGCCAGCTGCCCGAGGGCTTCGCGAAGAAAGAGGCGAAGGAGATCGTGAAGTACATCTGGATCAATGAGAAAGGCGACATGAAGGAGCTCCGACTCTGATCGGTTACGAGCACACGGCGCGTGCATTGAGGTTGAAACCACCTGATGCACGCGCTGCTCCTCACCCTGCTCCTGCCCCAACCGACCTATGCCCAGACCCGTTCGGCGATCGAGACGAAGCGCCTCAGCTTCCAGCACGCACACGAAGCCGCGGATAGTGCCGGACAAGCGGCACTCTTGGACAGCGCGAGGAACTATCTCTTCGACCGCATCGCCTTGGACCTGCTGCCTGCCTGGTACGGCACGCCATGGGACTTCAACGGAATCACGCGCACGCCGGGGCGAGGGAAGATCGCCTGCGGCTACTTCGTGAACACGGTGCTGCTTGATGCCGGATTCCGACTCCCGCGCATCAAGTGGTCGCAACAGGGGGCCGAAGCGATCACCGTGAAGCTGAGCGACCGCATCAAGCGGTTCCGTGACAGGCCGGTGGGCGAGGTGGAAGCCTACCTGCGAGCAGAAGGCGATGGCCTGTACAAAGTGGGGCTGGACAACCACGTCGGCTTCATCGTGGTGCGCGACGGCCGATCGCGATTCGTGCATAGCAGCTACTACCAACCGGAGACAGGTGTCATGAGCGAGCCACTTGAAGGCAACAACCCCCTGGCGCATTCGCGCTACCGCATCATCGGCCACCTGCTGGGCGATGAGATGACCCGCGCCTGGATCCAAGGCCGCGACTTGGCGGACCTGCCCTAGTCCACAGCGGGCTGTTCACCACGTTGGCGCAACCGGAATCTCAGCCACCATGGGCCTGCCCTTCTTTGCAGGCATGGCGCTGAGCCGCTTCTGGACCTTCATCCTCATCCTCTCCATCGTGTACGTGCTGGCCATGCTGGGCATGGGCCGGCAATACAGCTTGGGCATGCTGGTGAACGGCAAGCAGGGCGATGCGCTGGTGGTGAACGAGCTGGACACCGCTGCGCTCTCGGGCACAGCGCTCTTTCAACAACTGCGCGCCGCAGGCGATCAAGGCGTGGCTGTCGACGCGGACCGCTACGTACTCAACGGCACGGGCATCATCAAGGTCACGCGCGGCACCCAGCCCGCCGATGGCCTCTTCGCCACCTGCCGCAACACCATCATGGACCTCTGGCTTCCGCTGATCGGTTACCTCACCTTTTTCTGCGGCCTGCTCAACCTGCTCATCGACTCGAAGGCCATGGAAGGAGTCGCACGGTTCCTCTCGCCCGTCTTCCACCGCGTGTTCCCCGACCTGCGCAAGGACCACCCCGCCTACGGCTTCATGACGCTCAATTTCGCCGCGAACTTCCTCGGTCTCGACAGCGCCGCCACGCCCTTCGGCCTCAAGGCCATGGAGAGCATGCAGGAGGACAACCCCGAGAAAGGTCGCGCAACCAACGGCCAGATCATGTTCCTGTGCCTGCATGCCGCAGGGCTCACGCTGCTGCCTACGAGCATCATCGGTTATCGCGCTGCGATGGGCGCCGCCAATCCCGCCGACGTGATGGTGCCGCTCATCATCACCAGTTTCGCCGGCACGCTGGCCGCGCTCTTCCTGGTGGCGGCCAAGCAGCGCATCAACCTCTTCAACCTGCCGGTGATGGGCGGCGTGCTGCTGGTCACCGCGGTGATCGCGGCGCTCATGGCGTACATCGGATCGCTCGCAGGAGCGGCCAAGTTCCATTTCACCGATAACCTCAGCAACGGCATGCTGCTGGTGATCATCCTGCTCATCGTCGGCTATGCCTTCCTCATGGAGAAGCACTTCCGCGCGAAGGGCACCAATCTCTTCGACAGCTTCGTGCACGGGGCCAAGGACGGCTTCACCACAGGCCTGCGCGTGCTTCCCTACATGCTGGCGATGCTCGCCGCGCTCAGCATCTTCCGCAACAGCGGGCTCATGGGCCTGGTGATGGATGGGCTCGCGTGGGCCATGGCGGGCATCGGCGTGAGCAAGGAGGTGATCGATGCGATACCGGTGGCCCTCATGCGCCCTTTCAGCGCCGGTGGCTCGCGCGGCTTCCTGCTCGATGCCATGAAGACCTACGGGCCGGACAGCATCACCGGTCAGCTCGTCTGCCTCTTCCAAGGCGCGGCGGAGACCACCTTCTATGTGGTGGCCCTCTACTTCGGCAGCGTGGGCGTGAAGGACAGCCGCTATACCCTGGGCATCATGCTCCTCGCCGACCTGGTGTGCGTGCTCACGGCGATCGCCCTCGTCGGTCTGTATTTCTGAGCGCTTAGGCGAAGCCCACCGCTGCTTGTGCGCAAGCTTCGGCTCGCCGCGGTCCAACCTTCCACCTGCTTCCCTTTCTTTGCGCCCCGCAAAAGGACCCATGGTAAAGACCAAGCAAGCCAAGCAGCCCCTGAAGGTGGCTCGTCGGCGATCGAAGATCCACGGCAACGGCGTGTTCGCGCTGGTGCCCTTCCGCAAAGGACAACGCATCATCGAATACACCGGCCCCTTGATCAGCCATGAGCAGGCCGATGAGGAATACAGCGGCGACATCGAGTCGGGGCACACCTTCCTGTTCACCTTGAACGAGGACTGGGTGATCGACGCGAACCGCGGCAACCACGTGGCCAAATGGATCAATACAGGCTGCGAGCCCAACGCCGTGGCCTACGTGCACAGCGAGCGCAAGAAGAAACCGGACCCCAAGAAGGACCGCGTTTGGATCGAGGCCCTGCGCTCCATCAAGCCCGGGGAGGAGATCATCTACGACTACGGCTTCGACTTCGAGGTGAAGTACACCCCCAAGCTCCTGCGCACCTGGGCCTGCCGCTGCGGCTCGCCGAAGTGCACGGGCACCATGCTCAAAGGCAAGAAGGTGAAGGAGGTGATGCGCAAGCACCCGAACTGGCAGAAGGGACGCTGAGGCATGGCATGGCCTTTGGTTGCTGCCGGGCCGGATACCTTTGAACCATGATGAAGCACGCTCTGATCCTCGGCGCCGCGCTCCTGCTCGGCTCCTTCACGCACGCCCAGGACGACCCGAAATCGAAGGCCATCGTCGATAAGCTCATGGCCCAGGCCAAGACCTGGACCAGCTTCGAGGCCGACTTCACCAGCCGCTTGCAGAGCACCAAGGACAAGCTCGACATCAAGCAGGAGGGCAATATGAAGGTGAAGGGCAAGCGCTTCAGGCTGGCCTTGGACAAGAACACCATCATCAACGACGGCACCACCATCTACACGTACAGCAAGGAGACCAATGAGGTGACGCTCACGGACCCTGCCGAGATGGACCAGGAGCTTGACCCCAGCCGGATCTTCACCCAATACGAGAAAGGCTTCAAGAGCCAGTTCGTGGAAGAGAAGGTGGATGCCAGCGGCGCCACGGTGCAAGTGGTGAAGCTCTTCCCCCTGGATGCTGCGAAGAAGCCCTTCCACACGGTGATCCTTACGGTGGACAAGGCCAAGACCGAGCCCCGCAGCGTGCAAGTGCTGTACAAGGATGGCAATGTGGTGACCTACACCGTGAAGAAGTTCACCGCGAATCCGGCGCTGGCCGATACCCTCTTCATGTGGGACAAGAGCAAGTATCCCGGCGTGGAGGAGAACGATATGCGCTGACCGCAGCCGCATCGAAGAAGGCCGCCCGCAAGGCGGCCTTCGCGTTACGTGGCCCGGGGGCACGCATTCAAGCGGCACGAGGAGACTGATTCCCCTGCTATTCGCGCTGGCGTCGATTCCTTCGCGCGCCGAACGCGTCGTGCACGTGCTCGTGGCGCTCTGCGACAACCAGTACCAAGGCATCGTGAAGGTGCCCGCCGGTATCGGCAACGGGCAGAACGCACGTACCAACCTTTACTGGGGAGCAGGCTACGGCGTGAAGACCCACTTCGACCGCGCCGCGGAATGGCAGCGGTTGAACTGCGATCCCGCAGCGGAACCGCACATCCTGGACCGTGCCGTGTGGAAGCATCGCGACAGCGCGGTGTACATCGTCGCAGAGGCGTATGACGGGCGCAACATCCGAGAAGCAACGGAAGACGTATTGCGCTATGCCAGCGGCAAGGCCGTTCGCGACGTCACGTGCGGCAGCATGACCATTCATGCCGGTGGAGCCGCCGACCTGCTGTGCTATGTGGGCCACGATGGCTTGATGGACTTCAGCTTGGAGGACCTGTTCCCAGGCCCTGCGGAAGGCGGTCGTGAGACCATCATCCTCGCGTGCATGAGCAAGCGCTTCTTCGCCCCTCATCTGAAAGCCACCGGGGCTGAACCACTGCTGTGGACCACCGGCCTGATGGCACCCGAGGCTTATACGCTGAAGGCAGCGCTGGCCGGCTGGGTGGCGCACGAGAGTTCCGAGGCGATCCGCGAGCGTGCGGCCGAGGCCTACAACACCTATCAGAAGTGCGGCCTCAACGGGGCGCGTCGGCTGCTGGTGGCGGGCTGGTAGGCCGCTCGCCCTTGTAGTGGCCGGTGCCCTCGCCCTGCTGGCCGGTCAGGTAAACGTAGTCCTGCAGCACGGCACGCAGGAACTCCATCGGCTTCAGGCCATCGCCGTTGTTGCCGATCGCCTTGCGCACTTTGTCCGCCATCTCCTCGATGAGCGCCCACCGGTTGGCCACCTTCGTATTGCCCAGCACCTCCTTGATCATGGTGGCCTGGGCATCGGTGAGACGGATGGCCTCCGGGAAGCGCACGGGATGATCCTCCTTCACCGATATGAGCATCGTGTCCTGCAGCCTCACGCGCTGCTTCAGCGTGATGACGGTGGTTCCGGCGGCCAGGTCGCCGAGGCGCTGCCCTTTGCCATTGATCAGCACCACCACGAGCCCCAGTCCGTAGAACTGATCGATGGGGCGCAGCAGCCAGCGCAGCAGGTACTGACCCAGCCGCGGCTGTCCGCCATCGACCCGGGCCACTTTCACCTTCTGCACCGCTTTGCCGATGCTTTTCCCGTCCATCAGGAGCTCGCACACCAGGTGATAGAACATGTATGGCAGCGCGACGGACACGATCATGATCACCATGAAGAGGTCATCGTTGGGCTTCACGACGGCCATGAGCAGGAAGCAGACCACGAACCAGGCCACCAGCACGAGCCGATCGATGATCCATGCCACCATGCGGTCGCCGACGCTGGCCACCTCGTGATGCAGCACGACATTCTGGGCGGTCTCGATCTGCACGGTGCTCATGGGCGTAAAGTTGGTGCTTGCCGCGGATCCCGGAAGCGCTTCGCGCATCGGATTGCCGAGCACCGATCCGGCCAAATCCTATGTTTGGCGGACGACCATGCGCGAAGCCGCCTTCATCAAACGCAACGAGGCCCGATGGCAGCGGCTGGAGCAGGTGCTCTCGGGCATGCACGCCCTGAGCGGCGATGAGGCCAGCTCGCTCTACATCCAGCTCAACGACGACCTGAGCTACGCGCGCACCTTCTACGCCAAGAGCCCGGTGACCGGCTACCTCAATGGCCTGGCGGTACGACTGCACCAGCACATCTATCGGAACAAGCGCACCCCGCGCCGCCGCTTCATCACCTTTTGGACCGAGGAGGTGCCCTTGGCCATCGCCGTGGCGCGGCCTAATCTGCTGCTGTCGCTGGTCATCTTCCTGGCAGCCGCACTGATCGGGGCGGTGAGCGCCGCGCATGACGACACCTTCGTGCGGCTCATCCTCACGGATGAATACGTGGACATGACCATCGAGAACATCCGCAACGGCGACCCGATGGCGGTCTATGGGAGCCACGACGAGGGCTTCATGTTCCTGTACATCACGGTCAACAACATCAAGGTGGCGCTCACGGCCTTCGCTTCAGGCATAACGGCGGGGTTCTTCACGCTGTACGTGCTGCTGCGGAACGGCATCATGGTGGGTTCCTTCCAGTACTTCTTCCATGAGCACGGCGTGCTCGCTGATAGCCTGCTGACGATATGGGTGCACGGCACCTTGGAGATATCCGCCATCATCATAGCGGGTGGCGCGGGCTTCTGCATCGGCAATGGCTGGCTGTTCCCGGGCACCTACACGCGCGGCGAGAGCTTCCGCCGTGGCGCCAAGACCGGGTTGAAAGTGGTGATGGGGCTGGTGCCGGTCTTCATCATCGCCGGATTCCTCGAGAGCTTCGTCACGCGCCATGCCCTCACGCTCCGGCCGTGGGTCGCGCTCACCATCATACTCGGATCGCTCGCCTGGGTGATCTGGTACTTCATCATCCTACCCTACCATGCAGAACGCCGAGCCCGTGCAGTTGCGCCAGGTGCGTGACTTCGGACAGATCATCAGCGCCACCTTCTTCTTCCTCCGGCAAGAGTGGAAGCCGTTGGCGCGCGCCATCCTCACCATCGGGCTGCCCGCCACCGTGCTGGGAGGCTTCCTCGCTGGCGGAACCATCGCCTCGTTGCAGAATCTCCAATACACCGGCGGAGACCCTTCCGATGTGCTGGGCGGGATCAGCACCGGATTGTTCCTGATGATCCCGGGGATCCTCATCCTTGCCGTTGGCTGGCTCTTCGTGGTGAGCATGGTGCACGAGTACATCCGGGCCTACCACCTGAACGAACATCACGGCATAACCACCGGTGAACTGGCACGCCGCGGTGCCTCGCAGATCGGCCCATACTTCGGCGCGGGGTTTCTCTCGGCGCTGCTGATGATCATTGGCATGCTGCTGTGCATCCTCCCCTTCTTCTACGTGTGGACCGTGCTTTCCCTGGCACTGGTGGCGCATGCCATCGAACGGACCGGGGGCAGTGGTGCGCTCGGGCGCTCCAACCAGCTGGTGAAGGGCGATTTCTGGCCCACGCTCGGGCTGCTGCTGGTGATCTCGCTCATCGTGGCGTTCATCAATGGCGCCCTTCAGCTGCCCTTCACCATCGTGGGCATCATCGTGGGGATCAATACCGGATTGGACAGCCTCGACGGCGGGTCCGCTGGCCTTCCCACCTGGTGGGCCACCTTCAATGCCATCTCCACAAGCGTGCAATGGTGCGTGCAGATGCTCACCTACCCCATCACCGTGGTGTGCATGGCGATGAAATACTTCAGCCGCGTAGAGGAGACCGAAGGGCACGGCCTGCGCGAGAAGATCGCCGGCTTCGACCAGGTCTGATCCCCATGCGCTGGCTGCTGCTGTTCCTGCTCGGGGCCTGCTTGTCGCATGGCCTGCAGGCGCAGGACAGCCTCGCGGTAAGGCCCCAGGAACCCATCGTCACGCGCGCCTTCGATGCGGAACGGATCGCGGCGTACAAGGCTGACCCGGACCTGGACTACGACCGCGACCTGAGACACGAGCCGTCGTTATGGGAGCGCTTCAAAGCGTGGCTGGCGCGCTGGATGGAAGAGATCCTGGGCAGCAGGGCATCCAGCTTCGTGATGAACAACCTGCTGATCATACTTGCGTCCGTGATGCTCGTCGTGGTGGTATCCGTCCTGAGTCGCCATGGGCTGCGGAAAGTCTTCCATGGAGAGTCGCGATCAACCGGGCAGGTGACCGCTGATGAAGAGGATATCCGGGAGATGGACCTGGCCGCGCTGATCGGTGAAGCGGAGCAGGCTGGCGATTTGCGCCGTGCGATACGCCTGCATTACTTGCTGGTGCTGCGGAAGCTGGTGGACCGGGGCGTGCTGATCTGGAGCCCTGAGCAGACCGATCGCGATTACATGGCGCAGATCAAGGACGCCGGCCTGCGTTCGCGCTTCGCCCATGCGGCCATGGTGTTCCAATGGGTCTGGTACGGCCATGCCGAAGTGGATCGCGAGCGGTACGAGTCGATCCGCCGCCCCTTCATCGAATTCGACACGGCTACGGTACGATGAGCCGATTCGAGAAATGGATGCTGGCCGTGCTGGGGGCGTTGATCCTGGGCTTCTCCTGGCTGGAGGCCACCGCGCCGCGACCCACCGACTGGTCTCCCTCCTATTCGCGTTATCACATCAAGCCGTACGGGGGCAAGCTCGTGTTCGAGCGGCTCGCCGACCTCTTCCCCGAGGTGCGGGTGGGTCACGACCCGGTGGCCGTGACCGGGGCGGATCGGGCGTGGGACGGCTCGGTGCTCGATGAGCCCGTCAATCACCTCTTCATCAATTCGGATTTCAACCTCGATGGCCTCGGCACCGACTACCTGCTGCGCATGGTGGAGCAGGGCGACCATGCGCTGGTCGCGGCGGAATGGTTCGGTGGTTCCTTCGCCGATACGCTGAAGCTCGATGCGGACGTGGCGCACTGGGACAATGAGAGCATCTCCGACATCCGATTCGTGGGCGAACAACGGCTGCTCCCGGGTGTGTTCCGCTTCTCCCGCGGATTCCCCGGCGCCTATTTCACTTCCTACGACACCAGCCGCACGCGCGTGCTGGCCGTCGATGGCGCCTCCCGACCCGTGCTCATCCAGATGGCGTTCGGGAAAGGCCGCATCGTGCTCTGCACCGCTCCCCGCGCACTGAGCAATTACAACCTGGTGAAGGACCGCAACGCCGAATTCGCGGCCGCTGCGCTGAGCGTGCTGCCCTTCCGGCCCGTGCTGTGGGACGAATTCTACAAAGTGGGTCGACGCGAGAGCACCTCTGTCCTTCGATTCATGCTGAAGGAGCGTGCCCTGCGCTGGGCCGTGCTGCTCGCGCAGGCCCTGCTCCTGCTTTTCGTGGTGGTGCATGTACGCCGCCAGCAGCGGGCCATCCCCATTGTGGCGCCGCCGCGCAACGCCAGCCGCGAGCTCGCCGACACCATCGGACGCCTCTACTGGCAACGCGGCGACCATGCCGACCTTGCGCGCAAGATGATCGCCCACTTCAAGGAGGAAGCGCGGGCGCGCACCTATCTGCGCTCCTTCGCCTACGACGAGGCCACGATCCATCACCTGGCCACGAAGACCGGTCGCGCGGTGGAGGAGATGCGCCAGCGCCTCGGGATGCTTGAGCGGATCGAGAACGCGCCACGCATCACCGAGCAGCAGCTCACCGACCTCACCAACGCCCTGCACGAACTACGCACGCTCATACCATGACCCACTCCGAGGACCAAGACCAACCGGCGCCATCGCCGATGGAGACCGCGAACGATGCGGGCTTCACCCCTACCGTGCCGCTGACCGAGCTGCAGCAGGCTGTGGAACGCATGCGGCAAGAGGTGCGCAAGGTGATCGTCGGGCAGGAAGGCTCCATCGACCTCCTGCTGACCGCCCTGCTCAGCGACGGCCACGTGCTGATCGAAGGCGCTCCGGGCCTGGCGAAGACCCTGACCGCGAAGCTCCTCGCGCGATGCGTGCGCACGGGCTTCTCGCGCGTGCAGTTCACGCCGGACCTCATGCCCAGCGACCTGATCGGCACCAGCGTATTCGACCCGCGCACCACCGCCTTCGAGTTCAGGCCGGGCCCCATCTTCAGCAACATCGTGCTGGTGGATGAGATCAACCGCGCTCCGGCCAAGACGCAGAGCGCGCTGTTCGAGGCGATGGAGGAACGGCAGGTCACCGTGGATGGCCGCACCTATCCGCTCGCTCCGCCTTTCATGATCGTGGCCACGCAGAACCCCATCGAGCAGGAGGGCACCTATCGCCTGCCCGAGGCGCAGCTCGATCGCTTCTTCTTCAAGCTGAACGTGGACTACCCTTCGCTCGACGACGAGATCGCGATCCTCACCCGCGCGCAGCAGGGCAAGGAGCTGCTCTCCGCCGAGAACGTGCAGCCCGTGCTGAGCCCCGAGGAACTGGAGCGCTCGCGCGCGCTGGTGCGCCAGGTGCGCTGCGAGGACCGCTTGCTCCGCTACATCGCCGCGATCGTTGACCGTACCCGTCACGACGGCTCGTTGATGCTCGGCGCATCGCCCCGTGCCTCGCTGGCGATCCTCACCGGTGCGCGCGCCAACGCCGCCATCATGGGCCGCGATTTCGTGACACCGGAGGATGTGCAGGCCATCGCGCCGCACGTGCTCAGGCACCGTGTGCAGCTCACGCCGGAGCGCGAGATGGAAGGCCTCACGCCGGACCAGGTCGTGCAGCTCTTGATCAAGCAGATCGAAGTGCCGCGCTGAGCATGCGCCTGCTCCGCACCGTCTTCGTCACGCGCCGCGCCTTCCGCATCGGTTGGGCGCTGGTGCTGGCCTTCGCGGTATCGTGGGCCTGGCCGCCGCTCTTCGTCTTCGTGCAGCTGGGGCTGCTCGCCTATGTGGCCGCGATGCTCGCGGAAGTTTACCTGCTCTACGGTCCACGCTCGGGCATGAAGGGGGAGCGCCGCACCATGGAACGCTGGAGCAACGGCGATTCGAACCCGGTGACCATCGTTCTGGAGAGCGCCTATGGCATGCCGATGCGCGTGCGGGTGCTCGATGAGCTTCCCGTGCAGTTCCAGAAACGCGACTTCGTGTTCACCGGCACCATCGGCGCGTGGTCCAGGCGCGAGTTCGGCTATCACGTGCGGCCCGTGAAACGTGGCGTGTACCGGTACGGCGCCATCAACGCGCTGGTCAGTTCGCGGCTGGGGCTGGTGGAGCGGCGCTTCCGGCTCGATGCCGACAAGGCGGTGGCCGTGTACCCCAGCTACCTGCAACTGCGGAAGTACGAGCTGCTGGCGATCAGCAACCGCCTCACCTTGGCCGGCGTGAAGCGCATACGCCGGGTGGCGCACCAGAGCGAGTTCGAGCGGATCAAGGACTACGTGCCCGGCGATGATCGGCGCACCGTGAACTGGAAGGCCACCGCGCGCCGCGGCAGGCTCATGGTGAACCAGTTCCAGGATGAGAAGGCGCAGCAGGTCTTCTCCTTGATCGACACGGGCCGCGTGATGAAGATGCCCTTCGACGGACTGAGCCTGCTGGACTACGCCATCAACGCCTCGCTCGTGATCAGCAGCATCGCCATGCGCAAGGAGGATCGCGCCGGGCTGATCACCTTCAGCAGCAAGCCCCACGATACCGTGCGCGCGAGCCGCCAGCGGGGCCACATGCAGCTGATCCTGCAGGCCCTGTACGCCCAAGGCACCGATCACCGCGAGACGGATTTCGAAGCGCTCTATCTCGCCGTGAGGCGGGAGGTCCATCAGCGAAGCCTGCTGCTGCTCTTCACCAATTACGAGAGCGTGCAGGCCATGCAGCGCCAGCTCCCCTACCTGCAACGCATGGCGCGACAGCATCTGGTGGTGCCCATCTTCTTCCTGAACACCGAGCTGCAGGCCGATCTGGCCACACGACCAGCCAACACGGAGGAGGTGTACGTGCGCACCATCACCGAGAAGATGGTGCACGAGAAGCGGCTCATCGCGCGGGAGCTCGAGCGACACGGCCTCCCTGCCATCCTCTGCCGCCCGCAGGACCTCACGGTGAACGTGATCAACCGATACCTGGAGATCAAGGCTCGAGGTCAGCTCTGACGGCCACGGTGACATCGGTTCCGGCCAGCGGCGCATCGCGCGCGATCTTCGCCGCATGAGCAGCTCCCAACGCCACGTGAAGGCCAGCCTCATGGGCGAGCCCTACCGAACCGAGATCGCCACACGTGGAATCACTGCCATCGCCGATGAACCAGCCGACCACGGCGGCACCGATACGGGCATGCGTCCGCATGAGCTGCTGCTCGGCGCCTTGGCCAGCTGCACCGCCATCACCCTGCGCATGTACGCCGACCGCAAGGGCTGGGACACCGGCGGCATCCACGTGGAAGCCACGCTCGACCGTACCCAGGAAGGCCGTGATGTGGAGAGCCGCATCCACCTCGAGGTCTCCTTCGGCAAGGACCTGACTCCGGAGCAGACCGAGCGCCTGCTGCAGATTGCCGGCGCCTGTCCGGTGCACCGTACCTTGGAGAGCCCCATCCATCTCACACGGGGCCTGAAGGCATGATCAAGGAGCACACGTACAGCAACGGCGAGGTCACCATCGTGTGGAAGAAGGAGCTCTGCATCCACAGCACCAAGTGCTGGCGCGGCCTGCATAGCGTATTCCAGCCCGGTGAGCGCCCCTGGATCAAACCCGAGGGAGCGGACACCGAGGCGATCAAGGCGCAGATCGACCAATGCCCTAGCGGCGCCCTGAGTTACCGCATGGAGCGCGCCGACGAGTCACCCAGGGCCATGGAAGCCGAGGAACTTCGCATCGAGGTGAGCCCGCATGGACCGCTGCTGGTGAAGGCCGCCTGCCGGATCGTGCACAGCGATGGGCGCATCGAAGAGCGCAACGGCCCCTTCGCCCTGTGCCGTTGCGGGCAATCGAGCCGCAAGCCATTCTGCGACGGGAGCCACAAGCAGATGGGGTTCTCGGACCCCGCGCTCTAGCCTGCGCCAACGGTCCTTTCCTAGCGGCGGTCATGCACGGCTCCGGTGAGGGGTCTACCTTTGTACCCTACCACGAGCATGTTAGCGCAGGATCCGAAGCATGTGCCTTTGACGCCCGCCCAGAAGGCGCGGCGCATCAATCTGAACCCGGACATGTACGGCACCTTCGCCGAGATCGGCGCCGGACAGGAAACGGTGCGCCATTTCTTCCGCGCGGGCGGCGCCTCGCAGACCATCGCTAAGGCGATGAGCGCCTACGACAAGGATTTCAGCAACGCGATCTACGGTCCGGAGCCGGGGAACCGCTTCGTGTGCGAGAGCCGCTTGAAAAACATGCTCCGGCACGAGTACGGGCTGATCATCGACCGCCTCGACCGCCAGGACCATCCCACGCAGCGCTTCTTCACGTTCGCCAACACGGTCACCACCAGCACCTTCGAGCGGCCCCATAGCGGCCACGGCTGGATGGGGGTGCGTTTCCAGACCGCGCCGGACCAGCCCACCAGCGACATCATCCTGCACTTCCGCCTGCATGATCCGGACATCAGCCTGCAGCAGGAGTGCATCGGCGTGCTGGGCGTGAACCTGCTCTACAGCGCGCTCACCGAATGGGAGAAGCCGAGCCAGGTGATGGATTCGCTCTACGACAACGTGAGCCGGCACGTGGTGGAGATCGACATGATCCAGATGAACGGCCCGGCGTTCAAGCACGTGGACAATCGCCTGCTCAGCCTGCAGCTGGTCAAGCGCGGCTTCACCGATGCGGTGCTCTTCGGGCCCGATGGCCAGAACCTGCAGGCCAGCGAGACCCTCTACAAGAAGAACATCCTCACCATCCGCGGCAGCTTCAGGCCCGTGACCAAGGTGAACATCGACATGATCATGAACGGGTACAACATGTTCATCCGCGAGCAGCGCGTGGATCGGCAGAACATGCAGGTGCTCTTCGAGATCACGCTCAACAACCTCAAGAGCGACACCGGCGATGTGGATGAGAAGGACTTCATCGACCGGGCCGACATCCTCTGCTCCCTCGGGCAGACCGTGCTGATCAGCAACTACCAGGAGTACTACAAGCTGGTGGAGTACTTCAGCCGCTACACCAAGTCGCGCATGGGCCTGATCATGGGCGTGAACAACCTGATCGAGGTCTTCGATGAGAAGTACTACCGGCACCTCAACGGCGGGGTGCTCGAGGCCTTCGGGATCCTGTTCCACCGCGACCTGAAGATCTACGTGTACCCGAGCCGCGCCTCGCTGAACGAGGAGATCATGACCACCTCCAGCATGCCGGTGCATCCGCGCATGCGCCCGCTGTACGATTATCTCCTGTTCAATAAGCGGCTGGTGGACATCGAGAACTTCGACCCCAATGTGCTGCACATCTTCAGCAAGGAAGTGCTGGACATGATCCGCGCCGGCAAGGCTGGTTGGGAGAGCATGGTGCCGCCCTACGTGGACAACATGATCAAGGAGAACCGCCTCTTCGGCTACACGCCGGTGAAGGAGGGCGCCAAGGCCTGATCCGTTACCTCCGCGCCCACGCGCATTCTTCTGGGCATGCACCTGCTGCCGCATTCGCTTCTGCTCGTGGCGCTATGGCTCCATGGCCACCGGCCGGATCAGGTGGCTCCGGATCAGACCGTGGAGCAACGGTTCGCGCCCCCGGCTGGCTTCCAGCGCGAGCCAGCGGATGGGAGCAGCTTCGAGGCCTACCTGAGGCGACTTCCACTGAAGGCACCGGGATCACCGGTCCTACTTCATAACGGACAACCCAAATGGCGCCAGGATGCCCACGCCGGAGTGATCCACATGAGTGTAGGCCGCCGCGATCTCCAGCAATGCGCCGATGCCATCATCCGCCTGCGGGCCGAGTTCCTGTTCGGCGCCGGCAGGGAGAGTGAGATCGCCTTCCCCTTCACCAACGGGTTCCTGGCCGAATGGTCCAGATGGCGCAGCGGCGATCGGATCGTTGTCAAGGGCAACCAATGCCGGTGGGTGCAAGCTGCCGTGCCCGATGGGTCGCATGCGCAGCTTCAACGCTATCTGGAGACCGTATTCGCGTATGCCGGCACGATCTCGCTGGAACGGCAGCTGCAACCGGCTTCGGGCGCCATCCGCATCGGCGATGTGTTCATTCACGGGGGCTCACCCGGACATGCCGTGATCGTGGTGGATGCTGCTCGCGACCAAGCGGGGCACCGGCGATTCATGATCGCGCAGGGCTTCATGCCGGCGCAGGAGATCCATGTGCTGCGGAACCCGCTGTCGGAAACAGGCTCCCTTTGGTTCGAGGAGAAGAGCTCCGGTGAGCTGCTGACACCGGAATGGACCTTCCACTGGACGGAGCGGCGGCGGTGGAAATGACCCCATGCGACTCCGGAAATTGAATGCCGAGCCACGCCGGTTCCCAGGAAGCAAGGCGCCTTCCTGACACATCTTTCATCCAAGGTTCGGCTCCGGCTACTTTCCTTCGCAGCGGAAGTGATGGACAAGGCTGACGATGCCCTCCTAAATTGGCGCAGCGCATGAGCACCGTGGAGCAGACCTTGCGCCCGAGGTCGCACCGAGACCCCGGCATCCGCGCGTATCCATTCCCGGCCAAGGCTTGGCTGGCCCTGAGCAACGACCCCGATTGCACCCGCTGGGAGGAATGGGAGCAGATCCATGCGTTGATCTACGATGAGTTGGGCCTGCCGTTCAGCGATGCGGCCTTCATCCGTTCATTCAATCAGGTCATTCCCGACCAAGTGGACCTTGATCGGCACCCGGAGATCCTCACCCTGCATGCGCATGACACCATGCACACCTGGGGCGATTACCTGTGGGCGGGCGCCCGCGGCTTCCATCGGCCCGATGCCGAAGAGGGCCTCCGCACACTGCAACGGCTGGGCTTCAGCCCGCGCGTGTGGATCGATCACGGTTTCTTCCAAGGCAACATGCTGCACATCTCGCGCTATGGCGCGCTGCCCAGCATCGTGGACCGGTCCGGCCATGCATACCCCAATCAGGCCTACACCTTGGATTTGGTGCGACAGGCCGGCGTGCGTTACCTCTGGGATGGCACCATCACGCCGGTGCTGGGGCAAGACCGCTCCGTGAGCAGCTGGCAATTGCACCTCGCGCGGGAACAGCGCACCACCCTGGCCGCCATGAAGCGCGGCTCCGAAGTGCTCCGTACCTGGTTCGGCGATGAGCAGCCGCGCTACCACAACGAGGCGCACCATGCGCACCGTTTCCCCGATGGCCAGGTCTTCCGCGTTTTCCAGCGCTACGGGCATTGGGATGATGCCGACATCGATGGCCTGGCGCGCACCCTGGCCCCCACGCGCATGGACGAGCTGCTCTCCACCGGCGGCACCTGCATCGCCTACACCCACCTCGGCAAGCGCCATGCAAGCCGCACCGGCAGGGGGCCACATGTGCCGGCCGCCACCAAGGAGGCCCTGCGTTACGTGCGCGATCGATGGAAGCAAGGCGCGCTCGAACTGTCATCCGTCTCCCGAATGCTCGACTACCTGGTGCTGCGCGATCATGCCGAAGTGGATCTTGGCGCGAACACCTTCACCTTGAGACCCGATGGGATCACCTTCCAGGAACTGAAGCCCGAGGATCTGCGCGGGCATCGGTTCACCGTACGCGGCTTGCGATTGCAGCGGTTGCGCGTGCTCTGCGGAGATGCGGATGTCCCCTTCTCCGCGTTGGACCACGGGTCGGAAGGGATCACCATCACCCTGGAAGGATGAGCGGACCCGTGATCGTGCTGCTCACGAACACCGGTCCGGAAGGGGATCAGCTCGCCAGGCGCTTGACCGATGAAGGGTTGTTGCCCGCCTTGGTGGTGAAGGAGCAATACCGCTTCGCACCGCGGTACGGGCTCCACTCCCGCATCGCACGCGCGCTGTTCGGCGATGCCCTGGTGAACCGCGTGGCCCTTGCGCGCCTGCCATCGGAGACCAGGCTTGCCCTGGAATGGGAGCACGAAATGCACCTCGAAGCCCATTCGTTTTTCGCGCAGGCGGTCAGGCAACGAGGGCTCGGAGCGAAGGCGTTCACCGGGGAGGTGCTCCAGACCGCCTCGGTGAATTCAGCGGAGGTGCTCGCGCGTGTGCGGGCCCTTCGACCTGACCTGATGCTCGTGCTCGGCACCACCATCCTGCGCGCCCCGCTTCTGCGCATCCCGAATTTGGGCACCATCAACATCCACTCCTCCATCCTGCCCTGGTATCGCGGCACGTTCTCGGAATTCTGGCAATGCCTGAACGATGACCGGCAGCATGTCGGGGTGAGCTTCCACCTGGTGACCGAAGGCATCGACACCGGCGACATCGTGCACCAGCACCGCACCGCGTGCGAATGGCCCGTGGATCCCTTCCGGCTGCGTGCGCTGAACATGCTCGCCGCCATCGAACACGCTCCCGCCGTGGTGCGCTCATGGCTGCGTGGCGAAACCGAGGGCAAGCCGCAGGTGGCCGAAGAAGGGTCGTTCCATTTCAACCGCGACCGCACGCTGGAGAAGCGTGTAGCGCTCTGGCGAAGGCTTACCCAAGGCTGAGATGTTGCGCGCCACGGAGATCCACAGGGCACCGGCACCGCTCTATTCGCTCGCAACGAAAGGTGGCACAGTGTTCGGCGGCTGTGGCGATGGTTCCGTGCTCGCGTGGACGCCGGATGAGCCGGACCGCATACGCATGGTCGCGCGCGCACCTGCGGCGGTCTTCGCGCTGGCCGCGCTCGACGAGGACGGCGTAGCCCTCGGCACCCAGGCCGGCGAGCTCATCGTGCTCGATCGGCAAGTACGGAGCCAACGTGCAGCCATGTTCGCTCATGCTGCCGGCGTGCATGCCATTGCGGCCCTCCCCGATGGTGCCCTGGTCAGTGCCGGTGCCGATGGCTGCCTGGCCGCGTGGCGTGTGGATCACACCGGCGGCTTGCGTGCGGAGCGAAGGATCCCTTTGCTGGAAGGCAAGCTCCGCGCGGTGCAGGTATCGGCAGATGGGAAAATGATCGCTGTGGCTGGAGCCGATGGGCGCATCCGCCTGCTCGATACCGAGCGCTACAACGAACACGCCAGTTGGCCCGGGCACGATGGAGGCACCACCGCCCTGCTCTTCCACCCGGCGAAACCGGCCTTGGTGAGCGGCGGCAAGGACGGACATGTGCGCGTGTGGGACCTGCATGCCAGCAACCGCGAACTGCTCAGCCTCGCCGCGCATCGTTCCACGGTCTATGCCTTGTGCGTTGCGGAGGAGGGCCGCACCATCGTGAGCGCATCACGGGACAAGACCTTGAAACGCTGGGCCTCCTCGGACCTGAGCGCCTTGGAGCGCTTGGATGCCACGCGAGGCGGTCATGCCCGGAGCGTGAATGCGGCCTGTACGCTCGGCCAAGAGCTCTTCAGCGCAGGGGATGATGGCCGCCTGCTGCGCTGGCTGCCCGATCAGAACGGATAGAGCACCGGGATCAGCCACGTGGCCAGAGCCCAGAAGAGCAGGTGCAGCGGCAGGCCCACCTTGATGAAATCGACATAGCGGTACTGGCCGGCGGTGTACACCATGGCGTTGGTCTGGTAGCCGATGGGCGTCATGAAGCAGGCGCTCGCCGCGAAGCAGACCGTCATGAGGAAGGGCGTGGGGCTCACCTCCAACCGATCCGCCATGCCGATCGCCACGGGCGTGACCAGCGCCGCGCAGGCCGTGTTGCTCATGAGCTCCGTAAGAATCGAAGTGACCATGTAGAGGCCGCTGATCACCGCCACCGGCCCCCAACCGCCGAGCACGTCCACGAGGCCCGTGGCGATCCGTAGGTCGAGGCTGCTGTTGCGCATGGCCGCGCCGAGGCTGAATGCGCCCGCCATCAGGAAGATCACCTTCCACTCGATGGCTTCATAGAACTCTTTCATGCTGAGGCTGCCGCTGAGCACGATGAGGATCACGCCCACCAGCGCTGCCACCATCACCGGCACGGCGGTCATGCTGCTCACGAGCACCACGCCCAGGATCACGGCCGACACCAAGGCGAAGCGGCGCTTGTCGAATTCAGCCATGCCCTCTTGCTCCGCGAGGATCGCGAAGGGCGCATCGGTCTCGCGCTCCAGCTCCTTCAGGTTCTTCACGTAGTGCGTCTTCACCTCGGCCAGCACCACATCGCCGCTGCGCAGCACGGTATCGTGCAGGCGCTCGCGCACCACATCCTCCCGGTGGCGCACCGCCAGGGGAACGGCCCGGTAGGTGCGTATGAAGTCGGCATCGCCCAAGGTCTGTCCATCGAGCGGGCTGCTCGCGGTGATCACCAGTTCCACCAGGGTGGTGCCGCGGGTGCGCAGGTCGTCGCCGGCCAGGTGCACCGTCGGCTTCACGCTGATGTTGGCCCGGTCCTTCAACGCGCGGATCCGTTCCACATCGCAGCGCACCTTCAGCAAGTCGCCTTCCTCGAGCACCATATCGCCGGGCGGCAGCGTGAAGCGCTGGCCATCGCGCACGATCTCGATGATGTCCATCTCCAGCTCACGCACCAGCGCGCTGTCCATGATCCGCTTTCCTACGAAGCGCGCACCGGGCAGCAGTTCCACCTCGGTGAGGTAGCCGCCCATGCCGAACTTCTCCTTCAGATCCTGCTGCGCCTTGCCACCGGGCAGCAGGTGCCGGCCGATGAACACCATGTACAGGATGCCGGCCACCAGCAGCACCAGGCCCATGGGCGCGAGCTGGAACATGCCGATCTCGCCCGCGCCCAGCTTGGCACTGAGGCCGCTCACCACGATGTTGGTGCTGGTGCCGATCAGCGTGACCGTGCCGCCGAAGATGGTGCCGAAGCTCAAGGGGATGAGCAGCTGGCCGGGGTGCATGTTTGCCGAGCGCGCCATCTGCACCGCGATGGGGATGAAGACCGCGACGATGGGCGTGTTGTTCACGAAGGCGCTCACCGACCCCACCAGTGCCATGAAGAGCATGAGGCCGATGCCCTCATTGCGGCGGAAGCGCTCGCTGAGCCGTGGCCCGATGGTGCCCAGCGCGCCGGTCTTCAGCAGCGCCGCGCTCAGCACGAACATGAAGGCGACCGTGAGCGTGGCCGGGTCGCTGAAGCCCGCGACCCCCTCAGAAGGGCTCACCACGCCGGTGACCACGAGCGTGGCCGCGATCATGAGGGCCACGATATCGATGCTCAGCTTCTCGCTGATGAAGAGCACGAGCGCCACCGCTACGGTGCCCCCGACGATCCACTGGTCTTGCGTGAGTTCCACGGGCGGTAGCGCGAATTAACGGGATGCGGGGCTGCGACGCCCCACCGCTCAGCTCCAGTGAGCCATGTACCAGGGCACGGCCCTGCGCAGGCCCTCCGAGAGGCTCACTTCCGGGAAATAGCCGAGCTGCTCCTTGGCCTTACTCACATCGGCCAGGGAGTCGCGGATGTCGCCTACGCGCTCCGGGGCATGCGCTATGGCAACGTCCGCCACCTCCGGGTCCGATTCAGCCATCACCGCCTTCAGCTCGTTCACCAGTTCCACCAGGGTGGTACGCGCGCCGTACGCCACGTTGAACACCTCGCCGAAGGCGCGGTAGTTCGAGGCGGCCAGGGCCATCAGCACCGCCTGCACCGCATTGCCTACGTATGTGAAGTCGCGGGATTGCAGCCCATCGCCGAAGATCACGGGCGACTGATGCTGGCGGAAGGCCTTGATGAATCGGGGGATGGCCGCGGCATATGGGCCTTCGGGGTCCTGCCGCTCGCCGAACACATTGAAGAAGCGCAGGCCGATGGTCTCCATGCCGTGAAGCACATGGAAGATGCGCGCGTACATCTCATTGCCCTGCTTGGTGACGGCGTAAGGCGATAGCGCCGCGCCGATCCGCTCCTCGCGTTTGGGCAGCTCCTTGGAGTCGCCGTAAACGCTGGAGCTCGATGCGAAGACGAAGCGGCGGATGCCTTCCTGCTGAGCCTGATGGAGCACGTTCAGGAAACCATCGAGGTTCACTTGATGCGAGGTGATGGGATCGGCGATGGAGCGCGGCACTGATCCCAGGGCCGCCAGATGCACCACCGCATCCACGCCATGCATGGCACGCTTCACATCCTCTGCCTCACGGATATCGCCCTCGATGAATGCGAAGCCCTTTCGCTCTGCGAGGTGAGCGATGTTCTCGCGCTTTCCCGTCGCCAGGTTGTCGAAGCAGCGCACGGAGCGCCCCGCCTGAACCAAGGCATCGCACACGTGGCTGCCTATGAAACCGGCGCCACCGGTGACCAGGAGGAGCGAAGGTTCGGGATGCGCCATGCCGGTGGGGCGATCACTTGGCCACCGCCACCGAGCGCTTCTCGCGGATCACGGTGATCTTCACCTGGCCCGGGTAGGTCATCTCGTTCATGATGCGGTCCGCGATGCTCATGCTGAGCTCATCGCTCTGCTGGTCGGTGATGCGCTCGCTCTCCACCATCACGCGCAGCTCGCGACCCGCCTGGATGGCGAAGGCCTTGGTGACGCCGTTGTAGCTCATGGCGAGGCTCTCCAGATCCTTCAGGCGCTGGATGTAAGCCTCCACCGCTTCTCGACGGGCGCCTGGGCGAGCGCCGCTGATGGCGTCGCAGGCCTGCACGATCGGCGAGAGCAGCGTGGTCATCTCGATCTCGTCGTGGTGCGCGCCGATGGCGTTGCACACATCAGGCTTCTCGCCGAACTTCTCGGCCAGCTTCATGCCCAGCAGCGCGTGCGGCAGCTCGGGCTCCTCATCGGGCACCTTGCCGATGTCGTGCAGCAGGCCCGCGCGCTTGGCGGCCTTGGGGTTCAAACCCAGCTCAGCGGCCATGATGGCGCTGAGGTTTGCCACCTCGCGGCTGTGCTGCAGCAGGTTCTGCCCGTACGAGCTGCGGTACTTCATGCGGCCCACCATGCGGATGAGCTCGTTGTGCAGGCCATGGATGCCCAGGTCGATGCAGGTGCGCTTGCCCACCTCCATGATCTCTTCCTCCAGGTGCTTCTTCGTCTTGGCTACGATCTCCTCGATGCGGGCCGGGTGGATGCGGCCGTCCTTCACCAGCTGGTGCAGGGCCAGGCGAGCCACTTCGCGGCGCACGGCATCGAAGCAGCTCAGGATGATGGCGCCCGGGGTGTCATCGACGATGATCTCCACGCCGGTCATCTCCTCCAGGGTGCGGATGTTGCGGCCCTCGCGGCCGATCACACGGCCTTTCACATCGTCGTTCTCGATGTGGAACACGCTCACGCTGTTCTCGATGGCGTGCTCGGTGGCCACCCGCTGGATGGTCTGGATCACGATCCGCTTCGCCTCCTTGTTGGCATTGAGCTTCGCCTCCTCCTGCGCCTCTTTGATGTGCGCCATGGCAGCGGTGCGCGCCTCGTCCTTCAGGCTGTCCACCAGCTGCTTCTTAGCCTCCTCGGCATTCAACCCGCTGATGTTCTCCAACAGGCTCACCTGCTTGGCGTGCATCTTCTCGCTCTCCTCGCGGCGGCGCTCCACCCCGGCCAGCTTCTGCTCCAGTTCACCCTTGAGGCGCTCCACGTTCTTCTCTTTGTTCGCGAGTTCCTGCTGCTGGCGGCTCAGCTGTTGCTCGCGCTGCTTGGCTTTCTCCTGCAGCCCGGCCACGTTGCGTTCCCGCTCTCGCACCTCTTTCTCGTGCTGTTCCTTCAACTGGAGGAACTTCTCCTTGGCCTGCAGGATCTTCTCCTTCTTCAGGGCCTCGCCCTCCGCTTCCGCCTCCTTCAGCATGCCTGCGCGGCGCTTCTTCAGGAGGCTGTTCATGGCGACGAATACGACCGCGCCGCCCAGCACCAGACCGGCCAATGCGCCGATCAGGATGCTCATCATGTCTATGTCCATGGGTCCACTGTTGTTTTTCGTGGACCGTTGGTGGGGGCTCCGGCCCCGGAAGCGCGGATCAGGACTTCAGATCGCCGAGCATCTTCTCGATCTCCTCCACCAGCGCGGCCACCTGTGCCTCGTGCTTCGGAGTGTTGCTGTTGAGTGCGCGCACGGCCACCTCCAAGGCGGCCATGGCCAACAGGTCCTGCTTGTCGGTCAGCGGGTAGCCGGCCTTCAAGCGGTCGATGCTCTCATTAATCTCGTCCACGGCACGCCGCACGTTCGCTTCCTCCGCCTGATGGATCATCAGCGGATAGGCCCGTCCGGCTACCTCGACCCTGATGGAACGTTCCTCCATGTTCATGGCGTCGTTAATCCTGGATCAGCTCCAGGCAACGATCGATCTCTTGAACGAGTTCGTCGATCCGTTCCTTCGCTCCCGGCACGGCCGCTTCATGGGCGGCATGTGTTTTCCGGAGACCTTCGTTCTCCTTCTCCAACTCGGTCACGCGCGCTTGAAGCACCTCCTCGGTGCGTTGATGCTCGCGGACGCCATGCTCCAGGCTCGACACGCGCTCCTTCATGGCCTTGTGCTCCTTCAGCAAGGAATCCAAGCGGCCTTTCAGGTGCTCCAACCGGTCGATGATCGTTTGCATGATCGGATACGGATTGAACGTTTCAACGGTCCGAGCCAAAGATAACCGCCCCCCTTCTAGCAGAAGGCATATTGTTTGAACCTCACCGTGTTAGCGGCCAAGCACCTGAGGATCAGCAAGCAGGCTCCTTCTCAGGGTAGACTTGCGGCCGAGCGATCATGAAGCACACGAGGAAGACCCGCGTCCAGGTTCACCGGTCAATCTTAGACCGACTGATCATTCCGCTGATTATCTGCGGATTGATGACAGCCGATTCAACCGCTCAGACCAATCCTTCTCCCGCCTACATCGCGCCCCTCGACATCCCCTTGGAGCTGGCCGGCAACTTCATGGAACCGCGGTCCGACCATTTCCACTCCGGACTCGACCTGCGCACCCAGGGCCGCGAAGGCCTGCCCGTGCGCGCCGTGGCGGACGGCTGGGTGAGCCGGGTGAAGGTGAGCCCTTGGGGTTACGGCAAGGCGGTGTACATCGATCACCCGGATGGTCGCACCTCCGTCTATGGCCACCTGCAGTCCATCGATGGGCCCATTGGCGAGGCGGTGCTGGCCAAGCAATACCAGCTCCAAGCCTTCGAGATCGACTGGAACCCCGAGAAGGGCGCGTTGCCCGTGAAGCAGGGCGAGGTCTTCGCCCTCAGCGGCAACACCGGTGGTAGCGGCGGACCGCACCTGCATTTTGAGCTGCGCCGCACCAGCGACCAAGTAGCACTCGACCCGGAATCACTGGGCATCGTCCTGGCCGACCACAAGGCGCCCGAGATCCTGGGGGTGCGCCTTTACGCCCTTACCGATAGCACGCGCCTGAAGCCCTACCCGGCCGGCACCGTGGGCTACGCCGCCAGTGGCGTGCCCGGTCGCTATGCGTTGAAGGAAGCACCCGCGGCCTTCGGCACCGTGGGCCTGGCGCTTCATACCATCGACCGCTACGATGCCAACGGAGCGAAATGCGGCGTGCGCAGCATCGAGCTTTTCGTGGATAGCGCGCCGGTGTTCAGCAGCCGCTTCGAGCAGATCGATTTCAGCCTGAACCGCTATTGCAACGCTCACATGGACTACGGCGAGTTCAAGGGCAACAAGCACGAGTACCACCGCTGCTACCGCCTCCCCAACAACAAGCTGCGCATCTATGGCATGGAGGAGCCACAGGGCCGCATCGCGCTCGCCCCCGGGCAGACCCGCAACGTGCGCTTCGTGGTCACCGACAAGCATGGCAACACCAGCACGCTCTCCTTCCAGCTCCGTGGGGCTAGTGCCAACGAGGCGAAGGACTGGCCGGGCTCGCGCCCTGAGGGCAGCCTCTTCCGTTACGATGCCGCCGGTTCGGTCAAGGAGGAAGGCCTGCGCTTCAACCTGCCCGCCAACGCGCTGTACGACGATGCCTATGTGGCCTATAGCCGTTCGCCCGCCATCGGCCGCGCCCTCACCCCCATTCACCGGATAGGCGACCCGATGATCCCGCTGCATAGCCCCGCCGAGATCAGCCTGGCCCTGAACACGACGAACCCGGGCAAAGCCGTGGTGGTGCGCCTCACCGAGAAGGGCGAAGTATCGGGCGCCGTGGGAGGCCGCTACGCCGACGGCTGGATCACCGCCAGCGTGAAGACATTCGGGAGCTACACCGCCATGCTCGATACCATCCCACCCGTGATCAAGAACGTGGACCTGCGCGCCGACATGAAGGGCCGCAAGACCTTCACCGTGGAGATCGCCGACAACCTCAGCGGCATCGACAAGTGGAACGCCACGCTGAACGGCGAGTGGATCATGATGGAGTACGACCCCAAGACCAAGCGCCTCACCCACCGCTTCGATGCCCATACCCAGGCGCCGGGCAGCAAGGAATTCGTGCTGGTTGTAACAGACGACCGGGGGAATTCGTCCCGTTACCGTATGAGCTTCGTGCATTAGAGCAGAAGCTTATCGGTACCCCATGCGCATTCGACCTGCCTTTCTCCTATTCGCCCCCTTCGCTCTTCTTGCTCTCGGTGCCGCAGTTGCCGTGCCCGCGCTGCATTCCAAGAAGAGCGCGCCCGCCACGCTGATCCATGAGGGCGACCTGCTCTTCCAGCACATCGGCGGGGCGCAGGGCGAAGCATTGCGCCTGGCTACCCGTAGTCCCTGGACCCATGTGGGCATGGCCTTCCAGGAAGGAGGCGCGTGGATGGTGCTCGAAGCCGTGGGTCCGGTGAAGCGCACACCATTGAAAGAATGGATCGAGCAAGGTGCCGGGCATTACGTGGCCAAGCGCCTGCGCGGCGAGCCCCTCAGCGAGGAAGCCGTAGCTAGGCTGCGCGCGGCGGCCAGACCGTACATGGGCAAGGCCTACGACTGGAAATTCCTCTGGAACGACGAACAGGTCTACTGCTCCGAGCTGGTATGGAAGCTCTATGCCGAAGGCCTCGGCATCCGCCTCTGCGAGCCCAAGCCGCTCAAGGAATACGACCTGGGCAGTGCGCTCGTGCAGCGCACCATGCAGGAGCGCTACGGCAACGCCCCGCCCCTCGATGAGCCCATGGTAGCGCCCAGCACGCTCTTCGAGTGCGGCTTGCTGGAGGTGGTTGAGGAGCGGTGACAAATCGTTCTAGAAGGCCGAGCGAACCACTGCTGGCTAGCTTGCCCCCGTGCGCAGTTACCTCCCTCTCCTCCTGCTCCTCGCCTGCTCGGCACCGGACCGCACGGGCACGCTCATCATCGGCCATGGCGGTGGCGGCACCAGCAGCGCGCATCCCTTGGATAGCGAGGCATCGGCCGTGGAGGCCCTGAGCCATGGCGCCGATGGCATCGAGCTGGATGCCCAGCTCACCGCCGATGGCGTGCTGGTGGCCTACCACGATGCGGAGCTACGTGGCGCCGCGCCCTGCCCCGGCAAGGTGAACGACCTGCGCTGGGAGGAACTCGAACGCTGCGCCGCAGGCCCAGCGCCCATCGTGCGTTTGGAGGAGCTGCTGCCCCGGCTTGCCAGCGAATATCCCGGGGTCGATTTCACCCTGGACTGCAAGCTCTTCGCGGAGGGAGAATGGTGGCCTTACATGGAGCTGTTCAGTGATGCGCTGGCGGCCTTGCATGCGCGCCCCGAGCTGCGCGGCCGTGTACTGGTGGAATGCCAGATCACGGATTTCCTCCGCCTGGTGCAGCGCAAGGCGCCCGGTATCCGTGTGAGCTATTACGCCACACGGTTCTCTGGCGCGGTGGATACGGTGAAGGCGAACGGCTTCGCGGGCCTCACCATTGATCATGCGCTCCTGAGCGCGGCGGAGGTGGCCGAGGCACGTGCACAGGGCATCAGCGTCACGCTCTTCGGTGTGGATGGCGCCATGAGCCACCGTGCCGCGCTGGCCAAGCATCCCGACCGCCTGCAGACCGATGCGCCGGTGGATTTCGCGCGGTAGCCCCAGCGGTTGGCTGGCGACACGGGTTCATGGATCACCCCTTGGCTCCCTTAGTGGAAGAACTGCATCACCTTGCTCCACAGCTTGCGGGTAACCAGCAACGGCGGCGCCTGCAGGCCGTTGAGCTTCCAGGAGCGCCGCACCTCCCGATTCGCTTGGAGGATCTGCTTCACGCTGCCATTGCTCATGCCGCCTAGCCGGAAGCGAACCAGCACTTCGCGGAGGTGCACCGTGGGAATCTGGTGCTTGTACAGGAAGCGGAGGAGGATCTCATAGTCCGCGCCGATGCGCAGATCGGTATTGAAGTGGCCGAAGCGGTCGTACGCGCTCTTGCGGATGAAGGTGCCCACGTGCGGCGGCATCCAGCCACGGCGGAAATTCCCGCGGTGGTAGGTGCCGCTGAGCCATGTGCGATGCACCTTGTGGATGTCGTGCTCATCCACCATGATGATGTCCCCGTAAACGGCATCGGCATGCGAACGCTGGAAGGCCGATACGACCTGAGCGATGGTCTCGTGCGTCATCAGCAGATCGCCGGCGTTGACGAAGCCGATCACCTCGCCCGTAGCCCGTGCCAGGCCCTTGTTCATGGCATCGTAGATCCCCTTGTCGGGCTCGCTCACCAGCACATCGATGCCGCGTTTGCCAGCGCCGGCGACGTAGCCCTGCAGGATCTCGACCGTGCCGTCGGTGCTGGCGCCGTCGATCACCACCAGCTCGATGTCGGGGTGCGTTTGCGCAAGCACGCTGTCGAGCGTCTCGGCGATGACCGGAGCGACATTGCGGCAGACGGTGATGAGGGTGACCTTCACGAGAGGAACAGCGCCGGCAAAGGAAGGAATCGGCGCGCAAGCCGAATCGGTTCAGGCACCGGCCGAATAGAAGGAACCCGGCCTATCGACCGGGTTCCCGCACCGCTTAACGCCTGGTTCAGCGTCAAGAGTGCATCCACACAGCACTATTTGCTCTCAGGCTTGGCAGTGCCCTGAGCGCGCTGCTCGCACCAGTTCATCCACTTGGTGTACTGGTCGGTGGAAAGCACCTCCTTGATCTCGGAGCTGTGCTTGTCCATCATATCGCTCGTTGCCTTCTTGTCGGTCATGGCCGCGCATTCCTTCTTGTGCTTGGTCTGGATCTCCTGCACCTTGGTCATCTGGTCGGCGGTGAGGCCGAGCGAGGTCCAGGCCTCAGGGGTGGTGCGGGAAACGCAATCGTCGCCACCGGGCGCTACGGTGGCCATGGCCACCTCATTGGCCTTCGGTACGACAGCGGTACCGGATTGCGCGGCAGCGCTCAAGGTGCCCATCAGGATCAGGGCAGCGGGAAACAGGATCGTCTTCATTGCTGGTTCGTTTGAGGGTTAGGTTGACACTCCGAGACAACGAGCGTTCCATGCCGCCCTCGAATGCTCGAAGGCAGCACCAGTGTGGGCGCGATCGACGAAGGCCAGGCGATCTGGCGTGATTGGATCCGGGGCCGCCAGACCCCAGAGGAGGGGTCACGACACCCCAACGAATCGCGCGCCAGGGCCAGCTAACGGCCCATGTTGAAGCTCTTCGTGGCCCAACCGCGCTTGCGGGCAGCGGCACGGTTGTTCCCTTCCCAACCGGCATCCACATGCGCGCTTTCCGGCAATCCCTTCGTTCCCGCTCGGTGTCGGCGTGCTTGGTCATGTCGATGGGTGCGCTGCAGCCGTTGAGTTCACGCGCTCAGGTCGATGGCTTCGACACCACCTACGTGAATGACTTCACGCGCAGACTCACCGGTCGGCTCTACCTGAGCACGAAGTACAATGCGCTGCGCATCGGCGGACAAGGGAATGATGCCGTGATCCTTCGGCCCAATAGCAAGGTGAACATGGGGATCGGTGCGAGCTATCGCGCGCTCACCTTGAACATCGGTTTCGGGATTCCCTTCGTGAACCGGGATCAAGAGGTACGCGGGCGCACGCGGTATATCGATGCGCAGGCGAACATCCACACGCAGCGCTGGGCGACCAATCTCTTCCTACAGGTCTTCGCCGGCTATTACCTGGCCTCGCATGACCTGCATGAATTGGGCTGGCAGCAACCTACGCAACGGCCCTACCGCGAGGATCTCGTGGAATTCAACCTGGGGGTGAGCAGCCTGCGGATCCTGAACGACCGGCGCTTCAGCTATCGCGCGGCCTTCAGCCAGGATGCCTGGCAGCGCCGGAGCCAGGGATCATGGCTCGTGGGCGGATACAGCACCTATTTCAGCGTGCGCGGCGATTCGGCGCTGGTGCCTACCGCGCTCTGGTCCGGGTTCGAGGGCCTCGCGCGGATGGAACGCGGCCGGTTCATGGACCTCGGCCCCATGGGCGGCTACGTGCACACCTTCGTGTACCGGCAGCATTGGTTCGCAACGGTCTCCGGTGCCGTCGGCGCTGGGCTCAGCACGCAGCACATCACCTACCCCACTGCTGAAGGGAGCGCTGAGCAGCGCAACAGCGGCTTGGGCTGGCACGCCCAGGTGCGAGCGGCGGTGGGGTACAACAGCCGGCACCGTTATGTCGGCATCGGTTTCAACCAGGAGAACATCGGCTATCTGCTGCCGGACCAGCAACACTTCCGGTGGTCGGTGGGCAACGTGCGCTTGAATCTGGTGCAGCGCTTCAACCGCCGCGTGCCGCAGGTGGATCGAGGGATCCGCTGGTTCAGGAAGAAGGTGAAGGAACCCTTGTCTCCGTGATATGGCTGCGAACCGGGCACCGCGCTTGGCGATGATCGTCCTGCTCTGCACGGCAGCCCTTGGCGCCGGCGCGCAGGACGATTCCCTGGCCGTGTACAGGAAGATCGAGCGCTTCGCCACCAAGCACAAAGTGACCCAATGGATCTACGACGCCGTATTCGTGCCCACGGTGGAGCCCAGCGCCCCGCAGGCCGATGCGAGCCCGCGGATACGCCGCAACCCCGCGCTGCGCTACAGCGGCAAACCGATCCGGCGCATCGAGGTGCAGGTGATGGACCCTTTCGGCTATTCGGTGAGGGATACGAGCAAGGCACCTACCAGCGGCATCCAGAACATCGGCAACGCCCTTCACCGCCGCACCCGCGAGCGCATCGTGCGCAACCTGCTGCTGCTGCATGAGGGCGAATCGCTCGACCCATTGAAGGTGACCGAATCGGAGCGGGTGCTGCGAGCGAGCGCTGTGGTCAATGATGCATCGGTGACCGTGGTGCCGGTACCTGGCCGTCGTGACAGCGTTGATGTACGCGTGCTGGTGCACGACAAATGGAATCTGGATGTGTACGGCGAGGGCGACCTCGGCTCGGTGAGCGTGACAGGGCGTGACCGCAACCTGCTCGGCTGGGGGCAGGAACTGGAGCAGCGCGCGATCTACGCGCCGGACGGGAACGACATCAGGCTCGAAGGGCACCACTCCGTGTACAACATCCGCCGCAGCTACATCAGCTCACGGCTGGAATATGCGGTGAGCCCCGATGCGGACCGGCTGGGCATCAGCCTCGACCGGGGCTTCTATTCGCCGGTGGCGCGCTGGGCCGGAGGATTCGCCCTCGGCAAGAGCTGGACACCCGACATCCGCCTGGATTCTATCGCAGGCGAAGAGATGACATACGTGGTGGCCCCGGTCGTAGCGGATACCTGGCTCGCGCGCAGCTTCCCGTTGAGCCTCGGCGAGAGTCGCGCCGACCAGAGCACCCATCTGGTCGTTGGAGCACGCTACGCGCAGACACGCTACGCATCGCGGACACCATTCCGCATCGATAGCCTGCGCCTCAACAGCAACAGCTCGCTCGCGCTGGTGAGCGTGGGCCTGAGCCTCCGCCAGTACTACAAGGACCGCTACCTCTTCCGCTTCGGCGCGAATGAGGACGTGCCCGAAGGCTCGCTGATCACCGTGACCGCCGGCGGCCGCAAGCGCGAACTGGAGCGCACCATGCCCTACCTCGGCTTCGCCTTCTCCCGTGGTGTGAACACCGATGCATTCGGGTATTTCTCCGGGAGCCTGGCGTATGGGACCTTCTACGATCGCGGGCGCATCCGTGATGCCACCCTGCGCATCGATGCGGACTATGTGAGCGACCTGCAGCACATGGGCCGCTGGCACCTGCGCCAGTTCGTAAGGCTGCGCTCGGTCTCGGGCTTCAGCAAGGCCTCCTACCAGCTGCAGTCCATCGCCGGAAGCGAGCTCTACGGTTTCGATGGCGAGCTGCTCACCGGCACGCGCAAGCTCCTGCTCAACCTGGAAACCGTGGCGTACATGCCCTCTACCCTCATCGGCTTCCGCTTCGCGCCCGTGGCACTGATCGGCTTCGGCACCATCGCCGCGGAGGATGAGCCGCTGCTGGCCAACCGGATCTACCCCGCCTTCTCCCTGGGCGTGCTCATACGCAACGAGAACCTGCTCGTGAAGACCTTCGAAGTGGCCATGGGCTACTACCCCTTGCTGCCCGACGGCACCAGGCGCCTCTTCCAATTCAATCCTTCGATCAGCTTCTCGTTGAATCTGCGCGATTTCGCCTACACCCGGCCCGACATCGTTTCCTTCTGAACAACCTGCGACCCGCCCTAACACCGCCTCCACCTAGCTTCGCGCGCCATGGCCGCGCCCACGATCGACGTGAAGAACCGCAAGGCGGAGTTCGAGTACCACCTGCTCGACCGCTTCGAATGCGGCCTCGTGCTCATGGGCAGCGAGATCAAGAGCATACGGGCCGGCGGCGCCAGCATCAACGAGGCCTTCTGCGCGTTCGCCGCGGCAGACCTGGTGGTGCGCAACATGCAGATCAACCCCTACGGCAGCAACCCGCATTTCGTGCATGAGCCCAAGCGCGACCGCAAGCTGCTGCTGCACCACACCGAGCTCAATAAGCTGCGCAGGAAGCTGAAGGACACCGGCATCACCATCGTCCCGGTGCGCCTCTTCATCGGCACCAGCGGCTACGCGAAGCTGGAGATCGCACTGGCCAAGGGGAAGAAGGCCTTCGACAAGCGTGAGAGCATCAAGGCGCGCGAGGTGAAGCGCGACATGGAGCGCGAGCAATGACCGCTTGGCGCGCGCATATCGGCCGCTACGGCACGGCGGCCCTGCCCGGTGAACCGTGGATGCGTTGGACCCTCATGGCCCTGTTGCTCCTTGGCGGTGTACTGCGCTTCTGGGACCTGCCCCATCTTCCCTACACGCACGATGAGCTGAGCGCGCTGGTGCGCATCTATCCCACGCTCAGCGAGACCGTGTCCAAGGGCGTGATGGAACTGGACACGCACCCGCCCGGCGTTCAGGTATTCGAGTGGCTGTGGACCAAGCTTTTCAGCATGCGCGAAGCAGACGTGAAGCTGCCTTTCATCATCATGGGCCTCCTCTCCATCGCGCTGCTGTACCGGTTCGCCCTGGCGTGGACCGGCGCCGGCGCGGCATTGATGCTGGCTACGCTCCTTGCCACGCTTCAATACACGGTCTTCTACAGCCAGCTTGCCAGGCCTTATGCGGCGGGGCTCTTCACCACGGCATTGCTCGCCGATCAGCTCACGCGGTACCTGGCCTTTGGGGAACGGCGCATGCTCATCGGCGCCGGCATCGCCCTCGTGCTCAGCGCGTACGTGCATCACTTCAGCTTGCTGCTTACCGCGCTCATGGCCATGACCGGCTTGCTCCTCGTGGGCCGGGAACAGCGCAAGGCGTACGTGGTCATGTGCCTCGTGGCGGTCCTGCTCTATCTGCCCAACGTCCCCATCATGCTGCACCAATTGGGGCAAGGCGGGCTCTCTGGATGGCTGCCTCCACCCGGCGATGGCTGGCTCGCTGATTACGCAGGGTACGTGAGTCATTGGTCGATGAGCATGGGCATCGGGCTCGTGGTCGTGGTGCTGGCCTCCATCACCCTTGTTCTCTTCCAAGGCGGCGCCTCTGGGCCGGCCCGGTGGTTCCTGCTCCTGTGGGGAATCATTCCATTAGCTGTCGGCTACGCGTATTCCGTTTGGCGGGCGCCGGTGCTTCAGTATTCCGTCATCCTCTTCAGCTTCCCGTACCTCGCGCTCTTCGTGCTTCAAGGGCTCAAGCACCTGCCTCGTCAAGCGGTGCTGGTCGTGTGCTTGCTGATGTCCTGGGCCAGCGTGCTCTCGCTTGTGGACGATCGCAAGCACTACACCGTCACCTATCATTCGAAGTATGCCGAGACTTTGCGCGCAGGTATGGCAGCAGTGGCTGAGCGCGGAGCGGAACACGTGCTCGTGCTCACCGACATCCCCGGGCACATGGAGCATTTCTATCGGGCGCAGTGGGGTCTGGGACAGGATCGCATGGCCAGCGTGAACGTGCATGATGGGTGGAACCAGGCTCGCTTCGACAGCCTGCTTCTCTCGACTTCGACAGAGGAGGTGGTGTATGGGCGGAGCAATGGCGCCGTGCCCGAGCACCTGGCCGTGCTACAGCAGCATTTCCCCCGGCTCATCGAGCGTACCGACCTGGTGGAGGGACAGGTGTTCCGATTCAGCCGCGTGCCCATCGAGCTCCAGCGATTCGATGCTGATACCGTGGCTCATGCAGGCTCCCGCATGGTGGGCGAATGGAGCGTCGAGCCCACGCTGCCGCTGCTCGAAGGCGGTGGCTGGGATTACAGCGGCAGGGAATACGGCATCTTGATCGAATTGCCCTTGGATAGCGCGGTGAACGACCCTGGGGATCAATTGGAGATCATCGCCAGGCTCGAGGGCTGGACCGAGGCGAGCGATGTCTCCATCATCGCTGATGTGCATGCGGCCGATAGCACGGTGTTCTACCGCGGCGGCGACCTGGAGCCGACGCACCGGGCCGGCAGCGCGGCCACCGTGGCTGTCGCCGTGAGCCCATCGGACATGCCCGCTCGGCAAGATCTCACCTTACGCGCCTACGTGTACTCGCGCGATAAAGGGCCCCTGCACGTTAGAAGCGTGACGGTGATGCGGCGCGAAGTGAACCGCGTGCGCGACGCGGTGCTGCAGCCGGTGCCTTGGTTAGGGCGCTTCCCGCCGGAATGACGAAGGCCGCTGGGAAGCGGCCTTCGAAGCATGGTGCGAGCGCCGTTACAGTTTCCAGGTCAGGCCGATGCCCAAGGTCTGCTTGAACTGCGTGGCCGGGCCCGTGTAAGCATTGCCATCCGCATCGGTCTTGGGCAGGTTGGTATCGTGGTCGTAGATCAGCAGCGTGTTGAAGGTGGCGGCGAACCAATCGTTCACCTTGAAGGTCCAGAGCGTCTCCCAGGTCACGTCCATGTTCTGCGGGTTGCGCAGGTAATTGCTGAAGAGGTCGCCACGGGTCATGAAGCTGATGTTCTTCGCCAGATCGGTCTTGTACATGGCCCGGATGTATCCGCCTAGCTCGAGCTCGGTGGTGTTGCCGTTCTTCACGCCGTACACGCGCAAGTCGGGATCCTCACTCCCACCGAACAGCTTTTTGTCGTTGACGATCACCAGACGAGCCGTGGCGGGTGAGATGAAAGCCGTGAACTTGTCGTTCGGCTTGTAATCGAATCCCAGGCCGAGCAGGGTGTAACCAGGGGCGAGGAAATTGGAGATGCGGTTGCCCTCGGCATCGAAACCCTCGGTGAACTGGGTGCGGAACTGGAACACGCCTGCGAGGTACCAGGCCTTGTTCAGCTCGTACCCGTACTTGCTGTTGAGCTCGATGCGGTCGTCGGTCTTCACCGGGTCGGCATCCTCGATCTGCTGGCCGCCGAAGGCGAGCACCAGGCTGTTGTCCCAGGCCCTCCGACCCTTCTTCCAATTGGCGGCGCCGTTGAACATGCCGATGCCGCTGATGCTGCTGAACCCACCGGCCGCCCAGTTGGTCAGGCTCACCTGGGTCATGTTCAGGGTGACCACCCCGCTGCGGCGCCAGATGCCATCGAGGGAATCGCTGGTATGACGCGCAGCGGCCGCGCCCGCTGCGGAATCCCGAGCGCCCTGGTCAATATCGTTCTGCGCCATTGCCGCCAAGGGAAGCAGCGCGCCAAGCGCTAGGGAGAAGGAGAGTTTTCTCATGTTCGTGGGTCTCATGTTCGGTCGGTAAAGATCGTTCGCGATGTGGAATCAGTTGCCCAGTTCACCTGAAGCATCTCCTGCCAAGATCTCGATCCGGTCGCTGACCAGCCGGGAGGTGGGGATCAGGATCTCGCGGTCGCCCGCGCGCAAGGCCACACGTATGCTGTCGATGCTCACGATCACGCCTTCATCCTGCCCGATGCGCACGCGCATGCCCGGCTTGAAGCGATCCTTCCCGTAATAGCTGCTGAGGATGTTGGTGAGGATCTCCTTCGCCGCGAATCCGTAGGCGATGCTGAAGGCGATGAAGAGCGAGCCCACCACGATGAGGATGTTGCTCGTGATCAAGGTGGTATCCACGCCGGCCACATTGAGCGCGGTGATGGTGAGGAAGAGCAGGATGATGATGAAGAGGATCCGCCCGATGACCTTGCCGCCGCCGATGCCCATGGCCTCTCCCATGGTTCCCATGACGAAACGGGCCTTATCCGCCAGCCAGAAACCGAAGAGGAAGACCGCAAGCGCCGCGAAGAGCGTGGGGATGTAGGCGAACACGCGCTGGAGCCCATCGATCACGGGCTGCATGCCCAGCACCTCGGCGGCCAGCATCATGGTGCCCAGGATGATGACCCAATAGGCCACTGCGCCCAGCACGCGCCCCAGGGAGTCCACGCCCGTTCGTTTGAGAACCGATTCCAGCCCTATTCGTGCTGAAAGGCTCTCGAGGCGGCCGATCACCGCCATGCGGATGATCACCCAACGCACCAGGCGCGCGAGCAGCCAGCCCAATAGCACCACCAGCCCGGCCAGCAGCAGATTGGGCGAATGATCGATGAGCGCGTTCAGCGTGGCGTTGAACGCGCCCGTGACGCGATGTTGGATCAGGTCGATGGTCTCCATGTTCATTCGGTGTTGGGAGGGTCATTCGCACGGCCGGCATCGTCTGCCCGCTTCACCATGCCGAGCTTATCAAGAATGGCCTGGGCATAGTCCGCCACGAAGAGCTGGGCGAAACGCATCAGGAGGATCGCCGTGCGCACGCTGCCCAGCACATCCTCGCGAAGATGCGGAGGCGCTTCTTCGGTGGGGCGGATGATATGGAACGGATTCGCCTTCATGACTCGTCCGGGTACAGCTTGCGATACAGCGCCATGGCGCGCTCGCGCGCCCGAAGGAGCCGCATCTTCACGGCGCTCTCCCCCGTTCCGTTGATCTCCGCCATCTCCTTCACCGATACGTCATCCTGGTACTTCATCAGGAGCAAGGCGCGATCCTCCGGCATCAGGTCCTGCAGCACGCGATCCAGGGCCTCGGCGCGCAGCTCAAGAAGTTCCGCCTCGTACGTATCCTCTGGCAGATTGCTGGCCATGCGGGAGTCGTCCAGGTCGATGGTTCGGCTCTTCGCCTGCTTGCGCAGCTGATCCAGGCAGTAATTGTAGGCGATGCTGTAGAGCCAGGTGCCGAACCGGCTGCGATGATCGAACTTGGGCAGGCTCACGAAGGCCTTCAGGAAGACATCGTGCGTGAAATCGGCCGCGAGCTGCTTGTCGCGTGCCAGGCTCAGGCAGCGCTGGTACACTTTGTCCTTGTAGCGGTCGTAGAGCACGGCGAAACGCTCCGCTTCCATGGACCGCTGGAGGGCGAACACGATCTCCTCATCGGAGGCATCCTGATCGGGCTTGGCTCGTTTGCGGAACAACACCTGGAGAGCGGTGTGGCCTTTAGACGCGGGCCACGGGGTTCGGTCACATATGAATGGCCGACGGACACGAACCCCAGCGCCAGTCCAATGGACCGACGGCGCCTAGGCAGGCATTCGGGGAGAGGAGCAACCCGAGGAGACGGGATGCCGGCTGTGGGCACTATTGGATTCGAACCAACGACCCCCACCTTGTCAAGGTGGTGCTCTGAACCAGCTGAGCTAAGTGCCCTGGAAGGGGCGGCAAATGTAGCGATCCTCCTTCAGCCTGCATGAGGTCGTGAAGTCCGTTTGGCGAGCGTGGCGCTATTTTCGCGGCGGATTATCCGAATCATGGGCGGCAAGAGCGTGAGCGATAGCGGTAGGATCTTCAAGAGCCCCTTGCTGGAGGCCCTCACCCGCACCCACATCGCTATTCCGCTGATCATCTTCTACGGCACGGGCGCCGCTGCGGTATGGATCAGCCTGAATCGTTTGGCCCTGGATCCCGTCGGGAGCATAGCGCTTTGCATCGCCGGGGCCTTCTTCTTCACGTGGGTGGAGTACATGGTGCACCGCTACTTCTACCACATGAGCACCGATAGCCCCCGGAAGGCACGGGTGCAATACGTGTTCCACGGGGTGCATCATGACCATCCGCGCGACAAGAAGCGGCTCGCCCTGCCACCGCTCATGAGCGTGCTGGTGGCCGGTGCCTTCATCGGATTGTTCCGCCTGCTGCTGGGCGTGCATGGTTTCGCCTTCGGCGGCGGTTTCCTCGTGGGCTATGCCACTTACTTGCTGGCGCACTACGCCATCCACGTGTACAACCCGCCGAAGAACTTCCTGAAAGCGATCTGGAAGCACCACAACCTGCACCATTACGTGGGCGATACCGGTGCCTTCGGGGTGAG
This sequence comes from Flavobacteriales bacterium, assembly GCA_020635725.1. Classification (GTDB taxonomy): domain Bacteria; phylum Bacteroidota; class Bacteroidia; order Flavobacteriales_F; family PHOS-HE28; genus PHOS-HE28. Next base: position 75,543 of record JACJZF010000010.1, read on the forward strand.
CTCCCCGCTCTGGGATCACGTGTTCGGCACCATGCCGGTGGACCCTCGAGCCAAGAAGCAGGCGCAGGCCAGCTGACCCTACTCGTGGTCCCGTCCGTAGCCCTGCTGCCGCTGCTGCCAGAGCTCCTCTTCCGCCGCGATCACGGCCTTGAGCGAATCGCTCACCTCCTTCTGCTCGATCCGGTCGAGGTCCGGCTGACCCGCATTCACCCAGGCGCTGTACCAGAATCCGCCGAGGGTGATGATGCTGGCGTTCATGCGCTGCTCCACCATGCCCATCATGGCATCCTCATACGCCATGGTGAACTCGCGTGAGTAGAGGCGCTGACCGGTGCGGCCGCGGTCCTCGAAATTGAACTTGCGGTCCTCCGGGAAGGTCTCATTCAAGCGCTTCTCGATGCCGAGGACGCTGTCCACGAGCAGGTGGCTGTCGTGCACCGCCGCCCACGCCGCATCCAGGGGACGTTCGATGTAGCTGGCGCGACCGACCAGATGATCATAGCCCTCGGCGCTGAGCTCCGGTATGCGGCTCTCCCAGAAGGCGTGTATGCCGTGCTGGTTGGTCATTTGCCCGTTGTAGTTCTCGGTGGTGTGCAGGGGCACGTGCGCATCACCCACATAATGCCCCAGATCCGCAGCGTTGCGCAGGATCCGGTCCACATCACCCCGCTGGAAGGCGCTGATGAGCCGGCTGTACATGACCTGGATATGCCAAGGAACGATCCCGTACGCTTTCAGGGTGTCTTCCGTGTACTTCGCCACGGCATCGGTCCATTTGCGCGGCACCACCTCGAAGGGATCCACATCGCCGTGCGCGTAATGGTCGATGTCGATGTAATGCCGCGGGGCCTCATCGGGCACGGCGTAGCGCCGGCGGTCGGGATCCACCGCGTGATCGCTGATGAAATCGATGTGGCGCTTGAAGAAGGGGAACATCTCCGGCGGCAGCGTGTAGCACGCCATCCGGTTGATGCGTTTGTGGCCATAGAAGCCCCACGCGTTGGCCTCGGGCGCGGTGTCCGGTGCGAGCAGCACGCTCACGGCGGCCAGCGCCACGAAGAGCAGGGCAACGCGACGGATCATGGCTGGCTCATCTCCATGCGCACGAGCTCGCCATCGCGCAGGATGGGGATCACACGGCTCTGGTCCGGGGTCAGGCAGTACTTGGCATCGGGCAGCAGCTGCAGCTGCTCGATGCGGCGGCGGCGCGGCGCGGCCTTCAGGATGCTTAGGAAATTGTCCCGGGCGCTCATGAACATGTACTTGGCGGCGATGCTGCTGTCCTCCTCAACGCCGAATTTACCGCTGTCGAGCAGGCGTTCCATCACGGCGCCGGCATACACGCTGTCCTCGAGGTTGAACTTGTCTTTCCAGCCCGAGCACAGCAGCAGGATGTTGTCGTTTTGCTGCACGAGCCATTCGCTCAGCGCGCTCAGGTTGAGGAAGGAGCCGACCACCAGCTTGCGCGCATCCTTGGCCATGTTGATGGCCTTGGTGCCGTTGGTGGTGGTCATGACGATGGTCTTGCCGCGCAGATCCTGCCCCACGTAGGCCAGGGGCGAATTGCCGTAATCGAAGCCCTCCACCACTTCGCCGTTGCGCTCGGCGGCAGCGATGTAACCGGGGCGCCCGATGTAGCGCCGCGCTTCTTCCACCGTGCTCACGGGAATGATGCGGTCCACCCCGTTCTCGAAAGCGGCCACCATGGCGCTGGTGGCGCGCAGCACGTCGATCACCACCACGATGCCCATGTCCTGGGCGTAGAGCGGGTAGTGGCCGGGCGTGAAGCACACCTCCACCCGGTACTTGTACTCACTGACGGGTATGGCTCCCTCCATGCGTTGTAAGCCCCACAGAGATACGCATTCGCACGCGTACCGCAGCGGGTGGTCAGGGTTCGGGGAAGTGGCTCAGCCTTGGGTGAGGAAAGGCACCTTGATCACTACGGCCTTGAGCGTGCGGCCTCTGGCATCAATACCGACCTCGGTGCCGGGGGCGCACAGGGCGGTGGGCACGTAGGCCATGCCGATGGGCTTGTTGAGCGTGGGGCTCATGGTGCCGCTGGTGACCACCCCGATGACCTGGCCGTTGGCATCGACCACGTTCATGCCGTGGCGCGGGATGCCGCGATCGATCAGCTCGATGCCCACCAGCTTGCGCTGCACGCCGGCATCCTTCTGGGCCTTCAGCGCGGCGCTGTTGGTGAAGTCCTTGGTGAACTTGGTGATCCATCCCAATCCGGCCTCGATCGGCGAGGTGGTGTCGTCGATGTCGTTGCCGTAAAGGCAGAAGCCCATCTCCAACCGCAGCGTGTCGCGCGAGGCCAGCCCGCACGGCTTGATGCCGAATGGCTTGCCGGCCTCCATCACCGCATGCCAAGCCTTCTCGGCCAAGGGGTTCGGCACGTAGATCTCGTATCCGCCGGCGCCGGTGTAGCCTGTGGTGCTGATCAGCACCAGGCCTACCCCCTTCATCTCGGCGTACATGGCGGTGTAGTACGGCATGCTGGCGATGTCCTCGGCGAAGAGGCCCTTGAGCGTATCCACGGCCTTGGGACCCTGCACGGCCAACAGGCTCATGCGGTCGCTGATGTCCTCGAGCTGCGCATCGAAGGTGTTCAGGGAGTTGATCCAATCCCAGTCCTTCTGGATGTTGCTCGCATTCACCACCAGCACGTAGTGGTGATCGTCGCCGTGCTGCATGCGGTACACGAGCAGGTCGTCTACGATGCCGCCGGTGGCATTGGGCAGGCAGCTGTACTGCACCTTCCCTACCGTGAGCTTGCTGGCATCGTTGCTGGTCACCTTCTGAATCAGGTCCAGCGCGCCGGGACCGCGCACGATGAACTCGCCCATGTGGCTCACGTCGAACACGCCCACGCTCTCGCGCACGGCGTTGTGCTCATCGATCACGCCGGTGTACTGCACCGGCATCAGGTAGCCGGCGAAGGGCACCATCTTGGCGCCGAGGCTCTCGTGGATATGGGTGAGCGCGGTGCGCTTCAGGTCGGTGGTGGTCTCGCTCATGGTCGGCGAAGTTCGTTCAGGTTTGGTCGTTCAGTTGGTCGGCAGCGATTGTTCAAGCGTGCCTTTTCCTCTTTCGTCTTTCCTCTTTCAACTCTCCTATTTCAGCTTTCAGCTTTCCTCTTTCAGCTTTCCTATCTCAGCTTTCACCTTCCCTATTTCCTCCTCCCACTTCCCCCTGTCCCAATTATCTCAATAAAGTGTTCGAGGTAGCGGTCGCGCCAGGCACGCGTCGAATAGCGTTGCTCCACGGTGCGGCGGGCCTCCTCCCCCATGCGGCGGCGAAGGTCGGCATCCTCGATCAAGCGGGCGAGGCGGTCCACCCATTCGTCGGTGGTGCGGGGCAGATAACCGTCCACGCCCTCGCGGATGATCTCGGTGTTCACACCCACGGGGCTCATGAGCGTGGGGATGCCGAGCGCCATGTACTGCAGGCCCTTCAGCCCGCACTTGCCACGCGCCCACTCGTCGTCGGGCAGCGGCATGATTCCGATGTCCATGGCGCGCAGGTCGTCCAACTCGGTGTCCTTGCGCCAGGGCAGGCCCTCGATGCCCAGTTCGGGCACGCGGTAGCTGCCGTCGCCCACCACGCGGAACCGGATGCGATCGCCGTAGCGCGCGTGGATGACCTTGAGCGCTGGCAGCGCGTAGCGGAAATGCTGGATCGTGGTGATGCTGCCGCTCCAGCCGATGCAGATGGGGCCATCAGGACGCATTGCGCGCGGCAGGTACTCATCGGTGTCGATGGTGGTGGGCACGATGGCCACGTCCTTGTTGAAGGGCCGCGCGTAGTCGGCGAGGTAGGCGTTGCCGGCGAAGACACGGTCGGCCAGGGCGATGAGCTTGCTGGTCTTCGAAGGGTCCTTCACCCAGCTCCAGCGGCGGTTGGCGTCGCTCACGTTGCTCAGCCAGATGCTATCGTCGAAGTCGTACACCACGCGCGCCCCGGACTTGTGCAGCGCGCGCTCGAAGTAGGTGCTGCGCGTCATCAGCGCCTCGCGGCACACGAACACGATGTCGAAGTCCTTGGAGCGGGCCAGGTCGCGGCGGCGCTTGGCGATGCTGCGGCGCACGAAGCGCAGCTTATCCACGAAGTGGCCGGGCCTGTACAGGAAGGCATCGTCGCTGGCCTCCACCAGGGGGCTCAGTTCGCAGCGGAAGCCGTTGGCCTCCAGGTGCCCCATGTATTGCTCGAAGCGGAAACGCTGGTTGGGGCTGCGTCCCGCACGGTGGCTGGCCAGGAAGAGGATCGAGGGCATGGGCCGATCGGTCGATCAGGGAATAGGGAATCAGGTGATCCGCAGGCCCGGACCGACCAGCGGCCGAAGATAGATGGGGGGTGGGAAGGTGGCCGCGCTCTCCTTTGGAGACCTGAAACGAATGAAACGAACAGCCCGAGGTCGTTCCCCGGGCTGTTCGACTTTCTCGTGGCCGAGTGCTCGGGTCGTGGCCACATCGCCCTGACCCGCATCCTTCATGCTCGAGCTCAGCGCTGCACCTTCACGGCGCGCTTCACCGCGGGCTCGCCATCGAGCAGGAGGGTCACGTAGTACACGCCCGGCGCCAGGCCGGTGGTGTCCCACTCGTGCTGGTAATCGCCGGGCTCGCGTTGCGCCTCGCTCAGCACGCGCAGGTCACGGCCATCGGCGCTGTTGACCAGCAGCTGGGCACGGCCCGCGCGCTCCAGGCTGAAGTACAAGGTGGTGCGGTCCACGAAGGGATTGGGCACGATCCGCAGCGCGCGCTCCGCGCCGAATGCGGGCATGTCCTGCGTGCCTTCGGCCTGGCCGCTGGCGGCATCAGGACCTTGTAGAATCATACCCGAGGTGCAGCAGCTGGCGAGTTGCTGCTCGAGCTGCGCGATGCGCGCGGTCTGCTCCTGCATGGCCGCCACCATCACCGGGATCAGACCGATGTAGTTCACCGCTTTTACGGTCTCGCCGGGCATGACCTCGGTCCCCGTGGAATCGGCACGCCCCCCATAGGTCACCTCCTTGACGAGCTCCGGAAGCACCTGCTCCAGCTCCTGCGCGATGAAACCGCGTTGCAACCCATCCTGCAGGTTGATCGCCGGGTGGTTCACGATATCGAAATCGTAAGTCTTCGGCTGCAGCTGGGCGATAAGATCCATGGCCCCTGAGATAGACTCAACGTTGGTCTTAAGCGATTGATCCGATACAGTCCATGTACCGGAATACACGCCAGAGCCGTTGACGTTGACATCCCCGTCGAACCATCCTGCCCACGCACCGGTCGTTACGGATGTTGGCACGGCGGCCTGACCGTAGACTCCCACGATGGTGGTCACATCGTCCGTACGTCGGGCGCGACCGCGAACACCTACATAGTCGGCTGCGAGCGTGGCGGGCCAGCAGGCGTTGCAATAGGCGATCTCCGCCCTCCCGGCTACGCCGCTCGTGAACGTCCCGCCTATTCCATAGCCATCCAAGCCTGTTCGCGAGGTCCCTCCATCCACATATCCCAATGCTCCTACCGAAAACGCCGCGGCATCGTGAGCGATGAACTCTCCGCCATAACCCGTGTTGGCTCCACCGTTCGAAACGGCATACACGCCACGCGAGGTGGTGGTGCCGCCACTCACCAATGCCCGTAGGCCGATATTCTGATTCCCGTTGTTCAGGCCGCTCCCGGTGGCATTGGCATCCACCGCGATGCTGGCTGAGCCATTCGCGGTTCCTTGGGTGGTGCTCGCCACAATGGCGGTGGAGTTCCCAGCGCCTCCCGTCAGCTGGGTTCGCAAGCCGATCTTGCCGGAAGCCGTGTTCGTGTTCCTGATCTCCTGCGCCACCGGATAGTACATGGATGAGTTGACGTTGAACTTGGCCCAAGGCGCGGTCGCGAGCAGATCCACGCCAACTCCCACCGCATCGATATCATCGGGGCACGAACTGCTCGGTGTGGTGCCAACGGCCGTATAAACATGGTTGACGAACGGCCCTGGGATCATGGTCCATTCACAATCCTGTACCAGTACTTGTTGGACATCAGCTGCTTTCACCACCCCACGTTGGTCACTAGGGTAAGCCGCGTTGTCCACTACTGCGATCCGATAGGTGTCTGGTGTGGATGCACCAGGCAGATCGCGCACCCGCAGGCGGCCATTCACTATGTCCACGCGTTCGGTCGGTTCCTGCACGTACAGGGGATCGCCGAGATTGGCCGCGTAGAAATCACCGATGCCCACGTAGGCCTCATCGAAACGGGCCGGGAAAATGCGCATCGCTTCGAGCCCTTCTTCACTCTGGGCACCGGTGCTAGCCAATTGGTCGTGCCCACTGGTGAAGATGAAGCGCAGGCGATCCTTGAGCGCTTCCCCCGGATTGTCGCTCCAATGCACAACCATGTCGGTGTAGTCCTTCTCAGTAGGTTTCTGTCCGACGTAGCTGTGGTCCATGTTCCCGGTGAACGTGACTCCGATATTCATCCAAGGCCTGTAGCTGGCCTCTTGGGAATTGTCTTCATAGGCCGCCAAATGCAGCAAGGAGAAAGGCCCGGCGGGCGTGAAGTTGTCCACCTTCGGGCAGATCAGCAATGACCCATCCTTCACCTGGCCGGGGAACGAGCCGAGCGTGTAGGTCGCGGTTTCCCGCAACAGCATCCGACGGATCGCATCCGTGTACCACTCGATCCGGTAGTTGGCATCATGCCGGATCTGCAGCGGCACCGTGCTGCTGCCATCCGCACCGAACCACTCGCTGCCACTTATTGAGTTCCCACTAAGTGTCCAATCCTGAGCGCTCACATGGAGCGTCACCGACAAGGCTGCGATGCAGCCTAGGAATTCTCGCTTCTTCATGATCTTCGTTGTTGCTGTTCAACTCGGAAGACCGGCCCTATGCTACCGCATCACAACGAAACGAATTCGCCTACGCCCTTCGCCTTGCAACATCATTGAGTACTCCCCGGGGGCCCAATCTTGTACGGACAGCACCATGAACTCGGTTGCGCTCACCCCGGATGCCATTAACCTGCCCGTGACATCGAAGACGTGCCAAGCAGTGCCCGCTCCAGTACGCACCTGCACCTGCTCCGACACCGGATTGGGCCAGACCATTGGGCTATCGAAGTCCGGCTTCTCAATGCCAGTGATGAACTCACATGGCTGCCCGCTTCTCCCCACGCAAACACCATCCACGAAATAATAGGCCCCTAGCGAGTTGCCTGGCACGATATGCAACGTGTCCGTGAGCGCATTGTTGAAAAAGTTGCCGAGCACCAGGAATTGATAGGCGCTATCAGCCACAAAGCTCCCGCTCACCAACGTCCAGTTGGCCGTATCGCTGATGACCTCGGTGCTTCGCAAGTGCGCATAGTTCCGAAAGGCGAAAAGCGGGCCGCTGGATCCGGACCAGATGTTCGGCTGCATGGTGAATAGCATGCCCATATTGCTGCATGCCCATCGCGTCCACCAGTAACTGCCGTCCACAGCCACATTAGTATAGAAGCTCAAATCGTAGCTCTCCCCCACCTCCAGTGGCTCCAGCAGTTGGCAACCCACGTACTCGCGGTAATTCACACCACCCCCGCTCGTTGCGTAGGCATACATTCCCACATACGCGTCGCCGTGCAAGGCATACTGGAAGCCGAAGCCGTTCGAGGGCACCCTTATCAAGGTATCCACACCGCCCAGCGAGCCCGCGCAAGCGTGGAAGTATTCCGGGGACTGGTTCCATCTCTCCCAATGCATGGGCTTGGAGAAGCCTTGGAAGCCAATGGTCACAGGGCAAGCCGTATTTTCCTCGAAGCTGGGGTTCGGTACCAGGTTCTGCGCTTCACATCGTGGAGTGACAATGAACAATAGGCAGCCCAGCAAGGTCCTAAGCACCTTGCCGAGCCACCTATCGCTCATCGAAGTGGGAGTCACAGTTCGTCCGTCGTGTGACCGGTAGAAAGGTCCGGTCCTGGCCTTCTTGTGATACGGGTTGTCCGTGGCGTCGGCTGTTCCACGTGCCCGCTCGGATACAGACCGTCCAAGGGCGGCGGGTGCTGCCTGGCGCTGCCGGGGAGCCCCCTATCTTTGCCTAGCTCTCCTTCATCTTCATTCGCGTGTTGGTGGGACGGGAGCAACCGGCCCCTGGTGTTCCTGCACCGGGGGCTTCTTGTGGGCGCCGAAAGGGCGCGTCATTGCAGAGAGAGAGAGAGAGAGAGAGAGCAGCACCGGAGCAGCGCCTGATGCCGATGGTCGCGATGCAGCCAGAGGCCAGCTGTTCAGCCTGTAGCGTGGAGATGGTATACGCCGCACCGGAATTCATGTGGGGTGAAAATAGAAAGCGTCCTCACGAAATCAAAGAATTGTCAATAAGTACTTAGGCGGGACTTTCAGGCAAACGGGACACTTCCGCCAACTGATCCGCTCGAGATTCGGACAATGGCGCCGTCAGATGCAGGCGCGTGAATGGCGCACGACATTGAGTATTAGTGAACGAATCGGGCACGCCGATCAGGAGCAGGCCGTGGTTCTAGATCTGGAAAACCTTACCCGCGCCTTGAGCTGCCAATGACGTCGACGATGACGGGGTCACTTCGCACAGGCTGCGTGCGCAATTGGACGTAATCAGCGCATTCCGCGTTCCCCACGCCTCTGCGTGAAACCTTAGTCTCCCCTACCCTTCCTTCCAACTCGGCGGCAGCCCCTGCTCGATTCATGCTCTGAGCATACCAGCAGTTGTCCGTGACTCCTATCGGAAATAACGTTCTAACTTCTGGCCGACCGCTTGGGAAGTTGGGGTAAAGACCTGCAGCACCAAGTCGAGGTGTTCTTTCATGAACGCTGGTGAGTCAAGCTTGTCGACCCATGGCATAAGCGTATTTAACAACGCATCGTCGAATTCACTGACGAGCGCGGATGGACTAGGATATGCTTCTGGCAAGATTGAAGGGTGGAACTGCGGATGCAAGCTTCCAAGTTGACTTAGCAAGTGACAGCTTAACTCCTTCTTCGGCATACGCCACGGGCTTTCTTGCAATCCTGGATAGAACACAGCGATGTCACAGAGTATCGCATCATACTTCGTGTGTCGCCGAATGCTCAGGGCAGACAAAGAGATTGATCCGACGTGCTCGAAACGCTTGGCTTTCCACTGAAATCCATGCTTCGGGGGCAGCTGCTTCAGCAACTCGATTGTGCTTGCCAAGTCAGACATCAACTCTACTGGAGCTACTTGAACGCATGCCCTATCCCTCCTTCCAACTCGGCGGCAGTCCCTGCTCGATCTCGATATTGCTGAACTTGCCGCTGGCGCGCGCGCCGGTGGCCTTGGCCCAGGGCGCCATGCGGGCCAGGCCTTCCGCCAAGGTGGTCTCGCGCCGCTTGCCGAAGATGCGCTCCACCTTGCTGTGATCGCTGAAAGCGAAAACCACTTCGTTGCGGGCCTGGAGATGGTTCACCTCGCCGTGTAGCTCCATGGCCTCCTGCACGAGATCGGCCAGTTGGTTCACGGTGTAGGGCGTATCGGCACCCACGTTGAAGACCTCGCCGTAGGCTGAGGGCGTCTCGGCCGCCACGGCCATGATGGGCGCGATATCGCCGATGTAGGTGAAGGCCCGCTGCTGCTCGCCATCGCCGAAGATGCTCATCGGCTTGCCCTGCATCAGCTGGTTCATGAAGATGCCGATGACGTTGCGGTAGCGGTCGCCGATGTTCTGGTACTCGCCGTACACGTTGTGCGGACGGAAGACGACGTACTCCAAGCCGAACATGTGGCGCGCGGCATAGAGGTCCATCTCCACGGCGAGCTTGGCCACGCCGTAGGGATCCTCCGGCTTGGGCACCATGTCCTCGCGCATGGGCGGCTGCAAGGCGCCGTACACCGCGATGCTGCTGGTGAAGACGAAGCACTTCACCCCATGGCGCACGCTGGCGTTGATGAGGTTGATGCTGCCGATGAGGTTGTTGTTGTAGTTGAAGCGGCGGATGAAGTGGCTGAGGCCTTCGGCGGCATAGGCCGCGAGATGATACACGTAGGAGAAGCGGTGCTCCGCGAAGAGGCGCTCCACCAATTCGTGGTCGTTGATGGAGCCGTGGACGAAGCTGGCGCGTGGGTCCACCTGGTCGGCGAAGCCGCCGCTGAGGTCGTCGAGGGCGACGACGGTGTGGCCCATGGACAAGAGTTCCTTCACGAGGTGGGCGCCCATGAAGCCGGCGCCGCCGGTAACTAAGGAAACAGGCATGGTTCGGTGTTCGTCGGCAAAGATCCCGCTTTGGCGGGACAAGTTGCGCAAGGAAGACGAGGCGGCACCGGCGCGGCTGCCGGAGGGTTGTGTCTCCGTTCGAAGTGTGAATCGACCGTTGAGCGCCGTCCAAGGTCTTCGCATCGCGTCACCCCGGGCAATGGGAGGCTCGGCGACCGAGACCCGGGGTCTCACCAATGCCCTGCGCGGCTCGGCATAGGTGAGACACCGGATGGCCAGTACGAGCGAGCTCTGCTCGCCTGGCCTCCGGCGTGACGATGGGTCGTGCAACCAAACTGAGGCATTACCTGCCGGAGCCGTCCGGCTATCTTGGCCGCCATGGCCGGCCGCCTGTTCCCGCGCTGGGGCATCCTCGTCATCGACCTGGTGCTCTGCCTCATCGCGCTGTGCGCTGCCTATCTGCTGCGTTTCAATTTCCAGGTGCCCCCCCACGAGGTGGACCTGCTGATGCCCGTGCTGCCACTCTTCCTGCTGGTGCGCGGGGCCAGTTTCCTGATCGCCGGCATACCGCGCATCATGGTGCGCCACACCAGCACCGAGGATGCCCGCCGGCTCTTCCTCACCGTGCTCGGCGGCTCGTTGGCGCTCGGCCTGGTGAACGTGCTGCGCTACTACCTCTTCGACGGCGCCTACTTCCTGCCGCGGGCGGTCATCATCATCGATTTCATGGCCACCGCCATGCTCATCATCTCGGTCCGCATCGGATTCAAGCTGCTGCACCTGCGCAGCCGTGGCGCGGGCAAGGAACGCGTGCGCGTGATCATACACGGTGCTGGCGAGGCGGGCCTGATCACGAAGCGCACCTTGGAGCGCGAGGGCACGGCCAAGTACGAGGTGGTCGCCTTCATCGATGACGATGCGCGCAAGGCCGGGAAGCGATTGGAGGGCGTGCTGATCCATCCGGCTTCGCGGATCAGCGCGCTGCTGGCCGAGGGGAATGTCGATCAGGTCATCATCGCCATGGCCAAAGCCGACCCCGAGCATCGCCGTGTGGTGGTGGATGCGTGCATCGCCGCCAAGGTGCGCGTGCTCACGATCCCGCCTGTGAACGATTGGATCAATGGCCAGCTCAGTGCCGGCCAGATCCAGGAGGTGCGTATCGAGGACCTGCTTGGGCGCCCGGTGATCCATCTGGAGCAGGAATCGGTGCGGCAGCTGCTGCTCGATAAGCGGGTGCTGGTCACCGGCGCCGCAGGGAGCATCGGCAGCGAGCTCGTGCGCCAGCTCAGCACCATGGGCACTTCCGCGCTCATCCTGGTCGATATCGCCGAGAGCGGCCTCTACGATGTGCAGATGGAGCTCGCCGGGCGTGGCATCGGCGATCACCTGCGCGTGCTGGTGGCCGATGTGCGCGATGCCGCGCGCATGGAAGAGGTCTTCGCCACCGAGAAGCCGCAAGTGGTCTTCCATGCCGCCGCATACAAGCACGTGCCGTTGATGGAGGCGCAGCCCGAGGAGGCCATCCGCACGAACGTGGGCGGCACGCGCAACCTGGCACGGCTGGCCTGCGCGCACGGCGTGGAGCGCTTCGTGCTCATCAGCACCGACAAGGCCGTGAACCCCACGAGCGTGATGGGTGCCAGCAAGCGCGCGGCCGAGATGGTGGTCGGCGGCATCGCGCAAGTGTGCTCCACGGTCTTCGTCACCACACGCTTCGGCAACGTGCTGGGCAGCAGCGGCTCGGTGATTCCCCTTTTCCGCAGGCAGATCGAGGCCGGCGGACCGGTCACGGTGACGCATCGGGAGGTGACGCGCTTCTTCATGACCATCCCCGAGGCCTGCCGACTGGTGCTGGAAGCCTCTGCCATGGGCCAGGGCGGCGAGATCTACGTGTTCGACATGGGACAGCCCGTCCGCATCGCCGACCTCGCCGATAAGATGATCCGCCTCAGCGGCATGGAACCCGGTACCGACATCGAAGTGGTGTACACCGGCCTGCGACCCGGCGAGAAGCTCTATGAGGAATTGCTGGCGAGCAGCGAGAACACCCGCCCCACGCATCACCCCCGCATCCTTATCGGACAAGTGGCGGCGGTGGATGCCGATGAGGTGCAACGGCGAGTCGATGAATTGCTGCAGCTGCGGAACCACGATGTGGTGAAGGCTCTCAAAGCCATGATCCCGGAGTACGGGCCCGAGAACGGCCAGGGACATTGATCAACCCTTCTCCGGCAGACGCAGGTAACTTCGCCGCCTCATCACGCGCAGCATGACGAAGGATCCGAATCTTGAGATCGCCCGGTTGCAGAAAGAGATCGGCGGCTACATCGGCATGGGCAAGGACAGCCTGGTCTTCAACTTCGATGCGAAGGGCAAGAAGACCCAGTTGCACCTGATCACGCTGAACCCGCGCCACAACCAGAGCTTCCTTTTCCACGATACCGTGGGCAGCGACAAGCTCGACGCGCTGCGCGAGATGCTCGAGTACGTGAAGACTTATAAGGAGCGCACGAGCAGCTACACCATCCAGTGGAGCGCGCGCGGCGACAACGGCCTGCAGACCTCCTACTTCCGCGCGAAGAACGTGCTGGAGGCCCTGGACAAGCTCTTCTACGACCGCGACCCGAACAGCATCACGGTCTTCAGCGTCATGCTGAATCCCATTACCTAGTTGGTGGTTGTCCGTTCCCTGTTGTTAGAAGCCTGACAACGAACAACGGACAACCGCATCATTGCCAGCACGATGGTCAAGTCGCTCGAGATTGAGGAGTTCCTCCAGCGGACGACACCCATCATCGATGTGCGCTCGCCCAAGGAGTTCGCGCAGGGGCATATCCCTGGAGCTCATTCGTTGCCGCTCTTCACCGATGAGGAGCGCGCCGTGGTGGGCACCTTGTACAAGCAGCAGAGCCGTGATGCAGCGGTGCTCGAAGGCCTGCGCATCGTAGGCCCGAAACTCGCCGGCATCGTTGAGGAGGCACGTAGCATCGCCCCCGACGGCCGCATCCGTGTGCATTGCTGGCGCGGCGGTGAGCGCAGCGGCAGCGTGGCCTGGCTGCTCGATAAGGCCGGCTTCGCCGAGGTGCAGACCCTTCGGCGCGGGTACAAGGGCTTCCGTAACCATGTCCTCGCCTCCTTCCATGAACCGATTGACCTGCTGGTGCTCGGCGGCTACACCGGCACCGGTAAGACCGAGACCCTGCGTCATCTCCATCTGCTCGGCGAGCAGGTGATCGACCTCGAAGGACTCGCGCGCCACAAGGGTTCTTCCTTCGGCGCGTTGGGCGAGGAGCCACAGCCGAGCACCGAGCATTTCGAGAACCTGCTTTGGGCCGCGATCGCTTCGACAAAGCGTGGCCGCCCCGTGTGGGTGGAAGACGAGAGTGTGATGATCGGGCGATGCAAGATCCCGCAGGCCTTCTTCGACCACATGCGCGGCGCGGTGCTCTATTTCGCGGAGATGCCGCAACAGGAACGCGCGGAGCGCCTGGTGGCGGACTACGGCAAGTACCCGAAGGAGCAGCTCGCCGAGGCCATCAAGCGCATCGAGAAGCGCATAGGCCCGCAGCATTGCAAGGCCGCGCTGCAAGCGCTGGAGGAAGGCGACCTGCGCACGGTGGCCTTGCTCACCCTGAGGTATTACGATAAGGCATACTTGCAAGGCGCAGCGCAACGCGATCAATCGAACGTAAAACCGATACCGGTGAACAAGTCCGATTTTCCCTTCTTGGCAATTCAATTGAAGAACGCATGCCAGACCCCATCCGCCTGACCCAATACAGCCACGGTGCAGGCTGCGGATGCAAGATCGCGCCAGCCGTGCTGGAGCAGGTGCTAAAGAGCGAGCTCGGCACTTTCCCGGATCCGCGGCTGCTGGTGGGCTATGGCTCGAAGGATGATGCCGCGGTGTACGACATCGGCCAGGGGCGCGCGCTGATCAGCACCACCGACTTCTTCTCCCCCATCGTCGATGACGCGTTCGACTTCGGCCGCATCGCCGCCACCAATGCCCTGAGCGATGTGTATGCCATGGGCGGCCGGCCCCTGCTCGCGGTGGCCATCCTGGGCTGGCCGGTGGAGAAGCTGCCCGCGGAACTGGCCGCGCGCGTGCTCGATGGCGGTCGCACCGCCTGCCATGAGGCGGGCATCGCGCTCGCCGGCGGGCACAGCATCGATGCGCCTGAGCCCTTCTTCGGACTGGCCGTAACGGGCGAAGCGCCCATCGCGAATGTGAAGCGGAACGATACGGCCAAGCCCGGCGATGCTCTGCTGATCACGAAACCCATCGGTCTCGGGATCCTGGCCACGGCCATGAAGCGGGGGCTCATGAAGCCGGAACATGCCGCCATCGGAACAACGGTCATGAGTTCCTTGAACCGGGCCGGGCAAGCGCTGGGTGCGCTGAAAAGCGTGCACGCGATGACGGATGTCACGGGCTTCGGCCTGCTCGGACATGTGATCGAGCTCTGCGAAGGAAGCGGTTTGAGCGCCGAAATCGTCTTCGACCGCGTGCCGGTGATCAGCGAGGCACGACCGTATCTCGCGGCGGGCGCCTACCCCGATGGCAGCTTCCGCAACTGGAAATCGTACTCCACGAAGGTGCAGGGCGCATCGGACATGGAACGGATGATGCTGCTGAGCGATCCCCAGACCAGCGGCGGGCTATTGATCGCCTGCTCGCGCGAAAACGTGGAGGAAGTGATCGCGACATGTTCGATTGACGGACAAAAAGCGACCGTGATCGGAGAAATGCGCGCATTCGTCGATACGAATCGCGTATTCGTTCATTGAGGAGAGCGATCCCTCGTATTGAGCTAGCTTAGCCGCCTCACATTCAATTCAACAGTAAAGCATGGCACTTACCCGATTGAAGAAGGATGAGCTCGACCGACTGCTGGGCGAGTTCTTCGCAGAGCGCCGCCTGCTCATGTACAAGCTGGATCGTGTGCGCGAAGCGATCACCGAGCTCAAGGATCTGAAGGAGAAGAAATCGGGTGGCGACGAGGAGACGGAAGGGGGCCAAGTGGTCAAACGGGGCCCCGGCAGGCCGCCTGGAACGGGCAAGAGTGAGACCCGCCGCCGCCGCAAGCGTGGCCGGCCTCGGAAGCGCCGCGTGGAAGGCGGGTACCGGCTGAATGATTGGGATTACATGGTCTCCGAGGCCATCACCTCGGCGAAACGCCTGCTCACCAAGCAGGAACTCCTTGACCATGCCATCGTGTGGGCCAAGAAGAACCATCCCACCATGCGGGCCGATGACGTGGAACATAAGCTCACCCGCACCCTGGTGAAGCTCACCGGCAAGCGCGGCGTGCTCGGAAAGCACCGCAGCGGTAAGATGCGCGGCCTCCATTACGGGATCATCGACTGGTTCTTCCATGGCAAGCTTCGCCAGGAGCACAAGGGCAAGGTGATCCTCGAGAAGGAGTAGCCCGGGCCTCAGCGACGAGCCGGGTTCGGCGCGGATTACCTTCACGGCACCAAGCCGCATGAAGAACATCCTTGTCCCCGTGGATCTATCACCCGTCACGGACGCGGTGATGACACATGCCCGAGCCATGGCCTCCGCTTTCGGAGCGCATGTGTGGATCATTCATGTAGCCGCTCCTGAGCCCGATTTCGTCGGGTTCCGTACCGGCCCGCAGTATGTGCGCGACCACCTGGCCGAGCAGCTGCGTAAGGAGCACACCGAGCTTCAGGCCATGGCTGCACGCTGCACGCAGGAAGGCATACGAGCCGAAGGCCTGCTCGTGCAAGGGCCAACGGCCGATACCATCGTATCGGAGGCGGCCCGATTGAAGGCTGACCTGATCATCATGGGCTCGCACGGGCATGGTGCGCTCTTCCGCGCCTTCGTCGGCAGCGTGAGCCAGCAGGTCCTGCATGAGAGCAATGTCCCGGTGATGGTGGTGCCGGCGGAAGGGCAGCGCGGTTGATGCGCTTCGCAGCCTACGCCGCCCTGTGGGTTGTGGTGAACGCCTCGGTCTGCGTGCCGCGCATTCGAGGCGGTGATCCGCGCCTGCAGGAGATCACCCTGCCACCGGGTTTCCGGATATCGGTATTCGCAGAGGGTGTCGCCAACGCCCGCGCCATGTGCTGGGGCACGCGGGGCACCCTTTTCGTCGGGAGCCGGAGCGAGGGAGTTGTGCATGCGTTGCTCGACACCAATGCCGATGGTCAGGCAGATGCGCACCATATCGTTGCCCGCGGCCTGAACATGCCTGCGGGCGTGGCTTTTCGAGATGGCGACTTGTACGTGAGCGCGGTGGATCGGATTCTGCGCCTCGATTCAATCGAGTACCGCCTCGAGAACCCGCCGCAACCTGTGGTGGTCTGCGACGATTACCCCAAAGACGAGCACCACGGCTGGAAATTCATCGCCTTCGGGCCGGATGGCAGACTGTACGTGCCGGTGGGCGCGCCGTGCAACAATTGCCTGAAGGAGGACAGCATTTACGCGAGCATCACTTCCCTCGACCCAGATGGGCATGACCGAAGGATCGTGGCCCATGGTGTGCGCAACACGGTCGGGTTCGATTGGCATCCGGTAACGGGCGAGCTCTGGTTCACCGACAATGGTCGGGACTGGCTCGGTGATGATTCCCCGGACTGCGAGCTGAATCGCCTCGATCATCCGGGCCAGCACTTCGGTTATCCGTTCTGCCATGCAGGCACCATCAGCGATCCGGAGTTCGGCCAAGAAAGGCCTTGCACGGATTTCGAGCCGCCGGCTGCCAAGCTTGGCCCGCACGTGGCACCGCTGGGCATGCGATTCTATTCCGGGGAAATGTTCCCTGTGAAATATCGCCATGCGATATTCATTGCGGAGCATGGAAGCTGGAACCGGAGCACACCCATCGGCTATCGCGTCGTGGCTGCGTTCCCGCAGGCCGATGGCACCGCGGCAACGGAAGTCTTCGCAAGCGGATGGCTCTCTGGAACCCGCGCCAGTGGCCGCCCGGCTGATGTGCTGGTGGCGCCGGATGGAGCACTGCTGATCAGCGATGATGCGTCGGGCCGCATCTACAGAGTGACCTATGGGGAATAATTTTTTTTCCATCGTGGGTGTGACCGCCGCGTAGGCTGTTCGTCAGAACCCCGACCATCGGCGATCGGAAGGGAGAGTCCATCGTTGTTGGGTCCGGGGGGCGCGAGAGCGCCCTTCGTCATTTCCTTTAACAACCGTGGTGTGGAAAGGCAACGGCCTGCCTCGGTCAATTGCCCGGGCGCACCGCGCAACCTTCGCGGCATGAAGAGATTGATCCTTATCGCCGTCCTCCTCATGAGTCTGGCCCGTTCGCAGGCGCAGCAGAGCGGTTTCGGATTGGGAATCATGCTGGGCGATCCGACCGGGCTGAGCGGGAAGGCCTGGATCAGCGGCGACCGCGCGATTGATTTCGGGTTGGCTTGGGGCATCTGGGGACGGTACATCCATGTGCATGGCGACTACCTCCTGCACAAGACGGATGTCATCGACGTGTCCTCCGGCACGTTTGCGCTCTATTACGGTCCGGGCTTGCGCATTCGGTCCTGGAGCGGTGGGCGTTACTGGCACCGCGGGGAATGGCACGATTACGACGGAACGCGCACGAACCTCGGCGTCCGTTTCCCGGTAGGGCTCGACTACTGGTTCGAGGACCTCCCCTTGGATGCCTTCATCGAACTGGCTCCGACGCTCGACCTCACGCCCGGCACTTCCTTCGACCTCGACGCCGCCATCGGCGCACGTTACTGGTTCTGACGTCGAAACGGAGCCCGGCTCAACCACGCCTTCCGGGAGAATGGGCTGCGGTACAGCCACCACCATACCAGCAGCGCCACGCCAAGGCCCAGCGCGCTGCCCGCCGCCGCATCGCGCAGGAAGTGCTGCGAGAGGTAGATGCGCGAGAAGGCCAGGAGAGCCGCCAGCAGAGCCAGCGCGAAGGCCCCAGCCTTCCTATTGAGCAGCACCGCCAGCGCGAAACACATGGCGAAGGCCGCCGTGCTGTGCCCGCTCGGGAAACTGAAATGCCGATGCAATTCCACGCCGCTGACCCAATCCATGGCACCGAGTTGCTCCGCGAAGGCCGAGGGGCGATCCTCCGATGCGAACCAGGAATGCTTCAGCCCCTGCACGCACAGAGCGCTCAGCCCGCACCCCAGGCCCATCAGAAGGAATGCGCGCCAGTCCCGTGAGAGCAGAAGCACGAGCGCCAGGAAGGTGGGCACAAGCCCATCGGCCAGATGCGTGAAGAGCGAGAAGAAGGAGTCCATAGCTGGGCTGTGGCAGCAGTTCATGCGGGCATGCAGCGCGAGCTTCTCCGTGCTTGTGAGTGCGATCAGCGCGGCCACCTCCAAAGCCAGCCACACCAGCACGAAGACGCGAACAGCTGATCGTGTATCCTGCACGCGGCGAATCTAGGCGCGGTTGGGCCCATGCACTAGGTTCGCACTGCGATGACCAAGACCGTTCTTAGCCGCCGTTTGGCGCTGCTGTCCCTGTGCGCCGCACCCTTTTTCGGGGCTCCCGTGCATGGTCAGGGCTTCTCCATCGAGCATGGAGGCGCCCTTGCGCAGGATGGCGTAGGCGTGGTACCCGTGGCCGATGGGTTCCTCGTTGGGGTGCGCGACTTCGCCCTGTCTCCCGCCGCGCACGGCATCGTCATCTGGAAAGCGGGTTCGGATGGCAGCAATCAATCCACGACCGAGGTCGAAGCGCTGACGGGGCAACTCTTCGTTCAGGGCTTCATCGCTTCCGCGGACGGCGGGCAGTTCCTCTTCGGCAGCGTCATTCCGGAAGGGGGCCATGAGCACGATGGATTCGTGATCAAGCTGGACGCGGATGGCGATATCATCTGGAGCATCGCTTCGGAGCTGCCTTCGGATGATCACTTCCTGGGTGCCGCCGCGCTGGCCGACGGCGGCCTCGCGGTATGCGGCACCACCCGTGCGAGCGGCGATCACGATGCGTTGATGGCACGCTTCGCCCCCGACGGCACCTTGCTTTGGTCGGTGAGCGAGGGCTTCGAGTCGGACGAAGAGGCCTATGCCCTGGCGGTGCTAGGCAACGACCTGATGGTTACGGGCAGACAACTCAACTTCGGCGGCACAGGCGATGCATGGTTCGCGCGGGTAACCACCGATGGCGAAGTGCTGTGGACCACATCCTGGGGCGGCATCGGCGACGACATCGGCCGTGCGATCATCGCCAACGGACCCGGCAGCTTCATCATGGCCGGCACCACAGATTCATATGGGAGCTATGATCAGACCGAGCACCGGATCAAGCGCAACACGTATCTCATCGCGATCGACCTCAATGGCGATTCGCTCTGGACCCGGGCCTTGGGCGATACGCTCTTCGACCGCCAGGCCTTCAGCCTCGCCGCCGCGCCGAATGGCGATCTGCTCATTGCAGGTGAACGTGCGACGATTGCCGGTGTGAGCGACTCGTATGCTTTGCGCACCGATGCGAATGGCGGGTTGATCTGGGAACGAGCATGGGACCTGGGCAAGGAGGAGCGCCTGCTCGCCATTGAATCGTTGCCCGACGGTTTCGTGGCCACAGGCTGGGCCTTCGGCGACCTTTCCAGGCAGGTGACCTTGGTGCGCCGTGACCCGAATGGGAACTGATCCTGTGCACAGGAGATCGTTGACATGCCGCAACACGAATACCGTGATGGCGGTATTGAATGCGCTGGATGCGGCGGGCAGCTTTGATGCACCAACACGAAGCCGCCATGACCACCGGACGCCGTTTCGCGAAACGCACCAAAGACCACAGCGAGGAGCATGTGCTCGATGCCCGTACGAAAGCCGTGCTGGCCACCATCGCACGTGAACCCCGAGGCCGCGCGCTGGACGCCTACCTGCTCGCTCGCGAACGCGATAAGCGCTGACCTCTACGGCAGCTGTTCCCCACGTGTGTTCGTGGGCACGGAGCCGCCGATGTTGAGCAGGATGGGATCGCGATCGTTCCCCTCTCCGACATAGCGCACGGTGCCATCGAGGTTCACATCGGTCGGCAGGTATCCGCTGGAGACCCCGGTGGGAACGGTGCCCCCAACCTGCAGCAGGATGGGATCACGATCATTCGATTCACCGACATACCGGAGCACACCATCGCGGAAGGTGTTCCCGCCCCACAAGCCAAGCCTTCCCCCGCTTAAGCTGCACCGCGCGTCGATTCCCCATGTCTGGAAAGCGGTCTGCGTGAAGTCCGCACCGATCTCCACGGCCCCCAGGCTCATCGAGCCCTGGCTCATGGCGCCCAAGTGGTTCCGGTGCCTGATGGCCACGAAGTAATTGTCCGCAGCCACGTTGAAGAGTAGTCGAGGGTAGCCATCAACGCCCACCACATCGCCATCACGCTCGAGCAGAGCGGCTCGCGTGGCCAGGATCTGCGCCGGGTTGTTCTTGTTCCGCAGCTCCACCAGCACCCAATCGACCACGGCGTTCTTGCCCGTCTGCGCTAACCGATTCGCTGTCGTGGCCTCGCCTCCTCCTCCACCCGCCAGGGTGAAGCCCAGCGCCGAGAACGGCTGGGCGAGAGGAACCAGGCCGGCCTGGCGCAGGTCATCGCGCATGAGGCCTGCTGCTCCATCCCAAGGCCCTTGCAGGTAAGCGCGTACCCTTACGCTGGGTGGGCAGTTCTGCCAGCGGGCTAGCGCGCTGCCCGGTATGATCACCCGCGCGCTGTTCGACGGGGTCTGCCAGCGCACCGCGAAATGGTCGCCACCGCTCCCTTCCTTCTGCAACAGTTCAACGTAATACTGCCTCCCGGCCACCAAGTTGATGCTGGCGCTCACCTGGGAAGGGTACTTGGTGTACTCACCTTCATTGGTCCAGCCGGGTACGCTGCAGATCAGTTGCTTGTGCTGCGGCTCGGCGTTCAGGCTCAGGTAAAGCGCGCTCGCATCGTCGCTCGTCAAGGTGAAGACGTACGGCCCGGTCTCCGGCGCGATGATGTAACCCCGTACGCGCGTTCCGTAGTTGTTGGACCAGTTGGTCGGACCTTGGAAGCTGGTGAGGTTGCTCGTACCGGAGGGGTTGTTCGGGTAGTTGGGGCTATTGATCAGGTCGGTGACGTTGTTGCCCGAGATGTTCAGCCAGTACTCGCGCGTGATGCTGCCGGTTGCGCCGATGCATTGCGCCGGGGCGAAATCGATCACGCTGATGACCTTGGTGGCTTGGCCGGTCAGCCCATCGCCATCGGTGACGGTGAGCGTCACGTAATAGTCTCCGGTTTCCGTGAAGACCTTGCTGGGCGCGCTGCTCGAGCTGCTCGTTCCATCGCCGAAGTCCCAGTGGTACGCCACGATGCCTCCGGGATCGAAGGAGGAGGCGCCGCTCAGGTCAACGGATAGCGGACCTGGACCTGCCGATACGTTCGCCTCGATGATCGCTGTGGGCGCGATCGCCTGGCAACGCGGGTCGATCCGCCGTTGCGCGGTGGTGCTTAGGCCGCCGGCATCGGTGACGGTGAGCGTGATGATGTAGTAGTACACGAGTCCGTCGCACCCCACACCGCTGATCACGGTGCTCGTCATAGGGTTCGGGTCGATCGCTTCCGGATGCGTATGCGTGTTATGATGCAAGGTGGTGCGCCAGGCGTAACTGAGTTGAGCAGGGCCGTGCTCCGCATCGGACACGGAAGCGATGAGCTGATACGTGGTATCCACCCCCACCGGGTAGAAACTTCCGTCGATGATGCTCGTGATATCAACCATCGGCGGGGTGTTGTTCACCGACACGAGCAAGTTCTGGGACGCTGTCTGCCCGATGTTGTCCGTGACAGTGAGAGTCACGGTGTAGGAGGTGGGCACGCCGGCGGGAGCCGTGAAGACATGCGAGGGGCTGATGGCATTGGAGACCGGGCTTCCATCCCCGAAATTCCAGGCATACGTAATGGCGCCGCTCTCCGGGTCGCTGCTGCTGCTGCCGTCGAAATTCACGCTCAACGGACCTGGGCCGTATTGCACGCTCTGGGTCGCGCTGGCCACGGGTGGCAGATTCACCGCGAGCGTGTAGCAGATGCGGCGCAGCTCGTTGGTGTTGTACTTGATGTACCACACGCAGCCGTCGGATCCGGCACCGATCCAGGTGATGGCGCCGAGGCCGCTCGCGAAATCATGCACGCTCACGGGACGGTCCTGCTCGTCGAAGCGGAAGCGCCGTATCCATCCGGCCGCATAGTCGCCGTGGAAGCTGCTGTTCTGATAGCCCGCCGGCATGTTCTCACCCGCCATCCACGGACCGGCCAGGGCTGCGTTGCCCCCGAAGCGGGGCCCAGGCACCGGTGAACCCGCAGCATCCAGGTCGTAGGTCACGGCCGTGTTGCCGCTGAAGCCGGCGCAGCGCGATTGGTTGCCATGCCGCCAGTCGATGGCAGGTCGCGAGTGATGGAAATGCGGAACGCTGGCGGGCACCTGCTGGTTGGCATCGCACGGGTTGGGATGCCCGTTGAGGTGAACCGGGCTGTCCTGCTTGAGCAGATCCTGAAAGCGGAAGTAGGGCACCGTGCAGTTCAGCCCGTCGTACAGCGGATTGGGCGCATCGAGATTCGCCGTCATCGCCGCCTGGTAATTGCTTTGGGCATCCATGCCCTCGAAGAGCGGCCAACCGAAGTTCATCCCGCCCTCGTAGCATACATTCAGGTCCTCCCAGGTATTCCATTGAACGTCGCCGATGTACACCGTGCCCGGGTCGGCATCGGCCGGATCGGTGCTGCCGCTGCCCGGCTTGATGGTGCTACGGTACGGATTGCGCAATCCCATGGCCCAGACCCGCGACTTCGGCGCACGCGGTTGGGCGGCATCGTAGAACGGATTGCTCGGTACGCCATCTCCCGTGTTCGGATCCATGCGCAGCAGCTTGCCATTGAAGCAATTCACCAGCTGCGAGCGCATCGCCCCCACGTTCTCCGCCGGGCGAATGATGCCATCGGCCAAGGCTTGCGACCAGTAGGTGTCGCTGCTGCTGCCGGTGTCCACCACGTTGTAGCTGGCACCATCGCCCACGGTGGCGAGCAATGTGCCGTCGGCACCGAACATGAGCGAGCCGGTGCTGTGCGACTCGTGGAGCAAGGGCACACCGGTCTGCCGGGTCTCGCCCAAGAGCACCTGGCGCGTGCCGTAGTCAACCGCATTGTGGCTAGGCCCAGGCGCGGTGTAGCGCGTGATCCGCATGATGGTGGCCGCGTAGTACTCGTTGGTGGTCGCGCTGTAGGCACCCGTCCCGAAATTCATCAAGTGGTGGCGGTCCACGGCGTACATGAGGTAGATGCGGCCGTTGTTCAGGAAGTCCGGATCCAAGACGAAACCGAGACAGCCGTGATCACGCCAGTTGCCCACTTCCGCGCTGATATCGATCAAGGGGTTCGGCAAGCGCACGCCGTTCTCCACGATCCAAACCATTCCGCGTTTCTCCCATACGTACAACCGACCATTGGCATCCCAGGTGGCTCCCACGGGTTCAGTCCATCCGCCCAAGACCAAGGCATCGCTGAAATTGGCCGGGAGGCTCTGTGGAAAGAGCGGTGCAGCCATGATGGCCAGCAGCGCGAACAGGCACACGCGGCGCCACAGTCCTGATTCGATGGATACCTTCATTTCGAAGACCGGGATTGTGTTCCGGCCGACGAAACTAGAAGACGGATACCCGACTTGTCAAGGAAGCAGGCTCGCAGACGCCTGATAATCAGGTATTCACGGTAGCTGCTGCAGCCGCGTGGCGGTAGGTGTGCTCCCCCCTATCCCCAGCAGGATCGGATCCCGATCGTTGCCCTGGCCGGTGTACTTCACGGAGCCGCTCAGATCCACATCCTCCTGCCGGTAACCGAAAACGGTATTCGAGGGGGTGGTGCCGCCTATGGCGACGAGGATGAGGTCGCGATCATTGCCGTTGCCCACGTACTTAAGCTTGCCATCGCGGTTCACATCGCCCCACCAGAGCGCGGTACGCCCTGAAGCCATTGTGCTTTGCGCCATGGATCCGTAGGTCGGCGTGGAGGCCAGGGTCAGGTCAAGCGAAACCTCGCTCGCATCCAAGCTCAAGGCGCCGGCGGACATGGCTCCCAAGTGATTGCGGTGCCGCACCGCGATGTAATACAGGTCCGGAGGCACAGAGAAATTCAGGCGCGCCCAGCCATCGGTGCCTACCGCATCGCCATCGCGTTCGAGCAGCGCAGCACGAGAGGCCACCACCTGTGACGGGTTGTTCTTATCGCGCAACTCAACCAGCACCCAATCGACCACGGCATTGGCCCCGGTGATGGCGAGCCGCGCGGGCGAAGTGCTCTCCCCGCCCCCGCCGATGAAGGAATAACCCAGCGCCGAATACGGTTCGGAAAGCGGCAGGAGACCGGCCGCGCGGAGATCATCGCGCATGAGGTTGCTGCTGGCGTGATACGGTCCTCCCAGGTTCACGCGCAGGCGCAGCCCTGGCGGGCAATCGGCCCATTGCACCAAGGCCGAGCCCGGGATCACGGTTCGCACACTGTTACTGGGCGTCTGCCAGCGCAGCGCGAAGTGGTCATTGCCGCTGCCCTCTTTGTGGAGGAGCTCCACGTAGTAATACGCTCCCGCCACCAGCTCAATGGTCTCGCTCACCTGAGTGGGGTACTTGCCGAACTCGGTCTCCAACGTATTCAGCGGAACGCTGCAGATCTGGCGCTTGAAACGCGGCTCCTCGTTGAGGCTCAGGAAAACCGCCGAGGCATCGTCGCTGGTGAGCGTGAAGGTGTAGCCGCCACTCTCAGGGGGAACGATGAAGCCGCGCACTCGGTCGCCGAAGTTGGAGCCGGCGTTCGTGGGGCCTTGGAAACTGGTGATCACCCCCGATGTGGTGGGATTGTTCGGGTAATTCGGCGAATTCGTGAGGTCGGCCACCGTGCTTCCTCCTACGCCATTCCAGACCTGCCGGACCAATCCGCCAGCTGGTCCATGGCATTGCGGTTCGCTTAAGCTGATGAGACTGATCGTGCGCGAAGCGGTGCCTGTGAGTCCATCGTTGTCGGTGACCATGAGGGTGACCACGTGATCGCCCAGGTCGGTGTAGGTCTTCGATGGGCTCGGCTCCAAGCTGGAGGTTCCATCGCCGAAACTCCACTGATAGGAGACGATGCTGCCGGGGTCATACGAAGCGCTGCCATCGAAGAACACCTCGAAGGGCGCGAAGCCTGCGAGCGCCGATACCTGGATCACGGCCGTGGGCGCGACAGCGTAGCAGCGCGGATAGAGCCAGTTGACGTCGGTGGCGGAGAGCCCCGCCGCATCGGTCACCGTGAGGCGTACCTCGTAGGCATAATACTGTCCGTCGCATCCCTCCCCTGCCGTGATCGCGGAAGAGCTCACGGCGTTCACGACCGCGCCCGGATGCTCGTGCGTGTTGTGGTGCAGGATCACCTGCCAGGCATAGCTGAGCTGCGCGCCGCTGTGCTCGGCATCGCTCACATCGGCCGTCAGCTGCCAGGTCGTGTCCATCCCGATCGGATAGAAGGCGCCATCGGCGAAACTGTTGATGGACACAACAGGCGGCGTGTTGTTCAACGACACCAGCACGGTGGTGCTCGTGTGCTGGCCGGCATCGTCGGTGACGGTAAGGGTGACCGTGAACGAGGTGGGCACACCCAACGGAGCCGTGAAGAGATGGGAAGGAGATACGGCGCTGCTCACGGGGGATCCGTCGCCGAAATCCCAACTGTACACCAGCGAGCCATTCTCCGGGTCGCTGCTCGCGCTGCCATCGAAGGCCACCATCAGCGGGGAGGTGCCGTACTGCAGGCTTTGGCTCACCATCGCCACCGGCGGCAGGTTCACGGTGGAAAGGTTGCAGATGCGACGCAGCTCCGCACCGTTGTACTTGATGTACCACAAACAGCCGTCGGGTCCCGCGCCCAACCAATTGATAGCGCCATTGACCGTGCCGAAATCATGCACGCTCAGCACCTGACCGGCATCGTCGTACACGAACCGGCGGATCCATCCGCCGGCGTAGTCGCCATGGAACGCGCTGTTCTGATATTCTGCCGGGAAGCCGCTCCAGCTTCGCCAAGGGCCGCCAATGGCCGCGTACCCGCCAAAGCGAGGGCCCGGCACCGGTGAGAGCGGGTCGTCCAAGTCGAAGGTGACGGCCGTGCTGCCATTGAACGCACCGCAGCGGGAGCGCTCGCCGTGCTGCCAATCGACCGCGGGGCGCACGTGAAAGAACTTGGGTATGCTGTTGGGAATCTGCGTAGCCGCGTTGCACGGATTCGGATGCCCGTTCACATGGCTCGGGGTGTCCTGCTTCAGCAGATCCTGGAACCGGAAGAAAGGCACGGTGCAATTGGTGCCGTTGAAGAGCGGGTTGGGCTCATCGCGGTTGTACGTGAGCACGGCCGCATAGCTTGATGCCTCCATGCCCTCATACAAGGGCCAGCCGAAATTCTGCCCAGGCTCGGTGCACACATTGTGCTCCTCCCAGTTGCTCCAACCCACATCCCCGATGAGCAGGGTGCCCACATCCGCCTGAGACGGGTCAGTGCTCCCCGTGCCCGGCTTCAGCGTAAGCCGGTATGGGTTGCGCAATCCGAGGGCCCATACCCGTGAGCGCGGCGCACGCGGCGCGGCGGGATCGAAGAAGGGATTGCTCGGCACGCCGTTGCCAGTGGTGGGATCCATGCGCAGGATCTTACCGCTGAAGGAATTCACCAACTGCGCGCGGAAGGCTCCCACATTCTCCTCTTCGCGGATGATTCCATCGGCAAGGCCTTGCGCGAAGTACGATTCGGTGGCATTGCCCACATCGGTGCTGGCCGCGCTGGCCCCCTCTCCGATGCTGGCGATCAGCGTTCCGTCCCGGGCGAAGAGCAAGGTGCCCGCGCCGTGGGTGTTGTACAGGATCGGGGCGCCCGTGGAAAGAGACTCGCCGAGCAGGATGGTGCGGCTCGCCGGGTCTGCCACCAGGTAGCCCGGCGCCTGTGCCGTGTAGCGCGTGATCCGCACGATGCTCGCCGCGTTCGGCTCGCTCACGAAGGGGTCGTATGTGGGCGTGCCGAAGTACAGCAGGTGATGGCGATCGACCACGTACATCACGTAGAAGCGTCCATTGCTGAGGAAATCCGGGTCCAAGGCGAAGCCCAGCATGCCGTGATCCCCCCAGTTACCCACCTCTTGCTCGATGTTCAGCAACGGCGTGGGCAGCTTCACGCCATTCTCCACGATCCACACCCGGCCGCGCTTCTCCCACACGTACATGCGTCCATTGGCATCCCAGGCTGCCCCCACCGGGCTGCTCCAGCCGCTGAGCACCAGGGCATCGCTGAATCCAGCGGGCAGGCTTTGCGCGGCAGCCATGGACATGACAAGACCGCAAGCCAGTAAGGAGAGGAAGACCGAAGCGCGCATCAGACCTGAGTACCGAATCAGAGCGCGAAGATGAGAGGATGCGAGCCTCGCAGCGTCATTGTTCTGTAGCCGAATCGAAAAGCCCCAACTGACCCTGCGGCGGTGGCCGGAAAAGATCCGTGCGCAGGGGCGGCATGCGCGCCTCGCCGAAGTAGCGGCGCCGCATCACGTGGAACAGCCGTGCGATGTGGTCGGCCCTGGCACCGGTGCCCCGCATGCGCCGCCCGATACGACTGTCCGATAAGCTCCCTTCATGCACGGACCGCACCTCGTGCAGCACGCGATCCGCCCGATCGGGGAAATGCTCGCGCAGCCAGGCGATGAATACGGGCTCCACCGCGCCGTTCGTGCGCAACATGGTGTAGCCGGCTGTGGTGGCCCCCGCATCGGCGGCGGCTTCCAGGATGGCCGGCACTTCCGCTTCATTGAGCGCGGGGATCACTGGCGCCACCATGGCCATCACGGGCACCCCCGCGGCGCTCAGCCCTGCGATGGCGGCCAGCCTGCGCTGCGCGGTGCTGGTTCGGGGCTCCATCGCGCGTCGCAGGTCCTCGTTGAGCGTGGTGATGCTGATGGCTGCCGCGGCGAGCCCTTGCTCCGCTAGTTCGCCGAGCAGGTCCACATCGCGCAGCACCAGCGCGTTCTTGGTGATCACGGAAACGGGTTGCTTGAACTCCAAGGCCACCTCGAGCAGGCGGCGCGTGATGCCCTCTTTCCGCTCGATGGGCTGGTACGGGTCCGTGGCCCCGGAGATGCTGATGGGATCGGGCACCCACTTCCGGTGCCTCAATTGATCGCGCAATAGGTCGGGGGCGTTCCGTTTCACCAGGATCACCTGCTCGAAATCGAGGCCCGCGCTGTATCCCCAGTATTCATGCGTCGGTCGCGCATAGCAATACGCGCAGCCGTGCTCGCAGCCTTGATAGGGATTCAGGCTGTGCACGAACGGGAGGTCGGCGCTATCCACGCGATTCACGATGGTGCGGGGCTCCACCGCCAGATAGCGCGTCGCACCCGCCTCTTCCAAAGGCTCATCGATCGCCTCGAGATGTTCCATGACGCGCTGCCGGGCATCGAAGCGGTTCGCGACCTGCCCGCGCGCCCCACGCCCGTTGACCGATTTTCCGTCACCCGCCATGCCGAAAATATAGCCTGTCCGGGACCTGAGCCCGACGTGACCCGGCACGTCGGTAGCTTCGCCACCCATGATGCGAATGAAGTACCCCGCCTGCGCAGTGGCCATGCTCCTGGCGGGCTGCCAAGCTGCAAGCCCAGAAGCTGCGACCCAACAAGACCCGCCCCCTGAGATCACCGGCTGGGACAGCACGTTGATCCTGTCCGGCGAGCGCCATTTCGCGCGACTCAAGCAGCTCACCTTCGGCGGCGACAACGCCGAAGCGTACTGGAGCTTCGATGGCACGCGCCTGGTATTCCAATCCACCAACCCGGCGTGGGGCGAATCCTGCGATCAGATACACATCCTGGACCCGCTCCATGGCGATGCGAAGAAGCAGCCGCCGACGCTCATCAGCCTGAAGGGCGGCCGCACGACCTGCAGCTATTTCCTGCCCGGCGATAGCCTGGTGCTCTTCGCCAGCACGCACGAGCACGATGCCGCCTGCCCGGCCGTGCCGGAGCGCCGCGCCGACGGCAAGTACGTATGGCCGATCTATCCGAGCTTCGATATTCATGTGAGCGACCTGCACGGGAACATCGTTCGGCGCCTCACCGATTCTCCCGGCTACGATGCCGAGGCCACCGTATCACCGAAAGGCGACCGCATCGTGTTCACCAGCATGCGCGATGGCGACCTCGATCTCTATACCATGAACATCGATGGTTCCGATGTGCGCCGGGTGACCACTGATCTGGGCTATGATGGAGGCGCCTTCTTCAGCCCCGACGGCAGCAAGCTCCTATGGCGAGCCTCGCGCCCCGCTACCCCCGAAGCGCAAGAGGAGTACAAGGCCTTGCTCAAAGAAGGACTGGTGAAACCCACCGAAATGGAACTCTACGTGGCGAATGCCGATGGCAGCGAGGCGCGGCGCATCACGGATCTCGGACAGGCCAACTGGGCCCCGTATTGGCACCCCGATGGGCATCGCATCATCTTCGCGAGCAACCATCGGAGCGAGCGCGGATTCCCCTTCACGCTTTACCTGATCAATGACGATGGAAGCGGGCTGGAGCAAGTGAGCCAGGGCGAGACCTTCGATGCCTTCCCGGTGTTCAGCGCCGACGGCCGCTACCTCGTCTTCAGCAGCAACCGCAACAACGGCGGCACGCGAGAGA
This sequence comes from Flavobacteriales bacterium, assembly GCA_020635725.1. GTDB lineage: Bacteria > Bacteroidota > Bacteroidia > Flavobacteriales_F > PHOS-HE28 > PHOS-HE28. Next base: position 105,376 of record JACJZF010000010.1, read on the forward strand.
CGAACCTCTTCATGGCGGAGTGGGCGGACTGACCTCCCCTGATCGCGGTATTCTGGACGACGGAACCCAGCTGGGTGCGGCAGGGGACGATCTTCGCCGCGTGAAAGCAAAGGGAGGTCCTGGTTGGATGCATCGGCTGGCCCGGCATTGGAACGTGCCGGTATCACGCGTGATTGTCATCCTGCTCGTGTTCGCCTGCACCGGGTTCACCGTGATGTTCCTGAAGCGGCCCGTAGTGGCCTGGGCCTCGGCAGGCGCATCGGAACCGCCCCTTCTCTTCTCGGTATTCTACTACGTCCTCATCCTTCCGCTGTACAACGCGCTGCTGCTCGTTTACGGCGCGCTCTTCGGCCAGTTCAGCTTCTTCTGGTCCTTCGAGAAGCGCTTCTTCTCCCGGTTGATCGGGCGTCGAAAGCACGGATCACCCGCGCGGTCTGGGCCACGGGATCGCGTTTGATCCGGCACTCCCAGAGGGTAAGCACGCGCCAGCCCGCCAGGCGGAGCGCGCGCTCCTTCTCTGCATCCCGCTCCTTGTTGCGTGCGAGCTTGGGGAGCCAGTACCAGGTGTTGCGCTTGGGGGCCCGTGGCGTGCAATGCGGGCAGCCGTGCCAGAAGCAGCCGTGCACGAACACGGCCAGTCGCAGGCCCACGAACGCGATGTCCGGCCTGCCCGGCGCTTTCGCATAGTGCAGGCGATAACCGGTGAGCCCGGCGGCGCGCAGGTTCGCACGAATGATCAACTCCGGCTTGGTGTCCTTGCCCCTGATCCGGCTCATGGTGGCGCTCACCTGAGCGCTGGCGGGTCTTGGGCGTCTGCGTGAGCGCGCCGTGGGCATGCCCCGAAAGTAAGGGCGTCAGTCGAGCTTGCCCCGAGGGGTGGCGCCAGCGATCTGCTCGTGCTGCGTGGCTTTCTCGTACTCGCCCTGCGTGCAGGCTTGCTCGTCTCTGAAGTAGAATACCCCGCCCCATTTGTGAAAGACGCGCCGGTACTCGGTGACATGGCCCTCTGACTCCAGCTTGATCAACGTGGTCACCTTGCCCGACTCTACGAGCAGGTCCTCGGTGCGGATGACCTCCGGCTCCTCCACCAACGGCTCGGGCTTGCTGTCGGCACCATCCTTGGCCACGGCCGGCGCCACGCGAGAGGCCTCCTCTCCCATCACCGGTTCGATCGCACGTCGGCCATCCTCACCCTGTTTCGCTGCGGAAGCAAGCGGGTTACGGACCGGAACGGGCGGCGGCGGTGGTTGTGCCTTGGGTTTCTCGGGGGCCGGCGGAGGTGTTGCCACGACCTGTTTCTCGCGTTGCCGTGCCGCCTCCTTGCGCGCCGCCTCCTCTTTGAGCTTCGCCTCGCGCTCAGCCGCGGCGGCGGCTTGGGCCCGGGCCTCGGCCTGCTTCTCGGCTTCAGCCTTTGCCTTCGCGTCTGCAGCTGCCTGCGCGGCGGCCTGTCGCTCGGCCTCGGCTTGGGCCTTCGCTTGCGCCTTGGCCTCCTCTGCCTTGCGCTTCTCCTCCGCGGCATTGGTCCGGCCTTCTTCTTTCTGCTTGCGTTCAACCTGATCCACCACCTCCTGCAGCTGGGATTGGATCGATTTCGTGTAGTCGGTATCGTAGTCGAAATCGCCGAGGCTCGACTCGTACCGGATCACACCCACGGGCTGGTTGAAGACCACGATGTTGATATCGTCGTACTGCTTGAAGAGCGAAACCGCGAAGTCGAAAGGCGTGAAGCCGTGCCCTGCGGCCTCAGCCGGCACATGCGTGTTGAAGGACAGCTTCTTCGCGACGAAACCATCCTTCTCGAAGGAGACGATGTAGTTCGCGTTGAGGTCCAGCTCCATGCTGAACTTCGAGAGGTTCGCTGTGATCGACCGCTCCTTCACGCCGTTCTTGTAGATCACGGCGCGCGCGCCGGCCAGGTCGCCGCCTTCGATCTTCATCCGGCCGTTCACCGTGAAACGGCCTTGCGCCATCACCAGGGCCGAAGAGGCCATGAGCAAGAGCATGGCGACCACCCTTGGGTATGAACCGGGCTTGAGCACGTGAACCATGGACGCCCGTTTACGTAGGAGACCCGGTCATGGTTCCTCGCATCCCTCGTTTTTCGCTGCTTGCTGTCCTCGCCCTCGTGGCGTTCAGCCAGCCATCGCTCGCACAGGATGCGGAGGGCGCGCTGGCAGGGCTCAACGCGCTGTATGCCGGCCATGTGCGCTTCTCGCTCAGCGGTCCCGACCGGCTCCAAGTGGAGTTCAGGGATGCCAAAGGGCTCAGCCGCGTGGACCTGATCGTGTTGGATGAACTTGATCCCGAACGCATCGCCTACTCCTTGGAGGAGGATGCTGTGGTCCTGGCTTGCCGCGAGCCAGGAGCGCGCTGCATCCAGTCGGAATGCTTCACGCAGAATACCGTGCGGCGGACCGCGCGCACCACGCTGCCCAGGGCGCTGGATGATAACGGCGCGGCGCAGGCCATGGACGCCCTGCGGCTGATCATCGGCGCGGGTCTAGAGCACCTGGCCGAAACCCGTTCGACGTTCGGCCGTAAGAACTGACGCTCTGAACACACGCATGCGTACGATCCATCTCATCACCGCCCTGCTCCTGGTCTTCTCGACCCAGGCGCAATACCTCGCCGACAACCGACCGCATGATCCGGCGGAAGAATTCTACAAGGGTGGCGAGAAAGCCTACCGTGCCGGCGATTACGAGACCGCGATCGAGCTCTTCACACGCGCCGTCGACACCGATATGCGCCATGCCAACGCGCTCCTGCAACGGGGATTCTGCTACAGCCTTCGCAAGGAATACGAGAAGGCAATCGGCGACTTCACGGCGGTGATCGAACTGAAGCCGGACCATGTCTGGGCCTATACCAGCCGCGGCAGCGCCTATGCCAAGCTCGGCCGCCACACCGAGGCGATCGCCGATTTCGACCAGGTGCTCGCGCTCGATGCCCGGAACGCGGAAGCCCTGAATAACCGGGGCTGGTCGCGCAAGGCCCAAGGCGACCCCGCGGGAGCCTGCCAGGACTGGAAGGCCAGCAAACGCATGGGCAACGCCGAAGCACGCATCATCCTTGAGAACAATCGCTGCAAATGACCAGACGCCTCACTCTCGCGACCTTCTTGCTCATCGCAGCCGCTGGCATGGCCCAGGACCAGGCCTATGCCGATTGCGTGCTGAAGACCAGCAGCACGTGGGGCGCCCCGTGCGAGCATTGCCAGCATTACGTGGATGGGTACAAACGCGACTTTAGCGGCACCTACCAGCTTGAACTGAAGAACACCTGCAACGAGGTCATCGAGGTGAAGGTGGCCGTGCAGGAGAAGAACGGCACCTGGCGCACCTTCCCGGTAAGGGCCTTGGGCGCCAATGAGGCCATGAACGCATTCGCCTGCGAGGGCAGCGGCAAGTACCTCTATTGGGCACGCCGCGCCAACGACCACGAGATCATACTCCCGACCGATCGCGATATCATCACCGCCTACACCGGCAAGTGATGCCAGCGCGCGCAGTGAAGGGGCCGGAAGATCCGGCCCCTTCGCGTTTTACACGCCATGCTGTTGATGCACGACCTGAGCGTGGCCTCGGGCTGAAGAGCGACCCGTTCATCTTTGAACACGCACCGTCTCCCCCATGGCCCAGAAGCGATTCCACATCGATCGTACTGAAACCTCTCCTCAGATTGACTTAGACCTGGACCAGGGCGTCTTGGAATTCATCGGCCGGTCACTGCCTCACAATTCAGAGCATTTCTACGGCCGTGTCTATCGGTGGATCGATGAGTACCTCGAGGAACCCCGTGATCAAACCACGGTGAACATGAAGCTCGATTACCTAGACACCTCATCGAGCAAGCACCTCTACAACATCTTCAACCGTCTCAATACGGTGAACAGGCGCGGTCAGCATGTGCGCATCAACTGGCACTATGAAAGCGGCGATGAGGAGATGGCGGAGACCGGCAAGGATTATCAGAGCCTCTTTCAGCTCGACTTCAATTTCGTAGAGGTCGAGGAGCTCTTCTGAGGCACTCCGCTTCAAATCGGCAGTTCGCAAGCAGGCATCCGGAATTTCTGTCGCGTGGCCGCACCCGTAAGCGGTCAGTTTGTCGCGCGCATGGCCTCGGCATCGGCATTGCCGACCACGGCCCGAATGCGAACACGCACAACACAAACCAACCTACAAGCCATGCTGATCACCAAGCACCCCTTCCGCAAGGCGACCTCCTTTCCCTTGGACAATTGGATGAACGCCTTCTTCGACCGCGATATCAGCGCCCCCTTGGGCCATGATGCGCACCGGGCGATCGCACCAGCCGTGAACATCACGGAGAATAAGGACGCCTTCAACCTGAGCCTGGTAGCCCCCGGATTCGCCAAAGAAGACCTGAAGCTGAGCGTGGAGGACGATACCCTTACGATCAGTGCCGAACACCAGGCAGAGACGCTGGACGAGGGGCAGCGCTACACGCGCCGGGAATTCGCGCGCAGCTCATTCCGCCGCTCTTTTCAGCTACCGAACAACGTGAACGCCGAAGGGATCACGGCCGAGTACCGCGACGGCATCCTAGGCGTGAACATTCCGAAAGCTGAGGCGGAGAAGCCTAAGACCAAGGAGATCAGGATCGCCTGAGCGGCACCACCGCACTCGAGAGGGCCCCGCAAGGGGCTCTTTCCGTTTGCAACCGGAGCACCGGCTGGTACGTATGCCATTGCATCTCATCCAATCATCCATGCCTGCCGTGCCGCTCTCCTACTACCAGGATGTCCTGGACCGCATCAGCCATGCCGATCGCGCGACCTTCCGAAAGGAGCTGCGCAAAGCATTCCGTCAGTTGCTGCCCGAGCAGCGCGATGAATTGAAGCGCTGGTTCCGCACGGCATGCCTGTGCCGACCAGCCGCGGAGTCGAAGCGATAGGTTCAGTTGAAGAACCGGCTGTTCCAGGCATCCCTGCTGAACTGCCCGAAGAAGGCGAACCAGCCGAAGAGCGTGAAGCCGCTGATGACCATGGTGGTCCAGAACAGTAGCAGACCGCGCTGGAACAAGCTCACCGTTCCGTCCGCCCCGGCCAGCCACGAAGCCGGCGCCGCGCTTGTGAGCACCAGTGCCGCCAGCAGCACCGTAACGGCCAGGTTCAAGGGTGCGCGCACCGGCCAATAACGCAACGCCCGCCAGGGAGAGAGGTCATTGCCCCAACGATCCACCAGATAGTACCGGTCATTTCCGATCGGCACGAAGAGCAACGGATCCACCTCGCTGTCGCACAGCCTGAAGCTCGCCGAGGGCGCCATGATCAGGTAACTGGTCACCGGTCCTTCGGCACGGCGTTCCAGATCCCGGATGGCGAGCAGGGCATGGCCCGGAACCTCGCCCTTGTACAAGCCCGCTTCGAGGAAGCGCAGCCGATGCTTGATGCAGAGGTCTTGAATGGTGCCCAGCCCGAATATCCGATCCGGATCGGTCATGCGCAGTTCAACAGGCACCTGCTTGCGCGAGGAGCGCACCACGGCCCGGAGAATGTCATCGCGTTTCTGCTCCTCTTCCAGCCAGCCACGCACCTGTTCCACCAGGCGGGCCTGCCCGAGCAGCACCTGTTCCAACCGTTCCCGTTCCGTATGCGCTGACATGGATCCCTGCGTTTCGATGGGCTAACGCCAAGGTGGGGCCTTTCGTTCGCCGCTGGTCACATTGCCTGCTCGGTGGCCTCGGGAAGAGCGCCAGCCTCGGCGGCTTCGGCCAACCGCACATGCTCTGGGGCATCGGTGGCTACCGAGGAGCGTACGGTGCTGTTCGGGGGCAGCACGCCGCATTGCGCGTTCACCTCGATGGGGTTCCGGAAGGTCCCCTTCTCCACCACCACGTTCCAGACCGCCTCGAAGGGCACCACGAAGCGAACCGGGGATTCCTCGAAGAGACCGCCGTAGTAAGAGTGCGTCTTCCCGAGTTTGTAGTTCTTGAAGTCGCGCCCGGTCATGAACTTGACCTTCGTGGCCACATCGATGTGCACCTCGATGATCTCTTTCTTCTTGAGCTCGAAGGTCTTGTGCAGGAATTTCATGGGTGTTCCGCGTTAGCTGGTCAAAGATAACCGAACCGGCAGGTCAGAGTTTCACGCTGAGGACGGGGAAGGTCGTGTGATTGACGATATCCTCTGTGAGGCTGCCGTTCACCACATGGAAGAAGCCCTTGCGCCCGTGGGTGGCCATGGCGATCATGTCCGCATCGATGCCGCGGGCGAAGTTGAGGATGCCCTCTTCGATGCTGAGGTCGTTGTAGATGGTGGCGGTGAACTTGCGCAGCTCATGCCGTTGCAGGAAGGCGTCGATGGCGCGGTGGCTGTCCTCGCTGCGCTCGAAGCTTTTGGGCGTGTTCACTTTGAGCAGGTGCACCTTGGGGTCCCAGATGTCGATCACCGGCCTGAAGGCGTCGAACTTCTCGACATCCTGCGCGCTGAAATTCGAGGCGAAGACCAGGTCCTGCACGGCGATGTCCTCGATGTGATGCTTGATCACCAGCACGGGCATGGGCGCCGAGCGCACGATGCGTTGGGTGTTGGACCCCACGATGCCGCGCAGGCCGGTCGCGCCATGCGAGCCCATGACGATGAGGTCGGCCTGGGCGATGCGCTCGTTGCGGAACATCTCGGTGAGCGCCAGCTGCCGCAGCATGAATTTCTTGAGTTCCACGCCTTCCAGGAAGGGCAGCGCGGGCAGCTGGTCCAGGCGGCCCTCGATATCGTCGCGCAGCTTGTGGTTCTCCGGGTGGAAGTCTGTCATCTGCTCGTACACGTGCACCACATCGATGCAGGCACCGGCGGCCTTGGCGATGGAGGCCGCCACGCGCAGGGCATCGGTGGCGCAATCAGAGAAATCGTAAGGGACGACGATGGATTGGATGCTCATGGGCAATGGGCATTTCAGGTAGGCCGCTGAAAGTTAATCGAAGCTCCCGGGATGCGACCTAGGGCTTGTCAGGCCCGACCTACATTCGCGGCCATGGCGCTCTCCCAGCCCTTCCGCTCCGCTGCCACAGGCAAGACCCCAGACCTGGCGCTCGACCCGGCCAAGGGCGAATTGACCGTGCGCGGCTGCTCGATCCCGGAGAATGCGGATAAGGCCTATGGCCCGTTGATGGACGCTCTGGAGCTGTACCTGGGGGCTCCCGCGGCGCGCACACGAGTGGTGGTGGAGCTGAGCTACTTCAACTCGAGTACGGCCAAGTACCTGCTCGACCTGTTCAAGCGGATCGATGATGCACATGGCGCCGGCATCACCCGGGCGGTGCTCGAATGGCACCACGCCGCTTCGGACCTGGATATGCTGGAAGTCGGACGCGACTACCAGAATCTGCTGGAATTCCCTGTGAAGCTGGTGGAATCTGGCCTCTGATTCAGCGCGCTGGGAACGCCTCGCTCCATTCCCGTTCGCTGATCGGCTGTTCATCACGGAAGTGCACGACTTGCCCCCACGGGTGCGCCACCCGGCGATAGACCGTCTCCCGGCCCTCGTGTACCACCCGGCGCTCCAGCACCACCGCTCGGCCTTCGAGGAAGGAACGCTCGGTGACCCCCTCGGGAAGCGCTGGCTCTGACGCTCTCGGGCTTGGCACCTCCGGTTGAGCCACCGGCACCATCGCCGGCTTTCTGTGTGTTACGAGCTCTGAGGTCTTCACCGGCGCCGGGGCTGCTGGTGAAGCATCCACGGGTGCATTTGTCGGCGCCAGTTCCGGAGCCTCTTGCGCGCGCGCAGTCGTGGGCATGGTTTCGGTGAGCGCTATCGTGGAGTCCTTCTCGAGTGGCGCCTCTGGTTGGGGTGGCGGTTGGATCACGGCCCGTTCCTCGGCATCGCGCTTGGCGATCAGCGCCTGCAGATCCTGGATCTTCACCTTCGGGTACACGTTCAAAGGCCGCAGTCGCCGCGCTTCCTTGAATCGCTCCAACGATTCATCGTACAGGCGCTGCTGGAAGAGCTGTTCCGCGGTTGCCATCACCTCTTGGAACGGACGGTCCTGCGCGGCTTCCTCCTGCTCCTTCCGGGCGACCCGTGCTCGCTCCTTGGCGCTGAGCTTGCCGAACTCATCGGTCAGGCTGGAATCGGCCTGTGCCCACAGGTTCGCGGACAGCAGCGAGAAGGCCAGGACCAGAGCGGCGCGCATTTGATTCGGCCACGAAACTACCCGGCCCATGACGGCCCTATGAGGCGCGGGACGGGAGAATTCCGCAGCACCACGTTCATACGGGCCTCTGCTCCGGAACGTTCCACGGCACGCTGGCTACTTTCGCACCCTCGCACGAATCGAGCACCGGAACACGTTTCACGTAGAGCATCACCCATGATCAAGCGAATCATCCCCCTCGTGCTTTGCGCGGCCCTGGCGGCCTGCCAAGGCGACCCGAAGGAAAGCACCGAATACCAGCAGCTGGCGGAGGACGCCGGCCGGACCAGCGCCCAAGTGAGCGAGCGCGACTCCACCATCAACATGCTCTTCGGCACCATGAACCGCATCAGCGAGAACCTGCGGACCATCCGAGCGAAGCAAGGGCAATTGGGCAGCACCGACCAGGGAGCCGAAGGGCCGGATATGGAGAAGCGCATCCTCGATGACCTGGCGAGCATCGATGGGCTGCTCACGGAGAACAAGGAGCTGATCGCCAAGCTGCGCAAGCAGGCCAAGGGCTCGGCCGCATCGCTCAGCGAGTTGGAACGGACGGTTTCGGATATGGAATCGAGCATCGCCGAGAAGGATACCGAGATCGGCGTGCTGAAGGAACAGTTGGCGAGCACCAACAGCTCGTTGGCCACGCTGATCGAGATGTACCGCGACAAATCGCAGCTCGCGGACATGCAGCGCAATGAGATGAACACCGCATGGTACGCCGTGGGCACGCAGAAGGAGCTCCGGGCGGCCGGCGTGCTGGCCAAGGAGGGCGGCGTAGCGGGCATCGGCGCGGTGAACAAGCTCAACTCGAGCAATCTGCCCAAGGATTACTTCACGCAGGTGGATGTGACCCGCACGCTCGAGATCCCCGTGGTGGCCAAGAAGGCCAAGCTCGCCACCAGCCACCCCGCTGGCAGCTATCGCTTGGAGGATGGGGCCCAGCAATTGGTGATCACGGACCCCAACGCGTTCTGGAGCATGAGCAAGTACCTGGTGGTGGTGGTGGAGTGAAGCACACGCATCGGCAACCGGAAGGGCGGCTCTTGGGCCGCCCTTCTCGCAATGGACCGCCTGTGCGCTTGAGCTAGCTCCCCTTGGCCCCGCGCACCATGGCTTCGATGGCATCCCACATGCCCGGCTCGATCTGCTCGAGCAGGTTGAACTGGCCGGCTCCTTTCAGCCATTCGCCGCCATCGATGGTGACGACCTCGCCGTTGATATACGCGCTGTACGGCGAGAGCAGGAAGGTGACCAGGTCGGCCAGCTCCTGGTGCTCGCCCAATCGACCCAGTGGAACGCGCTTCCGCATGTCGAACTGCTCCATCAGCTCGCCAGGCATCAACCGGCTCCAGGCGCCCTTGGTGGGGAAGGGTCCGGGCGCCACGGCGTTGCTGCGTATGCCGTACCGCCCCCATTCCGCCGCCAGGGAGCGCGTCATGGCGAGCACACCGGCCTTGGCGCATGCGCTGGGCACCACGTAACCGGAGCCTGTCCAGGCATAGGTGGTCACCACGTTCAGGATCACGCGGTCCCGTTCGCCCTGGGCGATCCAGTGCTTGCCGAACGCGAGGGTGCAGTTCACCGTGCCCATGAGCACGATGTCGATGATGGTCTGAAAGGCCTTGCTGCTCAACCGCTCCGTGGGGCTGATGAAGTTGCCCGCGGCATTGTTCACCAAGGCATCGACCCGGCCGAAACGCTCCAGCACGGCATCGCGCAGCCGGTCCACCTGCTCCGCATCGCGCACATCGCACGGCATGGTGATCACCTCGCCCAACGCCGCCATCTCGCCCGCCGCGCGCTCGAGCGCTTCCGCTTTGCGGCTGGTGATGCACACGCGCGCGCCCAGGCGCAGGCATTGCTCGGCCATGGCACGGCCCAGACCTGTGCCACCGCCGGTGATCACCACGGCCATTCCCTTCATGGCATCATCACGCAGCATCGGAGTTCGCATCGCTCTGGTTTTCGGCCAAGATACCCGCGGCAGGGTCGAGTACCTTCGTGCGGCTATCGATCTCTGAGGCAATGCGAACCGAGTACCCCGCCAAGGTGCTGCTGGCCTGGGGTGAGGCCATCAGCGGTCATACGGGGCTGCGCGATTGGCTGATCAAGAACGGCTACCCTGAGCTGGGCATCTTCACCTTCGCCCTGGTGAACAAGCCCGATGCGCGGAAGTGGCTCATGGAGAATGGGCATCCGCACCTGATGGCGCTGATCAACGGGATCGAGGGCAGCACGGAAGCCTTGGACTGGCTCGACCGGAATGGCATGCATGTGCTCCGGCAGGTGGCCCTCACGGGCGATGGCGAACGCGATGCGTTCAACTGGCTGCTGGAGAACGGGCATCGCGAGCTGGCCATGCTGGGCCATAAGATGCATGTGGTGAAACGCCAGATCGATGAGGATCACTCCGATCCGCACAAGTATCCCAGGGACTAACCCCGTGCAGCGCGCCAGTGGCGTACGAGCGCGCGGATGAGCAGCAGATCGAAGAGCGCGTGCGCGATCATCGGAGCCAGCAGGCCGCAGCACCGGGCGTAATAGCCGAAGAGAAGCATGCAGCCCGTGAGGAACAGACCGTACAGGCTCAACGGACGATTCCGGGGATCGAGGTAGCCGTGCAGGGCCACGAAGAGGATCGCGGTAGCTGGCACGCCCAACCAATGCTGCAAGGCCCCGCGGAAAAGCAGCTCCTCGCCTGCGCCTGCGGATAGCGCCACCAGCACCTGGCTCCATGGCGATGCCAGCAGCGGCCCTAACAGCTCGGCATAGCGGTCGCGGGTCGTGGCCAGAGCCTTCGATGCGATGATGCCTTGGGCGAGCCGAGCCATGAGGGCGCCGCCTCCGAGGCCCGTAGCCACCTGCAGCCATGGCGGTCCTTCGCCGAGAAGCACTTCCGCGAACGACCTCTCCTGAACCACGAGCACGAGCCAAGCACCGAGCCCACCCATGCCGAACAAGGTGGACAGCACAAGGAGCAGCACGACCTGGACACGATGACGACCGTTGCGCAGCACCCTGCAAAGAACGAGGCCCTTCCTCGGAAAGGAAGGGCCTCGCACGTGTAGGATGACTTAGCGTACGACGAACCGATGGGTGCCGAGCAGGCGCCGGTCGGCCATCAGCCGAAGCGTGTACAGCCCGGTCTTCAGATCCTCGGTAGCCAGGGTAGCACGGTCTGAAGCGATACGCTGGCGCAGCACGACACGGCCAGAGGCATCGAGCACCTCCGCTTCATCCGCACCGGTGCCGGTGATGTGCAGCACCCCATCGGTGGGATTCGGATAGGCCACGAATTCCACCTGATCGGCGGAAAGCTCGCCAACGCCCACAATGAACGATTGGCCCTGCCATTGCGCGGTCTTCGCCACGGCCCAGGCCCCCGTGCCGATCTGCACCGAATCCTGCGTGAGCTGCAGCATCGGATAGGCCGAACTCTGCCCGTAGAAGTAGTAGATGTTGGAGATGCGCGTGACGTTCGCGAGCGCGGAATTGTCATTCACCTGACGGCGCACCTTCACGCGCAGCACATCGGGGATCGTGGCCGTTTGAGGCAGATGCAGAACACCATAGGCATCACCAACGCCGGTAATGGAGCCCAAACGAGTCACCGGGATGATCCCGCTGACGACGTAGCTGGCCGACATGTTATCTGACCAAGTGGTGCCGAAGGTGCACGGGAACTTGAGCTCAGTGAGCGGATCGGTGAAGCTGATGGTGCCCTCGAGCTGGGTCTTGGAGCCGACGTGGTAGAGTCCGTTCGCATCGGCGTTCCAGAAGAGGGTATCGGAGCCGCCATCGGTGTTGAGCAAGGTGGCCGATGGGATCATCGCCGACGCGGGCGATGACGAGGCCGCCTGATAGTACCACGTACGATTGCCCGTATTGGGCAGCAGCATGTTCCAGTAATCCATCATCACATTCGCTCCCATTGGTCCGGCGCCGATGAAGGTGTCGGTGGTGAGCACCTGGAATTCCTGCCCAGCCAGCGGTACATGCGTGGCGGAATTCAGGGTGGGCTGGGCGAGGGCCGTGGCAGCCAGGAGAAAGGCCGAAGGGGCGGCGTAGCGAAGGAGCATGAGTAGTGCAGGTTTATGCGGCGGAAGGTATGACGCGGGCTCGGGGCGGATTGCTGCCTGATGCCTTCTCTTTGCACCATGAAGTTCAGCGTAAGCGAGATCAGTGAGCTCATCCGGCACCGGCGCACCATCTACCCGAAGGATTACACCGACCGAGCGGTGCACCGGGAAATCGTGGAGCGGGTGCTCACCAACGCCAGCTGGGCGCCCAACCATGGCATGACCCAGCCGTGGCGATTCCATGTCTATACCGGTCAGGCCCGGGAGCGGCTCTCGCAATTCCTGGGCGACACATACAAGGCCATGACCCCGGCCGATAAATTCCTGCCGAAGAAACACGAGACCATCATGCAGCGGCCGCTCCAGAGCAGCGTGGTGATCGCCTTGGGCATGGTGCGCGACCCCAAAGGGAAGATCAGCGAGCGCGATGAGCTGATGGCCATGGCCTGCGCCGTGCAGAACATGCATTTGACTTGTGCCGCCTACGGCCTGGGAGCCTTCTGGGCCACCGGCGGCCCCATGACCGGCCATGCCATGCGCGACTTCCTCGGACTGGGCGAGCAAGACCTCGCACTCGGGCTGTTCTACATCGGATACCCGGCGGTCGAGTGGCCGAAAGGGTACCGCACGCCGCTGGACCAGATCGCCACCTGGCACGACGCCTGACCGCATGGACCTGCCGAATCTCACCAACTACGCGGAGCATCCGACCGAACCGGACTGGCTGGTTTTCCGCTTCCCGGTGGCCGCGCAGCGCGAGGAATTCGCCCAACTGCTGGCAGCCGAGGGCATCCGGCATGAGGTGGATACCGATGCCGGACCGCCCTATCTGATCGGTGTGCGGAGCCGTCATCGCGAACGCGCGGTGAGGCTGAACTATACCGTGCTCGGCAGGCACCGCCGCCCATTTCTCTCTGACCCCCTGTTCCGTTGGTCGGTGCTCGCAGCGGTGGGCGCGCTGCTCGTTCTGGCATTCATCGGCTGGTTGGCAGGTCGATGAACCGGCTTTTCCCTTGTCAGACTAGCCGTTGGCCGTTTCAAACGCTAACCGTACACCCCCAGGAGACATCTTTGAGGACCATGCGGAGGCTGCTGCTCCTTCTCTTCGTGCTGCTCACCTGCGGCGGTGCGCAGCTGCACGCCCAGGCCGGGGTCACCACCCTGGGCCTGATGGTGAAGCCCGTGCTGCCCTTCACCTATTTCGACAAGGACGCCACCGCGGAGATCGAGCACGTGAAGTACCAGATCGGTCTGGAGGGCGGTTTCTCCTTCGGGATGAACGTGAGGGTGGGCCTAACCAACACCATCTCGCTGGAGACCGGGCTGGGCCAGATCCAGCGGCGCTTCTCCTACCGCGTGACCAACGATACGAGCGGCTACGATGAGACCGCCCCCATCCGGTATGTGGGTTACGAGCTGCCCGTGATGGGTCTGGTGTTCATCCGCCTGGGCGAACTCACCTACATGAGCGCCGCGCTCGGTGGATCGCTCGATTTCTACCCAAGTGATGCCCAAGGCCTGATCGAAGAGGGTTCCATCTACATCTTCCGCCGCAACTGGGCGCAAGCGAGCGTGATCGGCAACATGGGTTTCGAGTTCCGCAGCCGAAAGAGCGGAATCTTCTACCTGGGCGCCACCTATCACCGTCCGTTCAATGATCTGGCCTTGGCCGACCTCTCCTACATCTACTACGGCCCCCCCGCCCGCACGGAACGTACCGAGCGTATGGCCCTGGCCGGGAGCTACCTCACCGTGGATATCCGGTACTACTTCCACGAGGACCCCGACCGCAAGCGGCTCCGCCGGTCGAACTGAGCCGGAAGGGCCGGGTATATTCGTCGCCCACCCGCCATACATGCGACCACTCTTTACCCTCATCTCGTTCTTCGCCACGCTCACCCTTGCGGCCCAGCCTCCGAACGATGCCTGCGAAGGCGCGATCGACATCAGCTGCAACAGCGTTATCCAAGGCACCACCACCGATGCAACGACCGATGCGGTGGATGCATGCGGCACCAGCATCACGGCGCCCGGCGCGTGGTTCCGGCTCGTAGGAAGCGGCCAGGAAGTGGTGGTGACCACCTGCCCGGACAACACGTACGACACCAAGCTCAACGTGTACGCTGGCGCATGCGATGGGCTGGTGTGCATCACCGGCAATGATGACATCGAGCAGGGCGTCTTCTGCTCCAGCGCCGGTTTCGTGGCGGAGGAGGGCATCACGTACTACATTCTCGTGCAGGGCTACGATGGCGCCACGGGCGATTTCGAGCTGAGCGTCACCTGCACGGCCATCACCCAGGATCATTGCCAGGGCGCTCTTCCGATCGCCTGCGGCCAAACGGTGCAAGGCAGCACCGCCGATGCCACGGCAGATGAGGTTCCGGAATGCGGCACTTCGATCACCGCGCCCGGTGTGTGGTACAGCTTCACCGGCAATGGAGGGCAGATGATCCTCTCGACCTGCCCGGACAACACGTTCGACACCAAGCTCAATGTGTACACCGGGCCCTGCAGCGCCCCGGTGTGCGTGGCTGGCAATGATGATAGCGTCCCGGGTGTGTATTGCTCCACGCTCGCCTTCACATCGACTCCGGGAACGGCGTATTTCGTGCTCGTGCAGGGCTATGATGGCGCGACAGGAACCTTCGATCTATCGTTGACCTGCCCGGATTGCGGCGCGCCCACCGACGTGATCATCACGGCGACGGATGCGACGGCCCAGGTGACGTGGAACTCGCCGAATGAATCGAGTTCCTTCCTTGTCGAGTACGGTCCGGTCGGATTCACGCCGGGTACGGGCATGACCATCTCAGGCGCCACGGGCATCACCGGCCCTCCGGTGAACATCAACGGCCTTGCCCCCGGGACCGAATACGACGTGTACGTGAGCGAGGAGTGCCTTGAAGGAGGCGGACCAGCCGCGGGCCCCATCGGATTCACCACGCTCACCGAGCCCTTGGCGGAGAACGCGCAATGCTCGGGCGCGATCACCATCGCTTGCGGCGGCAGCGTGGAAGGCGACACCGGCCTGGGCCTTCCGGCGGCCGGCCCGACCTGCGGCGCGGCGAACATCACCAGCACCGGTCTCTGGTACACCTTCATCGGCACCGGTGAGGATGCCACGTTGAGCACCTGCGGGGCCAGCGGCTACGACACCAAGATCAGCGTGTTCTCGGGCGCATGCGACGCGCTGCTCTGCGAAGCCGGAAGCGATGATGGCCCGAATTGCCCGGGCAATACCAGCAGCCTGACCATGCATACCACCGGAGGCACCACGTACCTCGTGCTCGTGCACGGCTACCAAGAGGACCAAGGGCACTTCACGTTGACGCTGGAATGCGCCGACCCCTGCGCGGCCGTGGACAATGACGATTGCTCGAATGCCTCCTTGCTGACCGTGCAGCCCGCCGGCGGCTGCGAGAGCAGCACGGGCACAACGGCCTGCGCCTTCGCCACGTCCGTGCCGAATCCGCCATGCGATGCCTGGGGCAACATCGTGGACACATGGTACGCGTTCAATACCGGCTGGGCGCAGAACCTCTCGTTGATCATTGAGCGCGGCACGGCCGAGTATGTCAACGCCGCGCTGTACACGGCCTGCGATGAACCCGCGTACATCGACTGCTGGACCGATGTGAATGGTCCGATCGCGCTGCAGGGAATAGCGCCGAACACCGAGCTGCTTGTGCGCGTATGGAACGGAGGCGGGGCCGGCGCAGGCACCTTCTCCATCTGCGTCGAAGGTGATTTCAACGTCGGCGTAGCAGAGGTGGCGCGCGCCAGCTTCCTGGCCAGCCCGGTGCCTGCTTCGGATGTGCTGACGCTGCGAGGTCTCGACGGCGTCGCCTCGATCACCCTGGTTGACGCCACGGGCCGCGTGGTGCGTTCGCTTTCCGTGAACAGCTCAAGGGCACTGACGTTTGGGGTGCAGGACCTGGCCGAGGGGCTCTACCTCGTCAACGGCGATGGACGACAGCTGGGGCGCGTGCTGATCCAGCACTGAGCCGATCAGTCTTGATAAACGTGGGAAGCCGTGCTGGCCTCCCTCCTGCTCAGCATTTCCCGGACCCGAGCTGTTCAGCGTGCATGTGGAGGAACTTCGCGCTCCCCTCGATCCCCGCGTCGTGCAGCAGGCGACGGGTGTACGAGATGGCATCGGCCTCCTCGGCGAAACTCACGTCGGAGAACTTCAGCACCACCACGCCGGTCCACGTGCAATCGTATTCGAGGTTGGCATGCGAATCCTTCGCTACCGCAGCGGAGAGGCGCGCGTGGCCCTCGTTGCCCAGGCCTTGAACCTGCAGCACCACCTGCACATCATAGGCTTGCGCGAACAGGCTGGCCGCCATGGTGGATCCGAGCATGAAGAGCGCGAGTGTGATCGACCGTAGCATGGGAGTAGTGGGATGGATTGGTTCGACTAATTTCGACCGGTACCCGCGCACGGAGAATGACGAACGACAGGCACGAGCAGCGCATCGGCTCATGGAGGGAGTTCTATCCCTATTACCTGTCCGAGCATCAGCATCCCGTGAGCCGGGTGCTGCATTTCATCGGCACCGGGCTCATCGCGCTGTGGATCATTCTCGCGATCGCCATGCGCCAACCATGGTGGCTGATCCTCATACCCATCGGCGGTTATGGATTCGCCTGGGTGGGCCACTTCTTCTTCGAACGTAACAAGCCGGCCACGTTCCGGTATCCCGCATACAGCCTTGCCAGCGATTTCGTGCTCTTCTGGCAACTCCTCTCCGGCCGCGAGCGCTTCCGTCCGAAACGCCCCTGAACATACTTCGACATGCCCATTCGAATGACCCCCGACCAGCCGAGCGGCAACCAGCGCAATCGACCGAGCATGCCCAGCGGTGGCGGGCGCAGCGGCGGCGGCGGCATCGGCGGCGGCCTGCTGGGAGCGCTGCTCCCACTGCTCTTCCGCAATCCGAAGCTCCTGCTGATCGGCGCGGTGATCCTGGGCATCGTCTGGTTCATGGGCGGGCTCGATGGCTGCGGCGGCGCCATGAGCGATTCCGGCGGGCTGCTCGCGCAGCTCACGCGCGGCGCCACCCTGGATCCCGCTGAATACGACAAGGCCGAGGTGTACGAGCCGCTCGCCGACAACGTGAAATCGCCGCTGCCTGAGCGGGCGAGCCTGGAGCGCTTCGCCCCCCCGCGCCGCAACCAGGGCCAGCAGGGCAGCTGCGTGGCCTGGGCCAGCGCATACGCGGCGCGCAGCATCATCCACAACCAAGCAGCGGAGAGCCAGAGCGCGGCCTTCAGCCCGAGCTTCATGTACAACCGCATCAAGATCGAGAACAGCGATTGCCAAGGGAGCTACATCCTGCGCGCCATGGATGACATGCTCAAGCGCGGCGCCGTGCCCTTCAGCCAGTTCGCTTACACCGACCAGAGCTGCAGCGCGCGGCCAGATGCGGAGACCGAGCGCGCGGCCGAACGATACCGGATCAAGGGATTCCAGCGCCTGAGCCGCAGTGACGACCCGAACAGCCCCGTGGACATGGTGGCCATGAAGCAATACCTCTCCCAAGGATCGCCGGTGGTCATCGGCATGATGGTGGGCGGCAGCTTCATGCAGGACATGATGGGCCGCGAGGTGTGGATCCCCACCCAGGCGGATACGCGGCTACAAGGTTTCGGCGGGCATGCCATGTGCGTGATCGGATACGATGACTACAAGCTTGGCGGCGAGTCGGGCGGCGCCTTCCAGATCATGAACAGCTGGGGGCCCGAATGGGGCAAGAATGGAATCGCCTGGGTGCCCTATGACGCATTCGGCTACTTCGCCAAGGAGGCCTATGCCGTGTACCCCATGGGCGAGAACGCCGAGGAACGGACGGACCGCTATGACATCCGTTTCGGGCTGGCCGTGGTGGATGAGCAAGGGAAGCCCACCGGCGCGCACATCGCCTTGGAGCACCGGGGCGGCCGTGTGTTCCGCACGGCCGGGGCCATCCCCAAGGGCACGCGCTTCAAGATCGAGGTCACCAATAACCTGGAGTGCTACACCTACTTGTACGGACAGGAGGTCGATGGCAGCCCGTACGTGCTCTTCCCCTACACGCCGAAGCACTCGCCCTACTGCGGCACCACGGGCATGCGGCAGTTCCCGCGCGATCAGAGCCTCACGGCCGATGATGCGGGCACCTTGGACGTGATGGCCATCCTGGTCTCCAACCAGCCCTTCGACTATCCCGACATCAACGAACGCATGAAGCGCTCAGGCCGATCCGGACTCAACGAAGCGTTGCCTGCGGTACTGGGCGAGGAATTGCTGCCAGCGGCTGATGCGAGCTATACCAGCGGGGAGACTTTCGGAGCCGTGGCACCGGCTACTCGCAACGCCCTCGCCGTGATCCTTGAGATCGAGAAACGCTGATGCGATCACTCGCTCACAATACCATTCGTTCCGCATGCGCCGATTCCTCCTCTTCCTGCTCCTGGCCTTCGCCATCGCCCAATTCGTTCGGCCTGATACCACTAACCCGACGCGCGACCCGGCGAACGACCTGATCGCGGTCACCCACCCCAGCGCCGAAGTGACCGCGCTGCTGCGCGCGGCCTGCTACGATTGCCACAGCCATGAGACCCGATACCCGTGGTACGTGAGCATCACGCCGGTGAACTGGTGGATGCAGCACCATGTGGATGAGGGGCGGGAGGAATTCAATATGAGCGAATGGGGCGCGCGTAAAGCCAAATGGCAACGGCACAAGGCCGAGGAGTCGGTGGAGATGGTGAAGAAGAGAGAGATGCCGTTGGATTCGTACACCTGGGGCCATCCGGAAGCGCGCCTCACCGATGCGCAACGCCAGGCGCTGGCGAGCTACTTCTCCGGTCTCGTATCGGCCTTGCCCGGCGGGAAAGATGACAGGGCGGGATCGCGCGAGCACGAGGATCATTGATCGCGCGGAACCGCGGCGATCACATGCCCCCGTCAACCGCCACCGCGCGCAGATCGTGCTCGTTGGCCTGGGTGATGCGCACTTGCGCGAAATCGCCCACACGCAGGTAGCCGTCCTTCATGGGTATGAGCACCTCGTTGTCCACCTCTGGTGAATCGAACTCGGTGCGGGCGATGTACGTGCCGCTCTCGGCCTTGTCCACCAGCACCCGATAGGTGCGGCCCACCTTGGCCTGATTCAATTCCAGGCTGATGCCACCTTGCAATTCCATGATCTCCTGCGCACGTTGCTCTTTCACCTCGGGCGGCACATCATCCTCCATGGTGAAGGCATGCGTCTGCTCCTCATGACTGTATGTGAAGGCGCCGAGCCGATCGAAGCGCATGCGCTCGATCCAGCGCAGGTTATCCTCATGGTCGGCCTGTGATTCACCCGGAAAGCCGCTGATGAGCGTGGTTCGGATGGCGATACCGGGCACCTTCTCCCGGATGGTATCCACCAAGGCCTCGGTCTTCTCCTGGGTGATGCCGCGCCGCATGCGCGTGAGCACGGCCGTGCTGCCGTGCTGCAGCGGCATGTCCAGGTAGTTGCACACGTTGCTCCGCTCGCGCATCACGTCCAGGATGTCCATGGGGAATCCGGAGGGGAAGGCATAATGCAGCCGTATCCATTCAATGCCCTCCACATCGCTGAGCTGGGCGACGAGCTCGCTCAGGTTGCGCTTCTTGTACAGGTCGAGGCCGTAGTAAGTGAGGTCCTGCGCGATGAGGATCAGCTCCTTCACCCCTTGAGCCGCGAGCTGGCGCGCGTTGGCCACGAGCTGCTCCACCGGTGTGCTCACATGCTTGCCACGCATCAGCGGGATGGCACAGAAGGAGCACTTGCGGTCACAGCCCTCGCTGATCTTGAAGTAGGCGAAATGGTTCGGCGTGGTGAGCAGCCGCTCGCCCACGAGCTCATGCTTGTAATCGGCCTTCAGGGTCTTGAGCAACCGCGGGAGATCACGCGTGCCGAACCAGGCATCCACTTGTGGGATCCCTTCCTTGAGCTCGGGTGCATAGCGTTGGCTGAGGCAACCGGTCACGTACACCTTCTCCACCTCACCGCGCTCCTTGGCCCCGGCCCACGACAGGATCGTATCGATGCTCTCCTGCTTGGCATTCTCGATGAAGCCGCAGGTATTGATCACCACCACGTTGTGGTCGGCCTGCTCAGCCTCGTGTTCCACGGCGATGCCATTGGCCTTGAGCTGCGCCATCATCACTTCGCTGTCGAAGGTGTTCTTCGAGCAGCCCAGGGTGATGACATTGACCTTGGTGCGCTTGAAGGTTCGGGCCTTCATGGCCGCGAAGCTTGGAGCGCGGCATTCCAACGTCCCGCTACGCGCGTTGCTGGACGTCCAGATTCCATTGAATCAATTGAAGGTCCCGGCGAACCACTTCTGGAAGGAGGCACCCATGATCGGAGCAGTCTTAGTCTCACCGTTCACCGCCGAAATGATACCCATGACCCACATGACGAGGACCAAGATGTATCCCAAGCAGCCCACAACCCAGCCGATAAAAGGGATGATCATGATGATACTCATGCAAACCGAGCAAAGCATGATCCCGAGACCTTGACGCAAGTGGAACGACCCCAGAGCAGTCTTCTTACCAGGTTGGTTATGGATAATGAGGGCGACGATGAAACCGATGAGAGACAGATAGGCCACGATAGCGACTGTCTTATCCTCGGTGGGCTTCGGCGCGGCGGCCGCCGGCTGATTCGGATCCATGTTGTTCTGGGTGTATTGCGGCCGAAGATATAGTTGTGGACTTTGCCCACAAGCCTCCTATCACCCGAACTTCGGCCCTCCCGTATTAACAGCTTCATCCGCTGATGCCCTGGCCTCGACCTCGAACCATTCGTGCTTTAACGGTGGTCGTTTACCTCGCTCTTCCGGCCGCGCTGGCCGTAATTCCATTGGAATGGGTTTCTGAAGGCCCCGTGCTCTGCCTGCACAAACGCCTCACTGGTGAGGACTGTCTTGGATGCGGCTTGACCCGTGCCCTTTTTCGAATGCTGCATGGCGATATCGGGTTGGCCGTAGCACTCAATCGCGGGGTATTGGTCGCAGGACCCCTGCTCGCGTTTCTTTGGCTGAGCGAAGTGGTACGACACGTGCTCGTACTGTTCCCTCAGGCTCTTGGCGGGCGCACCAAGGGCCTCAGCCCTTGAACAGCGCCTCCACGAAGGCCTGTTTGTCGAAGACCTGCAGGTGGTCCATCCCTTCGCCCACCCCCAGGTACTTGATCGGGATCCGGAACTGATCGCTGATGCCGATGGCCACGCCGCCTTTCGCCGTGCCGTCGATCTTGGTGAGCGCCAGCGCGGTGACATCGGTGGCCTTGGTGAACTGCTTCGCCTGCTCGATGGCGTTCTGCCCGGTGCTGGCATCGAGCACGAGCAATACCTCATGCGGCGCGTCGGGGATGACCTTGCGCATCACGTTGCGCACCTTGGTCAGCTCGTTCATGAGGCCCACTTTGTTGTGCAGGCGACCGGCGGTATCGATGATCACCACATCAGCGCCCTTCGCCTTCGCGCTCTCCACGGCATCGTAGGCCACGGCGGCGGGGTCGGCATTCATGCCTTGCGACACGATGGGCACGCCCACTCGCTGGCTCCAGATGGTCAGCTGATCCACGGCGGCCGCGCGGAAAGTGTCCGCCGCGCCCAGCACCACGCTCTTCCCCTCTTTCTTGAACGCGTTCGCCAATTTCCCGATGGTGGTGGTCTTCCCAACGCCGTTCACGCCCACCACCATGATCACATAGGGTTTCTGCGCCGGGTCGATGGGCGCGGGATCCTTCATGAGCGCAGCAATCTCCTCGCGCAGCAGCGCATTGAGCTCGCCAGTGCCCACGTATTTGTCTCGTTTCACGCGCTGTTGGATCCGCTCGATGATGCGCAGGGTGGTCTCCACGCCCACATCGCTGCTCACGAGCACCTCTTCCAGGTGATCCAGCACCTCGTCATCAACGGTGCTCTTGCCGGCCACGGCACGGGCCAGGCGGCCCAGGAATCCCTCGCGCGAGCGCTCCAGGCCGCTGTCCAGCGCCTGCTTCTCCGCGGCCTCCTCGGCCTTCTCCTTCTTCTTCCCGAATAATCCGAATAGCGCCATGGCAGGTCCAAATGCTCGAAAAGGCCGTCCGTGGTGCGGAGGCCTTCTCGCCGATGTTCGAATGGGGGATTACTTCGCGTTGGCGAGCTTCTCCGCTTCGTCGCTGGGCAGCACCTGCTCAACGAAGGAGTAACCGCCGGTCTCCTTCTTGACCATGCGGATGATCTTGGTGAAGGTCTTTCCGCCTTCCTTCTTCAGGGTTGCAACGGTCTTCTTTGCCATGGCTTACTTGATCTCTTTGTGAACGGTCATCTTACGCAGGATCGGGTTGTATTTCTTCAACTCGATGCGCTCGGAGGTGTTCTTGCGGTTCTTGGTGGTGATGTAGCGGCTGGTGCCCGGCTGGCCCGAGGTCTTGTGCTCGGTGCACTCCAGGATCACTTGTACGCGGTTCCCTTTCTTGGCCATGGCTACTGGTATTGGCATGCCGGGCGACCCGGCGGCTCTGTGGTTCGGTTATGCGGCGAGGTAACCCTTGGAGCGGGCGCGCTTCATGGCCTCCTCGATGCCGATCTTGCTGATGGTGCGCATGCCCGCGGTGCTCACGCGCAAGGTGACCCACTTGTTCTCGCCGGGAACGAAGAACTTGCGGTCCTGGAGGTTGGGCGCGAAGGTGCGCTTGGTCTTGATGTTCGAGTGCGACACCTTGTGACCGGTGATGACCTTCTTACCGGTGATCTGGCAGACTTTGGACATGGCCTTCCGTATTACGGGCCGCAAATGTAGCCATTTCCTCCAGACTTGCATCATGTTCGCACAGCCCTTCGGGGCGCTGCCCACTGCGGAGTATTTTCGCCGCCCGAATACCGGCTGGCAGGAACCTGCTCGAATCGCCGACGTATCAACGCCCCTCTTCCGCAACCCCATGCGTGCCCCCGAAGATTGGCGCCCATCCCGGCTCATCCGTGATTCACGGACCGGCGAATTCAAGCTCAACAAGGCCAAGGTATACGGTGGGTCGCTCTACCTGTCAGAGCTCCAGCGCCGCGCGTATCTACCTCTTTTCCAAGAGCATCTGCGAGGCCGATTGCTCGATGTGGGCTGCGGGCCCGTTCCATACCACGAGGCGTACAGCCCCTACATCGAATCGAGTGTCTGCGTGGATTACCCTGGTACATGGCACGGCCAGGGCAACCTGGATATTGTGGCCGACCTGAACGCCGAGCCCCGCCTGCCCCTGGATGATGCCTCCTTCGATTCGGTGCTGGCAAGCGACATGATCGTACATATGAAGCGGCCGGATCTGTTCCTCGGCGAGGTGGCCCGGGTGCTCAAACCGGGGGGCAAAGCGCTCATCACCAGCACCTTCGTGAATTGGATCGGTGAGTTTCCCTTGGAACATCAGCATCCTACCGGTCTGGGACTTCGAACCTTGGCCGAGGATGCCGGGCTCGAGGTGATCCACTTGGAATCATTCGGTGGCCATGCCGACGTGCTCATGGACACCCTGAACAAGTTCTTCCCCGAAGGGCTGATGAACAAGGCCTTTCTGGCCTTCGCCCGATTGGTGGAGCTGACCGGCTGGCCTGCACGCGACCGCGCCCGCACACGCGACCGTTACGCCTTGGGCAACGCCATGGTGGCCCGCAAACCCTGATCAGCCCATAGCGAGCAGCCGACGTCGCAGCAGGTCCAAGGCGGCGATGGCGCTACGCCGGATCACCAGTTCCCGTGTCCCGGGCAGATAGACCTTGGTGGCGTGCACCCCGTCTGGACCGGCCACGGCGATCCACACGGTGCCAACCGGTTTCTCCGGCGTGCCGCCATCCGGACCGGCCACCCCGCTGAGCGCCACGCTCCAGGTGGTACGCAGCGCCGCGCGCACCCCGGAGGCCATGCGCTCCACCACGGGCTGGCTCACCGCGCCATTCAGCTCCAGCATGTCGCTGGGGATGCCCAGTTCCTCCATCTTCACCGCGTTGGCATAGCTAACCACGCCGCCGATGTAGTAGGCGGAACTGCCGGGCACGCTGGTGATCAAATGGCTCAGGTAGCCGCCGGTGCAGCTCTCGGCGAGCGAGAGGCTCTCTTCGCGCTCGCGCAGCTTCCGGCCCACCACCTGCTCGAGCCGTTCCTCCCCTTCCCCGTAGATCAGCTCCGGTATCAAGGCGTACAGCTCACCGGCCTTGCGCTCCACACGGGCCATCGCCTCGGCCGGATCATGATTCGCGTAGGCGCTCAGGCGAAGCTTCACCACCCCCGGACTCGGCAGGTAGGCGAGTCGGATGCCGACCTCCGCCAAACTGTCCTCCCAAACCGCGATGCGCTCGGCGAGATGGCTTTCCCCTAGCCCGGTGGTGAGCACCGTGCGATGGATGATCAGCGGCGGCGCGAACCGCTCGACCAGCATGGGCAGCACCTGCGAGCGCATCATACCCTTCATCTCATAGGGCACTCCCGGCATGCTCACGAACACCCGCCCGCCCTGGTCGAACCACATGCCGCTGGCCGTGCCTTTCGGATTGTCGATCACCGTGCACGTCTCGGGCAGGTCGGCTTGCGCGCGATTCACTTCCAAAGGATCGCGACCGATGCTCTGGAAGAAGTCCACGATGCGCTGCTCGATGCTCGGATGACGCACGAGCCGGGTGCCGAAGTGCTCGCAGAGCACCTGCTTGGTGATGTCGTCCTTGGTGGGACCGAGACCGCCGGTGATGAGCACGGCATCGGCACGGGCCTCGGTGAGGGCCTTGGAGATGGAGGCCCGATCATCGCCGATGACGCGCACGGACACCGGACGAATGCCGGTCATGGAGAGCTGCTGACCGATCCAGCTCGCATTCGTGTTCACGGTCTGCCCGATGAGCAATTCATCTCCGATGGAGATGATCTCAGCGGTGATCTCTCTTGTCAGGCCTTCGGAAGGTCCCGTCCCTTGGGCCGTTGCGCGCGTGCCGTCATCCATGCATGGTGGGGGCTTTGCCATACCGCGAGACCAGCTCGGCCTCATATTCGAGGAATTCCTTCCAACGCCTGTCCACATCAACACGGGCGCCGTAGCGACGCGCGAATCCGATGAACGTGGCGTAGTGCCCGGCTTCGCTGGCCATCAGTTCCTTGTAGAAATCGCGCAACTCACGGTCTGGGCATTCCTCGGTGAGCAGCTTGAAGCGCTCGCAGCTGCGGGCCTCGATCATGGCGCTGAAGAGCAATCGGTCCACCAGCCGCTCTTCCTTGGTTCCCTCCTTTTTCACGAACCGCATGAGCTCGTTCACGTAATCGTCCTTGCGTTCAGGACCGAGCACCCAGCGCCGCGCGTGGATGTGGGCCACCACCTGGCCGAAATGGTCGAGCTCCTCCTGCGCGATGCGCGTGAGCTCGGCCACCAGCTCGCTCAGCTCCGGATGCCGCACGATCATGCTGATGGCGTTGCTGGCCGCCTTCTGCTCGCACCAGGCGTGGTCGGTGAGCAGCTCGGGCAGGTCCTGTCGGACCAGCTCCGCCCAGCGCGGATCCGTTGGCAACTGTAATCCCAGCATGGCGGCGAAGTTCGCAAAAGCAGCGGCCCCCACCGTTTCCGATGGGGGCCGCGCCTCAGAAGAGTCTATGCCTTACGGCTGGATCACTAGTCGCTCGGCATGCACCGTGCTGCCAGCGGTGATGTTCACCAGGTACATGCCCGTGGCCAATTCACCGTTCAGTTCCAGCACCGTGTTCACGTAGCCTTCAGAGACGGAGCCGAAAGACTGCACCGCGATGGTGCGGGCGGCCACGCGCTTGCCGAAGCCGTCGTAGATATCGACGATCACGGTATTCACGCCTTCCTCAACCTGCGAGAGGTTGATGAAGAGCTGATCGCCGCGGTTGGGGTTCGGATACATGGTGAGCGCGCCGTTCAACGTGGATCCACCTTGCAACGCGATGCTCTGGCCGCCGCCGGTGAGGCAGTTGGTGGTGGTGATCATGCACACATCGCCCCAAGCGGGATCGTTGAGGCCCGCGCCGCCCGCAGCGCACCACGTAGCGCCGTTGTCGAAGCTCGCGCGCACGTCCACCTCGTAGGTCTTGCTGCAATCCAGCCCGAGGGTGTTCACCCAGTACTGCCCGGTGGCGCTGGTCTTCACCAGCACGAAGCTCTCGGCGATGATGCGGAAGCGGAACTGATAGCGGTTGGCGTTGAGGTAAGTGCAGTTGCCTTGCATGCGGCGCACGGGGCGGGCATGCACGTACGCGTTGTTGGCCACCGCGCGCATCTGTCCGCAGCTCAAGAACTGGTTGTACGGGATATCCATGAGCTTGGCGCGCGGGCATTGCGCGGCGGCATCATCCAGCATCAAGCGGCAGGCCGGCCCCCACGGCAGGAAGGTGCCATTCACGCGGCCGCGCACCTTCACGTTGTAGAGCACGCCTTGTGCGAGCTGGTTGCCGCTCCAGTTGTTGAGCTTGAAGTGGCAGGCGCGCGTGGCGCTCACCGGCATGCCATTGTTCATGCTGTGGCTCTGGAAGCGCTTGAAACTGTAGCCGCCGTTGGGATTGAACCACCACATCTGGTAGCCGCTGGTGGCATTGCTCACGCCATACTGGGCCGTAACGGCGTCGTTGTCGTTGGCCACTACGTACTCGCCACCGCACGGACCGGTCTTCCAATCGAGCTTGTCGCAGCTGGTGAAGATCAGGCGGTCCTGTCCCAGGGGCAGGCAGAAGCCCTCGCCATTGGCCACCTGGCTCACGCTGCCCGTGGTGAAGCCGCCGTTGCCATAGGCGTCGCGCAGGTTGTCGATCAGGCGGCCGCTGCTGTTCACGCGCAGCTGGTAACCACCACCGGTGATGCCGTCGCCGCCGTCATCGGTCACAACGAGGTAGAAGCAGCCATCGGGCAGGCAGGTGGCCAGGCTATAGCCGGGGCTCGGCGGATAAATGCCCGCATCGCTCTGCACCAGCAGGTCGGTTCCTTGCTCGCGTAGCTCCCAGGTGATGTGGCTGTAGCCATCGGGCTGGAAGATGATGTCCAGATCGGTGGTGCATGTCACGCCCACGCAGGTGCAGGATCCATCGATCTGGCCCAGCACGAAGCCCGGACCGGCATCGCAGGCATCGCCGATCTGCCCAAAGAGCAGCGGGCAGCTGTCCACATCAGCGCACAGCCCATCGCCGTCCGCATCGTTCGCCGGGTCGTTGGGGCAGGCATCGATGCAATCCGCGATGGAGTCGCCATCGGAATCGGTGTCGGGCGTTCCGCATCCGCAGGTGCCGGGATTCTGCTTGTTCGCGTCCGTGGGGCATTGATCCGTGTTGTTCGCCACATGGTTCGCGGGCACCACGCAGGTGTAGCCATCGAGCGGCGCGGCCGGATCCCCGAAGCCGTCCCCATCCGCATCCGCGTAATAGACTGTGGGCACATCGGCGACGCCGCAACCGCACACGCCCGGAGCCTGCTTATTCGGGTCGGCCGGACACAGGTCCGTGTTGTTCGCCACATGGTTCGCCGGGGCAACGCAGGCCAATTGGATCGATCCGGGATCACCGAAGCCATCGCCATCGAGATCCGCATACCACGGCGTGGCGGCATCCTCAGTGACGGTGACCGTCGCGCTCGTATTCGAACACGGAGCCGTCCCCGTGATGGTGTAGGTGTAGATTCCTTGATCCATCGTCACCGGTTCGTACAGGCCGCCAATCACGGCGCTGGGTCCGCTCCAGGTTCCACCGGATTGTGGCGTGCCCCCCAACTGCGCGAGGAGGCTCACCGCCGACCCATTGCTGCAGATGCTCAAGGCACCGTTGCTGCCCGCTTGGGGAGCACCTACCACGGTGAAGGTGGCGGGCAGGCGCATGCTCTCGCAGACCGAGAAGCCACAGGTCGCATGGAATGTGGTTGATCCCGGGACGGCATTGCTCACGGCGCCCTGACCAACCGGATCGAATACCGCGCCGGTGTGTACCACGCTACCGCCGAACGGGCTGCTGTACCAACGGACGCTGGCCGGCATGGTGTAATCGACTTCGATCAACGCGGTGCCGATCACCGCATCGGGATCGGTCCAGATATTATCGCTGGTCTGCCGCGTGCGCAGGTTGATGCTTCCTCCGGCTGCAGGGAAGCCAGGCAGGTTGATCACCGGGTCCGGTGAGACCGTTCCGGCGCCGGTGGCCGTGGTGAGTTGGGTCTGCGCGAGTGTGTACGCGCCGGAGAGCGCGACCCGGATATTCTGCCGCTGACCGTCGCTGATGAATCCCGTATTGGCCACCACATTGAACAGCTTGAGACGTGCCGCCGTAACCACAGCACCGGCAGGAAGCGCGGGCACGTTGAGCGTGGCGCGCGTGGTGAGCGTTGTGCCCTCGCAGGCGAAGTTGCTTCCCGGGAAAGTCGAGCTGGCCATTTGCGGCACCGGCGCGCACGTGGCAGCGAGCCCCTGGCCGCTCGGCACCGTTCCGCCCTGGCAGATGGAGTATGTCGCGGTGCCGACTACCGGGTTGGTGGGCGTTGCTGGGCAGGTGGTGAGCTGCCACTCGAGCACATACGTGCCAGCGCCAGCGGCGAAACCATCCTGGATCCAATAGACACGCTGCGTGGCCCCGGTGGTATTCGCCCAGGTCACCCAGCCCACTTCCAGATCCTCATCATCGATGCAAGCGATCACGGTTGCGCCCGGGCATGCACCGCCATAGCGCATGTAATGCTGCGAATCGTAGTTGTTGGTCTGTTGCCGCATCCGGAACTCCGCGCCGTTGGGGACGTCCATGTAGTAGATGGCGTCGGGAGCGGTGTTGGCCGTGGCCGTGCCGCACGCGAAGCTGAAATCACCCACACGGCCCACCGTGCTGCCGGGCAACGGACTGCTCTGCGTGGCTAGGTTCAGCGCATTCAAGCAGTTCTCCGCGCTGGGGCAGCCCGGCGCGTTCGTGTAGTTCCCGAAGTTGCGGTCGCAGGCACCATCGGTCTCATGCAGCAGGCGCACGTTCACGTTATCCCCGATGGCGAAGGGCCCGATGGTCTGCACATCGAAATCGAGCAGCCCGGGCACCAAGGACGGGGGTCCTCCGTTCACGCTATAGCTCAGCGTGGTGGTTGGCGCGTCGCCGGTATAGAGCACCTCCACGTCGATGGTGAAATCGTAGGCCGCGCAATTGGTATTCACGATGATCGACGCATCGGGATCCACGCACCCCGGCGTGCATTCCGCCTCGAATTGCCAGGAAACCGATTGCCCTCCGTCCGCGCAGCTGTTGGAGCCATCGCTGTCGATCTCCATGAAGAGGTCCGGCCCCGTTGAGGCCCCGCTCACGCCGGCCAGGTTCCCGTAGGTCCCGGTGAGCGTGGCGATGGATGCGCCGGCATTGCTGGTTCCGCTATATGCGCGAATCACATCGCCCGGGGCCATGGTGCCCGCAATGAAGCTCAACGTAACGGTCTCGAACGGGCTGCCGGCCACGAAGTGGAAGGTCCGCGTATCGTTGTTGCCGTAGCAATGCGACACGGGCACCGCGGTCCCGCAGGAGATGTTGATGGGGCAGTTGCTGTACACCGTTCCGCTCTTGCTGCCGCAGCCGGGCAGGTTGTGCGTGAGCGTGCAGACCACCACCGCCGAGCTCGGGAACGGTCCGATGGTCGTATTCCCCAGGGGCAGCCCATTCATGCTGAAGGGCGTGCCGTTCACGGTGTAGTTGAGGTTCGCGGTGGTGCCGCCGCCGAAGCTGGTGATGTTCACCTGCACGCTGAATTCGTTCGCCGCGCAATTGTCCAGCGGCGTGAAGCTGGCCTGCACAGGTTGGCAGAGGTTCACGCGCACGTAGCGGATGGCGCCAACATCCTGACCCACGGCATCGCATGCGCGCAACGTCCACGTGCCTGTCGGGTTCTGCCCATTGTGGAAGGCGGTGAACGTTTGTTCCGGTTGCCAGGTGCCCACGTTGGTGCTGCCGGTCGCCACACCGCTCAGTGAGGCGCCGCCCTCTTGAAACGTGAAGAGTCCGCCCGGACAGGCCGAGGCATCGCCGTACTGCGTGCCATTGCCCCCGTGCCCGGTGGTCACCAGGCCCACTTCGGTGTTATCCGGTGCGCGCAGGTAGAAGCGCAGGTCGCTGCCCCAGGTGTGGCTGGCGATCAGATCCACGCTGCGCACGAACACGTCTGAGCCGAGCGCCGTGCCGGTGCTGCTCACGCAGAACGGAACACTCGTGTAATTACCCGTGCCGCAGCCGTTGTCGGCGATCGGGTACGCGGCCGCCCCTTGGCAGGTACCGCCAGGGTTGGTCTGATTGAAGCTGCCGAGCGACAGGTTGCACTGGCTGTTGCCGTTGTGCACCACCGTCACCGTGCGCGCGGTGCCCAGCGCAATGGGCCCCACGATGTGCGTGCCGGTTCCCACATTGGCATGCACCACGGTGCCCGTAGGCGACTGCACCGTTACTGAAGGAGCGTCGCCCAGGCTGGTCACATTCACATGAATGCTGTACGTGTTGGTGGCGCAATCGACCACGGCGGTGGCCGTCGCGGCGGGCAGGGTGCAACTCACCGGCGTCCAGGTGTAGGTGAGCCCGCTCGTCCAGTTCTTGGCAGGACTTCCGCTCGTGAATCGCAAGACGCTGCCATTCCCTGTGCCGGCCAGGCTGGTCGCCCAGTTCTCGCTCCCGGTACCAACGAAACGGTTGTTCACGTTCGTGGCGAACACGTTGTTCGGTCCGCGCAGACCTACCTGAGGCTGAAGAGCGGTGCTGTTCGCGGGACCGCTGGCGAAGGCCCCATACACCACGCGTATCACTCCGGTGGTCGTATTCAATCGGACCTGGAACGCATAGGATTCGCCCAGGCCGATGAGGAATTGATAGCGTCGCACGCCCCGCCACTGCACCACCACTTCGCTCCCCACGGTTTGCCAGCGCACCTCACGCGTGCCGCTCGACGCATTCACCAGATCGGTGGCGAAGGGCGCGATGCACCCCTGGTAAGCGGACCCGCTGCTGATGGGCGAGTATTCGTCGGGATCGGGCGCCGCTCCGAAGGTGATGAAGCCGTTTGACGACACATACATCTGGGTGTAGCTCGCCCCATTGAAAGGGAATGCCGGAATCGTTTGCGCGGCGGACACGTTATCATCGAAACTGTTGTTCCAGAGCACCGTACCCCCGGTGATTCCTGAATAGCTGCCGGCCGACTGGCTGAAGGTGTACAGGCTAGCGACCTGGGCCTTGAGGCTCACACCAGCGATGAGCAAGGCGACCGAGACGCACATAAGCCTGCGCCATGGTGCCCTGACCACGGACCGAAGTGTGTTGCAATACGTCATGTGAACGGGAGAGTTGGTGGCCGGCTTCCGAGGGCTCTGGGCTGTTCCTTCGTCGGCTTGCAGTCCGACGTTCATCGACAATAAAACCGTGCTGAGGCGATGTATTTTCGGTTTTATCGAGCGGAAAGTTCCGGTAGGCCCGTGCGAAAGTCAAGCCTCAAACACGCTAAACCGTGAAATTCTTTAGATAAAGCACTGAATTTGCCCGTCCAATTCCCTGGGCAACAAATTCGCCATCGTGTATTCGACTGTCATCAATGCAACGGCCCCCACCGTTTCCGATGGGGGCCGCGCCTCAGAAGAGCCTATGCCTTACGGCTGGATAACCAGTCGCTCGGTGTGCAGCGTGCTGCCGGCGGTGATGTTCACCAGGTACATGCCCGTGGCCAATTCACCTCTCAGTTCCAGCACCGTGTTCACAAAACCGTCTTGCACCGCGATGGTGCGGGCCGCTACGCGCTTGCCGAAGCCGTCGTAGATGTCGACGCTAACCGTGCTCACGCCTTCCTCAACCTGCGAGAGGTTGATGAAGAGCTGATCGCCGCGGTTGGGGTTCGGGTACATGGTCAGCGCGCCATTCACGCCGTTGCCCTGCAGCGCGATGCTCTGCCCGCCTCCGTTGAAGCAGTTGCTGGTGGTGAGCAGGCACACATCGCCCCAAGCGGGATCGTTCAGGCCCGCGCCGCCCGCAGCGCACCAAGTAGCACCATTGTCGAAGCTGGCTCGCACATCCACCTCGTAAGTCTTGCCACAGGCCAAGCCGGTGGTGTTCACGAAGTAGTTGCTCGCCGTCTTCACCAGCACGAAGCTCTCGGCCGGTATGCGGAAGCGGAATTGATAGCGGTTGGCGTTGAGGTAGGTGCAGTTGGCCTGCATGCGGCGCACCGGTCGGGCATGCACGTATACGTTGGCTGCCACATCACGCATCTCGCCACAGCTCAGGAACTGGTTGTTCGGGATATCCATGAGCTTGGTGCGCGGGCATTGCGCAGCGGCATCGTCCACCATCAGACGGCAGGCCGGTCCCCAAGGCAGGAAGGTGCCGTTCACGCGGCCGCGCACCTTCACGTTGTAGAGCACGCCTTGTGCGAGCTGGTTGCCGCTCCAGTTGTTCAGGCGGAAGCCGCAGGCACGCGTGGCGCTTGCCGGCAGGCCGTTGCTGGTGCTGTGGCTCTGGTAGCGGCGGAAGCTGTAACCCCCGTTAGGATCGAACCACCACATCTGGTAGCCGCTCGTGGCGTTGCTCACGCCGTACTCGGCGGTCACCAGCGCATTGTCATTGGCGTACACGTACTCGGCGTTGCAGGGGCCGGTGCGCCAATCGAGCTTGTCGCAGCTGGTGAAGATCAAGCGGTCCTGGCCCAAAGGCAGGCAGAAGCCCTCGCCGTTGGCGATCTGGCTCACGCTGCCCGCGGTGAAGCCGCCGTTGCCGAAGGCATCGCGCAGGTTGTCGATCAAGCGGCCGCTGCTGTTCACGCGCAGCTGGTAACCGCCGCCGGTGATGCCGTCGCCGCCGTCATCGGTCACAACGAGGTAGAAGCAGCCATCGGGCAGGCAGGTGGCCAGGCTGTAGCCCGGGCTGGCGGGGTACACACCGTTGCCGCTCTGCAGCAGCGCATTGCTGCCCTGGGCGCGGAGCTCCCAGCCGATGTCGCTCACGCCATCGGGTTGGAAGATGATGTCGATATCGGTGGTGCAACCCACAATCGGCGTGCATGCCGTGGCGCCCACACCGCTGGACTCACCGCTGGCGCAGGCCAGACATTCCGTGGCACCGAAATCCGGGTTGTAGGTATTGGCCTCACAGAGGGTGCAGCTCACCGCGCCCGCTGTGCCGCTGAAGGATCCAGGAGCGCAGGATTGGCACTCCGTGGCCGCTTCCACCGGATTGAAGGTTCCGGCGGCGCAGGCCTGGCAGCTGGTCATGCCCACGCTCGGATTGAAGAAGCCGGGCGCACAGGCCAGGCACTCGGTCATGCCCACGTTCGGGTTGTAGTAGCCCGCTGCGCAAGGCTGGCAAACGGAGGCACCTGCCATACCCATGAACTCACCCGCGGGGCACGGAATCGCGGCCACGCCATCAGGGCAATACGAACCCGGCGGGCAGATCGTGCAGCCGGTGATCACCGTGTTCGGGCCGATGGTGGTGGTCTCTTGATAGTAACCCAGCTCGCAGCCACAGGTGTTGGTGTCGAAGTTGGCGATGCCGTCCACCGCCAAGGGGCAGAGGTCATCGATGTCGCAGATGCCATCGTTATCGGAGTCGGCCAGGCAGCCCGCTTCCGGAGACAGGGACACGCCTCGGAAGGCCGTATTGGTGGGCGCCGTGGCGATGGTGGCTCCCACGCTTCCCGCTCCGGTGTCCACCACACGCACCAACCGGTTCGGGCTGTCGGTGGTGGTGGCGTAAACCACCGGGTCAGCGCCGCTGAAATCGACATCCAGGCCGCGGGCGCCCGTGGTTCCATCAACAGCCAGCGTGTAGCTCAGGTTCCAGACCGAGCCATCGAAATCCCAACGCTGCACGCCTCCCCCGGTCGCGAAGGTGCGGTCATCGGCGATGTAGCAGATGGTGGTGGCGGCGTTGAACTGGAATTCATACGGGCTGGCCGAGCCACCCGCATTCACCACCACCGTGCTGGTCTGTCCGCTGGTAGTCGGCGTGCCCGTGCCCACGGCCCAGACCCCGCGGCTCGCACCCGAGCCGGAGCTGAAGTACAGCTGCCCATCATGCACTTCCATGGCGCGGCAGTTGGTGAGCGTGGTGCTCACGGTGGCCGGTGCTCCCGGCCCGAAGTAGGCGATGCCGGTGTTGGCACCCGCGCTCCAGAAATCGGTGCCCTGGCTCGCGGCCCCGCGGATGCTGCCACTGCTGAAGGCCGTGGAGCTCGTGGCTTCGAGGGCGAACTGCGCATCCGCATCCACACTGCCAATGCCGCGGTTCACCGCCGAGGCGGTACTGGCGGAAAGGCTCGCAGCGCCGGGAAGCTCCTGCACATATCCGGAGAAGATCAGTTTGGCTTTGTCTTCCGAGCGGGAGAGCAGTCCCTCGGTGGAAGCCGTTCCGCCCACCACCAGCGGGTTCGCGCCAGAGGAAGGCAGCTCAACGCTGACCGTGTTCGTTCCCATCGCATTGAATTCGCGCAGCACCACCGGATTCCCCGTGTTCACCAGGGAACCTGTGCCGTTGCCGGCCTGAAGCACCACGATGTTGCCCGCCGTGAACTGGATCGGGTCGCCCGCGCAAGAGCAATCACCCTGATACACATCGTTGATTGTGGCGGTGGACCCATCGTCGCAGGGGGTGCCTACCGTGGCGCTGCCTCCCGGAACGCCTTCGCAGTCCAGAAGCTCACCCGCGCACACGCAGGAGGGGCTCCAGGTGTCGTTGCCCGTGTTCGCATCGCCATCGTCGCACGGCGTGCCGGGCAGATCGGTGCCGCCGATCACGCCTTCGCAATCGATCAGCTCGCCGATGCACATGCAGGAATTGTCCCATGTGTCGTTCCCGGTAGCTGCGTCTTCATCGTCGCAAGGCGTGCCGGGCAGGGCAGTGCCATTCGGCGTGCCTTCGCAATCGGTGTTCTGACCGGCGCATACGCAGCCTGGCTGAATCACGTCATTGATCGTCCCGGCATCCAGGTCATCGCACGCACTGCCCACGGTACCTTGGAGCAGCGGGCACAGGTCGCTGTTATCGGCGATGTAATCAACAGGCGCCTCGCAGGCCACTTGCGTATCGTTCGGGTCGCCGAGGCCATCGCCCTCGAGATCGGCGTACCACGTAGCGGCTGCAGGGAAGCCCGCATCGCCGCTGGTGAAGGCGATCGGCGTGATGCCCGCCGCGGGGTTCACCGTGCTGCCGGCTCCCGTCCAAGTGCCATCGGCACTGAGGCCCGGGCAGCCCACGAGCGCGCCGGTGGCCACGTCCCGCTGCTCGATGCGGCGCACGCCATTGGCCAGGTCGGTGGGGATGTACGCGCCCCAGCGGCCCGCCTGCGCTTCCACGTTACCGGCGTACCAGGTCGCATAGTTGGTCGTGATGCCGTCATCCTCTGCCCAGGTGCCGTACAGCGGGCGGCCGCTTCCAGCGGTATTGTCGTACAGGAAGATCATGTTCTCCGGGCTCGCGCCGGACTCGCCGTACACCGCCCGGGCGCTGCCGGTGGGGATCACCATGGTGATGGTATTCGTGGAGCGCACCTCCGTGGCCACGGTTGTTCCGCCGTTGCCGTTGTTCAGGTCGATGTAGAAGTAGATCGCGCTGCCATCGGCGAAGACCGCGTTGCCCGTGGGCACCATGCTGAACCAGCCGGTATAAGAGCCGCTGCCGTCCGTGGTGAACTCGCCGAAGCGGCCGCTCGTGGTGAACTCATCACCGCTCATCAGCAGGCCATTCATGCTCTTCGAGGAGGTCTGGCCCGTGATGTAGCCGGCCGCGTCAGGCGTGTTGTTGATCGTGTAGAAATTACCCGCCGGCGTGCCCAGGTTGAGGCTCGGGCTGGTGCTGCCCCCGGTGAAGTACCGGTAGATGGAGTTGGGCACCAGGTTATCGAGCTGCACGCGGCAGACATACTGCAGACGTGTGCCCGCCGTGCCGCCGTTCACCGCGTATTGCGGGAAGATCAGCTCGGTCAGCACAGGCACATCGGTGATCTGGATCAGTGGGCTGCTGCCGCTGTTCAAGGCCGAAGCCGATGCGGTGAGGATGTAGCTGCCCACGGCATCGAAGGCGATATCATTGAATGAGGCCACGCCGTTCACCGCGTTCTGCACCAGGGTGCCGCTGATGTTGCCCGGACCGCTGAGCACGCCGATGGTGACGGCGCCGTTGTACTCGGTGGCCACTGTGGCATCGAAGCGCAACACCTCCACATTGAAGGTGGATACCGCCTGGTTCAGCAGGCCCGAGAAGGGCACATTGGCGAAGCTCAGGTCCTGCGGCTCGCCGAGCACATCGAACGGATCGGATTGCGCGCTCGCCAGGGGATCGCCGTTGGACACGGTGGCATCCAGCTGAATCCCGAAATCAGGAATGTCATAGGTGAGGCCGCTGATCACCACGCTGTTCGTTCCGGCCAGGATGGTGCCGCTCAGGGTCCCACCCAGCGAACCGAAACCGAAGAACAGGGTGATGTCTACATCCGTATCGGCGAGCACGTCCTGCGCCACAGCGCCGGCATCCTGCGCCTCAACGGTGATGCTGAACGGCGTGTTCTGGATCACGTTTCCGCCTCCGTTGATGCTGGTGATCGCGAGTTGCACCGGCGCGCTGACTGACACGCCCGTACCCGTCACGGGAAGGTTCACATCCGTGGCGCCCGTGCTGGAGCACACGACGTTGTCGGCATAGGCCGTGGCGGCAAGGGGCGTGAAGCGCACATCGATGGTGGTGACCGGAACGGTGCCGTTGCCGAGGTTGATCGGTGCCGTGCCGAATGGGGCTGCTCCGGTGCGGATCTCGAAGCCCGTGGGAGGCGTGATGATCAGGTCGGCCGAGAGGCTGGAGCCTGAGATGTCGAAGCTGCTGGAGGCGCTGCTCGCACCCAGGGTCACGTTGCCGAAATCGCCCAGGAAAGCGCCGGCATCCACCGTGATCGTGGCCGCAGCGGTGGCCGTGAGGGAGAAATCATCCACGGCCATGCCGTCATCCGCGCCACTCGCGTCTACATCGTTCCAGCGCAAGTAGATCGACTCTCCGTTCAGCAGTGTGAGGCCAGTGATGGTGGAGCTCAGGTTAGCCGAATGCTGAAGGCTTCCGTTGCCCGTTGGCCCTGCACCATTGACATAATCCAGTGCATCCGCATCAACCCATGTACCAGTGGATAATGAGGTGGCATCCAAGCTGTACTGGAAATCGAGTTTATCGGCGCGCGCAGCGGTGCCTATGCGCCAGGTCTCACCCGTATAAGCAATCGCGATGTTGTTGATCGTCTGACCGGTATTGTTCACCAGGTAGAAGCCGAACATAGGCGTGTTCGAGCCGGAGCGCAGGCCGCCAATCGCTCGTTCGGTATTGCCAGCAGGCCCGAAATGGTAGGTGCTGCCTGCGTTCCCCGTACCGGTTCCCGCATCCATCTGGGTGTTCCCGTTCGATTCAATGTAGAACCAGCCGTTCACCCCAGCATTGTGAAGGTTGAGATTGCCTCCGGCCACGTTGATGTTCGCTGTTCCCAGCGCACTGAAATCCTGGTTGTAAGTGGCACCAAGCGTGGTGTAGCTGTATTGCGCAGAAGCGGGGAGTGCGAACGCCAAGGCGCTCAGCGCAAGCATGTTCCGGAGCTTTCTGCTCCAATGGGGTCGCTGTCCTTTCATCATCTAAGGGGTTAGGTCTGGTGCGAAGCAATGCAGGGCACATTGCTTCAATGTGAACACGGATCGAAGTTGGGGCAAAAGCCCTAGCCACCCAAAGGGATGGGCGTTTCTTGTTGATAAGTCGAAGGAAACCGGGCTCAGTCCCGGATCAGCCGCAAGGTGCTCTGGGCCTGACCGGAGCGCACGGTCACGAAGTAGGCGCCGGCCGGGAGCTGGCGTGCATCGAACTCGAAACGGTCGGCGTCATCGTCCTTGCGCAGGGACATCATCAACCGGCCGGTGGCATCGGAGACCAGGATATCGGCCGTGCCTTGCGGCAGATTGAGCAGATAGGCCACATCGCGCACGGGATTGGGGAAGAGCCCCGGCAACGGCGCTTCCATGCCGAAGCGCACCGGCACCGCATCCGTTTCGGACCACGCCCCGTTGGAATCGGTCTGGCGGAGCTTGTAGTAGGAAGTGCCCATCCACGGACGGTCGTCCACGGCACGGTAATCCACGGGCAGCCCGATGGTGCCGGAGCCGGGGACCTGCGCGATTTCCTCGTAGGTCACGGCATCCTTGCTGCGCAGCACCGTGAAAAGCGCATTGTCGCGCTCCGACGCGGTGGTCCAATCGAGCAGCACCTTTCCGGCTTCGGCCCGCGCGGTGAACCGGAGCCATTCCACCGGAAGCGGCGAGAGCACGTTCGTGATCGTGAAGGGACCGAAAGCGGTGACCACATCGGCCGTGGCCGAATACGCCATTCCGGAGCCCTCGATCTGGTCTTCCCAGAGCTGCCCGGAAGCGCTCCAACGTTGGGCGCGCAAGGTCAACGGATCAT
The DNA here is from genome assembly GCA_020635725.1 of Flavobacteriales bacterium. Classification (GTDB taxonomy): domain Bacteria; phylum Bacteroidota; class Bacteroidia; order Flavobacteriales_F; family PHOS-HE28; genus PHOS-HE28. The sequence continues at coordinate 144,069 of JACJZF010000010.1, forward strand.
CGTAGGGCGAGATCGGCAATTCGAAATCGGCATAGCCGAAGGTGAGCGCCGCGGTAGGCGTGCCCGTGGGGTCGATCTGCCAGAAGCGGTCCACCGTGGCATCGCGGTTGTCCGGTGAGAGCAGGTTCATGTAGCTGTTCAAGCTCGTTACCGCCGTTGGCGTGGTGGGCCAAGGCAGGTTGTCCGGGGGGGTGCCGTAGGTCGACATCGTCACGCTGCCCGCGTCGCCGCTGAGCAGGTCGAAGGTGAAGGGCGTGTAGGCCGCCGTGGTGCCAAAGGGAACCAGGTGCGTGCCGGTGGTGGTGCCGATGTCCCAGCGCACGCGCGAGAGGTTGTCGGTGCGCTCGCTACGGATGTGGCGCGAAACTCCGAAGGAAGAGTTCGTCACAATAGCGCCAGTAGCACCACCAGATGCGTTCAGCAAACTAAGCTCATTGCCATTTAGGTCGATGATAGCCGCATCAGTTCCAGCCCCGCTATTTCCAAGGCGAAGTGTATTGCCAACAGTCACACTCGATGACAATGTCACAAGAGGATTCACATTGGTCTTAGCAATTGTCCAATTGAAGAATTGCTCACCACCCGAGGTAGAGATAACCTGCGACGCAGCGGTACCATTAAATAAGACCAACCCATTACGCTCCACGAAAGCGTTCGGACTGTAACTGTTCCAGTTGCCCTGCACCGACAGCTGGAAGTTGGAGATGGACACATCGAGGCTTGGGGTGCCCGCCACATTGTCGATGACCAACGCGCCCTTCACCAGGGTGGTGCCTGCCAGCGATTTCACCCCGGTGCCCGTGATGCGCAGGTTGCCATAGCCACCTCCAACCCCACGTATGTCTTGTCCTCCATTCCCGGAATAGATGGTCTGGCTCGCAGGTTGAAATTGATACTGGTTATTCGCCCCGGTGAAGTAACTAACCCAAGCGACGGGGGAGCCCGTAATCTCTAAAGTGCCACCATTGTTCACGGCAAGCGTATGCTTCGCTGCACCCGCAGCGAGCGTACCACACGATAACTGGCCTGCTCTCACGTAACCGCCATTGTTGATCGTGAAGCGGCAGGTGTAGGCAGCCGCGGTGTTGTTGGTGGTCATGTAAATGGTCCCGGGCACGATCAAAGTGCCGTCCACCGTGTAGGAGCCGCCGAGCGCGCCGGTATCGTTCCCGGTGAGCCCATCCATGGAGAGGTTGCCGGAGCCGCCGGCGCCGATCAGCGTAACGGTGGCGCCCGCTCCGATGGTGACATGGAAATTCGACGCGCTGGTGCAGTAGTTGAACATCATGGTGTTCGACCCCGTGCTGAAGCGGAGGTTCACGTCCATGGAGATGGTGAAGTTCGTCGTGGTCATTGGCGCGAACGTGAGCGGGTGCGCCACGGTGCGCTTCACCAAGCGCGCGGCGTCGAAGGTTCCGGTGCCGCTCAAGGACACGTTGGCCCCTTCGATGCCGAAGCTGATGCCATCGAGTGTGCTACCGTTGCCGATCTGCCCGTCGCAGATGATCTGCGTGCCATAGACGTAGATGTAGGAGAGGTTCGTAGGGCCGCCGTCGTTGTTGTACAGCTTGCCCCCGGTTTCCACAAAGAGGTCCTGGCAGTAGTAGCTGCCGCCGTATGTCGCCACCACGGTGGTTCCGGTACGAATAAAGACCCGCGCGTTGGCGCTCGGCGCAGAACCGGCAGCTGGCGAGCTTGCCCAGCTGGTGCCGTCGTACACACGCCATGTGCCCGGGGTGGCCCAGCTGCCGCTGACCCAGGAGCCGTAATCACCCGCCAAATACTGTGCTTGGGCGCCGACCGATGCCAGCATGATCAACCCGCCCACCAATAGGTTCCGCATCCACCTTGTACTCATCACCGCGCAAAGCAAGGGTGCTGCCATGAATGAGATGTTTCCCGTATCTGAATAGTCCTGCGGAGAGCGTGGCGAAGGTACGCCGAAACCCTTCATGGGGCTAGTCCGCCCCTTTTGGCCGGGCCCCGAATCGCCGCTTGGGCATGGAACCGGCCAGCGCCTCAGCACCCCTCCTCGGCGCCAACCTGGGCCGGAGCGCTTTCAAGGGGCGCTTCGAACCTGTAAAGCGGAATTCCCGGAAGGACGTTCACCAGGGGGGCTGGCCAGGAGGCCGGCTCATTCATCCTTCCCTCCGGGAGGCTGCTCGTAGGGGTTCTCCTCGATCGGCTCCTTGTACTCCTCCACCTTGCGTTCGGGAAGATGGGTGGCGAAGAGCTCGGGCTTCAATCCGGTGTTCACCGCGATATTCGTCACCTTCATCTCCACCTCGCCAGACGGACCACCGTATTGGCTGATGAGTCGAGGGAACAGCACACCGTCCACGGGCTTGTAGTCGTCGTAGTCCGTGGTGATCTGGTAGCTGCGGCCGTTGAGGTAGCGCTCCTCGGTGCGTCGCACGCGAAGGCCGGTTTCCTCATCGAAGTAATCGCCCACCGAGCCGCCGGTGAACAAGGAGATGAGCACCTTCAGCACGGGACGGTCGCCGATGTGCGTGCGCCCGGCGAGCACCGTGCGCTCCACGTGGTCGGCGTAATGGAGTTCCGGCACGGGGTGCCCGTTGAGCTGCATCTCGGCCAGATCCATGTCCTCCAGCTCCATCACCCCTTGCCCATCGCGGCGCATGGCCCGTTCGCCGTCGAAAGCCGACTCCTGCACGACCAAATCGCCGGACTTCGCCTCGGAGCGGAAGCGCCCGCCGGTGCCGTACCACTGGGTGATGGTCAAGGGCGTTGCGCCCATGGTGGCGCTGATCTCCATGCGCATGTCGTTGATCCTTCCGGCGGCAGCCTTGCCACCGATGGCCGTCAGGTACGCATCGATCACATCGGCGGCGGTCTTGCCGGGCACCGGTTCGAATTGCTCAACGTACATGGCGCCATTGTGGTCGAGCTCCATCACCTTGGGATTGGTGCTCCAGCTCAGGGGCTCCAGGCGCGGGAGCAGCTCCCGCTTGTCGCCCACCACCAGGATCACGGCATTGTCCGGATGGAGGAAGGCCTCCGCCGCGGCCTGCACATCGGCCGCCGTAACAGCCTCCAAGCGCTTCAGATATGTGGCGTAGTGATCCTTCGGCAGGTCGTTCAGGTAGGTGTTGAGCGCGAAGCGGGCGATGGTGCGCGGGTCCTCGAGGCTGCGCCCGAAGCTGCCGGCCATGTAGCTCTTGGCCAGGGCGAGCTCCTCGTCGGTGACGGGCTTCATGCGCATGCGCTCGATCTCTTTGAGGGTCTCGGCGATGGCGCTGTCGGTGACGGCGGTGCGCACATTGGCCGAGGTGTGGAAGTGGCCGTTGAAGCGGTCCGGGTCAAGGGTGGAATAGGTCCCGTAGGTCCAGCCTTTGTCCTCGCGCAGGTTCTGCATGAGGCGCGCGTTGAAGACCCCTCCGCCGAGGATGGTGTTCATCACCTGGGCGCTCATGGAACGCAGGTCCTTGGGCTGCAGGTTCAGCGGGAAACCCACGCGGATCACGGATTGCGCGGCGCCTGGCCGGTCCACGATCATCACGCGGCGGGGGCCTTTCGCCACCACGGGCTGCTCCAGGAATCGCACGGGCCCGATCCCATCGATGGTCTGCGTGCCATCCTCGTTGACCACGGTGTATTTCTGGGCCGGCTTCCAATCGCCGAAATGATCCTTGGCGATGGTCTTGGCCTCCTTCGCTGTGATGTCGCCCACGAAGACCAGATAGCCGTGCTCCGGCCGGAAGAACTTGGCGTGGTAGGCTACGATCGCCTTCTGCTGGATCCCGGAGAGGCTCTTCTCGGTGACCACCTCGCCGTAGGGGTGCGCGCGACCGAACACCACCGAGCGGCCCACCGCCTCGGCGATGGCCGACGCATCATCCTGCCGCTGCCGCACCTCGCTGATGGCCCGCGTGCGCGCCTTCTCCAGCTCATCGGCCGGGAAAGCGGGCGTCTTCACCACTCCGCTCACGACGGGCATCAGCGCGCCCAGGTTGGATTTGAGCACCGTGGCATAGACCCCTTCGGGACTGGTGTAGAGGTGCGCGCCGAGCATGTCCACGGTACGGTCGAGCCTTGCCTTCGGCATGTCCGCGGTGCCCGCTGCGAGCAGTTCGCCCATAAGGTCGATGAGACCCGTCTGACCGCCTTGTGACATGGGCGGTATGTCGAAACGCACCTGCACGCCCACCATGGGCAGCTTGTGGTTCTCCACCACGATCACACGCATGCCGTTGCTCAGCGTGAAGATCTCGTGCTCACCGAGGTTCACCACAGGGGCAGGTCCGGGAGAAGGGGCTTTGGTGCGATCGATCTGGGCGTGCATCATGAAGGGAACGATGAGCGCACCGCCCAGCGTGAGCAGGGCTCGCGTGGACGGGCGGTGGATGTTGAAGCGATTCATGCGCTGTTGGATCAAGGTTTGCGCTCGCCTTTCGGGAGGTAGTGGAGCACCACGCGCGTCGGCCCGAAATACGTGATGGCCGCCTGTTTCAGGTCATCGGGCGTGAGCTGCAGGTAGCGGTCGATCTCGGTGTTCACCAGGCGGGTGTCGCCGAGCAGCAGGTAACACCGTGCCAGATCGCTGGCGATGCCGGCCACACGCGCACGATCCTGCACGAGTTCCGTCTCCAACTGGGTCATGAGCTTCTGGAATTCCTCCTTCGGCACACCTTCTTGCTGTATGCGGCGCACCTCTTCGAGCATGCCGCGCTCCAGGTCATCGGCTCCCACGCCGGCGTTGGCGATGGCATACATGACGGCCACGCCGCCCTGCTCGAAGGGCAGGCTGAAGGCGCCTGTGGCGATGGCCTTCTCCTGCTGATCCTTCAGCGCCACGTTCAACCGGCTGCTGTTGCCGTTGCTCAGCAGGCGGTTCACCATATCCACTGCGTAGAAGTCCTTGGAACCCGCAGGCGGTATTCGGAAGCCCAGCACCACGGCGGGCAGCTGGATGCGGTCGTACACCACATCGCGCCGCTCGCCCTTGGGCTCCGGCTCCTTCACGTCGGGCTGCAGCACTTCCTTGCCTCTGGGGATATCCTTGAAATAACGCGCCACCAGGTCTCGGGCGGACTGCTGATCGATGTCGCCGGCGATCACCAGCACGGCGTTGTTGGGGACGTAGAAGCGCTTGTAGAAATCCTTGTAGTCCGCTTCGCTCGCCGCGTTCAGGTCTTCCATGAACCCGATGGTGGGCCAGCGGTACGGGTGGTTGGCATAGGACCGTGAGAGCACTTCCATGAGGATGGTGCCGTAGGGCTGGTTCTCGTAGCGCTGGCGGCGTTCCTCCTTGACCACCTCGCGCTGCGTGTCCACGCCCTTCTGGTCGACCTTGGCGTGCAGCATGCGCTCGCTCTCGAGCCAGAGCCCTAATTCGAGCTGATTGCTGGGCAGCACCTCGTAGTAGTAGGTACGGTCGGCGGTGGTGTTGGCATTGAGCACGCCACCGGCTTTCTCCACGTAACGGCTGAACTCCCCGCGATCGATGTTCTCCGAGCCCTCGAAGAGCAGGTGCTCGAAGAAGTGCGCGAAGCCGCGGCGGGTGGGGTCCTCATTCTTGCTGCCCACGTGGTACATCACGCTCACTGTTACGATGGGCGTGGTGTGATCCTCGTGCAGGATCACGTGGAGGCCGTTGTCCAGGTCGAATTCCGTGAAGGCGATCTCGCTGCGCTGGGCGATGGTGGTCGTTGCGAGCATGGTGATGGTTGCGGCGGCTGCGATTCTCATGCGTGCGGGTGTTGCGGAAGGAGGCTCCGGTCCCGGGGCGCCGAAGGTATGCGGATGCGCCCGGGGCCGCATGCCCTTGCGGCGATCGCGCCATGCCCGCTGGGGTTAACTTCGCGGCCCTTCAACCGAACAAAACTCCTGCATCATGGCCCGTGAAGTCGTCATCGTATCCGCAGTGCGCACCCCCATCGGCAGCTTCGGCGGCAGTTTGGCAGAGGTGCCCGCCACCAAGCTCGGCGCCGAGGCCGTGAAGGGCGCCATCGCCAAGGCGGGGATCAAGCCGGAGGACGTGAACGAGGTGATCATGGGCAGCGTGCTGCAGGCCAACCTGGGCCAGGCGCCCGCGCGGCAGGCGGCCAAGTTCGCCGGGCTGCCCAACGAGGTGGCCTGCACCACCGTGAACAAGGTCTGCGCCAGCGGCATGAAGGCGATCATGATGGGCGCGCAGGACATTATGCTGGGCGATGCGGACATCGTGGTGGCCGGCGGCATGGAGAGCATGAGCCAGACCCCCTACTACCTGGAGAAGGCCCGCTACGGATACCGTTTCGGCAATGGGCAGGTGATCGACGGCATCAGCAAGGATGGCCTCACCGATGTGTACCACCAGACGGCCATGGGCGTGAGCGCCGACAACACCGCCAAGGAGCACGGCATCACCCGCGAGGAGCAGGACGCCTTCGCCATCGAGAGCTACAAGCGCAGCGCTGCCGCCTGGGCCGCGGGCAAGTTCAAGGATGAAGTGGTGCCCGTGACCGTACAGACCCGCAAAGGGGATGTGGTGGTGAGCGAGGACGAGGAGTACAAGAACGTGAACTTCGAGAAGGTGCCTGCCCTGAAGGCCGTGTTCAGCAAGGATGGCACGGTGACCGCTGCCAACGCCAGCACGATCAACGATGGCGCCGCGGCCGTGGTGCTCATGAGCGCGGAGAAGGCGAAAGCCCTTGGCCTGAAGCCGCTGGCCCGCATCCTCAGCTACGCCGATGCCGAGCAGGCACCCGAATGGTTCACCACCACGCCAGCCAAGGCCCTGCCGCGCGCGGTGGAGAAGGCCGGCCTGAAGATGAGCGACCTGGAATTCGTGGAATTGAACGAGGCCTTCAGCGTGGTGGGCATCGCCAACACGCGCCTCATGAAACTCGACCCGGCCAAGGTGAACGTGAACGGCGGCGCGGTGAGCCTCGGGCATCCGCTGGGCTGCAGCGGCGCGCGCATCATCGTCACGCTGATCAACGTGCTGAAGCAGAACAAGGCCCGTATCGGCGGTGCCGGCATCTGCAATGGCGGCGGCGGCGCCAGCGCCATGGTGATCGAGGCGCTCTGAACGAACATCGGCTTGACCACGGACCGGATCGCGAGGCCACTGCATCGAAATCCGCCTGGCGCGCCATTCCAAAACGCTTCCGCACATGAATTCCGTGATCTGTCCCCTATCGATCGTGCCGGTGCGCGCCGAGGCGAGCGATCGCAGCGAGATGGTCTCGCAATGGCTCTTCGGCGAAACGGCCCAGGTGCTCGATACCAAGGGCAGCTGGAGCCGCCTGCGTTTCGACCATGATGGCTATGAGGGATGGGTGGATCACAAGCAGACCCTCCCCTGCCCCACGCCCAACTTCGACCCGGATCTGCGGGTGATCGATGGGAGCACCATCGTAGACCTGGGCGAGCGCCAGGTGCCGCTCACCTACGGTGCCGTCCTGCCTTTCTTCGAGGAGGGCTCGATCCTTTGGCAGAACCACCGCGTGCCGGTGCAGGCCGTCACCAACCACAAGCCCGACCTGGAGCGCGCCGACCTGCTCGAGCTCTATATGCACCCCTTCCTTGGCGCGCCCTACCTCTGGGGCGGGCGCACGCCGTGGGGCGTTGATTGCAGCGGCCTGGTGCAGATGATCTTCATCCTCATGGGCATCTACCTGCCGCGCGACGCCAGCCAGCAGGCCGGCGAGGGCGATGTGGTGGAACTGCTCGACCTCTGCGAGCCCGGCGACCTGGCCTTCTTCGACAATGAGGAGGGCCGCATCACGCACGTGGGCATCGTGCTCACGCGCAACGAGGACGATGACCTGCGCATCATCCACGCCAGCGGCCGTGTGCGCATCGACAAGCTCGACCAGCAAGGCATCTTCAACGCTGAGGAAGCGCGCTACACGCACAAGCTGCGGATGATGAAGCGGGTGCTGTAAGGCTTCTCAGAACCTCAACGTGTACTGGATCACCGGCAACGTGTTCAGCTGCGGCACATCGTCGATGCGCTCGGTGCGGCTGTTGTAGTAGTGATCTACCGGTGTCTGCGCACCCAGCACATTCTGCACATCGGCCTTGATCTCGTGGCTCACGCGGGCACGCCCCACACGGTAGGCGACCACGGCATCGAGCTTGTGCACCGGAGCACCCTGCGCGCTCATGGGTTCGGCGGTCTCTACCTGCTTGCCCGCTGCGATGCTCGCCTGCAGGTCGATGGGCGTGTACCAGCGGCCGCCCATCACGCTGTACCGGAATCCGGTGGTGAGCACCTTGTCCTTGCCCTCGCGGCCCAGCTTCCACTCCTTGCCTGCGAGCGCGTTCGACACGAAGCCCTGGTTGAAGCGTGAGTTGCGCCACACGCCATCGAGCGCCTTGTACTTCGACTCATTCACCGAGAGCGTGGCCATGGCGTGCCATCCGCGCGTGAAGAATTTCTCCACGCTCGCCTCGATGCCCCGGTTGTAGCCCGTGCCTTTGTTCACCAGTGATCGCGTGGTGTACCACTCCTCGTAATTGCCGAGCCAGAAAGCGCTGCCGGAGAGATTCTCCACCGGTTGATCATAGAGGTGCTGGTAGTACGCCTCCACCTTCAGCTGCACGTCTTCCGAGAGCATCTGCTCGTACCCCAGCACGCCGTGCGCTGCTCGTGTAAGGCCCAGCCCCGCATTGATGCGCGTGTAACGGCCCATGCCATCGGGCACCTGGGCGAGGTAGGTGGTGAGTCCTTCGGTACGGCTGTGCAGCCCGGCGCCGATGGTGAAGGCGCGCACAGGGCTCATCTGGTACCGCATGGCCACGCGCGGCTCAACGCTGGTGCTCTTGTTGAGGGCGTAGTGCAACACGTGCACACCGGATGTCAAGGTGAGCTGCTCGCTCATGCGCCAGCGCCAGCTGCTGAAAGCCTGTACGGTGGTGGCGCTGCCGTCCTGATCGAGCTCGCGCTCCAGACGATCGGTGTCCGGGTTCCATTCGTCCATGCGCATGCGGTAGCGGTCCTGCGAGACGATGATGCCCGAGCGCAGCTTGTGCGCGGCGTTGATGCGTGTGTTCAACGTGCTGCTGGCCCGCAGCGTCCACTTGGCGAGATCGCCGTCTTCGCGCAGGGCCAATGCGGTTTCTCCAGGCGCATCCGTCGCGTTGTACGCGATGCTGCTGCCATTGCCGCTCACGCTGGCGGTGGTGTACAGCACGTTGCTGGTTCCGATCAGTCGCGTGTGCGTGGCGCCGATGATGCCCATGCGAGAGCCGTAATCGGCACGGGCGAAGAGCGTGTCCTCCATCATGCCGCGATCCTCCTGAAGGATGCTGCTGCGGCCGCCCAATCCGAACAGCGAGAAGGTGCCCGACTTGCCTGCGGGCAGCTTCACCTTGAAGGCGGCGTCGGTGTACTTCGGAACGCCTTGGTAATCGACCACGCCGGCGCCATCGAGCAGGGCGAGCGAGGAGTAGCGGTAGTTGGCGAGGTAGGATCCTCCTTTCACGCCCGGCACAGGCCCTTCGGCGGTGAGGTCCGTGCCGAGCACGCCGACCTTTAGGGTGTACTCGCGTTTCTGGTCGTTGCCCTCGCGCAGCTTCATGTCGAAGACGGCGCTGGTGACGTTGCCGAATTCCGCGGCGAAGGCGCCGGTGTGGAACTCGGAATCGTCGATCATGTCGCTGTTGAGCACGTTGATGGGACCGCCGGTCGATCCATCATCGCTGAAGTGATTGGGGTTCGGGATCTCCATGCCTTCGAGCCGCCAGAGCACACCCTTGGGCGAGTTGCCGCGCACCACGATGGTGTTGTTGCCGCTGGGATCGCCTGCCACGCCGGGGAAGGTGGCCACCATGCGGGCCGGGTCGTTGATGCCGCCCGCGATGCGCGAGGTCTCCTCGACGCTGATGGTGCGCGCGCTGAGCGTGGCCATGTCGTTGCGCGCCTCGCCCCGATTCGCACGTGCGCTCACCACCACTTCCTTCAATTGCGTGAGCGACTCCTGCATGCGGATGTCGAGCACGAGTTCCTTGGCGCTGTTGAGCAGCTGATTCGTGAGGATCACTTCCTCATAGCCCACCATGCGGGCTTGCACGGACATGCGTCCGACGGGTACCGCGCCCAGGTCGAAGCGGCCGTCGAAGTCGGTGGTGGCGCCGATGATCGGATCGGTGCCCACCACCACCACCGTGGCGCCGAAGAGCGGCTGGCTCGTGACCGCATCGACCACGGTGCCCCGAACGGTCTGGCGGTTCTGCTGGGCGATGAGCCGGCCGGAAAGCACGAGCAACAGGATGAGGATGAGATGGCGGGGATCGGTAAGGCGCATCGTGATCGTCGTTGTTTCCACTGTGACAAGCCATGGGCGGAATACCCCTATCGGCATCATGAAAAACTTGTGCTCCTCGCGGATTTAGGCTCACTGCACCCGAGCAGGAAAACGCGAACGGGACGGCACTCGGCCATCCCGTTCAAGGCATGCGGAAACGCTCAGAACCGTCCCACCTTCACGGTGACGCCCACGTTCAGCCCATGCAGCGCATCGTTCGAGGTAGCCGGCAGATCCAGATCGCTGGTGTAGCGGTACGATGCGCCCAAGCCCACGCGCAGCAAGGGGATCACGTTGAGCTCCAGATCGATTCCGGGCTCCACCACGAAGAAGGCCTGCGCATCATCGGAGTAGAAGCGCGGATCGAAATCGGTCTCGGGCTGGCCATCCCATGAATACACGCAACCTCCAGCGCCAACCAGGATAGGCAGGCTGATGTGGATGGGTGAGCGATAGGCGATGATCGGTTCGATGAGCAGGCCTCCATAACCCATGTCGAAGCGGCTGCGATGACGAGGCGAGCGACCGATGTCGTGGAGGTAGGCATCGTAGCCCGCGTTGCCCACGTAGGTCACCAATCCATGTCCGGCCAGGCCGATGGTGAGCCGGTGATTGATGAGCCAACCGCCACGCGCGCCCACGAGCAGCGCATCCTGGTCGAGCACACGCGTGTAATGCGCGGATGGTCCACCCCAGCCGCCGTGTACGATGTGGTGATCGCCGGAGAGCAGCGTGCGCATGGGCTCCTCGGCTTGCTGCGCGAAGGTGAATGTGGCCGTGAACGCGAGGAGCAGGAAGGGGAATCTCGAAACGTGCATGTGTGACTGTTTCCACTAGGACAAGGACCACGGCCAAAGCCCCTATCCGAGGCGAGCATCCCGCCCGGCCATTCAAAAACGCAGCCCTGCCGCGGCGATGGCACCGGGCCACAGGCTCACGCGCGTGTCGCCGATGACCCAAGCACTCCATGGCTCGGCCGGTGACAGTGCGCTGAGGTGCGCCCCGCTCTCCGGATCGCGCCAATCGCTGGTGAGGACATTGATCACCGGCCCCAAGGTGAGCGCGAAGCGCCGTGTGGAGACAAGGCTGTAGCGTATGCTGAAGCGTCCGAGGATGTTCACGGCATCGACCCACTCGCGCTGCTCCACCACCTGTTCCGCCGTGAGGTCGATATCGATGAAGCGCTTCTCTCCGACCCGTGGCTCGAACCCGAAGCCATAGAGGAAGCCCCAGCGTCCATCGGCGCGAACGGAGGGCGAATAACCAATGATGTTGTGGAAGGCGCGCGTGCCGGTGCGGAGCTGGATGCTGAGCGGGAGCTCTGGCGTGCCCACGGCATCGAGCCGGTGGTAACCTCGCCAGGCGAAACTGAGGATGCCGACACTGGCACCGGAGATCGTATCGCTGAAGTTGACGATGCCGACCTGCCCGCCTTGGACCACACGAGCCAGATTGAACACGCCGACCTGACCGCCGCGCACGGTGTCCACCGCCAGGTTCATGCCGGCAGCGACCTGGCCACCAGTGACGTCGCGCGCGTAGTTCAGGGCACCGGCGATCTGGCCACCGCCCACGCGCCCCAGCGCCACGTTCGCTCCACCGGCGAATTGAGTTCCGCGAACATGGCGGCCGTAGTTGAGCGCGCCGGCGACTTGCGTCTTGTTCACATCGCGCACGGTCACATTCACGGCACCGGACACCTGCACACCGTTGACATCGCGGGTGGCCAGGTTGAGCGCGCCGGCGATCTGCGTCCCTGTCATGCCGCCGCGCACGGCGTTCACGCCGCCCGCGATCTGCGCTCCGGTCAATGTGTCCCATACGGTATTCCCGAAGCCTGCGATCTGCACGCCGCGCGCGGAGCGCATCACATGGTTGTGGAAGCCCGCTATCTGCAGGCCCTTCGCATCGCCGCCCACGAGGTTGGCCATGCCCGCCACTTGCAAACCGATCACGTCGTTGCGCTCGATGTTGGCGCCCACGCCCAGCTCCACGCCTTCCAGCCCGCGCGCATACCCGGCGAGCAGGTTGAACGAGTAGCGGTTGATCATGGCCCCATTGACCGGACCATTGGTGCTGATCGCAGGCCAGAGGGAGGCTTGGATGCCTCGGCGCTCGCCCTCGATGTTGGCGGCTTGCTGCATGCGGTCGGTGGGCACCAGTAGCCGTGCCATGCCGATCTCTTCCACCTCGCACCGCTCCAGTTCGCACCGCGGATCGATACGTTCCAGGACCCCTCGTCGCTGAAGCGCGATGGTGCCGAGCGCGCCATCGGGCCCCGCGTAAACGAGCGTATCGTGGTACGTCGCCCGCGCCACCATCACCGCTACGCGCGCCTGCTCGGTGCTCGCCTCCAACATGAAGCCGCCATCCGCAGAGGTCGATACCGCCTGCCTTTCCTCCACGGCGTAAACCGTGGCCTTGGCAATGGCCTCTCCGCTCGCGGCATCCACCACCCGGCCGGCGATCCGCACCTTGCGCCTGGCCGCGCGCGCGTCGATCAGGATCAGATGCGACCCGCTCTCCTTCCACGCCATGCGCGCCGGGATCAGAGCGCGCAGCACCTCCTCCACTCGTGTATCCCCGGCGTTCACGTTCACGAGGCTGTCCACCGGAATGGCGGCCGCGTTGTAGCTGAGCCGGAAGCCGCCGTCCTTGGCCACCAAGCTCAAGGCCGTTGCCAGGCGCACCCGCTCCGCATGCACCGTAACATGCCGCTGCAGCAGGCTCTGGGAATGCGCGCCGCATAGCACAAGCATCAGCGCGAGAGCCGCGCCGCCGCGCCGCATCGCCAACGTGCCGTAGCGATGATCAGCAGCCCTTGCCATCGAATGTGAAACCCGATGGTGTCGCTTCCACCTGCCAGCCGAAGGTCTCGGCGATCACCGTGATGATGCGTTCGATGGGCTCATCATCGAACTCCGCCGTGAGCCTGCAATTCGCGATGGATGCATCGTTCCATTGGACATGCACCTGGTACAAGCGCTCCAGCTGCGCGGCGACCTGCGGCATGGTGGCGCCCTCGAATTGCAGCACGCGCAGGCCCCACTCCTCCGCAGCGGATGCCTTCTCGCGCTCCAGGATATGGCGCTCCTGGTCGTAGCGCGCATGCTCGCCCGCGACCAGCACCAGGGTATCACCGCCAGCCACTACCTGCACGCGGCCGCTACGAACGCGCACCGTGGCGAAGCGCGCCGTATCATAAGCGCTCACCTCGAAGGAGGTGCCCAGCACCGTTACCTCCAGATCCCGCGCATCGATGATGAACGGATGCTCCGGGTCACGTTTCACGTCGAAATACGCCGAGCCTTCCAAGCGCACCGAGCGTTCCACTCCCATGCGTGTCTCCATTCGGCTATCGGCCTTCAGCACAGCGGTGCTGCCATCGGCCAGCGCGAAAGGAAGAGCGGACTCGCGTGCAGTGAAGCGCTCTGCGGCCGGCTGCATGAACAACCACGCAGCGACCAGCACTCCAGCGATAACGGCGGCAGCGCTGAGCCAGATGCGCCACTGCCCTCCTCCTGCCATCGTTCGCACGCGAGCACCTTCGCTCTCAGCGATCCGTGTATCCAATCGGCTCCACGCGGCATCGACATCGACCTCACCCAGCCCGGAGGACTCCGCCCCGTATGACCAGAGCCGCTGCATGGCCGCCAGCTCCCGGGCACTCTCCGTGGACGACGCTGCCCATTCTTCCACACGGGTCCGCTGCGATGCGTCCGCTTCGCCAGCGAGGTAGCGCGCGAGCAGATCGCTATCGACGGGTTGGCTATCGTTCACGGTTCAAGTAGGACAATCCATTCATCCAATACCCCTATCCGCCTCCTTCGGTGAGCCAGAAGAGCCATGGCAGCAGTGGCACCAGATCCCTGAGCTCCGTCCGCAAGGACTTCAGCGCGCTGCCCATCTGATTCTCCACGGTCTTCACCGAGATCCCCAATCGCTCGGCGATCTCGTGGTACTTCAGCCCTTCGTACCGGCTCAGCTTGAACACTTTGCGGCGCTCCGTAGGCAAGGCCTCTATCGCGGCCTGCACGCGGGCGATGCGCTCGGCATGTTCATCCTCGCTCCGTTCCACTTCCTCCAACCGGTCATCGGCCTCCTCGTTCAATGCGCGCACCCTGGCACCGGCCTTCACCGCATTGAGGCATCGGTTCCTCACGGCTGCGAAGAGGTAGGCCTTCACGGACGTGGTGATATTCAGCTTCGTGCGATCGAGCCACAGCCGGAAGAAGAGATCCTGCACCAGATCCTCCGCTCGATCGGCATCCTTCAGGTAGCCCATCGCGAATCCGCAAAGCGGCCGATAGTGCAAGCGGAAAAGCGCCTCGAAGGCTTCTCGGTCGCCTGCTGCGATGAGCGCGAACTCCCCCTGCATGGGGGCCGAAAGTAGGGGGCTAGCGCAAGAGGGTCAGGTGTCCGGAAACACCTTTGCCGCCGCCTGTGCCGAAGGAGAGCTGCAGCACATAGAAATACGTCCCTTCGGAGAGGAGCTCACCAGTCTGCATGTATTCGCCCTTGAATCCCTTGGTGATCATGTCGCCGCTCCATACAAGGCCGCCCCAACGATTGTACACATCGGCTGTGGCGGCCGTGTAGCCACCTGGTCCGAGCAGCCAGGTATCGTTGGTGCCATCGCCATTCGGCGTGAAGACGTTGGGCACATCCAAGGGGCAATCGACGACTTCCACCACGATGGCATCACTCACCGGACAGCCATTGGGATCGATGGCCACGAGACTCAGCGACACGGCCTGAGCGATGAAGAACTGGCTCGCCGTACTGCCATTGGACCACAGCACACCGGAGTAACCGGGGGCAAGCGCGATGGCGACCGCACCTCCTTGGCAGATGGTGGTATCGGCAGGAAGGCCAGGAGGAATAGCGGCATTGACGACCAGCTGATGCGTCGCGGAAGGACCTGCGCAACCTTCATACACAGGTTGGCAGAAGTAGGTGCCGGAATTGCCTATGGCCACGGCGGCGATCTGCAACGGGGTCCCGCCGAAGTTGCCGGCTGGCGTGGTCCAAGCGAGGCTCACACTATCGGGTGCCTGCACCGTGAGCACCAGCTCTTCTCCGGCGCATAGCGCGTTCGGGCCTGCGATGGTAATGGGGCCCGGCACCGGTTTCACGAGCACGAACGCACTCGATGAGTCACCGAAGCAACCTGCATTCTCCTGGCGGGCGAGCACCACCAAGCTGGCCGTGGGAGTGAATGTCAGTGCTGCCCCGGAGCCTAATGGATTGGTGAAATCGGGGCCGCCATACCACTGCACAGGTCCGGGCCCGGCTGCAAGCAATGTGACACTGGAGCCAAGGCACAACGTATCACCCGCAATGGTCAGCGGCCCTCCGAAGGATACTTGGGTGACCTGAACCACGGCGCTGGTGTCGGTGCAACCTGCATCATTGGTCACCACCACTTGGTAATCGCCGGGCTCCCACACCTGCACCTGCATTCCGTTCAGGTTGCCCGGGAGCCACGTGTAATCCGCATTCCCTGGCTGCGCGCTCAAGAACACGGAATCGCCTTCGCATAGCACGAACGGACCGCTGATCACCAATTGGGCAGTGGCTGGAGCGGCCGTGACCTCAACGCTGAGCGGAGTCTGGATGCCACAGGCCTCCACCGTGCAGGAGTACACGCCGGGTTGGTCGATGGATACGCTCAGCGCCGAACCGCCGATGGGCGCGGCCCATTGCACATTCGAACCAGGAACGGTGAGCACGGTGATCTGCACCTCATCGCCCGGATGGCAGAGCGCCGCCAACGGCTGCACATCGAGGTAAGGCGTGCCGTACGCGGCCAGCGCAACGTTGTCGCTGGTGACCAGACAGCCACCCACGAGCATGGTGAGGTAGTATTCCCCCGCCGAGGCGGTGGTGTATGAGGTGCCCTGGCCGGTGACAGGTCCTTGTGGTCCGTACCACACGGGGTCATCTCCGGTCAATGTGGTGGACATGGTTGCGCTTCCGCCGGGACAGATGATACCGTTGGATGGATTCACCTGAAGCACCGGCCCGGTGGGCACCGATACGGCGATCGATGCTTGATCGCTGAAGCTGCATCCGGTGGTATCCGTTACACTGCCGGTGACGCTGTAGGTCCCGCCTTGAGAGATCTGCAGGCTGTCCGGCGAGATGAATTGCCCCGTACCGGCCGACCAGATCATCTCGTCGCAACCGGTGCACTGCGCGACCAGCACGGTGGTGTCGCCGTCGCAGAGGATGCTGGGACCGGTGAGCGAGACATCGACCGCGAGTGCGCGGTGCAGATCCACGAAGATGCTGTCGAGCCCGGTGAAGTCGAGGGTATCGTCACCGCACGGCGCATTCACCACCCTGATGATCAGCTCCACGTGCTGCCATGCTGGGCCAATGCCAGGCAAGCTGCCGGATTGCGCGCCATCCGAAGCAACGATCGTCGGCTCACCCGGAAGCAGGTTCCACAGCACCGTGAGTCCCGGAGGCAGATCAGCCCCAACCTCGCCATCGACCGTCCACGTCGGCGTCCATACATAGGAGACGTTGCCGCCGGGGCACACGGTGACGCTGTCGTTGAGGTCCAGGTCTTGCGTGAAGAGGATCGAAAGGTCAAGATCTAGTTCGGGCATCTCCGGAGCGGGGTGATCCAGCACTTGAACCGCCGTGGTGCGCGTGCAGCCATTGGCTCCGGTGTAGGTGATGTTGTAGTACCCGGAGGTGTCCACTTGCACCGAGTCGCCCATGATCACCAGCCCATCCGGAGTGGACCACTGCACCGATTGAACGAGATCGCTATTGGTGCCCCAGACCCAGTGCGTCTCCGGGTGGCACATCTCGATCAAGGCAGGGCTCGATGTGGAGGTGTTCACCACGACATCATCGGACACCATTGGGGCCGGGGGCAAGGGCAGCCCCACCACGTACACGGAATCGGTCCATTGCCAGCAACCGTTGACAGTGGAGATGGTCACCCAATACCAACCTGTTTGGCCCGCGTTGATGTTCGCGGCCGTGCTTCCGTTGGACCATTGATAGGTGAGGGCAGGGCCGAGATACCCGAGCGTGTTGCCCACGACATGCGAAAAGCGGGTGAAGACGTTCAGTCCGGCAGCTCCGCACGCGGTGATCGTATCCGGGCACACCGGTTCGCCACCTCTTCGGATACAGGGCTGCAGCGTATCGCGCTCGCATCCAGACCCTGAACGGAGCCACCAATCATACGGCTCACGACCTTCCCAATAGCCGCGAGCGATGAAGCCATCCGTGAGCCCCGCACTCTGCACGCCCGTGAAGCTGCCGTAGTTGGAATCGCTGCAATACTGCGAAACGCCGTTGCCGAGCACGCTGGGGATGGCTGTACCGGGATCCACCGTGAAGCCTGGCCCGCCTGGGAAGATGAGCGACTGCTGAAAGGAGCCGGTGAATATCACCTGGCCTGGCGCCGTGTGGGCCACGGCCCCGGGTGACTTCGCCGATCGACCACCGAACTGCTGGGCCTCGTTGAGCGAGAGATCGCTGGCGCTGTGCCGGGCCACGAACAGGTCTTCGGTGCCCGTGGCCATGAAAATGCCATTGGCGCCATAGTGCTGCGCGAGGCCGGAGAACTGACACTGGAACCACCCCAGCACCGCGATATCATCGTTCCAGACAGAGAGCGCGTTCACCCCTACGCCTTCGGCCGATCCCATGGTCTCGTGATCGAGCAACGCACCGGCGGTGCTCACGGCGAGCAGGTAATAGGCATCGGTGAATCCCGCCGGTATGCTCACCACAGGCGGCCCGGACCACACCATGGTGCCCTGCACATCTCCCACGAGGAGCAACCTTCCGTCAGGCCCCACCACCATGTCGCGTACATGATTGAAGCCCGCGCCACCGAATCGGCGGAACCAATCCTCATGGCCATCCGAATCGTACTTCACCAGAAAGGATGCGTTCAGCAGCGCGTTGTCATGCACCGCATCGAAGGTGATGGTGTCGCTGAACTGGCCTGTGACGAAGATGTTTCCGGCGTTGTCATGCACCACATCCACCGCGCGGTCATCGTATTTGGCGGTACCGCTTCGCACCCATTGAATGGCGCCAGCGGCAGACCACTTCGCTATGAAGACATCGGCGCTGGGGACTCCTGTGTCCGGATTGAGCATGCTCGTGAGGCCTTGTCCATCCCAGGTCGCCGAGCCACGGAACTCACCCGCCACGCAGATGCTGCCATCAGCCGCGATGCTCATGCCACCGGGCCTGTCGGTACCGGCGCCTCCCCCGCCCTGCCGGAGCCAGATCAGCGTGCCCGTGGCCTTGTCCAATTGCGCGAGGAACATGTCGGCGGTGCCGCCCACACTGGTCATAGGTTGCCCTTGGAAGGTCGCGCTGCCCAGGAACTCGCCGGTGATCGCGAGCACATCGTTGCTGCCCAGAGCCAGCTTGAGCGCTCGATCGATCCCTGGCCCGCCACCCTGCTTGAACCAGACCAGGCCACCCGCCGCGTTCAGCTTCGCCACGAAGAAATCGATGCTGCCCGAGCTGGCATACGATTGCCCGGCGAAACTGATGGTGCCCCCGAATTCGCCAACGAGGTAGGTGGAGCCATCGGCATCCACTTTCACATCGGCGATGTGCTCGTTGCCTGGCCCCGCCAGATCATGCACCCAATAGGGCTGTGCCTTGGCCAATGGGGAAAGAAAGAACACCGTAAGGGCCAAAGAGCCCCATCGGAGCCATGGGCAGCTGTTGTTGGATCTCATCGACACGTTCGCGGCCGAGGGATCCGCGCTCTGGGAAGATAGATTTCCGACTCCAGATATTGCCTGAGTGTGCATTTTCAGACGACCAACGGTCGAGTCTCGCGTCATTCTGTCCAATTTTCCCTTCCCGGTATGACAAAACCTGTTCATTCAGCCTTGACGGGTGACATCGGTTCAGGATTTGAGCGCGGCGGGCAATACCGATATCATGGACCTCAACAAATTCACCATCCGCTCGCAGCAGGCCATCCAACAGGCGCAGACCATCGCCACGGGATACGGCCAACAGATGCTCGAGAACGGCCACCTGCTCAAGGGCATCCTGGAAGTGGACCCCGATGTGACGCCCTTCTTGCTGAAGAAGCTCAACGTGAACGTGCCCGCCATGACGCAGGCGCTCGATCGCATCGTGCAGGGCTACCCGAAGGTGAGCGGCGGGCAGATCAGCCTTTCGCGCCACAGCAGCGATGCGCTCACCAAGGCGCTGGCCGCGCTGAAGGAGTTCGGCGATGAGTTCGCCAGCGTGGAGCACATGCTCATCGGCATCCTCGACAGTGGCGACACGGTGAGCCAACTGCTGAAGGACAACGGCGTGTCCAAGAAGGACCTGATCGCCGCGATCAAGGACCTGCGCAAGGGCAGCAAGGTCACCAGCCAAAGCCAGGAGGAGACCTACAACGCGCTGAACAAGTACGCCAAGAACCTCAACCAGCTCGCCAAGGACAACAAGCTCGATCCGGTCATCGGCCGCGACGAGGAGATCCGCCGCGTGCTGCAGATCCTCAGCCGCCGCACCAAGAACAACCCGATCCTGATCGGTGAGCCCGGTGTGGGTAAGACCGCCATTGCCGAGGGCATCGCGCAGCGCATCGTGAGCGGTGACATCCCCGAGGACCTCAAAGGCAAGCAAGTCTTCAGCCTCGACATCGCCGCGCTGATCGCCGGCGCCAAGTACAAGGGCGAATTCGAGGAGCGCCTGAAGGCCGTGGTGAAGGAGGTGATCGCCTCGGAAGGGAACATCATCCTCTTCATCGACGAGATCCACACCCTGGTGGGCGCGGGCGGTGGCGAAGGCGCCATGGACGCCGCCAACATCCTGAAGCCCGCCCTCGCACGCGGCGAACTCCGCAGCATCGGTGCCACCACGCTCAACGAATACCAGAAATACTTCGAGAAGGACAAGGCCCTGGAGCGCCGCTTCCAGAAGGTGATGGTGGATGAGCCGTCACGTGAGGACGCCATTTCCATCCTGCGCGGCCTGAAGGAAAAGTATGAGAGCCACCACAAGGTGCTGATCAAGGACGCCGCAATCATCGCCGCCGTGGAGCTGAGCACGCGCTACATCGCCGACCGCTTCCTGCCGGACAAGGCCATCGACCTGATCGACGAGGCTGCCAGCAAATTGCGCATGGAAATCAACTCCAAGCCCGAGGAGCTCGACGAGATCGACCGCCGCATCATGCAGCTGGAGATCGAGCGCGAGGCCATCAAGCGAGAGAACGACGAGGCCAAGCTCGCTGAGCTGAACAAGGAGCTCGCGGAACTCAGCGGCCAACGCGACGGCTTCAAGGCACGCTGGGAGAGCGAGCGCCAGCTGGTGGAACGCATCAACAGCGCCAAGGACAAGATCGAGGAGCTGAAGCACCAGGCGCAGCAGTATGAGCGCGAGGGCGACTTCGGAAAAGTGGCCGAGATCCGCTACGGCCGCATTCAAGAAACCGAGAAAGAACTCGCCGCCGCCAAGGACGAGCTGCTGAAGCTGCAGTCCGAGAGCAAATTGATCAAGGAGGAGGTGGACGTGGAGGAGATCGCCGCCGTGGTGAGCCGCTGGACGGGCATCCCCGTCACCCGCATGCTGGAGGCCGAGCGCACCAAGCTCCTGAAGCTGGAGGACGAGCTGCACAAGCGCGTGATCGGCCAGGACGAGGCCGTGCGCGCCGTGGCCGACGCCGTGCGCCGCAGCCGTGCAGGCATGGGTGATGAACGCCGCCCCATCGGAAGCTTCATCTTCCTCGGTACCACCGGCGTCGGCAAGACCGAGCTCGCAAAAGCGCTCAGCGAGATCCTCTTCAACGACGAGCACGCCATGACGCGCATCGACATGAGCGAGTACCAGGAGCGCCACAGCGTTTCACGTCTTGTGGGCGCGCCTCCGGGCTACGTGGGCTACGACGAAGGCGGCCAGCTCACCGAGGCCGTGCGCCGCAAACCCTACAGCGTGGTGCTGCTCGACGAGATCGAGAAGGCCCACCCCGATGTGTGGAATATCCTGCTGCAGGTGCTCGACGATGGCCGCCTCACCGACAACAAGGGCCGGGTGGTGAACTTCAAGAACACCATCATCATCATGACGAGCAACATCGGCTCTCACATCATCCAGGAGAACTTCGAGAAGCTCAAGGACAAGGATGCCGAGACGGTGATCGAGAAAACGCGTGACGAGGTGATGGACCTGCTGCGCAAGACCGTGCGACCCGAATTCCTCAACCGCGTGGATGAGATCATCATGTTCCGTCCGCTCAGCAAGCATGACGTGCATGAGATCGTGAAGCTGCAGCTGCACCTCATGCTACAGAAGCTCGAGGAGAAGAACATCCTGCTCACGCCGAGCGACGAGCTCATCGACCATATCGGCAACGTCGGCTTCGACCCCCAATTCGGCGCCCGGCCCGTGAAACGCATGATCCAGAAAGAGCTGCTCAACGAATTGAGCCGGCAGATCATCGCCGGCACGCTCGAGCCCGGCCAACCCCAGGTGATCGATGTGTTCGACGGGAAGATCGTGTTCCGCAAGCCGATCGATGAGAAGGAGCAGAATGGTAACGGGAAGAAGAAGGCCAAGGCGGAGGTGTGATGATTCAGACACGATTGGCCCGGATACGACCGCCAGTCGGCTCCTTCATATGAAACCGCCGCGGCGAATTCCCGCGGTAGTCACTCATAAGAGGGCTTGGACGCCTAGTGCAGTACTAAGCGTCCAATGAAACGCTTGTCTCCAATGGTTACCTCGACGAGGAACAGGCCAGTACCAAGGCCATCGGACAGTTCGACCTCTCCTACCTGCAATTCGTCCAGACTCGCTATTGACTTATCCATCACTTGTCTACCCATCGCATCATACATCCGCCAGTGCACTGCAGCACTCTTGTCCTTCACCTCCTGGAGTTGGTAGAACACCCTTCCGGTCGCGTTCGGGTTCGGCCACATCATAAGCGCTGGCGACGCTAAACCATCATTGGCTTGCTGTACCATTCCGCCGGAACTCACGATAGTGACCGTACAGATATCACCCCACAAATTCCCATTGGCACACCACGTCGTGCCGTTATCGAAGCTCACCCGCACATCCACCTCATAGGTCTTACCGACCGTAAGGCCCGTGGTGTTTACGAAGTAGCTCGTGTGGGACTTCGTCAACGAGAATCCCTCGGAGGGGATGCGGAACCTGAACTGATACTTGTTCGCTCCTTGGGAAACGCAACTCGCATTATATCTGGTCGTGGGGTTGGCATGGACATAAACACTGCTGCCGATCGTCCGCGTAACCCCACAGCTGTAATACTGATTGCCGACCTGGTCCAGCAACTTCGTACGAGGACATTGGGCACCGACATTATCCACCATCATGCGGCAGGTCTTTCCCCACTCCTGGTAGACGCCGTTCACGATGCCGCGTACACGTACGTTGTAGAGAACCAGATCCTGGAGCTGATTGCCCGACCATGTATTCAATCGGAAGTGGCACGCACGCGTTGGACCGGCCGGCATACCATTGGAGGTACTGTGGTACTGGGTACGACGGAAGCTGTATCCACCGTTCGGATCGAACCACCACATCTGGTAGCCGCTCGTTGTATTGGTAATACCGTATTCCGCCGAAACTGCCGGGTTCGCCGTGCAGATCATGTTCTCCGCTTGACAATGCCACGTGCGCCATTGCATGCGATCGCATGAGGTGCCAATGAGCCTATCCACCACTCCGAGCGGCAAGCAGAAGCCCTCGTTATTCGCAATGGCACTGGTTGATCCGTTCGCGAAGCCACCCAAGCCCAACGGCTCGTAGAGTTCATCGATAATGCGGTCCCCGCTGCTCAGGATGCTCAACCGATAACCGCCGGCAACGATGCCATCCCCTGCAGCATCGGAAACCACCAAACGGTAACAACCATCAGGCAAGATGCAGCCTACGTCCGAAGTAGTGGCACTGTTCGGATATCCTGACCCCGAACAGGCCACACTACCGTTACTTGTGCTGAAAATCTGCCAACTCGTCTGGCCTGCATTCGCATCTGTTTGGACCACCACCTCCACCTGGGTTCCGCCGCACTGCCCCACCGTGTAATGGGCCGTTTTTCTGCAACCGGCAGCGAAGGACCAGATCTCCACTACATACATCCCTTGGGCAAGACCACTAATCGAGAGCGAGGTGGATGTGAACCCTCCTGGACCGGTCCATGCCACGGTGTACGGCAGCGAGGTATCGAACAACGTTGTAAGCGCGATGGAACCATTGGTCCCACCGCAAGCATCCATCGCTAATCCACTGAATAGTTCCTGCTCCACCTCTTGGATGTAGTACTTCTGCGTGATATGACAATCATTGGCGTCAATGATCCTGGCCCAGCTCTCCTCGCCCAATACGGCACCACAATGCAGATCGCCCGGTTGGGTTACCGGTGGTGCCGGGTAGCCGTTGTAGTACATGGTCTGCCACCACCATTCGACCTCATAGGGTGCTTGACCACCTCCAACAGCCACGGCGCGTACACAGGCATCCTCACTGGAGCAAGCGGTCGCTGGGAATTCCACCCAACCGGTCAGCGGCGTCAGTCCGTTCTCCAGTTCCACATCACCCAGTGATGCGGTGCATCCATCACTACCCGAGATCGTAACGTCATATACTCCATTGCACAAACCTGGGAAAATCACGGATCCGGACTGCGTCATGATGGGGCTGGGTGATACCGGCTGACCATCGTGGTAAAGATTCACAGTATAGGTCGCACCGGATGTGTTGTTCCAATTGACAGCAAGTTGGCCATTGCACGGGCTGAAGTAGTGTGTCCAATCGTAGCCGCAGTACATCCCGTTGCTCAGCACCCCGGAGATGACACTACCCCCACCAACGGGAGTGGCGAGGAAGTTGAAGCCGACACCATAGTTCGACCCATTGCCGCTGGCACCATTGCCGCGCTGGAAACCGAAGCTGTTGGCTGGTGAAGCCGAATCTACTGCCCCGGTAATGGAATACAATTGGCCCACGTTCGCCGTTCCCGCGCCTACGAAAAGGCTGGGCCACGATGGGTTGGTGCTCACACTATAAATGGTCCACGTTTCGCCCATTGGTACGGTGCCCATGATCGCAGTCTGGGGCCAAGAGCTGTTCGGCAGCGGATTGTCGAAGTACAACTGGACCCAATAACGGTCAGTGCTGTCGGACAAGTTCTCCAACTCTCCTGTAAGGGTCCAAACGCCAGCAGCCGTGTACTCCACAAAAGCCGCGCCCCCATTGATGAACCTGAAGCTGTCGCCATTAAACACAACTGAGATGGACTGCCCCCCATCGATGCCACAAAGCACCTCCTGGTCGCCCCAAGGCCCGTTACAGAGAGATGGAGTGGGGAGTGTGGCGGGTTCAAGGGAACAGAGTGGTGGGTCGGTGATGATCACCTCGACAATGCCGGCTTCACCTCCCAACGATAGAGCGCAACACTCGGTAGCCGCAATAACCGAAACATTATGGCTGGCGGCGGAACATGTCAGCGGAGTGACTTGAACCGAGAGCGTGCAAGGTGTTGCCGGCAAAAGATCCGTGAAATTCCACGTGATGACCCCGCCCACTACCTGAACGGAAGTTGCACAGCCACTGATTGGCGCAAACGGTGTGAGCGCTGCAGGTAGATCCAGCGAGACATTCACATCATACAGTGCCTGCGTAAGCGGATTGTTCACAACGATCACCAGCGTCGTCCCCGCCTGGCAATCCGCTATCGGTGAAGCGGTCACAGAAGTAACCACGTCGGTAGATGGCGCAACCGCACTGGAGATCGTGGTGGAAATGATCTGACATGGCACCCCACAACTCAGCGAACTCGCCCACAGTTGTATCGGTGTGGACATCGCGCCACAATTGGCGGTCGGTCGTTCCACATCGAACTGCACGAACATCCGTGCGCAACTTGGAATAGGCGTGTTGGTGGCGCAGAGTTCATAGGAACCCAGACCCCATGTCATGTTGCCGGACCCGGTACCACAACCCTGACCCGGCAATGGATCAGGCAGCCCGGAACCAGCCGATGCGATGAGGACATGCGCTGCATCGAGCAGCTGCGCGCTGCCAGGTACGTAGCTCCAGCCCGTTCCGGCCGACATTGACACGGATGACCCTATTTCGATGTCGGAAACACTGCCTGATCCGGTGCTGAGGATCTCCATGGTCAATCGGAAACTATCGCATTCCAAGGCTTCCACCTGCACGTTGGGTACTTGGAGCTGGGGAATGCTTGGGATATAGCGCAGGACGCCAACGGCATTGCAATCATCCGTGAGTTCCACGGATGATACATCACACGCCCAGCCACTATACAACAAGACTTCCGCATCACCAATGGTGGGCTCATCACCCGGGGCGGAAGCATTGTTGTGATCGCTAGCCAAGGGAACAATACATGGCGTGGAAGCACAGACCTTGTACTGGACGTTAGTGGATTGGTGCATCGGCGTAGTGGGAGTACTGATCACCTCCAGTGGCGACCCTGAAAGGTAGTTGACCCCGGTCTGGGTCAATTGCGTGTAGGAACCACCGTTGTTGGTGGAGTAGCCGATGTAGTCGATCTCCATTCCATCCCCGGAACCACTGCGCTCGTCAACAGCCACCCACAGGTTCTTGACCCTTGTATGACCGTTCGATTCCAGCGCAGTATGCCCTAACGTTAAGCCGTCCCAACATGTCTGAGAGCTTGAAATGTTCGTATAGGCTGGTAAGGAGAACAATGGCTTATTGTATTCCTTGACAAGATTCCCACTACTGATCGCCGATGCGGGATTCATGGTCGACGGTATAGGTCCATTAGCCCCCCATGAGAATTCGGCCTGGAAGGGATGCACGTTGTCTCGACGCAACACGTTCCCACCGCTTACCACAGGATTGGTACCCGAGGGCGTTCCGCAGTTGGCAGAATAGATGTAGCTCACGGCCAAAGAGAATCCGTCATCCGGCAACAGCAATGTGGGCTCCGCTGCGCTGGTACCAGTTAGACCCGGTGGTTTGCGACCATCCGTGTACAGTGGCAGAAGGGTTGAGGTAAGCCTGTGTTGATCGTTGGGATCGTAGGTGAAGTGCGTGACCGGCTCCAAAAGGACCGGCCTAATACCCAAGTATTCGAAATCAACGGATGAAGGATCCGCGAGGTGAACGCTGCGCATGCCATGTGTGAACTCGGTGATCATCAAGCGTCCGTTGCCCCAATCAGGAGGTGCACTCGCCCCTATCCAACTCGTGGCACTGGCTAGCTTGGCCCAGTTCCGGAACTCATTTGCGAATGCGTTCGTTGGCACCTGTGGAGTATGATTGGTAGGCC
>JACJZF010000011.1 GCA_020635725.1 Flavobacteriales bacterium
GCGCTCAGCAGCGCACAGGCCGGTGGAACATGGAGCGGACCATCGCCGGTGGTGGGCGGCCTCTTCGACCCGGCAACCATGAGCGCCGGCGCATACACCTACACTGTGGCAGGTATGTCGCCCTGCCCCGATGACCAATCCGTGGTGACCGTTACCGTGGTGAGCGAGCCCGACCCAGGCGGACCGGGCTTCCTGACCGTGTGCGAAAGCGACGGCTTACAGGATCTCTTCAGCATGCTTGAAGGCTCACCGGACCAAGGCGGTTCATGGACCGCGCCGAACGGCAGTGCATCGGATGGGCAGTTCGATCCCTCGACGATGAGCGCGGGTGTTTACACCTACACCATTGCCGTGCCGCCGCCGTGCATGAGCGTGAGCAGCACCGTTACCGTGGATGTGATCAACGCGCCGGATGCAGGCACGGATGGCGCAGCGACCCTCTGCTTCAGCAACGCCGCTCAGGATCTCTTCAACCATCTGGGAGGAACGCCAGAAGCAGGCGGCATCTGGACAACGAACGCAGGCACCACGTTCGATGGCAGTTTCGATCCCGCCACGGATGTTCCCGGAATATTCACCTACACCGTGGCCGGCTCTGCGCCCTGCCCTGCGGATGCCGCTCAAGTGACCATTGCCGTCACCCAATTGCCGAACCCGGGCACCGATGGCCTGTTGAACTTGTGCGTGGCAAGTGATCCAGTCGAGCTGTTCCCGGTGCTAGGGGGCGCGGATACCGGAGGAACGTGGAACGGACCGGACGGCGCGGCGAGCGGAACCTTCACGCCGAACCTGAGCACGCCCGGAGCCTATATGTACACGGTGGCCGGCATCGCCCCTTGCCCTTCCGCTTCCGCCACCATCACCGTGCATGTGCTCTCCGATGTCGACGCGGGCATCGATGGTGCGCTCACGATCTGCGGCGATCATGATCCTGTCGATCTCTTCGAGCAGCTTGGCGGAACGCCCGACGCGGGTGGTGGGTGGTTCGCTCCGAACGGGGCGCCCATGAATGGCAGCTTCGATCCCATGAGCAGTGCCGAAGGAGCCTACCAATACATCGTATTCGTGCCCGCACCCTGCCTCAACGACACCAGCACCGTGACCATGTCGGTAGTGGTGCCGCCGGATGCGGGTGCCGACGGAGCCGCCACCTTGTGCAACAACAATGCGGCGATCGCGCTCTTCGGCGTGCTGAACGGGACTCCCGACGCCGGAGGAAACTGGACCGGGCCGAGCATGGTGGATGATGGGCTCTTCGATCCGCACCTCGACGATCCTGGCGGGTACACGTACACGGTAGCGGCAACTGCTCCATGCCTTGACGCGAGCGCTTCGGTCATCATCGATGTGAATCCGCTGCCGGATGCCGGCGAGAACGGATCCATCACCTTGTGCCCGGAAGCTGCACCGATTGCGTTGTTCTCCCTGCTCGGCGGCACACCCATGCCTGGTGGCACCTGGAGCGGCCCTGGCGGGCAACCGAGCGATGGCACCTTCGATCCCGCGACCAGCGCGCAGGGTGTGTACACCTATACCGTCTTCGGCACGCAGCCCTGCCCGAATGCCATGGCCAGCTCCACGGCCACGGTCTTCCTCATCGCACCGCCCGATGCCGGCCCCGACGCGGTGACCTGCACGCTCACCTACGAGCTGAGCGCCACCGGCAATTGGGCCAGTGGCAGCTGGAGCGGGCCCGCCGGCATCAGCTTCGCGGAGCCGGACTCCCCCAACAGCATCGTCATGGCCTCCTCAGGCGGCGCATACACGCTCAGCTGGAATGTGATCAGCACCGATGGCTGCAGCACGCAGGATGAGGTCACCATCACCTTCACCGATGCGATTGTGCCCGTGGTGGCGGTCACCGATGCGATCTGCAACGCGGCCTGCGACGGCACCGCCACCGTGCAAGCCAGCGGCGGCAACGGCGCCTATGCGTATCAATGGTCCGCGGGAATCAACGGCAATGGCGCCTCGGTTGGCGGATTGTGCGCAGGCCAGTACGCGATCACGGTACTCGATGTCAACGGCTGCAGCGGCAGCAGCCCCTTCAGCATCGGAGAGCCCGAAGTACTCGTCATCGACCTGGTCAGCGCCACGAACGAGACCTGCCCCGACGATTGCGACGGCACGCTGACGGTGAGCGACCCAGAAGGAGCGCTCTACAGCCTCAACGGCGGCGCCTTCGTGAGCGATCCGGTCTTCACGGGCCTCTGTCCGGGCGCTTATGCGGTCACCATGCTCAACGCGAATGGCTGCGCGGCGAATGGCGGCGCGGTGGTGCAGCCCGCTGCGCCGGTGATCGCCGGCTTCACCTACGCACCGGAGACCTTGCTGGTCACCGCGCCCACGGCCCAGTTCACCAATGCATCCAGCCCGAACGCCGTGGCTTTCTCCTGGGATTTCGCTGGACTGGGCAGCAGCAACGAGGCATCCCCGGCGTTCACGTTCCCTGGTGGCCTGGGCGATCAGTACCAAGTCTGCCTCACCGCCTTCGATGCGAATGGCTGCCCGGACACCTATTGCTCGCCGATCGAGGTGCTCGATGCCCTGGTCGTTTGGGTGCCCAACACCTTCACGCCGAATGAGGACGGGGTGAACGAGGGCTTCAAGCCCATCTTCAACTTGCCCTGGGCGGTGCGCGACTACGAGTTCATGATCTTCGATCGCTGGGGCGAACTGATCCATCAGACCGCCGTGGTCGACGAGTCGTGGGACGGCTTCTACCAGAACGATATCGTGAAGACCGAGGTGTACGTGTGGAAGCTCAAGTGCTATGACAAGCTCACCAACGAGCTGATCGAGCGCATAGGACACGTGACGGTGCTGAAATGAAGAAGCCCCACGAAGGGGCTTCTTTCCAGTCGGAACTCGGCGGGCCGAAGGCGCCGGATCAAACGTCCAGCTTCGCGTACACGGCGTTCTTCTCGATGAAATCGCGGCGCGGCGGCACCTCGTCGCCCATGAGCATGCTGAAGATGCGATCGGCCTCGGCGCCGTTCTCGATGGTGACCTGGCGCAGGGTGCGGCGCGTGGGATCCATGGTGGTCTCCCAGAGCTGCTCGGCGTTCATCTCGCCCAGACCCTTGTAGCGCTGCACGTTCACGCTGGCGTCCTTGTTGCCCTTCTTCATCGCCTCGATCACCGCATCGCGCTCGGCCTCGTTCCAGCAGTACACCTGCTCCTTGCCCTTCTTCACCTGGTAGAGCGGCGGCGTGGCGATGTAGAGGTAGCCGCTCTCGATCAGCGGCTGCATGTGGCGGAAGAAGAAGGTCATGATCAGCGTCTGGATGTGGCTGCCGTCCACGTCGGCGTCGCACATGATCACGATCTTGTGGTAGCGCAGCTTGTCCATGTTCAGCGCCTTGCTGTCCTCCTCGGTGCCGATGCTCACGCCCAGCGCCGTGTAGATGTTCCGGATCTCCTCGTTGTCGAGGATCTTGTGCTGCATGGCCTTCTCCACGTTCAGGATCTTGCCTCGCAGCGGGAGGATGGCCTGGAACTCGCGGTTACGGCCCTGCTTCGCGGTTCCGCCGGCGGAGTCACCCTCCACCAGGAAGAGCTCGCTGGCGCCGGGGTCCTTGCTGGAGCAGTCGGCGAGCTTGCCGGGCAGGCCGCCACCGGTGAAGGCGCCCTTGCGCTGCACCATCTCGCGGGCCTTGCGGGCGGCGTGGCGCGCCGTAGCGGCCAGGATCACCTTCTCCACGATCTGCTTGGCGTCGCGCGGGTGCTCCTCGAGGTAGTTCTCGAGCATCTCGCTCACGGCGATGTTCACCGCGCCGCTCACCTCGTTGTTGCCGAGCTTGGTCTTGGTCTGCCCCTCGAACTGGGGCTCGGCGACTTTCACGCTGATCACGGCCGTGAGGCCCTCGCGGAAGTCGTCGCCGCTGATCTCGAACTTGAGCTTGCTGGTGGCGCCGCTGGCATCGGCGTACTTCTTCAGCGTGCGCGTGAGGCCGCTGCGGAAGCCGGCCAGGTGCGTGCCGCCCTCGTGGGTGTTGATGTTGTTGACGTAGGAGTGCAGGTTCTCATTGAACGAGTCGTTGTACACCATGGCGATCTCCACCGGGATCCCCTGCTTCTCCCCTTCCATGTAGATCACTTCCTCGATCAGCGGCACGCGCGTGCCATCGAGGTACTTCACGAACTCCACCAGGCCCTGTTCGCTGTAGAAGGTCTCGCTCACGAAACTGCCATCGTCGTTCTTCCGGCGCTCGTCGGTGAGGCGCAGCGTGATGCCCTTGTTCAGGTAGGCCAGTTCGCGCAAGCGTGCCGCCAGCGTGTCGAAGTTGTACTCGGTGGCCTGGAAGATGGTGTGGTCCGGGGTGAAGGTCTGCACCGTGCCGCGGTAATCGGTGGTGCCGGTCTCCTTCACGGGGTACAGGGGCTTCCCTTCGGAATACTCCTGCATGTAGCTCTTGCCATCGCGGAAGACCTCGGTGGTCATGTGCGTGCTGAGCGCGTTCACGCAGCTCACGCCCACGCCGTGCAGGCCGCCGGAGACCTTGTAGCTGTCCTTGTCGAACTTGCCGCCAGCGTGGAGCACAGTCATCACTACCTCGAGCGCGCTGCGCTTCTCCTTGGCGTGCATGTCCACGGGGATGCCACGGCCGTTGTCCTTCACACGGATGCTGTTGCCTTCCAGAATGCTCACATCCACCGTGTCGCAGTGGCCGGCTAGCGCCTCATCGATGCTGTTGTCGACCACCTCGTACACCAGATGGTGCAGGCCCTTCACGCCCACATCGCCGATGTACATGGCCGGGCGCTTGCGCACCGCCTCTAGCCCTTCCAGTACCTGAATGCTGTCGGCCGAATAGGAGGCCGCCGCCTTCTTCTTCTCGCTCATTTCCAATGTGGTCTCGGACATGGTTCCTTGGTTCGAAAAACCCCTGTTTTTCAGGGTTCCCAAAGGTACCGCTCAGCCCCCTCCGGAAAGGGCCGTTTTCCCAACAGGGACGGGGCCTTTGTTGATAATTAACAGGCGGTTGAAAGCTTGTATTTCTCGCTGGGGAGTGTATGAGGCTTGGAGGATGCGAGACTCACGCAGAGGCGCAGGGAGCGCAGAGGCGAGGCACCTAGTAACCAGTACGGTCGAACTTTGAGCGATGCTTCTGCTCCGATTCGGACCGGTTCTGGGCTTGCTTATCCTACCGACCCCATGCCTGCAGGCCCAGGATCTGCCGCCCTGCCCTGAACGCCTCTTCGTACTCCGTGGCGTCGTGGTAGATAGGCTGACGGACCTGCCGATTCCTGACGCGATGGTTTCGGTCGTCGGAACGGATGGAAGTCAACTCACGGCAACGACGGATACCCTGGGTGCCTTCACACTCGATTCATGTGGCTCCCGTCGTTGCATCCAGCACAACACGCGTTACTCCATCGCAATCAAGAAGCTGCCATACTTCCTGCTGATGGACCAGATAAGCACTGTTGGACTTCCTGAGAGCACGACCTTCTTCAAGGAGTACTACATGCATATCGGCTGCACCTTGGGCGGAGAGCGCTGGTCTCCAATTGTGCAGTTCGAGGAGGAGAGCAAGAACATCACCCCCTCTGGTGACAGTATTCTGATTGAAGTCGCACAAATGCTCATAGACAACCCTCAGATCCTTGTGCTGGAGATTCTGGGGTATTTCAGTCACGAGGAACCTGAAAGCTTGGGGATACAAAGAAGCCAGGCCGTGAAGGACAGACTGGTGAATCTGGGGGTATCCGAAGAAAGGCTGGACACGCAAGGGAAATCAGCAGAAACGGTGTTCCACACCAAGACCGAAATTTCACTGGCGAGTGACGCCTCTGAACGAAGCCGAATGCTCGCGAGGAATCGAACGGTTCACTTCCGCGTGATACGTCTTAGCGAAAAGTAGGAAGCATGCAGGGCCACGGCCACTGCGTTCTCTGCTCCTCTGCGTGAGAACCACCTGCGAGCTCAGAACGCGTACGTCGCCCCACCCAGCACCAGCCCGCGCTGAACGGGATAACGGTACCAGCGTTCGTACTTGCTGGCGCTGAGGTTGCTCAGGTCGAGGAAGAGGCTGAGGCGCTTCGTATAGCGGTACTCGAGGCCCAGATAGAGGTCCATGTAGCCGTCCAGGTCCGCGCGGACGGCCGTGGGCACCACGTTGGGGTCGTTGCTCGATTCCGGCAGCCGCAGCGCGGGGCGCTTGCCCAGGAAGAGCACCTCGGCCTTGGCGATGAGCTTGTCGCGCAGGCTGTAGCGCGCGGCGAAGGTGAGCTTGTAGGGCGGCAGGTTCCAGGGCTCCTCCTGCACCTTCACGCTGTAGGTGTACACATCCACGCGCGCGCTGAAGCGCAGGTCCTCGCGCTGGCTGTACGTGATCTGGCCGCTGAGGTCGAGGACGTCCACATCGTCGTACACCACGGCCATGCGGTCGCCGAAAGGCTGGTTGGGCTGGTTGACGAAGAGCGCCATGCTCTCGTACGCGCTCTTGCTGGCCCGCACATCAAAGCCCAGGTTGTTCATGAAGTTGCCGCGCAGGCCCAGGTACACATCGTAGAGCTTGCTGGTGTTGGCCAATGGCGGGCCGCCCGTGAGCCAGGGATTCTCGCGCGTGAGGCTGCGGAAGCTGTTCCGTTTGCGCTCGCCCTCGACGCCGATGTAGGGCACGAGGATGTTGTCGAACAGGGCGTAATGCGCGTAGGCCTGCGGGAAGAAGTGGAAGGTGGTCTTGCCCAGGGCATCGAGGTACATGCCCACACCGGCGCGCACGAAGTACTTCTGGCCCACGGTGCGCACGCTCGGCATCAGGCCGATGAGCGTGCCGTTCTGCTTGAAGTCGCCGAGGCTGCCGCCCAACTCGCCGCGGTAGGTGTTGTTGTCGATGAGCAGGGTGCCGCTGTAATACTCGGCGCCTTCCTGCTTGCCCACATCGGCGGTCACGCGCAGGTTGGTCTCGCGGCTGCCGCTGAGGTTGCTGTAAGCGTGCGCCTCCAGCCCGATGTCGTGCGCGATGCGGCTGCTATCGGCGTACAGGCTACGCAGCCGCGCGGCGAAGCCGATGTCGTTATAGAACTGCTTCAGCGCATCGTCCGCGGGCTCCGGTGCACTCTGGATCACGTTCTCCGTGCTGTCGTTGCTCACATAGCCGTAGTAGTTCACGCGGCGTCGGTCATAGATCAACCGGCCCATGGCCTCGTGCTCGGAGAAGAAGTGCTTGTAGAAGCCGTCGATGCTGTTGTAGCTGTAGTCGCTCTCGCCCACATCGTCGATGCCCCCGTTGCTGCTCATGTGCTTGAGGTGCACGCCGAAGCCATTCTCCTTGGAGCGCGTCTGGTCGTAATAGAGCTCGCCGAGTGGTGTGGTGTACAGGCCGAAGCCCGCCTTCACATAACCCTTGTAGAGGCGCTGCTGCTCGGCCTCGACGGTCAGGCGGGCCGCGGCGATGCTGTCCACCTTCACGGGTATCTCGGCCTTGGCGGGCAGCAGGTCGTAGCGCACTGCGAGGGTTGGCAGCACGGTATCCACGGGCTGGGGCCGGAGGTCGATCTTCTGCGCGTCGGCGATGGCCGGGCTGTAGATGCCTTGAATCTCGTACTCTGCTGTCACCTGCGCGCGTGCAGCACCAGCGACGAGCACGGCGGCGAGGAGGAGGAGCGGTCGGGTCATGGTGCTCATTGGCCGTTGGTGCCGCCCGGCAGCGGGATGGTGATCTCATCGCCCTCGGCCTTGCTCTTCTCGCGCGGTGCCTGGCTGGCGTTGATGGTGTCGAGCCGCTGTCGTGCCTCTGCGACGAGGTCGGGCTCTCGGCAATTGTCGATCACGCTCTGCAGTGTGGCGCGCGCCTGGAAGAGGTCGTTGAGCTGCACGTACACATCGCCGAGCAGGATGAAGGCCTTCGCTTTCCAGTGGTCGTGGCTGGCGTAGCGCTGCGCTAATTCGAACACCTCGGTCTCGGCCTTGCGGTACTGGGTCTGCAGGTGACGGATGTAGGCCATGTTGTACTTCGCCTCGGCGCCCATGGCCGTGGTGCTCGAGGTGGCCACGCTCTTGAACTTGGCGTACGCCGCGTCCAGCTCGTTGCTGTCGGCGAGGTCGCGGCCCATGAGGATGTTGGCCTCGGCCTTCATGTCGGGCGTGGCGCTGCTGTTGGCGGCCACGCGCTCCGCAGCGGTGGCAGCATCGGCGATGCGCCCGAGCTCACGCAGGCTGCGCATCTGGCCGAGCTGCGCGGCGAGCACGTTCTGCGGGAAGCTGGCCACCTGCTCCAGCTGGCGGAAGTAATCCAACGCGCCCTCCCACCGGCGGTCGCGGAACATGATGTCGCTGGCACCGAAGAGCGCGCTCTCCATGAACTGCGTGCCGTTGCGGCGGATGACCTCTTCCAGGTCGGGCAGCGCCTGCTCGTAGTTGCCCGCGCGGTAATTGCAATCGCCGCGATAGAAGAGCGCGTTGAGCACGTAGCCGCCCTTGGGATACTTGCTCAGGTAATCGCCGAAGGCACCGATGGCCTGCGGGCACTTCTCCTCGAAGTAGAGCTTCTCCGCGCTGCTGTAGTAATCCTCGTCGAGGTCCTGCGTGGCAGGGTCCACGAAATCGAGCGTGCGGATATAGGCCTCGTAATCGGCCACGCGACCCTGCTCCACGTAGATCGCCTTCAATCCGTTGAGGGCCTCGCGAGCGCCTTCCGCGGTGCGGTACTTGGCCACCACAGCCTTGTATCCGGCGATCGCCTGATCCGTCTGGCCGAGCCGCTTATGGATGAGCGCCGACTGCAGCATGCTCTTGTGCACCAGAGGGCTCTTGTCGTGTTGCTGCACCACCAGGTCATACCACTTCAACGCCTCGTCGTCGTTGCCCTGCGCGATGTAGGTCTCGCCCAACTGGAACTTGGCATCGGCCGCGTAGCGCGAATCGGGCTTCTCCTGCAAGAGTGCCTTCAACGTGGCGATCTTCTCGTTCTTCTTGTCGAGCAGGCCCTGGCACACGCCCTTCTGATACATGGCGTAATCGCGGTCGGGCGAGCCGGTGCGCATGGCATCGTCGTACCACTTCACGGCCTGGGCGTTGTCCTTCAGCACGAAGTAGCAATCGCCCGCGCGCAGCATCGCATCGGCACGCTGGCGCGCCTCGCCCTGGCTCGATTGAATATAGCGGCGGAAGGCGATCGCGGCTTCGTCGTACTGCTTCAGCTTGAAGAAGACGTAGCCCATGCCATAGCCCGCCTGCTCGTACAGCGAAGTGCTGTAGGCACCGGGCGAGTTGCGCAGGTCATCGTACTTGCGCAGCGCGGCCGGGTAATCGGCCTGGCCGTAGTAGCTCTCGGCCATCCAGAAATGCGCCCGTGCGTTCATGCCCTGGTCCTGCGGAAACTTCAGCGCTCGTTCGAAGAAGAGCGCCGCATCGGCGTACTTGCGTCCCTCGTACAGCTCAACACCTCGGTTGTAGGCCAGCTTCTGGTAGGTCTCCTTCAGCCGCAGGTCCTTGTTCTGGATCTCATCGAGCGAAGCGAGCGCATCCTCGTAGTTCCGTGTCTTCAGGTACACATTCAAAAGGAACTCGTAGGCCTCATCGCGTCGGGGCGTGTTCGGGTAGGCGCGCAGGTAATCCTTCAGCGCGCGAATCGCTTCGTGGTAGGGGTCGAAGCTGAGCTCGTAGCTGAGCTTGGCGTATTGGAAGAGGGCGTCTTCGGTCACCTTCGGGTCCTTGCCCACCTCATAGGCCTTCTTGAAGGCATTGCGCGCGTAGTTGCGCTCGTTCAGCTTCAGGTAGCAATCGGCCATGTGGTAGCTGGCGAGCTGCGCGAGGCTGTCAGCGCCGTTGGCCACCATGTTGAACTCGGCCAGTGCTTTCGGGCAATCGCCCGTGCGGTAATAGGCGTAGCCCAGGATGTAACGGTCGCTGCGGTCAACGCCGACACGCTGCGCGCTCTTCTGCAGATACGGTAGCGCTTCAGCGTATTCGCCACGGCGGAAGTTGGCCTCGCCCGCCAACCGGTTGATCTCATTGATGCGCTTGGTGCCCTCTGGGTCCGCCAGCAAGGGCTTCACGTAGGTGTTCAGCTCATCGTATTTGCCCTGCTCGAAGAGGATCTCGGCGATGTAGATCGGCACCACCTTGCCGAAGGCCTCGTCGCTCTCGAGCTTGCGGAAACCAGCGAGGGCGGTCTCGTAGTTGCCGCGCTCGTACTGGATGTGCGAGGCATAGTAGAGCGATGGCGCGCCGTAGATGCCCTCGGAGGACTGCACCGCGCTGAACTCGCCCAAGGCCTTGTCCTTGTCCTCTTCTTGGAAGAAGGCATAGCCGCGTTTGAAGCGGTACTCCTCCAGGTCGGATGGAGAGAGCGTCGTGCGATCCACCTGCTCGCTCCAGGCCAGAGCATCCTTCCAATCGCGCTTGGCGAACATGTGGCGGAAGAGCTCGAAGCGGACAGCAGGTACATGCAGGTCCTCCGGGTGCTCGGACATGAAGGTGAGCAGCCGGTAGCCCGCATCCTCGTTGAAGAGCCGCACCGCGCAAAGGGCGCCGTAGAACTCGGCCTCCACGCGGTTCATGTCGTGCGGGTCGCCGATCCGGTTCACCACATCTTGGAACTCGTGGCTGGCAGCGCCGTACTTGGCCTTGCTGAAGAGCTCGATGGCGTTTATCAAGTCGGCATCGCGCTGGTCGTAGTGCGCAGGGCGCTGGGCGGCCGCGAGCAGCGGCAGCGCACAAGCGAGCACCGCCACGGCGCGGAGCGCGGCACGCAGGAGAAGGGGCATCATCTGGCGATCAAAGTTCCTGGCACGCGCGCGGGCGCTTGGTTCGGGGCTGGTTGAATTATCCACGCGGCCGTGTTTGTCGCAAGCATGGTGCCGGGCCGCTCCCTGCTAACGCCGGCGATGCTCCGCGAATTGCCACCTTTGGCGCACCGACCATGTCCGACTCCCCCATCATCCAGCTCAACGGCGTGCGGATCTTCCAGCGCGAGAACCTCGTGCTCAATCAGGTCGACTTCTCGGTGTACAAGGGCGAGTTCCTCTACCTGATCGGCCGCACCGGCAGCGGCAAGAGCAGCCTCATGCGCGTGCTCTACGGCGATCTCCCGCTCACCGAGGGCGAAGGCTTCTGCTGCGGCTTCGATCTGCGCAAGCTGAAGCGCTCACAGGTGCCCTTCCTCCGCCGGCATGTGGGCATCGTGTTCCAGGACTTCCAACTGCTGAGCGACCGCACGGTGAACGACAACCTCTTCTTCGTGATGCGCGCCACCGGTTGGACCGACCGCAAGGCGATGGACCTGCGCGCGCAGGAAGTGCTGGAGAAAGTCGGACTGGGCACGAAGGGCTACAAAATGCCGCATGAGCTGAGCGGCGGCGAGCAGCAGCGCGTGAGCATCGCGCGGGCCCTGCTGAATGACCCCGAGCTGATCCTGGCCGACGAGCCCACTGGCAACCTCGACCCCGAGACCACCGGCGGCATCCTCGACCTGCTCTTCGCCATCAGCCAGACCGGCCGCAGCGTGATCATGGCCACGCACGACTATTCGCACATGAAGAAGTTCAACACCCGCGTGGTGCGCTGCGAGGAAGGGAAATTGCTGGAGCTGAGCGCGACGGGAACACCCGTCTGATCACAAGAGATCGAGTATACGCTGCGCGTTGGCGCGATTGCTGAATCGCTCCTCCAGCACACGAGCGCGCTCTTCCAGCGCCTGGCCGTTCGCTGGCTTGCCCATGCACGCGAGGATGCTCTCGCGCATGCCCTTCGGATCATCGTGCACGTGGCACAGCGCTTCCAGGCCCGTGCCTTCGACCATGGGTGTGTTGCACACCACATGACGGCCGTTGAAGAGGCAGAGCAGCAATTTCAGTTTGATGCCCGTCGCCTGGAAGGTGGGCAGCACGTTCACCTGCGCGGTGCGCACCAAGCGATGGATCTCTTCCGTGGGGATGCCTTCGCGCAGCTCCACATTGGGCGTCTTCGACACGGCACGCTTCAGCTCACGGCTCGCATCGCTGCCCGCGATCACCAGCTTCACCGGCAGTCCATCGAAGACCTTCTTCACCAGGTAGAGCGCCGCCTGGTCGTTCTCGGCAACGCCCAGCGCGCCGTGGTAGAAGGCGAAATCGCCCAGGCCATCCGGCACCTGCACCTTCTCGCTGGCATGGAAGGCCGGCACGTGCGTGACGTTGTGGAAGTGGGATCCGAAGTAGGCCTCGTCCTTCGGTGAAATGGCGAGCACATGGTCCGCCTCGGCCAACACCGGCTCGAAGCGCTGGAGCTTGTGCGCCTCGTTGATGAAGTAGGTGCGGCGGAAGGTGCTCGATGCGGCCTTGGCCAGAGCGCCGTAGTAGTCGTGTTCCACGTTGTGGGCGCGCACGATGCGCTTGCGACCGTGCAGGCGCGGATCGCCCAGATGGTAGCAGCAGTGCAGTCCTTCGAAGAGGATGGGATTATCGTCGGCCAGCAGGCGATCCATGAGCAGTTCGCTGCGGCGGCTCACCACCACGTACGGCAGCGCGTTCAGCAACTGGAGCTTCCCGGTGTGCCGCGGATAGTAGTGGACACTGGCGCAGAAGCGCTCGAGTTCCTTCGCCTTGGCCCGTCCGTACTGGAAGCAATGCAGGTGCACCTTCACCCCCAGCTCTGCCAGCGCCTTCGCCTTGAAATAGACATCGATGACCCCGCCATAGCTCGGCGGCGCGGGCACATCGAAACTGACGATATGGAGGTGGCGGTCAGGCAACGCGTTGCAGGAAGGCCTTCAGCGCTTCCTTCTCGCGCTCGCCGTCCGATTCAGAGGCGGCGAAAATAGCGTTCAGCCGAAGAGCCTTGCGGCGCTCCGTATCGGTGGCCAAGGCCTTCACCTCGGCCGCGATGCGCATTGGATCCGGCGCGGGGATGACGATACCGGCATCGTACCGCCTGACAAGCGCGGCCACCTCCGGCAGGTCCGTGACCAGTACGGGGATGTGCGCCCGGAAGTAGTCGAAGAGCTTGTTGGGCAGGCTGAAGCGGTAGTTGAGGTTGGTGTCCTTGTCCAGCGAGAGCCCGAGGTTGGCGTTGCGCGTGTACTGCATCATGCGCTCATAGGGCATGCGACCGATCAGTCGCACGCGATCCGCCAAATCATGCTCCTGCACCAGCCGTTCCAGCACGGGCCAGGCATCGCCCGCGCCGATCACCAGCAGCAGCGCCTCTGGCAGCTCCTTCATGGCGAGCACGGCCTCCTCTCCCCCGCGGTCCACGTTGATGCCGCTGCCTTGGAGCACCAGGATGAAGCGGTCCTCCGGCAGATCCAATTCCTTCCGCGAAGGCAACGGACCGAGCTCACGGGCCATGGGGATGTTGCGCACCACCTCCACCGGCACGCCATACCGCTCACGATAGGCCTGCGCGATGCTGCCGTTCACCGTGATCACGTGCTTCAGTTTCGGGAAGATGCGCCGCTCGATGGCCAACCACACTTTCCGCGCGAAACGACCCTGCAGTTCGGGCACCTCGGTGAAATACTCGTGGCTGTCGTAAACCAAGGCGCCACCGCGGATTCGTGTTGCCATCCGGCAGGCCAGCAGGGTGTCGAGGTCGTTGGCTACGACCAAGTCGGCTGGGTTGAAGAGCAAGAAGCGGAAGAGCCTCAGGTTGTAGGCCGTGTAGAACAGCATGCCCTTGCGGAACCACAGCCGGAAACGCTTGGTAGCATACGGCCGCTGCACGGGTACGCTACCTGGAAGCTCCCGCCCGACCAGGAGCACGTCATAGCCCAGCTCGCGCAGCACCACGCACGTGCGGTGCACCCGGTTGTCGGTGCTGAGGTCGTTGGTGACGCAGACGATGGCGCGCATCGGGACCGCTCCTCCGCCTGTGCATAAGCCAGAGTCGCCGCGGTCAAAGTAACGCGGGGCCGCCGGTAAACTTGCGCCGCATGAAGCTCGAGCGCCACGCTGACCTGAAGCCACTGAACACCTTCGGCATCGCCGCCACGGCCGCGGCCTTGGCCCGCTTCTCCTCTGTGGAAGACCTACGTGAGCTGTTGGCTTCGCCGGAACTATCGGGCGTGAAACGCCTTGTGCTGGGCGGCGGGAGCAACGTGCTCTTCACGCAGGATTTCGATGGACTGGTCTTGCTCAACGAGCTGCCGGGCATCGAGGTGGTGCGCGAGGAAGAAGGGCATGTGGTGGTGAAGGCGGGCGCTGGTGTGATCTGGCATGAGCTGGTGATGCATGCGGTGGGGCAAGGCTGGGGCGGCATCGAGAACCTGTCGTTGATACCTGGCAAGGTGGGCGCGGCCCCCATGCAGAACATCGGTGCGTACGGCGTGGAGATCAAGGACTGCTTCGAATCGCTCGAAGCGCTGCGCGTGAGCGATGGCGAGATTGTTCGCTTCACCAAGACGGAGTGCGCATTCGGCTACCGCGAGAGCTTCTTCAAGCGCGCTGGCAAGGACCGCTTCATCATCCTTAGCGTGTCCTTACGTCTCACCACTGCAAACCACGTCCTCCGCACCGACTACGGCAATATCAAGGATGAGTTGAGCCGGGGAGGCATCGCCACGCCCACCATCCGTCAGGTGAGTGACGCGGTGATCGCCATCCGCCGCAGCAAATTGCCCGATCCGGCCATTCTTGGGAACGCTGGCAGCTTCTTCAAGAATCCCGTGGTACCAGGTGATGTCGCGGAACGGATTCGCGCCGAACACCCCAACGCGCCCATCTACCCGTCATCCGATGGACAGGCCAAGCTCGCGGCCGGATGGCTCATCGAGCAATGCGGCTGGAAAGGCAAGCGAGCAGGGGCCTGTGGCGTGCACGAGCGGCAGGCCCTGGTGCTGGTGAACCATGGCGGCGCGATCGGCAAGGAAGTGTACGACCTCAGTGAGGCTGTGCTGCGCAGCGTTCATAAGCGATTCGGAGTGGAACTGGAACGGGAGGTGAACATCATCTAGTAGCCGTGATCTTCGTGGTGTGAGGACGCTCGCAGGCATTTGCTTGATCTCTACTCTGCTTGGAGGCTGTCACCGGCCTTTATCCGATCGCGCGCTCCATGCTCCTACCCCACTCACCCTTGCGCTGCCGGTCTGGGCGATAGCCGATACCTCACTGCGAATCAACATCCCTTACGACAACCCCTTGACGGCAGAAGGGGTCGCATTGGGCCGCAGGCTTTTCTACGACCCGGCCCTTTCCGCCGATGGGTCGCTGGCATGCTCCGGTTGCCACCTTCAACGGCATGCCTTCAGTGATACGATGGCACTCTCGCGCGGCGTGGCCGGACGCGTGGGCGCACGGAACACCATGCCGTTGATGAACCTGGCCTGGGACCACTTCTTCTTCTGGGATGCGCGTGCGCTAAGCGTCGAACTCCAGGCCTTCGAGCCGGTGACCGGACATCGCGAGATGGGCAGCGATTGGCACACCGTCACCGAGCGCCTTGCCGCTGACCAGCGCTACCCGCCCATGTTCCGAGCGGCCTTCGGCGATGCGAGGATCGACAGCCTTCGGGTGGCTTTCGCCCTGGCCCAGTTCGAGCGCACGCTCATTTCCTTGAACAGCCGCTATGACCGTTTCCACCACCACGGCGATGCCACCGCCATGGACGCACAGGAGCAGCGCGGCGAATCCATCTTCTTCGGTCGCGCCCATTGCGTCGATTGCCATGCGCCGCCGTTCTTCAAGGACCACCACGTGGTGAACATCGGACTGGAGCGCGCGCCAGGCGACGATGGCATGGGCGCTCGCACGGGGATTCCGTGGCACCGCGGCCGTTTCAAGACACCCACGCTCCGGAATATCGCTGTGACGGCACCGTATATGCACGATGGCCGCTTCGCCACGTTGGAGGAGGTCGTCGATTTCTACGCCGAGGATGTGAACGTGGATGACCCCACGCTCGATGAGCACATGATGCCCTGGGTGCGTGGCGAGGTGCGCCTGAGCGTTCAGGACCGCAATGACCTCGTCGCCTTCCTGCACACGCTCACGGACGAAGGATTCCTAGTGAACCCGGAGTTCGGGCCTGCTGCGCAACCCAAAAACGCGATCTTTCGGCGAATGCGAGTCCGTCCTCTCGTCCTTGCTACGGCATGCTTCGCGCTGCTTCTTTCAGCCTGCCGCAAGGATGTGGGCTTGGCTTCGGATTCCGGACAAACGCCCCTTGCTCTGACCTATCCGCAGTATGTGACCGATAGCGGGCATGTGCCGATGGTGAGTTGGGGCAATCCGCTCACGGTGGAAGGCGTTGAGCTCGGCCGCAGGCTATTCTACGAGAAGGCCCTCAGCAACGATTACAGCATGAGCTGCGGGAGCTGCCATCTGCAGGACCATGCTTTCAGCGACCCACGTCGCTTCAGCATCGGCACCGATGGCTCCATCGGCCACAGGCAGGCCATGGCCGTGGTGAATCTTGCCTTCGACCATTACATGTTCTGGGATGCTCGGGTGCACGGATTGGAAGAACAGGCCGCCCGTCCGGTTATGGACATCGCTGAGATGCGGAACACCTGGCCCGTGGTGGTGCAGCGGCTGCGGGCTAACGAGGCGTACCCGCCGCTGTTCCGGAAAGCCTTTGGGACAGAGCAGATCGATAGCACCCGGGTCGTTCAGGCCATCGCGCAGTTCGAGCGAACGCTGCTTTCCTTCGATTCACCTTGGGACCGCTACACCTATGGTGGCGAGGTCGGCGCGCTGAACGATCAGGAATTGCGCGGCATGGAGCTCTACTTCCGCCAAGCGCACTGCAACGATTGCCACAAGGCCCCGCTCTTCGCCGACCAC
The DNA here is from genome assembly GCA_020635725.1 of Flavobacteriales bacterium. Taxonomy (GTDB): domain Bacteria; phylum Bacteroidota; class Bacteroidia; order Flavobacteriales_F; family PHOS-HE28; genus PHOS-HE28. The sequence goes on from JACJZF010000011.1 coordinate 16,711, forward strand.
GCCTTGCGCAACAATGGTTTGGACCTGCTCTTCGCCGACCCCGGCTACGGCGCCATCACCGGCAACCCTGGCGATAACGGGAAATTCAAGGTACCCACGCTTCGCAACATCGAGGTCACAGGACCCTACATGCATGATGGGCGTTTCGCCACCCTGGAGGAGGTCGTCGATTTCTACGCGGACAGCGTTCACGTGGAATCACCGCACCTGGACAACCACATGCTGCCCTGGATGGCCGGGCAGATCAACCTCAGCCCCGCGGACCGGGCCGACCTGGTCGCCTTTCTGAAGACGCTCACGGACCCCACCTTCCTCACGAACCCAACGTTCAGCGACCCGCATTGAGCCGGGCCTGGGGATAAGTCCCAAATTCGCGGGGTATCGCTTATTCCAGCCCCTCGCCCATGAACCGTACTCTCTTCGCGCTGGCGCTGCTGCTGTCAGCACCTGCCGCGTACACGCAGAGCAAGGAACTCACGCTCAAGGACGCCGTGCTCAAGGCCGGCACCGACCTCGCTCCGGAACGCTTGCGCGCCCTGCAATGGGTGGAAGGCACAGAGACCTATTCGTACGTGAAGGGCGATCAGCTCTTGCGTGGGTCCATCAAGGGCGGCACCGATGCCGTGATCGCCGAACTCGCCGCGGTGAACAAGCAGCTGCCGGATAGCGCTCAGCTCAAAGCCTGGCCCTCGATCCATTGGACCGATGCCACCCACGCGCGCTTCGAGCATGCAGGCAAGCTGTGGATCTATGACCTCCAGGGAACGCTCGCACCGCTTACGCGCCTCGACGCCGAGGCGGAGAACGTAGAGATCAACGACGCGACGAGCGCCGCGGCCTACACCGTGCGCGACGACCTCTACCTCATGCGCGCTGGCATAGGTAAGAACAAGCACGCACCGATCACCAGCGATGGCGGCGATGGCATCGTGAATGGGAAGAGCGTGCACCGCCAGGAGTACGGCATCGAGAAGGGCATCTTCTGGTCGCCGAAAGGGAACCGCATCGCGTTCTACCGCATGGATGAGAGCATGGTATCGACCTACGACCTCGAGGACATCGGCACCATGCCCAGCACCTTCGAGCCGATCCGCTACCCCATGGCCGGCCAGGCGAGCCACCACGTGACCATAGGCGTATTTGACCTCGCTTCGGGCAAGACGCTTTTCCTGAAGAGCGGCGAGCCCCTCGACCAGTATCTCACGAACATCAGCTGGGAGCCGGATGAGCAGCACGTGCTGGTGGCGCATCTGGACCGCGCGACGCAGAACATGCGCTTGGTGCGCTACGATGCGACCACCGGCGAAGCGGTTGGCACCCTGTTCACCGAGCACGATGACCGGTACGTGGAGCCGCTGCAGCCGGCCCGTTTCCTGGAGACGAGACCCGCTCAGTTCATCTGGCGCAGCAACCGCGATGGGTGGCAGCACCTCTATCTCTACGATCTCAACAAGGGACTAGTGCGCCAATTGACCAAGGGTGCTTGGGAGGTGAAGGAGGTGGTGGGCATGGACCCGAAGGAATCTTTCGTCATCGTGGAAGGCATCGGCACGATCGACCAGGCGAAACCCACAGGCGCCACGGAGACCCACCTCTACTGGGTTGACCTTCGTTCTGGCAAGACCATTCGATTAACGTCTGAATCGGGCACGCACCATGGCAGGCTCAGCAGCGATGGATCCTATTTGATCGATGCGTGGAGCAGCACCAGCACCTCGAACCGGACGGTCGTGCGCGACACGAAGACCGGGCGTGTCATCAAGACCCTGGTGGATGCGGCCGACCCCTTCAGCGCTTATCGTGTCGGCAGCATCGAGCTCCTGACCGTGCCCGGCGAGCATGGCGATGCGCTGAATGCGCGTCTTATCAAGCCGAGCGGCTTCGACCCGAATCGGAAGTACCCGGTGCTCATCTACGTGTACAATGGCCCGCACGTGCAGCTGGTGACCAATTCGTTCCTCGGTGGCGCCTCCGCCTGGATGCTGCACGCGGCCGAGCGCGGCTACCTCGTCTGGACCCTCGATGGGCATGGCAGCCAGTGGCGCGGCAAGGATTTCGAGCAGGTGATCCATCGGCAACTGGGCATCAACGAGGTGAAGGACCAGATGCATGGGGTCGATTGGCTCAAGGCACAGCCGTGGGTCGATGCCGAGCGGATCGCTGTGCATGGCTGGAGCTATGGCGGGCACATGACCACCGCCATGCTGCTGCGGCATGCGGAAGCCTTCGCTGTGGGCGTGGCCGGTGGTCCGGTCATGGACTGGCGCATGTACGAGGTGATGTACGGTGAACGCTACATGGATACCCCGCAGGAGAATCCCGAAGGCTACTCCGCCACGAATCTGCCCCAATTGGCCGGTCAGCTGAAGGACCCGTTGCTGATCATCACAGGCGGTAAGGACGATACCGTCGTGCCCGAGCATAGCTACGCTTTCCTCAAGGCCTGTATCGGCGCGGGCGTACAGGTCGATTTCTTCAACTACCCGGGCCACGGCCACAATGTGCGCGGCAAGGACCGCTACCACCTCATGGAGAAAGTGCTCGGCTACATCGACCAGCACATCGGTACCAGCCCCCGTTAGTACGAACCCAAGCATGGTTCGTCGAAGTGTGCTCAGGGAATTGCTCCCCATGGATACTTTCAGCGCAAATCCGACCCGATGCGCCCGATTTCGACCCTGCTTGCTCTGCTCCCCCTAGCCGCCCTGGCCCAGACCCTCTGGAACGTGAACGTCGGAGGCAGCACCATCACGCCGAACAACCTGCCTTACTACAGCCCCCAGAACCTCACGATTACGGTGGGCGACATGGTTAGATGGAGCAATGTGAACGGCACCCACAACGTGAACGGCGGGCTGGATCAATTCCCCGGCAATCCGCAAGCGTTCAGCTCGGGCGACCCGGCCAGCATGAGCTGGAGCTATCAGTTCACCTTCACCATTCCGGGCGTGTACAACTACCACTGCGACAGCGAAGGGCATGCGTCCACGCAATTCGGTTCCATCACCGTGGTGGAGGACAACACCCATGTTGCCGAGACTGAGGGTGCCGATGCGATCCGGGTATTCCCCTCGCCAGCCAATGAGCAACTGACGATTGATCTGGGCTCGCGCGCGGCGCAGAGCGTGCGCGTGGTGAACCTGAGCGGCGAGACCGTGGCAACGCATGGTGGCAATGCCAGCGGCATGGTGACCATAGACATCAGCGCGCTGCCCGCCGCCAACTACTTCGTGCTGATTACAGACACCGCAGGCCGCATGCGCAGCGTGCCCTTCGGCAAACGCTGATCAAGGCAGCTTCACGAGCGGCGCGTGCGCGTAGCGCTTCCCGGCATCGACGATGCTCACGGTGTAATTGCCAGGGCTCCAGCCTGCGGCATCGAGCACGTGACTTGATCGCCCGGCGGGCATCCGCACGCCGCGCTGCTCGAATACCATACGGCCAGCGGCGTCGCGCACGGCAATGGTCACCGTAGCGGCCTCCGGCAGCTCGACATAGAGGACACTTATGGACGAAACCGGATTCGGTGCTACCAACGCGGTGCCCACGGGGGAAATGTGTTCGGCCACGCCGGTCTCGGTCTCCACCGGTTCGGCCAAGGTGGCCGCGGCGGCGATGCTCAGCTTGGCGAGCTTCTCGTAATACGGCACATCGAAATACTGCACACGGTCGTTGGGCGTGTGGTACTGCGGATTGCCATCGGAGGAGAACTCCTCGATGACGAGCACCGCGCCGTAACCCTCATTCCAGAATGATGCGTGATCGCTATAGGTGGCGCCCGGATTGGTGAGGATCAAGTCGAGATCGATGCCATAATGCTCCTTCACGGCGAAGACGGTGTCCGCGATTTCATTGGAGTTGGCGATCGGCCGCGTATGCACGCGCGCCTTGGTGTCGCCGTTGCCGTCATAGGCAATGGCATCCATGTTCACCACGCCGCGCAGCAGCGCATCGTTGGCCGCCATGCCACCCGCACTGAAGGCGCTGCCGATCTTCCCTTGCTCCTCCTCATCCCAAAGCGCGAAGATGATGGGATGCACGAAGGGCACATCGCGCAGCACGCGCGCCGCCTCGAGCACCGCGCACACGCCGCTGCCATCGTCATCGGCTGCAGGCGCGTTCAGGTTGCCTCCGGGCATCGCATCGTAATGCGCGCACAGGATCACCGCGTCGTCCGTGGAGCCATCACCTGGCTTGGTCACCAGGATGTTCTTCCCCGTGGCGCTGAAGCTCTGTACCACCGGTGTGTAGCCCAAAGCCACGAAGCGCTCCATCAGCCAGGCCTGCGCGAGATCATTGCCCACGTTGCTCTTATGCCGGCTCAGCAGGGTGTGCCCGGCGCCCGCGATCGTCACGGGCACCTCGCCGCTCAGCTCCTCCACCCGGTTCATCATCGAATCGATGCGCACCGCGTCGAGTACATCCTGGATCACAGGGTGCTGGGCACGGGCCACATCACCCAGGCAACAGAAAACAACCGCGAGGAAGATGGTACCGAGCCGCATCACGGGTCAAGGTACGATCACGCGCTCGGTGAAGCGCTGGCCTGCTGTTTCGAACACGATGAGGTAGGTGGCGGATGCCTGCGGCAGGCGCGCCTGCCAGCTGCGCTCGCCCTGTGGGCGGTAGCTGGCCACCAATGCGCCCCGCATGTCGAGCACGGTGATCGAGGTGGTGCGCGCGTCCAATCCTTCGATGCGGAGGATGCCGTCGCGCACAGGGTTCGGATAGATGCGGATGCCGGCTTCGCGCAGGTCATCGAGGCCCATGCTCACATCGGTGAGCACTTCCTCTTTCACGAGCACCGGTGAACCGTCCTCGGCGAGGTACATGTTGCGGAACAGGTCGATCTCCGGCGTGTTGAACGCGAACATCTCCTCCAGCCAGCGTGGCGGCACGCTCTGGTACCACACGCGCGCCTCGATGGTGAGCAGCCCGGTGTAGCCGTTCATGGGCACCTGGTAGTGGGTGATGTCTGAGCCACTGCCTTCGGCGCCAAGCCCGTCGTGATTGAAGTCCGCGTCGGAAACCGGCACCCCGACGACGATGGTGGTGTCGTAGGCGAAGTGCGCGGTGCTGAATCCCGCAGGCACCAGACGATTATCCTTCAGCGGCGATTTGGCGCGTTCGAGCACCGTGGTCTTGTCGCCATTCACATCGGCCATCACCATCTCATAGATCTGCGCCTGATCCTCCTGGGTGATCACATCGTAGTGCGGCTCGAAGTTGGCGTCATGTCCGATCACCTCGTAGCTGGGGTCCCAGGCTCCGCTGCGGAACAGCGTGGCGCCCTGGTCATCCTTCACGTGGAGTTCGATGAACGCCCGGCGCGCCGGATAGCCGCTGGGGAACTTGTGCCCGGCGAGGTTGGTGAGCTTCACGTCCACATCCAGCTCATCGGCGCTGCGGCCGGCCACGCTCGTCTCCAGCAGGATGGACTGGTTCTGAAGCATCCGCATGGTGCGCGCGATGGTGGTGTCGAAGCGCACCGAGCTCGAGGTGAGCTCGAGCTCCGTGAGGTTGTGCTTCAGCAGATTCAGCATGAAGACGTTGGCGCCCGCCAGATGGTGCTGCCCGAAGGGGCTGCGCGGGGTGAGGAAGTCGTAGAGCGCGGAGATCACCACGGCGTCATCGATGCGGGGCATGTGGCAGGCCTGGCAGCTCAGTCCGTTCTCCGGGTCGGCATCGGTGTTGAACGAGGAGTTGAGCCACTCATGGTAGGTGGCCTGCTCCACGAAATGATCGCCGGTGAGGTTCCCTTCGAGGTCGGCCGTCTCGGTGATCAGGGTATGGCAGCCCGCGCAGATGCCCGCGTCGTTGATGTGCGCGCCGTATACCGGGTTGTAACCCACGAAGCTCTCCATGGGTGCACCGAAGATGGGCGGGTCGGTCTTGCTGCCGTATGGACCGTAGAGCACATTGTTCGTATCGAAATGCAGGGTACCGCTGAAGGTGAGGCCGAGGCTATCGGAGCTCTGCATGTGACATGCGAGGCAGCTCACCCCGTCCTTGGCGATCGGGTCCTGGGTCAGCTCGGCGATGCTGAAATGCCCTTGACCGGACAGGAACTTGTCATACCTGCCCATGGGCGCATGGCAGCTGGTGCACTTGTCTTCAAGACCGGCCTGATGGCCCGGGTTCACCGCGACTTCATGGCTCACTTTGGCGCGCCAGAGCGGATCACGCGCGCTGTTGCCCATCATGGTGCTCCGCCAATTATCCAGGGGGTTCACGTCCTCCCCGTTCTCGTTGCGCATGGCGTACACCGGACCGATGTTGTCTGGTCCGTGGCAGCCGTAGCAATCGCCGCTCGCGCGGAAATAGTTGTTAGCCCCGCTGGCCAATCCCTGGCCGCTGCCGCGGAAACCTTCGATCTCTTCCTGCGTATGGTACGCGTGGGCCCTGGGCAATTCGTCGGTGGTCCAGGCCACCAGCACGCCTACCGCGCCCAAGATGCCAAGTACCGCGAATGTCTTCGTGCTGAGGGTATGGATCCGCTTCATGCCGGTGAATAGGGTGGCAATTTAGAGAGCCTGCGGCCCCGGCTCATGACGTAGCGCAGGCGGCTCTTGGAGGGTCACCGTTCGTCACTTAGCCCAACCGGTCGAGCTCCCTGGCCACCTCATCGATCAGCGCGCGCACGTGCCCTTCCGAGAAATCGAAGCGGATGCCCGCTTCCGCGTAGATCTCCGGCAGGGGCTTGGTGTAGCCCAGTTTCAAGGCCAGGGTGTAGGCGGCTATGGCGGCCATGGGGTCGCGCCGGTAGTTGAGCCAGAGGCCGATGGCGCCGAGCTGGGCGATGCCGTATTCGATGTAGTAGAAGGGCAGCTCGAAGAGATGCAGCTGCTTGTGCCACAGCGAAGCGCGCTGCTCCTCCAGCCCCTGCCAATCCACCACCGCGCCCGAGAAACGCGCATGGGTCTCCACCCACGCCCGCGATCGCTCCGCAACCGTCCATGCGGGGTGCGTATGCACGGCGTGCTGGAAAGCGTCAATGGTTGCCACCCAAGGCAGGATGCTCAGCACGCGCTCGAGTTGATCACGCTTGGCACGGCGCAGCTCCTCCGGGTCCGGATAGATCAGGTGCCAGTGGTCCATGGTCAGCAGCTCCATGCCCATGCTGGCCAGCTCCGCCACTTCGCTCGGGAAGGATTTGAAGCCGGTGATCGGCAGCGGATGCGAGAGGAAGGAATGAACGGCATGACCGCCCTCGTGCAGCATGGTCACCACGTCGTCCGTGGTGCCCACAGCGTTCATGAAGATGAACGGGGCGCCGGTCTCGTACAGCGGATAGTTGTATCCGCCGGGTGCCTTGCCCTCGCGCGAGTCCAGATCCAGACGCGCCATGGACTGCATGGTTCCCAGGCATTCGGCGAAGTACGGATCGAGCTTGCTGAAGACCTGCTGGGCGAGCGCCAGCAATTGCTGACCGGAGGAGAAGGGCCGCAAGGGCGGCTTCCCGCTGGGATCCACCTGCAGGTCCCACGGCCGCAGCGCATCCACGCTGAGGCTCTTCCGCCGTTCGCGCTCCATGCGCTCCACTACCGGTACCACGGCCTGCTCAATGGCCGTGTGGAAGTCCAGCGCGTCCGAGGGATGGTGATCGAAGCGGCCGAGCGCGGCGTAGGCGTAGTCGCGGTAGTTCGCGAAGCCCGCGTTCTCCGCGATGCGCTGCCGCAGGCCGAGCATGCGCCCGTATAGCTCATCGAGCTTCTCGCGATCATGCAGCCTTCGATCCGCGATCAAGCGGTACACGGCTTCACGTTCCTTGCGGTCGGTGCCCTCGAGCAGCGCTCCGGCCCGGGGCAAGGTCATCGTCTCGCCCTTCCACGTCACGTTCATAGCGCCGATGGCGGCGCTGTATTCCTGCGCCAGGTTCCGCAACTCGGTCTGCAGCGGCACATTGGCATCTCGGAAGATCCGCACCTGCTCGCGCAGGCCGCGCAGGTACACGGCATAACCCTGGCCTGTGAGCTGGTCGATGAAGGGGGATCGCACCAGCTTCCGGTGAAGCCGGTCCATGCGCTCCTCCACCATGGGCTGCACGCCGTTCATGAAAGCCTGGTAGCGCAGCGAAGCCTCTTCGTCGCGCGTGTCGCAGGTCATTCGGATGTAGCGCCACGCGCCTTCTTCGCTGATGGCCGCCTCCAGCTCGCTCAGGTCATGCACCCATTGCTCGAGCGCTCCGGCATCGGCGATGTCGCGCGCCTCGAGCTCATCGAACATGCGTTCCACGGAAGGCCGGTCGCCCATGTCGAGGTCATGAGGGAGAAACCGGCGGCTGGCGGCAGCAATGAGCGCCATGCTCAGGACCCGCGCTGGCCTCCGCGCCGCACCGTGGCCGCCTTCGGGGCGCCTCCGCTGCTCGGCTTCACCTTCGCTCCCGCGTCGGCCTTTTTCTTCGCTGCTTTGACAGGGGCCTTCTTCGGGGAATCCTCCTTGTGCTCAGCGGGCTTCGCGGCCTCCTCCTTCTTCTCGAACTCGCCGGCCGCGAGCAGCTGACCGTACCAGGTGAAGAGCTTGCGCACATCGCTGGAGTAGATCCGCTCGCGATCTGCGGTGGGCAAGGCCTGGGTCAAGGCCTCCCACAGGACCGCATCATCGCTCTTCGGGTCGGCGGCCTGCTTGCCCTTGTTGGCCTCATGCAACTGGGTGAGCACGTCCTTCAGGGGCACATCGTCGCCCGTGGTGAACATGCTGATCTCCTCCAAGCTGCTCACCCGCACGCTCAGGGGAACGGCGAACCGCTTGTTGTCCGCGAGCGATTCCACGATGAGCGCCTGCTTGTTCTGGCCGATGACGCGATGCAGACCGGACTTGCCGGTGATGGAGATGATCTTGCTGAGGTCCATGAAAACGTATTGAACGGCAAACTTAGCCAACGGCCCGCGCCCGATCAGGTCTTCTGTTTGCGCTTGCGCGCCGCGGGGAAGAGAATGTTGTTCAGGATGAGGCGGTACCCGGCGGAATTCGGGTGCAGGCTGAGGTCCGTGGGCGGATCGCCGACCATGTGCTGGTAGTCCTCGGGATCATGACCGCCATAGAAGGTCCACTGCCCCAGCGCGTACTCGCCATGGATGTATTTCACCGTGCCCTGGGCCTTGTTCTCGCCCATCACGGTCACGCCCGGCTTCACCAGGTTGCCCCGGAAGGCCGTGGTCTGCCCCATGAATCCGCGCACCACCTGCTCATGGCTCTGGCAGAGCATGGTGGGCACGATGTCCCACTTGGCACTGAAGTCGAAGAGGGTGAAGAAATCGCGCGGCTGGCCGATGCGGCTGTGGATGTCCGTGGCGTCGATGTCGCTGAACTCGTAGATCATCGGATCGGTGATCAGCCTGAAGTTCCGGAACGCGAAGCTCTTGTCGAAATCGAGCTTGCTCTGGCACGCTGGGTCAATCGGGTCGTGGTCAAACTCGGCCGCGCAGATGTCCACGCCTTCGGCCGCCAACGCGATGTCGTAGCTATCGGTGCCGCTGCACATGGTGAACAGGTAACCGCCCCCGGCCACGTAGTCTCGGATGCGCGTGGCCACGGCGAGCTTCATCTGGCTCACTTTGGCGAAGCCCAATTGCGCGGCCATCGCCTCGCTCTCCTGCACCTGGGCGCGGTACCACGGGGCGTTGCTGTAGCTGCGGTAGAACTTCCCATACTGGCCGGTGAAGTCCTCATGATGCAGGTGAAGCCAGTCGTACTTCGGCAGCGCGCCGCCGATCACCTCCGGGTCGTAGATCCGCTCATAGGGGATCTCGGCATAGGTCATCACCAAGGCCACCGCATCGTCCCACGGCTGGAAGCTCGCGGGTGCATAGACCGCGATCTTCGGCGCCTTCTCCAGCTTCACCACCTCCATGTTCACCTCCGGATCGGCGATCTCCGCAAGGATGGCCGCGGCCTGCGCATCGGCGATCACCTGATGGGTGACGCCACGCACCAGGCACTCCTGCTCGATGGCCTGGAAGTGATCGATCAGGAAGCTTCCGCCGCGATAATTCAGCAGCCATTCCACGGGCACATCGCGCTCGAGGGTCCAATACGCGATCCCATAGGCCTTCAGGTGGTCGCGCTGCGAGGCATCCATGGGGATGAGCAGCTTCGTGCACCAGGCTGGGGCGCTCAGGAGCATCAGGAGCGCCCAGGCAGCGGCTCGGCTAGAAAGGAGCGGCGTCGTCGAAGTCGGACTCATCGTTCATGCGGCTGGGTCGGGTGATCGTGCGGAAGCCGCCGTCATCCGATCCCATGCCATCAACGCCAAAGTTACCCGGCATGGTCTCCAAGTCGGCGAACTTGGCCAGTTCAGGGATGAACCGCAGGCGCACGGTATCGATGGCGCCGTTCCGGTGCTTGGCCACGATCACCTCCCCGATGCCCAAGGTGCTGCCGTGCTCGTCCTCGTAGATCTTGTAGTACTCGGGGCGATAGAGGAAGCAGACGATGTCCGCATCCTGCTCGATGGCGCCCGATTCACGCAGGTCGCTGAGCATGGGTCGCTTATCCCCGCCGCGGGTCTCCACCGCACGGCTCAGCTGCGAGAGCGCGATGATGGGGATGTCGAGTTCCTTGGCGATGCTCTTGATGCTGCGCGAGATGCTGCTGATCTCCTGTTCGCGGTTGCCGCCCTTGTTGTCGCCGCCACCGGTCATCAGCTGCAGGTAGTCGATGATGATCAGGTCCACATTGTGCTGGCTCTTCAACCGGCGCGCCTTGGCACGCAGCTCGAAGATGTTCAGCGCGGGCGTATCGTCGATGAAGATGGGCGCGTTGGTGAGCCGCGCGATGTGCTGGTGCAGGATGTTGAACTCGCCGTCGCTGAGCTCGCCTTTGCGCAGCTTCTCGCTGCTGATACCGGCCTCGCTGGCGATCAGACGCGTGACCAGCTGCGTGCTGCTCATCTCCAGGCTGAACACGGCCACCGGCTTCTTGTGCTCCACGGCGATGTTGCGCGCCATGCTCAGCACGAAGGCCGTTTTGCCCATGGCGGGGCGCGCGGCCACGATCACCATATCGCTGCGCTGCCATCCGGCCGTGAGCTTGTCCAGCTGCACGAAGCCCGTGGGCACGCCGCTCACACCACCGGTCTTGCTCTTGGCGCTCTCGATCTGGGCGATGGCGTCCTGGATCAGGTCGCTCATCGGCTCGTAGTTGCGCTTCAGGTTGCCGCTGGTGATCGCGTACAGGTCCTGTTCGGCCTTGTCCAGCAGGTCGAAGACATCGGCGCTGTCGTCGTAGGCGTCGCGCTGCGTCTCGGCGCTCATGCGGATGAGCTCCCGCAGGATGTGCTTCTGGCTGATGATGCGCGCGTGGTACTCCACGTTGGCGCTGCTGGCCACCTTGTTGGTGAGCTGGCTGATGTAGAAGGCGCCGCCTACCACATCGAGTTCTCCGCGCTTCTTGAGCTCCTCGGTGACCGTGAGGATGTCGATGGGCTGATCGTTGCGGAACAGGCCGAGGATGGCGTCGAAGATGCGCCGGTGGGCGTCCACATAGAAGCTGTCGGGCTGCAGGATGTCGATGGCCTCGTTCACCGCGTTGCGCTCCAGCATGAGGGCGCCCAGCACGGCCTGCTCGAGCTCAGGAGCCTGGGGCGGGAGCTTCCCGGCCTCCAATGCGGAATTCAGCAAGGAGGAGGAGTTCCGGCGCGCGCCGCCGCGCAGCTTGTCGGAACGGGAAGTGGAGAGCTCGGCCATGCACCTGTATGTTGACACCCGCGTCAGGCCTCAGGTGGTCCTGTGGCCGCGCCGCACGTGGAAAGGGCGTCAAATGTAGAAGCGTGGGAAAGCCGTGGTTGACCAAGTTTCAACAAGCCGTTCGCATTGAATCAACATAGGCCGTTGTGAACTATGCACCCGTGGCGCGCCAGCCCTTGACAGCGGTTACTTTGCGGTCATGGCCGATCAACATCGCCTGCCCCTGCTGGTTTTGCTGGCCTTGCTCGCGCTCGGATGCAGGAAGGACAAGGAATCGGCGCCCCCCACCGTGCGCATCCTGGAGCCTGGCGCGGGCTTCACGCTGAACGTGCCCGATACGGTCGCGATCCGCGTGCTCGTGAGCGACGATGTTGCCGTGGAGCGGCTCGTGGTGATGGTGGCGGACCAGCAAGGAGTGCCCGTGACCCCGGTGCGCACGGTGGCGATCGGACAGGCCAGCGCCACGGTGCTGGTAGAGCTTCCCGTGAACAATGAAGCCCTCGAGGGAGGGAACTACCAGATCATCGCACGTGCGTTCGACGCGGAACAGGACCAACAGACTTTTCAGTCCATCACCCTCAACCCTGCTCCGCTCAGGCGGCGCGCGGTCTTCCTCATTCCCTCGCCCTCTGCCACGGCGCCATACCTCATTCACCGAATCGACAGCACGGGCCTCATCGGTGCATTCGCTACGCTGATGGAGCTTCAGGGTGCCGCCATCTCACCCGCTCTCCTCTACACCGCCGGCGGACCTGTTACCGACCTGTTGGCGTGGCGATCGGACGCGAGCAGCTCCGTACTGATGTCGAACGCGCAAGTCTCCGGTTCGGCTCCCTACTTCTTCAACCCTTCTGTCGATGCGGAGGATGGCCGCTTATACATCGGGACATGGGATGGCCTGATCCGCGGCTTCGGTGCTTCCGGCAACCAGGCATACAACGCCAGCCTCACCGATGGCTATCAGAGCCGCTTCCACCTGCCGGTCGGCGATCGGTTCCTGAGCCTGGCCTACTCCCCGGTACAGGACCTCTGGCGCATGGTCTCCTTCTCGACCAGCAGCGGCGCGCAGCTCGCATCATTCCCGCTGGCCGCCACACCCGTGGCCGTTTATGGGCTCGATCCCGATCGGGTGCTCCTCTTCGGCAACACCGCACAAGGTGGGATTGTCGCGGAGCTGACCCCGGAAACCGGTGGCTTCACCGTGCTGCGCACCTTCGATGCCGATTCGATCCGGCAGGCGGTGCCGCTCGCAACCGGCTCTTATGCCGTAGGCGCCAGCATGGGGCTGTACCGGTATCAGTTCGCGACCAGCAGCGTGATCACGCTGAGCGGAGTGGAGCCCGATGCGCTTGGGTTCGACGCGTCGAGCGGGGCGCTCTTGGCCGCTTTCGGCACGGAGCTGCGCGCCCTGGACCCGAATACGGGTGCCATATCGGGCTCCATGGCCCTTCCTCAAAGCATCGGTCAGGTCCTGGTGCAGCTCAACCGGTGATCAGCCCTTCGCCTTGGGCTCCGGCTTCGCCTTGAGCACCACGCCCATCTCGCAGAACTTCCGGATCCGGCGTTCCACCAGCTTCTCGCCATCCACCTTCACCAGCTTGTCCAGATGCTTGTGCACCTCGGCTTTCACCAAGCGGCAGGCCTCCTCCACATCGGCGTGTGCCCCGCCCAAGGGCTCCTTGATGATGCCGTCGATCAACTTGTTGGCCAGCATGTCCGTGGCCGTGAGTTTCAGCGCCTTGGCCGCCTGCTCCTTATAATCCCAGCTGCGCCAGAGGATGGAGCTGCATGATTCGGGAGAGATCACGCTGTACCAGGTGTTCTCCAGCATGAGCACCTTGTCGCCGATTCCGATTCCCAGCGCCCCGCCACTCGCGCCTTCTCCGATGACCACGCAGATCACAGGCACTTTCAGCTGCACCATCTCGAAGAGGTTCCGTGCAATGGCCTCGCCTTGCCCGCGCTCTTCCGCTTCCAGCCCGGGAAAGGCGCCCGGGGTATCGATCAGCGTCACCACCGGCTTCCCGAACTTCTCCGCCATTTTCATCAGACGCAGCGCCTTCCGGTAGCCCTCGGGATTCGCCATGCCGAAGTTGCGGTACTGCCGCATCTTGGTGTTGATCCCCTTCTGCTGCCCGATGAACATCACCGTGCGTCCATTCAACGAGCCGAACCCGCCCACCATGGCCTTATCGTCCTTCACGGTGCGGTCGCCATGCAGTTCCATGAACGTGCCGTCGCTCAGGTAGTCGATGTACTTCAGGGTATACGGCCGATCCGGATGCCTGCTCACCTGTACACGCTCCCATGCCGTTAGCCCGCTGTAGATCTGCGCCCGCGTCTCTTTCAGCTTCTTCTCCAGGTCCTTGATCGAAGCGGTCACGTTCACTTCACCCTGGACCGCCACTTCCTTGAGCTTATCGATCTGCTCAATGATGGTCTGGATGGGTTTCTCGAATTCGAGGAAGGTCTGCATCGGCTCACAAAAGGTTGACGAAGGTAGAAGCTGGCCCGAGAGCCGGGACATCGACCGGCTGCCCGCTTTCTTTGCAGGGATGGTCGTTTTCCCCCACGCGAAGATCAACCTGGGCCTCAATGTGGTGCGCAAGCGCTCGGACGGTTACCACGACATCGAGACGGTCTTCGCTCCCATCCCGCTGCGCGATGCGCTCGAGGCCGTGGTGGATGACTCGCTCGAGGCGGGAACGGTCACCTATACCCGATCGGGCCTCACGGTCCAGGGTGAGCGATCGGATGACCTGGTCATGAGGGCCTATCGCAGCGTGGCGTTGCGGCACAAGCTGCCAGGGCTTCGCATGCACCTGCACAAAACCATTCCCTTGGGAGCCGGCCTGGGCGGTGGCAGCAGCGATGCGACCCATGCGCTCCGCTTACTCAATGGCTTACTCGCTCTGAGCATGGGTCCCGAGGAGATGCATGCCATGGCGCTTCAGCTGGGAAGTGATTGTCCGTACTTCCTGTCCGAAGGCGTGCAAGAGGCCACCGGCAGGGGCGATGTGCTGAAAGCGCTACCGCTGCGACTGAATGGCCTTTGGGTGGTCGTGGTGAATCCGGGGATCCATGTTCCCACAAGTCTGGTCTTCAGCGCCATTTCCCCAAGCGGCGCGGAAACCGGATTCGCCTTAAGGCTCACAGGAACGCCCTTGGAGGAATGGCGCGTCATCGCACCGAACACGATGGAGGATTGGGTCTTCTCAGCCTATCCGCCCGTTGGCGCGATACGTGACAAGTTGCTGGACATAGGCGCTGCCCACGCCGCAATGAGCGGCTCGGGATCCACGGTCTTCGGAATTTTCCGTGAGGAGCCAACCAAGGTCCGGTGGCCCCAGGAATACCTCAGCTGGACCTTCCTACTGCCCTAAACGCTGGGCCAGTAGCCGCTCCAGCTCCACATGGTCATATGGCTTCGCCACGATGCGGCCATCGGCATCCAGGAGTATCAACGTGGGCGTGGCCTTCACGGCATAGGCCTTGGCAGCGGGAGAGCCCCAGGCCAGGAGCTCGCTGAAACACGGGAATTGCAGGCCACGCTCGGCGATATTCGCCTCGAACTCGGCGGCATCATCATCCAGCGCTATGCCGACCATTGCGAGCCTCCGTTCCTTGTACCTGTCGAACAGTGCGTTGAGCCCCGGCATCTCATGATGGCAGTGATCGCACGTGCTGGAATAGAAGAAGAGCACGGTGAGTTCTTTCCCCTCCATCAGCTCAGATAGCCTGTACACCTTGGGGCTGTTAGGCCGGGGCAGGTCGAGGTCGGGGCCCACGGCGCCAATCGCCACCTTCATCTGCTCCGCTACCAGCACTAGCAATTCGGGCTCAGGAGCCACCCACGCATGCGGACCTACGATATATCGGTCCACCAGGTGTTGAAGCACATCAGGCGGACCATACGTCGCAAAGAGCTGCGCCAATGTGATCCGCACGAAAGACCAACAGTCCAAATCACCGGAAGCCCAAGCCAACAAGGAGTCTGAGGCCGACTGCAGCATCTCGGGTGAGGCCGGTGTGGCGCTTTGGAGCAGCGCCATCACAGCGCGCGGGTATACCGCGCTCCGAGTCAGCGTGGCATCGCTCCAGTCCATGGCATCGCGTACCGCCTCGGTCCCGTGCTCCAGAGCGTCCATCACGGCACGATCGACACGCACCGTCTTGGCAAAGAAGCTGCTCTGGTCCTGGCCGATGATCCGGTCCAACACGGCGCTCAGGCGTGCTTGTACCTGCTCCTCCTGATCGGTGAGCTGGTTGAGCAAGGCGGCATCATGCGGGTCAGCTTGGGCACGGCGCCCCGCGATCTCCTGCAACTGGCGCTGGCTCTCGCGACTGGCGTACTTGTATTCCCATAAGCGTTGATTGACTTCCGAACCGTGCACCGTGATGTGCGACTGCAACGGCCTACCGTCGAACTCGAGGCGCACCTGCTCGACACCGTCACCGAGTATGAGGTCCACCTGATCACCTTCGAAACCGACGCGGTAATAACCCGTGGGATAAGAGCGATCGGCAAAGCTGAACCTTCCCTGATCATCGACCCGAACCGAGTCGATCACCAGGTGGTCCATGCCTCTGGTGGCGTATAGCCGAAGAAAGGCAACGCTGCCGGCAGGCACACCGCTGATGACGCCTGAGACGGATTGCGCCTGAACAGCCGTGAACGGCAGCAACGGCAGGAAGCGGAGGAAGGTGATGAGCCTGGGCATGATCCGGAGCTGGCGAAGATCGTACCGATGTAAAAAAGAGAACCCCGCCCATTGCTGGGCGGGGTTCAGATCGGCGACGACATACTCTCCCGGGCTTTTGGCCCAGTACCATCTGCGCTGGTGAGCTTAACTTCTCTGTTCGGAATGGGAAGAGGTGGACCTCACCGCTAGAGTCACCTGAAATCGTCAATAAGATTGACATGTGTTGGACAGGACCAGAACAGCCGGAAATCGTTCCACGAGCGATCTGTGTATCGGAAGTCTACGGGTAATTAGTACCACTCGGCTTTGCCATTGCTGACTTTACACCTGTGGCCTATCAACGTGGTAATCTTCCACGACCCTTAGAAGAAGTCTCATCTTGGGGTGGGCTTCGTGCTTAGATGCTTTCAGCGCTTATCCCGTCCGAACATAGCTACCCAGCGGTGCCCCTGGCGAGACAACTGGTACACTAGCGGTTCGTCCACCACGGTCCTCTCGTACTAATGGTAGCTCCCCTCAAACTTCTAACGCCCGCAACAGATAGAGACCGAACTGTCTCACGACGTTCTGAACCCAGTTCACGTGCCACTTTAATCGGCGAACAGCCGAACCCTTGGGACCTTCTCCAGCCCCAGGATGTGACGAACCGACATCGAGGTGCCAAACCATTCCGTCGATATGAGCTCTTGGGAATGATCAGCCTGTTATCCCCGGCGTACCTTTTATCCTATGAGCGATGGCCCTTCCATATGGAACCACCGGATCACTTTGCCCTAGTTTCCTACCTGCTCGACTTGTCGGTCTCACAGTCAAGCTCCCTTTTGCCAATGCACTCAACGCACGGTTACCAAGCGTGCTGAGGGAACCTTTGGAAGCCTCCGATACTCTTTTGGAGGCGACCACCCCAGTCAAACTACCCACCACACACTGTTTCCCTGTTCTGCAGGGATTAGACATCAGATGAACGAAGGGTGGTATTTCAACGTTGACTCCACGATGCCTAGCGACACCGCTTCAAAGTCTCCCACCTATCCTACACATCGGGCAGCCGATGTCAATGTGAAGCTATAGTAAAGGTGCACGGGGTCTTTTCGTCCCGTTGCGGGTAAGCGGCATCTTCACCGCTACTACAATTTCACCGAGCTCGTGGCCGAGACAGTGCTCAGATCGTTACACCATTCGTGCAGGTCGGAACTTACCCGACAAGGAATTTCGCTACCTTAGGACCGTTATAGTTACGGCCGCCGTTTACTGGGGCTTCGATTCAAAGCTTCACCTTGCGGCTGACCTCTCCTCTTAACCTTCCAGCACCGGGCAGGTGTCAGGCCCTATACGTCATCTTTCGATTTTGCAGAGCCATGTGTTTTTGTTAAACAGTCGCCTGAGCCATTTCATTGAAACCCCTCACGGGGTACCGCTTATCCCGAAGTTACGCGGTTAATTTGCCTAGTTCCTTAGCCACGGATCACTCGAGCGCCTCAGGATACTCTCCTTGACTACCTGTGTCGGTTTGCGGTACGGGCGGCTTGCATCTGAAGCTTAGAGGGTTTTCTCGGAAGTCTGATTAGGGTCTCTATCCGCTTGCCCGAGGGCTCGCGGTACTGTTGGGCCTCAGCAGGAACGGCGGATTTGCCAACCATCCCTATACCTAAGCCTTTCAACGCACTATTCCGTCAGTGCGCGGACCTTTCACTCCTTCGTCACCCCATCGCAATGCAAGTCGGTTACGGAATATTGACCGTATCTCCATCAGCTTCGCCGTTCGGCTACACCTTAGGTCCCGACTAACCCTGATCCGATTAACGTTGATCAGGAAACCTTAGTCTATCGGCGGGCATGTTTCTCACATGCCTTATCGTTACTTATGCCTACATTTTCTTTTCCGGACGCTCCAGCACGCCTTACGACGCACCTTCGACGCAGACCGGAATGCTCTCCTACCGCCCCAATGGGGCCCACAGCTTCGGTAGCATGCTTGATGCCCGATCATTATCCACGCCGGACCGCTCGACTAGTGAGCTGTTACGCACTCTTTAAATGAATGGCTGCTTCCAAGCCAACATCCTAGCTGTCAATGCAGTCCGACCTCGTTAGATCAACTTAGCATGCATTTGGGGACCTTAGCCGATGGTCTGGGTTATTTCCCTTTCGCGCACGGACCTTAGCACCCGCGCGCTCACTCCCGGATATTGATGTCGTGGCATTCGGAGTTTGTCCGGGTTTGGTAGGCGGTGAAGCCCCCTAGCCCGATCAGTAGCTCTACCTCCACGACAGTACGTCCGAGGCTGCACCTAAATGCATTTCGGAGAGTACGAGCTATCTCCCAGTTTGATAAGCCTTTCACCCCTAACCACAGCTCATCCGAAGACTTTTCAACGTCTACCAGTTCGGACCTCCATCCCGTGTTACCGGGACTTCATCCTGGCCATGGTTAGATCACTCAGGTTTCGCGTCTGCCGCCACTGACTAAGCGCCCTGTTAAGACTTGCTTTCGCTTCGGCTGCGGGGCTGAACCCCTTAACCTTGCCAGTGACGAGCAACTCGTAGGCTCATTATGCAAAAGGCACGCCGTCATCCCCGAAGGGACTCCGACCGCTTGTAGGCGTACGGTTTCAGGGACTATTTCACTCCGCTGTTCGCGGTGCTTTTCACCTTTCCTTCGCAGTACTGGTTCGCTATCGGTCTCTCAGTAGTATTTAGCCTTGCCAGATGGTTCTGGCGGGTTCAGACAGGATCTCACGTGTCCCGCCTTACTCAGGATACCACTAGGTACAGCATGCATTTCGTGTACGGGACTATCACCCGCTATGGTCCAACTTTCCAGAAGGGTTCCACTACACATGCTGAGTCCACATCGTGGTCCTACAACCCCGGCACCGCCGAAACGGTCCCGGTTTGGGCTGTCCCCGGTTCGCTCGCCACTACTAGGGGGATCACTATTTGTTTTCTTTTCCTCCAGGTACTTAGATGTTTCAGTTCCCTGGGTTGGCACCCTTCGCAGGGTATCCTGTCTTCAACAGGATGGGTTGCCCCATTCGGAAATCCACGGATCACAGGATATTATGCTCCTCCCCGTGGCTTATCGCAGCCTATCGCGTCCTTCATCGCCTCTGAGAGCCAAGGCATCCACCGTACGCCCTTAGTAACTTCTCGATCCGCTCAAGATCGTTTTGCTCGGTGGACCGATTTCTCGGTCTGTTTTGGTCTGTCCAACAACATGTCAAAGAACGGCGCCCTTGGGAGGGCTCCCCGGCGCTAGGCCGGGGCTAGTGGAGAATATCGGAGTCGAACCGATGACCTCCTGCTTGCAAAGCAGGCGCTCTAGCCAGCTGAGCTAATTCCCCGTTCCCTGTCCCATGGTAGTCCTGAGCAGATTTGAACTGCTGACCTCTACATTATCAGTGTAGCGCTCTAACCAACTGAGCTACAGGACTAAGGAGAAGGTAACGGTGTACCGTTCAAAATATTATCCATCTGAGACAGCAGGTATCGGGTGCTGTGTTCCCACAACAAACAGAGACCTGTCACTTACTCTAAAAAGGAGATGTTCCAGCCGCACCTTCCGGTACGGCTACCTTGTTACGACTTAGCCCCAGTCACCGGTTTTGCCCTAGGCAGCTCCTTGCGGTCACCGACTTCAGGCACCCCCGGCTTCCATGGCTTGACGGGCGGTGTGTACAAGGCCCGGGAACGTATTCACCGCATCATGGCTGATATGCGATTACTAGCGATTCCAGCTTCACGGAGTCGGGTTGCAGACTCCGATCCGAACTGAGACGAGTTTTGAAGATCCGCATCCGGTCGCCCGGTAGCTTCCCTCTGTACTCGCCATTGTAGCACGTGTGTAGCCCAGGACGTAAGGGCCGTGATGACTTGACGTCGTCCCCACCTTCCTCACCGTTTACACGGGCAGTTTCTCTAGAGTCCCCGGCATTACCCGCTGGCAACTAGAGATGGGGGTTGCGCTCGTTATGGGACTTAACCCGACACCTCACGGCACGAGCTGACGACAGCCATGCAGCACCTCGCACGCAGTCCGAAGAAGATGACGTTTCCGCCACTGTCTACGTGCGTTCGAGCCCTGGTAAGGTTCCTCGCGTATCATCGAATTAAACCACATGCTCCACCGCTTGTGCGGGCCCCCGTCAATTCCTTTGAGTTTCAATCTTGCGATCGTACTCCCCAGGTGGATCACTTAACGCTTTCGCTAGGTGACTGACCGTATATCGCCAATCACGAGTGATCATCGTTTACGGCGTGGACTACCAGGGTATCTAATCCTGTTCGATCCCCACGCTTTCGTGCCTCAGCGTCAGTATCGCCTTAGTGAGCTGCCTTCGCAATTGGTGTTCTGTGCCATATCTAAGCATTTCACCGCTACACGGCACATTCCGCCCACTTCAAGCGCACTCAAGAACGCCAGTATCAATGGCAAGTCTACAGTTGAGCTGCAGGATTTCACCACTGACTTAACGTTCCGCCTACGCACCCTTTAAACCCAATGAATCCGGATAACGCTTGCACCCTTCGTATTACCGCGGCTGCTGGCACGAAGTTAGCCGGTGCTTATTCCTCCGGTACCGTCAACCCAGGACACGTCCTGGGGTTTCTTCCCGGATAAAAGCAGTTTACAACGCGTAGCGCCTTCTTCCTGCACGCGGCATGGCTGCGTCAGAGTTGCCTCCATTGCGCAATATTCCTCACTGCTGCCTCCCGTAGGAGTCTGGTCCGTGTCTCAGTACCAGTGTGGGGGATAACCCTCTCAGGCCCCCTACCGATCGTAGCCTTGGTGAGCCATTACCTCACCAACTAGCTAATCGGGCGCATGGTCATCCTTTACCGCCGGAGCTTTCAAAGCAAGATGATGCCATCTCGCTTGTTATGGGGTATTAATCCGGATTTCTCCGGGCTATCCCCCAGTAAAGGGCAGATTCCATACGTGTTACGCACCCGTGCGCCGGTCGCCGGCGATGTATTGCTACACCCCGCTGCCCCTCGACTTGCATGTGTTAAGCCTGCCGCTAGCGTTCATCCTGAGCCAGGATCAAACTCTCCATTGTAAATGTTCGCTTGATCTGGTTCGTTGACGAGGTCTCTCATGTGGTCCGCCTTTCAGCGGACACAAGGACACCTGCTGTTCTCAGAATGGACAATACGTCAAAGAACTCTATGGTCTTGGGCTTCAGCCCTTTACCAGTCTATCTCAACCGCCTTGGGAGCGGCCCCTTTAATCTCGTTTCCGCGATAGGGGCTGCAAATGTAGCGCGAGTTTTTATTCCCGCAAGCATCGTGGAAAATTTTTCCTCTCTGCCCTGCTCCATCCGCCACTTGAAAAGAACGTCCCCCCGAAAGCGGCCGCAAATGTAAGGGCATTGTTGATTGAATCAAGAGCCGACATGAAAAAATTTGCCTCAGCTTCAGGGCGTGCTCAGTGAAACCGGCAAGACCCTGCCATTGAACTGATTATGTCCGTTCAGGGTGAACCATGCCACGAAACGGGCCATGGAATCGGCGCTCATCGAGGCCTGATACCCTGGAAAAGCAGCGCGGAGCATCTCGGTATCGGCAGAGCCCAGGGCCAGGCAATTGCTGCGTATGCCGTACGGTTTCAGGTCTTCCGCCAGGCATTGCGCCATGCACGCCAGCGCGGCCTTGCTGGCGCTGTACCCGACGAGCCCGGCGAACTTGGCACTGTCCTGAAAGCCGCCCATGCTGCCGATGTGCACCACATGCGAGCCGCTCATCGCCGCTAGCCGCGGCAGCAGCGCCTGGGTGATGAGCAGGGGCGCAATGGCGTTCAACCGGAAACACCGCTCCAGCCCGGCGGCGTCGTGCTCCCCGATGCCAGCTTTGTGCAACAGGCCCGCATTATGGATGACCGCGCGCACCGGTTCCTCCCCAATGGCGGCGGCGATTCGCCGAGGCGCGTCGTCTTCGGTGATATCGAGCGCGAGGCCACGGATGCGGCCTTCGCCTTCCTCGACGAGCCGCGCGAGCCCCTGGGCATCGCGGGAGATGCCGAGCACGTGCATGTGATGGGCATGGGCCAGCTCAAGCGCGGTGCTCCGCCCAATGCCCTTGCTCGCGCCGGTGACGACGACGAGGCCCCGCTCCTCCTTTCCCGAAGCGCTAGCCATGCGATCCTAGCTTTGCCATGAGCCAAAAGTAGACCTCATGCACCTGACGCAACTGACCGGTTCCTTCGTTGACAACACGCTGATCGACTGGCTCCGGGCCGCTGCCTTCATCGTGGGCGGGTGGCTTGTCGGCCAGGTGCTTTACCGACTGGCCGGCAGCGTGCTCAGCCCGATGGCCCAACGCACGGCGACCCGGATCGATGACGCCTTGGTGACGCGGCTGCGCACGCCGGTCGTGGTGCTGATCACCTTGCTCGGCCTGATCGCGGGCTACCAGCAGCTCACCGTGAGCGAACGCGCGGGCCTCTGGATCGGGCGTGGGATACATGTGGCCGTGGCGCTCTGCGTGACTTGGATCGTGACGCGGATCCTGGTGGCCGTGGCGCGTGAGGTACTGCTCGCACGCGCCCGACGTGAAGGGAGCGAGTCCGAGGCGCGCCTAGTGCCCGGTGTAACGACGGCGATCCAGGTGATCATCTGGGGCTTGGGCGCCGTGGTAGCGCTGAACAATGCCGGTTATGATGTGGGCGCCCTGCTCGCGGGGATCGGCATAGGTGGGCTTGCCATGGCCCTGGCCGCGCAGGAAACGGTCGCGAACATCTTCGGCGGCATCACCATTTATGCGGACCGACCTTTCCGCGTGGGCGACCGGGTGCGGGTGGATGGCCATGACGGTTTCGTGCTCGAGGTGGGCATCCGGAGCACGCGCATCCACTCGCTCGAAGGCCCGGTGGTGGTGATTCCGAACAAGAAATTCACCGAGAGCGTAGTCGAGAATATCTCCTTGGAGCCATCGCGGCGGGTGCGGCACGAGCTCGGACTGATCTACGAAACGCCGCCGGAACGCCTGGAGCGAGCCATGGAGGTGCTACGCGAGATCATCGAGGCGAACCAAACGGACCTGGAGCAGGAGCACCTGATCTCCTTCACGACCTTCGGGGCTTACTCGCTGAACATCATATTCATCTACTTCATCCGTAAGAACGCGGACATCTTCGCCACCCAGAGCCGCATCCATCTGGAGGTGCTGCGCCGCTTCCACGCTGAAAGCCTGTCGTTCGCCTACCCCACTTCCGTGGAGCTCCAAGGCACGTACAAGGCCTGACCTCAGCGCTGCTTGCGGCGCTGTTCGCGCTCCATCGCACGCCGCGCCTCACGCTCGATCTTCTCCTTCCGCTTCTGGAGCACCGCCGGATCGAGCACATCGCCAACGTTGCGCATCTGCCGCAGCACCCATTGCTGCCTGCCGCGCAGATAACCTGAAGGGCTCTTGCAGTTGAATCGGCGTGGGGCCGGGAGCGTGGTGGCCAGGAGCGCCGCCTCCGCCGGAAGCATGCGCGATGCTGATTTCCCGAAGCATTGCTGGGCCGCGGCGGCCGCGCCGAAGGTGCCCTTGCCCAACTCGGCGACGTTGAGGTACACTTCGAGGATGCGCCGCTTCGTCCAGCATAGCTCGATCAGCCCAGTGAACCAGACCTCCAATCCTTTGCGCAGGAAGGTCCGCCCGGGCCAGAGGAAGACATTCTTCGCGGTCTGCTGGCTGATGGTGCTGGCGCCCTTCACGCGCTTCGACGGCTTGCGGTTGAGCAGGGACCGCACGAATTCAGCCCATGAGAAACCGGGTTCCTTCATGCCTGCCGCGCGCTTGATCTGCTCCATGGAGAAGCCATGGTGCGTCATGAAGCGCTGGTCCTCTGAGGCGATCACCGCCAGCGGCACGGACCGCGCCATGGCTTCCAAGGCGATGTCTTCTCGGTGGAATGCAGGCTGCTGCCGGGCCTGTTCGATCATCACGAAGGTGACCGGCGGATCCAGCACGCCGAGCAAGCCCACCCAGCCCAGGGACACCGCGATGAACCAGAAGGCCATGCCGCCGATTGTCCGGAGCATGATCCTGAGGCGGCGCATGGCCGCGAAGATATCCTTGCTCTGGAAGCAGGAACGGGGCATGGCGCCCCGCTCCCGCTCGTTGGCCACTGACCGGCAGGGCCAACCCCTCGTGCTATCCTTTGCGCGCTTCTTCCCGCCGAGCGATGAAGTGGTGCGTGACCAAGGCGAGGCCGGAGCAGAGCAGGACCATGATGAAGTAGGGCAATGGACTATGCTCGAACCGCCCTTCGTCGTTGAGCGTGGGCATGTTGATGCTCATGAGGTGGCCGAGGAAGAGCCCCAGACCGGCGCCGATCATCACCAAGCCATTCCGCAAGCTGCGTAGGGGCACCTCGCGATTCCTGAGCGAGCCCATGTCCATGCCTTTCTCGATCATGGCCATGCGCTGGCGGTGCTGCGCGTTGACCACCACATAGACGATGCCGAAGGTGGCGGCGAAGAAGATGAACGGAACGGCGACTTCTGCGACTGGGGTATCCATGGTTGCTCGTGTTGTGGCTCATCGGACGCAGCGCGGCGTGGGCCGGTTACAAGCCATCCGCATTCCGCCCCTGCACGGTCACGCCCATGGGCCAGTCGTGTGATCCGGGGCAGATCCATAGCCGGGTGCGGGCACCTTCGTAACCGCCCATGGGAAACGAGCGTCCCATCGGCCAGCGGTGGAAGACCATCAAGCCATAGCAGCGACACGCGCGGGCGACCAACGGGCGTTCGGCCATCTGGTGCGCCGGTACAAGCACATGGTGTACACAGTGAGCGTGCGCGTGCTGCGAGACGCGCATGATGCCGAAGAGTGCGCGCAAGACACGTTCGTGAAGGCCTACCAGAACCTTGGCGGCTTCGCAGGCGGATCGAAGTTCTCCACCTGGCTTTACAGCATCGCTTATCGCACGGCGATATCGAGGCTGCGGTCTCGGCCGGAAGGCCACGTGGGCCTGGATGACGCCCCCCCTACCCTGACTGCCGCAGCCGATGAGACGGCGCTGGAAACGCATGACCGCCGTACCGCGTTGGCGATTGCCTTGGGCCAGCTGCCCGGCGAAGATGCCGCGGTTGTCACCCTGTACTACCTTGCGGAGCAGAGCATCGACGAGATCGTAACCGCCACGGGTTTGAGCGCGTCGAATGTGAAGGTGAAGCTCCACAGAAGCAGGAAGAGGCTCTTCGAGCTATTGAAGCACCAGCTGAAGGAAGAAGCATGGACGCTCCTCTGAACCCAATGCCCGACGATCGCCGGCTGGCGGCCCTGTTCCAGGAAGCCGGTCCGGTGAACGCGCCGAACGGCATCGAGGAGCGCGTGATGCAACGTATCGCCGTGCTGCCCCGCCCGAGCAGCGTGACGGTGAAGCCCCTGCTGCCGCATTGGATGCTGTTTCTCGCCGGGGCGCTCACGGTCGGGTTGATGCTGGCGAGCATCAGAACAGGAAGTGGCATGGCAACGGGCCAACCGGACTCGGGCGTTGTCCGCGCACTCAGCAGCGAGTGGGTGCTTGCCGCAGCCCTCTGCCTGGCCTGCTTGGCCGCCTTGGACCGGCTCTTCGTGCGGTCGCGAATCTCCTCGAACTAGAGCAGCTCTTTCGTGGCGCGCAGCGCAGCCTCGTAATCCGGCTCAGCACCGAGCTCGGGCGCCACCTCGCAGTAGCGCACCGTGCCATCCTTGTCGATCACGAAGGTGACCCGGCCCAAGACACCTGCCATGGCACCCGCCGCTATGCGCGTACCCCATGCATCGGCATCGCGGTAGCGGAAATCGCTGCCGGTCACTACCTGATCAATGCCCTCTGCCGCGCAGAACCGATGCAAGGCGAACGGAAGATCGGCCGTGACCGCGAGCACGGTGGCGCCCAATCCGGTGGCGAGCTTGTTGAAGGTGCGGGTCTCCAAGGCGCACGTGCTGGTATCCACGCTGGGGAACATCAACAGCACAACCACCTGGCCGAGATGGTCGCTCAAAGCGCCTTCGGCACGATCGGTCTTGACGTAACGCAATTGCGGTGCTGTGGTGCCAATGGCGGGAAGCTGTCCGTTGAATGGGGGTTGAGGCATGTGAGCGGATCAGGGAAATGGGTTAATGGCTTTGGCCCGCTGCGCTACTTGCAGCCGACCCTCCTTCGGGAAACAACAACCCTGCATTATGGTTCGCGCATGATGCGGGGAATGGCCTCCTCGTACACCTTCCGTGCATCGGCGATCATACCGAAGGGCTGATCATCGACCATGAGCTTGCCCTGGGTGACATGGCCGAGCAGCACGCTGGGCACGCGGCTCTGCGCCATGAGGTCGAGGAAATCATCCTCCTGGTCCTGGGAAACGGTGACCACGGCGCGGCCCTGGGCTTCGCCGAAGAGGAAGCTGTCCTCGCGCACATCGCTGTCGGTGACCACATCGAATCCGAGCCCACGCGGCATGCCCATCTCCGTCAGCGTGACGAACAGGCCGCCATCGCTCACATCGTGGGCCGCGTTGATGAGGCCTTTGCGGATGAGCATGAGCAGCATGGTATGCAGGCGCTTCTCCTCCTCGATGTCGAAGTACGGAGCGGGTGACCGACCGATGCCATGGACGCGCACCAGGTATTCACTGCTAGCGATGTCGTCCACCACCTTGCCGAGCAGGAAGATCAGGTCGCCCTTGGCCTTGAAATCGAGGCTCATCCGCCTGCTCACATCGGGTACGATGCCGACCATGCCGATGGTGGGCGTGGGGAAGACCGGGATGTTCTTCTTCTCAGTGACGGTATGGTTGTAGAAGCTCACATTGCCGCCGGTGACCGGCGTGTCGAGCGCGCGGCAGGCATCGCCCATGCCCTTGATGGCCTGCGCGAATTGCCAGTAGACCTCCGGGTCGTAAGGGTTCCCGAAGTTCAGGCAGTTGGTTACCCCGCATGGTTCACCGCCCGTGCAGGCGATGTTGCGCGCCGCTTCGCTCACGGCGATCATGGCACCCCGGTAAGGGTCCGCGTGCACGTATCGTCCATTGCAATCAACGGTCACTGCAAGGCCTTTACCGGTCTCCTTCACCAGCACCAAGCCGGCATCGCTGGGCGCATTGGTGCTCATGTTGTTGGTGCGCACCATGGTGTCGTACTGCTCACTCACCCAGCGCTTGCTGGCGATGTTGGGGCTGGCGAGCAGGTCGAAGGCAACGGCCTTCAGGTCCAACGGCTCATCCACATCGTCGAGCTGGAACTTCCTGTTCTCCGCGATGTAGGCAGGCTCCTTCTGCTCGCGTTCGTACACGGGAGCGCCGCCGCCGAGCACCAGGCTCTCGGCGGGCACATCGGCGATGAGTTCCCCGTGCATGAAGTAGCGCAGGCGATCGCCCTTGGTGACGGCTCCGATCCGCACACAGTTGAGGTCCCACTTGTCGAAGATGGCCTTCACCTCGGCCTCCCGCCCCTTCTTCACCACCACCAGCATGCGCTCCTGGCTCTCACTGAGCAGGATCTCCCAGGCGTGCATGCCTTGCTGGCGCGTGGGCACCAGGTCCAGGTTGATGTCCATGCCGGCTCCGCCCTTCGCGCTCATCTCGCTGGTGCTGCACGTGATGCCCGCGGCGCCCATGTCCTGCATGCCGATGATCGCATCGGTCTGAGCCAGTTCCAGCGATGCTTCCAGCAGGAGCTTCTCCATGAAGGGGTCTCCCACCTGCACGGCGGGCAGATCGTCCATGCTCGTATCGGTGATGTCCTTGCTGGCGAAGGAGGCCCCGTGGATGCCATCCTTGCCGGTGCTGCTGCCCACGATGAAGACCGGGTTGCCCTCGCCATGGCTGGTGGCGCTGATCACGCGATCGGTGCGCACGATGCCCACGCTCATGGCATTCACCAACGGATTCGTGGTGTAGCAGGGGTCGAAGTACACCTCGCCGCCCAGCACGGGCACACCGAACGCGTTGCCGTAATCGCCGATGCCCTTGACCACGCCACGCATGTGCCAGCGGCTGCGGCTCTCCTCCGCGATGTCGCCGAAGCGAAGGGAGTTGAGCTGCGCGATGGGCCGCGCGCCCATGGTGAAGATATCCCGGTTGATGCCGCCCACGCCGGTGGCCGCGCCCTGGTATGGCTCGATGGCGCTGGGGTGGTTATGGCTCTCGATCTTGAAGGCGCAGGCCCATCCATCACCGATGTCCACCAGGCCCGCGTTCTCCTGACCAGCCTCGGCCAGCAGCTTCGGACCGCTGCGCGGCAGGGTCTTCAGCTGCTTGATGGAGTTCTTGTACGAGCAGTGCTCGCTCCACATGGCGCTGAAGATGCTCAGCTCGGTGAAGTTGGGAGCACGGCCCAGGATCTCCTGGATGCGGTCGAATTCCTCGGGCAGCAATCCGAGCTTCTTCGCGGTCTCCACCCCGGCCGGGGCGGTATCTGGATTGGCGGTGGTGGTGGCCATGGGCGGCGAAGGTACACGGGTCGGCTACGCGTGCCCGGCCGATCCATCATCCGGTAGGTCCGAGGTCCTGAGGTCTTTTCGTGACCTTCGCCCACGTGCAAGGCATCGTGCTCGCCATCGGCTACCTGGCCCTGCTGCTCTACCTCATGCGGCGGATCGCCTTCTTCCAAGGCATCCCCGGCCTTTCGTTCCGTGCGATCGTCGCCATCCTCGTGCTGAAGACGTTGGCGGGAACAGCGCTGTGGGCGGTTTATACCTGGGGTTATCCGGATCGTTCGATGGCCGATATCTTCAAGTACTTCGATGACAGCCAGGTGATGCACGATGCGCTCCGGACGCATCCGATGGACTTCCTGCGCATGCTCACGGGCATCGACAACGACAGCGCCTATTTCACCGAACGCTACTACCTGGTGATGAACAACTGGGTACGGCGCTTCGAGACCGGCGTGTACAATGATTCGCACACCATGATCCGCTTCAATGCCTTGCTGCGGATCCTGTCGTTCGGCCAGTACCATGTGCACACGGTGTTCGCGAGCTTCTTGAGCACGGCGGGCCTGGTGGCGCTCTATCGCGCGCTGCAGCCGCTGGTGAAGGGACTCGAACGCGGCCTGCTGCTGGCGGTGTTCGCATGGCCCAGCCTGCTTTTCTGGTCGAGCGGACCGCTCAAGGAGAGCCTGCTCATGCTCGGCTTCGGGCTCTTCCTGCTCGGCGCGATCGGCGCGGCCACGAGGATTCGAGCCGGACGAAGGATCCTCTTGCTGGTGGTCGGCTTGGCCGTGATGCTGGTGGTGAAGTCCTATGTGCTGCTCTGCTTGCTGCCCGGGCTGTTCACCTGGTATTGGGTGCGCCTTTCACCGCGGCGCGCGCTGCTCCGATTCGTGATCGTGCATGTGTTGGCGATCGCATCCGCGTTGGTGTTGGGCCAACTGCTTCCAGGGCAGGACCCGCTGTACGTGATCGCGTTGAAGCAGCGCGACTTCCTCGGCATGGCGCGCGAAGTGGCCAGCGGCAGCATGCTGAATGTGCCGCCGCTGGAACCCACATGGGGCAGCTTCCTGCGGCATCTGCCCATCGCGGTGCACCTCAGCTTCCTCAGCCCGTTCGAGATGGTGGGCAAAGGACCGCTCGCCCTGGCTGCCGCAGCGGAGAACCTCTTCGTGCTGGGCCTTCCCCTGCTGGCCTTGGCCTACCGGCGACCTTGGCGGGCCATGGATAAAGCCTCGCTGCTCCTCGCGATCTCCTTCATCGCATCGCTCGGGCTGCTCATCGGATACACCGTGCCGGTCGTGGGCGCCTTGGTGCGGTACCGCATCCCCTTCCTGCCTTTCATCGGCCTGCTCTCCCTGCTGATGGTCGATCCGCAGCGTCTTCCTCGACGCATGCAAAAGCTGTTGAACACATGAATCGATACCTCTCGCTCCTCTGCGCCCTGCTCCTCGCCGCATCGTGCGGGTACCGCGACCGGGACGCCGACCTCGTCGTTCACAACGGCATCATCCACGCCTTGGACGAGTCCGGTGCCACCTACCAGGCCATGGCGATCAAGGATGGCCGCATCGTCGAGCTCGGCCCCGAGCAGCAGATCCGCAACCGCTACGCCGCGAAGGAATACCTCGATGCCGCGGGCCAGCATGTGTACCCGGGCTTCAGCGATGGCCATTGCCACTTCTACGGCTACGGGTTGAATAAGCAGAAGCTGGACCTCTCGGAGACCACCAGCTGGGAAGGCGTGCTGGAGCGCGTGAAGGTCTTCGGCGAAGCGAACCCCACACTCCCTTGGATACTCGGCCGCGGCTGGGATCAGAACGACTGGCCCGAGAAGAGCTACCCCGACAACGCCGTGCTCAACACGCTCTTCCCCGATCGGCCCGTGCTGCTGCAGCGCATCGACGGCCATGCCGCCGTAGTGAACGATGCCGCGCTGAGAGCCGTGGGGCTCGACCCCGGCAAAGCCGTGGAAGGCGGACTGATGGCGCACCGCGACGGCCGCTTCACTGGATTGCTGATCGATAACGCGGTGAGCGTTTTCCAGCCGATCATGGAACAGGCGGACGAAGCCACCAAACGCAAGGCGCTGCTCGACGCCCAGGCCGATTGCTTCACTGTGGGACTGACGATGGTGCACGATGCCGGACTCGACCCCGGCACCATCGCGCTGATCCGCACCTTGCAGGAGGAAGGTGTGCTGAAGATGCGGGTGTACGCGATGGTGACCGATTCAACGCCCTACCTGGAGCGCTTCGCCACGAGTGGATCGCTGCTGACCGAGCGCCTCACCGTGCGCGGCGTGAAGGTGTATGCCGATGGCGCATTGGGCTCGCGCGGCGCGTTGCTCAAGGAGCCTTACAGCGATCAACCCGGCCATCACGGGCTTCAGCTGGCCTCCCGCGAGCATTTCGCCAAGGTGGCGCGCTGGTGCAAGGAGCACGGCTTCCAGATGAACACGCATTGCATCGGCGACAGCGCGAACAAGTTGCTGCTCGATGTTTACGGCGAAGTGCTCGGCGGAACGAACGACCTGCGCTGGCGGATCGAGCACGCGCAGGTGGTATCCGAAGCGGACCGACCGCGATTCGCGGAATACAGCATCATCCCGAGCGTGCAGCCCACGCATGCCACCAGCGATGGGCCGTGGGCACAGGATCGGCTCGGCGATCAGCGCATCCAGGCTGCCTATGCGTACGAAGAGCTTCGCAAGACGATGGGCATGCTGGCACTCGGCACCGATTTCCCGGTCGAAGGCATCGACCCGTTGCAGACCTTCCGCAGCGCGGTGCTACGCGAGAGCAGCAACGGATGGCCCGCCGGCGGCTACCACATGGAGAATGCGCTCTCCCCCGCCGATGCCTTGCGCGGCATGACCATCTGGAACGCGATCGCTGCGTTCCGTGAAACGGACCTCGGGACCTTGGAAGCCGACAAGCTCGCGGACCTCACCATTGTTGATGCCGATCTGGAGAAGGCAAGCGCTGAGGTGTTGCGCAAAGCCCGTGTGACCGCCACCATCGTCAACGGCGAGGTGGTCTGGAGCAGCGGCAGCCACTGACCCGATCCTACTTTCGTGGCGATGCGCGCCGGCACCTTGGTCATCTCGCTCGATTTCGAGCTGTTCTGGGGCATGCGCGATCGCCGGACCATCGCGGCATACGGCCATCGCATCCTCGGTGTGCGCGAGGCCCTGCCGCGCATGCTGGAAGCCTTCGATGCGCATGATGTGCGCGCCACCTTCGCTACGGTGGGCCTGCTCTTCTTCGATGACAAGGAGAGTCTGTTGCGCGGCCTGCCCGTGCTGCGACCGAGCTACGCGAATACGGCTCTCTCGCCCTACCAGGGCCACATCGATGGAATCGGGAAGGACGAGGCATCGGATCCCTACCACTACGGCGCATCGCTCATCCGCATGATCCAGGCGCACCCCGCGCAGGAGATCGCCGGGCACACCTTCTCGCATTACTACTGCCTGGAGCAAGGCCAGACCGAGGAGCAGTTCGACGCGGACATGGCGGCCGCCGTGAACGCCGCGAAGGCCATGGGCATCGCCTTGCGCAGCTTCATCTTCCCGCGGAACCAGTACAATGAGCGCTATCTCAGCATCTGCGCGCGCCACGGCATCATCGCCTACCGCGGCAATGAGCGCAGCTGGCTCTATGCCGCTCGCAACCGCGAGGATGAATCGCGCTTCCGACGCGCCCTCAGGCTGCTCGACACCTGGTTGCCGATCAGCGGCGCGAACACGCACGCGCCTGAGGTCGAGAGTGGATTGCCCATCGATATTCCGAGCAGTCGATTCCTGAGACCGTATTCCGCGAGGCTCGCCCCGCTGGATGGCCTGAAGCTGCGCCGCATCGAGCGGGCCATGACACGGGCCGCGCGCCGCGGAGAGGTCTTCCATTTGTGGTGGCACCCGCACAACTTCGGCGCGGACCTCGGAAAGAACCTGACCTACCTCGAGCGCATCCTCACGCACTTCGATATGCTGCGTTCCCGCTTTGGCATGGAGAGCCGCACGATGGCCGAACTCGCAGACCGAATCCGCGATGGCCGGTGAACGCGTGGTGCTGATCGCTCGGGACAGCGCTGCCACGCGCCTGCTCTATCACGCGCTGGCGCAACGCTTCGATGCGCATGTGCTGCTGGAAGCGCCACCGACCTCGTGGCGATTGCTCCGCTCACGGATCAAGCGGCTCGGCTTATCCACCGTGATCGGCCAAGTGCTCTTCCAGCTGCTCGTCGCCAAGCCGCAATCACTGCTCTCACGCCGACGGCAGCAGGAGATCATCCGCTTGCATGGCGCATCCACAGCACCCATCCCCGACCACTGCATCCAGCACATCGTCTCGGTGAACAGCGATGCGTGCATCGCACTCGTGAACAGCATCGCGCCCGCCGCCATCGCCATCAACGGGACACGGATCCTGAAGGAACGCACGATCCGCGCCTTCGTAGCACCCGTGCTCAATACGC
The DNA here is from genome assembly GCA_020635725.1 of Flavobacteriales bacterium. Taxonomy (GTDB): domain Bacteria; phylum Bacteroidota; class Bacteroidia; order Flavobacteriales_F; family PHOS-HE28; genus PHOS-HE28. The sequence continues at coordinate 49,986 of JACJZF010000011.1, forward strand.
ACGTGGGCATCACGCCGATGTACCGCGGCGTGCACGGCGCCTACTGGGCGCTCGCGCAGAACGATCGCGCCCATTGCGGAGTGACCATTCACCTCGTGGATGCGGGGATCGACACCGGCGGCATCCTCCAGCAGGCCCTCATCGAGCCGAGCCCTGCCGATAACTTCAGCACGTACCCTACGCTTCAGATGGCCGTAGGCGCGCCACTGCTTGTCAGCGCCATGGAGAATGCCATCGCAGGGCGAAGCATGACGCAGCCGCCCGAGGGTCCCAGCCGACGCTGGAATCACCCGACGCTTTGGCGGTATGTGGCTAACCGGATCAGGAAAGGCGTGAAGTAGCGCTATGGCAGCCGCACCACGCGCGTGCTCCAGCGTCGTGTCACCGTTTCCACCTGCACCGAGTAGGCCCCAGCAGGCAACGCGGCAAGCGGAACCAGGCCTTGCGCCCCGTCATTCTGCTTCGTGGACCACACCACACGCCCTTCGGCATCAACGAGCCGCAGCATCACCGGCCCCGAGGCATCGGGCCACTGCACGGTGACATCACCGCTGGTCGGCGAAGGCCAAGCCGCGAAGCCTTCAGCAGCACTCCTGTCACCGATGCCCACAATGAGCAGATCCACGGGGTCGCTCAGCGAGGTGCATCCGTTCGCCGCGATGTGCTCGACGAAATACTCACCTGTTTCAGTGGCCCACCAGGTAGGCCCGTTCGCACCGGGTATGGGCTGGCCATCGAGGTACCACTGATATCCGGGGCCCGTGGTGCTGGTGAGCAATGAGCCATCCACCGAGATCACCGGCACGTCCGGGGCATCGAGCAACGTGAAAGTGAGTGCATTGCTCTGCGCGCATCCGCTGCCGTCGGACACGTTCACCGTTAACGGACCGGCGCCCGTGAAATCAGTCGGGTTCTCGATGCTGCCGTTGCTCCACCAGTAGTGCTCGAAGCCGCTCGGTGCGGTGGCCGTGACCGACGCGTTGGAGCACATCTGATCGTCGCTCGCGGTGATGGCGATGTCCGGCAGGTTGGAAGTGACCAAGGCATTGAAGGCATGCACCCGTCCGTACCCGAAGAACTTGTTGGGCAGCGCGCCGGTGAGGCCATCGCCCCAGGCCGTGCCGATGATGGCGTTGCGCACCTGCATCCAATCGGCGCTGGGGCATTTCTGCAGGTATAGCGCGGCTGTTCCGGCCACCACGGGCGAGGCCATGCTGGTGCCGCCGTTGCGCGCGTGCATGCAGAGCTGATCGAGCTTATCGGCGTTGGTCACCGCCCAATCGGCGAGGATGGGCAAGGGCGCGGCGGCCATGGTCACATCGCCCGGCGCGGCGATATCGGGCTTCCAGCGCAGGTCGCGCGTGGGCCCGGCGCTGCTGTTGGCCGAGAGCATGTAAGGCGTGGCGCCGCTGTTGATGTAGGCGCCCGCGCAGGGCTGATACTCCACCACGTTCCAATAATTGGCCACGGTGAGCGTGTGGTCGCTGCACGCCCAGGAATCGACGATGTGCTGATCGCGGTTGGGCGGCACATGGTGGGCCATCGGCGGGTAAACCGCAGCAGTGGGCACCGAGCCGGGGATCAGGTCGTTGCTCAGGATATTGGCGGTGCCGATGAGCACCGTGCTCCAGATGTCGCAATGGCCGGAGCCCGTGAGCATGAAACGCCAGTTGCACGAAGCGGAGTCAGGGTTCGCCATCATCACCTGCAGCTGCACCTGGTTCCCGCGTTGCTGGGCATAGAACTGCACCTCGCCCAGCACGTTGCCGCTGGAGCTCACGAGCTGCTCGGTGATGGTGTTGCCCAGGTTCTCCGCGATATCATGGAAGCCCGTGCGACCACGGAAGGCATAGCCGGGCGAGGTCTGATCCGCGCCGATGGCGTACCGCGCGTTCTGGAAATCATCCAGGTCGGCCCAGGCCTCGAAGAAGACGTTCGGGAAGGGAAAGAGATTGTATGGTGCAGCGAAGGCATTCGTGCTGAACCAGGTGAAGACGGTATCGGCACCCGCATCGAGGCGCACGTGGATCGGCGGTGCTTGGCCATAGTTGCCACCCGCGCACACGAAGGCGCGGCCCGGCCGCTCATCGAGCATATCGTTGATGAAGAGCGCCGATGCATCGAGCCCATCGTGAGATCCGGCGTAGGTGCCCAGGCTGGCGTTCACCACAGCAGGCTTGCCCATGGCCAGCGCGCGCTGATAGATGTACTCGGCGGCGTCGGCCACGTTCGCTCGGAAGTCGCCGTTGCCGGAATACTTCACCACGATGATGTCGGCTTCGGGCGCTACGCCCTTGTGCCTGCCGTTCGCCAGTCCGTTGCTGGTGGCGCAGGCGGTGACGGTGGTGCCGTGGGCATCGCCATCAGTGGAGCCGAGCTGCCCGGCCTCGATCTGCGCATTGTCCCATTCGCGGCCATAGCCGTACTCGGGTGGCGCACCGGAACCCGAGAGTCCTTGGTCCCAGTAATAGGCCACACGCGAATGGTCGTCGGAGGTGCGCAGGTCGGGGTGGTTCACGTCGAGGCCCGAATCGATGAAGCCGATGACCACGCCGGCGCCGTCGTAGGCCTGCGGCAGGGGCGCAAGGCCCGCATGCACCTCGTTCACGTGCGCCTTCACGCGCATGGAGTCGCACAGCAGCACGCCCGGGTCGAGGCTGAACTCGAAGCGATGCACGGCGGGCGATGCCGCGAGCGCCTGCACGCGATCCACGGGCATGTACGCGCTCACGAGGCCCACGCGCGTGCGCTTCACCACGCCTCCGTTGGCACGCACAGCATCGGCCACGGCGGCCTCAGGGCCGTGGATGTAGAGGTTCATCATCGAACCCGGCGCATGGGCCTGCGCGAGGAAATGGCGCAAGTGGAAATCGAGCTTGTCGCGCTTCACCGATTGCGCGTTCAACGTGAAGGTGGCGGCAAGCGCCAGGGAGAGGAGCCCGATACGGGTATTCATGCAGTAAAAGTAGAGGGCGTCACCGGGCCGAAAGCAGCGCGTGATCGGGGATGTCAACAAGGAATTCCACGCGGCCGGTGACATGATCGACCCGGCAGCAGTAGTGCTGGAGGCCGTTCGTCACGATCAGGAATCCGACCTTGAACACGAGGTTGTAGCGCGCCGCCTGCTCGAAGGTCGATTGGTCGATCCGCACCGAGGGAGCCTTGCATTCGACCAGGGCCACGGGGCGGCCATCGGCGGCATTCACCACGATATCGGCTCGTTTCGAGAGGCTGTTGAGCACCAAGGGGCGCTCCACCTCCAGCAGCGATGCCGGGCAGCCGCGGTCGTTGACCAGGAAGCCGATGAAATGCTGGCGCACCCACTCCTCGGGCAGCAGCGCCACCCACTGGCGACGGATCGGGTCGAAGACCTGCCAACCAGCCGGGGCGTGCCTAGTTTTGACCCCGTGGTCGGGCAGCGCCAATGCAGGCATGCCGGTATCACCCATCACGCAAAAGTGCGCAGCAAGAAAGAGATCGTGGACAATTGGCTGCCCCGTTACACCGGGCTGCCCTTGGATGGCTTCAAGCGACACATCCTCCTGACCAACTTCGACAACTACGTCGACATCTTCTGCAACCTCACCGGCGCCACCGTACCCGTGGAAGGCAAGGCGATGAAGGTGGCCGTGGCCGAGGACATGGTCATGATCAACTTCGGCATGGGCAGCCCCAACGCCGCCACGCTCATGGACCTGCTCAGCGCGATCCAGCCCGAGGCCGTGCTCTTCCTGGGCAAGTGCGGAGGGCTGAAGAAGAAGAACCAGCTCGGCGACCTGATCCTCCCCATCGCGGCCATCCGTGGGGAGGGTACTAGCAACGACTACTTCCCGCCGGAGCTGCCGGCCCTGCCCAGCTTCATGATCCACCGCGCCGTGAGCCACGTGATCCGCGACATGGAGCTCGACTACTGGAGCGGCACGGTGTACACCACCAACCGCCGCGTGTGGGAGCACGACGAGGAATTCAAGGAACGGCTGCGCCTGCTGCGCGCCATGGGCATCGATATGGAGACGGCCACGCTCTTCATGACCGGCTTCGCCAACGAGATCCCCACCGGAGCGCTGCTGCTCGTGAGCGACCAGCCCATGGTGCCCTGGGGCGTGAAGACCAGCGCCAGCGATGCCAAGGTGACCAGCGGCTTCGTGGAGACGCATGTGCGCGTGGGCATCGAGAGCCTGCGCGAGATCATCAACAACGGACAGTCGGTGAAGCATCTGCGTTTCGAATGAGTCACGCCGTGGTTGTCCGTTGTCAGTTGTCGGGCTGGACCCTTCAGCACGACGGACAACTCAGAACCGACAACTGACAACCATACCCCATGGCCGCCAGCACCACCGATGAGTACAAGAAGGCGATGCTCGACCTGCGCGCCGGGAAGTTCAGGCCGGTGTACGTGCTGCATGGCGAGGAGGCCTTCTTCATAGACCGCATCGCCGAGGAGATCGAGCGGCTCGCGCTGCAGGAGCATGAGCGCGACTTCAACCAGACCATCCTCTACGCGCGCGACACCGACCCCGACCAGGTGAAGGACATCTGCTTGCGCTTCCCCATGATGGCCGAGCGGCAGCTGGTGATCGTGCGCGAGCTGCAGGCCTGGCGCATCGACCAGGTGGAGAAGCTCGAGTCCTATCTGGCCAAGCCCACGCCCACCACGGTGCTGGTGCTCTGCTACAAGCACAAGAAGATCGACGGACGCAAGGCCATCCTGAAGACCGCGCAGAAGGGCGGCGGCCTGGTGTTCACGAGCGACAAGGTGCGCGACGACAAGCTCCCCGAGGTGCTCATCGGCTTCGCCAAGGGGCAGAAGCGCAAACTGGGCGCCGCAGAGGCCCAGTTGCTCGCCAGTCACCTGGGCAGCGATCTGGCCAAGGCCGTGAAGGAAGTGGAGAAGCTCTGCCTGGTGACCGAAGAAGGCGACGCCATCAGCAGCGATGTGATCCAGCGCTTCGTGGGCATCAGCAAAGAGTACAACATCTTCGAGCTGCAGAACGCCATCGGCACGCGCAACGCGGCCAAGGCCCAGCGCATCGCGCAGCATTTCGCCGCCGACCCCAAGGATAACCCGCTGGTGGTGACCCTCGGCTTCCTGAACACCTACTTCAACAAGCTGGCCATGGTGCACGCCTCGTCGGGCGGCAGCCAGCAGGAATTGGCCGCCGCGCTGAAGGTGAACCCCTATTTCGTGAAGGACTACGTGGCCCAGGCGCGCAACTACCCGCTGCCCAAGCTGGCCGAGATCCAACGGCACCTGCGCCAATGCGACCTGCGTAGCAAGGGACTCGGCGGCGATGGCGGCGACCAAGGCGAGCTGCTGCGCGAGCTGCTGGCGAAGGTGATGAGCTAGCGCAGCCACCGGCGCCCACCTTCCAGCCATCGGCTCGGGCCGTTCATCCTTCGGGCCGAGGGCCAAAGGCTCAACTTCTACCTTAGCCGCCTTCCGACCCGATCGGGCTTTAACGCTTGCAAGGAGCTCTCATGACGCGAACCATCCTCAAGTCCGGCCTCGTAGCCGTTTTCACCTTATTGGCCAGCTGGGCCATGGCGCAGACCGGCACCATCCGCGGCTTCGTGTACGACCAATCGAACGGGGAGCCGGTGATCTTCACCAACGTGGTGCTCAAAGGGACCACGATCGGGGCCGCCACCGATGTGAACGGCTACTTCTCCATCACCAAGGTCCCCTCCGGTACGCAGACCCTGACGGTGAGCGCCCTGGGCTTCGAGACCCTGGAGAAGCCCGTGAGCGTGAAGGCCAACCAGATCATCACCGAGAAGCTCTATTTGGTGAAGGCGGCCACGCAGCTGCCCACCTTCGAAGTGACCGGCGAGAAGCAGGAGATGCAGAGCCAGGTGCGCATGAGCGTGACCAAGCTCACCCCGAAGCAGATCAAGCGGCTGCCCGCGGTGGGTGGAGAGGCTGACCTCGCGCAATACCTGCAGGTGGTGCCGGGCGTGATCTTCACGGGTGACCAGGGCGGACAGCTCTACGTGCGCGGCGGCTCGCCGATCATGAACAAGGTGATGATGGACGGCATGGTGATCTACAACCCCTTCCACAGCATCGGCCTCTTCAGCGTGCTCGACAACGACATCATCCGCAATGCCGATGTGTACACCGCGGGCTTCAACGCCGAATACGGCGGCCGCATCAGCAGCGTGATGGACGTGACCACCCGCGACGGCAACAAGACACGCCTGGGCGGACGCGTCTCGGCCAGCACCTTCGCGGCGAAGGCCATGCTGGAAGGCCCGTTGAAGAAGGAGCAGGTACCCGGCGGCGGATCGTCGTCCTTCCTGCTGAACTTCCGGCACAGCTACTTGGACCAATCGAGCAAGGTGTTCTACGACTATGTGGACAGCACGGGCCTGCCCTTCAAGTTCACCGACGCCTACGGCAAGCTGAGCTTCAATGGCGCCAATGGCAGCAAGTTCAACCTCTTCGGCTTCAACTTCACCGACGGGGTGAGCTACAAGGGCGTGAGCGACCTCAGCTGGAACAACTTCGGCGCGGGCACCAACTTCGTGCTGGTGCCCTCGGGCAGCGCCGTGCTGATCGATGGCGTGTTCTCGTACAGCAGCTACAAGCTCGAGCTGATCGAAGGCGCCCTCGACCCGCGAACGAGCCAGATCAACAGCTTCAACGGCGGCCTGAACTTCAAGTACTTCATGGGCGACAACGAGGCCCGCTACGGCGTGGAGGTCCTGGGCTTCCGCACGGACTTCTCGTTCTTCAACAGCCTGGGCCGGCAGTACCAGCAGACGCAGAACACATCGGAGATCGCGGGATACTTCAACTACCGCATCAATGTCGGCAAGGCGCCGGCGAACGCCCGCTACAGCAAGCGCTTCGTGATCGACCCGGGCCTGCGGCTGCACTACTACGCCTCGCTCTCGGTGCCCAACATCGAGCCGCGCTTCGGCTTCAAGTGGAACATCAGCGACAACCTGCGCTTCAAGCTGGCGGCTGGCCGGTACAGCCAGAACCTGGTGGCGGCCAACAACGACCGCGACGTGGTGAACCTCTTCTACGGCTTCCTGGCCTCGCCCGAGGACCTGCCGCGCACCATGACCCTGCGCGACGGCAGCACCCGAGAGGTGAAGGATCCGCTGCAGCGCGCCAACCATTACGTGGCCGGCATCGAGCACGACCTCTCGCGCGAGTTCACCGTGAACTTCGAGGTGTACCTCAAGGACTTCCGCCAGGTGACCAACCTGAACCGCAACAAGTACTTCAACGACACGCCGGAGTTCGCCGACAAGCCTGACCAGCTGAAGAAGGACTACATCGTGGAGACGGGCTACGCCTACGGAGCCGACCTGCAATTGAAGTACGAGAAGGACCAACTCTACCTCTGGGGCGTGTACAGCTACACCTATGTGGACCGCTTCGACGGCGTGCAGGAGTACAACCCCATCTGGGACCGGCGCCACAACCTCAACCTGGTGGCCAGCTATTCCTTCGGCAAGTTCGACGCCTGGAAGGTGAACGCCCGCTGGAACTACGGCAGCGGTTTCCCCTTCACGCAGACCCAGGGCTTCTACGGCTCGGTGCCCTTCAACGGGGACATCAACACCAACTACGCCACGAGCAACGCCGACCTCTCGATCATCTTCGCCGACTTGAACAAGGGACGGCTTCCCGCCTACTCGCGCGTGGACCTCGGCCTCACCAAGACCTGGCGCTTCGATGAGCACCGGAGCCTGGAGCTGGACCTGAGCGTGACCAACGCGCTTGATCGCCAGAACATCTTCTACTTCGACCGGGTGCGCTTCGATCGGGTGAACCAGCTGCCCCTGCTGCCCAGCGCAGGCATCAGCTATCGGTTCTAGTTGTCAGTTGTCAGGGGTCAGGGGTCGGTTGTCCGTCGTCAGGGGTCGGTTGTCCGTTGTCAGGGAGGAAAGCCCAGACTGATCGAGCATGACCCCCTGCTCGGGAATTGTCAACCCGATTCCAGGGCCGCCGGTAGAAGCTTGAGCATCCGCCAACCCTCAACCCGCTCAACCTTCAACCCAAGCGCTTACCTTTACACCCCGTGATCGCGGCTCCCCCACGAGCCCTTTCCATCAGCGATGACGGGTTCCACCAAGTACATTTTCGTCACCGGCGGGGTGACCAGCAGCCTCGGCAAAGGCATCATCAGCGCCAGCCTGGCCAAACTGCTGCAGGCGCGCGGCTTCACCGTCACGATCCAGAAGCTTGATCCCTACATCAACGTCGACCCCGGCACGCTCAATCCATACGAGCACGGCGAGTGCTTCGTGACGGAGGACGGCGCCGAGACCGACCTGGACCTGGGCCACTACGAGCGCTTCCTCGATGTGCCCACCAGCAAGGCCAACAACGTCACCACCGGTCGCATCTACCAGAACGTCATCAGCAAGGAGCGCCGGGGCGAATACCTGGGCAAGACCGTGCAGGTGATCCCGCACATCACCGACGAGATCAAGGCGCACATCCAGGCGCTGGGTCGCAAAGGCATCTACGACTTCGTGATCACCGAAGTGGGCGGCACCGTGGGCGACATCGAGAGCCTGCCGTACGTGGAGGCCATGCGCCAGCTGAAGTGGGCCAAGGGCAAGGACTGCCTCACGATCCACCTTACGCTGCTGCCCTACCTGGGCACCACCGGCGAGCTGAAGACCAAACCCACGCAGCACAGCGTGAAAGAGCTGCTGAGCCTGGGCGTCCAGCCCGATGTGCTCGTATGCCGCACCGAGCACCCCATGCTCAAGGGCATGAAGGAGAAGATCGCGCTCTTCTGCAACGTGGATGCGGAAGCCGTGATCGAGAGCCGCGACGCCGAGACCATCTACGACGTGCCGCTGATGATGCAGGAGGAGCGGCTGGACGAGGTGGTGCTGCGCAAGCTGGGCATCAACACCTTCCCCGATGCCGACCTCGACGCGTGGAAGGACTTCCTGCGCCGCTACAAGGAGCCGACGGGCGAGGTGCACATCGGCCTGGTGGGCAAGTACGTGGAGCTGAAGGACGCCTATAAGAGCATCAAGGAGGCGCTGGAGCATGCGGGCGCGGCCAACGAGCAGAAGGTGCACATCAAGTGGGTGCACAGCGAGAAGCTCACGGCCAAGAACGTGGCGAAGCACCTGGGCGGTCTCGCCGGAATTCTGGTGGCGCCGGGCTTCGGCCACCGCGGCATCGAGGGCAAGATCGAGGCGATCAAATACGCCCGGGAGAACCACATCCCCTTCCTGGGCATCTGCCTGGGCATGCAGTGCGCGGTGATCGAGTTCGGCCGCAACGTGCTGGGCTACGCCGATGCCAACAGCACCGAGATGAATGCCGACACCACGCATCCGGTGATCGCCATGATGGAGGAGCAGAAGGCGATCGAGAACAAGGGCGGCACCATGCGCCTGGGCGCTTACCCATGCAAGCTCGAGGACGGCAGCATGGCGAAGAAGGTCTACGGCAAGCGCGACATCAGCGAGCGCCACCGGCACCGCTACGAGTTCAGCAACGCCTACCTGAAGGCGTATGAGAAGGCCGGCATGTCGGCCACGGGCATCAATCCGCAGGGCAAATTGGTGGAGATCGTGGAGGTGAAGGATCACCCGTGGTTCATCGGCGTGCAATTCCACCCGGAATACCGCAGCACCGTGGCCAAGCCGCATCCGCTGTTCATCGGTTTCGTGAAGGCGGCCATGAAGCAGGGGGTGAAGTCCGAGGCGAAGGCGGAGGCGTAGGGTCATGAGTTCCATGTGGCCATGGGTTCATGTGGCCATGGGGTTCATGTGGCCATGGGGTTCATGTGGCCATGGAGTTCATGTGGCCATGGTTTCATGGAGTGCTGAGGCCGACACATGGAGGGCTAGCTGAATGAAAGCCTAGCCGTACGTGGCGCGGTCTGGTGCGCGGCACCCATGGCCGCATGGTCACTCCGGCTATCTTCGCCGCCCCTCTCATGGACCGTAATTCAGTCATCGGCATCATCCTGATCGTCGGGATCCTCTTCGGCTACACCCTGTGGACCATGCCGAGCGAGGAGGAGCGTGCCCGCGCCCAGCGCACCGCCGACAGCCTGGCAACCGTCACCGCGGAGCAATACGCCCAGGAAGCAGAGGCGAAAGCCAAGGCCGAGGCAGCCCTAGTGGCACCCGAGCCGATCCAGCTTCCAGACAGCACTAGTTCCCCTGAGGACCAGGCCCTGATCGACAGCCTGCAGGCCGCGAACCTGCGGAACCGCTTCGGCGCCTTCTCTCCTGCCGCGCAAGGCGAAGCCCAGGAGGTCACCATCGCCAATGAGCGCATGCAGGTGAGCTTCAGCACGCAAGGGGCCCGCCCCACGGTGATGCTGCTCAAGGATTACCGCACCTACCACCAGCAGCCGCTCCTGCTCGCCGACCCCGATTCCGGCCTCTACGAGCTGAAGTTCATCACCGGCGGCACGGATGTGAGCACCAAGGACCTCTTCTTCACCGCCGAGAAGATCGGTGAGGATGCCGTGGCCCTGACCGCCCGCACCGGCGACGCAGGCAAAGCCTTGCGCATCACCTACCGCCTCGACAGCGCGACCTATTTCATGCACACCACCATGGAATTCGTGGGCATGAAAGGCGAGGTGGACCCGCGCAACCTGCTCTTCCGCTGGGAGATCGCCGGCCTGAACAACGAGAAGCACCTGCCGAGCGAGCTCCAGAAATGCGGCGTGTACTACAAGTACTTCAACGACGACCGCAATTACATCGGCGAGACCAAGGCCGAGGACAAGAAGCTCCAGGGCCGCACGAACTGGGTGGCCTTCAAGCAGGACTTCTTCACCGTGGCCATGGTCAGCGAGGAGGGCTTCAGCAGCAACGGCAGCGAGATCGCCGTGAGCCCGCTGGACGACACCACGCACACCAAGCACTACACCGCGAAGCTCCTGTTCGAGAAGGGCCGCGATGCCGACCCGGCCGTCGCCATGCGGTATTACCTCGGCCCGAACCACTACGGCACCCTGCGCCGCACGGAGATCCCGCAGTTCCAGAAGATCATCGACCTGGGCTGGGGGATCTTCGGATGGATGAACCAGTGGCTGGTGATCCCCATCTTCAACTGGCTCGACGGCTGGGGCTGGAGCTACGGCATCATCATCCTAGTGCTCACCATCGTGATCAAGCTGCTCTTGATGCCGCTCACCTACAAGAACCTGGTGGCGAGCGCCAAGATGCGGGTGCTGAAGCCCGAGATGGACGCCATCAACGAGAAGCACAAGGACGGCGATGCGCTGAAGAAGCAGCAGGCCACCATGGACCTGTACCGCAAGGCGGGCGTGAACCCGGCGAGTGGTTGCGTGCCCATGCTGATCCAGATGCCGATCCTGTACGCCATGTTCCGCTTCTTCCCGGCCAGCATCGAGCTGCGCCAGGAGAAGTTCCTCTGGGCCGACGACCTGAGCAGCTACGACAGCATCCTGGACCTGCCCTTCAGCGTGCCCTTCGGCTACGGTGACCATGTGAGCCTCTTCACGCTGCTCATGGCGGCCAGCACCATCATCTACTCGGTGATCAACCAGAAGCATATGCCCACGCAGCAGGGCATGCCGAGCATGAAGCTCATGATCTACCTCTTCCCGATCATGATGCTGTTCTTCCTGAACAATTACAGCGCCGGCCTCAGCTACTACTACCTGCTGGCCAACCTGATCAGCATCGCGCAGATGACCGTGCTGAAGAGCTGGTTCGTGGATGAGCAGAAGATCCGCGCGAAGCTGGAGCTGAACATGCGCTCTCCGAAAAAGAAGAGCAAGTGGCAGCAGCGCCTGGAGGACATGCAGAAACAGCAGCAGCAGACCCGCCGCCGCTGATGGCCACGGCAGGGCGGCTGGCACGGGATCCGCAGTGAAGAACGACACCATGCACAAGCTCCTGATCCTTCCGGCCTTCGTTGTTGTATTCCTCGCCTGCTCCGGCCAGCGTGAGGCCGCCTCCAACGAATCCGCCGGCGAATCGAAGCCGCAGACCGTGATGTCGCGCTACGGCGGCCCCAATCGGTCCGATTCCCTGGTCCTGAGCCTCGAACGCACACCGTGCTTCGGCACCTGCAAGGCCTATCGCCTGGCGGTGTACCGCTCCGGCTACGCCACCTACGAAGGCCGCGCCCACGTGGAGAAGATGGGACCGCACAGCTCCCGCATCGGCACCGATTCGCTCGGCATCATCGTGCGCCTGGCCGAGAAGCACGGCTTCTTCGGCATGGAAGACAAGTACGACGCTGACGTGACCGACCTGCCCAGCACCCAGCTGCGGATCGTGGCCGACGGCAAGGACAAGAAGGTGCTCGCGCGCGTGGGGCAGCCGCCAGCATTCAAAGAGCTGGTTTCGGAACTGGAGACCCTGCTCCTGCCCGTGGCATGGAAGCCCGTGCCCGCTGAACGCTGATCCCGTCACCGCGAGCGCCGTTGGTCCCTCAACGGTCCGTCCCGGATAAGCGCAGCGCCTACATTTGGCGCCCCTCGAAGGCCTTTCCGACCAGAACGTACTCGAACAACCCTCATCATGAAGAAGCTCTTATCCCTGTTCATCGCCGCAGCGATGACCCTTGGCGCCACCGCCCACGAAGGCATGTGGCTGCTCACCAAGCTCAAGCAGATCAACGAGGCCGAGATGCAGCGACTCGGCTTCAAGCTCACGGCGGAGGATATCTACGACATCAACCGCAGCGGTATCAAGGATGCCGTGGTGCGCCTGGGCGGCGGCTTCTGCAGCGGCGAGATGGTGAGCGCCGAGGGCCTTTTCCTCACGAACCACCACTGCGGATATGATGCCGTGCAGGGCCTGAGCAGCGTGGAGCACGACTACCTCACCGACGGCTTCTGGGCCAAGACCCGCAAGGACGAGCTGCCCGCCGGCTTCAACGTGAGCTTCCTGCAGCGCATCGATGATGTGACCGCGCAGGTGATGGCCGAACTCAACGACGGCATGAGCGAGGACGCGCGCAACGAGAAGATCCAGGAGATCGCTGGCAAGCTGAAGAGCGCCGTGGGCAAGGAGAACGGCCTGAGCGCGGACTTCAAGGTGATGTTCGAGGGCAACGAGTTCTACCTCTTCGTGTACAAGACCTACCGCGATGTGCGTCTGGTGGGCGTGCCCCCGAGCGCCATCGGCAAATTCGGCGGCGATACCGACAACTGGATGTGGCCGCGCCACACCGGCGACTTCTGCATGTTCCGCGTGTACGCCGGTCCCGATGGCGAACCCGCCGACCCCAGCGATGCCAACATCCCCTTCAAGCCCAAGTGGCACTTCCCGGTGAGCATCGCCGGTGTGAAGGAGGGCGACTTCGCCATGGTGATGGGCTACCCCGGCAGCACCGACCGCTTCCTGAGCAGCCAGGGTGTGAAGCTGGCCCTCGACATCGAGCAGCCCAGCCGCGTGAAGATCCGCGGCCGCAAGCTCGAGCTGATGAAGCAGGACATGGACGCCAGCGACGAGGTGCGGATCAAGTACGCCAGCAAGTACGCCCAGGTGAGCAACTACTGGAAGTACTTCATCGGCCAGCAGCGCGGCCTCAAGCGCCTCCACGTATACGACAAGAAGAAGAAGCAGGAGGATGAGCTCATGGCCTGGGTGAACGCCGATGCCGGCCGGAAACAGAAGTACGGCGAGATCATCAGCTTATTGGATCGCGGCTATACCGAGCGCGCGAAATGGGAGAAGGCCAGCACCTACATGCAGGAGGCCGCCTTCGGCAGCGAGATGATCATCCTGGGCTTCCGCATGTACGGCCTGAAGATGCAGCTTGAGACCGATCCGAAGGATGCCGCCAAGGTGGCCGCCCAGGTGGCCCGCGTGCAGGCCGCCGCCGAAGAGTTCTGGAAGGACTACAACCCCACCACCGATGAGAAGATCACGGCGGCCATGTTCGAGATGCTCCATAACGATGTGGACCGCGACCTGCAGCCCTCCGTGATGAGCACCATCGAGAAGAAGTACAAGGGCAGCACCGAGGCCTGGGCGCATGCCGTCTTCGCCACCAGCATGCTCACCGACAAGAAGAAGCTCGATGCCTTCCTGGCCAAGCCGAACCTGAAGGCCCTGCAGAAGGACCTCGGCTTCCAAGCCTCCGAGAGCTGCCTCAACCACTGGCGCAACATCATCGGCCCGGCGGTGGATGCCAGCCAGAGCGACCTGGACAAGGGCTACCGCCTGATGGTGGCCGCCATGCGCGAGCGCGAACCCAACAAGAGCTGGTACCCGAATGCCAACAGCACCATGCGCCTCACCTACGGCACCGTGGGCAGCTACGTGCCGGGCGATGCCATGCACTACGACTACGTGACCACCTACCGCGGCATCCTCGAGAAGGAAGACCCGACCAACGACGAGTTCATCGTGCCGTCGCGCGAGAAAGAGCTGCTGCTGAAGAAGGACTTCGGCCGCTATGCCGATGAGAAGGGCGATCTGATCACCTGCTTCATCAGCAACAACGACATCACCGGCGGTAATAGCGGCAGCCCCGTGATCAACGGCAATGGCGAGCTCATCGGCATCGCTTTCGATGGCAACTGGGAAGCCATGAGCGGCGACATCGCCTTCGAGCCCGAACTGCAGCGCACGATCAGCGTCGATATCCGTTACGTGCTGTGGTGCATCGACAAGCTCGCTGGCGCCGGCCATCTGGTGAACGAGATGACGCTCGTGGAGCGCAAGCCCGTGGAAGAGGTGAAGGCCGAGGTGCCGGCTCCTGTTGAGCCCGCACCGGTGAAGGGCGTGAAGCCTGCGAAGAAGTAAGACCGTCCGGCGAACGGGATCATCGAGCGGCGACCTCCGGGTCGCCGCTCTTGCATTCAACGGTCCCGCTCCGATTCAACCGTGCTGATCACCGCGCCCACACTGGCCATGGCCGGTGCGAGCATGATGCCGATGAGCGGCAGCTTCATGAGCAGGCTGAAGAGCGCCCCATTCGCCAGCACGGCACCCAAGCGCTGGTTCATGGCGCGGGTGGTCTCCCGGATGCGCATGCGACGACGCTCATAGACGTAATCGAACATGCTGAAGCCGTAGAAATACGCCGATACCGCGAAGAGCAGCACGAAGCTGATCGGGCTGATCAAGGGCACCAGCAGCGTGAGCACCCAGATCAAGAATGACACGGCCAGCTCCGCGAAGCCGTTTCGGATCGCAATCAAGGCCCCGCGCAGCGCGTCCTTCAGCAATTGCCCCATGCTGAAGGGGAACTCACGCCCGGTGAGGACCTCCTCGGCGCGCTCGCTGGCGTACGCGAGCAAGGGCGAGAGCAGCACCAGCACGATGTACTTGTTCGCCACGAACAGCAGGTACCCGATGGCGAGCTTCAGAATCAAGGCCATGAGCAGTTCGCGCGCGCCATTCAGCCAGCCTTTCACATCGGCCCACCAGCTCTGCTCCGCGGCATCCACGGGTATCTCCAGGTAGCCGGCCGCCCACAAGCCCACCTGGTCCACCAGCGCATCCATGGCATGGTACAGCCCGAAGGCCAGCGCCACCCACAGCAGCACGGGCACCCCGAACATCCACCAGAGGCCATGGCGCCAGCAGAAGCCGAAGGCGCGGAAGAACCCGGACGCACCGGAAGCGACATCCCGTCCGAAACGCATCCGGCAAAAGTGCCAAACGCCACGCTCATCGCCACCTACCACCCGGGAGGCGCCGTGTACCTTCGTGCCCACATGGACCTCGATGCCCTCACCGCCATCTCCCCCATCGATGGCCGTTATCGCGACCGCACCCGCGATCTGGCCCGCTGGTTCAGCGAGCATGCCCTGATCCGCTACCGGCTGCGGGTGGAGCTGGACTATTTCGCCTTCCTCTGCGAGATTCCCCTGCCCGAGCTGGCCGGCACGGACCTCCATGGCCTTCGCGGCATCAGGGACCGCATCGACCAGCTGAGCACCAGTGACGCCCAGCGCATCAAGGACATCGAGAAGGTGACGAACCACGACGTGAAGGCCGTGGAGTATTTCCTGAAGGACCGGTTGGAGGAAGCGGGCCTGGCGCGGCAGAAGGAATTCGTGCATTTCGCGCTCACCAGCCAGGACATCAACAACACGGCGCTCCCGCTGCTGATCAAGGATTTCGTGCACGAGTCCTACCTGCCCGCCATGATCGGCCTGCGCGATCGCCTGCATGGCCTCGCGCTCGAATGGGCCCAGGTGCCCATGCTCGCGCGCACGCACGGGCAGCCGGCCTCCCCCACCCGCCTCGGCAAAGAGGTGCAGGTATTCGTGGAGCGGCTCGATCAGCAACTGAAGCTGCTGCGCGAGGTGCCCTTCACCGGCAAATTCGGCGGGGCCACCGGCAACTTCAACGCGCATCTGGCTGCTTATCCCGAGTTCGACTGGATCAAGCTCGCGGACCGATTCCTCCATGAGAAGCTCGGCTTGAAGCGCCAGCAGTTCACCACGCAGATCGATCACTACGACAACCTCGCGGCGCTCTTCGACGCGTTCCGTCGCGTGAACACGATCCTCGTGGACCTCTGCCGCGACATCTGGCACTACATCAGCATCGATTACTTCCGGCAGCGCATCAAGAAGGGCGAGATCGGCAGCAGCGCCATGCCCCACAAAGTGAACCCGATCGACTTCGAGAACGCGGAGGGGAACCTGGGCGTGGCCAACGCGATGCTCGTCTTCCTCAGCGAGAAGCTGCCCGTGAGCCGTTTGCAGCGCGATCTGACCGACAGCACCGTCACGCGGAACATCGGGGTGCCCATGGCGCATACCATGCTGGCCGTCCATTCCGTGGAGAAAGGGCTCGGCAAACTGCTCCTCAATGAAGCCGCGCTGCATCGTGACCTCGAAGCGCAATGGCCGGTGATCGCCGAAGGCATCCAGACCATCCTGCGCCGGGCGGGCTTCGACCAGCCCTATGAGAAACTGAAGGACCTCACGCGCGGCAAAGAGCGCATCACGGCCGAGGACATGAGCCGTTTCATCGACGCGCTGGATGTGGACGCGGAGGTGAAGGCCAGGCTCCACGCGCTCACGCCGCATAACTACATCGGTGTGGACCTCATGGGTCGGGTGATGCCCTGAGGCCATGAGACGGCTCCTCTCCCTGATGCGCTGGCGCCTCCTGCGATGGCCAATGCTCATCGCGGTGCCTCTTGTCACGGCCGTGCTGCTGATCGATCGGCGCGTGCACCGCGTTTCCGCGCCTTACCTGCACGAGGCCTCACAGACCTTGCCCCCACGGCATGTAGCGCTCGTGCTCGGCACCTCGCCCACGCTCCGCGACGGGCGCGTGAACCCGTGGTTCCGCCGTCGCATCGAGGCGGCATCGGCGCTCTTCCTCGCGGGCAAGGCCGAGCATGTGCTCGTGAGCGGCGACAACGGGCGGCGCGACTACAACGAGCCGATGGCCATGCGGGCCGCGTTAGTCGCCGCCGGTGTCGACAGCACGCGCATCACGCTGGATTACGCGGGCTTCGACACCTTCGACTCGGTGGTGCGCGCACGCAAGGTGTTCGGCGCGCGCGATCTGGTCATCGTAAGCCAGCGCTCGCACAACGAGCGCGCCGTGTGCATCGCCAGGCACTTCGGGATCGATGCTGTCGCGCTCAACGCGGGAACGAGCTATGGAGGCACGCTGGGCATGCTCCGGGAGAAAGCGGCCCGCCTGAAGATGTCCTGGGAATTCCTGATCGGCGCGGAGCCCCATTTCCTCGGCGAACCCGTGAAACTGGGCGGGCAGGCGATACCGGAGTAATCGCGCTCACATCAGCCGTTGCAGCCGCTGGAACACGATGAGGTCGTTGGCCGGCACATCCTCCAACCCCAAGGCGCGCATCATGGTGATGAGCTGCCCGCGATGCTGCGTGCCGTGGTTGACGCAGTGCAGGATCATGCGCCACGCCGCGGAGCTGTGCGCATTGCCCTTGAGGTCCTTGTATGCATGGGAGCGACGCAGGCCTTCCTCATCCATCGCCTTCACCGTTTCAACGAACCGATCACAGAAGGGCATCACGCTCGAGAGCGCGGTGCTCGGATCCGCTGGCCATGACTGCGCCTCGCCGAGCAGCCTGCAGGTCCATGCGTTCTCCGCATCGCGTATGTGCAGCACGGTCTTGCGCAAAGTGGGGAAACTGCTCAGGGTGGGCGCATCGAGCACCGCATCGCCCTCGCGCATCAGGCGATCGACGAATCGCGCGGTGGCCCAATGGCCGTAGCTCACGTACTCATGCACGAGATCCTTCATCATGACGGGTGGATAACCTTGTTGAAATCGCACGAAGCTACCGCCGGCGCGCGCGTTGCGGTTCAGGGGAACTTCGCAGGAACTAAGCGCGCATGATCTCCACCCTATTCGGCAAGAAGAAGATCACCGAGGACAAGCTGGCCAATGTGTTCGTGAACACGGTGCTGGAGATGTGCTCCGAGGGCTTCCCCGTGGTGGTGGCCGAACTGAACGAGGCTCCCGAATTCATCGAGCAGCCGGGAATGACCGCGGAGGATGATGGTCGCTTCCTGCTGATCGTGTTCGCGGCCAACCTCATGGAGATGGACCGCGTGCTGGAAGGCGGCTTGGATAAGCGCATCCGCAGCCTCTCACTCTCGAAGTTCGCGCAGGCGCTCGGCGTCAATTGCGCTGAGCTGGAACAGGAGGTGCGTGGCGTGCGCTCGCGCATGGAACGGCTCAACGCGCCGAGCACCAATGCGGTGTACGCCATGACGCGCGGCCTCTTCCTCGAGTACGACCTGTACCGATTCCAAGAAGCGTATTACCGCGAGGTACGCGCCCCGCATCCGATCGTCTCGAAGCGCATCGACCGCCTCATGGGCTACTTCCTCTGGAACTGGCGCGAGGTGACGGAGCAATTCCGGATCGCTTAAACCTCGCTCAGGCTCCACTCTTTCGCTGCGAGATCGACGATGTGGCCACCAATGGCCAGCGCTGCCGTGGCCGCCGGCGAGGGCGCGTTGAGCACATGGATGTGATGGCCTTTCCTTTCGATACGGAAATCGTCGACCATGTTGCCATCGGTGCCCAGCAGCATGGCGCGGACGCCCGCCCGGCCCGGTTCGATGTCCTCCATGGTCAGGGAGGGAATCAGCCGGCGCAGCGTCTTCAGGAACAACCGCTTGCTGAAGGCCCGCCGATACTCATTGATGCCATAGCCCATGTTGCGGAAGAAGAGCTTCCATGTGCCTCCGTAGGTGAGGGCATCCACAGTATCGCCCAGGTCGAAATCGGTCTTGCCGTAGCCCTCGCGCTTGAAGGTGAACACGGCGTTGGGCCCGCATTCGATGCTTCCGTCGGTCATGCGGGTGAAGTGAACGCCCAGGAAGGGGAATCGCGGGTCAGGCACGGGGTAGATGAGGTGCTTGACCTTGTGCTTTCCTTGCGCGGTGAGCTCGTAGTAGTCGCCACGGAAGCCGACGATGCGCTCCTTCACCTCGGCGCCATCGGCCTTGGCCAGCCGATCGCTCTGCAGGCCGCCGCAGAAGATCGCGTACCGCGTTCGGTAGGTGCCCTTGCTCGTGCGCACCTGTGAGCCGTTATCGGAAGACGCGATTCCCTCGAAGGTCTCACCCAGCGCTACCCGGCTCAATGGCTGAAGCGCCAGGGCGAGCTCGGCCATCTTCTCGGTGGCGCCGCGGAAGTCGATGATGCCGGTGCATCCTACATGCACTCCGGCGATGCCTTGGCAGAAGGGCTCGATCTCCCGGATCTCTTCAGCAGTGACCTTGCGCATATCCTCGATCCCGTTGGCCAGGCCGGTGCTGTGGATCTTCTCGAGGCGAGGCAGCTCCTCCGGATCCGTAGCCACGATCAGCTTGCCGCAGATATCGTGCTTCACGCCGTGCTGCTTCGCGAAGGCCACCAGCTCCCGTCGCCCATCGACGCAATTGCGCGCCTTGTAGCTGCCGGGCTTGTAATAGATGCCGCTATGGATCACGCCGCTGTTGTGACCGGTCTGATGGTCGGCCAGCGCCAGCTCCTTCTCCAACAGCAGGATCCGGAAGCGCGGGTAGCGCGTTTGGAGCTTGTACAAGGTGGCCGCGCCCACGATACCGCCACCGACGATGATCACATCCCAATCCTGTGCTGCGCTCATGGCAGCGAAGATCGCGCTCAGGCCGCAGAAGGCAGCGGCACCTCCTGCTTCGGCACGCGCAGCAGGAGCAGCATGCCAGCGATGAAGATGCTGCCGAGGGCCACCACGGTATAGCGCAGATCGCCGGTGAGCTGGAAGACCAGGCCGTAGATCACCGTTCCGAGCACCGTGCCGAGGTAATAGCTCACGTCATAGAAGCTGAAGAACGAGGCCGTATCGCGCGTGGGAGGCAGGAACTTGGCGTAGGTGCTGCGGCTCAGGGCCTGGCAGCCGCCCATCACCAACCCGACCCCGCAGGCCAGTACATAGAACTCACTCGTCCACCGGGTGAAGTACGCCCCGACACACAAGGCTACCCACGTGAGGATGCCCAGGAGCAAAGCCTTCACATTCCCGAATCGCGCGCTCAAGCGAACGAACATCGAGGCACCGACGGCGGCCACCAGTTGGATGAGCAGGATGCTGATGATGAGGCTCTCCGAGGCGATGGGCACGATGGCACCCGAGGCATCCACCTGCTTGATCTCGTGCTCGGCGAAGGTGACGGCCAGGTACATCACCGTCTGGATGCCCATGTTGTACACGAAGAAGGCGAGCAGGAAGCGCTTCAGTCGAACGGTGGCCCGGAGCTGGGCCCAGACCTTGCGCAATTCACGGTATCCGCTCCAGAGCGCTGCATGCGACCCATTGGCAGGCGGGGTGCGTTCAGGTAGGCGGCGGAAGGCGATCTGCGCGAAGCCGGCCCACCAGATTCCCACGGTGAGGAAGGTGAGCCTGGCGGGCAAACCATCGTGATCGGGAAGCCCGATGAGCGTGGTCGGGCGATCGTCCGGGTTCATGACCATGAGCAGGTTGATCACCAGCAGGATCACGCTGCCCATGTAACCCATCACATAGCCGCGCGCGCTCACCCGGTCATGTTGTTCCTTCTCGGTGATGTCCACGAGGAACGCGTCGTAGAATACCAAGCTGCCGCTGAACCCGACGCAGGCGAGGGCCACGAGCCCCAGGCCCCACCACAATCCCTCGAAGCTGAAGAAGGCGAGTCCCGCGCACGCTGCCGCGCCCAGGTAGCAGAATGCCTTGAGGTAGGCCAGCTTGTTGCCCCGGCTATCGGCGATGCCACTGAGCATGGGAGCGATGAAGGCCACCACGAGGAAGCCCGCCGAGAGCGCGTAGGAGTACAGCGACTGGGAAGGAACCCCATGCGCCTGTGCGACGAGGTCGGCGCCGGTCTCGCGGTCCTTGGTGATGGCCGCGTAGAAGATCGGGAAGACCGCGCTGGTGATCGTGAGCGAATAGACCGAATTGGCCCAGTCGTAGAAGGTCCAGGCACGGATGACCTTCGGGTCGCCCTTCATCGGGAGCGGCGCTGGCATGGGCTCAGCCTTCGGCGAAGGCTAGTGATGTTGCATCACTTCTTCACCGTAACGGTGACCCGCCGATTCTTGCTCATGCCCACCTCTGTGCCGCTCTCATCGGCAGGTTCGTTGGCATCCTTGGCCTCCACCATGATGCGCCCGCCATCGATGCCCGCTTCCACCAGGGCTTCCTTCACGGCTTCAGCGCGCTCGGTGGCCAACGGCACCAGATCCGGCCGCACCGGGTGCGATCGTTCTCCGTGGCATCGAAATGCCCGGTGAGCACCACGCGCATGGCAGGGTCTTCCTTCATGGCTTCCGCGATGTCTTCCAACCAGGGCTCCATCGAGGGGATCCACCTGCTTCTGGAATCGCTTGAAGTAGATGGTCTGGCGCTCGGCTTTCTCGGCGGGCTTCAGCCCCGGCGGCGTAACGCCCTTGCGGCTGAAGATGAACTCGCTCTCGGCGTCCTTCAGCTGCTCGCAGGTGCACGAGCTCCGGTTCTTCACGGGGTACACCTCCACGTTGTCGATGTAGTAGTACGCGCTGAAGACCTGCGGGCGCGTCTCGCCTTTCGGGCGCTTGGTCTTCTCGTTCGGCGTTTTCTCGTTGGCGGCGAAGTTCCCGAGGATCATCCACTCTTCATTCCCCTTGCTCTCATAGGTGCCGCAGACTCCCTGCCAGCTGAACATGTCGTTGTACACCTTGGTGCGCACCGGCGGCACGGTGACATCATAGGTCAGGCTCACGGCTTCGTCCTTCTCCACTTTCTCCTTGCTGAACCAAGCGCCGAGCTCGCCGGTGGCGTACTTGCTGAGGTCGGAAAGAGTCACGTAGAAGCGGACGCAGTACAGCGAATCCTTCTTCATCTTGTGCTTGAGCTGGGTCTGCAGGTACGTGCGGGGCTCCTTGTTCTGGTAGCTCCACCAGCGCACCCCGGCGTAGTTGCTCCCGCTCAGCGCCATTTGATCGCCGGTGAAGTTGCGCGGCGTGCTCACGGTGCTCTCCACCGTGGCATTCTCACTGAAGAGGTCCACCTTCTTATTGGTGGCGCTGCTCCAACCGGTGGCGTACTGGATGCCGCCTGGGCGCTTGAGCTTCTTGCCATCGAGCTGCTCGAAATCGCCGTTGACCACCCAAGTGCGGGCGGTGTCGATCTGCTGGGCGACGCCGTGCAGGGTGAAGGAACTGAGGACCGCGGCGGCCAGGAGGGAATGCAGATGCTTCATGGGTCACTTGTGTGATTCGCGATGCGGGCCAAGGTAAGAGATGGCCGTTTCGGGGCGGGGTTGACAACGACCGTGCCGGATGGTCCGGAAACAACAGGGCCGCCCCTTGCGGAGCGGCCCCGATGCGATTCGGACTACCGACGGCTTAGTTACCGAGGTAGATGCCGAAGTTGATCATCACGCCGAAGTTCCCGCCTTTGGCCGACTCATCGGCGCCTTCAGGCTTGAAGCTGGTCATGTTGTACTTCACCATCGGCTCGATGGTCACGTTGTCGTTCAGCCAAGCGGCGTAACCAGCACCGATACCGAGAGCGGAACCGGAACCAAGGTTGTCACCGTCGAACGAAGCCGACTGGAACTGATAACCGGCCTCACCGAAGAGCTTGCTCTCCATGAGGTAGTAGCGCAGGTAAGGACCAACGCCCATCATCGTGGACGACACTCCGCCGGTGCTCTCGCTGCCGTAGCTCACGTCAAGACCGATGGCCAGGTTGTCGATCACGAAATAACCGGCGCGCACGTCCAGGTCGAGGTTGCTGGTAGCGTCCTCCTGGTCATTGTCCACCTTGCCACTGGTGAAGCCCAGGTTCGAGCCGGCACCGAACATCCAAGTGCCCTGATCGGTCTGGGCCATCGCGGTGGTGCCGAGCACCAGCGCGGAAACTGCTACGAGAATCTTCTTCATGTGTGTGTGGTTTGGGTTGTCTTGGTCCAAATCGGGGCCAAATCTATGCCAGCGACGAAAATCACCAAATGATCGATGTGCTGGACTAATCCATGGACGGCTGTGGAGATCTGGCGCTCAAACAGTTAAATCTGGCACGCTCAGCCTCCTTTCTGCTGCGCCCGGATGATGTTCAAGGCGCTTCCGGCCTTGAACCAGCCGATCTGTTGAGGGTTGTAGCTGTGATTGGCGAGGATGGTATCGCTGCTGCCATCCTTGTGCTTGAATACAAGGGTGAGCGGCTTGCCCGGAGCGAAATCGGTGAGGTCCGTGAAGTCCACGCGATCGTCCTCTTGGATCTTCTCGTAATCGGCCTCATTGGCGAAGGTGAGGGCGAGCATGCCCTGCTTCTTCAGGTTGGTCTCGTGGATGCGCGCGAAGCTCTTGACCAGCACGGCGCTCACGCCAAGGTGGCGCGGCTGCATGGCCGCGTGTTCGCGGCTGCTGCCCTCACCGTAGTTCTGGTCGCCCACGACGATACTGGCCACGCCTGCGGCCTGGTAGGCGCGCTGCGTAGCGGGAACGGCGCCGTATTCGCCGGTGAGCTGGTTCTTCACCTTGTCGGCTTCGCCGTTGAAGGCGTTGATGGCACCGATCAGGGTGTTGTTGCTGATGTTGTCGAGGTGGCCACGGTAGCGCAGCCAGGGGCCCGCCATGCTGATATGGTCGGTGGTGCATTTCCCCTTCGCCTTGATCAGCACCACTGCATCGGTGATGTTCTTCCCATTCCAGGCAGGGAAGGGCTCGAGCAGCTGCAGGCGCTGGCTGTCGGGCTTCACCACCACCTCGACCTTGCTGCCATCAGCAGCTGGGGCCTGATACCCGTTGTCCTCCACGGCGAAGCCTTTAGGCGGCAGCTCCCAACCTGTGGGCTCGGCCAGCTTCACCTGCTCACCCTTGTCGTTGGTGAGGGTGTCGCGCATGGGGTCGAAGGTGAGGCTACCGCTCAGCGCGATGGCGGCGACCATCTCCGGACTGGCCACGAAGGCATGCGTGTTGGGGTTGCCGTCGGCGCGCTTGGCGAAGTTGCGGTTGAACGAATGGACGATGGAATTCTTCTCCTGCTTGTCGGCGCCTTCCCGCGCCCACTGGCCGATGCAGGGGCCGCAGGCATTGGTGAAGATGGTGGCGCCGCTCTTCTCAAAAGTCTCGATGAAGCCATCGCGTTCAATGGTGTAGCGCACCTGCTCGGAACCGGGGTTGATGCCCAGGTGCGACTTCGGCTTCACGCCCTTGCTCACGGCATCGGCCACGATGCTTGCCGCGCGGCTGATGTCCTCATAGCTGCTGTTGGTGCAGGAGCCGATCAAGGCCCATTCTATATCCACCGGCCAATCGTTCTTGGCGGCCTTCTCCTTCATCTCGCTCACCGGCGTGGCCAGGTCGGGGGTGAAGGGGCCGTTCAGGTGCGGGCTCAGGGCATCGAGGTCGATCTCGATCACTTGATCGAAGTAGTTCTCGGGATTGGCGTACACCTCGGCATCGCCAGTGAGTTCGTGGGCGATCTGATCGGCCATGGCGGCCACTTCGGCGCGGCCGGTGGCCTTCAGGTAGCGCCGCATGCTGTCATCGTAGCCGAAGGTGCTGGTGGTGGCGCCGATCTCCGCGCCCATGTTGCAGATGGTGCCCTTGCCGGTGCAGCTGAGGCTCTCGGCCCCCGGCCCGAAGTACTCCACGATAGCCCCGGTGCCGCCTTTCACGGTGAGGATGCCGGCCACTTTCAGGATCACGTCCTTCGGGGCGGTCCAACCGTTGAGCTTGCCGGTGAGCTTCACGCCGATGAGCTTGGGGAACTTCAGCTCCCAAGGCAGGCCGCTCATCACGTCGCAGGCATCGGCTCCGCCAACACCGATGGCCACCATGCCCAGGCCGCCCGCGTTCACGGTGTGGCTGTCGGTGCCGATCATCATGCCGCCAGGGAAGGCGTAGTTCTCCAGCACCACCTGGTGGATGATGCCGGCACCCGGCTTCCAGAAGCCGATGCCATACTTGTTGGAGATCGACTCGAGGAAGTTGAAGACCTCGTTGCTCTTGTTGAGCGCTTCCTGCAGGTCCTGCTTCGCGCCGACACGGGCCTGGATCAGGTGATCGCAGTGCACGGTGCTGGGCACCGCCACCTGCGGCCGCCCGGTGGTGCTGAACTGCAGCAAGGCCATCTGCGCGGTGGCGTCCTGCATGGCCACACGGTCCGGCGCGAAATCGACATAGTCCTTGCCACGGCCATAAGCGGTGGTAGCGTCGCCGTCC
Organism: Flavobacteriales bacterium; assembly: GCA_020635725.1. Lineage (GTDB taxonomy): Bacteria > Bacteroidota > Bacteroidia > Flavobacteriales_F > PHOS-HE28 > PHOS-HE28. The sequence continues at coordinate 75,591 of JACJZF010000011.1, forward strand.
CAGAGGTGCGCGTAGAGGATCTTCTCGGTGAGCGTCAACGGCTTGCCCACCACCTTACGGGCGGCGGCGATGCGTTGGACGTAGCGGCCGTACACCGCTTTGATCATGTCGAGGTCGAAGATCTGGCTCATCCGGTGGCTGGTGGTTTGCGAGCGCGAAGGTAACCCGCTCTCGGGCACTGCCCCCCAACGCCAAGCGGGCCGCCCGAAGGCGGCCCGCACGAGCAGCGTCAAGCGGAGGATCACATTCCGTCGATGGACACAGCCAAGCTGTCCATGGCGGTGACGTTCGCCGGCGTAGCCCCCATAGCGTCTGGAACCGTGAGCAGGTCGAGGCCGCTGATGATCTTGGCCACGTCCACGGTCGCTTGCATGGTGACCGTGCTGCCCACCGTCACATCCTGATGCACATGAATGTGCGTCTCGCGCAACAGGGCATCCGTGGCACAGTGGTAGGTGAATGCGACGTCCTCGGCGTCAATGAAATCACCATCGCCATTTCCGTCCACATGGCCTTCCATGGCCAGGAACTTGTACCCGGCGGCCGGATTCCAGCTCCAGTGCATTCCGGGAATGTTCAGCGGGTAATCTGCCATGAGCGGATCGGCGTGATTGGTAGCACTGTCCAAGCCCAGTACGACGTGGGCCTCATGCACATGCCCTGGAGACATGCTTCCCAACGTCAACTCGTTGCTGGTCGAAGCATCGAGCAGCAGCACCGTCTCGTGGAACTCGCCCACGGTGTTGTCCGCATCGTCCACCAAATGCAGGTCGGACATGTAGAACTTGAGCAGGCTGAACTGCACGCTGTGGCCAGCGCCGTCCATGACCGCATCATTCATATTGAACGCCGCGCTGCCGTTCATGAACGTGAAGTTCGCCTTGATGGTGCCCGTGGTTGGGTTGGGCGTGGTGGTATCCTCCTCATCATCCTTCTTGCATGCAACGAAGGTGAGGGAGAGGGCGGCCATGATGGCCCATTTGCTGTACTTCATGGAGGTTGGTCGGTTTTTCATTTGACGATGTTGTAGGTCAGACCCAGTACGAAGCGCTCTTTGTTCGGGATCATACGGTCTCCCAGGTCGTGCGCCACCGCACGTTGGAACACCAGCTGCAATCCGAAGGAGCGCCACCAGACGCGGGTCCCTGCGCTGGCGAAGAGGGTGGAACTGCCGGTGCCCTCGTCGGTGATCCCGTCGTTGGCATCCTTGCCGGACCATTCATGATACGCGCCCAAGGAGGGCATCACTTTCCAGTCGTTGCCGATATCCCATCGGCGGAAGAGATCAGCGGTGGTGCTCAGGCCATGGCCCATGCGGTGGGCCTCAGCATCCGCTCCATTGAACCGGCCGATGGCCGTGAACGACGCGCCATTGCGGCCGCGCCGCACCATGTACTCGGCGGAGGCCAGCCAATCCCAGCTGCCGGTTCCGGGCTGCTGATCGTGGTCCACCTCGCGATTGTTGTAGGTGACATCATGTGAGCCGAGCGGGAACTTGGCACCGCCGCCGAGCATGACCCGGTGAACGGTCCTTTCATCGGTGGTGGTGCAACGCGTATTCACCAGCAGGTAGCGCCCGATGACGAGCGGGTCGCCCACACCATAGACGTCGTTGCTGATGATGCCGTCCACCGCGCGGTAGTTGTTCACCAGCGGCACCGAGACCAGCGTGGCGAATCGCTGTCCCCACCAGATGTCGCCGCGAAGCTCCGCTACTTGATAGAGCTCGCGATAATGCGAGCTCGCCGTGAGCGGTGCAACGGCTCCGGCATGGCCACCGTGCTTCGGCAACACGGTAGTCGCGTTGGGCAGGGTGCCTTCCAGGTGACGGAAGCGCCAGAGCAGGCTGATCGAAGTGGTGCGGTCGTGCGGCTGCACCCCGAGGAAGATGCCGCAAACGTCGCACGCCTTGCCCAGGAACGGCAGCACGGCCATCCCGAAGGCGATGATGAATCTCATGGATCTGGATTTAGGTTCGACACGCGGGGTCGCCGGTACGGCGACCTGTGGAACCTAAGCCCAGGGAACCGGGTCTAGAGAAGAGGTGAAGCCCTCAGCGGTCGAGGGCTCGATTCGCGGATAGCAGATGGAGAAGGCTTGCAAGTACACCCTTGCACCACGCATGGCGGGCTGCACGGCCGGATCGGTGCGCAGCTCGAGCCGGGGGCCTGGGAAGCTCTCTTGCGACTCCTGCTCCAAGGCCTTCAGCTGCTTGGCCAGGTGGCACTCGCCATGGCAGGTGCGCATATCTGCGGCTACGGCACGTTGCACGCAGAGCTCGCGCTCGATGTAGGTCCGATGAAGGTGGAAATGCAGCAGGGCGAGCGATGGGGCCATGGTTGTGGTGAGCACCACCATGAGCCATACGCCGCTCCAAAGCCGCTGCATGGTGCAAGGTTACGGCGATCAGCCGTACCTGCGCTCGGCGGCTCTTGGCCGGGCGCAAAGCAGAAGGGGCCTCGCGGCCCCTTCTCGAATCGCATGTCAAGCGCGGCTCACTCCTCCACCACCTCGAAGGGGATGGTGCGGACCACATCGCGGTGGAAAGCCACTTCCGCCTCGTACTTGCCAACGGATTTGATGGCCTCGCCCTTGATCTTGATGCCCTTGCGGTCCACCTCGAAGCCCATGGCCTTGAGCGCATCGGCGATCATGATGGTGTTGACGCTGCCGAAGATGCGGCCCTTCTCGCCCACCTTGGCGCCGATCTTCAGGGTCTTGCCCTCCACGCTGGTGGCCAGCGCTTCGGCATCGGCCTTGATCTTGGCCAGCTTGTGGGCGCGCTGCTTCAGCGTCTCCTCGAGCTGTTTCTTCTCGCTGGGCGTGGCGCTCACGGCCAGGCCGCGGGGCAGCAGGTAGTTGCGGGCGTACCCGTCCTTCACCTTCACCACGTCGTTGGCGTAGCCCAGGTGCTCCACGTCTTTCTTCAGGATGACTTCCATGTTCGTAGGCGTGTTGCGGGTTACTTCAGCATATCGGCCACGTACGGCATCAGGGCCAGGTGGCGGCAGCGCTTGATGGCCTGACCCACCTTGCGCTGGTACTTCAGGCTGGTGCCGGTGAGGCGGCGCGGAAGGATCTTGCCCTGCTCGTTCACGAAGCGAAGCAGGAAGTCCGCGTCTTTGTAGTCGATGTAGGTGATCCCCATCTTCTTGAAGCGGCAGTACTTCTCCTTCTTCGTCTCGATGGCGATCGGGGTCAGGTAGCGGATCTCGCCGCCGGTGCTCTCGTTGCTCATGGCTTAGGCGTTGGCGGTTTCAGCGGCCTCCTTCTTCTTGTTGCGCTTGCGCTCGGCGAAGGCCAGGTGGTGCTTGTCCATCTTGGTGGTCAGGAACCGGATCACGCGCTCATCGCGGCGGTATTCGGTCTCGAGCTTGGCCACGAACTGCGCGTCGCCTTCGAACTCGATCAGGTGGTAGAAGCCCGTGGACTTCTTCTGGATGGGATACGCGAGCTTGCGCATCCCCCAGCTCTCTTCGTGGTGGACCTTTCCACGGCCTGTTTTGATCAGGTCTTTGAATTTTTTTACCGTCTCCTTTGTCTGGTCCTCAGACAAAACGGGAGTAAGGATGAAGACGGTCTCGTACCGGTTGGTCATGTTGACTATTCGGTTGAAAATGGGCCGCGAATGTAGGGCTTTCATCCGTTACCACGATATAGGAAAGCGGCGGCCTGGGCGGCAACCGGTGCTGGGCAGGCGGCCGAGCAAGTCAGGGCCTGTTGGTTCTGCTACGGACCGATTTCCCGCATTCCATTGATTATCTGACCGTTACCTCGACTCCGCCGGCAACTTATCAACGAACGCGACCCGCGCGGACGGTGCCTCTATCTTGGCCGCCGCATGGATCAGTTCGTTGTCAGCGCCCGCAAGTACCGCCCTGCCACCTTCGATACCGTGGTGGGTCAGGAAGCCGTAACCGAGACCCTGAAGAACGCGATCCGCAACAAGCACCTCGCCTCGGCCTTCCTCTTCACCGGACCGCGAGGCGTGGGCAAGACCACTTGCGCGCGCATCCTGGCCCGCACCATCAACTGCGAGAACCTCGGCCCCGACTTGGTGGCCTGTGGGCAATGCGCCCCGTGCAAGACCTTCGAGGAAGGCCATAGCCTGAACATCTTCGAACTCGACGCCGCCAGCAACAACAGCGTCGACAACATCCGCGACCTAATCCTGCAGGTGAGCATAGCGCCGCAGGTGGGCACCAAGAAGGTGTACATCATCGATGAGGTGCACATGCTCAGCCAGGCGGCCTTCAACGCCTTCCTGAAGACCCTGGAGGAGCCGCCCTCCTACGCCATCTTCATCCTGGCCACCACCGAGAAGCACAAGATCCTGCCCACGATCCTGAGCCGTTGCCAGGTCTTCGACTTCCGTCGCATACAGCTCTCGGACATCACCCGGCACCTGGCCTCCATCGCGCAGAAAGAGGGTATCGACGCCGAACCGCAAGCTTTGCATGTGATCGCGCAGAAGGCCGATGGGGGGCTGCGCGACGCGCTGAGCATCTTCGACCAGCTGGTGAGCTTCGCGGGCAACCGCCTCACCTACCAGGATGTGCTGAAGAACCTGAACGTGCTCGATCATGAGCACTTCTTCACCATCACGGACAGCATTATCCAAGGCGACGTGGCAGCCGCGCTTCTGGAATACAACGGCATCCTGCAGAAGGGCTTCGACGGCCACCTCTTCGTGACGGGACTCGCCAGCCATTTCCGCGACCTGCTGGTGAGCCAGGACCCGCGTACCCTGCCACTGCTTGAGGTGAGCGAGGAGCTCGTGACCCGCTATGGCGCGCAGGCGCAGTCGGCGCCCCGCGAGCTGCTCATCCGCGGCCTCGACCGCCTGGCGCAATGCGATGCGCAATACAAGCAGAGCAAGGAGCCGCGCCTGCTGGTGGAGCTCACACTCATGCAGCTCTGCCGATTGAATGCGCCGGCAACGGACTCCGTGGCATCTGGGGCTGAAAAAAAAAGCCCTGACCTGAGCGGACCGGCGGCGCCCGCTGCCACGCCCAAGCCCGCTGGCGCGTCTCCGAGCCTCGCGGCCGAACCTGGCCCCGGCGCACAGGCTGGATATGTGCCGAAGCGGCGGATCCTCAGGGAGCAGGTGAGCATTAAGCCGACCGCACCGGCATCTGCCGCGCCCGAAGCCCGCTCGCTGGACACCGACGAAGGACCCGAGCTGCCCTCCGCTGCCAAGGAGGTGAACACCGCACTGCTCCTGCGGGTGTGGGGCGAATACGCGCTCGCCCGCAAACGCGAGGGCCGTAACAGCCTGCACGCCACGCTGGCCGCGCGCGAGCCGCTGGTTGTTGGGCCCAGTGCCGTCAGCTTCAGCATCGTGAACGAGGTGCAGGAGAAGTACATGCGCGAGGAGAAACCCACGCTCCTCTCCCACCTGCGCCGTGAACTGGATGACCCCGCGCTGCAATTGGATGTCGTGAAGGAGCAAGTGGTGGTGAAGCCTCGCTACACCAAGCTCGACCGCTTCAATCTGATGGCCGAGAAGAACCCCGCGCTGCTGAAGTTGCGCGAGGAGCTCGATCTGGATCTGGGTTGAGCGCCGGTTGCACGTTGGATGTTGACGCGGGTTGAGCGTTGCCCATGAACCCGGACCCCCTGGCGGTTAGATTCGCGGCCGCAACCCACAACCAGAATCCGGTCAACCTTCAACTCCCAACCATCCCCAAGCACCATGTCCAAGATCAAGGTCACGAACCCCGTTGTAGAGCTCGATGGCGATGAGATGACCCGCATCATCTGGAAATGGATCAAGGACCAGCTCATCCTGCCTTATGTGGATGTCCCCATCGAGTATTACGACCTCGGCATCGAATACCGCGACAAGACGGACGACAGGGTGACCGTGGACGCGGCCAACGCGATCAAGAAGCACAGCGTGGGCATCAAGTGCGCCACCATCACGCCGGATGAGGCCCGTGTGGAGGAGTTCGGCCTGAAGCAGATGTGGAAGAGCCCCAACGGCACGATCCGCAACATCCTCAACGGCACCGTTTTCCGCGAGCCCATCGTGATCAGCAACATCCCGCGCCTGGTTCCGGGATGGACCCAGCCGATCATCATCGGCCGCCATGCCTTCGGCGATCAATACCGCGCCACCGATGCCGTGATCAAGGGCAAGGGCAAACTCACCATGACCTTCACACCCGATGGCGGCGGCGAACCCACGACCTGGGACGTGTATGACTTCAACGGCGGCGGCGTGGCCCTGAGCATGTACAACACGGACGAGAGCATCCGGGGCTTCGCGGAGAGCTGCTTCAACATGGCGCTCTCGAAGAAGTGGCCGCTCTACCTCAGCACGAAGAACACCATCCTGAAGAAGTACGACGGCCGTTTCAAGGACATCTTCCAGGAGGTGTACGATACGCAGTTCAAGCAGGTGTTCAAGGACGCCGGCATCACCTACGAGCACCGCTTGATCGACGACATGGTGGCCGCCGCGATGAAGTGGAGCGGAGGCTACGTGTGGGCCTGCAAGAACTACGATGGCGATGTGCAGAGTGATACCGTGGCGCAAGGCTTCGGCTCGCTGGGCCTGATGACCAGCGTGCTGATCACCCCGGACGGCAAGACCATGGAAGCGGAAGCGGCGCACGGCACCGTGACCCGCCACTACCGCCAGCACCAGCAGGGCAAGCCCACCAGCACCAACCCCATCGCCAGCATCTTCGCATGGACACGCGGCCTGGCCTTCCGTGGCAAGCTGGATGGCAACCAGGCGCTGATCGACTTCGCCGATAAGCTGGAGAAGGTGTGCATCAGGACCGTGGAGAGCGGTAAGATGACCAAGGACCTGGCGGTGTGCATACACGGTGATAAAGTGGGCACCGAGCACTACCTCACCACGGAGAAGTTCATGGAAGCGCTCCGCGAGGGGATCGAACGGGCCTAGGCTTCTTTCCATCTTCGCGGGGCCCGGCCGGTGAGCCGAGGCTGAGCCATGACCGTGCAGAGATGGAATCTTCTTATCGCAGCAGCGGTATACGTGGTTGCCGCCTGGTTCGGCGTGGGCTACCACGGCGAGGATGAATTCCAGCATGTGATCCTCGTCGCCGAGCACCTTCGTGGCCATGTCGGCACGGAATCGATGCCGCTCGATTACCATGCGCAATGGCGCAGCATGTTGCTGCCTATGCTGGCCGCCGGGCTCTTCGATGTGTGTGAGGTCCTCGGCATCCAGGATCCATTTCAGCTCACCTTCCTTCTGCGACTGATCACAACAGCGCTCGCCTTGTGGACGATGCAAGGCCTGGTGCGCGTGATCGCTCCCACCTTGCGGCTTGAGAATCGGAACGCACTCGCCGTGCTCAGCTGGTTCCTGTGGTTCGTTCCGGTGCTGCAGGTCCGCTTTACCGGCGAGGCGTGGAGCGGGTTGCTCTTCGCTCGAGGGCTCACCCTGCTGCTCGACGAGAAGCCCAGGAGCCCTTGGGCGATCGGCGCATGGTGGGGCTTGGCGGTGATCTGTCGGCCTGCTGCGGCGATCCTGCCGATGAGCGCCTGGATCTGGGCCTGGGTCATGAAGAAAGCCGATGCTGGAAGCCTCTTGCGTATCGTGGTCGGCGCGATGACAGTACTTGCGGCAGGTGTGTTGATCGATCGGTTGGCCTATGGCACGTTCACGCTGACGCTCTGGAACTATTTCACAGCCGCATTGTCGGGCGAAGAAGCCGCGCGATTCACTGCGTTGCCGCTCCATCAATACCTGCTCTTCGCATTCAAATACGCCACCCTACCGGTAGCAGTGCTGCTGCTCTTAGCCCTCGGTGCGCTATTCCTGCTGGACCGCCGGCACCCGCTCTCCTGGCTGATCCTGCCCTTTCTGATCGCGCACTCGATCCTTCCCATCAAAGAGCCCCGCTTCCTGTTTCCCTTGGCACCGCTCATGCCCTGGCTGCTCATGGCGGCTTGGGACGCTCTTTGCGCGCGGTGGCCGAAGACGATGTCACGCACCGTGTGGATGCGCATCCTCTTCCCCTTCGCGGCCCTGAATGCTCTAGCGCTGCTGGTGGCGCTGCTTACGCCGGCCGGCAATGGCCGGATCCACCTGGCACATGCGATCAATGACCGTTTCGGGACGGCCCCGGTGCACATCGATCAGCTCGGCGACTGGCGCCAATGGATCCCCCCCTTCTACCTCGCGCAAGGGAGCACGGAGGTCTTCACGGAGAAGGTGGTGGCCGCGAAGGACAAGCCCATTCACCTGATCGTGGGCAAGGAGAGCCTGGGCTTGGATCATGTGACCAACCTGAAGCGCATCGCATGCGCCACACCGCCTTGGACGCACCGCTTCCTGCGCTGGTACGGCTTGGAGGATGGATATGACCCGCTCGTGCTCTACCAGATCGAATCGGGGGCAATCGGCCACTAGCGCGCGCTGCTTCCATCCTTTCGTGATCCGCTGGGATCTTTCGCGCGCTGCGTGGAACCAAGGTGCGATGCGCCCTGACATCTTTGCGGCGCCTTGACCGAGCGCGCACCCATCACCCGCAGGGATATCGACAGGCTGGCCTTGCCCGCCATCATCAGCGGCATCGCGGAGCCGGTGATCTCGTTGGTGGACACGGCCTTCGTGGGGCGCCTGGGCACCACCGACCTGGCTGCCGTGGGCATAGCCAGCAGTTTCTTCCTCTTGGTGGCCTGGGTGCTCGCGCAAACGCGCAGCGCGGTGCTCGCCGTAGTGGCGCGTTACTACGGACAGGGCAGGCTGGACGATATCGCAGGGCTGGTCCCCATTGCCGTTTGGATGAACTTCGGCCTGGGCCTGCTCTTCTTGGCGATCACCAACGTGTTCGCCGAGCCCATCTTCCGGCTGTACAACGCCGATGGCGAGATCCTGGCGAAGGCCGTCGAGTACTACCGCATCCGCAGCATCGGCCACCCCATCGTACTGGCCACCTTCGCGCTAACCGGCGCCTTCCGCGGCATACAGAACCTGAGTTGGGGCATGTGGATCGGCATCGTGGGCGCTGCTGTCAACGGCTTGTTGAACCCGCTGCTGATCTTCGGATACGGCCCATTCGTTGCGATGGGCATCGCGGGCAGCGCATGGGCGAGCTTCATCGCGCAGGTGGTCATGTTCGGCATGGCGGTGTGGATCCTGCGGACGCGCACGCCATTCGCGCTGTTCCCTCGGCGTTGGCACCACCCCGAGCTCAAGGCGCTATGGCTGCTCAGCGGCAACCTCTTCGCGCGCACCATCGCGCTGAACATCTGCTATTACCTGGGCAATCGGTACGCCACGGGGTACGGCGAGGAGTATATCGGCGCGCACAGCATCGCCATGCAGGTATGGCTCTTCAGCGCCTTCTTCATCGATGGGTACGCGGCGGCCGGAAGCGTGCTGGTGGGGCGCCTGAACGGTGAACGCAATTGGAAGGAGCTGTACCGGGTGAGCTGGCAGGTGGTGCGCATGAGCGTCACCATTGGGGCCGTGCTCGCCGTGGTATTCCTGGTGGGCTACAACCGCATCGGGTCGCTCTTCACGCAGGATGCGCGCGTGCTCACCTTGGTCGACCAGGTCTTCTGGCTCGTGGTGCTCACCCAGCCGATCAACGCCATCGCCTTCGCTTTCGACGGCATATACAAGGGCATGGGGAACGGCAAGATCCTGCGCAACGTGCTGCTCATCACCACCGCGATCGCTTTCATTCCCGTGGCCTGGGCAGGAGACACGCTCGGCTGGAAGCTGCACGCCGTGTGGGCGGCCTTCTTCGCCTGGATGCTCGCCCGGGGATTGCTCCTGGCGCTCCATTTCCAGAAGAACCACGCACCGCGCGGGCTGCCGAAGCCCGCCTAACTTCGTGCGCATGATGCGCTCAACGCTCTTCGTCCTCCTCGTCTCAACCGGCATCGCGGCAGGGGCCCAAGATGCCACCCGGCCCACCAAGCGTGATACGCGGCCGTTCAGCGAACGCATCTGGTTCGGCGGTGGTGTGGGGCTCTCCTTCGGAACGGTGACCGCCATTCAGGTGGACCCGCTCGTGGGCTACAAGGTGGATCAAGCGGGCAAGTTCTCCGTAGGCCTTGGAGCAAGCTACTGGTACTACCAGGATAACCGGTTCGCCCCTCCGGTCAATTACACGGGTTATGGCTACCGGACCTTCACGCGTTACCGCGTGCTGGAGCCGCTGTACCTGCATGCGGAATTCCTGCATTTGAACGTGGAGCGGTACATACTCGCCGATGATGCGATCAAGCGGATCTGGGTGCCGCACCTGCTGGTGGGCGCGGGCTACGTGCAGTCCATGGGCGGGCGCAGCTCCATCTATTTCCAGATCCTCTTCGATGTGCTGCAGGACCCGAACAGCGTGTATCGCAACCAGGGGCCCATCATCAGCGGAGGCATCGGAGTAGGCTTCTGAGCCCCTGAAAGAAGAAAGGCCCTCCATGCGGAAGGCCTTCCCTCAGATCGCCCAGCGTGCGCGACGGATGCGCGCGCGCAGGCGGCGGATATGTGCGCGGTGCTCGTTCTCTGCTGCCGCGTTCGTAGAGGCTGACAGCGCCATTCGGTGGCGTTCGAGCGCAGCCTCGTGCCTGCCAGCACGCTCGAGGAAGCGCGCCACGATCGCATGCACCTCGGCACGTTCGATGCCGTTGATCGCGAGAGCACGGCCGGCGGCGTCGAGCAACTCATCGCCGGCTCCCATGAATGCAAGCAGGTTGAGGTAGTGCATCCAGGCGGTCAGGTAGGTGGGCGCCCAGCGCACGGCGCATCGGAAGTGGACCAGCGCTCGCTCGTTCTCCTCGAGCAATGCCCAGCAGATCCAGCCCAGCATGCCGTGCGCTACGCCGTGCGAAGGCTCGGCCTCGATCACCTTCTCCAGCAATCGGCGCGCTTCGGCGAAGCGTCCGCTGGACATCATGCCGTTGATGCGGATCATCATCACGTCCAATTCCATGCGTTCCATGGCTCATCTCCTTCTTCTGTTCGTTCCGCTCCGGCAACAAAAAACCCGGCCGTGGCCGGGTCCTGCGCAACGGAGGCCGGAGTCAATCCACCGCCATGCAGGATCCCGCGTTCGCTTCAACAACCCGCGCGTGGAAGCAGTGCTCCTCGCGGTTGGTCGGTGAGTCCATCTTGGTCATCGCGGTCATTGACGTGGAGCGTGTTGAGAAGTTGCCTGAACGAAAAGAAAAGCCCCGCCTCAGCGGGGCCCTGTGGAGCCGGAGGGAATCCCCGGCTCTCGGCCGGGGTGAACCTCGCTTCGGTTCTTCTTGACGAAGAACGGCGCTGCTCACGCAGCGCCGCTCCGTCTCCTGTGGAGCCGGAGGGAATCGAACCCTCGTCCAAACGACCGCGACATGCGCTTTCTTCATGCTTAGCCGCTCCATTGGTTTTCGATCCATCGCTGGGGAAGGGCACCCCACGGTGGACTTAGGTCCTGTTTCTCACCCGCGCTCCGGACCACCGCGCGGGCCAGCTTCCCAGGGCGACACCCCTGAGCCGGGAAGGAGGGAAACGGGCCTCCCCGAGGGGTACTCGTCCACGTTACTGTTATTCGCGTGGATTAAGCCTCATAGCCTTGGGCTATTAAGCAGCGAGAGCGTAGTCTACTTCGCCAGTTATGGCGTTGATGCACTGGGATACGGGCCGCACATCACGCCCGGCATGCTTACGCACCCCGCAGAGCCGCTGTCGAAACCGGATCGGCCCCAGGAATGCTCAAAGAACGTGGCGCGAAGCTACGGCTGCGCGAGGCCCTTATGCACCGTGCCAGGCGTGCTTCGGCTAAGTTTGCCGCCATTCCTATGGCAGCAGCGTACAGCAGGATCGGCATCATCCGTGAGGGCAAGGTGCCCGCGGATCGCCGCGTACCGCTCACACCGGCCCAATGCCGTGAGGTGAGCTCCCGATACCCCGATGTGGACCTGGTTGTGCAGCGCAGCGCGGTCCGGGCCTTCACGGACCAGGAATACGAAGCGGCGGGCGTTCGGCTGGTGGATGACCTCACGGACCGGGAGCTCATCATCGGCGTGAAGGAAGTGCCCATGGATTCACTGCTGCCCGACAAATCGTATCTCTTCTTCAGCCACACCATCAAGCAACAGGCGCACAACCGCAAATTGATGCATGCGGTGTTGGAGAAGGGCATCACGTTGATCGATCATGAGCTGCTCACGAACGAGCATGGCGAGCGTGTGCTCGCTTTCGGCTACTGGGCTGGCGTGGTGGGCGCCTACAACGCGTTCCGCGCGTGGCAGGCCACTGCGGGCGGTCCCGAGCTGAAACCGGCGCATGCCTGCCATGACCTGGAAGAGCTCGAGCGCCATCTGCATGCCTTTCCATTACCCCCGGACCTGCGCGTGGTGCTCACCGGCGGCGGGCGCGTGGGCAAAGGCGCCATGGGCGTGCTGGAGCGCGCAGGATTGCAGCATGTGAAGCCCGAGGAGTTCCTTTCGTCCGACTTCGGAAAGCCGGTGTACACGATCCTGAACACACCGGACCTGTATGAGCGGGAGGATGGCGAACCCTTCGATAAGCAAGCCTTCCATGCCGACCCGCGAGGGCACCGCGCGAAGCTGCTTCCGTATGCATGTCGAGCGCAGCTCTACATCGCATGCCATTTCTGGGACCCGCGCGGACCCCAGATCCTCAGCGCCGAAGACCTGCGAGACCCCGCTTTGGCCCTGCGTGCGATCGCCGATATCAGCTGCGATGTGGATGGCCCCATCGACAGCACCCTGCGGGCATCGACCATCGAGGAGCCGCTCTTCGGCTATGATCGCATTACGGGCGAGGAGGTGGCGGTTGGCGCACCGAACAGCATCACGGTGATGGCCGTGGACAACCTGCCCTGCGAGCTGCCGCGCGATGCTTCGCAGGCTTTCGGGCTGGACCTGATGGAACGTGTGCTCCCGAATCTCGTAGGAGACGACGACAAGGGCATGATCGAACGAGCGACCATCGTGCAACAGGGCGTTCTGTCGCCCCGCTTCGAGTACCTCGCGGAGTACGCCGGCGCCTGAGGTCAGGGTTTTCCGAGCCGCAGCTCGATGATCATCTGCGCATGACTCTCGCTCATGCGGGCCACGTGCGCGTGCATGCGATCGCTCTTGCGTGCCATGGTCAGCAGGCCCAGTCCCGCTCCGCCCGCATTCGTTCGGCCGTCGCTTGCCAGAAGCTTCAAGAAGCACTCGCGGATATCGGCCTCGCTCATGGCATCGAGCACTTCGATCCGGTGGAGCAGCATCTGCGCGATGGATGCCGGGACATGGTTGCCCAGGTACAGACGGTAGGCCCCCTCCTGCCTGATGAGCAACACGAAACAGGAAAGCCGCGACTCCGATTCCGTGTGCAGTGCAAGGTTGTCCATCCCTTCGCATAGCACATTGAAGAGCCGCTTGCGCAAGGTGGGTGAATCACTGAAGGCAAGGCTTTGCTCCTCCATTCGGCGTATGAGCCCCTCTTTCACCGGAAGCTCGATGATCCCGTAGTGCGCGAAGACCACATGGGACCGCTCCTCTGCGCAGAGCGGCAGCAGCATGCCGGTGGACCAATGGTCCGACCGCAAATGCTCCATGAATGGTGCTTCCATGAATCTTTCCGAGTTCTCCGAAGCCGGGGGGAACGAAGACCAGCACCGGCCTGAAGTCGATATACGATGGTATCTGGCCGATGGTTGCATGTGGCCCTTCCAGCCATTCCTGAGAGCCTGACACAGTACCTAGAAACGGCCGGTTACATTCACGATCGCAATTCCAATCCCCGCCGGTCAGATGAAATTCAACCTTCTGAATTCCTGCCTCTTAGCACCCGTGCTATGGCTCGGCTCATTTCATTCTGCGAACGGACAGGTTACCATTGAGCTCGGGGATGGCATCCTGAGCAACGGACCCACCGGGCTGCCCTCGGCCTACTCCAACACGCAGCCGGGATCAAGATTCCAGCTGCTCTTCCTGCAAGGTGAATTGGAAGCGGCGGGCATGAGCGCCGGGACCATCAGCAGCCTGGGCTTTCATGTAGACGTTGCCAGCGGCACCACGTTCAGCGGATACACGATCCGGATGGGTGTGACCACAGCCACCGCCTTGACGACCAATTGGGAAACAGGCCTCACGGATGTGTGGGGACCCACGGATTTCACGGATGCAGCCGGCTGGACGGAACACGTGCTGACCGCGCCGTTCTTCTGGGACGGCAGCTCCAACCTGGTTGTAGAGGCATGTTACTTCAACGGGTCGGCCACGGGCTTGAATGCCTCGGTATTCCAATCGACCACGGCATTCACCAGCGCGGTGCAGCGCACCACGCCCAATGCCACCTTGTGCACCGCGCCGGGCGGAACGCACATCCCGTTCAACCAACGGCCCGATATCCGGTTCGGGTGGACCGCCTTCGATTTGGCGCCAGCCGCGGGCTTCACCTATAACCAGCTCGGATGCGGCACCACCGTGACATTCACGGACACCAGCCTGAATCTGCCGAGCGGTTGGGCGTGGGACTTCGGTGATGGCATGATCAGCACGGATCAGGATCCCGTGCACGTCTACTCCACCTCCGGTACGTACACGGTGACCCTGATATCGAACAACCAGAATGGGCAGGATACCGCGTATGCTGATGTGACCATCGACCTGAACTGGCAGGCCCCGATTGCCGCGTGCGATGCTCCTTCAACGGGGGATGTCGCCGGGTTCGGCCTTCTCGATGTGTCGTTGAACGGGATGTCGCATCCATCCGCGGATGCGGTTACCGAAGGATACCTGGACGCCACGTGCTATGCAACCACGGTGACCGAAGGCACCGAGCTGACCATCGCGCTGAGCGCGGATGCCGCCGCCGCGCACGCGATGCGCGTTTGGGCCGACTGGGATGGCAGCGGGTCCTTCAGCGCGAATGAGCTGGTGCTGACCGGCGAGGGCAGCAGTGCCAGCGCCAGCTTGATCGTGCCGGCCGGCTCCCTGCTGAACACGCCCTTGCGCCTGCGGGCGGTGGCGGCCTATTCGCTCGTGACGCCGAACCCTGCTGCATGCGGCACCATCGCCTATGGGCAAGCCGAGGACTACACGATCATCGTGGTGCCCAACCTCAACCCGCCGATCGCCTCGTTCACGGCATCACCGCTGATCTCCTGCGACGGCACGGTTCAGTTCCACGATGCCTCCTTGAATGTGCCGACCGCTTGGAGCTGGGACTTCGGCGATGGCACTGGCTCCAGCGACCAGGACCCGGTGCACACGTTCACGGCGAGCGGCATCTATACCATCACGCTCACGGCCATCAATGCCAACGGGCAGGACGACACGGTCTCCGTGGACCTGGTGAGCGTGAATCTGGGATCGCAGCCGAGCGCACCCCAATGCGCTCCGCAGACCACCGCTTATTGCTGCGGCTATGGCATCGTGGGGTTCAGCTTCGCGGGAATCAGCACCAATACCGAAGACGGCAGCGCCGGATACGAGGACCTTTCCTGCGGGAACACCGCGCTGGTGGAGGAAGGCCAGACCTATGCCTGGAGCGTGAGCCATGCCGATGCGACTCCGCACGATACCCGGATCTGGATCGATCTGGACAACGATGGGGCCTTCGCTGCGAACGAGCTCATCGCCGTGGCCCTGGATGCCGCTTCGCCGAGCGGGTTCACTGCTATCCCTGCAGGAAGCGTGTATGACGCGCCGCTCCGCCTACGGGTGCAGAGCGATGTGATCGGGCAGAGCACGAGTGCATGTGATGCGCCGCTCTTCGGTCAGGTCGAGGACTATGCTGCCATTGTCTCGCAGAATACAGCGCCTCCTGAAGCGGCCTTCAGCGCGACGCCAACGATCACCTGCGACGGCGTGGTGCAATTCACCGACCAGAGCACCAATATCCCGAACAGCTGGGTGTGGGATTTCGGTGATGGCAGTTCCAGCACTGAGCAGAATCCATTGCATACCTACGCCGCACTGGGCACCTACACGGTGACACTGACAGCCAGCAACGACTTCGGCGGCGACATGGCGATCCAGAATGCGCTCATCGAATTCATTCCAGCGTGGCAGTGCGACACCTTACAGATGACACAGGCCAATTCGAACAGCACCGAATGCGTCGGGATACTTGCGGATAGCGGCGGACCGAACGGACCTGTTCAAGGAGGCACATCCGGCTCGTACACGATAAGCCCCATAGGCGCGGAGCAGGTCACGCTCACCTTCAGCCAATTCCAATGGGGCAACAACCCGAACAGGTTCCTGGCGATCTACGATGGACCGACCGTGGGCAGCCCGTTGATTGGCACGTTCACCGGCAATGGTTTGGGCCAATTGCCGAACAATGGCGTGATCACCAGCAGCGGGCCGAGCATCACCTTGAGACAGGAGCAGAATGGGGGCGGACCGCCATCCAACGCCGCTGGTTTCCTGCTCACCTGGAACTGCTCCTTGACCGGGATCGATGAGCAGGTCGAAGGCATCAGCCGGGTGTTCCCGCAGCCTGCCCATGATTGGTTCATCACGGAATTCACCGCAGCGGAAAGCACAACGCGCGTGGCGGAGCTGCGAGATGCACTGGGCCAAGCGGTGTTGCTCAAATCGATACCGGCCGGCGCCGGGATGCTCCGGATGGAGACAGGAGACCTGCCGCCCGGACTGTACGTCCTTCGTATCACCAGCGGGACGCGAAGCTCTTCCCGCGCATTGATCATCCGATAGGCCATGCGCGCGCTCATCACCTCCATCCTGCTCACGGGCCTGGTCGTGCTCGGAGGCACCGCGAACGCCACGCACCTCATTGGCGGCAACCTCGGCTACGCCTATATCGGCGAGACGGCCCCTGGCAGCCAGATCTACCGTTACCAGGTGTACGTGGAGTTCTACATGAACTG
Source organism: Flavobacteriales bacterium (assembly GCA_020635725.1). Lineage (GTDB taxonomy): Bacteria > Bacteroidota > Bacteroidia > Flavobacteriales_F > PHOS-HE28 > PHOS-HE28. The sequence continues at coordinate 92,420 of JACJZF010000011.1, forward strand.
CGGCGACGACAGCAACTGGCAGTTCCTGTACGATATCCTGAACACCAATGGCGGGGTGATGCCGGTGGGGGTGTATCCGCAGGACCCTGCCGCGCCGAACGCCAACAAGCCCTTGCTCACCGTTGCGAACCTGGCCCTGGTGGACAGCGCGTACATCGTGCCTGATCTGCCCGGTGGCTGCTCCGTGGGCGCGGGGCTCTGCACGGAACGCGGTTACCTCACCGGCACGGTGGATCTCCCGCTCAACTTCGGCGGCTATCATCTGTACTTCCAGATGAACGCGCGCAACCTCTCCATCACCAACCTCTTCAATCCGAATAACACAGGCATCGGTTACTACGCCTTCATCCCTCCGCCCTTGCTTCAGAATTCCTCGCCGATCTGGCTTGGAGTTCCCACCCCGCTGCTCTGCATCAACGACACGAGCACCTTCGTGAACTCGGCCACCGACCCCGATGGCGACCAGCTCATCTTCTCGTTCGAAGTTCCCTACAACAGCGTTGACAATGGCGGCGGGATCATTCCTCCGCCGAACCAGCTGCCGAACGCGATCCCCTTGGTGAATTACGTCGGCGGCTACAGCGTTAACCAGCCCTTCGGCGCAGGAGGGTACTCCTTCATCAATGGAGCCACGGGGCTCACGCAATACATGCCGACAGTGCAAGGCAACTACGTGGTGGCCGTGGAGGTGAAGGAGTACCGGAACGGTGTGCTCATCGGCCGCACACGGAGGGATCTGCAGCTCCAGGCCGTGGTATGCCCCCCGAACGATGCCCCGGAATCAGTGGGCACGCAAGGAACGAGCTTCACCGTGCAGGCCGGCGATGTCCTGTGCTTCGACATCGGTTTCGAGGACCCGAATGCCGATTCGTTGCTGCTGACCGCGAGCGGGACCATCTTCGACGGGAACCTCTTCAACCCGCCAGCTACCATCATGGCGCCGATCAGCGGATCGACAACCGTGGGGAGCACCTTCTGTTGGGACACCGATTGCAGTCAGGCCCAGGATCAGCCCTACCTCTTCAGCGTGAGCGTGACGGACAACGGCTGCCCGCCCCGCACCTTGGATGTGGTGTATCAAGTGACCGTGCAGGGATTCGCCGGGCCCACATCGATCACGGGCGCCGCGCAGGTATGCACGGGTGCGAATGGCAGCGCTTATTCGACCGTGTCGATCAGCGGTGCCGACTACCTATGGAGCGTCAGTGGCGGCGTGATCTCGAACGGACAGGGCACCAGTGCCATCACGGTGGATTGGGGCACGGCAGGACCAGGAAGTGTTCAGGTATTCGCGACCAATGCGCAGGGCTGCAGCAGCTCTCCCGTGAGCCTTCCGGTGAACATTGCAGCGCTCCCCGTGGCGAATGCCGGTTCGGACATCGCGATCTGCCCAGGTCAATCGACCCCGATTGGCGGCGCGCCGACCGGACCCGCAGGCAGCGGCTACACATGGTCCCCAGCTATCGGACTCAGCAGCGCTTCAGCCGCCAACCCGACGGCGACACCGAGCGCGACCACCGCGTACATCGTTCAGGTGAGCAATGCCGGATGCGTGAGCCGCGACACGATCATCGTTACCGTGAACCAACCGACCGTGAGCGCAAGCGATGATGCCGCGCTTTGCCTCGGGGGCTCGGTGCAGCTCAATGCCACTGGCGTGGGCACATTCCAATGGTCGCCCGCCGCCGGGCTCGACGCCTCGGACATCGCTGATCCCGTGGCCACTCCAGGCACCACCACGACCTATGTCGTGGAATTGTCCGACGGAATCGGATGCACAGCGATCGATAGCGTGACTATTGTGGTCAACGCACTGCCCGTTGTCGATGCAGGAATCGATGCAACGCCATGTCCTGGTACAGCCTATGCGCTTGGCGGCAATCCCACCGGGCCTGCGGGCGGCACCTTCGCGTGGACACCGAGCATCGGATTGAGCAATGCCAGCTCCCCGAACCCGACGCTCACGGTATCCACGGACCAGGTCTACATCGTGTCCGTGACCGATGTGAATCAATGCACGAGCAGCGATACCGTGGAGGTGACCGTGCTCCCGCTTCCCGATGTGGATGCTGGTCCCGATCTCGAGGTCTGTTTCGGAGGAAGCATCCAGCTGCAAGGCTCGGGCAACGGCAATCTGCTGTGGACCCCGAATTTCGGATTGAGCGACCCCACCATACCGGATCCGATCTGCACGCCGGAGCAGACCACGGTGTACACGCTTACGGTCACCGATGCCAATACATGCACCAACAGCGATCAGGCGCTGGTCACCGTGAATGTGCTACCCAGCGCGGATGCAGGGCCTGACCGGGTAATCTGCCTCGGGGACTCCGTAACGATCGGCATGCCCAGCCCCGGCTCGTTCACATGGTCGCCCGCCAACGGCCTCAGCGACCCCAACACGTCCACACCGCTCGCCTCCCCCGCTGTGAGCACGATGTACCATGTGACCGTGAGCGATTCGAACGCCTGCGCATTGACTGACAGTGTCTTCGTATCCGTGACCGCGCCGATTAGCGCTGGGGGCGATGGAAGCGTGACCATCTGCTCCAACATGGGTGCGTGGCTCTTCGACTACCTGACTGGACCCTACGATCCATCTGGAGGTTGGCAGGACCCTGCATTCAACGACGATGACGCCAACTTCGAGCTGGCATTCGGCGATGACCCAGGCAACTGGTATTACATCGTGCAAGTGGTAAACAGCGCCTGCCCGCCTGACACCGCGGTGGTGCAGGTGAGTGTGAATCCGCTGCCGGAGGCGGGCTTCGACCAGAACGTGACCGTGTGCAGCAGCGATGCCCCTTTCCCCTTGCCATTGAGCCTGGGGATCGACGACACGACGGGGACGTGGTACGACCCCAACCTCGTTGCCACCGCGAACATGTACACACCCGGCACTTCGCCAGCAGGGACCTACCTGTATGTGCTGATGGGCGCAGCGCCTTGCCCGAACGACACCGCCTTCGTGACGGTGAGTGAATCGGCTGCCGTGGACCCGGGCGAGAACGGCAGCGTGCTCCTCTGCGGAAGCGGTACAGCCTTCACCATGACCGATTCACTGGGCGGGACCCCGAACCTGGGCGGCGCATGGTTCACCCCGACGAACGCCCCGCACCTGGCGCAATTCGACCCGGGGATTGACCCCGAGGGCACATGGTTCTATGTCACTGCCGCTGGAACGGCCTGTCAGGACACCGCCCTGCTGACCATCGCCTTGATCGTGCCCACGCCAACCTTCAACGGCGATGACGTGCTGTGCGCCGGTGACACCTCGCAGATCACGGTCTCGGGCGGTGTCTCTTACCTCTGGTCTCCCACGATCGGCATCAGTGATCCCGCGATTTCCGACCCGCTGGTATTCCCGGATCAATCCACCACCTACACCGTAACGATCACCGATGAGAACGGGTGCCTCGGCAGCGGGCCGCTCACCATCACGGTGCATGCCTTGCCAGCGGTTGACGCGGGAACCGATGCGGCAATCTGCGCGGGAGGCTCAGCCGACATCGGTGGCAGCCCCACGAGCCCGACCGCAACAAGCTTCACGTGGACCCCTGCCACTGGCCTCAGCAACGTGAGCGATCCGAATCCGACCGCGACACCATCGGTCACGACCACGTACTCGGTCTCGGTGATGGACGCGAACCAGTGCGCCAATGCCGACGAGGTCACCATCACCGTGAACCCGTTGCCGAGCATCGATGCCGGTCCGGACCTGCAGGTCTGCAGCGGGAGCAACGTGACCATCGACGCGACGGGCAGTGGCAACTTCGCCTGGTCTCCCGAAACCGACCTGAACGACCCAACAGCCGAGGACCCCATCGCCACGCCAGCGACGACGCAGACCTACACCGTGACCCTGACTGACGCGAACGGCTGCATAGCGACAGATGAAGTCGTCGTCACGGTGAATGCGCCGCCGACCGCCGATGCAGGAACGGACAGCTGGTTGTGCCAGGGCTTCGCAGCAGATCTGAGCGGCAGCACGAGTGGGGGCACCGCTGCGTGGAGCCCATCCGCGAGCATTGCTGACGCCGGCGCGTTGATCACCACGGCATCGCCCACGGCCACCACCACCTTCACGCTCACCATCACCGATGCGAACAACTGCGTGGCGAGTGACGTGGTGACGATCACGGTCGGCAACGATCCTCCCATCGACGCGGGACCCGATGCGACCACGTGCGGCGGCATACCGGTGCAGCTGGGTGGATCGCCCACAAGCGTGGCCGGCAGCAGTTTCTCGTGGTCGCCTGCGATCGGGCTCGATGATCCGAGCAGCCCCAATCCGCTAGCCACCATCGGCGTTACCACCACCTATACCCTTACTGTGAGCAACGACACGTGCACCAGCTCGCAACCGGTCACCATCAGCATCGGTGGCAACGGCCAGGCCGATTTCAGCGCGCGGTTCGAAGCAGGATGCGATGCGCTTCGTGGTTTCTTCATCGATGAGAGCACCGATGCCATCACCTGGCACTGGGATTTCGGCAACGGGGCGAACAGCCAATCGCGGAATCCGCAGGCCTTTCTTCCCTATGGCACGAACAGCCTGGTCACCTTGATCATCACCGACGCGAGCGGTTGCGCCGATACCACCTCGCAGCTCTTCACGATGGACACCTACGCCAATCTGGTGAGCATCGACGTGCCCAATGTCTTCACCCCGAACGGCGATGGGCAGAATGATGTGTTCACGCTCGACACCCAAGCCTTCCTGGGACCATGCGCGGACATGCATGTGTACAACCGCTGGGGCGAAGCCGTGTTCGTGAGCCAGGGCGGCAACATCACCTGGGACGGCCGGAACTTCAGTGGCGAACCCTGCGTGGCGGGCACGTACTTCTACGCCATCGAGGTGAACGGATTGGAGTTCAAGGGCTCGCTGACCCTCTTGCGGTGATGCGCGCGCGCCTGCTGATCGGCGTATCGTGTGTGCTCGCCGCGTGCGCTGCGCCAGAAACGAATGACGCGCGCACGGAGACATGGGATGAACCGCACAACTTCCCAGCGGTCGATGACAACATCGCGCATGACACCCTGCTCATCCAGACCACCTTCGATCTGGGAGACGGCAGCTACGTGATGGTGGCCGGGAACGTGACCGACACCTTCGAGGGCCTGCGGCTGTACCGCTACAAGCTCGTCAACGACTCCCTTCCGGAGATGATCGCCGTGTCCTCACCGGCGTATGACAGCTGGACGATGCTGCCGACCTTCTTCCCGGTTGACAGCCTCACGCCCACCGGTTCCATGTGGGTGCTCGCCAACTTCGGGGAGAAGGAGAGCTGGGGGCAGAAGCTCATGCTGCTCGACGGCGCGTTCCATGACTTGGGCTTCATGGATGTGGCGCTGCCCGAGCGGATCCTGGAGGACGACACGTTGCGCTTGAAGCTTCGGAACATCGGCCCCTTCATGCGGTGCAGCACGCGAGGTGAAACAACCACCTGGCGCTTCCACTGCGACAGCGTATATGTGTACGATGATCAGGCGGGGTACTACGATCAGATCCTGGCCGCATCGCGGCTGCACTTCACCTACAGTCAGGCAGAAGGGCTCTCGCTCTGGCTCGATGGCGTGAAACGGCCTGTGAAGGCGCCCGCTTGATCCTGGCTACTTTCACGGCATGCATCCACACCTCCTTCTGAGGACCACCTTGATCGTGCTCTTCGCTGGCTCCCAACTGGGCGGAGCCGGTCAGAGCAAACGAGACAAACTCGTTGGACCGGTGGAGCGCGCCCCGGGATCCGACTGCGACACATCCGAATGGAAGCTCGTCTTCCATGACGAGTTCGACGGCCAGGCTCTGGACAGGAGCAAGTGGATCACCTACTTCCCCTTCTCGGCTGACGGATCAGAGAACTGCACGGCCTGCCGATACATGGGGGGCACGAATTCCATCTTCATGGAAGACCAGGTGAGCGTTGCCGATGGGCTGCTCCGTCTTGGTGTGGAGGCCAAGGAGACCACCTGGCTCGAGGTCACCAAGCAGCACCGCTCGGGCACCATCCGCTCGATTGGCGATGCAGCGTTCACCTTCGGCCGATTCGAGATTCGATGCCAGCTGCCCGAAGGTGATGGCCTCTGGCCCGCCTTCTGGATGTTCGGGGGCGAGACCGAGATCGATGTGTTCGAAGTGTGCGGCGAGAAATCGCGGTGGTTGAAGGGATCGCTGCATCAGTGGGGCAAGACCAGGTTCTCGAACACCGGCAAGCACAAGGGCGAGGACGCTGCGGCCGGCTTCCATGTCTACGCCGTGGAATGGGAGCCGGAGGAAGTCCGTTGGTATGTCGATGGGCAGCTCTTTCATGCGCGAAGCCGTTACGTCGATGACCGCGGCCGGCCGCTTCAGGCCTGCGGGCTCAGCCCGGGCGAGTACCACCGCGCACCCTACTTCCCGCGATCGGAGGATAAGGTGAGCGTGATAGCCGGGAATGGCGTAAGCGAGCCGAAAGGCTATTGCCGGGGCCCCAGCACGCCCAACCCTTGGTCAGGAAACAGTTCCATGCGCGTGGACTGGATACGTGTGTATCAGCGCGAGCCGCAGCCAGGGCTAATCGATCTGTGCGCGCATGCGCGCACCATAAGCACCGTGCCCGGCCGCGACAGCCAAGGGCGGCCGCAAGCCGAGGTCCTTATCGACGGACCGCACGGGACCCTCGCTTGGCAGATCGGGGAGGGCCTGCTCATCACCGCGCGCCACGAGCATGGAATCACCGTCGCATCCAGTGGAAAGCAAGGATCGACGCGCGTGGTGGCATCCTGCGATGATGACCCTTGTACCCCGCGCTGCCTCTCGTTCGAGGCCGAGGTGGAATTACCGCGCTGAACCTACTGCACCGTTGGTATCATTCCCCGGATGCCCATGTCCACGACCGTCTCGCCATCGATCGGCTCATACACATTGTCGCCATCCGTCTCTACCCATTCGAAGCTCTTGTTGGTGCTGAGTGAGACCTGGATCACCACGTCGGCGGTTTCATTGCCGGTGATCGTGAGCGCTGAGGGGAAGGCGCCGGTCACCACGCATGATCCAGCGGGTATCGGCGAGGTGCTGGCCAAGGGGTTCACCACCGTGGTGCCTGGAGCCTGACCGGTGGTCACCGGGGTTGGCAGCGGCGGATTGATCACCTCGAAGGCCCAGTATCCCTGCAACCGATCGTCGTTCACCACCACCGTGCTGTCATGCACCTGGTAGGAAGTGATGTAGGTGTTGAAGCCCAGGAAGGATGCCACGGTGCCCGAGTAGATCGTGCCCAGCGCCCCGAAGCGGATGTCGTAATTCTGATAGCTCAGCGAGACACGCAGCCATTGGTAGGTTCCCGGTGCCAGCTCGCTCAAAGGAATATTCAGGAACTCGGCTCCTTGGCTCACAACCAGGCAGAGATCGTGGTCGATCGCGTTCGCTCCGCCCAAGGTGGTCTCCGGTGCGTGGTACACAACATCGCCCTGCCCCAGCTGGGTCGTGGCCAGCGGAGCGAACTCCACGTAATGGGCGCTCATCTTGTTGAAGCGCGGGCTCTGTGCCCCATGGCCCGCAGGCACCGTTGAGGGCTGGCCGAGATTGTTCAGCCGCACCTGCGTACTGTCGAACTTGAACTTCATGATCAAGCGGGGCCCCGCTGTTCCGCCTCCGCCGCCGTTCGAATCATCGTCATCCTCCTTCTTGCATGAACCAAGGGCGAGGATGGAAAGAGAGAGAAGGGCCAGCAGAGGAACGCGCATGGGATCGGGTTGAACCGCGAAGCTACAAGCGCCATGCCGGCTGTTGTGCTGCATCGCCGAGCGGTTTAGTATGCGCGCATACCTTTTCGGTTTACCTTGGCGGCGAAGCAGAACCGGATGAAGCCAGAGGAGACGATTGAATTCCCCATCCGCCGCGTGTGGAGCCGCATCTCACGACTCTACAACACCGAGGCGGCCAAGTACGGCGGCAGCATGGCCATCGGCCAGATCCTGCTCAACATCGATGCGGAGGGCATCCCCAGCACCAAGCTCGGGCCGAGAATGGGCATGGAGGCCCGCAGTCTTGTACGCACTTTGCAGACCATGGAGGATGCCGGCCTGATCCGACGTGCCGCCGATGCGAGCGACGGCCGTGTGGTGCGGATCCACCTCACCGCGAAAGGCAAGCAGATGCGCGATGTGAGCCGCGATACTGTGGTGAAGTTCAACCAGGCCGTGCAATCACGCTTCACGGCTGCGCAACTCACCAACTTCCGGCAGGTGATGTCGGAACTCGACAGGATACTCGAACAGGAACAACTCTTCTAGTTCACCACAGAGGCACAGAGGACACAGAGAAGAACAAGATGAACGCCTTTGCTCATCGATCGCATTCCTCCGTGCCCTCTGTGCCTCTGTGGTGAAGCATTCAAACACACATGAGCAAACGAAACATCCGCAAAGTCGCCGTGCTCGGTAGCGGCGTCATGGGCAGCCGCATCGCCTGTCACTTCGCGAACACGGGCACCGAAGTGCTGCTGCTCGACATTCCCGCCAAGGAAGGTCCGCGCAACAAGATCGTGGACGACGCCCTCGTCGCCGCGATCAAGAGCAGTCCGGCGCCGCTGTATGATGCCCGCTTCGCGAAGCGCATCAGCACCGGCAACTTCGACGACGACCTGCCGAAGATCAAGGACTGCGACTGGATCATCGAGGTGGTGGTGGAGCGGCTCGACATCAAGCAGCAGGTGCTGGCCAACGTGGAGAAGCACCGCACGCCCGGCACGCTGATCACCACCAACACCAGCGGCATCCCCATCCACGCCATCAGCACGGGCCGCAGCGACGACTTCCGCAAGCACTTCTGCGGCACGCACTTCTTCAACCCGCCGCGCTACCTGCCGCTGCTTGAGCTGATCCCCGGTCCGGACACCGACCCCGCGGTGCTCGACTTCCTGGAGGACTACGGCCAGCGCATCCTCGGCAAGGTCACCGTGCGTTGCCAGGACACGCCGGCCTTCATCGCCAACCGCATCGGCGTGTTCGGCATCATGGGTCTCTTCCACCTGGTGGAGGAGATGGGCCTCACCGTGGAGGAGGTGGACCGCCTCACCGGTCCGGTGCTGGGCCGCCCCAAGAGCGCCACCTTCCGCACGGCCGACGTGGTGGGCCTGGATACGCTGGTGAAAGTGGCGCAGGGCGTGAAGGACAACTGCCCCAACGACGAGCAGAACGCCCTCTTCGCCATCCCCGGCTACCTGCAGCAGATGGTGACCCAGAACATGCTCGGCAGCAAGACCGGCAAGGGCTTCTTCTTCAAGGACCGGTCATCGCCCAAAGGCGACATCCTCGCGCTCGACCTGAAGACGCTGGAGTACCGTCCGCAGGTGAGGCCCAAGTTCGCCACACTGGATGCCGCGAAGAAGGAGGATGACCTGCGCAAGCGCACCGCGCTGCTCTACAACGGCACCGACAAGGCCGGCGAGTTCTACCGCAAGAGCTTCCACGGGCTCTTCGCCTACGTGAGCCACCGCATTCCTGAAATAACGGACGCGCTGTACAAGATCGACGACGCCATGCGCGCGGGCTTCGGCTGGGAACTGGGGCCCTTTGAGGCGTGGGATGCGATCGGCGTGTCGCCGTCGCGAAACGCTATGGCGACCGCAGGAATGAATGTGGCCCCATGGATCGATGAAATGATCGCCGCGGGCCACGCGAGCTTCTACAAGACCGAAGGCGGCAAGCGGCTGTACTACGACATCACCAGCAAGAGCTACAAGCCGGTGCCGCGTGCGGAAGGCACGATCGTCCTGAGCGACCTGCCGGAGAGCAGCGTGGTGTGGAAGAACAGCGCCGCCACCGTGCGTCACCTGGGCGACGGCATCCTCAGCGTGAGCTGGAGCACCAAGATGAACACCATCGGTGCGGAGGTGATCCAAGGCCTCAACAAGGCCATCGACCTCGCCGAGCAAGGGGCAAAGGGGCTGGTGGTCTACAACGACGGCGCCAACTTCAGCGCGGGCGCCAACGTGGGCATGATCTTCATGATGGCCGTGGAGCAGGAGTACGACGACCTGGAGATGGCCGTGCGCACCTTCCAGAACACCATGATGCGCATGCGCTACAGCAGCATCCCCGTGGTGGCGGCCCCGCACCAGCTGTGCCTGGGCGGCGGCACCGAGCTCTGCCTGCACGCGGACAAGGTGGTGGCGCACGCCGAGACCTACATGGGCCTGGTGGAGTTCGGCGTGGGCGTGATCCCCGGCGGTGGCGGCACCAAGGAGTTCGCCCTGCGCCTCGCCGACGAGCTGAAGGAGGGCGACATCCGCATCAACGCCATGCGCGAGCGCTTCCTCACCATCGGCCAGGCCAAGGTGGCCACCAGCGGGCACGAGGCCTTCGCGCTCGGCTACCTGCGCAAAGGCCAGGACGAAGTGATCGTGAGCCGCGCCCACCAGCTGGCCTACGCCAAGGCCTGCGCGCTGGAGCTGTGGAACAAGGGCTACACCAAGCCCGCGCCGCGCAAGGACATCAAGGTGCTCGGCCAGGAAGGATTGGGCATCGTGTATGTCGGAGCGAATAGCATGTTGAGTGGGAATTACATCAGTCAACATGATGCGCTGATCAGCGAGAAGCTCGGTTACGTGCTCTGTGGTGGAGACCTGAGTGAAGCCACCGAAGTGAGCGAGCAATACCTGCTGGACCTGGAGCGGAAGGCTTTTGTGGAGTTGTGTATGCAGCGGAAGACGCTGGAGCGGTTGCAGTCTATCATCACCAGCGGGAAAGTCTTGCGGAACTGATGAACGCGACAACAGAGCCATGAGCATCACCATCGACGATATCCTGAAGGCCGCCAGCATTGGCGAGGGTGACGATTGGGAGTTCAAGAGCGCCAAGGGTGGAGTGCCTGGCAGCCTCTGGAGTACCTACAGCGGCATGGCTAACACTGAGGGCGGTACAATCGTGTTGGGGATCAGCGAATCGGATGGTGTGGTGAGAACCGATGGCTTGCCATTGGCACATGCGCAGCATTTGCAAAAGGACCTGTGGGACCTACTGCACAACAAGAACAAGGTGAGCACCAACCTGCTCATGCCAGACGACATTCAAGTAGTCGTGCATGGTGCGTCGGCATTCGTGGCGATGCGTGTACCGCGTGCCACACGAACGCAGCGACCGATCTATACGGGCAATACGCCGCTTGGGAACACATGGCGGCGCTATCACGAAGGCGACTACAAATGCAGCGATGCGGAAGTGCGCCGCATGCTGGCAGATGCGGAGGACATCCGGCCGGACCAACGGATCCTGGAAGGCTTCACGTTGGAAGATCTCGATACGGCTTCGCTTGATCAATACCGGCAAAGGTTCCGTGCGGCGCGACCGGATCATCCATGGCTTTCGTTGCCTGCACAGGAATTCCTGGAACAGTTGGGCGGGTGGCGACGCGATCGTGAAAACCAGCAAGAAGGCATCACCCTAGCGGGGATGCTCATGTTCGGCAAGGACAACGCGATCCGGGAACCGGGAGCGGCCCCGAACTACTTTGTGGACTACCGGGAGAAGTTGGATCCCGACACGCGGTGGACCGATCGGATCATCCCGGACGGTAACTGGCAGGCCAACCTGTTCCAGTTCTACCATCGCGTTTGGCCAAGGCTCGCTGCTGGACTACCAACACCGTTCAAGCTGGAAGGCAATGTGCGGCGGGATGAAACACCAGCGCACGAGGCACTACGTGAGGCATTCGTGAACGCACTCATCCATGCTGACTACATGGGCGAGGGTGGTGTAGTGATCGAACGCTATCCCGATCGGTTCGAATTCAACAACCCCGGTATCCTGCTCGTTTCACTCGCACAATTCCGAAAGGGCGGCGTAAGCGAAGGACGTAACAAGCAATTGCAGAAGATGTTCCTGATGCTCGGTTATGGCGAGCAAGCTGGATCTGGCGTAGAGCGCATACGAGCAGGATGGCGAGACAAGCACTGGCGGGTTCCATTCTTAGGTATCGGCACCAAGCCGGACAGAGTAATCCTTACGCTGCCCATGGTGAGCTTGATTCCGGCAGACACACTCGCCCATCTGAAGAAGTCTTTTGGCCGAGTGGTCGATACATTGAAGCCAGCCGAACTCCAAGCTTTGGCGACTGCTCATCTCGAAGGTGGTGTTTCCAATGGTCGTTTACAGGAGCTTGTGCAAGACCACCGCTTTGACATCACCAAATCCTTTCAGCACCTGTGCGAACTGGGTCTGCTGGTTTCTGACAACAAGAGGCGCTGGACCACCTATCGTCTACCCACTGCCCCTCCAAGGGACAAGAGCTTGGCACAAACCGGCCAATCCGTGCCAAGCACAACGGAATTAGGCCCTGACAATCAAGGGAAAAGCTTGGCACGAAAAGCACCAGGTCGAGATGGTGCCAAGCCCGGACAACCAAGCTCCAAAGTGGCTGGCGAGTGGAACCGGACCTACCAACTGCGGCAATCCATTCTCACAGAAACCAAGGGCCAGTATCGAACGGTACAGGACTTAGCCGCAACCCTAAAGGTGGGGGCGAACGGGCTTCGTCGCCTTGTCTACAAAATGGTCCAAGCTGGTGAACTGGCACCCCAATATCCAGACACGCGGCATCCGGGCCAAGCATACATCGCAACAACCCAATGAGAACGATTCTCCAAGCGTTTCAATGACCAAGGCGGAAGCCATACGACGCGTCCTTGAAGACAACCACGGTGTCGCGACCTGGGAGATCATCTATAGCCAGATCTCGCGGTACTACCCAGATGCTCAGCGCTCACAAGAGTGGAAGGCGGGCATCAGAGGAGTACTCTATCGTGAGATCCGAAATGGCCGTTCGTTCAAGATGCTTGACACTGGCGTGGTGAGTTTGTTCGACTATGACGAGAGGAACCAAGTCCTTGATGAGGACAAGCCATCCGTCACGACAAAGGACATTCTGCTGAGCATCCGAATTGGTCAGGAACGGTTCCGCAAGAAGCTGCTGCTGTCCCTTTCCTCTTGCCCGATCACCGGAGTTGATGATGCTCGTTTGTTGAACGCCAGTCACATCAAACCATGGGCAGTATGCGACAACGCTGAACGGCTGGATGTTCGCAATGGCTTCATCCTAAGCCCCACAGTTGACCAACTCTTCGACAAAGGACTGATCACGTTCGAAGACAACAAACGAATGCTGATCGCGAAGTCCCTTTCCAAGAAGAACATTGAGCGCCTTGGCCTAGAACATGGTCGTTCGTACCCGCGACTTCCTGTGCAAAGCAGAGAGATGTTCCTTCAGTTCCATCGCGACTACATCTTCGACAAGAAGTGATGAGCATGACCACTCAAATACGCGAAGTGCTTCAACGTAGTGGTTCACTTGCTGATGCAACGCACCCAGACAATTTCGTAGTCGTTGACATCGCCTTCTTCCCTGCGGAACTGTCCACAATACCTCAACATAGCCGCAGCCGCTTTATCCCGCGTTGTGCTCTTCACGGTTCTAGTCTCGTTCTCATCATCACCCGCACGCTGAGGAGAGCGAGCTGTGACACGCCAGCGCTTCCGTGGTCTCGTATCAACTGCCATGGCTATCAGATTTGCGGAAAAGATAGACTCACAGCAACAACCTCAGTCCAAAGCAGTACCGCATTTCGCGTGAGCGATCGAAGCGGCACCCCACAGGCCGGTAATCCGGCCGAGGAGTACAGCGGAGAGCGCGACCCCGAGGCTCTGGGAGGGGGCACGCCCAACACACAACAAGCAACAGTCAGTCCGGCATAGGACATAAGACAACAACCATGAACGCATACATCATCGCCGGTTTCCGCAGCGCAGTAGGAAAGGCACCTCGCGGCAAATTCCGTTTCACGCGTCCGGATGACCTGGCCGCGCACGTGGTGAACCACCTGGTGGGCTCGGTGCCCGGGCTGGAGCGCGACCGCATCGACGATGTGATCGTGGGCAACGCCACGCCCGAGGCCGAGCAGGGCCTGAACATCGGCCGCATGATCAGCCTGATGGGCCTGAACACCGACAAGGTGCCGGGCATGACGGTGAACCGCTACTGCAGCAGCGGCAGCGAGACCATCGCCATTGCGGCGGCCAAGATCCACAGCGGGCAGGCCGATGTGATCGTGGCGGGCGGCGTGGAGTGCATGAGCCCGATCCCCTTCGGCGGCTGGCGCATCGTGCCGAACGCCAAGGTGGGCAAGGCGAACCCCACGTACTACTGGGGCATGGGCCTCACCGCCGAGGCCGTGGCGCGCGACTTCAAGGTGAGCCGCGAGGACCAGGACGCCTTCAGCCTGCGCAGCCACGAGAAGGCGCTGGCCGCGATCAGCTCCGGCAAGTTCAAAGACGAGATCGTGCCCTACACCGTGGAGCGCGTGTACCTGGACGCGAAGGAGAAGCGCCAGGTGGAGAAGTACGTGGTGGACACCGATGAAGGTCCGCGCGCGAGCACCCTGGAGGCGCTGGCGAAGCTGAAGCCCGTGTTCGATGCGAAGGGCAGCGTGACGGCCGGCAACGCCAGCCAGACGAGTGATGGCGCGGCCTTCGTGCTGGTGGTGAGCGAGCGCATGCTGAAGCAATTGAATGTGAAACCCATCGCGCGCCTCCTCTCCTACCACGTGGCCGGCGTGGAGCCGCGGATCATGGGCATCGGTCCGGTGGCGGCGGTGCCGAAGGCGCTGGAGAAAGCCGGGCTGAAGCTGAGCGACATCGGGCTGTTCGAGCTGAACGAGGCCTTCGCGTCGCAATCACTGGCGGTGGTGCGCGAGTTGGGCATCGATCCCGAGATCGTGAACGTGAACGGTGGGGCGATCGCGCTGGGGCATCCTTTGGGGTGCACGGGCACGAAGCTGAGCGTGCAGCTGTTCAATGAGATGCGGCGGAGGAAGCAGAAGTACGGTGTGGTGACGATGTGCGTGGGGACGGGGCAGGGGGCGGCGAGTGTGTTTGAGTTGCTCAACTGATGGAACAGAAGCGTGATAGTGGTGCCCGCCCTGAGCGGAGTCGAAGGGTGGGCGTGCCCCCGCCTCAAATGCAGGCGGGGTCCGGCTTTCCGCTGTACTCCTCGCACGGATTACCGTGCTGCGGGGTGCCGCTCCAATCCGTCACGCGAAATGCGCCAATCTTGATATGACCAAGACCATAGAAGACATCATTGGCGATTACGACGACCACTACTTCACACATTTGCTCAACGTGGATTGGTCGGTGGAGAACTCCATCCAAATCACCTTCCGCTTGAATTTCGACGATTGGACCGAAGGTGGAAAGCAGATATGGCGATGCACGGGCACGGGATACCTTGATTCAAGGGTTAATAACGATCCATCTTTCTCTGATATGCGCATCTCATCAGATGATCCGCTTATCTGGATTACTGACGAGAATCGAAGCAGCATTCACTTCACCGACAACAATGCAAACCCTGATCAGCTTAAGATTGCGTTTATCGACACGCACACCAAGCTCTTAGATGTGTGGGTTGAGCAGGATTTGTTCGTGAACAAATTGCCTAACCATTTAGGTATCCTAGAATCCAAGTTCGGCATTTTCGCTGAGGGGCCATCACGGATCATGGAAGTCTATGCTGAGGTCTTCCAGCGCTTCAATGTGAAGCATAGTCTTCTTAAAGGCCGTGTGCAGAAGAATGAGAAGAGTAGAAAGGTGTTCTGCCTTGGTGCCTCGTTCTTCATAGCGGAGGACTTCGTATTCGAAAGACTCAAGTGATGCTCGCCAAATGCGACCGCCCGGCAGCGTGTCCATATGTTGCTCAATGCGCGTTACAAGGAAAAGCAGTAACCCGTTGAGTCCATGAGCGCCGTGTCTAAGGCAATTCTCGCTCTGGCCTGCGCATCAATGATCTCGTGTCAATTGCCCGCGCCTAGTAAGAGCAGATCACCTCGTGAGATCCACACCGCCGATTACGACCTGATCATACCCACCGGCCAGAACGCCCTGCTGATCCTCTTCCCCTGTTTCCCTTGCGATGCGGCGGACACCCGGGCGGAGTCGCGCATTGCGGACACGGCCGCAGCGAATGGCATTGTAGTGCTGATGATGAACTTCAACCGGCACATCCTGATGAGCGATGCGGAGCAGCAGGAGGTGATCGGCACGATCGCGGGCGCGGTGAAGGAGCACGGCGTGGATGCGTCGAACACGGTCATCGGAGGCTTCTCCTCCGGCGGCAACGTGAGCGTGCTGCTGGCGAAGGCGCTGCTGCGGTCTCCTGAGCCGCCGGTGAAACTGAAAGGCGTGTTCGCCGTGGACAGTCCGCTGGACCTGGTGCACCTGTACGAATGCTCGAAGCGCGACTTGGCGAAGACCAGCTTTCCCGAATACAAGGGCGAGGCGCGGTATCTGGTGGCTTTCCTGGACAGCACCTTGGGTTCACCCAACGACAGCATGGTCAACTATGAACGCTCTGCTCCATTGCTCAACACGGCCGCGAGCGTGGCTCCGCTGAAGGACCTGCCCATCCGCTTCTACACGGAGCCGGACACGGCGTGGTGGCGCACCAACCGCGACGACAGCTACGAGGAGCTGAATGCCTTCGCTCTGAAGCGGATCCACGATACGCTCGTCGCCGTGGGCAATGTCCGGGCGGAGTACATCACTACCGAAGGGCGCGGCGTGCAGCACGGCGACCGGCACCCGCATGCGTGGAGCATTGTGGATGAGCGGGCGCTGGTTCGGTGGATCAACTCGCTATCCAAATGAGCGGGCTGATCCGGTTCTTCCTGCTGGCCTACGGGATCTCATGGGCCCTGTGGGCACCCTTGTGGGGGCCTGCGGTCGGGATCCATGGGCTACCCGTACTGCCCTTCCACCATGCACTTGGCGGGCTCGGCCCGATGATCGCCGCGCTCGTCTGCACCGGGTTGGAAAATGGTCCGCGCGGAGTGCGGGCATTGCTGTTGCGCACGCTCTGGTGGAGACCGATCATCTACTTCCTCATCGCGTTGCTGGCACCGTTCGTCCTGCTCCTCGCCGGCATGGCGATGGTTGGCTCCGTTGATCTTTCCGGCTTACTGCGCAACAAGGAATTCCCCGACATGGGGCTTCCTTTGTTCTTCGTATACAACCTGATCTTCTTCGGCTTCGGTGAGGAAACGGGTTGGCGTGGTTTTGCGCTGCCGCGGCTGCAACGCCGGATGAACCCGCTCTGGGCATCGCTGTTGCTCACCTTGCCATGGGCGTTGTGGCACGCTCCGCTGTTCCTCTATCGCCCCGGTTACACCGCCATGGACGTGGGCGGTGCCGCTGGGTGGTTCTTCAGCCTGCTCACCGGCAGCGTGCTGCTATCCTGGCTGTTCAATGCCACGCGCGGGAGCTTGCTGGTGGTAGCGATCTTCCACGCAACGGTGGACATTGCGTTCACGTGTGAAGCGGCCACGCCGTCCGTGGTCGGCAACATCGGCATGCTCATCACGCTCTGGGGGATCGGCACGACCGTTCTCCTTTGGCGCTCCAAAGGGCTGGTCACGGATCCGTTGGTGCAACGGATCGGGAATGAGCGTAATGGCTTATAGCGCGCCGGTGAAGAACTCCAAAAGCGGCAGTGGAACCCGGTCCTGCTTCACGTTGCTCTCCTGGATAGCGAATAGGGCTTCAACCTGGCCGAACTGATAACAACACGGCAATCGGCACCCGCATGCTTGGAGCATTGTGGATGAGAGGGATCTGGTTCGGTGGATCGAGGGGTTGGTGGAGTGAGGCGTTGGTGTATTCACGTTCCTGCTGTATGTTGTCCAATGCGAGTTGACGAGTAAGCCGTCATCCGCTGAGATCATGAGCGCCTTGTTACCCTCCTCTACTCTCTTCGAACAGCACCAGATCCGCAGACTCTATAATGAAGCCACGGAAACGTGGTGGTTCTCCATCAACGATATCATCCAAGCCTTGACCCAGCAGCCGGACTATCAAACTGCACGCAAGTACTGGAACAAGTTGAAGGAGCGTCTAGTGAAGGAAGGAAGTGAACTGGTGACAGACTGTCACCAGTTGAAAATGCCTGCCGAGGACGGCAAGATGCGCCTGACGGATGTTGCCAAGGCCGAAACGCTCCTGCGCCTCGTCCAGTCGGTGCCCAGCCCGAAGGCCGAGCCCATCAAACTCTGGCTGGCGAAGGTGGGCTACGAGCGCATGCAGGAGATGGCCGACCCGAGCCTCGGTCTGGACCGTGCCCGCGAACTATGGCGCAAGCATGCGCAGCGAGAAGTGGATCCAGCAGCGCATGATGGGTCAGGAGACGCGGAACAAGCTCATCGACTACTGGAAGAAGCACGGGGTGAAGGAAGGTGACGAGCCTGCCTGCCGGCAGGCAGGTTCGCCATCCTTACGAACATCATTCACCAGGAATGGAGCGGTGTGACGGTGAAGGACCACAAGGCGATCAAGGGCCTGAAGACCCAGAACCTGCGGGATCATATGACGGAGGCCGAACTCATCTTCACGGCACTGGCCGAGTTGAGCACACGGCAGATAGCGGAAAGCGAACAGGCCACAGGTATGCCGAAGAACAAGACGGCTGCGCGGAAAGGTGGCGGCATCGCGAAGAAGGCCCGACTGGAACTGGAGCAGAAGACCGGGAAGCCGGTGGTTTCGGGGAGCAATTTCCTACCACCGAAGATGTCTTCATCCCGCAAGAGCGGGAAGAAGGGCCTCAAGAAGTAAGCATCAACTACGGACAAGGGTTCACCCCAGTGGAAAGCTCCGAACCGGCTCGTAGGTCGTCCCAGGCTGCAACGGCCGCTTGAGCAACACCACCTCTCCCACCCGTTCATCGCTTTGCAGTTCATGCGGCGCGAGCATCGCCCATGCCTTTTCGAATTGCGCCGGCTTCAGTCCGGCCGCAATGGTGAGGTGCGGGTGGTCGGTCTCGCGAAGGGCTTCGCTTAGGCCGGAATCATTCTTCAAAGCATCAACAATGGGCACACGTACGCTGGCGATGGCGTCCTTCTCCACGGGATCGATGTAGATGGTGCGCTTGTCGGGAAAGTGCGTGATGCCGTGGTAATGCAGGGTGAAAGGCTGCTGTCCGTAGGTACCTCGCGCGATAGCTTCGATGACGGCCGACTCGTGCGCTTCGGGCAGGTCGAGGAAGCAGAGCGTGATGTGCGGCGGGGTGTTGCGTCCGCTGAAGGAGCCGATCGCGGGGTGAAGGAGTACACGGAGGCGCTGCACCTCCGCTGAAAGCGCAGGCGATGGGAGGATGGTGAGAAGGAAGCGGTGGAGCATCGACATGAGCAGGCCGTCCATGGCCAACGATATCCGTGAATATCCGCAAATAGCCGGAACATATCCGTAAACGATGATGCGCGTGAGCGGGCGGAGCGGCAGCTTGCTGAAGGTGAAGCGCAGGCAGCGCGCGAGCGAGGACGCGACCAACGGAAGCGACCGGAGCCGCAGCGATGCCCGCTGAACCGAAGCAACTACAGCGTAGCACGCGACCCGAGGCTTTGCGAGGGGCACGCCCACAGCAAGACTCGATCACAAGGGTCAAGTGGCAAGGATCAAGGTTCCCGCCCCATTCGACTAGCGCCAATCACCTCCCTTCCCGAACCACCCCGCTTGCAATTTTGTTATGCGTGCATAACTTTATCCCGAACCCAACGTACATCCTGTCCAGAAGCATGCGATCATCTGATCGTCTGATCTTCTGATCATCTGATCGACCATGGCAACCGATACCAAGACCAAAGCGCTGCAAGGCGGCGAATTCCTGATCCGCGAAAGCGAGCCCAAGGACATCTTCATCCCGGAGGAGTTCAACGAGGAGCAAGGCATGATCGCGCAGACGGCCGTGGACTTCCTCGCGGCGGAGGTGTGGCCCAACCTGGACCGCATCGACAGCATGGAGGAAGGCTTGATGCCGAAGCTGCTGGAGAAGGCCGGTGAGCTGGGCCTGCTGGGCATCTCGATCCCCGAGGAGTACGGCGGCTTCGGCAAGGACTTCGTGACGGGCATGCTGGTGACCGAGAAGACCGGCGCGGGCCATAGCTACAGCGTGGCGATGGCGGCGCACACGGGCATCGGAACCCTGCCGACGCTGTATTACGGCAACGATGCGCAGAAGCAGAAGTACATTCCGAAGCTGGCGACCGGCGAGTGGAAAGCCTGCTACTGCCTGACCGAACCCGGCAGCGGCAGCGATGCGAACAGCGGCAAGACCAAGGCCGTGCTGAGCCCTGACGGCAAGCACTGGATCCTGAACGGGCAGAAGATGTGGATCACCAACGGCGGCTTCGCGGACCTCTTCACGGTGTTCGCCAAGGTGGTGGACCCCGCGACGGGCGTGGAGGACGAGAACCTCACGGCCTTCCTGGTGGAAAAGAGCTTCGGCGGCATCACGCTGAACCCCGAGGAGAAGAAGATGGGCATCAAGGGCAGCAGCACGCGCCAGGTGTTCTTCAACGACTGCAAGGTGCCGGTGGAGAACATGCTGAGCGAGCGGCAGAACGGTTTCAAGATCGCGGTGAACATCCTGAACATCGGTCGCATCAAGCTGGCCGGTGCGGCACTGGGCGGTGCGAAAGCCGTGGTGGACCAAAGCGTGAAGTACGCCAATGAGCGCATCCAGTTCGGCAAGCCGATCAGCGCGTTCGGTGCGATCCGCCAGAAGCTGGCTGACCAGGCGACCTATTGCTACGTGGTGGAGAGCGCCACCTACCGCTCGTCATACGACATGGAGCGCGCGATCGAGGCGTTGAAGGCCGAAGGCGCGGACCACGCGAAGGCGCTGCTGAAGGGTGTGGAGCAATACGCCGCCGAGGCCGCGATCCTGAAGGTGGCCGGCAGTGAATGCCTGGATTACGTGTGCGATGAAGGCGTGCAGATCTACGGCGGCATGGGCTACAGCGCCGAGAGCCCCGTGGAGCGCGCCTACCGCGACAGCCGCATCAACCGGATCTTCGAAGGCACCAACGAGATCAACCGCATGCTCACGGTGGACATGCTGCTGAAGCGTGCGATGAAAGGTCAGCTCGACCTGTTGGGTCCGGCGCAGGCGGTGGCCGCGGAATTGATGGGCATTCCGGATATGCCCGAGCCGGATGACTCTTTGCTTGGCGACGAGAAGCGCATGGTGGCCAACTTCAAGAAGGCGGTGCTTATGGCGGCCGGTGGTGCCGCGCAGAAGCTGGGCCTGGAGCTGGCGAAACACCAAGAGACGCTGATGCACATCGCGGACATGGTGATCGACACCTACCTGGCCGAGAGCGTGCTGCTGCGCACCTTGAAGCTGGCGGAGCGATCAGGCGATTCCGGCTCGGAGGCCGGAATGACAGAGAAGGTGGCCATGTGCCAGTTATACATTCATGATGCCGCCGACCGCATCCACAAGTGGGCGAAGGAGGCGGTGAACAGCTTCGCCGATGGCGACGAGCAACGTGCGATGCTGATGGGCGCGAAGCGCTTCAGCAAGAACACGCCGATCAATACGGCCGAGCTGCGCAAGACGATCGCGAAGAAGCTGATCGCGGAGGGGAAGTATTGCTACTGAGAAAAGGCCGCAGAGTCGCGGAGGCGCAGAGAAGCCAAGGGTGTGGTGTATCCGTGGGCTGCACGCAGCGCGTGGCTCAGCGGAGCAGTTACTTCACCTCTTCCAACCATCGCTCATTCACCGAAGGGTCGAACGTGGTGATGATGCGCCCGATACGCGGCGTGAGCAACGATTGTCCGGTCTCCCTGGCACGCTCGGTGACGCGCTCGATCGACTCCTTCCACGGATGCAGGCCAAGAGCGAACTGGCCCCAGTGAATGGGCATGAGCACGTCCGCATGGAGGTCGTTCGCGGCCTGAGCGGTCTGCTCGGGGAACATGTGGATCTCCGGCCAGTACTCACTATAAGCACCGCACTCGAGCAGGGCGAGATCGAAGCGGCCGAAGCGCTCGCCGAGTTCCTTGAACGTCTTTGAGTAACCTGAGTCAGCGCCGAAATAGAGCCGCTTGCTCCCTTCCAGCACGAAGGAGCCCCAGAGCGTGCTGAAGCGATTGGTCAGGCTACGTCCGGTGAAATGCCGCGTGGGCGCGAAGGTGAGCTTGACCGGTCCCGCCTGCGCCTCCTGCCACCATTCCAATTCGGTGATCAACTCCGCAGGCATGCCCCATTTCTGCAGGTGCGCGCCAACGCCCAGCGCGGCGATCGTGCGGCCCACCTTCTTCGTCGCGACCAGCTCAAGCATGGTCTCGTGGCAGAGGTGGTCATAATGATCATGCGAGAGCAGCAGTACATCGATCTGCGGCAGCTGCTCGACCGTGATGCGCTCGGTGTAGGGAAAGCGTTTGGGACCAGCGAAGGTGAACGTCGACGCGCGCTCACCGAAGACCGGATCGGTTAGGAAGGTGATCCCGTCCAGCTTGATCAGCACGCTGCTGTGGCCGAACCAGCAGAGCGCAACTTGATCGACCGGAATGCGCTCCCAAGCCTCACGATCGAACCTCACCGTGGGCAACGGCGACTTAGGCTCGCGCCCGTCGGCGCCTTTCAGCATCGTCCACATCACCTTCAGCATGACCGTGAAGGGCATGTTCATGTTGGTCGTTTCCAGGTTGTGGAGCTTGCCGTCACGATAGTTCGGCAACCCTTGAATGCGCTGGCGTCTCTCCCCTGCCGGGTTCCCTCCGATGCGTGGCGCTGTCCGGAAATAAATCACCAAGGCCACTAACGGCGCGGCTAGCACGAACAGGATCCAGATCCACATGGGCAGCGATTGGGCGACAAAGTTGGGGCGGCGGGTCTTCTTTCATGCGCCGTGGCATAATGATCGCCGGGAAGGCGCAGTTCTTCCAGCAACCTACCAAACCCCTTACGTCATGGTCCGCCCTTGTACCCTGTCGTTGGCGCTGGTGTTGGCCACAGGCCTCGCCGCGCAGAGAACCGAGACCCTGAGCGTCCATTTCCCGCTGGCCAGCGCGGAGATCGGCGCGACCGAGGAAGCCGCGCTCCGAGCACTCTGCGACAGAGCGGACATCTCCGACCTGAACCGCATCACCCTCATCGGCCATACGGACACGCGTGGCAGCCTTTCGTACAATGAGGAACTGAGCCGCCGCCGTGCCGAAGCCGTGAAAGCCGTGCTCGCTTCCACCTGCGTGAAGGACATTGCCGTGGACACGGAGTGGGAAGGCGAGCTGGAGCCCATTGCCCTGGGCGATGAGGAGCGCACGCACGCCGCGAACCGCCGGGTGGAGATCGAGCTCGGGTTCGGTGAGGCGCACGCCGAATTCATGGAGCTGCTGCATCAGCACCCTCGCGTGAAGCCATTGATGCCTGCCGCGGACCAGCCGAGGGAACGCTTCACCGTGGACCCCTCGAAGCCCATCGAATTCGTCGCGAGCGATGGCGTGCGTGTGCGCATCGCGGCGAACACCATCGTGGATGGACTGGGCAACACCGTGAGCGGCCCGGTGGACATCACCTACCGATCCTTCAACGATGCCTGGGCGATGATCGCGAGCGGGATACCGATGCATGTGGGCAACGGCCCCGACGCAGGCCACATGGAATCGATGGGCATGTATGAGATATATGCCTCGCAGCGTGGCGAATCGCTATCGCTTCGTGACGGCGAGACCATCAGTTTGACCAAGACGACCACGGAAGCGCGTACGCCGGAATACCGGGATTGGATGCTCGACGAGGCCACTGGAACCTGGAACGAATCGACCACGACCGAACAAATAACCACAGCATCAGCGGAGGCCGGTTCATTAACGAGCTCGGCCGCGTGCACGCGCTACTTGAATGGCTTGAACCGCATGCCGGCTTTGCCCGACAGCACGTCGTTCCTTGAGCGCCTCGCCAGCCCGTACTACTGCCACACCACGGCCTGCTCACCAACCTTGGCACCGTACATGCGCGATGGTGATCGCATCCTGAGCCCGTACGGCGAGAAGGACATCCCGGCCATTGAGGTGGAGGTGCTGCGCAATGTGTACGAGGGTCGTCGCATCACAGGCTTGCGCATCAGCCTGCAGAGCGAACGGCAGCACACCGAGTGGCGCGCTTTCCCGAAGGATCGCATCTGGGCCTACAACGGCCCAATGAGCCGACGGAAACTCATCGATCAGATCGCGCGAAAGCACTTCTACCAGGACATCTTCCTGGAGGTGAGCGAGGATGGGATGAGTGGCATCCTCCGGCTGAAAGACCGCGGTCAATGGGTGGAACTGCCGCTCGACCTCTCCTTCCACCAGCAGGGCAAGACCGATGCGCAGCGCTTCCAGGATGAGCTGAGCACGTATAAAGCCCGCTTCGAGGCGAAGCGCGTGCGGTTCGACCGACGCTTGCAAGAGCGCGTCACGGAGACGAAGTCGCGCATCGAACGGATCCGCGACGACGCGTGGCAAGATGCCCGCCGGGTGATGCTGGACGACGAATTGGCCATGACCGCGCAGGAATTCGACACCTACGCCTGGGGCAGCTACGCCGCGCAGATGCTGCAATGGCAGCAACAGGGCGCCTCGGCCAGCCAGGCCGTGACAACCAGCTTCGCCATGCGCGGCTTCGGCATCTATAACTGCGACCAGATACTGAAGCGCGAGGCCATTCAGCCGCAGGAAGTGGCCGTGCTCGATGCCGAAGGCAACTACTTCCCCTGGCACACCGCGTACGGAGTGCTGGGCAGTCGCAAATCGGTGATCACCTATTGGGGCGATGGCAGCGGCACCGCCCGCGAGATGCGGCTCAGCAGCGATATGACACAGCTGCTCTTCGTGGCTAACGATGGCACCTTGCTCATGGTGGAGCAACCGGGGGCCGTGCTGCGTCGTGGCAAGGTGGTGCTCACGGGCAAGCCCATGGAACAGCCTGAGAGTCCCCAGGCGCTTGAGGCCTTCGCGCAGCGTTGAGTAGCTTCGGGCATGCGACGCGCACTGGTGGTTGCTTGGGCTATC
Organism: Flavobacteriales bacterium; assembly: GCA_020635725.1. Taxonomy (GTDB): domain Bacteria; phylum Bacteroidota; class Bacteroidia; order Flavobacteriales_F; family PHOS-HE28; genus PHOS-HE28. The sequence continues at coordinate 117,281 of JACJZF010000011.1, forward strand.
GGAAACCTGATGGCCTCCGCTCAGGAATGGCAACAGCTGCCGGACTTCCCCGGCACGGCAAGAGATGATGCGGCGTCGTTCAGCCACTATTGCAAGGTGTACGTGGGCACCGGTATGGAAGTCGGCTGGAACCTCACGAACGATTGGTGGCGTTACGACATGGTGCAGTGGTCGTGGCAGCAGGTAGCCTCGCTACCGGCTACGCCGAGGCAGTATTGCACGGCTCAATCGATCAATGGCGTCGGTTATCTGTTCGGAGGGCTCGATGCGAATGCGCCGCTGAACGAACTATGGGCTTACGACACCTTCACGGATTCATGGAGTGAGCGAACACCGCTTCCGGCCGCAGGTCGTTATGCCGCAGCCTCGTTCGTCATGGGGGGGAAGCTCTACATCGTTGGAGGATTGATAGCAGGGGGTGCAGCACTTGCCGAACTCTGGGAATACGACCCGACGATGGACCAATGGGCGCAGCGAACCGACATCCCGGGTGCTCCGCGACACCGCGCCACGGCCATCAGCGGCGAGATACCCTTTCCACTGGTCATCGGTGGTGCCGCGGCAGACTACAGCCCACTGGAAGAAGTGTGGCAATACGGCCCTGGGGACTCTTGGACCGCGCGCACGCCGTTGCCGGAAGCACGCTACGGCCTCGCGTCCACCCCCCTTCCAGAGCCTATCGTCATCGCTGGATCAGTCGGAGACAACACTTTCCGGCCAGATTGCTATCGGTACGACTGGTTCGCGGACTCCTGGCAGCAAGTACCTCAGGCGACCATCCCCGATGGACGACGCGGCGGTGTCTCGGGTTGGAGCGACCAATGCTCGGGCTGGTACCTCGGCTTCTATGGCCTGGGGTTGGACAGCACATTGACGCGACGCAACGACTGGTATTTCACGGGCTACTGGTTCGGTATTGAGGAATCTGCCGGGCTGACATTGCGGCTGTCGCCGAACCCAGCCCGCGATCACCTCCTCCTCTCCGGCACCTCGGGCGTTTCAATGACGCCGTTCGAGTTGTTCGATGCGACGGGAAAGGCAGTGATGCGCACCACGACACGTTTCGATGGCCGAATCGACATTGCATCCCTCTCCCCCGGATCGTATCGTGTCCTGATTTCCGACGACGGCATTCGTCGAGTCGGCCACTTCATCAAACTCCCCTGATGCAGTTCATCGACCCCGCGCTCGACGCGTATTGCGAGGCGCACAGCGGCCATGAGCCCTGGTACCTGAAGGAACTCACCGCCGAGACGCATGAGAAGGTGCAGATGCCCGCCATGCTGAGCGGGCACCTGCAAGGGCGCTTCCTCTCGCTGCTCAGCCACCTGGTGCGGCCGCGCATCGCAGTGGAGATTGGCACCTACACCGGCTACAGCGCGCTGTGCCTGGCCGAGGGCCTCGCCCAAGGCGGCAACCTGCACACCATCGACATCGATCCGTACCTGCCGGAGATGGTGCACCGCTACATCGAGAAAGCGGGCATGCTCGACCGTATCACCATGCATCATCGGCCCGCGCTGGAGGTGATACCGGAGCTGCCCACGCCATTCGACCTCGTGTTCATCGATGCCGACAAGCAGAACTACCCGAATTACCTGCGCGCCGTGATCGAACGCTTGTCGCCGGGCGGCCTCATCATCGCGGACAATGTGCTCTGGAGCGGCAAGGTGCTCAAGCCCGCTCCCGACCAGGATGACCAGACCGCTGCGCTCCGGACCTATGCGGCCATGGTGCAATCCGACCCGCGCCTGGAGCCGGTGATGGTGCCGCTGCGCGATGGCATCCTGGTGGCCCGGGTGAAGTGACGGCGGTCAGCGGCCTTACCTTCGAGCTGCACCAACTTCACGCCCATGGAAGCGCAACTCTTCTACAAGGAACTGGGCCGCCTGCTCTACGCGATTTCCGCCGTTGATGGCAAGGTGGCCGATAAGGAGGTGCGCGAGCTCAAGCGCATCGTCAGCGAGCAGCTCGTGCCGCAGGAGGTGAGCACGGACCATTTCGGCACGGACCAGGCCTACATCACCGAATTCGAATTCGACGTGCTGGCCGATCGCGGAGCGGATGTGCAGGGCGCGTTCGACTCCTTCATCGCCTACATGTCGAACCACCACAGCGACCTCAGCGCCGAACGCAAGGAGCTGATCTACCGCTGCGCCGATGCGGTGGCCAGCGCGTTCCATGGCGTGGGCAAGGCCGAACTGCCGCTGCTCATCGAGCTCCACAAGCATCTTCATTAAGGCGAGGTCCCGTGCCGCTATCTTGGCGGCATGCGCATCATCGACCTCCGATCCGACACGGTCACCCGGCCTTCACCGGCCATGCGTGATGCCATGTTCAGCGCCGCGCTGGGAGATGATGTCTTCGGTGAAGACCCCACGGTGAACCTGCTGGAGCAACGCGTGGCCGCGCTTTTCGGGCATGATGCGGCGGTGTTCTGCCCGAGCGGCACCATGACGAACCAGATCGCGATCAACGTGCACACGCGCCCCGGCGACGAGGTGCTGTGCGAAGAAGGCGCGCACGTGTACCGCTACGAGGGCGGCGGTATGATGGCCACCAGCGGATGCAGCGTGAAGCACGTGCCCGCCGACCGTGGGCGCTTCACAGCAGAGGCCGTGGATGCGGCGGTGAACGACCGTGCGCAAGCGTACCTGGCGAACACGCGACTGGTGGTCGTGGAGAACTGCGTGAACAGGGGCGGCGGAGCCATCTGGGACATCGCGGCGGTGAAACGGATCCGTGCGGCCTGCGACCGGCATGAGCTCGGCCTGCACCTGGATGGCGCACGGCTCTTCAACGCCATGGCCGAGGACGGCACCGCACCTGAGCAATGGGGCGGCCTGTTCGATAGCATATCCATCTGCCTGAGCAAAGGCCTTGGCGCTCCAGTGGGCAGCGTGCTCTTGGGCTCCGGCGAATTCATCCATCAAGCGCGTCGGGTCCGCAAGCGCCTGGGTGGCGGCATGCGGCAGGCCGGGTTCCTCGCGGCGGCCGGTCTCTACGCGATCGAGCAGAACACGGGCCGGTTGAAGGAGGACCACGAACGTGCTCGGCGCATCGGCGTGGAGGTGGCCACGATGCCGTGGTGCGCGCATGTGATGCCCGTATCCACCAACATCGTGATCTACGATCTCGCCGAAGGCCATGATGCGCGCAGGCATGTGGATGCGCTGCGGGCCCACGGCGTGCTCGCCTTCGCCATCGGTCCCGCTCAAGTGCGCATGGTCACGCACCTCGATGTGGACGACGCGGGCATCGACCAGGTCATTGACGCATTCCGTAACGCATGAGAACCCTTCTGCTCCTTATTGCCGGGTGCACGTGCCTGAGCCCGGCCTTCGGCCAATTCCTATCGAAGGGCACGCACGAGGGCGTGGAGATCGCTTACCGCTGGCACCACCCGAAAGGCAAGCCGAGCGAGCTGCAGCTCAAGCTGAAGAACACGACCGAAACGGACAAGCGTGTCTCCATCGCCATCGACCTGTTCTATCAGGGGCTCACCGTGGAGAGCTTCGAGGCCGACACCTGCGTACGCGCTGGCCAACAGCTCACCGGCAGGCTCAACGGCTTCTATTTCATCCCCGAGCGCATCAGCTCCGAGCAGATCAAGGATGGCAGCGCGGAGGTGGAGGTCACGCGAACGCTGGTCACCAACGAACCATGCCATTGATGGAGCGCAAGCCGATCGACCGCCTGCTGCCATGGCTCCTTTTCGGGCTGGTGGCGGGTTGCTGCGCGCTGCTCGTGCTGTACTCCTGGTGGCTCGAGAAACGCGACCGGGATCTGGAAGGGCTGGCCCTCATGCGCGCCCACCAGATGGTGAATGTGCGCCTGGAAGCCGCATTCCATGAATGGGACGAGGACCTGCTCGAAGAGGCGGAGGCCGTGCGCGAGACGCGCGACACCATGCTGCTGCTCTCGCGCTGGCGCACCTTGCTCCAGTCGCATTGGTCGGTGCTCTCGATCCGGCTGGCCGATGAGCGAGGCAATGAGCTTGGCCTCTACCGTGCGGATACCCTGATCCACGTGGTGCTCACGCGCGAAGGCAGCAAGGACACCGTGCCGCTCTTCGCCCAGCTCCTGGCCGACCGTACCGATTCGCTGTGGCAGCCGTGGAACACGGAGTCGTCCTCCTATGATCCGCGGGAGCGGATATGGTTCAGCAAGGCGCTCGAAAGCGACCGCGATGCACCGGTCTGGAGCATTCGGCAATTCGGGGATACCAGCGAAGTGGTCCTTCAGGTCTCCACGTTGGCTCGTGGCGCGGGCTCCGATGAAGCGTACCAGGTAATGATGTTCGACGTCGCGCTCGATCACTCTGGCGCGCTCGACACCCGTGGCGCGGGCCTGTTCCGCCATGGATTCGCTCTGGTGGACAGCGAAGGCCGGCCGGTATTCACGAATGCCGCGGGTTCGCAGGGCGGGCTGGGCCAGGTGATGTCCCAAGCGCTGGCTCGATGGTCCGAGGACCGCTCCGACCGCACCTTCCGATTGGGCGGCGCCGAGGGCGACTATGTGATCCAGGTACGCCCTTTCTCGCTCAACGGCCTGAATCTCTACGGTTGCCTGGCGATGGATGCATCGCCGCTGGTCACCTGGACCGCACCGGAGCGGCGTTTCAGGAATGCCGCCGCGGTGGTCGTGGCGATCCTCGCGGTGCTGCTGGCACTCCTATGGATGCGCGGGAACCAGCGCCGCCGCGAAGCGGTGCGATTGAGCCTTCAAGCGAAGCAGCTCGCGCATCGGCTCGACAAAGCCACCGGGGAGCGCGATGTGCTGGGGCGCGAGGTGCACCACCGCGTGAAGAACAACCTGCAGGTGGTGAGCAGCATCCTGAACCTGCAGGCCTCCTCGCTGGACGATGGTCCTGTGCGCGATGAATTCCTGCGCGGTAAACGGCGCATCGATACCATTGCCCTGGCCCACCACAAGCTGTACGACCATCCGGACCTGCGTGACATCGACCTGCAGGTCTTCCTCGCGCAGCTCACCGCGGCGATCGCGGACATGCATCCGGAGCGCAAAGGCACCGTGAGCATCGGCGTGGAGACCGACGGCATCAAAGCCGATCAGGACACGGCCATCGAACTCGGCATCATCGTGTGCGAGCTGGTCACGAACGCGTTCCAGCATGCCTTCCCGCATGCCACGGGCGGCCACGTGGCCATCATCATCACACGTGTCGACGGCGACTTGCACCGGCTGGTGGTACGCAACAACGGCGTGGCTCCGGAACAGGCCTTGCTCTCAGGCCCGGGCAAGCTGGGGCTGGAGATCGTGGAGGCGTTGGCCGAGCAGCTCGATGGAAGCCTGCACGTGGGCGCCGGACCGCAGACCGTGTTCGAGGTGCTCTTCAGGATGCAACGGCCGGCCGGATCAGCGGAGATCCTCGGTGATCCCGAGACCCTGCGTTAGGCCGCCGCTGGCGCGCAGGAGCTGCAGCTCGGCCACCTTGGTGTTGAAGCCGGCCACAACCGCCAAGCGCTCGGCGTTGGCCAAGTCGAGCTGCGCCTGCCGGAATTGCAGCCCGGTGATCTGCCCGGCCTGATAGAGATCGTTGGTGCGGCTGAAGTTGAGCCGGGCCGTCACGACCGCATCATCCTGGATCCGCAGGATCTGCCGCTGGCTGCTCCAGGCCGTGTAGGCATTGCGCACGTCGCGCTCCACCTGCAGGCGCGCCTGCTGTTCGGCGAGCGCGGCACTCTCTGCGCGCAGCCGCGCGGCCTCCACCTGCGTGTTCACCCGACCGCCATCGAAGAGCGGCACGCTGAGCGTGAGCCCTCCGCTCAAGCCACGGGTATAGGTGCCCAGCACCACGCCCACCTCATTGCGCTGATCCGTGACGCCATAGGCCGCGCTCAGATCGAGCCGGGGCCAGCGCAGCGCGCGCGCCACCCGCTGATCCGCCTCCGCGGCGCGCACCTGCGCCAGCGCGCTGGCCACCTGCACATTGCCGCGCAGGGCATCCTGCACGAGCTGTTCCTCGGCAAGCGCTTGAGCGAAACCGATGCGGTGCGAGACACGAAGCTCCATGTCGGGAGCGCGCCCCAGGAGCACATTGAGGTCGCGTGCGGTGCTCGCGCGGCGCAAGCGGGCCTGTATGAGCGTGGTGCTATCGGCCTGCAGGTCCACTTGCGCGTTGAGCACATCGAGCCTTCCGCTTCCGCCGAGCTCGGCCCTGCCCTCCTGGCGCGCCATGCGATCATTGGAGATGTCGAGGATGCGCTGCGTGATCGCCACGTCCTGATCCAGCGAGGCCAGGGCATAGTACAAGGCGATCACCTGGGTGAGCGTGGCCTCCACTTGAGCGCGGGCGCGCAGGTCCGCGAGGTGCGCATTGAGCACCGCGCGATCATGCGCCGCGAAGTTGCCCATGCCGTTGAAGAGCGTGTAGCTCAGTCCGAGCTGACCGCTCAGCGTGGTGCTCTCCACGCCATCGCGTTCCACATCGGGGATACCCTCGGCGAAATCCAGGCGAGAGTACTGGTTGCTGTAGTTGCCCCTTCCGGTGGCATCCACGCGCGGCAGCAATCCCGCGTTCCCGGCAGAGGACTGCTCCTCGGCGATGCGCGCATCGTTGCGAGCGATGCGGATGCCATGCTCATTGGCCAGGGCGAGACGGATCGCTTGATCCAGGCTCAGCGTGTCCTGCGCGACGAGCACCGCCCCGTGGGCCGCGAGGCTAAGCGCGATGATCCTCCAAGTTCTCATAGGGCAGTTCTTTCACGGCAGGTTCAACGGATTCCGGCGTGGGCCATTCGCCATTCCAGCCCCACCCGATGGAGCGACGGATGCTGTTGAGCAGGCTCAGCAGCACGGGCAGCACAATGAGCGTGACGAACGTGGCGATGGCCAATCCATAGGCCACGGTGATGGCCATGGGGATGAGGAACTGGGCCTGGAAGCTCTTGTTGAGCGTGATCGGCAGCAGTCCCGCGACGGTGGTGAGCGAGGTGAGCAGAATGGGCCGAAGGCGGGACAGCGCGGCGCTGCGCAGCGCCTCGCCGAAGGGCATGCGCTCCTTCATGTTCGCATTGAAGGTGCTGATGAGCACGAGCGAATCGTTCACCATCACGCCGATCAGGGCGATCATGCCGAAGAAGCTGAAGAGGCTCACCTGCACGCCGTGGATCCAATGCCCCCAGCCGATGCCGATGAAGCCGAGCGGTATGCAGAGCAGCACCGTGAGCATCTGCCAGAAGCTGCGCAGCGTGATCACGATCATCGCGAACATGACGATGAGCGTGAGGGGAAGCACCCGGGCGGCGCTCGCTCCCACCTTGCGGCTCTGCTCGCCTTGCCCCTCGAAGCTGTAGCTCAGGCCCGGATAGCGGGCGAGCATGGGCTTGAGCACTTCCTCCGCCACCACGCTCTGCGCATCCGTGGCGCTCTGCGCGCTGCTGGCCAGGTCGGCCTCCACGCGCACTTCGCGTTTGCCATCCAGGTGGTTGATCGCTCGGATGCCGCGCTCGATGCGGTAGCTCACGAGCTCGCTGAGCGGGAACTGCCGACCATCGGCGGTGCGGATGCGCATGTCCTCCAAGTCGCGCAGGGAGGCCCGGGCGTTCTCGGCGTAGCGCACCCAGATCTTCACCTCGTCCTCACCGCGCTGCACGCGTTGCGTCTCCAGGCCGAAGAAGCCCTGGCGCACCTGAGCGGCCACCTCTTGCAAGGTGAGCCCCAGCAGCTGGGCCTGCTCGCGCAGCTTCAGCACCACCTCGCGGTTGCCGGGCTTGTCGCTATCCACCACATCGCGCAGCATGGGCAATTGGCTGAGCTCATCGCGCAGTTCGGCCTTCGCGGCATTCAACTCGGCCAGGTCGTTGCTGCGGAGCGAAACCGAGACCGGCTTGCCGAATGGCGTGGCCAGCCCGAAGGTGAGGTTCTGCACGCCGGGGAGCGCGCCCACACGGTCGCGCAGCCGGTTGGTGAGTTCCTCTGCACGGAAACCGCGCCGCTCGCCGTCGAGCAGGATGATGTTGAGCTTGCCCTGCTCCGCGCGCGGCCCGAGGATGGTCTGCACCTTGAGCACCACATCCATGCTGTCCTCACGCCCTGCGCTCATCTCATCATTCAGCTGCCACACGAGCCGTTCGATGCCCTGCAGCTCCTGGAACACGATCGTCTCGCGCGTGCCGGTGACCATCTCGAGGTCCACGGCCACATCATCGCGCTCGATCACGGGGAAGAAGGTGGTGCGGATGACGCCCGCGCCCACGGAGCCGATCGTGAGCGCGAACAGGAAGAAGGCGATGCCGATCGTGAGCACGCGATGGCGCATGAAGCGGTCGAAGAAGGCGCCGTAGCGCTTGTCGCGCAATCGGCCCATCACCCCATCCATGTAAGCCTCGAAGCGGTTCTTGCTGCCGCGGCTGAGACCTTTGGAATGGGCCACGTGCGCGGGCAGGATGAAGGCCGCCTCGATGAGCGAGAACAGCAAGGTGGCGATGACCACGAAGGCGAGCGCCGGAGCGAAGTCGCCGAGCCTGCCCTCGATGAAGAAGAAGGTGCTGAAGGCGGCGATGGTGGTGAGCACCGAGCTGATCACCGCGGGCAGCACCTTGTTGATGCCGTCGAACGCCGCGCGGATGGGAGGCGAACCGCGTTCGTATTCCTGATAGATGCTCTCGGTGATCACGATGCCGTCATCGACCAGGATGCCCACCACCAGGATCATCCCGAAGAGGCTCATGACGTTCACCGTGATGAAGCCGGGCGCCAGGATGAACATGCCGGCGAAGGCGATGGGGATGCTCAGGGCCACCCAGAAGGCGAGGCGCCAATTGAGGAAGAGCGCGAGGGTGATGAGCACGAGCGCGAAGCCTTGCAGACCGTTCTCCAGGAGCATGGCGATGCGCTGGCGCAGCACGGTGGTGGCATCGTTGATCAAGGTGGCCTTCACCGGGCCGCCCTGTTTGTTGAAGCCTTCCATGTAGTCGAGCGCGGCATCGGCGATGAAGAGGATGTCCTCGCTCACGGTGCTGCTCACGTTGATGACCACGCTGGGCTGGCCGTTCACGTAATTGCGGGCAGGGTCGTCGGCCCAGGTGTCGCGCACGTCGGCCACGTCCCTCAGCCGGAGCACCCGGCCATCGGCACCGTCACGCACCACCACATTCCGCAGGCCCTCAGCCTCCTGTTCCTTGTCGCGCACGCGAATGAGCAGCTCCTCATCCGAGGTCTTGATCTTGCCGCCTGTCACATCGAGGTTGGCGCCGCGCACCGCTGCCGCGGCCTGTGCGAAGCTGAGGTTGTTGGCGCGCAGGTCCGCTTCGCGGAAAGCCACTTCGATCTCCTCATCGGGGTAGCCCGTGACCTCCACCTTGCTGATGCCGCCGACCGAGCGCAGGTCCTGTTCGACGCGGCGGGCCGCCAGCTTCAGCGCTTTCAGGTCCACGCCTTCACCGCTCAACGCGAAGGTGACCGCAGGCCTGATGTTCTCCAGCTTGAAGGTGCGTATCGGCTCCATGCCATCGGGCAAGGAGGGGATGCGCTCCACGGCGTTCTTCACATCCTGGAGCACCACGTCCACATCGTATCCCTTGATCACCTCCACGGTGATGATCCCGCCGTTCTCCTGGCTCACGCTGCTGATGCGCTCCACGCCGCTCACGCCCTTCACATCATCCTCGATGCGCAGCACCACGCCCTCCTCCACCTCTTCCGGCGCTGCTCCGGGGAAGATGATCTGCACCTGTATCGTGCGGCTCTCCACCTCCGGGAAGAGGGAGCTGCGCGTGGCCCTCAGTCCGAAGAACCCGAAGATGAAGATCAGCACCATGACGGCATCCACCGCCACGGCGTACTTGATGAAGTATGCGGTGAGCCCTCTCATGGCTTCACAGGTGCTACGCGCATTCCCTCGTAGGCGCCGCTGAGCCGGTCGGTCACCACGGCCTGGCCATCGACCAGCCCGCGCACCACGGCTTGCTCCACACCTTGGTGCAGCACCTGCACCGGGGCCTTCTGCAAGGCGGAGTCGCGCACCACGTACAAGGCGTCATCGGGCAGCAGGGCGCCGCGCGGCACGCCCACCGCGTTGGCGATGGTGCCGCCCTCGATGGACCCGCTCAGGTATTGCCCGTCGCGGAGTCCCTGGCCGCTCACCGCCACATAGATCTTCACGGTCTGTGTGGTCGCATCGATGCTCTCGCCGATCCGGATGATGCGCCCGACCCAGCTGCCTGGCCCCTCGTTGCTGCGGAGCCGCAGCGTATCGCCCACCTGCACCAAGGCCAGCTCGCCCGCGCCCACGGCGGTTTCCAGTTCCTGGGAGCCGGGCGCGATGAACTCGCCCAGGCGCGTACCGGGTGTAACGATGGTGCCGGGCTCCACGCCCGCCGAAGTGACCACACCATCGAAGGGCGCCGTGATGACATACTTGTCCTTGCGCTCGTACAGCGCGCGGATGCCGTAGTACTGATCGAGCACGCCCCGGCCCGCGAGGTAGTTGCGCTCCTGTTCGCTCGCCAGCTGCGGCAGCTCAGGCAGCGCGCCATCCACCGGCACGTTCTTCAAGTACGCCTCCCACTTGGGCGCCTGCTCGGGCATGTCGATGCGCATGTCGGGCACCAGCTGCACCAAGGCCCGCAGGAAGGCGCTCTGCTGCGCGTTGATCTGCGCGCGCACCTCGCCATCGTCGATGCGCAGGAGCACCTCACCGCGGCGGAACGTGCTTCCCTCGCGGAAAATCCTTCCGGTGCGCTGCAGCGATCCGCTGACCTCTGCGGTGATCACCATGCGGTCCGTGGCGCGCACGCGGCCGGTGACCGGGATGCTGAGACGCACAGGGCCGTTGGTCGCCGTGATCACACGCACGGCGCGCACGGCAGCAGGCGCTTCGCTTCGCGGAGGCGAGCTGCGGCTGTCCTTGAGCTTGTTGCAGGTGACCACGCCGCCTACCATCAGCAGCAGGCCCAGGACGATGGTCATCCTTCGTTTCGTGAGTTCGTTCATGCGCGGATGGATCGGATGATGAATTCGGCCACGGATTCGCGGCGTTTGATGATCATACGGCGGAAGGCCTCGTCGTTCATGCCATGGATGTGCATGAGCATGGGCCGTGCGATGAAGGGATGCGCGCACAGAGCCATCATGTTCACGAGCAGCTCGCGCGGATCGATATCGATGATCTCGCCGCGCGCGTGGGCATCCTCCACCAGCTTCACGAAGCGCTGCCTGCTCTTCATGCCCCGGTCGATGAAAGGCCGCAGGCCCTCCGGGTCGCGGTTCATTTCCTGCGCGATGAACAGAGGCAGCATCGGATCCTCGATCATGCGGTCCATGTAGGCCGCCACGAAACTCCGGATGCCATCGAAGAGGCCGGGGCTCTCTTTCAGGCAGCCCCAGATGCAATCGAACTGCTTGTGCGCGCTGCCTTCGAAGACTCCCTCGAACAGGCGCTGCTTATCGCGGAAGTAATAGTGCAGCAGGGCCTTGTTGATGCCGGCCTCGTCGGCCACCTCCTGCATGCGCGCCGCCGCCATGCCCTTGCGGGTGAACACCGTTCGCGCCGCCGCGAGGATGCGCTGCTCGGTGCCTGCTTCCTTCTCTGGCCGTGACATGCGGCCGCAATATTAACCAAATGGTTAAACCAAGGAGTCAACCCGGTCCGAAGGTTCAGTCTGGGGGCTCACCGGATCCACTCGACCTCCACCCGGCGCTCACCGGGATCGCGGCCCACGCTGCGGCTATCGCCGTAGTAATTCACGAGCAACCGGTCCGACGCGATCCCGCGTTCGAGCAGGTACGCGCGCACGGCCTTGGCGCGCTGCTCGCTGAGCCAGAGGTTGCGGGCCGGATCGCCGCTGCGGTCGGTATAGCCGGTGATGAGCACGCGTTCCTGCGGGAAGCGCGCCAGCTGCTCGAAGACCTCGTTGAGCAGCACGCGTTGATCGGGCTCCAGGTCGGTGCTGTTGCGCTCGAAGCGCACAGTGATGTTGAGCCCGGTAAGGGCGGCGAGGTTGGCCGACGGGTTATCGGATCCGGTACCGACGTGCAGCTCGCCCACTTCCAGCTCGATGCCCGTGATGCGGTCCTCCATATCGTCCATGCGATCGCGCAGCTCCCAGAGCTCCTTGCGCTGGTCCAGGCGGTCGATCCGCTCATTGATCGCGTCCAGCTCCTCCTTCAGCCAACGGTCACGCTTCCGCACCTTGGCGCCAGTGGGCACGGGCGCTGGCGCGGGCTGGGAGAGCGCTTGCAAGGAGGCTTGCGAGAGCACGGGCTCCAGGCCAGCGCCACCGCTGGCATCGGCCAGGCGCAGGTCGAGGGCGCACAGGAAATTCTGCTCGTCGAACACGGTGCCGCAGGTGCTGTTGATGCGCACCGTGGTCCCCGGCGATGCGGGCGATGGCCCGATGACCGCCACGGTGCTCAGCGCGAGCAGATCAGCGCGCAGCTGCCGCTCCAGTTCCTCGCGCTGCGTGCGGACGTAGAAGTAGATGGCCAGGTACTTGTCTTGCTCCGCGCCGCCATCCACACCGAAGCGCGCCTGGCTCCAATCGATGCGAAGCAAGCGGTCGAGCTGCTCCTGCGTCGATGGCGTGAGCCCCGTGAATGCGACATCGGCTCCCAAGGATTCCACGGCGGCGGCGATCATGCCGTTGAGATCCCGTGTCATGGCCTCGGCGCCCTGATCACCCTTCACGCCGTCGCGGGTGAAATGCACGCGTGCATCGAGGTAGGCCCCGATCCCCGCCTCGATCAAGCGATCCAGGAGGACCTTGCGTTCGACCTGCTCCGCGCGCATTCGCTGCAGCACGAACTCCGCCTGGCCGTCATCGACCCCGCGCCAGATCGCACGGAAGAGCGGCACGGTATCACCGCTCTCCTCCCACGCCGCCTCCACGATCACATCGTTGCCGACGCTCGTGCCGTTGAGACCGATCGATTGCGCGCTCGACATCGTATGGAACAGGGCGCCCGAGGCGACCAGCAGGGCACGCAGCGAATGCACCAGGCTCATGGCCGTTCCGGTGTCCAGACGGCAGCGGCCTCCTGGATCCGCATCCGCGACCAGGACCAGGCCTCCTCGCGCGATGCAGCCACGTGGAAGGGGAAACGCGGGCGATGCACCTGACGGAACAGCTCGAGCTGGCGTTGACACACGGTACTGGTGGTGTAAACCACGACCGGGTGACCCTGGGCGCGGCATATCCGCACCAGCAAGGCACGCGCATCATCCTCAATGGCCACGTCGGGCGCATGGTCGATCATCACCGGCACACGACCGGTGCCGTCGAGCGCGCCGATCAGCCGGATCATCTCCTTCATTTCCTGGCGCCGCAGGTAGGCGTGGTCGGCCAGCACCAGATGCAGCACGCCCGTATCGCGCCACAGCTCGAAGGGCTGCTGGAAAACCGGTGGCTCCCACATGTTCACGCCGAAATCTAGATCGGTATCCAACGCACCGAGCTCGACGCGGATGCGCGATGTGAACAGCGATCGTGGAAAAGCCTATCGCGCCAGCACCTCCGGCACCACCTGCCCGATGGAGGCATCAGGCGGCGCCATGCCGACCAGCGCGCACACGGTAGCCGCCACATCGGTGATGGCTGTGGGCCGGAGCACCTCGCCCTTGGCCACGCCTCGGCCGAAGAAGATCACCGGCACCTGCGTGTCGTAGCTCCAAGGCGACCCGTGCTCGGTTCCCATGCGCGGCATGCCGGGCCATGCGGTGAGGTGGCTCGGCCGTAGGATGAAGCACACATCGCCGCTTCGTTCCTGGAAGAAGCCGCGCTGAACCATGGCCGCTCGGTCATTGGACAAATCAGCCCCGCGAAGCTCCGTGGCCGTGTACGCCTCCGCGATGCCGGGCACCATGCGCAGCGCCTCGGCCGCGATGCGTTGCGCCTCGGCCCGATCGACGCGCCGGGCCGCCAGCAGCGAATCACTCAGGAAGAACTGCTCTTTCACGCGCTTGCGCACCCAGGGGCCTGCGCCGTAGCGCTCGGTGAGCGCCGTTTCCACCGCGTTCACCAAGGCGGTGCTCTCGACGTACCCCGCGCTCGCCTTCTCTGAAGCAAGCCACGCTGGCACGTCCACGGCGCCATGGTCGGCGGTCAGGAAGAGCGTGTAGCCATCCTTGCCGATCCGTCGGTCCAATTCGGTCAGCAGGCGCTCCAACTCGCGATCCAGCCGCAGGTACATGTCCTCCACCTCGATGGAACGCGGCCCTGTCGCATGGCCGATCTCATCGGTGGCGCTGTAACTGATGGCCAATAGGTCCGTGATCGCATCGGTGCCCATGCCCTCGCCATCGAGCGCGGCGAGCGCCAGGTCGGTGGTGATCACCAGGCTTCCCGGAATCAGCTTCATGAGCTCCATGTTCCCGCCACTTGCCGCGAAGGCCTTGGGCACATCGAGCGGAAGCATCGCCTTCACCTCACCGGGCAGCAGCTCTTCATAGGGGTTGTCGTCAGGAAGCACCTCGTGGTACCGTTCGCGCGGAAGCAGCGGTTCCCACATCTTGCTCAGGTGCTCATTGGCCCGATCGCGTGCGTTGAAGGCCTTGAGCCAGGCAGGCAGGCTATCCGTGTACCAGGTGCTGGTCCCGAATTGCCCGGCGGCTTCCTCGAAGAACCAAAATGCGGCATCGCCGGTGCGACCGATAGGCAGGATCGCGCTTCGGTCCTTCATAGAAACTCCTATCGTGCGGCTCCTGCCGTCGAAGCGCCGCTCCAGCTCATCGGCGATGGTGGATGCGTACAGATTGACTGGCGAGCGCTTGCTCTTGGGACCGTTGCCGCCCACGCCCATCACGTTGTCGTCCTGGACACAGTTCACCCAGCGGCCATCGGCACGGAAGAACATGTCGTTGGCCACGATGCCATGGTCGCGCGGGGTGGTGCCCGTGTAGATGCTGGCATGGCCCGGTCCGGTGTGCGTGGGCGCGTAGTTGTATCGGGCATCGCGCTGGAAGGAGCCCTCGCGGATCAAGCGCTTGAATCCGCCTTCTCCGAAGTTGTCCCAGTAGCGGTAGATGTAGTCGGTACGCATCTGGTCCACCACCACCCCTACCACCAGCTTCGGTGGCGCTTGCCAGGTGGGCTCCTGCGCACAGGCGCTGGCAGCCACGAGCAGCAGTGCGAGCACGGATCGTGAACGGAGGTCGGGGGTCGAGATCATGATGCGGTGCGGGCCATGAGGAAGAACAGCGCGATGCATGCGAGGACGCTGATGCCGATGTTGAGCGCGGCCATCCAGACATGCCCTTCGCGATAGAGGAGGAAGTTCTCGTAGCTGAAGGTGCTGAAGGTGCTGAAGCCGCCGCAGAACCCCACCGCCAGGAAGGCTTTCACCGCATCGCGGCCCTGCAGGTCGCCTTGCATGCGCAGCACCAGCCAGGCGAGGAGCCCGCTCGCAAACACATTCGCCAATAAGGTGGCCCAGGGGAAAGCGCCTTGCACGCCGCTGGCGATGATGCCGCGCGAGACCGCATAGCGCGCCACGCTGCCGAGCCCGCCACCCAGGAAGATCGCCAGCCAAGTGTTCATGCCGCCGAAGTTCGTGCCTTGAGCACGAAGCGGCGAAAGATGAGGACGCCAAGTGAACCGATCATTGCCCCGTAGAGCGCGCCCACCAGCACATCGCCCGGGTAGTGGACTCCCAGATAGACCCGGCTGTACGCGATGAGCCCAGCCCATGCGAGCAGGGCCGCCACCGCCCAGCGCGGCGTGCAGCGCAGCACACCGATCATGAAGACCGCGATGGCGAAGTGGTTGCTGGCATGCGAGGAGACGAAGCCGAACTGACCTCCACAGCCTTCGGGCACCAGATGCACGAGCCCGGCCAGCGCCGGTTCATGGCAAGGGCGCAAGCGTTGCACGGTCTCCTTGAAGAGCATGACCGAGCCCTTGTCGCTGCAGAGGATCATGAGCCCGATGAGCGGCAAGGACCAGAGCATTGCCTTGTCGCCATGCCGTTTGATGATGAGCCAGAGGAAGAAGGCATAGAGCGGGAACCAGAGGATCATTTCGCTGGCGCCTTCCATCAGCAGATCGAGCGGGCCCGTATGCGCGCCGTTGATGGCCAGGAAGGCCGAGCGGTCCAAGGCGTCCAGGTCCTGCCAGAGGCTCATGCGCTCCACTCGGGGAACTGTGGCTTCTGCTCCACCGGGCGGTGCAGGAGCTTCCAGAGCTGGTCCTTCAGCTCATCGAGCCCGATGCGCGCCACGCTGCTGATGAGCACGCTGTCGATGCCCTTGGGCAGCTCCTTCCGCAGCTGCTCCATCATCACCTCATCGAGCATGTCGCATTTGGTGATGGCGAGCAGCCGGTCCTTATCGAGCAGCTCCGGCGAGTACTCCTTGAGCTCGTTCAGCAGCACCTGATAGTCGTGCTTGATGTCGGTGCTATCGGCGGGGATCATGAAGAGCAGCACGCTGTTGCGCTCGATGTGCCGCAGGAAGCGCAGGCCGAGACCCTTGCCTTCATGCGCCCCTTCGATGATGCCGGGGATGTCGGCCATCACGAAGCTCTGGTGGTCGCGGTAGGGCACGATGCCGAGGTTCGGCGTGAGCGTGGTGAAGGCGTAGTCGGCGATCTTGGGCTTGGCCGCGGTGATCACGCTGAGCAAGGTGCTCTTGCCGGCATTCGGGAAGCCCACCAGGCCCACATCGGCGAGCACCTTCAGCTCCATCACCATCCACTTCTGCTGGCCGGGCTCGCCGGGCTGCGCAAAGCGCGGGGTCTGGAATGTGCTGCTCTTGAAGTGCTGGTTGCCCAGGCCGCCGCGACCGCCAGCCAGCAGCACGTGCTCCTCGCCGTTCCGGGTCACCTCGCAGATGACCTCGCCGGTCTCATCGTCCTTCACCACTGTGCCCAGCGGCACCTCGATGGTGATGTCCTTGCCGGAGGCGCCGCTGGACTGGTTGCTGCTGCCGCCCTCGCCATCGCCCGCGATCAGGTGCTTGGTGTAGCGCAGGTGCAGCAGGGTCCATAGCTGGGAGTTTCCGCGCACCAGCACGTTGCCTCCGCGTCCGCCATCGCCGCCATCGGGCCCGCCCTTGGGCATGTATTTCTCGCGCCGCAGGTGCGCGCTGCCGGCGCCTCCTTTGCCGCTGCGGCACTCGACGCGGATGTGGTCGATGAAGTTCATGTATGATCCGGCGCAAAGATGCGGAACATGCTCGGGCGGCGGACGATCTGTACCGTCTACCTTTCAGCCAACGATGGAACACATGAGGACCTATAGTCAACTCCTGCTGTTGGCGTTGGCACCAACTTTCTCGATCAACACCGTGGCCCAATGGCAAGCACAGTCGGAGGTTCCGATCGTCGATTATTATGGTGTCGAGCAGTTCGATGGGGTGACCGTGAACGGAGCTGCCATGAACGCGCTACTGCGAACTACCGACAATGGGGCGACTTGGGACACGACGTTTGTCACCCTTTTTGGCGGGCAGTTCCCTTGCCTGCTCTACGACGTCCACTTCATCACATCGACCATCGGCGTGGCCTCTGGCGTCATGTCCACCGGTTCGCAATATCTCATGCTGAGGACAACGGATGCGGGACAGAACTGGACCGTGACCTATGTCAGCACGACGGGCGGACTTGTTCGTTTCCTCAGCGACATCGCGTTCGGCTCCGCCACGGAGGGATTTGCGGTAGGTAGCGACAACCGGGTTATCCGAACGACGGATGGTGGACAGAACTGGACGCAGCTCAACCCTCCGAGCGGAAGCCATCTCTACGCTTTCCAGTATGGTACAGGGAATGTGCGGCACATCGCGGGAAATGGGCGCATCCTGCGTAGTGTGAACGGTGGCACGAACTGGACCACGCTATCATTT
>JACJZF010000012.1 GCA_020635725.1 Flavobacteriales bacterium
CGGCCAGCGCGCGGTAGAGCTTCTTCTCGGTGGGCCCACTGATGTTCACCAAGGGCAGTCGCATGGCATCGCCGCAGACGCCGAGTTCCTTGAGCACGTACTTGATGCCGCCGGGATTGCCCTCGGCGAAGAGCAGGTCGATCACCTCGATGAGGCGCAGGTGCTCCTTGCGGGCCGTGGCCAGGTCGCCATCGAGCGCTGCGTGCACGAGCGTGCCGAACTCGCTCGGGAGCGCATTGCCCACCACGCTGATCACCCCGACGCCGCCCATGGCGATGATGGGCAGGGTGAGCGCATCGTCGCCGCTGATGAGCATGAAGTCCTTCGGCTTGTGCTTGAGGATGCGACCCATCTGATCGAGGTTGGCGCTGGCCTCCTTGATGGCGATGATGTTCTTGAAGTCGCGCGCGAGCCGAAGCGTGGTATCGGCCATCATGTTGCTCCCTGTGCGGCCCGGCACGTTGTAAAGGATGATGGGCCGAAGGGCAGCCTGGGCGATGGCCTTGTAGTGCTGGTAGATCCCCTCCTGCGTGGGCTTGTTGTAATACGGGCTTACGCTCAGGATGGCATCGACGCCGTCCATCTCATAGCTGTTCAGCGCATCAGCCACATCGGCAGTGCTGTTGCCGCCCACGCCCAGCACCAGGGGCACGCGGTTGCGCACGAAGCCGATGGTCTCGGCTAGCAGCTGCTTCTTCTCGGCCGCGCTCAGCGTCACGCTCTCGCCCGTGGTGCCCATGCTCACCAGGTAATCCACGCCACCGGTGATCATGTGATCGATGAGCTTCTCCAACCCTGCGTAATCGATCTGTCCGTTCTCCCGGAATGGCGTCACCATGGCGACGCCCAGTCCCTTGAATCGCTCGTCCATCGTTGCTGCCCTGCGGGCCTAGTTGAGTGAAGGTTCCGGCCGGCTGTTCACCATGAGCAGGTAATGGTGCACCTGCTGGATGAACTGCGGCAGGCTGTGGGAGCCGGCCATATCGATCATCATGTCCAGGATGCGCTTGTTGCTCTCGCTCCAGCGGCCGACCTTGAAGCGGGCGCGGCTCTTGGCGATGATGTACTGGATGGGCAGGCGATCCTCAAGGGTGAGGTCGATGATGATCTCGAACTCCTCGGCCATGAAGTTCTGCACGGTGTTGCCCTGCGGGATGCGGTACCAGTTGAGGTCCTTCTGGCAGATGGCGTCGAAGTTGAGCTTGGCGTGCAGGAAGTGCGGCAACGCCTTCTGATCGGAGTAGCCCAGGGCCATGATGCCGCTGAGGCCGAGTTCCTCCTTCAGCCGCTTGACGTAATTGCGCACGTGGTTGTGGGCGGCCTCATCCTCCACCACGTACACGATGGCCACCTTGCGCGCCAGGGCGAGGTTCACGGCCACGGGCCTGCGCTCAGCCGGCAGCTCGCGCAGCAGCTTGCGTATGCCGAGCCATTCCTTGATGCGGTCCAGCAGCTTCATCCCTCGATCATCCGCATGAATTCGTCCTCATCGATCACGGGCACCTTGAGGTCCTCGGCCTTCTGGCGCTTGGCCGGCCCCATGTCAGCACCGGCCAGCACGTAACTGGTCTTGCTGCTGATGGAACCGGACACCTTGCCGCCGTTGCGCTCGATGGCCTCCTTGATGCCGTCGCGGCTGAAATTGCGGAAAACCCCTGACACCACGAAGGCGAGGCCTTGCAGACGGTCGCCGACGGGCCCCTGGGCGGCCCGATCCGATTCCATGCGGAGGCCGTGTTGCTTGAGCCGCTCGATGATGCGCCTGTTTCCCTCGACCGCCAGGAAATCGCGGATGCTCTCGGCGATGACCTGCCCCACTTCCTCCAGGGCCACCAGCTCTTCCTGGCTCATGCCCATGAGCCGGTCCATGGTGCCCGCTCCCTTCGCCACCTTCTTGGCCACGGTCTCGCCCACATGCCGTATGCCTAAGGCGAAGAGCACCCGCTCGAAGGGCACCTGCTTGCTCGCCTCTAGGCCTGCGAGGATCTTCTGCGCGCTCTTCTCTTTCCAGCCCTTGCCAAGCGAGAGGATGCGCGGCTCGGTGAGCTCGTACAGATCAGCTACGTCCTGGATCAGTCCGGCACGGTGGAACTCCTCCACGGTCTCGCCGCCGAGCCCATCGATGTCCAAGGCACGGCGCGAGACGAAATGCTCGATGCGCCGCGTGATCTGCGGCGGGCAGCCATGCTCATTGGGGCAGTAGTGCTGCGCCTCGCCTTCCAGGCGGATCAAGGCCGTGCCGCATTCGGGGCAGGCATGCGGGAAGCGCACGCGCATGGCCTGCGGCGCACGCTGCGCCAGTTCCACGCCCACCACCTGCGGGATGATCTCCCCGGCCTTCTCCACGCGCACCAGGTCGCCTTCATGCAGATCCAGGCGCTCGAGCTGATCGGCATTGAAGAGCGATGCCCGCTTCACGGTGGTGCCAGCGAGCAGCACGGGGTCGAGCTCGGCAACAGGGGTGACGGCACCGGTGCGCCCCACTTGGAAACTGACGCCGAGCAAGCGGGTCAAGGCCTGCTCCGCCGCGTACTTGTAGGCCATGGCCCAGCGCGGGCTCTTGGCGGTGAGGCCGAGTTCCTCCTGCACATCGATGTTATCCACCTTCACCACGATGCCATCGATGATCATCTCCAGCTCGTGCCTGTGCTTCTCCCAATGATCAATGAAGGCCATGATGCCTTCGACATCGGTCGCACGCTCGATGAATCGGCGCTTCGGGTCCGGGGTATTGAAGCCCCAGGCATGGCAGCGCATGATGTTGTCGAAATGGCTGCGGGTGGGGAGCGATTCGCTCTGCAGGCTGTAGATGAAACTGGTGAGACCCCGCTTGGCCACCTCTTTTGGGTCCTGCTGCTTGAGGGTGCCGGCCGCGGTGTTGCGCGGATTGGCATAAAGCTCCTCCCCTTCCTGCTCCCGCATGGCATTGAGCGCATCGAAGCGCGCCTTGGTGAAGATCACCTCGCCCCGGGCCTCGAAGGATGCGGGCCAGTCATCGCCCTGAAGCCGCAGCGGGATGGATCGGATGGTGCGGACATTGGCCGTGATGTCCTCGCCCTTCTCGCCATCGCCACGCGTGACGCCGCGCACGAGCTCGCCACCTTCGTAGGCGAGGCTGATCGCCACCCCATCGTACTTGAGCTCCATGCTGTAGCGCGTGGGCCCTACCGCTTTCTCCACGCGCGCCACGAAATCGGCCACCTCCTCCCGGCTGTAGGTGTTGCCCAACGAGAGCATCGGATAGCGGTGCTGCACCGAGGGGAATCCCTTGGTGATGTCTCCACCGACGCGCTGGGTGGGACTGTTGGGCGATGCGAGATCGGGGAAGGCACGCTCCAATCGCTCAAGCTCCTTCAGCAGCTCATCGAACTCGCGGTCGCTGATCACGGGCGCGGCCAGCACGTAGTACCGGTGGTTGTGGGTCTCCAGCTCCCTGCTCAGTTCGGCGATCCGCCGCGCAGCCTCATTCCGTTCCATGGTCGTTTCGTTTTCCGTTCCGGCGCACGCGCTTCACCACCTCGCCCAGCCGCAGGCCTGCCTTCAGGTAATAGGTCCAGTCGCTCAGGGTACGCGTGGCAGCGGGATCAGCGGCAAGCACGTGCCGGTATCCGCCGCCCACGCCGATGAAGACCCACCACAGGATGTTGTAATCGATATGCAACGAGGCCTCCAAGGGCACGAGCTCATTCGTGGAGATCGCGACCAGGCGGCCATCGGGCTCCACGTAACTGCGCCGGTAATTGCCCAGGCCAGCGGAAATCGGGATGCCGATCTGCCAGCGCGGTGTGTTCACGAGCATGCGCTCGTAGCTGAAAGCGGTGAAGTCGAATTCGGTGCGCAGCTCGCGCTTGCCGATACCCGGCAACTGCTGCTCGGTTTGGATATAGGGATCGCCTAGCCCGTAGAACCCGATGCCGATCACATCGTTGTCCCTCTGCGCGGCGAGGCGGAATCCGTAGAAGCGAACGGGGTCGGCATTCACATAGGTGCGCCTGAAGTCGAAGTTGAAGAGTACCCGGAAAGCGGCTTTGGGCGGCGCGAGAACGGTATCGGCCTGCGCGAACCCCAGCTCGAAGAGCAGACAGGCGAAGAGAACGCACACCTGTCTCATGCCTTGATCGCGTGGATGAATCGGTTCTTCCCGCTCAGGTCATCAAGCAAGATCACCTCCTGAAAGCCAAGCTCCGCGATGAGCGCCGCGGCTTCGCTCACGTAGCGCCAGTGTCCCTCGAACCACAGCTCTCCTTGCGGCGCCAATGCCTTCAGTGCAGCACCACCGATTGCCCGGTAAAAGGCGAGCGGGTCATCCGCTGGCGCGAACAAGGCTATATAAGGTTCGCGCGCGCGCACGCGAGGCTCCAAGGCATCGGCCTCTTCCACCGGTATGTAGGGCGGATTACTGATGATCAGGTCCGCATCCACCGGAAGCGTGAAGCCTTCAGCGAGCGCATCGGCCTTTTCAAGACGGATGTCCAGACCCAGCTTGAGGCTGTTGCGACGCGCTAATGAGAGCGCGGCCTCGCTTATATCGACGCCAAGCGCATTCGCATGAGGGAATCGATGCTTCAACGCCAAGGCGATGCAGCCGCTTCCTGTGCAGACATCGATGATCGATGATGGCGTTCGATCGCGCCGCACGATGAGGTCCACGAGCTCCTCCGTCTCCGGCCTTGGGATGAGCGCGTCAGGCGAGACCTCTAGTTCCAGACCATGGAACCAGACCTTGCCCAGCACATGTTGCATGGGTTCGCCGTCGCGGAGGCGTTTCAATGGCAGGTACACCTTGAGCAGGTCGGACTCGTGGAGGGCTTCCGGCTTCCGCATCTCCAGCTCCGCGGCGTCCCACCCCATGCGGTCTTGGAAAACGGCACGGGCAATGGCGCGCGCCTCCCCTTCATCGTACAACGCGGCGAGCTGATCGCGGTATTGCGCGAGCACGGAGGCGACCCTATTGTCGGCTGCACGTATGCCCATGAGCGGGTCAAAAGTAGGAGCGCCCGCCGCGGCTGGGCTCGAAGCGATCGAGCAACTTTACCGCCGATGACCGATCACGAGCAGTGGATGAGACGATGCCTGCGGTTGGCGCGCTTGGGTGCGCCCACGGCAGCGCCGAATCCCATGGTGGGATCGGTGCTTGTTTCCAAGGGACGCGTGCTGGCTGAGGGCTGGCACGCCTCACCTGGACAGGCGCACGCCGAAGCGGCATGCCTGCGAGCGTTCGGTGAAGGCGCTGTTCCCAGCGATGCGGTGCTGTATGTGAACCTGGAACCTTGCGCGCACCATGGGCGCACGGGTCCCTGCGCCGACCTGCTGATCGCGCGAGGCGTGCGCGAGGTGGTCATGGCGCATCGCGATCCCTTCCCTGCGGTGAACGGATTGGGCGTGCAGCGCCTGCGCGACGCGGGCGTGCGCGTCACGGAGGGTGTGCTGGAGGAAGAGGCGCGCTGGCTCAATCGGCGCTTCATCACCAGTGTCACGAAGCAGCGGCCGTACATCATCCTCAAATGGGCACGCAGCCGCGATGGTTTCCTCGACCGAGCGCCGCGCACCGAACGCAAGGTTCAGCGCATCACATCGCCTGCCACGGATGTGCTGGTGCATCGCTGGCGCAGCGAAGAGCAGGCCATCATGGTGGGGAGTCGCACGGTAGCGCATGATGACCCGCGCCTTGATGTGCGGCACGTGGATGGAAGGTCTCCGCTGCGCGTGATCATCGACCGCGCGCATCGCGCTCCAGATCGCTCTCGTGTCTTCGATGGCTCGCGGCCTACGCTGCTCTTCACGTCCACGCCCCGTGAGGCGGTGCATGCCGAGCAGATCATGCTGGGCATGGAAGCGGATCCGTTGGATCAGGTCCTTGCGGAACTCCATGCACGCGGCA
The DNA here is from genome assembly GCA_020635725.1 of Flavobacteriales bacterium. Classification (GTDB taxonomy): domain Bacteria; phylum Bacteroidota; class Bacteroidia; order Flavobacteriales_F; family PHOS-HE28; genus PHOS-HE28. The sequence goes on from JACJZF010000012.1 coordinate 5,882, forward strand.
TCCGCTCGCTGATGGTGGAAGGTGGCGCGGTGCTGTTGCAGCGTTTCATATCACGTGCGCTCTGGGATGAGGCACGGCTCCTCACCGGCACAGCGGTCTTCGGCGACGGCACGATCGCTCCATCGCTCGGCCTCTCGGTGGCGCGGTCGGCGCAGCTGGGAACGGACGTGCTGGACCTGTTCGTGAATCCTTCGCATCAATCCATACCGCAACCCGAATGGTCCTGGTGACGGCCGCTGCGCTATTCATGGCGCTGCTCTATCTCATCTTCAAGATCTTCGAACGGCGCGCCGTGCCGCTCCTTCCCGCCATCGTGGTGAACTACTTCACCGCCGCTGGATGGGGTCTGTTGATCACCCAGCCATGGACCCAAGACGTTCCCACGGCGCTGCTCGGTCCCGGAGCGTGGGTCGGCGCGTTGTTCATCAGCATCTTCTACGTCACGGCGTTGAGCACGCAGCGGGCTGGCGTGGCGGCCACATCGGTGGCCAGCAAGATGAGCTTGGTGATCACGGTGCTCTTCACGGTGGCCTTCCTTGGCGAGAGGCCGAGCCTCATGGGATGGATCGGCATCGCGCTGGCGCTGGTGGCTGTGCCGATGGCCTCTTACGCGAAAGGCGCTCCCGGAGCCAAGGGCGCGTGGATCCTGCCCTTGGTGCTGTTCATCGGCAACGCGGCGATCGACATCTCGCTCAACCTCGTGCAGCGCACCGTGCTCACCGCCGACACGGAGCCGCTCTTCCCGATGATCGTCTTCGCTGTGGCCGGTTCGCTCGGCATCCTTTGGCTGCTCCTCCGACGTGAGGCCGGCGCCATGCGCTCGCCGAAGGCGTTGATCGGAGGCCTGGTACTCGGCACGTTCAACTATGCGAGCCTCTATTTCCTGGTAGCAGCGCTCGCGCGCAGCGGCTTCGGCCCCAGCAGCCTCTTCCCGCTCATGAACATCGGGGTCATCCTATTCAGCACCGCGCTCGGACTCTTCGTGCTGCGCGATCGCGTGAGCAAGCTGCAGGCATGCGGCATCGCGCTGGCCATCATCGCCATGTCGCTCATCATCTGGGCATGAGCGATCGGTACAGGACCATCGGCAACGGTGGCGAGAGCCTGCTGCGCGAGAAAGGCAGCCGATTCATCGGCATCGCCTTCCATGCAGCGGAGGAAGGTGATGCGCGCGAGGGCATCGCGCGCATCGCCAAGCAGCACCACGCTTCGCGGCACGTCTGCTTCGCGTACGTGCTGGGGCCCGGCATGGAGCTGCAGCGCGTGAACGACGCCGGCGAGCCGGCAGGCACCGCAGGCGCCCCCATCCTGCGCGCGATCCAGCAGGCGGGACTCACGTGCATCGTGGTGGTGGTGGTGCGCTACTTCGGCGGCACGCTGCTGGGCAAAGGCGGCTTGATCCGTGCATACGGCGAGGCCGCGCGCGACGCCATTGCCGGATCCACCGTGAGGGAAGAGGTGATCCGCGCCGCGGTGAGCTTCCGTTGCCCGCTCGCGCGGGTGGACTGGCTGAAGCAGGAGCTGCGCCGCATGGATGGCACGTTGACGGAGAGTTCGTTCGGTGATGACTGCCATGGCTTGGCCATGCTGCCACGTAGCGCCGCGCAAGAAGCGATCGCCCGGTGGGGCGCGCACGGGATCATTGCATCGCTATCCGGCGAGGTAGGGAGCTAGCGCGGCCACGAGCTCCGCTGGCGCGCGACGCGGACGCTTGCTTTCCCGATCAACGAAAACCAGCGTCGTCTCTCCTTCGGTGAGCAGTTCACCTTCGGCGCCGATCAGCTCGTATCGGAAACGGATGCGAGCGGTCGGCGGATCGCTGATCATGGTGCGTACGATGACCTGGTCATCGTATCGCACCGGCCGGATGTAGCTCACGTGAAGGTCGCGCACAGGCAGCAGCACCCCTTCCTCTTCGAGGCGTCGGTACGGGAAACCCAGGCTGCGCAAGGCTTCCACGCGGCCCACCTCGAACAGCTCAGCGTACCGGCCGTAATACATCTGCCCCATCTGATCGGTCTCGCCGTACCGGATCCGCAGCACGGTGTCGTGCGTGAACATGCGGTGAAAGTTAGCGCGGGCGCACACAGCGGATGCCTTGCCGACGGACCGTGGCATGGCCTACCTTCACGGCATGCGGAACCATTCAGCCGTTGCCATGCGATCGGACCTGGTGCCTCGCCCATGCGCAGCGGCTGAGGCGGGCATCGTAAGCAACGGCATCGATATTCGCAAACCCGCAGCCAGCAAGGAATCGGCGCCATGGGCATCGGTCCTCGCGGCAAAGAAATTTTTCAACGCGTGCAAGGATGCCTCGGCGTTTTTTTTTCACTTCTTTAGGTCCATATTTGCCCCCCTTCCCGCGGTGATGCCGATCACCGGAAGACACCGCGGACTGGACAGCATCTCGACACCCACCCCAATACCCCTGCATCAGCTTCCATGAAGAAGGATCCCGAGAAGACCTGGGAACGGTGCCTGGCGGTGATCAGGGACAATGTGAACCCGCAGAGCTTCAAGACCTGGTTCGAACCGATCAAGGCACTGAGGCTGCAGGAGAATGTCCTGACCATCCAGGTCCCTTCGCAGTTCTTCTATGAATGGCTGGAGGAACATTACATCGGCCTGCTGAAGAAGATCATCCGCAAGGAACTCGGCACCGAAGGGCGCTTGGAGTACTCCATCATCATGGAGAACGGATTCCAGAGCGCCAACCCCTATACGGTGAAGGTGCCCACGAGCAATGCGCGTGAGACGAAGAACCCGCCGGTCTCCCTGCCGATCGATGTGGCCAACAGCCCCATCAAGAACCCGTTCGTGATCCCCGGCCTGCGCAAGATCAAGGTCGAGAGCCACCTCAACCCGAATTACTCCTTCGACAACTTCATCGAAGGGGACTGCAACCGATTGGCACGCAGTGCCGGTTATGCCGTGGCGCAGAAGCCCGGCGGCACCGCCTTCAATCCGTTGCTCGTGTACGGCGGGGTCGGCCTTGGCAAGACGCACCTCGCGCATGCGATCGGCATCGAGATCAAGAAGCATCATCCGGAGAAGACCATACTCTACGTCCCTGCGGAGAAATTCACGCAGCAGTTCATCGAGGCGGTGAAGAACAACACGGTTGGCGACTTCACCCAGTTCTACCAGATGATGGATGTGCTCATCATCGATGATGTGCAGTTCCTCGCCGGGAAGGAGAAGACCCAGGATGTGTTCTTCCACGTCTTCAATCATCTGCATCAGAGCGGCAAGCAGCTGGTGATCACCAGCGACAAGGCACCGGTGGAGATGGCCGGCATGGAGCAGCGCCTGCTCTCGCGCTTCAAGTGGGGGCTCAGCGCCGACCTGCAGACGCCTGGGCTCGAGACGCGCATCGCCATCCTGGAGAAGAAGATGTACGCCGAGGGCATCGACCTGCCGAAGGAGGTGGTGGAATACCTCGCGTACAGCATCACCACGAACATCCGCGAATTGGAAGGCGCCATGATCAGCCTGATCGCGCAGAGCTCCCTGAACAAGAAGGCGGTGAACCTGGAGCTCGCCAAGCAGATGATCGACAAGTTCGTGAAGAACACGGCGCGCGAGGTGTCGATCGACTACATCCAGAAGGTGGTGTGCGATTACTTCGACCTGCCGATCGAGCTGCTCAAGAGCAAGACCCGCAAACGCGAGGTGGTGCAGGCCAGGCAGATCGCCATGTACTTCGCCAAGAAGATGACCAAGAGCTCCCTGGCGAACATCGGCGCGCACTGCGGCGGCAAGGACCACGCGACCGTGCTGCACGCCTGCCGCACCGTGAACAACCTGCAGGAGACCGACAAGCAGTTCCGCGGCTACCTCGAGGACCTCGAGAAGAAGCTGAGCCTGCACTGACCGGAAAACAGATCATTTGACGGAAGGCCCCACTCGGGGCCTTCTTCATGAACGACCTTCGCGGCCATGCGCATCCTGCTCGTCTGTCTCGGGAACATCTGCCGATCGCCCATGGCCGAGGGCGTGCTCCGTCACCTCGCTGAAGAACGCGGCATCGCCATCGAGACCGACAGCGCCGGCACCGGCGACTATCATGTGGGCGAGGCGCCCGATGCACGCGCTCAGGCCGCGATGCTGCGCCGAGGGCTCGACATCTCGGATCTCCGCGCACGCCAGTTCGTTCAGGCGGACTTCGACCGCTTCGACCTCTTGCTCGCCATGGATGCCGAGAACCTGCGGAACATGCGCAGGCTCGCGCCCTCGCCGGAACATGCGAGCAAGGCCATGCTGATCATGGAACATGCGCCCGCGCATGCGCTTCGCGAGGTGCCGGACCCTTACTTCGGCGGCGATGAGGGCTTCGATGCCGTGTACGACATGCTCACCCTCGCCTGCGGCAACCTGCTCGATCGTGTCCATGGCTGAGCGCTCGGGCACGCTGCATCTCGTGCCCACCTGGCTGGGCGATGCCGGCGGCATGGAGCAACTGCCCGCCGGGAACCTGGATGCGATCCGGCGCATCGACCTCTGGTTCTGCGAGAACGAGCGCAGCGCGCGGCGCGCGTTGCGGCGCATGGATTCCGACCTCGACCTCACGCGCCTCGAGCTTCATCGATTCGATAAGGATTCGACCCGCGCCGATGCCCTCGCGCTTTTGCGCGGAGTGGTCGATGGGCGCGATGCCGCGATCATCAGCGAGGCGGGCATGCCGGGCATCGCTGATCCCGGCGCGTTGCTGGTGGCGGCGGCGCATGAATCCGGAATTCCCGTGGTGCCATTGATCGGCCCGGTCTCGTTGATGCTCACGCTCGCCGCATCCGGGCTCAACGGGCAAGGCTTCACCTTCCATGGCTACTTGCCGGTGAAGAGCGAGGAGCGGAAACGCGCCATCAAGCGGATCGAGTCGGATGCGATGCGGAGCGGCACCGCGCAGCTCATCATTGAGACCCCGTACCGCAACGATGTTTTGCTGAACGACCTCTGCATGGCTTGCGCGCCGAGCACACTGCTTTGCATCGGCATCGACCTCACCCAGCCCGGAGGGTGGGCGCGCACGATGAGCATGCGGCAGTGGAAGAGCGAGCGGCCGCCGTTGGGCAAGCGCCCGGCGGTATTCATCATCGGCTCGCCTCAGCGCTAGCTCAATCGTTGGGCGTGGCGCACGGGATCATGTCCTTGCTGCCGGCGCGGTGCGATGCGGCAGTCTTGCGCTTGCCCTTGCAGAACGGGCTTCGAGAGATCATCCAGCGCACGCGCAGGTACACGTCGGCGCCATAGGCATCGCGGCTGCTGATGAAAGGCATGATATGGTCGGAGCCCAGCACGATGCCGTCGAATCGAAGCATGAAGCCGATGCTCGGGCGCAGCAGGTCGTACTCATGCACCACCACGGGCAGCGCTGCCTCGAAATAGCGTGATTCGTAGCGCGGGGTGATCGCGATGGTGTTAGGCCTGCGCAAGCGCTCGCCGTGGCGCGCGCTGATCTGCTGCACCGCGGCGAATCCCACATACGCGTTGCCCACGAGATTGAGGTCGAACTGGACGGAGGCCGCCGTGGGCAGGCCGATGGATAGCGACGACGCCCGCGACCAGTTCGTGGAGGTCGCCAGCAGGCTGTCGATGTCATCCGCGGAATCCACCGGCACATGAGCGTAGTCGTCGATGGTGATGGCGCCGGAGGAGAAGCCGCCCGCTGTAGCCTGCTTGAAGCGCATGCCGCCCAGATCGATGAGCGAGGCGCCGAGCCGGTATCGGTAGCGCAAGGGCGCGCAACTCCCGGAGGAACGATGCGGGACATAACCATCCGCCTCATCGCGTGTACGTTCGTACGTGAATCCGATGTCGGCTCCGAGCCCGCCGCCCGCGTTCATCGCCGGCATGGCATATCCATAGGTCGCATCGGCGCTGTGGACCTGCAACAGGGCCGTATCCACCACGGTGTACGCCAACGGTCCCGCCTGCACCACGGCGCCCATGTGGGCCAGGTGGTACTTCAGCGTTGCGCCCGCGCTGATGAGGCTGAATCCCTCCGCTCGGAGGATGTGCGCATAACCGAGGCTGAGCTCGCTCCATGCGGCCGCCACGGCTTTGATGCCCGGCTCTTCGTACCGGACGCCGTGCTGCGGCTGATAGCCCAGGCCATGGAAGATGAAGTTGCCCAGTTCCGTGCTCACGCCGGAAGCGCTGACCATGGCACGCGCGCGAAGACCGGCGCCGAGGCTGCCCCTGCCCAGCGATAGGCTGAATGCCGGGCCCAGCGCATCGGCCTGAACGAAAGCGCGATGGTTCTGGCGCGCATCACGCAGCACCACCGCTCCTTCCACCTGCCCTGCAATGCCACTGTTCACCTCGCCCACCAAGGGCTGCACGCGCTGCCCCCAAGCCACCAGGCTATTCCACGCGTGCACGTCGAGACCGAGCAGCCGGATGTCAGCGTAGGGCCATTGCCCGGCAGCGCGCGCGGGATTGAGGTAGAGGGCATCGGTGCCCGCGAAATTGCTGTGGGCGATGCCGTACCGCTCCTGCGCCGTCGAACGCGCGACGATGAACAGGAGAAGGATGGAGAGGATCGTTCGCAACGCGCGTTCCTACGAGAAGGAACGCTCAATGGTTCGCCGTCGTGCGCTCCGCATCGATCAATGCCACGCGGTAGAGCACGGGACTGTGGGGCTCCAAGGTGCCGGGCACGCCGCGATCACCGAACGCCATCGCCGACGGGATGATGAACAGTCCCTCCTGCCCCGGGCGCAACAAGCTGGCGGCCACCTCGAGCCCCTTGATCACCTGATCGGAATCGCCGAAGCGCCAGGAGAACGTTGGGCGCTCATCGAAGGCCGTGCCCTCGATCAGCCGCTCACCAGCCCAGCTCACGGTCGCGCGATCGCCAGCATGCAGACGCGCGGTGTCACGCGCTGCTCCCGACATGCGGTAGAAGAGATCGCTTGTTCCCCATCGCTGCCAATCACGGCCATCCTCCGCGATCCAGCGCGCTATCACCTGTTGCTCGAATCGGATCGGATCAGACCGCTGCAATGCGCTCATCTCAGCGCTGATCATGGCTGGTGTGCGCAATCGGATCAAGGCGATCTCCGCGCGCAGCATCACGGTATCCATGGCGGCGGGCACGGCGCCGAGGGAGATCTCCTTCCAAGGCCAGCGTCGCTGCGGGGCGATCACGCTCATGCTGTCGCCTTCGTGGATGCGTCGCAGCACAGGGGCCATGGCGCCTCGGCGCAGATCACGTGCGAGGTACCAACGCTCGGTGCTGAGGAAGGAACCGGGATCCTCACCCAGGCGTGCCACGCGCACGCGCAGCAACACGCTGTCCTCATCGGATGGCGCGGCCTCGCCTTCACCGAGCACATGGTGGCGCAGGAAGGTTTCATCATCGACCTGCTTGAATCCCGCATACGGCGAGCGTCCGCATGCGCAGAGCACCACCAAGGCCGCGAACCACTTGCGTTCGTTCATCGGCCGACGCGGACCACCCCGATACGATACACCACGGAACTGCGCGGCGGCACGCCTTGCAGGTCGCCGATCAACCCGTGCGCGCGGTAGCTGGGAATGACGATGATGGCGCTATCGCCGACAGACATGGTCTGGATCGCTTCATGCAACCCGCTCTCCACATCATCGTGCTCCACACGGAAGGACTCTGGTCGGCCTTCACCCGTGGCATACACCGAATCGCCATTGAGCAGTTCAAGTCGGTAGTTCACGGCGACCACTTGCTCCGGGCGCACCGCGGTGCCGGGCTCATCGCGCAGCAGGAGCATGCGCACGCCCGTGCCGCTCGTGGTGGCGGCGATGGCGTGACGCTGCAGGTAGAGATCGATGTCCCGGTCCTCCAATCTCATGGCGTCGCGGTTCTCCTTGATGAGGTCATCCTGAGTAGCAGGACGCGCGCCTCGGCTCCGCACCACGCCATCGCCACCGCAAGCGGCCATCGCAATCAACAGTAGAAGCAGCGCGGGCTTCATGTCGGATTCGCCAGCAGGAATTCAGGAAGCGCCTGCTTGAAGCGCTCCACCGTCTCACGCAGCCCTTCGTGCGATTGGCCGCCCGCGGCGTTGCGGTGACCGCCGCCATGGAAGTGCTCCTGTACCAGCACATCAACGGGCAGGTCGCCCTTGGAACGCAGGCTCACCTTCACCAAATCGGAGCGCTCCATGAAGAAAGCCGCCAGGCGGATGCCTCGGATCGAGAGGCCGTAGTTGACGAAACCCTCGGTATCGCCCGGCTGGTAGTCGAAGCGCTTGAGGTCCTCGAGGCTGAGGGAGATGACCACGGTGGCCTGTTCGGGCAGCACCTCCATGCGTTCACTCAAGGTGAAGCCCAGGAGCTTCATCCGGCTGGCGCGGTTGTCATCCATGATGGCCTCGTGCACCCGCGTGAACGAAGCGCCTTGTTCCATGAGCCAGGCCGCCACGCGCATGGTGTGCGGGGTAGTGCTGCTGAAGCGGAAGGAGCCCGAATCCGTGACCAGTCCGGTGTAGAGGCAGGTGGCGGTCTCCGCGCCCATGAGCGATTCCCAACCGAGCGCGCGGATGATGTCCACCACCATTTGACTGGTGGCGCAGGCGCGGGTGTCGGAGAAGGTGATGGCCGCGAAGTCCTCCGGCGACTGATGGTGATCGATCAGTATCCGGAATGGGTGGGCGCGCAGCGCATCCTCCAGCGCACCCACGCGGTCCTGCCGGTTGAAGTCGAGGCAGAAGAGCAGATCGGCCTGCTCGATCGCGGCGACGGCCGCCTCCTTTCCGCGTTCGGGCGTGCGCAGGTCCTCCGCGCCCGGCATCCAACGCAGGAACGCAGGAGGCTGATTGGGCATCACCACCACGGCTTGGTGGCCGGCCGCGCGCAGCACGTGCATGAGGCCGAGCGCCGAGCCCATGGCGTCGCCGTCCGGGTTGTAATGCGCAACGATGGCGCAGCGCTTGGGCGTCGCCAAGGCCGTGCGCAGGAGCTCGATGGATTCAGGCGGCGCCGATGGGAATGACATGGGGCGGCAAGATAGCCGCCCCATTCACGCTTGTTGGCACCGTTCAGAAGCCCAGGCCGGGCGTGGGCATGTGCTCGATGAGGATGCCGACGCACCCGATATCGAGCTCCGCCTTCTTCCCCTTGCGCTCGGCGGCACCCGGGGCATTCACCTCCACGGCGATGCGCTTGGTGGCGGTGCAGGAGAACTCGATCTCCTGTGCCATCTCGTGTTCGGTGTTGTCCCAGAGCACCTTCTCGGTCTCCTCGTACCCGCGCTGGCCATTGGCATCGGGTTCGGCTTTGGGCACCCGCACCTTCTCCACCAGTCGGATCGCGAGCTCACCGCCCAGGATCTTCTCGTCATGGCAGATGGAGATGCGGTAATCCTGGCCGCGGTACACGATGATGTTCAGCTCGGTCTCCTCGCCCACCTTCACCATGGCGCTTCGGCTCTGGCCATTCACGGTGAAGCGCGCATCGCCCGAGCGGTCGCAGTTGAACTTGTGGTAATCGGTGCAGCCGGTCTGGCCCAAGGCCTGGCCCGCGAGCGCCACGGCGGCGGCCATGGCGCAGGAATGTAGGATCGTACGCATGGCTGTTCTCATTGCACGTTGGCGTTCTCAGGCTTGGTCCATTCGGCGCGAAGGCGCTCGACCTCCGCGGCCAGCTCGTCGTATTTGTTGCCGGTCAGCTCCACGGTCACATCGTCGCCCAGCACCATGCGGCCCGAGCTCGATGCGCCTTGATGCGGTGCGCGTGTCACGTTCAGCTGATCGTAGATGTCGCGCAGCCCGATGAGCTGCGTGCGCACGGCGGCCACATCGGCCTGTTGCTCGTACGCCTCCATTAGACCGATGAGATGCTCCAAGGTCACTTTCTGCTCAGCCACGCGCGCCATCAATGCATCGCTCTGGCCGAAGGCCTCGATCTGCCGGATCACCAGGTGCATGCTCTCCACCCATCCGCCAGCCAGCACCAGTGCCAGCACGGGCCCCATGTCCTCCTGCTGCATGCGCTCGTAGGCGCGCTGGTAGGCCTCGTTGCTGATCAGCTCGAGGGAATCGCCGCGGGTCAGGTTCGATTCCAGCCGCACGAAGTCCGCATCGGTGAAGGCGGCGTTCAGTCCCAGGCCGTCGGCGAGCTTCTTCGATGCCAGGTAGTAGCGGGCCACTTCCACGTTCAGCTTGAAGCTGCTCGCGTACACCAGGTCGGTGGCGTACACGCCAAAATTGATGGCGCGGCCGCGCAGGCTCGCGAAGCGCTCCGCATTGGACGCCGGAGCGAGCAGGCGCTTATGGCCATCGCCGGCCAATTGGCGCACCAGGCCGAAGAGCTCGTTCGGCGTGGGCATCTGATAGAGGGACGACACGGCGCCCTGTTCGCCGCCGATCACCAGGGTGCCCTGCCCTTCAGGCTCTTTGGGCGCGTCACCGCACGCCGCCAGCAGCAGCCCGGGGAGCAGGAGTAGCATTCGATTTCGCATCGCGAGAGGTGGGGGATTTGCCTCCGCCGTGGCACGGGCCGAGCGGACGCACGAAGGAAGCCGCGGCTCACGGATGAAAGGAAGCCGCATCCCGATTACTTTTGCGCCGCTTTTTCAACATCCAAGCATGGCAGGCAACAGGACATTCACGATGATCAAGCCCGAGGCGGTGGCCGCGGGCAACATGGGCAAGATCCTGAACATGATCATCGACAACGGGTACAAGGTGATCGCGCTGAAGTACACCCGGCTCTCGCGTCAGGAGGCCGGCAGCTTCTACGCCGTGCACAAGGAGCGCCCCTTCTACGGCGAGCTGGTCGATTACATGGCCAGCGGTCCCATCGTGGCGGCGATCCTGGAGAAGGACAATGCCGTGCTGGGCTTCCGCGACCTCATCGGCGCCACGGATCCCGCTCAGGCGGCCGAGGGCACCATCCGCAAGCGCTTCGCGGAGAGCAAGGCGAAGAACGCCGTGCATGGCAGCGACAGCGATGAGAACGCGGCCATCGAGGGCGCCTTCTTCTTCAGCGGCCGCGAGCAGTTCTAGAGGAGCACCACTTCCTGCACGACATCTCGCCCGGCGCGCTCATTGAGCCGCTGGGTGATGGTCTCGCGCATATAGGTGAGTTCCTGCCGCAGCGGGGCCGAATCCACGCGGATGAAGAGCTTGCCGCGCCGCAGGGTGATGCCCGTGGTGTGGCGCGCGACCAGGCCGCCCGCCACCTCGTCCCACCACGAGGCGATGTCCAGCTCATCCATCTTCTCACGGATGCCGGCGCCGTCGATCAGGTGCTTGATGGCCTCAGCCAGCGATTGTTCGTTCCTTCTCTTCACGGGCTACGCCGGTGTGGTCCAAGTGGAAGAAGCGGGTCTCGAGGTCGAGGCCGTCGAGCGCGGCATGCAGGCGGGCGGGGTCGGTATCGGTGATGATCACCTGACCGAAGCGATGGCCGCTCAACAGGCGCAGCAGGTGCCGCATGCGCTGCGGGTCGATCTTGTCGAAGATGTCGTCGAGGAGCAGGATCGGGCGCAGGCCTGAACGGGTCGCGGTCAGTTCGAACTGGGCCAGTTTCAAGGCGATGAGGTAGGTCTTCTGCTGCCCTTGAGAGCCGAAGCGCTTCAGCGGCTGCCCATCCAGGGTGAAGAGCAGATCGTCCTTATGAATGCCCATGGTCGTGTGCTGCGCGGCGCGGTCGCGCTCCCAGCTCGCCGCCAGGCATTCGGCCATGGGCCGCTCGTTCAGCGCCGACCGGTATTCCAAGGCCACGCGTTCAGGCCCGGAGCTGATGCCGGCATAATGCTCCTCTAGCAGCGGCACGAGCTCCTGCATGAAGGACGAACGGACCGCATGGATAGCGCTGCCGTGCTGCACCAATTGATCCTCCCAGGGCTCAAAGGCAGAGCGATCCATGCCGCCGCGTTCCGCCGCCAGCTTCAGCAGCATGTTGCGCTGCAGCATGGCGCGGTTGTATCGGATCAGCGCATCGAGGTAGGCCTTGTCGAACTGCGCGATCAACCCATCGAGGAAGCGCCGGCGCACCTCCCCGCCTTCGAGCACCAGCTGGCCATCGTAGGGGGTGATCATCACCACCGGATAGCGGCCCACGTGATCGGCCAGGCGATCGTATTCCTTGCGGTTGCGGCTCAGGATCTTCCGCTGGCCGCGGCGCACGCTGCACAGGATCGTGTCCTCCGCCTCGGTGGTCACCATATCGCCCTGCACCATGAAGAGGTCCTCGCCGTGCAGGATGTTGTTCTGGTCGGTGGGGTCGAAATAGCTCTTGCCCAGCGCCAGGTAGTGCACCGCATCGAGCAGGTTGGTCTTGCCGGTGCCATTCGGGCCCGTGAAGCAGTTCACCTCGGGGCACAGGGCCAGCTCCGCCTCACGGTGGTTGCGGAAGTGCAGCACATGCAGGCGGCCGAGGTGCAGACCCATGCGGCGAAACTACGCAGGGGTCGAGGGCTGTTCGGGTCAGATTCCCCTAAGTGCCTCGAAATCCTACATTTGCGGCCCGCTACCCCCAAGGGTGGCCAGTTAGGCAACGCAACATGAGCAGCAAGCACACGGCTCCGAACGAGGGCCATGACCTGGATCTGGGCGAGGTGTACACCCGCACCGAGCTCTTCCTCGACAAGCACAAGAAGAGCATCACCATCGGCGCCATCGGACTGCTGGTGGTGGTGGGCGGCGTGCTTGGCTACAAGAAGCTGGTGGCCGAGCCCAAAGCTCAGGAGGCCGCGGAGCTCATGTGGAAGGCCGAGTACTACTTCGGCATCGACTCCTTGGACAAGGCCCTGAACGGCGACGACCAGTGGCCGGGCTTCCTCTCGGTGGCGCAGGATTACGGCAGCACGCCCAGCGGCGAGCTCGCCAACTACTACATCGGCGCCATCTACATGCAGAAGGGCGATTACGAGGCCGCCATCAACTACTACAAGGAGGCTGACCTCGGTGATGACGTTCTCCGCGTGATGGCCGTAGGCGGTCAGGGCGATGCCATGGTTGAGCTGGGCCGCAACGATGAGGCTGTGAAGCTGTTCGAGAAGGCCGCAGGCATGGCGAAGAACGACTTCACCACGCCGATGTACCTGATGAAGGCGGGTATCCTGCACGAGCAGGCCGGCAATTGGAAGGAAGCGGCCAAGGCATTCAAGCGCGTGGCCGACGAATTCCCCACCAGCTCGGACGCCAGCCAGGCACGCAAGTACGCCGGCCACGCCGAGGCCATGGGCGGCTAGACATGTCCACCGCCGACAAGAACCTCTCGCATTACGACCCGGCCGGCGTCCCCAGTGGCGCCGGTCGTCGTTTCGCGCTCGTGGTGAGCGAGTGGAACCACGCCATCACCGACAGCCTGCGGCGCGGCGCACGAGAGACGCTGCAGAAGCACGGCGTCGCCGAATCCGACATCGTGGAGCGCTGGGTGCCTGGCAGCTTCGAGCTGGCGGCCGGCGCGCAATTCCTGCTCGAGCGCGGCAACCTGCATGGCGTGATCTGCCTGGGGAGCGTGGTGCGCGGCGAGACCCCTCACTTCGATTACGTGTGCCAGGGCGCCACACAGGGCATCATGGCCGTTGGGCTGAAGTTCAGCGTGCCGGTGATCTTCGGGCTGCTCACCGACGATACCATGCAGCAGGCGCAGGACCGCAGCGGTGGCAAGCACGGCAACAAGGGCGTCGATTGCGCCGTGGCCGCGCTGAAGATGGCCGCGCTCAAGGCCGAAGGCTGAGGGATCACCCCAACTGCGATCTTCGGGGCATGCGTCACGCCTCGGTTGTCATCTCGCTGATCGGTTCCGTTTCGCTGTTCGCACAGGAGGCAGCGCCTCCCCCGCCATTCCCTGAAGGGCATAATGGACCGCGAATCGGGGTATGCATGGCCACGCAGAGCGCCGGGGGGCTATTTCAGAACACCACCGACATGCTCGCCGGGCCCATGATCGGCTGGCATTTCGAAGCGCCCTTGCACTGGCAGGTGAGCCTGATGCCCGAGATCCTGTGGATGACCAAGGGCTCCGTGGTGCGCAACCAGGCACAGGGCGTGCGCACGCGCAGCACCTTCCGCTACCTGGAGGTGCCGCTGCTGCTGAAGATTTCCACCGACCGGCGCGCCGATGGCATGTTCCTGCTGGCCGGCCCCAGCATGGGCTACTTCCTCAGCGGCCGCTATCAGAGCTGGCTCAACGGGCAGCAGAACACCGATGTGCGATACGATCTCAGCACCAACGAGCGCCGCTTCCAGTTCAGCCTCATCTTCGGCATCGGCATGGAAGGCGAGCGATGGGCCTTCGATGTGAGGGCGCAGTCCAGCGTGACTCCCTTCGACCGCTTGATACGCGTGCAGAACCAGGTGTACGCGCTCACCGTAGCGTACCGCATGGGCGGAAAGAAGCCCAAGTCCACGGAGGAAGAGGATCTCGATGACTCGAACAATTGATCCATGGCGTTCACCACAGCCTCCTCGCTTCAGCGCGGATCATTCGGGCAGCATACCCTGCTGAAGGCCTATCTGGTCCTCTTCCTCGCTGCGTGGGCCGCCACTTTCGTGGGCACTACCGACAAGGCCAACTGGTGGACGGAGAACGCGCTCACGATCCTCTTCATCGGTGGGCTCGTCCTCTCCTACCGCCGCTTCCGGTTCAGCGATGCGAGCTACACGCTCATGTTCGTGTACATCCTGCTGCACATCTACGGTGCCATGTACACCTATGCCGAGAATCCCTTGGGCTATTGGCTTCAGGACCTCTTCCATGGCGAACGCAACCACTACGACCGCATCGTTCACTTCAGCTTCGGATTCCTCCTGGCCTATCCGATGCGCGACTACTTCAAGAACCACTTCCAATGGCCCAATTGGGTGTGCTGGGTGCTGCCGGTGGAGATCACCATGAGCTTCAGCGCGGCCTACGAGCTGATCGAATGGGCGGTGGCCGATGTCTTCTTCCCCGCTCAGGGGGCGGCCTACCTAGGCTCGCAGGGCGATGTGTGGGACGCGCAGAAGGACATGGGACTGGCCTTCAGCGGAGCGGTGCTGGCGATGGTGATCGCGAGTGTGCTGAAGCGATTAATGACGGCGACGTCGCGTGCATCTCAGGTATCCGGGTGAGCGCCGAGAAAGTGCTTTCGTCGGAACAGTGCGCCTTCACACCTTCGTTCGCACCTTGCTCCAAGGCTTCACCTGCCAGGTGACCGTGCCCGTGGCCACGTGATTGCCTCGCTTGTCGTGGAGCATCACGGTGCTTGTATAGTCCACGCTGTCCCTATCTCGCAGCGGCGCCACGACGGTCTGCTCGATCTCCTCCGCTGATGGCGATGCGACGGCCAGCACGCGCTGTTTCGCCTGAAAGTGGTACTGCATCCGCAGCTCCCGCATGATCAAGCGGTACTGTTTCGGGTCGAGTCGCTCGAGCACGCTCAATCCGCTGCACATCTCGGCGGCGGTGGCCATGGCGCACGCGTGGATGCCCTTGATGTGGTTGCGGTTGATGCGCCAGTATGGCACTTCCACGCTCATGCCGCCATCGCGGAGCGGCAGCACCTTGAAGCCGTGCGGGCGATTGAAGGGGATCACCCAAGGCAGCACCACGTTCAGCCACCAGCGGGCGAACGCCGAGTGACGGGCTTGAGCGAGGCGAGCGGGCAGGCTCATCGTTCCAGCGCTGCTGCGATGTCCGGCTTGAAGTAGTTCGGTCCCTTCATCACCTTCCCATCCTCCCGATAGATGGGCTTGCCATCGGCGCCGAGCTTGCTCATGTTGCTGCGCTGGATCTCGCGGAACACCTCGTCGATCCTGTGCTCCAATCCGTGCTTCAGCAAGGTGCCGCACAGGATGTAGAGGATGTCGCCCAAGGCATCGGCCACTTCCGCCAGATCGCCGCGCAACGCGGCTTCGAGGTATTCCTCATTCTCCTCGCGGATGAGCTTGTAGCGCAGGAGCGCATCGCGATCGCCGATGGCTCCGGTGGGTGCTGCCGCATTGCTGATCCCGAACGCGTCGTGGAACGCACGGACATGCGCTGTCGCTTCGGCCATCGTGAGGGCCTTGGTGGTGGTCTGCATGCGCCCGAAAGTAGCGCCCGCGGAGGAGCCTTTGGTTAACACACTTTAACCGGCCCTAGCACCTGTCGCTCAGGCACTCCCGAACACCTTTGCGGAGACCTTCCGGCCGAAGGCCGTTCAACCAGAAACCATGGAACAGACCCTTGCAAGCCATGCTCCTCAAGTGACCTCTGAGAGCATCCGCGCGCTGAATGATCGCATCCAGCAAGCCAGCGCCTTCGTGGACCTGATCGACCGCGAGATGGACAAGGTGATCGTGGGCCAGAAGGACATGGTGCAGAAGCTGCTGGTGGCGCTGCTCGCCGATGGGCATGTGCTGCTGGAAGGTGTTCCGGGCCTGGCCAAGACCATGGCCATCAAAACGCTCTCGCGCACCATCGAGGCCGGATTCAGCCGCATCCAGTTCACGCCCGATCTCCTGCCCGCCGACCTGATCGGCACCTTGGTGTACAGCCAGCGCAACGAGGAATTCACCGTGAAGAAAGGCCCGGTCTTCAGCAACTTCATCCTCGCCGATGAGATCAACCGCGCTCCGGCCAAGGTGCAGAGCGCGCTGCTCGAGGCGATGCAGGAACGGCAGGTCACCATCGGCGCCACCACCTATCCGCTGCCCGAGCCTTTCCTGGTGCTCGCCACCATGAACCCGATCGAGCAGGAGGGCACCTATCCGCTGCCCGAGGCGCAGACCGACCGTTTCATGCTGAAGGTGGTGCTCGACTATCCGCGCCGTGAGGAGGAGAAGCTCATCATCCGTCAGAACACGCGTCCTGGAGGAATGCCCGAGGCCCAGCGCGTGGTGACGCCTGCGGAGATCCTGCATGCCCGACAGCTCGTGCGTGAAGTGTACATGGATGAGAAGATCGAGCAGTACATCGTGGACATCGTGTACGCCACGCGCAAGCCGGATCAGTACAAGCTCAGCGACCTCACGAGCATGATTGCCTTCGGCGGAAGCCCGCGCGCCAGCATCAACATGGCGCTCGCCGCCAAGGCCTTCGCCTTCACCAAGCGCCGTGGCTATGTGATCCCCGAGGATGTGCGGGCCGTTTGCCCCGACGTGCTGCGGCACCGGATAGGGCTCACCTACGAAGCCGAGGCGGAGAGCATCACCGTCAACGACATCATCGGCCGTGTGCTGAACACGGTTGAAGTGCCTTGATCTCGGAAGGCGCCGGAGCCGGTGCGCTGAGCGCGCCCCATCCTGCGCATCGCATCCATGGATACCGCCCAACATACCAAGGAGCTCCTCAAGAAGGTGCGCATCGTGGAACTGAAGACCCGCGGGCTCAGCGAGCACATCTTCAGCGGCGAGTACCACAGCGCGTTCAAGGGGCGCGGCATGACCTTCAGCGAGGTGCGCGAGTACCAGCCGGGCGATGAGGTGCGCACCATCGACTGGAACGTGACGGCCCGCTTCGGCCACCCGTTCGTGAAGGTGTTCGAGGAGGAACGTGAGCTCTCGGTGATGCTGCTCGCGGACCTGAGCGGCTCGGAGGACTTCGGCAGCACGCAGCAGCTGAAGCGCGAGCTCATCACCGAGGCCTGCGCCACCATCGCCTTCAGCGCCATCAAGAACAACGACAAGGTGGGCTTGATCCTCTTCACCGACCGAGTGGAGAAGTTCATCCCGCCGAAGAAGGGTCGCGGCCACATCCTGCGCATCGTGCGCGAGCTCATCGAGTTCAAGCCGCGCAGCACGGGAACCGACATCGCGGAGGCGCTGCGTTACCTGAACAACGTGATCAAGAAGCGGAGCATCGCATTCCTGGTGAGCGACCTGATGGACACCGGCTACGAGGATGCGATGAAGATCGCCAACCGGCGCCACGACCTGGTGGCGCTGCGCACGACCGATCCACGCGAGAGCGAGCTGCCATCCATCGGGCTGGTGCGATTCGCCGATCCCGAAAGCGGTGAGCTCCGCTGGGTCGATACCGGGAGCCGCAGCGTGCGCAACGCGTACCGCGCGGCGGCGCTCAAGCACCAGCAGCGCACACGTGAGATCCTGCGGCGCAGCGGCGTGGACCATGCCGTGATCTCCACCGAAGAGGGCTACGTGCGCCCTTTGATGCGCCTGTTCAAGCAACGGGAGAGCGCGCGATGAGAGGACCGTGGATCATCGCATGGGCGCTGCCCGCGCTCCTGGCCGCACAGCCAGGACGTGTGGTGCATGCCGAGCTGAGCCGGCCCGATATCCGGATCGGCGAGCAGGTGACCCTGCGGCTGACCGCGCCTGTCAATGGCCCTGCGGTGCAATGGCCGGGCATCGGCGATACGCTGACCTCCGCGATCGAGGTGCTGCGCGACTCAGGTCCGGATACCATCGCCGTGGATGGCCCCGAGACCCAGCGCGCGGTGACACGCGAGCTCACGCTCACCTCCTTCGACACCGGATATTGGGCGATCCCGCCATTCCGCTTCACGGTGGGTGGCGCGGAGGCCGAGACCGAAGCATTGCTCCTGCACGTGAAAGGCGTGGCGGTGGACAGCACCGAGGCGCCCCGGCCCTATGCGCCGATCATCGCGCCGCCCTTCAGTCTCCTGTACTGGGCACGCACGCATTGGCCTTGGCTCGCCGGAGCCGCCGGCGTGGGCCTGGCAGCCCTGCTCCTACTGCTCTTCCTGCGTCGCCCGAAACGGCAGGCTCCAGTGGCAGCAGCGCCCGAAGTGCCGATCCACGAACGATACGTCGCGGCGCTTGAGGCACTGGAGCGTGAGCGCCTCTGGCAGCAGGGCGAGCACAAGCTCTACCAATCGCGCCTCACCGACCTGCTGCGCGCGTACATCGAGGAACGTTACCAGGTGCCCGCGCTGGAGCGCACCACCGATGAACTGATGAACGAGTTGCGCGTGAGCCCGCTGAGCGCCGAACAGCAATCGACCCTGGGCAACATGTTCCGCCTGGCCGATCTGGTGAAGTTCGCCAAGGCCACGCCCACGGCGCAGGAGAACGAGCAGATGATGAGCGGCGCCGTGCGTTTCGTTCGCGAAACGGCACCTGCCGATACCACCACGCATGCGGCGCGATAGCGGCATATGGCTCACACTGGCTTGGTCCGCTGCGGCGTGGGCCGCGGTAGCCGTCGTGGGCTACCTGGCGGCGAAGCGCTACACGCTGGCCCAACCGATCTGGTTGTGGGGCGGGCTGCTGCTCGTGCCGGTGGCTGCCCTGCTGCTGCTGCGCGAACGCCGTCGCTCAGCGCATGTGCGCCTATCCGGGCTCAGCGCGCAGATCCCCAAGCGCATTGGGTTCCGCACCATCACCCGCGCGCTCCCGTTCGCGGCCATGACCGGTGGCGCGGGGCTCCTGCTGATCGCCATGGCACGGCCACAAGACGAGGACAGCTCGGAGAATGTGCACCGGGAAGGCATCGACATCGTGATCGCGCTGGACATCTCGGGCAGCATGCTCGCGCGCGACCTCAAGCCCGACCGCCTGGAAGCCAGCAAGCGCGTGGCCATGGATTTCATCGACGGCCGCCCCAACGACCGCATCGGACTGGTGGTGTACGAAGGCGATGCGTACACGCAGTGCCCGCTGACCACCGACCATGACGTGCTCAAGACGCTCTTCGCCGAGGCGAGGTCAGGGCTGATCGAGGGCGGCACCGCCGTGGGCATGGGCTTGGCCACCGCGCTGAACCGCCTGCGCGAGAGCCAGGCCAAGAGCAAAGTGGTGATCCTGCTCACCGACGGAGTGAACAACTCGGGCACGGTGCAGCCTTTGGATGCGGCGCTCATCGCCCAGCAGCTCGGCGTTCGCGTGTACACCATCGGCGTGGGCACTCAGGGCATGGCGCTCTCGCCCGTGGGCCGTTACCCCGACGGCTCGCTTCACTTCGATTACGCCAAGGTCGACATCGACGAGAAGACCCTGAAGTCCATCGCGGAGAGCACGGGCGGGCACTATTTCCGGGCCACCGATGAGCGCAAGCTCCGCGACATCTACACAGAGATCGACCGGCTCGAGAAGACGCGCATCGAAGTGGAGCAGTTCAGTTTCAAGGTGGAGCGCTACCACGCCTTCGCACTCTGGGGAACCGTGCTGATCCTGGGCGCTTTCGTGAGCGATAAACTCCTCTACCGCGGCATGGCATGAGCGATCGCACACGATACCGCTCCACCACCGCCGCTCTGGTCGTCATCGGCCTCGAGCTCATCACCTGGCTGCTCATGGCCCTGGTGTGGTGGCTGGTGCTGGCCCGCATCGATGCCTTCCGTTGGGATCGGCCGGAGATGCTGCGCTATCTCTTCATCGGTCCCGTGCTCGTGCTCCTCTTCCTCGCGGACATGGCATGGCGCAACCGCGCGCTGCGGCGATTCGCGGACCAGGGCACCGTGGCCCGCATGGTCCCGGGCATCTCCACCACGCGCCCGGTGCTGCGCTTCCTCTTCATCCGCCACGCCATCGGCCTGTCGGTCATCGCGCTGGCGGCTCCGCAGTTCGGCGCCCATCCGCAGGAGGTGAAATCCAAAGGCATCGACCTGGTGCTGGCCGTTGACGTGAGCAACAGCATGGAGTGCGAGGACCTGAGCCCCAGCCGCATGGAGGCCGCGCGCCGCGCGCTCGAGCAGCTCATCGACCGCATGCGCGGCGACCGGCTCGGGATCGTGGTGTTCGCTGGCGAGGCCTTCGTTCAGCTGCCCATCACCGCAGACCGGAGCGCCGCGCGCCTATTCGTGCGCACCATCGGCACGGGCAGTGTGGGCACGCAGGGCACGGCTATCGGCTCGGCCATTGACATGGCCGCGCGCTGCTTCGATCCGGAGAGCGCCGCGAGCAAGTCCATCATCGTGATCACCGACGGCGAGAACCACGAGGACGATGCCGTGGGAGCCGCGCAGCGCGCCGCCGAGGCGGGCATCGTGGTGCACACGGTGGGCATGGGCACCCCGCAGGGCGGTCCGCTCCCGATCCGGCGCAACGGCCAGCTGCAGGGCTTCCGCAAGGACCAGGATGGCGCCACCGTGGTGAGCCGGCTCGATGAGGCCATGCTTTCCCGCATCGCCTCGGCCGGCGGCGGCTCTTTCGTGCGCGCCACCAACAGCAGCACCGGCGTGCAGGAGCTCGTCGATGAGCTGCGCAAATTGGACCAGACCGAAACAGGCACCATCCGTTACACCGCGCACGACGACCAGTTCCAGTGGCCGTTGGGCGCGGCGCTCGTCCTGCTCCTCCTCTACCTGCTGCTCGGCGAGCGGCGCAACCCCCAAGCCGCATGGAACAGTCTCCTGCGTTGATACTGGCCTTCGCCTTAGGGCTCATGGCCTGCGGCAGCCCGGAGCAGCGCCTGGCCGAACGCGCGCTGCACCAAGGGGTCGCCGCCTACCATGACAGTGCCTACCAGGTCGCGGACAGCGCCTTCGCCCTGGCCCCCGATGATGCGCGCGCCGTGTATGACCGCGGGGTGAACGGCCTCGCCCTCCACGGCCCGGTGTACGCCGCGGAGCACTTCGGAACAGCGGCGCGGCTGGATAGCGGCAACGTGCGTCCACTGGCCTTCTACAACTCAGGCGCCGCCCAGTTGCAGGAGGCGCGTGAAGCGGAATCGACCATCGCCCGTATCACCCGCGACCTGGAACGCACCGCGCCGACCACCGATGACATCAACGACAGGCTCCATGCGCTGGTGCAGACGGATTCCCTGCGGCGCGAATCGCACCGGCTGGAAGGGCGCATCGACACGGCCCTCACCGGATCCATAGAGGCCTTCAAGAACAGCCTGCGGCACGACCCCGATCAGGAGGATGCTCGCCATAACCTCATGCTGGCCATGCGCCTCTGGGCCAAGCGCCAGAAGGACAAGGCGCGCGATGGCGATAAGAACGACAAGGACAAGGAGAAAGCCTTGACCGAGCGGGCCCGATTACTGCTGGAGAAGGCCGATGAGCTGGTTGATGCTTTCCGGTTCCAAGAGGCCCTGCGCGTGCTGCAGGACGGACTGAAGCAAGAGCCATCGCTCAGCACCAAGAAGGAATACATGGACAAGCTCGACCTCGTCACCAAAGCCGCGCAAGCCTCATGATCCCCATGCGCACTCCACTGCTCTTCGCGCTCCTGCTCATTGGAGCTGCCTCCAGCGCGCAGGCTACCGCCGAGGACTACTTCAACCAGGCGGCCCGGCAATACGTGAAAGAGGACCGTCTCACCGCGCTGCGCACCTTGGACCGCGGACTACAGGCCTTCCCCCAGGATGAGAAGCTCCGCAAGCTCGCTACCGAGCTCCTGAAGAATGAGCAGCAGCAGCAACAGAAGCAACAGCAGCAACAACAGAAAGAAGATCAGCAGCAGCAGAGACAGGAACAAGAGCAGCAGGGACAGGACCAAGAGCAGAAGCAAGGGCAAGAACAGGAGCGGCAACAGCAGGAAGGGAAGCAACAGGAGCAGGACCAGCAAGCGAACGGCTCCGAACGAACGAAGGGCAACGAGGACGCGATGAGCAAGCGCGATGCGGAGCGTGTGCTCGATGCCTTGGAACGCCGCGAGCAGGACGTGCAACAGCAGGTAAGAGCGAAATTGCGCCCGACACGCCGGGCACGCATCGAAAAGGACTGGTAGCAAACATGCGGGCACTTCTCGTCATAGCGATCATGACCATGCTAGCGCCCAAGGGCCTGGCACAGGAGATCACATTCACCGCCACGGTGGACCGCACCTCCATCGCTGCGGGCGACCAGATCCGGCTAACCGTGACCTTGTCCAACGCGCAGGAGCGGTTCGCCCCCCCCGACCTGGGCGGCCTGGTGATCCTGGCAGGGCCGCAGGAGAGCAGCAGCTTCAACCTGATCAACGGGCGCATGAGCAGCACGGTGAGCAGGACCTGGCTGCTCACGGCCACGCAACCAGGCAAGTACACCATTGGGCCCGCGCGGGTGAAGGTGGGGCGCGGCACCATCGAGACGGACCCGATCACGATCGAGGTGAGCAAGGGCAGCGCGCAGAGCAACCCCAGCGTGCAGCGCGCCCAGCAGAGCGACCCGAACCTCTTCCTGATCGTGTCGCTGAGCAAGAGCAAGGCATATGTGGGTGAGCAGGTGGTGGCCTCGTATCACCTGTACAACCGCTACACCAACATCGAGGCGCCCAAGAGCGAGCCGCCGCAGCTCAACGGATTCTGGAGCGAAGAGCTGAACACGGACAACGCGCGCTGGGAGGAGAAGGTGGTGAACGGCGTGGGTTATCGCGTCATCCTCATCAAGCAGCAGCTGCTCTTCCCGCAGCGCGCCGGGAAGCTCCGCATCGAGCCCATGACCCTCACGTGCGTGATCAACCGCAGCTTCTTCAACCGGGGCACCACGGTCGATGTGCGCAGCAATGCCATCGAATTCACCGCGCTTCCGCTGCCGCCCGGCGCACCTGCCGATTTCAACGGCGCGGTAGGCGAGCTGGCCCTTGATGTGCAGGCGGATCGCACCAGCGTGAAGGTCAACGAGGCGATCGAGGTGAACGTGCGCCTCAGCGGGCGCAGCAACCTGAAGCTGCTCGATGCGCCGCAGCTGAGCTTCCCTTCGGACCTGGAGAGCTATGAGCCGAAGGTGGTGGACAAGGTCACCGTGAATGCCGGTGGCATGAGCGGCTCGCGCGGCTTCCAATACACGGTGATCCCGCGTCACGAAGGGACTTACGACCTCGGGACCGTCGGACTCAGCTACTTCGACCCGCGCACCGAGAGCTACAAGCGCCTCACGAGCGAACCGTTGGTGATCGAGGTGGCGCCAGGCGCGGCGGGCACGGTCACCACTACGGTGCCGAGCCTGCGAACCGACGTGGTTGAACTGGACAGCGATATCCGTTTCATCGGCACCGGCGATGCCCAACTGCGCCGGAAGGGGCGCACTCTCTTCGGCAGCTGGCCGTGGTTGGCCGGCATGAGCGCCCCCGCCCTGCTCTTCCTCGGCTTCATCGTTTGGGACCACCGACGACGCAAGCGCATGGCCGATCCGGAAGGCATGCGGCGCCAACGAGCGGACAAGGTGGCGCGCAAGCACCTGCAACAAGCCGCCGAGGCGCTGAAGCAGGGCACGGCCGCGCCTTTCTACGCCGCCTTGTCGAAGGCCCTGCACGGTTATGCCTCGGACAAATTCAACCTGGGCGTGGCGGAAGTGAGCGCACGCCTGCTGCATGAACGGCTCGGCGCCTCGGGCGAAGGGCGTGAGGCAGCGGATGCCTTGCTGCGCATCATCAGCGAGTGCGACATGGCGCGCTTCGCGCCGGTGGCAGACCGACCCCAGGCCCAGCTCTATGAAGAGGCCGTGGCCGTGATCCAACGAATCGAACGCATCCAGCGATGATGAACCGGTTCCCTCTCCTCTGCCTTCCGCTGCTGTTCGCGGCCCAAGCCCTGTGCATGAATCGCACGCAGGCGGATTCACTGGTCGCCAACGGCCAACGTCTTTATCTCGATGGATCGTACGAGGAAGCCTTGGCGCAACTGAGCGAAGTGGAGGCGGAATTCGATTCGCCCGAGCTGCAGCTGGGTATCGGCAACTGCTGGTATCGGCTCGGTGATATCCCGCATGCCATCTTGCATTACGAGCGGGGCTTGCGTCTCGACCCCGGTGATGAGGACCTGCGCGCCAACCTGGATCTGACCATGACACAGATCAAGGACCGCATTCCCGGAGAGGCTGATCACGTGGTGGCGCGTGGCTGGTCCGCGTTTCAGGCTGGCAGCGATACGGACCAATGGGCGCGGCGCAGCCTATGGGTCTGCCTGGCTTTCTTCGTGCTGCTCACGGTCGCTCGCATCGTACGCTCGCGCGGCGCCAGGCGCATCGCCTATGGCGCGGCCGGGCTGGCTGCGCTGCTCCTGCTCTTGAGCATCGGGTTCGCCGCGCAGCGTGCCCGCCAACTGGAAACGCATCCGTACGCGATCATCTTCGCCCCGAAGACCGATGCGCGCGCGGAGCCGCGGGATACGGCCAAGGCGCTCTTCCTGCTACACCGAGGAGCCAAGGTTCAGGTGCGCGACACCACCAACGGCTGGTGCGAGGTACGGCTCGCCAGCGGGGCCACGGGCTGGCTGCCTGCGAGCGATCTCGAGCGGATCTGATCAGCGCTCCACGATGAGCTTCTGGGTGAGCACGTCCTCTCCCGCGATCACCCGGCAGTAGTAGATGCCCGCGGCGCGTCCGCTGCACATCCACATCACACGCGCGACGCCATCCTCCGGCACCACGCCGTTGGCTACCGTCTCAACCAGCGCTCCATGGGCATCGCGCACCTCCACGACCAGCTGCGCATGGGCCGCGAGCCCCGAGAGTTGCAGGGTGGTGCTCTCCGTCATCGGGTTCGGGTAGGCCATGATCTCCGGTTTACCGACATCCTCCCAGCTCTGCGAATCGAGGGCTATGGCTCCGGCTCCTGAGGGGCAGGTGAGGTAACCGTTGTTCAGCAGTCCGGCCTGATAGCCTTGGTTGATGTTGGCCAGTGCCGACGCGATGGTCACCAGCGGATATTGCGACACGCAGCCGCCGATGGCCAGGTCCGCATGGTCCAGGAGCTGCTGCACGGTCCAGCCGCCGAAGGTCCCCGAGGTCACGACCATGTTCTTCAGCAGCACCGGCGATACGCTGAAGGCCGGGTCGACCTCATCGACCCGAGCGCTGATCTTGAGCGCCGTGAGGTGCCCGATCAACGTGTTGGAAATGGAGGTCGGATTCACCGTGGTGCCCGCAGGGAGCAATGCCGCGGTGCCAGATGAGGGCAAGGCGTTCACCACGGCCTGCGCTGTAGTGAAGCGCATCAGCCGGCTGCCACAGCCGATGGTGAGGTAGTTGGGCGCGGGGAAGGCGGCGGCCCATTGCGTATTCAAGTAGCTCGACGGGTTGGACCCGTTGAACGGAGCGCCCCACACGCCTTGTGATTCCGTGCGGATGCCGCTGCAGCCGGCTGCTCCCACCGTGATCGTGGTGGAGCATACCGAGACGCAGCCGTTCGCTCCGGTCACGTTCACGTTATACGATCCGGAGGCGGTCACCGTGGCGGTGGCCGTGGTCTGCACCGGCGATGTGCTCCATGCATACGTGTACGGAGCCTGGCCGCCGGTGGCCGTCACGCTCACCGTGCCGTTGCTGTTGTTCGCGGAACAGCTCACGTTCGGTGTCGGAAGCACCGTGACCGTGGTGCTGGCGCTGGTGGTGCTGCATGCTCCATTGGCGATCACCACGGAATACGCGCCCGCGCCGGTGGCCATATAGCTCGATGATGTCGCGCCGCTGATGCTGCTTCCGTTCAGCCGCCACTGATAGGTGAGTCCCGCGCCCGTGGTGGCGTTCAGTTGTACGCCACCTCCCGTGCAGAAGGTGGTCGAACCGGATGCGCTGATCGAAGCGGTGGGCACGCTGCTCACCGACACCGAGGTGGCTGATGAAGTGGTGCTGCACCCGCTTCGGGTCACCGTAACCGTATAGCTGCCGGTGGTGGTCGCGCTGTAGCTCGATGAGGTGGCACCGGAAAGCGTTGTTCCGTTGCGCCGCCATT
The DNA here is from genome assembly GCA_020635725.1 of Flavobacteriales bacterium. Taxonomy (GTDB): domain Bacteria; phylum Bacteroidota; class Bacteroidia; order Flavobacteriales_F; family PHOS-HE28; genus PHOS-HE28. The sequence goes on from JACJZF010000012.1 coordinate 32,365, forward strand.
GATAGCCGCAGCCCGTGCAGGTGCTGGCGTTCAACGTCACGCTGCCTCCCGTGCAGAAGCTCGTTGCGCCGCCTGCGGTCACTGTGGCCGTCGGCGAGGCGTTCACGGTAACGCTGGTGTTGCCCGAAGTAGCGGTGCACCCGCCGTTGCTCACCACCACGCTGTAGGAACCGGTGGCGGTCGCGGAATAGGTGTTGGCCGTGGCCCCGCTCACGTTGGTGCCGTTGCGGCGCCATTGATAGGTATAGCCGGTGCCGGTACCCACGCTCAGGGTCACGCTGTTCCCCGAGCAGAAGGTGGTGGCCCCGCTCGCAGAGACCGTTGCGGCCGGCGTGGTGCCCACCGTTACCGGTATGCCCGAAGAGACCGAGCTGCAGCCGTTGGCCGTGGTCTGCACCGTGTACGTGCCCGCGAGCGTTGCCGTGTACGTGCTCGCGGTTGCTCCCGAGATGTTGGCTCCATCGCGTCGCCACTGATAACCATATCCCGAACCGGTGGCCGCGGAGAGCGTGACGCTCCCTCCGGTGCAGAAACCGGTGGCGCCACCAGCCGTGATCGAGGCCGTGGGTGAGGCATTCACGGTGACGGTCAAAGCGGATGACGTGGCGCTGCATCCGCTCGAGTTGACCACCACGGCATAGCTGCCTGCGGTGGTGGCCGTGTAGGTGCTCGATGTGGCGCCGCTCAGGTTCGTCCCGTTCTTAAGCCATTGGTAGGTGTAGCCGGAGCCGGTGGATGCACTCAGGGTGACGCTCCCGCCCGCGCAGAAGCTCGTAGCGCCCCCCGCGGTCACATTCGCCGAAGGCAGTGAGCCCACGCTGACCACAACGGCCTGTGAGGTCGCCGAGCAGCCGCCGCTGGTGATCTCCACCGTGTACGTGCCGCCCTGGCTCGCCGTGTAGCTGGCCGAGGTGGCTCCGCTGATCACCGCGCCGTTGCGTTTCCACACGTACAAGTAACCTGTTCCGGAGCTGGCGTTGAGCACCACGCTGGAGCCCGAGCAGAATGAGGTAGGCCCCGTGGCCGAGATCGCTGCGGTGATACCATTCGGGGTTCCCTGGCAGAGGCAATCGCTCGTCCACACGTCGTTCACGGTGCATGCGTTGTTGTCGTTGCAGGCCGTGCCGGGCAACGCGCTTCCTCCGGCCACGCCCTGGCAATCGGGTTGCGATACGCTGCAGCCCGTCCCCGTCACGCGGTACACGATCTTCGACTCATAGGGCTGCACGCTGATGGTCTGGCCTTGGAGCACGCCTTCCACATCCTTCCAGCAACCGCTCGGCAGGGTGAAGGTCTGCGCTGTAGGCTGCTCGTTGGTGTAGAGCAGATGCTGCTGCGCGGGGTCGATGGGCGCCACGGTGACGCGGTGCAGCTGGATGTTGTCGATCCAGTATTGCGGCTGCGTGTAGGAGTTGATGAATTGCACCATGGCCTGGTCGGTGAGCCCGCAGGGGAAGTACCACTCGATATCGCGCCGCTGGTTGTCGAATGGCAGGTCGCGCTCCCAGATCGTGGTGTAGGTCACCAGCTGGCTGGCGCCTTTGATGCCCGCGTTGAGGTTGCCCATGATGTTCGACTGCAGGCTGAAGCGGAGCCGGTACCACTGGCCGTTCTGCATGTTGAAGTAATCCGGGTTGCGCAGGGAGAAGGTGGCGTACTGGCTGGCGTTCGGCAGGTAGGCCTTCAGCGCGCCGTTGTCCAGGTAGGTCATGTCGCGGGTCACCACCGCGTTATAGGGGAAGCCCGCCCAGCCGGTCACGTTGCTGTTGAAGTCGCCGTTCACCACCAGGTTGCCGCTCAGCTCGCTCACCGTGCTGTACACATCCTGACGCAGCGGATGGCGCGTGCTGCCGGCATCCTCGCTGAACTGCTGCGCCCAACGCTCCATGCTGAAGAACTCGCGCGTGCCGGCCGTGGTGTTATGCACCTGGATGCTGAGCTCGTTGTACGGATTGAAGTAGCGGTTGCCCGAGAAGCTCCCGAAATCCACCAGCGTGGCGCTGTTCACGTGCGTCTGCAGCATGCACTCCTGATCCTTCGACAGGCAGTACATGATGTTGCCGCTGTACACCGTGTTGAACGAGGGCACATAGAAAGGCGCGCTGGCCCCGGGGGTGTTGTAATTCGAGTAGTCCGAGATGCTCAGCTGCACCTCGCCGTTATTGAAGAGCGTGTTGTTCCTCACCTGGTTGCCGGAGCTCACCATGGTATGGTCCACATGGATGCCGCTCACCGAGCAGTTGGCCACGGTGTTCCACTCCACCGTGGTGTTCTTGATGCTGATGTTGCCGAAGTAGATCCCGTGCGCCATCGGCTTCTTGTTGATGGATTCCGGCGCCACGCTCTCGAACTCACCGACCATGTCGCGCACGATGTTCCTTCGGAGCACCATCCCATCGGCGTTGTCGATGGCGATGCCTCCCCCATCGTTCAGGATGGCGAGCGCATGGTGCACCACGTTGCGCTCCACCTGGGCATTGGCGTAGGCCGCTATGCCGATGTAGCCGATGTTCTCCATATAGTTATCGGTGATCACCATGCCGGTGCCGTTGGTGCGCAGCCCGAAATAGCCCCAATTGTTCTCGCCCCAGCCGGGCCAGAGACAGACATCCGTGATGGAGTTGAAGGTGAAGGAGCTGTTGTTGTCCAGCAGATAAACGGCCGTGAGGTAGGTGCGCGTGATCGTGAGGTGATGGAACTGCTGCGAGGAACCCGTGCTGTAGATCGCGCGATACGTGTCCTGCATGGTGCAATTGGCCACCTCGATGTTGTAGGTGACGCTCAGGCGCACCGAGGCATCGGTCTGGTGCTGGAAGGTGAGGTCGCTCACCCGCGCATCGTGCCGCTGGTAACCGAAGTACACGCCGAAGTCCTGCACCGCGGCCTCAATGGTGTTGCTGGCCGGCGCGGCATTATTGGGGCACCACACGTACAGCGTGCCGTTGGCGCGGTTGTAGTACCACTCCCCTGCCTGGTCCAGCAACGAGAGCTTGTTGCGCAGGAAGTAGCCCCACTGCTGCGCACCGAGGTTGTTGCCCGTGGAAGTGTGCGTGAGGGTGGTGCCGCTGTGCGTGGACACGAATGCGGTGTCGTAGCTCCAGTTGGTCGTGCGGATCACCATGGTGGCTCCGGTGAAGTAGCCGCTCCCCTGCGTGAGCGTGGCATCGGTGGTGGAGGTGCTGTTGGCGATATCGGTGCGCATCCACCCCTCGTTCGGGAAGCGCGCAAGCTCCATGCGGTTCCCGTTGAAGTAGACCTGCTTCACGTTGGAGGCCACGCTTGCTTTCCAGATGTTGCCGCTATGGAGGGTCCAGCCGGTGACCAGCTCGCTGCCGCTGATGATGGGCGCCGCCCCACTGCCGTATGCGCCGATGATGATCTTGTTGGAGCTGGTACCCGACCCGTTGATGTTCAGTCGGCCACGGTAGGTTCCCCCGCGTTGGAAGAGGATCTGCGTGCCCGCCGTGATGCTCGTTCCGATCTGGTTGACGCGCGCGATGGTCTTCCAGGGTGTGCTCTGCGAGGTGCCGTTATTGGTATCGCTGCCGGTGGGCGAGACATAGTACACCGCGGCACTGAGCCAGCAGGGAAGCACCAGGAGCAGGGAAAGAAGGATTCTACGCATGGCCGGGGAGTGCCTTTAGAAGCGCCGCGAAGTTGGCTTTCAGGAGGGGGTCGGAGCCGGGCTGCGGCCCATTGGAATGTGAACATTTCGACCAGTCCGCGAGCAGGGGCGGCGAAGCGGAACATGTGCCGATGGACGCCTCGAAACCCCTTGAAAATCCGGGAAAAGACACCTGTTTGGGCTGTTGATAACCGCCTACCGGGGCGAATCGGTCAGCGGTACGGCCACCGGCGTGAGGAACAATCACAGGAGATCGCGCGAATCGGTCAGCGCCCAAGCAGGCAACCTCCGGCACTTGGCGTACTTGAGCGACCCCGGTTGGATTCGAACCAACGACCGCCTGCTTAGAAGGCAGGTGCTCTATCCAGCTGAGCTACGGGGTCCTGATGGCAAAAGTCTCGATTATGGGGCACACGCCCACGGCTCTTCACGGCGAGCTTGCTGTCGGGCATTGATCGCAACCGGTGTTCAGTCCGTGCCCAGGAAATGGATTGCCCGCTCCGCGGGCTTTCACTGGTGGGGAGATTCAAGGTATGATCCCGATGGCGCGCCGCGCCATGGATCTTTCGTTCGCCCGGGTGCGCGAGCAAGCCGGTGGTGGATTGCCCGCTCCGAGGGCTTTCGCTGGTGGGGGGATTCAAGGTATGATCCCGATGGCGCGCCGCGCCATGGATCTTTCGTTCCGCCCGGGTGCGCGAGCGAGCCGGTGGTGGATTGCCCGCTCCGCGGGCTTTCACTGGTGGGGGGATTCAAGGCATGATCCCGATGGCGCGCCGCGCCATGGATCTTTCGTTCCGCCCGGGTGCGCGAGCAAGCTCGCATTCGGGTGGAACGAAAGATCCCGCCTCTCGGCGGGATCATCCCTTGTCGGGGTGGTGTGATTCGAACACACGACCCCCTGGTCCCAAACCAGGTGCGCTAACCGGGCTGCGCTACACCCCGAACTGATGGGCCGCAAAGAACGGGGAAATGCAGGCTCATACGGCACGGAATCGGAAACGCGCTTCGAATCAAGGGCTTCAACGGTCGCCGCTGCTCGCTCCGCTCGCCGGCCTTTTCGTTCCGCGCCTGCGCTCAAGCTTCAACCTTCATTCTTGGGGATTGCCCGAGGCGGGCTATCCCCGAGGGGAGGGCTTCAACGAACGCCGCCGCTCGCTCCGCTCGCCGGCTTTTTCGTTCTGCGCCTGCGCTCAAGCTTCAACCGTCATTCTTGGGGATTGCCCGAGGCGGGCTATCCCCGAGGGGAGGGCCTCAACGATCGCCGCCGCTCGCTCCGCTCGCCGGCTTTTTCGTTCCGCGCCTGCGCTCAAGCTTCAACCGTCATTCTTGGGGATTGCCCGAGGCGGGCTATCCCCGAGGGGAGGGCTTCAACGAACGCCGCCGCTCGCTCCGCTCGCCGGCTTTTTCGTTCCGCGCCTGCGCTCAAGCTTCAACCGTCATTCTTGGGGATTGCCCGAGGCGGGCTATCCCCGAGGGGAGGGCCTCAACAATCGCCGCCGCTCGCTCCGCTCGCCGGCTTTTTCGTTCCGCGCCTGCGCTCAAGCTCCGCTTGGCTGGGCGTGGAACGAAAAAGCCGCGTGCCTATTCGGCACCGCGGCTTCGTTGGCGGAGAGGGGGGGATTCGAACCCCCGGTACAGTTTAACCCGTACGGCAGTTTAGCAAACTACTGGTTTAAGCCACTCACCCACCTCTCCAATGGTGGTTCGAAAGAACGTCCCTTCCGTGAAGGGCCCGCAAATATAGTCGGCTGTTCTCTACTGGAGCAGCATGGTGATCGCGGTCGGGACAAGACCCGAATCCGGCGCGGGATGTGCCTGCCCTGAACCGACGCGCGGTACATCGCGTATGAAGGCCCGATGATTCGGGAAGCATGGTAGCAGGAACCGTTGAGCGGGCGTTGGGCCCGCGTGTGCATGATCTGCTGGAGCACCTCCTGAGCCGCTTCGAGCAGCGCCGTCAGGGCTTGATTCCCGCCCGCGAGGCACGCCGGGCGCAGCTCGCAGCCAATGGCCCATCCCATCTGGTAGAGACGGCTCATGTACGGCGCACCGAGTGGCGGGTCGATCCCTTGCCGGCCGAATTGCTCGAGCGGCGCGTGGAACTGATCGGCGGCTGCACGCGCAGCGAGCTGATCCACGGACTCAATGCCGGCGCCAAGAGCTACATCGCCGATCTCTGGAACTTCACCTGCGGCGACCCTTGGAGCGTGATGCGCGCCCACCGGGTACTCACGCGCGCGGCGCGCATGGACCTGGCCTATCTGGACCCCTCCGAAGGCCGCATCCGCGCCAACCCGCGCAGTCAGACCCGCTTGATGGTTTGCCCGCGCCCCTTGCATGTCTTGGAGGCGAGCGTGCTGATCGGCGATGAGCCCGCTCCTGCGGCCTTGCTCGACCTGGCCGTGCTGGGTGCTCATGCGCTGGCCCCCTTGCTGCAACGGCAGGGTGGTCTCTACCTCTACCTGCGCGATGTGCAGAGCCACCAAGAGGCGCGCCTATGGGCGCAGATGCTCGACGAGGTGGAACAGGAAGCGGATCTGCCCCGTGGAAGCATCCGGGCCACGGTGATGATCGATTCATTGGCCGGCGCGTTGGAAGCCGATGAGATCCTCTTCGAACTGATGCACCACGCCGCCGGGCTGGCGATCGATCCGCAGGGATTCGCCGCGGACCATATCGCCCTCTATCATGCACCTGCCATGGCGGTGCTGCCCGATCGGGAAGCCATCGGCCTGAGCGCGCCCTTCCTGCGGGCGCTGGCGCTGCATGTCATCGGCCTCTGCCATAGGCGCGGCTGCCACGCCATCGGCTCACCCTCTTTCGTGCTTCCTCCGCTCGACCCCACCCGCACGAAGCCCGCTTATCAGGAAATGCTCGCCGACAAGGAACGCGATGCGCTGGACGGCTTCGACGGCACCTTGGTGGTGCACCAGGACACGGTGAACGCGGCCATGACCGAGTTCAACAAGAGCATGCCTCTGGCCAATCAGCTCACCTTTCAGCGCAATCACGACGTGGATCCGAACTCCCTGGTGGCCGTCCCCGAGGGGGCCATCACCGTGGATAGCCTGGTGGGCACGATCCGCACGATCCTGCGCTCGCTGGTGCTCCGCTGGCAGGGCAACGCGTTCGTGGTGCAGGGCAGCCGCCTGCACGACCGCTCCTCGCTGCGGCTGGCGCTGCGGCTGCTCTGGCAGTGGTGCCATTCCACGCAGGGGGTCATCACCGCCACCAAGCTCGATATACACGACGACCTCCTCCGGTACCTGGTGCGCAAAGAGGCCGACAAACTGTTCGGGGAGAGCGATGCGCGCACGAAGGCCCTTTCCGCCCGCGCGGTCACGCTGACCCTGGATCTGGTGCTCGGCGACGAGGTGCCGCTGGAGCCGCAGGCCTGAGGCTATCTTGCCCGCCAGCACCATGGCTGCCTGGGTCCCCGTTGCCGAACGACTTCCTGAGGATGGTCAGCGCGTGCTGTGCTTCATTCCGGACAACACCGTGTACCTGCCGGGCAAGTCCGGCGCCACCGAGCAGCGCCCGGTGGTGGTGATGCGCTTCGCCCAGGACTTCTTCGTGAAGAACGTGAGCAAGACCGGCTACTCCGGACCGCCCCATCTCTGGCTCGGCGAAGGCACCAGCAATCGCTTCTTCAACGAAGTGACGCACTGGATGCCCCTGCCCGAGGCGCCCTGAGCTGGCTTACGGCAGGATCTCGATCAGCTCGAGGTCGAACACCAGCACGCTATTGCCCGGGATCTTACCGCCAGGTCCGGCTTGCGGACCGTAACCCAAGTCGCTGGGGATGTAGAGTTTCCACTTGCTGCCCACTGGCATGAGCTGAAGGGCCTCCTGCCAGCCGCGCACGAAACCGCCAACTGGGTATTCGATCGGCTGGCCGCGCTCCACGGAGCTATCGAACACGCTGCCATCGATCAGGCGTCCGGTGTAGTGCACCTTCACCTTGCTGTCCGCCGTGGGCTTCGCTCCGGTGCCCATGGTCACCACCTCGTACTGCAGGCCGCTCGCTGTGGTCACCACGCCTTCACGCTTCCCGTTCTCCGCCAGGAACTGCTCTCCTTTCATGCGGTTCTCCTCGGCCTCGGCCCGCTCCGTGGCCATGCGCTCCTCTTTCAGTTTCATCATGTACGCATTGATGACCATCTGCACCTCTTCTTCCGAGAGCATCGATGCGCTGTCGATGCCGTCGCGCAGGCCCATGGCCAGGGCATCGATGTTCACGTTGTCGAGCTTCTGCGCCTTGAAATTGCCGCCGATGTCGGAGCCGATGGCATAGCTCAGCGAGTCGATCTCATTGGTGAGCTGCACGCGGTCGCGCTGCCCATTGCTGCAGGCGGTGATGAAGGCGGTGGCCATGAAGGCGAGGGCGAGACGGGTGCTGAGCATGCGAGTTCCCATTGATTGCGGGGGCGCGAAAGTAGCCTACCGCGCACCCAGATCGGCGAGCAGGCGGCGCTGCACGCGACGGAAGCGGGCGAAACGCAACAGGTTGCTGTGCCGCCCCTGAGGGAAATCATGGAAGGCGCGCTCGACATCGGAGGGGATGGCGGCATAGAGGCGGAGCGCGCTGGCGTAGGGCACCACCTGATCGCGGCGGCCGTGGAAAATGTGGACCGGGCAACGCACGCCGCGCATGGCCTGGTCGTTCCGGAACATGTAGCGGAGCAGGAGCCGGTACGGCAGGAAGGGCAGGTAATTCCACGCCACATCGATCAGGTTGGCGAATGGTGTCTCGAGCAGCAGCATGGCCGGAGCCCGGCCGGCGGCCACCGGCACGGCCAGTCCGCTGCCCAAGGAGCGGCCATAGAGCACCACCGGCCCGCCACCGGATTCGAGCGCCCGATCGTACCAGGCCAGCGCGTCGTCGATCAGGTGGCGCTCCGTGCGCCGGCCCCGGCTCTTGCCGTAGCCACGCGGGTCGGGCATGAGCACATCGTAGCCTTGCCGAAGGAACCGCTCGGCAGAACGGCCCCAACGCTGCACGCTGCCGTGGTGGCCGTGGAAATACACGAGCCGTCCCTTGCACGGAGCATCGGCCATGAAACGAACCGCGTGGAGGCGAGCGCCATCGGGCCGATCGAGCCAGACTTCCTCAAAAGGCCGCTCGAAGCGGAATCGGTAGCGATCGCTTTTGCGGAACCCGATGAAGATGAAGCGCTCCTGAAAGATGAAATAGAAGAGGCAGATGCCTGCGTAGGCCAACACGACCACGGACAGGAAACCGATGAACCACCCCATCGCGCGAATTTACCGGGGACGCCCCGCCCGCATGACCAATCTTCGCGGGGTGCGGCCCCTATTCGCTCTCCCCTTCCTTCTGCTCCCCTGCCTGGTACACGCCCAGAGCATAGGCCCCAAGCGCTTGGTGACCAGCCTCGGTGGCGGTGCTGGCGCCTTGCGCTTGACCCGCACGGCCGAGGAATTGGCCTTCGGACCAGATGCGGCAGGTTCCATGACCTTCCGGTTCGCTTACGCTGCGAGCCGACGCATCTCCTTCGGAATCCACTACGATCGCATTGGTACCGATGCCACGCCTTCAGGCATCGACCGCGTGCGATTCACCACCTACCTCGCCGAGGTCACCTACCGGCCCTGGCAGAATGCACGCACCGCTTTGGAGCTGTACGTGGCGCTCGGGCCATCGGTGATGTCGATGCGGGTGCGCGCACTGGACCTCCCGCTGCGTGCCCAGAACACGAGCGCCGCTGTGGGCGTGCGCACCTTGCACATGCTCAGCGGCACCATGGGGCTCTTCCTCGCCTTGGACCACGGAGGTTCCCAGGAAATGATCGTGCAGGATTACAACGGCCATACCATCGAGCACGACGGGGCCCCGCTTCGGCTAGGCTGGAATAGCCAGCGCCTCAATGCCGGCCTGCTGATCCGGTTCTGAGTTGGGCTAGGGGTGGCTGTAGTTGGGCGCTTCACGCGTGATGTACACATCGTGCGGGTGGCTCTCTTTCATGCCCGCGGATGTGATGCGGATGAAGCGCGCGCGCTGCAAGGCACTGACGTCCGGCGCTCCGCAATACCCCATGCCGGCGCGCAGACCGCCCACCAGCTGGTGCACCACCTCCGCCAATCGGCCTTTATAGGGCACGCGGCCGCTGATGCCTTCTGGAACGAGCTTCTTGATGTCGTCTTCCATATCCTGGAAGTAGCGGTCCTTGCTGCCCTGCTGCATGGCCTCGATGCTGCCCATGCCGCGGTATGCCTTGAATCGGCGCCCCTCGTAGATGATGGTCTCTCCGGGGCTCTCCTCCACCCCGGCGAACATGCTGCCCACCATGACGGTGCCCGCGCCTGCCGCGATCGCCTTCACCACGTCGCCGGTGAACCGCACACCGCCATCGGCGATCACGGGCACACCGCTCCCTTCAATGGCCTTGGCGCAATCGATCACGGCGGTCAGCTGTGGCACGCCTACGCCCGCGATCACGCGCGTGGTGCAGATGCTGCCCGGCCCGATACCCACCTTCACGGCATCGGCACCGGCTTCGACCAGTGCTTTTGCTGCTTCGGCCGTGGCGATGTTGCCAGCCACCACATCCACCGAGGGGAATGCGGCCTTCACCTGCTTCACCATGGCCACAACGCCTTTGGTATGACCATGGGCGGTGTCGATCACCAGGGCATCCACGCCGGCATCAACCAAGGCCTTGGCGCGTTCCATGGTATCTCCGGCAATGCCGATGGCCGCGGCCACCCGCAATCGCCCCAGGCGATCCTTGCAGGCATTCGGGCGCTGCTTCAGCTTGATGATGTCTTTGTAGGTGATGAGCCCGACCAGCTGGCCTTTCCCATCGACCACCGGGAGCTTCTCGATCTTGTGGTGCTGCAGCACGTCCTCGGCCTGCGCCATGGTGGTCTCAGGCTTCGCGGTGATGATGCCCTCGGCCGTCATCACTTCGGCTACGGGGCGGGCCATCCGCTTCTCGAAGCGCAGGTCACGGTTGGTGACGATACCGACCAGGCGGTTCCCTTCATCCACCACGGGGATGCCGCCGATCTTGTTCTCGGCCATGAGCCGCAGCGCGTCGCCAACGGTGGCCTGGCGATCGAGCTTCACCGGGTCCAGGATCATGCCGCTCTCGCTGCGCTTCACACGACGCACCTCGGCGGCCTGTTCGGCGATCGGCTGGTTCTTATGGATCACCCCGATGCCGCCCTGTTGGGCAATAGCCACGGCCAGGTCGGCCCCGGTGACGGTATCCATGGCCGCCGAAACGATCGGCACATTGAGGGTGATGTTGCGGGAGAAGCGTGATCGGATGTCGACCTCGCGCGGGAGGACCTCGCTGTACGCGGGCACCAGGAGCACGTCATCATACGTGAGCCCCTCTCCTACGAATTTATCCTGATGGGCCGCGCCATTCACGGCTGCGGAAGCGGCGCGTGAGGGCGCTTCGGCGGTGGATCGTTCCATGCACAAAAGTAGCTACCGCGCCCGTAGCCCGATCAATCGCCCTCGGCGATCAAGGTGACCGTGCCGCGCTCTTCGACCAATTTGCCTGAGCCGCTCCGCACCGAGCAGTAGTAGGCGTAGATGCCGATGGGCATCACCTGGCTGCCCACCACGCCGTCCCACCCCTCAGCGGGGTCATCGGTCTCCCAAATGACCTGCCCCCATCTATTGATTATCAACAGTTTATACTCTTCCACATCAACGAATCCTATAACCGGCTTGAAGACCGGATTGTAGGGGCTTCCCACCACGAAGGCGTTCGGGATGAAGACCAGATCCTGTTGCGGGGCGCAGCTCACATTGCTCGCTGATCGCGCGTTGATCGTGCTGGGATTCCCGGCCTCAATTGCTTCCACGTAGTAGCAGAAATCGCCGGTGAGCGCGATGAAGGGATTCACGTCATCAGCATACGACCAAGGGTCTGCGGGAACCGTGGCGATCAGGTCGAAGGGGCCTTGGGCGATGCTCCGGTAGATGTTGTACCCGGCGACCACCCCGGCCCATTCACTGTAGCCGTTCCAGGAGAGCCGGCTCACGCCGCCGAGCTCCCCCCGGGCTTGCAGCACGATGCTGCCGCCGAGGTTGCTCTCCACCGCACCGCTGCTGCAGCTATCGAGCACCAGCATGCGATACCGGTAGCCGTTCACCGCAGTGTTCACATCGCCATCGGTCCATTGGATCACCGGCCCGGCGTTCGCGCCGAACTGCTCCACCTCCACGAACGGGCCGCCGTTGGTGGAACGCAGCAAGCGGTATCCGCCCGGCTCCGCGGTGTAGTCCACGCTATCGACCACCAGAATGGTCGAAGGCCCGGTGACCGTGACGGTGCGCAGGTAATTGCCCTGTGGGATGGCAGGATACGCGGTGAAGAGGCAGGTCTTATTCGAGAGCGATGCTGGGAGACCTGGTCCCTGCACGGCCTTGATCACATAGCAATAGGTATGGCCTGGCAGCACTGCGTGATCGAAGCTGCTGGCGCCTCCGCTCAGATTCGCGAGCAGCGCCCACGGCCCGCCATCGCGTTGCACCAGGATCTCCTGGCTCTGCGGAGCCCAGCCGCCATAAGGGGTCCAGAACAGGTGCACCAGCGCGGCGCAACGATCGTAGGTGGTGCGGGCGTGCATGGTGGTATGCGGTGCCCCGGTGGCACTGGTGTTGGGGCTCGGCGGGGTGCCCGTCTCGCAGGTATCGAACGCCGCGATGGTGAAGCTCTCCGGGCCGTCGAACGGCCAGCTATCGGGCCACGCGTACGAGGTATTGCCCTGCCCGAAGACGGTATCGATGATCACCCCGCCGCTCGGTCCGTTCCACACGATGATGTAGCCATCGGTATCCGGCTCCGGGGGTTGGGCCCACGTGATGTTCGAGAGACCCGTGAGCGTATCGACGCTGACCACGGAGATCACCGGCACGGAGGGCGGCGTGACATCGTGAAAGATCTCGCCGTCGCGGTTGCTGAAGGAGACGCAGCCTTGGGCATCCTCCAATCCTACGCGGAAGGTGAGCGAATCCTCGCAGATGGAAACCAGCCATTGATAGCTGAAGGTGGTGGTGCTCACCGTGGCCACCTGGCTCCAAGTGCCAATGGGATATTCCAACCAGACCGAGAACTCAGCACCCGAGGTTGGCGAGACGGCCGGCGCGTTCCAGGAGAGATTCGCGCTGCCCAACGGCGTGCTCTGAAAGACCTGCAGGAAGATGGTGGCGACCGTATCGCTCGGTACCGAGGTATTCGGCGGTGGCGAGGTGGAAACCGTGGTGAGGTAATAGAACTGCGGGCCACCATTGGCGCCAGCCCCGAAATGAGCATAGCTCGCCTGCCCGCAAGGAACGGTGGTGAGCAACGTGAAGGGCCCCGCGGCGTTATCGGCATGCCATACCTCGTACTGCAAGCAATCGCCGTTGGGGTCCGGCGGAAGCGACCAGTTGAGCGTGACATCGCCGCTGACATTGGCCGATGCGCAACGCAAGACTGGGGGATCGAGCACCACGGCCCACGCGCTAGTGCCCGTGAGGCATGCCAACACCAGAGCAGCCAAGCGGCTTCGCCTTGGAAGGCCATGAGCAGCAATCACGTACCATAGACGCATTGCATGCCTGCTTTGTTGCCGTCTGAGCCTCATACGACCCGTGCGGTGCTGGCGAGAAGCGCCCTCCGCTCCTCGTATTCGTGCATGATCTCCGCTACGATCTGCCCGGCCGGCAGTATGGTGCCGATGCGTCCGCTGACCTGTCCGATCTCGAGCTCGCCCTCTTCGAGATCACCCTCGAACATGCCCTTTTTCGCACGCCCTCTTCCGAGTATCTCCCGCAGCTGCTCCACTGGGGCATGCGCGCCGTACGCGGCAGCCACCTGCGCATAGAACGCGTTCTTGATCAAGCGAACCGGGGTTATTTCCTTCAGTGTCAGAACAGTATCTCCCTCTTTGGCACTCGCCACCCGCTGTTTGAAGGCCGGGTGCGCGGAACTCTCCTCCGAGCACACGAAGCGGCTGCCGATCTGCACGGCATCGGCACCTAAAGCCATGGCGGCCAGCATGCTGCGGCCATCGGCAATGCCGCCTGCCGCGATCACGGGCAGCTGTATGGCATCGCGAACCATGGGGACGAGCACCATGGTAGTGGTCTCTTCGCGCCCATTGTGTCCACCGGCCTCAAAGCCCTCGGCCACCACGGCATCCACGCCCGCCGCCTCGGCTTTCAGGGCGAACTTCACGCTGCTGACCACGTGGGCCACCTTCACCCCGGACGCTTTGAGGGTGCTGGTCCATTGGCCCGGATTGCCCGCTGAGGTGAAGGCGATGGGCACCCCTTCATCCATGATGGTGCGCATATGCGCCTCCAAATCAGGGTAAAGCATGGGCACGTTCACGGCGAAGGGCTTGTCCGTGGCGGCTTTGCACTTGCGCACGTGCTCGCGCAGCACCTCGGGGTACATGGAGCCCGCACCGATGATGCCGAGGCCGCCCGCATTGCTTACCGCAGCGGCCAATCGCCAGCCAGAGCACCAGATCATGCCGGCCTGAATGATCGGGTAGCGGATGCCGAAGTTGGCGCAGACCCTGTTCTCCATCTCCATGGACGGCAAAACTACCGGGTACGTCGATCACGTAGAAAGCCTTTGGCGATCGTTGATATCCAAGCCTTTCCCATGCCCCGGAAGCCCGAAAGAACTTTGTTATGTTTGCCCGGAGTAGGGGTCAGACCTCTTGTGAACGCACGCATGAGCAACAGCACATTACGCATTCTGCTGGCGGGAGCCATTGGGGTCTTCGGGCTCGAGGCTGCCCAGGCGCAATACGCATGGGACGTGGGCATCCACCTGGGTGGGGCCAATTACCTGGGCGAGATGGGCGGTGTAGATCAACCGCGACGGGATTTCGTATGGGACATGAAGCTGGGGCAGACGCGTTGGGCCGTGGGCGGATTCGCTCGCCGCAAGCTCAACCGCATGATCTCGGTGAACGCCGGCCTGCTGTACCTGCGCATCCAAGGCGCCGACGCCCTTACGGAGGACTATCGCCCGCGCCGCGGCCGGAACCTGAATTTCCGGAACGACATGTTGGAGCTGTACGTGCGACCGGAGTTCACCATTTACCAGGATAACGACCTCGGCGGGCGCGGCAAGTACAAGCTCGACTTCCGCCTCTTCGGCTATGTGGGCGCGGCCGTGTACTACCACAACCCCAAGGGTCAGATCAACCGCGAAGGCGATTTCTACGCGCTGCAGCCGCTGACCACGGAACTGGTCGACTACTCCCGCATCGGCTTCGCGGTGCCGGCCGGCATCGGTTTCCACTTCACCAAGAAGCGGCGTCACCGCTTCGGCTGGGACATGGGCTGGCGCACCACCTTCACCGATTATCTGGACGACGTGAGCTCGACCTACGCGGACCCGGGCCAGCTGCCCAGCCAGCTGGCCGTGGACCTGGCGAACCAAACAGCCTATGCCTACGCGCTCGATCCCACCCTGCCCCATCCGAACAACTACAACGCGGGAGCCATCCGCGGCGATCCAACGCACAACGACAGTTACCTGACCATGACCTTCACTTACAGCTACGTGCTGCGTGGTCAGTCGAACTTCTACCGGCAGCGCTACAACTGGATCCGCGGGACCAAGCGTGTAGGCCGCAAGTCGCGAGCGAAGTTCTAAGCAACCTTTGCAACACTGCAGAAGCCGGGCTGGTTGCCCGGCTTCTTCTTTCCTGCCCTATTCGATTCCGTTACGCTCCAGCCAATCGGCCAGGACGACCAGGTTCCACATGCGCGACCAGTTCACGCGCTTGTCCTGAGCAAGGAATCGGAGCCATTGCCCCATTGCGGCTCCTTCGCGGAATTCCGGTCGGGCGTCAAGCTTGTTGATCCGCGCTTCGCAGAAGGCGCGCAACTCATTGCGCATCCACTGCTCCCAGGGCAGCGTGAAGCCCATCTTAGGCCGGTTGGCCACCTCTGGAGGAAGCAGATCGCCCAGCGATTCGACCAGGAGTTTCTTGGGCGAATGCGGGTATTTGACACGGTCGCTCACGCCCAGCACGAACTCCACGAGATCATGATCGAGGAATGGCACCCTCACCTCGAGCGCATGCGCCATGCTCATCTGATCGGTATCTCGAAGCAGCACATTCTGCAGGTATGTCGAGAGTTCACCAAGGGATACCTGACTGAGGAAAGGCAGCGCGTGCCCGCCGTCGCTGCGGATGAGGCCGCGCAGGATCGTGCTCACCCGATTCTCGGGCAATCGGTCACGCGCGATCAGCCCCACCAGGTCGCGACCGGTGAATATCAGGCGCGAGATGGGGAACGTATCGTCCACGGAGAAGGCATCGAGCCGGAGCAACTCGCCCATCTTGTCCGAGGCGATCGATGGCCGTGCAGCGCCGATCGCTGCGGCGCCCATACGTCGGAGAAAGGCGGGGAACTGGGTGATCCATCGCTTCTCCCACAGCTCCAACGTACGCGTGAAGACCGGGTAGCCCGCGAAGACCTCATCGCCACCGAGGCCGCTCAGCGCCATGGTGATGCCTGCCTCCTTGGTCACTTTGGAGACCACGTAGGTGTTGGGGCCATCGGCGCTCGGATGGTCCATGGCTGCGAGCGCATCGGGCAGCAAACGCAGCATATCGGCGGGCTGGAGCCGGATGGCGGTGTGCTTGGTGCCGAACTTCCTGGCGACGATGCGTGCGTAGCGCTCCTCCGAGAACTCCTCCTCATCGAACACGACCGAGAACGTATGGACCGGCGCGGTACTGGCCTGGGCCATGAGCCCCACCACGGCGCTGCTGTCGATGCCGCCGGAAAGGAAGGCGCCGAAGGGCACGTCACTCACGAGGCGCTTCTCCACCGCACGTGAGAGCCTTTCCCGCACCTGGGCTCGCACGTGCTCAGCGGTCAAGCCTTCCGCATCCTTCCGGGCGGATCCGACCAGGTCATACCAGCGCTGCACGGTCACCTCTTGATCGCTGATGCGCATCCAATGCCCCGCCTCGAGCATGCGCACACCTTCGATGATGGTGGCCGGCGCATGCACGGTCTGGTACCGCAGGTAATCCACCAGGGCGTCCTGATCCAACCGGCGTGGCACGAGGCCCGTTGAGAGCAGCGCGCGCAGCTCGCTGGCGAAGAGAAGGTGTCGGTCGTCGCGGAACCAGTAGAGCGGCTTGATGCCCATGCGGTCGCGCGCGAGGAAGAGCTCGTCAGTGGCGCTATCATGGATCGCGAAGGCGAACATGCCATGCAGCCGGTGCAGGCAATCAGCGCCCCAGCGCGCATAGGCGGCGAGCAGCACCTCGGTATCACCGCCCGTGCGCCAGACGGCATCGGGCATGGCCTGCTTCAGCTCCCGGTAGTTGTAGATCTCTCCGTTGAAGACGATGGTGTAGCGTCCATCGGCGCTGCGGAAGGGCTGGTTGCTCGCGGGCGAGAGGTCGATGATGCTCAGCCGACGGTGCCCGAGCACGTTGTTGCCGAGCCGTTCGACGCCATCGGCATCGGGCCCACGGTGCGCGATGGCCGCGTTCATCCGTCGAACGAGCGCCTCGGGGTCGTTCAGCCCCTCAAGCCCGTGGATGCCCGTGATGCCGCACATCAGCGGGCCACGGTGGCGAGAGCGAGGATGCGCTCGAGGCCCGTGCGCAGGGGCAGCAGGTCGCGGCCCAGCAGCTGGCGCATGCGCGTGATGTCGGGCATGCGGCGGGTCATATCACCTTCCTCCAGGGGCGGCAGATGCACGATGCGCGAGCGGCTGCCGGTGATCTCGATGATGAGCTCGGCCAGTTCCTTGATCGTGATCTCCGCATCGCTGCCGATGTTCACCACGTCGTTCATCACCTCGCCTTGCTCATAGGCGTTGATGCAGGCGTCGATGTTGTCGTCGATGAAACAGAACGTGCGGGTCTGCAGACCGTCGCCGTAAAGGGTGATGTCGTCGTTGGCCAGCGCGGCGCGGAGGAACTTGCTCACCACGAAATCCTTGCTCTGCTTGGGGCCGTACGTGTTGAAGAAGCGGAACACCGTGTAGTCGAGACCGTACTCCTTGTGGTAGCTGCGCAGGAAGGCCTCGCCGATGTTCTTCACGATGGCGTAGGGCAGCTTGCTGTTGAGCGGGGTGGTGCGCTCGTTCTGCGGGATCTCCACCGGCTCGCCGTACACCTCGCTGCTGCTGCTGTAGAGCACGCGCTTCACGCCGGTGTTCTTCGAGAGGTCGAGGATGTTGCGCAGGCCGTCGATGTCGCGCAGCACCATCACGGGGTTCTCGATGGTGCGCTTCACCCCCACCACCGCCGCGTAATGGAACACGTGCTCGAAGCGGTTGGCGTAGAACACCGCGCTGATGTCCTCGTAGCGATTCACATCGCACTTGATGAAGTGCAGGTTGGGCGGGAGCTCGGCGGGCAGCTTGCGCCGGTCGCCTGTGAGGAGGTTATCGACGACGGTGACATCATTGCCGGGCTTGGAGGCCAGGGTGATGGCGAGGTCGCTCGCGATGAAACCGGCGCCGCCGGTGACCAGGATACGTGCCATGATTCGAGGCCGTGAAGGTACCTACCCGCGCCGAAGCAGCCGGCGCACCAGCAAGACGAGCAGCAATGAAAGGGCTGCCCCCCACCAGAACTCGGGCCGGGTCACGGTCTTGCGGATGAGGAACGGGAGCAATCGCCAATTGAAGGGCTGGGGCTTGCCCATGTGCGCGCGCCACCACCCGGCATCGTAGGTCTCGGGCGACGCCAAGCGCTGGCCGGTGAGCGAGAGCGCGCTCCAAGCCACGGAGTCGGGGTACACATCGGCAATGAGCAGGGCATCGCGCGGCAGATCCCGGATGGCGCATTGGATGAAGGTGATGTTCGGCGCATGCCGTTGGAAGAAGATGCTGCTCGGCGCATCGCCACCCAGACTCCCGCTGATCCAATACACCTGCGCGTTCTTCGCGATCTCCTGCAGGATGGGATACACCTCCTTCTGGAAGTTGGTGCCGGTGAGCGACCGCGTATTGTCCTTGAAGAGGTCGGTGTATTGCGGGTCGTCTTCGGACCAGATGGGGCGGTGGGAGATGATGAAGAGCGCGGAGACCAGTCCGGACTGGTGAATCGCTTGGATCTGCTCATCCACCAGGGTGCCATCATGTTCCTCCAGATCCAAGACGATCACTTCTGCCGGACCACTGGCCCCAGCGACATTCCCGCCACCGGGTGTGATCACCTCCACCCAGGAACCTGCTTTGCCATCATGATTCCCCGGCGCGTTGAAGAAGGGCATCTTCAACTTGCTGAACAGGGCCTTGGCATATCGGGCGCTGTCGCTCCGCGCATCCATGTACAGGTCGCCGGTGCTGAGGAAGAGGTTCGCGCCGAGGCTGTTGATGGTATCGAGGTTGGCGAGCAATGTGCTGGCCGGGTATCCGCTGCGGTTGGTGCTCTCGCCGTGGAAATGCCCGCCGATGAGGATCCGGTAATGGCCCGTGCTATCGGCAGGCAGCACCTCGAGCCCGTTGAAGGGTGAACGTTGGCCGTGGGCGATACCGACCAGCGCGAAGCATGCTATCGCCGGGAGCCACCTCATGGCTTCTTCGCCCCTACCGGTTTCCCATCCACCTTCACCTCACTGCCTGCGCCGATCACGAATTCCGCCTTGGCCTCCGCGATGCTCACCTTCTCCAGAGCCAGCCGCACCGGTCCGTAGCGCATCTCATCCTTCTTCAGTTCGGCCACGAGTTCGATGCTCTTCACCGCTCCCCCACTCACCTTCACCACCGAACCTTCGCGTCCTTCGAAGGCCTGCTTGCAGGATCGGATGCGCAAACCAGTGGCATCGATACGCGCGCTCTTCGTCGCTTTCACTGCGATGCCGCCGGCTCCGAAGACATCATTATCCTCGAGGCGCAGCACACCCCCTTCCGCGCTCACGGCATCATCCGCAGCATCGGCAAAGGCGCATTGCGTGACCTTCGCATCGGCGAAGTGAAGCTCAAGCTGATCGGAGCCGCCGCTGAAGGCGCAATCGGTCATAGTGAGCTTGGCCATGCCGAAATCGACCAAGGTGGCGCCTGTTCCGCTGAAGGAGCAGTGCTCGATCACGGCATCGGCCCGGTGGAAGGAAAGATCGCCGCTGCGGTCCTGTTCGGCAGCCAGGCGCGATAGCGTGGCGAAGCGCACGTGGGTCAGCCGGGATGTTCCACCCACAGCGAGCACATGCACACCGTGCGCGCTGCTGTCGGTGCTGAAGACCTCGATGGGCGCTTCCTCCAAGCCTTCCCAGCGAAGCGCGGCGTGGCTGATGATCTCCGCACCGTTCCGCAGATCCAATCGCAAAGGCGCGGTCGCGATGAACGTATAGCCCGCTGGCAGGGTGATGGTACGATCGAGCGTCCAGGCGCCGTTCCGGATAGTGATGGTGCGCGCGGCATCGTCGAACGCGATCCAAGGCAGCGTATGCGGATCGACCTGCGGACCCAAGCCCATCGCCTTATCCAGATCCTGCAGAAGCGCGTACGGGAAGACTTCCACCTCCCGCTGCTTCGCGGCGCCGAGCACCGATGCGCTCAGCTTCAGCCCTGCTCGGTCAACCTTTCCCTCGACAGCAAAGCGCAGTTCCAAGGGCGCACCCAGTTTCCCGGGGCGGCGCACGGGAATGATAGACCGGCCCACGGGCGCGATCCGTGTCCCATCCGCCAGCACGAGCGCATGCACCTCCATGGGCAGGTCCTCGATGGGCACCGCGGTCACGCTTACGGTGTCCGGGCCGTTGTCATCCAAGTAGGCGTGGAAGAGCTTCGGCGGCTCCAGCAGCTTGCTGATGATGCGCTGGTTCCGGTAGTACACCGCGCGATCCAGCTCCTTGTAGGGGAACTCGCGGTAGAGCACGGCGCTGGCACTATCGAGCGCGGGCTTCAGCGCGGTGAAGGCGCTATCGAGCCAATCGGTGCGCGAGACGCGCTCGAGGTGATGAACGTACGCCCGGAAGATCTCCTCATCGTTGAACCACTGCGTGTGCAGGTCCATCCCCTGCGTGGGTCCGCCGGTCCAGCGGTTGCTGCCCGCCAGCTCGCGGATGGGATGCGCGCTGAAGCTCTCGTAGGAGATCGGCTCCACGCGCTTCAGCACCGGGTCGAAGTAGAATTTCACATCGCTCCAGTCCATGCTGTGGTGCCCGCCCACGAGATCGAGGATGGCATGGTGCCGCGCGATGCGGTCGGCGTCGAAGACCTCCGAGGCCTTCTTCTCCCCGCGCCGGAAGGAATCCATCAGAGCGAGGGCCTGTTCGAAACGGTGACGCGCCTCCTTGTCCTTCTCCAGGTCGCTGCTCCCGAAGGCATCCACCGCAGCCGCCTGATAAGCAGCGAAAGGCTCGTCGAAACGCAGCTTGTTCATCTCATTGAGGCGATGCTCCCAGAAGAGCGCGGGGTCGAAGCGGAAGATGGGACCATCGACCCGGCCATTGTGCTCCAACAGCTCCGGTCCGAAGTGCTCCTCGTAGGCGTAGATGCCGAGGTCCTCATCGTTGAAGGTGACCTGAGCGAAGCCGTACCGCAGCGCGATCACGCCTTCGGCCTGCATCAGCCGGTGATAGAGCCAATCGCACAGGTAATTGCGCGTGCCCGGATGCTGCAAGGAGAACCGACGCATGCCCAGGAAGCCGCCATCCTTCTTGCTCACCACGCGGAAGCTCCACTTGCTGCCCTTCACGTGATCGGTGAGCTTGCCTTTGATCCGCAGCTTGGCCTTGAAGGCCTGCTCGCCATGGCTGATCTCGGCGGGGACATAGGAATTCCCTTCCGGAAGGATCACGCCACGCGCCCGCGCCTCCTCCACCACGCGCTGCAGTTCCTCCAGATCATGCTCGCCGACCTTCAGGCTGATGCGCTCCGGCTCCACGGCGAAGCTGGCGGGGTAGTTGCGCGCCCATTGGCGTATGAAGGTGGAAAGGCCGGGGTGCTCCCGGGCCTTGAGCAAGCGATCCGCGGCGAACCCGCCAGCGAGCAGCACGCCGATCGCACCGGCAAGCAGCCACGGCCACCACCGGCGTCCTTTCTTCCTTTCTGGTCTGGCCATGAGCGGCGCCGAAGGTAGCGGCCCGGATCAGGTGGCCACGGCGGGCGTCAGTCCCGGGGCGTCATCCACCGCCTCGTCATCGGCGGGGAGGTCCACCAGCTGGCGATCGCGCCATTCCACGATCTCCGGCTCGGTCACCACGGTCATGGTCATGAGCAGCACGATGGTGTACGGGTTCAGGGAGCCTACCAGCCAGGATTCGTACATGATGCTGAAGAGCGTGGAGAAGAGGATGGCCAGGCTCATGGGCACCAATTTGCTGGCTTTGATGAAGAGCAGCGCCAGGCTGCGCAGGAAGATGAGCAGGCCAACGATGCCCACGTTGAGCCACATGCTCAGGTAGGTGTTGTGCACGCCGCCCTGGTGCCCCTGGCTCTCCAGATAGAGGCGGTAACGCCGCATGATGCTCTCATCGTTGGCGAAGCCTCCGCCGAACACGAAATACCGCTGGATATGCTGCCAGGAGAACTCCCAGGCGAAATACCGGCCGCTGCCTTCCTTCAGGGTCTCCAGGCGGAAGTACTCCTCCAGCCCCAGGGCGATGATGATGATCTCGAGATTGGAGCTGATCACCTCGACCGCGAGGATGAGGGAGACGAGCCCCACGAAGCCGAGCATGGGCGAGTAGGCGAAGAAGCGATGGAAGATGATGAAGATGGCCGCGGAGGTAAGCGAGGCGCGGGAGCCCGAAGCGATCAGGAAATAGATGATGGTACCGAAGATGAGGATGCGCTCACGCCAGTTGAAGAGGTCGCGGTTGACCGCGTTGATCACGGAGGCGAGCACGAGGAAGAGGTAGCAATAGATCGCCATGCCGTTGGGGTTGCCGAAGATCCCGCGGAAGCGCCCTACCACGTGGGCGTACTCATAGTTCATGGCGTTGAGCACCAAACCGAAGAGCAGGATGGTGGTCATGAAGTAGACCAGGTTCTTGAAGAACGGCCAGCCCTGGCGTCGATAGCAGTACAGGATGTAGTTGGGCACCATCAGGTACATGAGCGCGTACGAGATGGTCTTCTGCAGCCCGGTGAACATGCTGTTGCTGAACACCAGCGGGAACACGCTGTAGATGAAGAACGGAAGGAAGATCCGGAACACGTTGCTCAAGGGGCTGAAGCGGTAGGTCTCCGTGAAGAGGAAGAAGGCCACGGCGAGCACGTAAAGGTTCTTCGCGCTCTTAAAGACGATCATGCGCGGGAACATGTCGTGCTCCATGTCCGAGAAGATCAGCACGATGAGCATGCCGAAGAGGATCTCGGCCCAGAGGTCGCGCGATTTGAAGTAGAAGACCGAGAGCGGCAGCAGCGCGAACACCGCCTGTTGCAGGTAGAAGCCGGTGACGAGCCAGACAAGCATCACCAGGATGAGCTGCCAGTGCGATCGGAGGAAGGTCAGCATGGCTCCTAGTTCGTCTGAAGTGCCAGGAGCTGTTCGCGCACCACGGCCTCGCGTTGCCGGGCGTAGGCCCGCATCACCTCCACCTCGGCCTCCCAGGCCTGCGCATCGGCGGGCTTGCGCCAACGGGCGAGGTGCCGGGCCATTTCCGGACGGATCAATCGCGCGCGGTCCTCGAGCACGCGGAGGCAGCGCTCCGCCGAGAGCGGACCATCGAGCAGCTCCTGGGCATGGCGGATGAAGCGCTCCTTCATGGCGGTGTTGCGCATCAGCGCCAGGAAGAGCCGCGAGATGGGCACATGCGCATCGCGCACCTTCACGAACAGGTCCGTTTGCACCGCGGCGTTGGCGCCGAAGCCCAGGTCGGAATCGCCCATGATGAAGCGCCAGCGCCCATCGAGCGGGCCGGTTTTCGGCGTGCCCGTGTAGCGCCAGTACTTCACGTTCTGCCGAGGCCAATCCATGTTCCCGAGGATCATCTGCGAGGCCATGTAGCGCAGGAATCCATCCACATCCACCCGGGCCTCCAGGGTATCGATCCATGCCGGGTCCTTCGCATCCCAACGCTCGGTCCTCGACATCAGGCGCAGGAAGGCGAGCGCATCGGCACTATCGCCGCGATAGAGCTCGTTCTTGTCCTCCAGGATCGTGAACCGTTTGCGCGGCGCGCCGAACAAGCGCGATAGCTCGCGGTCGTCCATGCGCTGACGGATGTACCGCAGACCTTGGTACTCGCCATTGATGTACGCCACACAAGGCACGGAGCGCGAGGTGATGAATCCTTGGCCATCGCAGAGCTCATGCTGGTATGCGTCGCGCAGCATGCCTTTCACTTGATCATTCCCTGCCGCGCGCAGCACCACGGAGCGCGCCCCGCCTGGATCGGACGGGAAGAGCGGCTGCGACAGCGGCGCATCGAATTCCAACCGGAGCGCATGCTGCGGGAAGCCACGCGTCATCTCGCCACTGATGCGCACACCGGCCGGCACCTGGAAGCGCTCACGCCCATCCGGCTCGATGAACTGCACCTGTGCGGGCCTCTCCCATTCCCGGCCGCGACCGTGGTAGTTGCCCGGGTACTTCCACCAGCGCGGATCACGTGCATAGCTCTCTCGCAGGGCCAACGGCGCCCGAAGCAGGAAGTCGCCGGGGACCAGGAGCCCATCCTCCGATCCGTAGAGCCCGGGTTCATCGGAAACGATGGAGATCACCGGCAGATCGCCGTGCGACTGGAACAGGTAGGTGGCCATGCGCATGGGACCGCTGCTGCCGGCCTTGCGCGCGAAGGCCGTGGCCACCACGGCCCGCGGAAGCTCCGGCAACGGATGGCGCCACTGCATGGCCGTGGGCGCGTATCGCTCAGTGCGTACGAGCGAGGCCAGGGATCGGCCAGCCACACGATCCAGGGTCATGTAATCTCCGCCATTCACCGAGACGTGCACGTGAGCGCCCGGCTCCGTCTCGACTTCCAGCGTCGCATCCGCGGTCGTGAAGAGCCCTGCAGACTTGAAGCTGACGCTCGCCTCTCCAGAGCCTGGTCGGGGTTCGGGATCACGCGGCATGGCAGCGCTCAGTAGCATGGCGGCCGCGCAGGCCATCGTTAGCACAAGCACCGTCCTCAGTTCCAGATGAGACGCGCGCCTCATGCACGCTCTGCCGTGAATGCCCAGCGCACCACCACGATGAAGGGCAGTCCGACGGCGAGCACGATCAAGCTGGCCCCGCTGCCGCATCCCATGCCGAACGCAAGGGCGCAGAAGGTCAATGCCCTATCCCCCTTGGCTCCCAATTGACCGCGGGAGAGGATCACCAAGGCCAGGAGCACAACGGCCAGAGGAAGCTGCGTGCGCACCAGTCCGGTGCCCAACGCTGCGCCCGCGGCCCAAAGGGCGAGTTCGCGCGCGCTCGATGCAGGGAGGCGCCCACCGAAGCGGCCCAGCAGGTAGCCGAGCAGCGTCGCGGCGAGCACCGCGAAAATGAGATTCGCGATATCGAGCGGGGCGAAATGCCCCAAGTTGTCCATCACGAAACCCAATGCATCCATGTCGTTAGCTCGCGGCCAAATCTAGGGAACACGGTTCGGCCATGGATGCTGCGGCCCATGCGCTTATTTTGCGCCGGATGAGGCACTGGATCACGGCGGCTTCCTGGACTGCGGGCGCGCTCGCCTTCGGGCAGACAGCAACGCTGCAGAGCGGTACCCTGCATGTGCTGCCCGGGACTACCATGCGGTTCTCTGGCTTGAGCGACCTGGTGATCGCTGCTGGCGCGCAGGTGATCAATGATGGCCTCATCGACCTGGGGGCCGATTGCCTATTGCAGGAGCAGCCGGGCGCGCCCATCACCGGGAGCGGCGTGGAACAGGCCGTGTGGCCGATAGCCGCGCCATTGACGGGTGCTGAGCCCGGGCGATTGGGCCTCACCATCACGACAGACTACGCAGCGGGCGACCTGGAGGTGACGCGCGGCCACCAGCCCGCCGTTCTTCCGAATTCCGCTCAGGGCGTTGCACGCTGGTTCGCGGTGCTCATGCCGAGCGGCGCGACCGATGCCGGCATCAGCTTCCGCTACGACCTCAGCGAATTGAACGGACTCGACCCGCAGAACTTATCGCTCTTCGAGGCGCCCTTGCTCGCTGGGCCCTGGTTGGCCTTGGCGAGCATCAATCAGCCCGGTGCGCAGCTCATCGACGCAACCGACCAGGCACCCGTCGCTTTCATCACGGCGTTCGATCAGGATGCCCCCAACCGCATCCCGCTCACTCATGGCGGTGGGTGGAGCGCAGCGCCCACCGTGGTCACCGACCATGTGCGGATCACCGTGCCTGAAGGCCTCGCGCTGAATGCCGTGGAGCTGCTCGGGGCCGACGGACGCGTGCTTCTCACCCGCGCGTTCCCTTCAGCAGGACCGGGCATGGTGCTCCTGGAACTGCCGGTACTGGCATCCGGGGCCTACCTCCTTCGGCTGAACAATGAATGGACCCAGCGCCTGATCAAGCCATGAGCCGTCGACGATTCGCTTGCGCGCTCTTCTTATCGCCCGCTCTGGCCATGGCGCAGCTCGAGATACCGGCTCCGCTTCAGCTCAACGGCAGCGATGACTCGGAAAGGCAGATCACCGGCGTTGCGGTTGCCGAAGAGCCCCAAGCGGGCATGAGCGCGGCAGCGGTGCGCGGAACCGAAGCCGTTCGCACAGCGGTATCGGGCACCGCCCTGCTCACCGGATCACTGGTTCCTCCCATCGGCTCCTACTCACCCGGTATGTCGGTCATCATCATTCCGGAACAGTCCAATGCCCCAGGGGCTGTGATAGACCTCAACGGCCTGGGTCCTGTGCCGATCGTGAAATCCGGCGGGCTCCCACTGGACAGCGCGGATCTGATCGTCGGGTCGCCCCAACGCCTGGTCTACGACGGACAACGATTCCATGTGATAGGCTCCACGTACCTGCCTTGTCCGAGCGGCTTTCACATCGCGGCTCGCGAGTACTGCATCGAGGATTCGTCGCGCGCCGCTGCTGATTTCCCATCAGCGGGAGCCGCCTGCCAATCGAGCGGCGGGCGTCTGTGCAGCTTCGCGGAGTGGCTTCATGCCTGCCTGAGCGACGCGGCATTCATCGGGACCGTGCTCGACTATGAATGGGTCGATCATGCAGCGAACAATGCAGCCAACGCCAAGCGCGTGGGCAAGGGAAGCGACGGCTCCTCCGCCGACGAACTAGGAATCGACTGCAAGCACGGCCACCACGTGCTCTGGTCAACTCCCAGCCGGTTCCGATGCTGCTATACGCGATGAGGATCACGATCGCCATCGCCTTCACGTGCCTGGCCCGCCTTGCTGCTGGCCAGGTGGAAACGGATGTGCCGTTGCGTTTCACCGGACCGGATGGCGATCGGCAGGTCGAAGGCCTCGCGCCACCGGCCTCAACCACCTCGCTCGTGACCTTGGAGGGCGCGGCGCAGGGTGCATGGCTATGGGCCGTTGGCACGGTGAACGGCACCGTGATCGACCTGAGCACCCAGCCTGCGGTGAGCGCATACGCCGATGGTCTCCTGCTCCGCTTCATAACGCCCGCCACGCTCAGCGGCGCGATCTCGCTCAATGTCGACGGTGTGGGTGCTGCCGCGCTGCTGAGGCCCGACGGCCTGGTGCCAGTGCGCGGGCAGCTCGTGCAAGGGTCGGTGTGCGAGGTGCTCTTCGCAGGAGGCCGATTCATCCTGATGAATGCTTCGGAACGCGGCTGCCCACCCAACAGCCTGATGGTGAATGAGCGCCTTTGCATCGATCAGTCCTCCACGAACAACCAGCTCTTCTATACGGCTGTGAGCGTGTGCGCGGCCCGTGGCGGAAAGTTGTGCACCTGGGACGAATATCATGGGGCGTGCATCATGCTCGGCGCGCAGCTCACGGGCATGTTCAATGAATGGGAATGGGTCGATGACACCGCGAACCACACGCAGACCGCCCTGCAGGCGGCTCGGACCTCGTGCTACAGCCAGCGTTCCGCCGGCAACCCGCTCGCAACCACCGGAGACACGCGCTGCTGCTACCACCCCCGATGAGGCTCCTCACCGCCATAGCCCTCACCTGCTCGCTCGGCGATCTCGCGGCGCAGGTGGTCGTGGACAAGCCGTTGGTGCTGACCGGATCAGCTCCGGCAGCGCGGCAAGTGCTCGATCTCGATGCGGCCGCTCAACCTGCTGATGCGCTCGATGCGTCTTCGGAGCAAGCCGGCCTGCCGCATTGGATGGGTGATGCATCGCTGAACGCCTGGGAGCTACAGTTGCCCGCGATCAGCGGCCCGCCCATGCCCGGCCTTACTGTCACCTTGCGCGCCACGGGCATAGGTTCAGGATCGGTGAGCCTCTCGCTCAACGGGTCGGCGCCCTTTCCTGTGCTGATCGGGCCCGGTCAGCCGCTGGATGGCAGTGCTGTGGCCGACGGCGCGGTGCTCGCGCTGGTCTTCGACGGCACCAGCTTCCACGTCACCAACGGCGCGGCGCATCGCCGGCGGCCCTGTCTTCAGGGCATGGCCCAAGCCGGGGAGCACTACTGCATCGACAGCCTGCAGCAGGCCGAGACCGGTACGTTCTACGAAGCCGCGCTGCAATGCGTGGAGAACGGAAAGCGGCTGTGCACCTGGAGCGAATGGCAGCAGGCCTGCAATCAGCGCGTTCAGCTCGGGCTCGGTTTGATGATCGGCGATTGGGAATGGACGAATAGCGCGGCCAATGAGGACCTCGGCGCGCGCATCGTTGGCAATACGAGCTGCACGGTGGCCGGTGTCTCGCTGGCCTCCGACACCACAAGGTCCCACCGCTGCTGCTATTCGCGCTGAGAGCGGCTCACCGTCCGGGCCAGCCGCACGAACTCGGCAGTTACCAGTGGCCATGTGAATCGCTCCGCCACGCGCTGATGACCGATTCGGCCCATGCGCTCACGCTCGCTGCTCGGGAGCCTGGCGAAAGCGAGCACCGCGTTGCGTAGCGCAACGGGATCACCTGGAGGTAGAAGTGCGCCGTTCTGCTCGTCCACCAGTTCGCCTGAGGCACCCACATCGCTCACGATCACCGGACGCGCGCGCGCCATGGCTTCCAGCGCTACGGTGGGCATGCCTTCGAACCGCGTGGGCAGGAGCAGCGCATGGCACTCGGCGTACAGTCGCTCGAGGTCGGCATCGCTCACCTTGCCGAGCAGGGTCACATTCGACGGCAGGCCCTCGCGTTCCATGGCCGCACGCTCCGGGCCATCGCCCGCGAGCAGGAAGCGGGCCTGCGGCAGCTCCGCTTCCAATTCGCGCGCGATCCGCACCAGCAGATCAATCCCTTTGTTGAAGGCGAATCGCCCCACGAACAGGAATCGGATTCCGTCCGCATCACTCGGATACGGAAGAGGCTCCTGGAGCTCCACGGCATTGGGCACCGTTACCACTTGGCACACGCTGCCGGCAGAGAGGCGTCGTAGCATGGGCGTGAGCTTGCCTCCGAGCGATACGACCAACGCCGACCGCCTCGCCACATGGCGCACCATCCACCGGAAAGGAAGGCCAATCAAACGGTCCTTCGCCGTGAGCCCCTGGAACATCTCCAGCCCGTGAGGCATCACCACCAGCCGCTGAGAGAAGCGGCGCATGCCCTTCCATACGCTGAAGCCTTGCGAGAGGATGGCGTCGGGGTCGATGCGCTGCAGTTCCTCGGCCACGCGGCCGCTGTATCGCCAGAGCTCGGCGACATAGAACGCGCGCTCATCGATCGGCGCGATGCGGACCTCCTCGATTCCCAAGTCAGGGTGGAAGACCCGCTCCGCATGTGGGTGAATGACGGTCACGTGGATGCCGGGGTCCTTCGCCAAGTGCTCAGCGAGCAGCCGTGAATGCCGCTGCATGCCGCCCAAGGCCAGGGGGAACACCCCATCGGTGCACAGCGCGATCCGCAGCGGCCGGTCCATCAGCTACGCGCGTCCTTCCATTCCAGTAGCGGCTCGCGCAAGAGATCGGCCACGCCCTCATCGATTCCCCATTGGGGCTCCCACGCGGTTGCACGCTTGAGCTTGCTCACATCGGCGAGCAGGTGCATGCGTTCCACCTTGCGCACGCGTGCCGGATCCACTTCGATGCGCAACGGCTCGCCCAACTGCCGCTCGAAGGCCTCCACGATCTCGCGCACGCTGTATTCGATGCCACGGCCGATGTTGAAGACCTCATACCCGCTGATACCGGCGCCCAGCAAGGCCTCCATGGCCCGCGCCATGTCTGAGGTATGGATGAAGTCGCGCTTGGGATCCAGGTTGCCGAGACGCAGGGTGCGCTGGCCCTCGCGCACCTGGCGCTGCACCTCAGGCATGAGATGCGGATTGGTCTCGTTCGGCCCGAAGGCGTTGAAGAAGCGGCCCACGATGGTGGTGATGCCGGTGCGCAGGCAGAACTCACCAGCGATCCGCTCAGCGGCCAGCTTGGTGATGCCGTAGATATCCATCGGGCCGGTGGCGTGTTCCTCGTTCAGCGGCCCATCCGCTACCGGATACACAGCGGCCGTGCTGGCCACGAAGACCTGTTTCACGGTACCGGCCGCCGCGCACGCATCGAGCACGTTGATCGTGCCATTGATGTTGATGTCCGCGGCCTCCACCGGATGCGCGTTGCAATAGGGAATGAAGTGGATGGCGGCCAAGTGCAGCACGGTGCTGGGCGCGATCCGTGCTATGGCTTCCTGCACCTTGGCCCGATCGCGAATGTCGATGCGCAGGAAACGCGCATCGGGCACCGGAGCCAGTTCTCGAAGGCCAAAGCTCAGGTCGTCGATCACCCACACCTCCTTTCCCAGCCCCAGCAGGTGCGCCCCGACAGCCGACCCGATGAATCCGGCCCCTCCAGTGATGACCACGCGTTCATGCATGCCGCGAAAGTAGGCCTGCCGCGCGAGGCGGTGCCTGCTAGCTTCGCCGCTCGCATGCTGGTGAGCATCGTATTGCCCTGCTACAATGCCGAGGCGTTCCTGGACCGCAGCCTGGGAGCGCTTTTCGCGCAGACCCACCGTCCGCTTGAGCTCATTGCCGTGGATGATGGCAGCACCGACGGCACGCTCCGCCTGCTCGAAGCCGCCGCCGCCCGGGCACCCTTTCCCATGACGGTGCTGAGGCAGCCGAACGCCGGCGCCTGCGCTGCCCGTAACCAAGGGCTGAAGCGGGCCCAAGGCGAGTATGTGCAATTCATGGACGCCGATGATGCGTTGCTTCCTGAGAAGGTGGCCGTGCATGTGCAAGCGGCGTTGAAGGCCGGATCGCCGGAGATCGTCGTGGGCGCATCGCGCACCTATGGAGCCGATGGAGCGCTCAAGTGGACCGATACGCAGGAACCGGGGGACCGTGACCCCTGGCTCGACCTGGCGCGGCACAGGCTCGGCGGCACGCCGAACAACCTGTGGAAACGCTCGGCGCTCCTGGAGGCCGGTGGCTGGGACGAGCACATGCGGAGCAGCCAGGAGTACGACCTGATGTTCCGCCTGTTGCAGCGCGGGGCCCGCGTGACCCATGTGAGCGAAATGCTCACCGAGGTGCATCTTCAGGAAACCGGCAGCATCAGCACGCAGCGGCTCGACCTGACCTGGAAGCGCTTCATCGAGCTGCGCGTCCGCATCATCGAGCACCTGCGGTCCGAACAGCCCAACTTGGATCTGTCGCCGTACTGGCAGCTCTTATTCGACAGCATCCGCACGCTCTACGCCTACGACCCCGACGAGGCCATCAAGCTGCATGCGCGGCTGTTGCCTTCGGGATTCATGCCTTCGGTCTCCCCTGCCACCGGTCGCGGGTATCTCGTGCTCCACCGCACGCTGGGCTTCGCTTGGGCCAACCGGGTCAGGCAGTGGTTCGCCCGCCGCTCGTGAGCAGGCGGAACACCGCGAGGTTGATTCCCGGCACCCGCACCGGCAGCAGGTTGTACCAGCGCGTGAAACGGATCAGCGCGCGCTTCATGCCGGTGAGGCTGCTCCAGATCTCTTCAGGCAGCAGGACCTTCTCCAGCTCATCGAGCGTGGCGCGGTCGATGCGGCCCAGCTTGGCATAGAGCAGCAGCTGCAGGTAGGTGCGGTGGATGATTCCGAGCAGCTGCGCCGAATGCCCCTTCAGCGCGGCCTCACCCTTGAACTTGAGCACATAGAGCACCGCCGAAGCCGCGAAGCTCGTGAGCAACCTGCGCGGATCGATCACCTTGCGCTCCTCCGCGATCCGGTAGAAGCAGTCGGGCTCGGTGCGCCGCATGCGGTAACGCACGCCAGGCATGAGCAGGGCCCGCGTATGGAGCTCCACATCCTGGTGCCTGCTGAACGCGGTATCGAAGCCGTGCAGCGCGCGCAGGAAGGCCCGGTCCCAGATGGGCTGCATGGTCTGCCACGGCAGCTGATGCCGGAAGAAATCCCTCAACGCATCGCGCGTAACGGGTACCCAGCGTTGCCCGCTATCGCCCGGGGCCGTGCGGAACACCTCCATGGTGGATACGGAGAAGTGCATGCCGCTTCCATCCATCACCGCGAGCCGTCGCTCGAAGCAGTCCGGCGCGAGCAGGTCATCGGCATCCAGGAAGATGATGTACGGCGCTCGGGCGAGCTCGATCCCCAGGTTGCGGCAATGATTCGCGCCACGATTCGTCTCCAGTGGCTCCACGGTGATGCGCGCGTCCGCCTCTGCCATCGCTCGCAGCATGGGCACCGTTTCGTCCGTCGAGCGGTCATCCACCACGATCAGCTCCCACCGGGGCATCGACTGGCGCTGCACGGAACGCACCATGTCGCCGATGAAGCCCTGCTTGTTGTAGCTCGGAACCACTACGGAAATCAAGGGTTCCGTGCCCGCATCGGGCCTGAATGGCGAAGGGTTCGGCAGCGAAGGCTCTGTGGCCATGCACGCCTTCAGGATACCATAGCTCTTGTCGTACGCCTCTTTCGTGAAGCGCGTATTCGCGAGCTCCATCAGTCTTCTGCTCTCTTCCCTGGACGGCTTGGGAACCACCAGCGGCTCCGCTTCCTGAACAAGGGAACCGAGGCCCTCTTGCTGCACCATGCGGCTGAAGTCGCCCACGCGCTCGGAAATGAGCACGGGCAAGCCAGCGCTCAGGTACTCCGCGAATTTCGTCGGCGAGGCTACTTGGTTGGTGATGCGGTCCTCGCGCAGCAGGAGCCCGGCATCGCAGTCGAGCAGCAGGGAACGCACCTGCGCATGGTCCACCCAACGCCGCGCCACCTGGCTGGGGAAGCGTGCTTCCAGCCGGGTGATCACCGCATGCTCGTTGCTCAGGAAGAGCATGCGACGGTCGGCGGCGCCATGCAGCCAGGGCGAGACCAGGCGCTCCGCCAGTTCCAGCGATTGCCACCCCACGGCCGTACCGGAGTACACCAGGATGGTGTCCGATTCGGACCACCCGAGATCCGCGCGCAATCCGCTTGCCTGCTTCTCCTGCGAACGCTCCACGCTACGCCCCAAGGTGCACGGGATCACCAGATGCCTGGTCGCCGCATAGTCGAACCGTTCGCGCCAGTGGCGCACCAAGGCCTGGCTCACCGCGATGCGCAGATCGGCGCCATGTACCGCATCCCGCTCCAATTCAGCGCACTCGGTGATCAGCCGGTCGTCATCCACCACCCGGTACTCCTGCCACTCGGCGCCATAGGCGGCCCGCGCATCGAAGCACACCTGGTGGAGCAGGCCGCTGTCGCGCATGCGCAAGGCCAGCGCCGTGGCGAACACGCCGCGCGCGATCATGCCCGAAGGCCGCAGGAGACGGCAGATCAGCCACACCCAGATCCAGTTGGCTCGCCAGTTGTTCTGGCGCGGCACCATGGGCAGCACGATCGCACGCGGCATGCGCTGCCTGATGCGGCGTCGGGATCGCAAGTAGCCGCGCAAGGAGATCAAGGCCACCAGGCGCACCTGATCGCCCTGCAGCGCGTTGAGGTGGTCCACCACATCGGTGACCTGGCTCCAGTAGACACCGCTGGGCTGATCGTTGTACGTGAGGTAGATGATCACAGCACGCGGTGCAGGACATCGATGACGCGCTCGGTGGCATGACCGTCCCACAGCGCGGGCACGGCGCCCCGTTTATAGGCCCTGGCGCGTATGCTGGCGAGCGTGGCTCCGAGCCGTTCGAGGTCGAAGGTGATGAGCGTATTGGTGCCTTCCGTCACGGTCACGGGTCGTTCGGTGCTGGGCCGCAAGGTCAGGCACGGGATGCCACGGAAGGTGGTCTCCTCCTGCACGCCGCCGCTATCGGTGATGACCACCGCGCTGGTGGCCACGAGCCGCTGGAAATCGAAGTAGCCGAGCGGCTCGCAGAGCGTGACCTGCGGCAGCTGGGTCAACCGATCGTGCAGGCCGAAGCGCTGGGCATTGGCCATGGTGCGCGGATGGATCGGGAACACCACGTGATGCTCGCGTGCGACCAGCGCGATGAGTTCGATGACACGAGCCAATGGTTCCGGGGCATCCACGTTGGCCGGCCGGTGTATCGTGATCAGGGCGTGCCCTCCGGTTCGCAGGCCCAGGTCTTCGAGGATCGAGGAACGCTTGATCCGGTCATCGAAAGCCACGAGCGTATCGATCATGGTATTGCCTACCCGGTGGATGGATGCCGCCGGTGTTCCTTCGCGGATCAGGTTCTCCTCTCCGCTGGGCTCGGTCACCAGGCAAGTGGTCGTGATGCGGTCCGTGAGGATCCGGTTCACCTCCTCCGGCATGCCCATATCGCCGCTTCGAAGGCCGCTCTCCAGATGCACGATGGGCAATCCGAGCTTATTGGCAGCCACAGCGCCCGCGAGGGTGCTGTCCACATCGCCCACCACCATCACCGCATCCGGGGCCAGCTCGCGCAGAACAGGCTCCAGCGCCAGGATCAAGTGTCCCATGCGCGCGGCCGGGGTCCCATTCGGTATGGAGAGGACGCGATCCGGTCGAAGACCGAATTGATCGAAGAACACGGTGCTCATCCGATCATCGGTGTGCTGGCCGGTATGCACGAGTTCAACCTGAATGCCGCCGTGCCGTTGCGCCACCTCCTTCAGGCGGGTGACCTTCATGAAATTGGGCCGCGTGCCCACGATCGTCAGTATCCGCTTCATCCCTGGCTGCGCGTGGCGATGATGTATTCGTCGCTGGGCGTTTCGCTGATGGGGCGGGCCGGTGCTCCAGCGATGGTGATGCGGCCTTGGGGGTATGATCGGTTCACCACGGCATTGGCGCCCACCACCAGATTGGGGCCGAGCTCCACGTCGCCGAAGATCTTGGCGCCAGGGCCGATGTAGCAGTTGTCGCCGATGCGCGGCGCCGGCTCCGGTGGCGGCCCCGGGCGAGTGCCGATGACCACATCCACATGGATGCGGCAATTGGCGCCGATGCGCGCATCGGGATGCACCACGATGGTGCCCCGGTGCGCGATGGAGAGACCCGGGCCGAAGGTGTTCAAGGGGATCTCGAATCCGCAGCGCACGCTCTGCCGGTGGAGGCGCCAGGACCAATACCGCCGGAGCAATCCATTGGCGCCGGTGTTGTGCAGGTATTCCACGCGCCGCAACAGGCGCTGGAAGATCCACACCTCATCATAGGGCGAAGGGCGATGCCCCGAGCGACGCAATCCCATGCGGTCGGCATCCAAATAGCGAAGCAGGTCCTGTCGATCGCGGATCATCTCCCCTTCAGATCACTCTTGAGCGCGGCGAGCAGCTCGGCCATTCGGAAACCGAACATGCGATAGGCTCGCACGTAGCCAGCCGAAGTGGCCTTGCCCGACTCAGGGATGAAGCCCCGCGGCATGAGTGCATCATGCGCGCTGCGCGCTGCGCGACGGTCATGCGCCGAAAGTACGCGCAAGGCCATGAACAGATACTGGTCCGCGGCATCCGCGGCGGCTTCTCCTTCCGGTGTGCCCATGGCACGCACATGGTCGCGCATGGCCTTGCGCAGCTCGAGGTAACGCAGCCAGTTCTCCCGTTCATCGGTGCGGCTGATCGACCCCCTCTCCCGCTTGAGGATATCGCAGCCCACCTCGGCATCCACGGCTACGGTCGCGCCTTGCTTGAGCATGCGGAACATCAACTCGTAATCCTGGCTGCTCCGGAGCATTTCATCCCAACCGCCGGCCGACTCCACGGCAGCGCGACGGAACAGATTGGAGCTTGTGGTACCCAGGCGCGTGCGCACCAAGGCCTGCCATGGCGCTCCATCAAGCGGCGTCACCACTTCCTCTGGTCGCTGCTGCTCGAACCGGTTGGCATAGGCCCCGGCTACGATGTCGGCCTGGCTGGCGTTGGCCAGGTCCAGCTGCCGCTTGAGCTTGCCCGGCCGGAGGGCATCATCGGCATCGAGGAACTGGATGAGATCGCCGCCGGACACGCGCATGCCGGTGTTGCGCGCCGCGCACGCGCCCGAGGGCCGGTCCATGCGTATCACGCGCACGGCCATGCGATGCTCCGCCACGAACGAGGCGATGGCCTCCAAGGTGCCATCGGTGCTGGCGTCATCCACCACCACGGTCTCGAGGTCGGCCATGGCCTGCGCCTGCACCGATCGGAGCGCCGCACCGATGTGCTTCGCCACGTTGCGGCAAGGAATCACCACGGCCAGCTTCATCGGTGCAAAGTAGCGGCCCTCTTCGGATGGCGCGTGCATGCCCTGCGAGCGGCCTCAGGCCCTGTCATCGGATCGCCGGTCGCGCAACCGGCCCAAGCCCAGCTTGCCCAGATACACCAAGCGTCGCGCATCGCGCACCGGCCCCTTCAGCCAATGGCGAAGGCCCAGCAACGGGTCGATATCGGAGACCATGTAGAACAGGTCTTGCCAGGCCCGATCGAGCCGCTCGGTGAATGCCGGTTCAGGAAAGAGCCGGCGCCGGGCGTTGAGCTCCTTCAACTCCTGCAACCAGCCGTGGAAGCCGGCGATGAGCCGCTCATCGGGCTTGGTGCGG
The DNA here is from genome assembly GCA_020635725.1 of Flavobacteriales bacterium. Taxonomy (GTDB): domain Bacteria; phylum Bacteroidota; class Bacteroidia; order Flavobacteriales_F; family PHOS-HE28; genus PHOS-HE28. The sequence continues at coordinate 68,864 of JACJZF010000012.1, forward strand.
AACGAGCGCAGCGCCACGAGGTGCAGCGCGCATCGCTCCTGGTCGAAGGGGATGCCGTACAGCGCGAACACATCTTCGAGGATCACGCTGCGGTAGTCGGCTCGCCGTGTCCCGTGGGTGCTGTTCTGCGCGCCGCGTCGGTACTCCACGAGAGGAGCGTCGATATTGTCCATGGAGCCATGCTGCAGCATGCGGGCCCAAAGCATCCAGTCCTCACCGATGCGCGGCCAATCATCGCCGAAGCGCAGGCTATGCTTCCGGAGGAAATCGGCACGCATGATGGCGGTGGGCTGCGCGATGGGATTGCCGAAGAGCACCTCGGCGCGGCAAGCGTCCTGCCCCACCGGGAACCGCCAGAGGCCCTCCTCCGCGCCGAACAAGCGGAGATGCCCGCCGCTCGCGCAGAGGTCAGGTCGCGCATCCATCAACTCCACTTGGCGGCTGAACCGGCCGGGGAGGCAGATGTCATCGGCGTCCACGCGAATGATGTACTCGCCGCGCGCGAGGTCGATTCCTCGCTGCGCCGCACCGGCTGGCCCCAGGTTGCGCTCCGTGCGGATCATCCGCACCCGACGATCATCGATCGCGCGGATCAGATCGGGACCCGAGTCGGTGCTCCAGTCATCGACCGCGATCACCTCGAAGTCATCCAGGTCCTGCGCGAGGATGCTGTCGAAGCACTCTTTCAGGAAGGGCTCCTTATTGAACACCGTGACGACGACGGAAGCCTTCATCCGAAGAGGTGATGGAGCTTGCGCCGCAGCCGGAAGGCCAGCCAGCTGCGCGCGCGGAGCTGTTGATCGAGCCGAGCGAGCTGCTCCTGCTGCTCGGTGCTGAGGGTTCCGAGATCCAAGCGCTCTTCGCGCAGAGCCCGCATCATGCGGTGATCGCTGCGCGAGAAGATGGTATGATGCCATTTGAGCAGGAAGGCGACGACCATGTCGCGCACACGCTCGTGCTGGGCGCTATCCACGGGCAGCGGCCGAAGGCTCGGCGTGATGTCATGGCCCAAGGCCAGCACGCGGGCGTAGGCATCGAGGCCAACGGAAAGGCACATTCGATGGAGCACGCTGGCCTGCTCATCGAGGAAAGCGGCCCTCATGCGCGCGGTCTTGCTGGCAGCATGGGCCCTGAATACGGCCAACTCCCATGGCACTACGCGCACCCCGGCCGTGCCGAACCGGAGCAGCACCTGCAACCAGAGCTCATAGTCCATCACGCAGTGCAGGCGTTCCTCAAGCCCTTCCACGGCGCGCACCGCATCCATGCGGAAGAAGGTGCACTGCTGGTTGATACGGGGCGCCGTGAAGAGACGCTCAGGGTCGTCCGCATCATCCATGGCCATGGGCTCCTCGCGGCCATCCGGATGCCGAAGGCGGCGCACGCAGGTGAGCACGACCAGATTGGGATCCTCGGCGAAGGCGGCGCCCACGCGCTCCAACGAGCCGGGCAGCAGCAAGTCATCGCTGTTGATCCATCCGAAGACCTCACCGGTAGCGTGCGCGAGGCCCTTGTTCAGCGCATGACTCTGCCCCCGGTCGGCTTCGGAGCACCACCACGCCAGCTCATGGGCGTGGCGCTCGATCACCTGGCGGGAGCCGTCGGTGCTGCCGCCGTCCACCACGATGTGCTCCACGGCAGGATACGCTTGGTCATGCACGCTCCGCAGGCATTCCTCGAGGTACTGGACCTGTTCGAAGCTGGGGGTGATGATGCTGATCCGTATCGCCATCGCCGCTAGGCCTTGCGGGCTGTGGCCGAAAGGCCGGTGATCATGAGCCAGTTGAGTTCCTCCGGCACCCGGTCAACACGCAGGAGCAGTCGTACGAACGGGTATGTGGCGATCTGCAGGATGAAACGAGCCCAGCGCGGCATGGGCCGCCGCATGACCCAAAGGCCGATCATCTGCGCCAGGCTCGCATCCCACCCGCCATAGACGTTCACCTGCGCATCGGCGAATCCGGCATCGGCGAGGAGCCTGCGCAGTGCGTAGGGCGTGTAGCGGTGCTCGTCGTACGGGGCATCGTGCAAGGGCCACAGGAATGGGACGGTCACCAGCAGCATGCCGCCCGGCCTGAGCACCCGTGCCACTTCGCGCAGCACGGCCTCCGGCCTCGGACAATGCTCGAGCACTTCGGTAGCCATGGCGCAATCAACCGAAGCATCGGGCAACGGGATCGTGTTCCCATCCCAGATCACGTCCGGCATCGCGTCCTTGTATGTCCCCTCGCCGGCAGGCGGCAGATCCATGCCCACGTAGCGCGTGACTTGGGAAGGCGGCGCGGTGATGATGGACTGGTAGGGCTTCAAACCGCAACCCACGTCGAGGAAGGTGCCTTTCCAATGGACCGATGCGGCACGCACGGCGCGCTCGATGCCCGTGCGCATGTGATGGAGGTCGATCGTGTCCAGCACGAGCGGCGCCCCGATGAATCGTTTACGGTCCGCGCGGCTCATGGTCTATCGGTTTCTGGCGTGGCCATGTCGTTCGCTTTCCATCCGAACATGCGTTTGGCGCTTACCTGAAGGAGGTAGCGCATGTTGCCCATGGTCCACCCGGCCCCGGCGCTCATGTGCGCGCAAGCATCGAGGAAGCGGTGATCGGCGATGATGAAGAAGAGGCGCTTGAAGCGTCGCAGGAGCTCAGCCTCGAAGACATCCGCGGGGAACAGGCCTGCTGCGCGGTTGTGCGCCACGAGCCGGTCGATCCAGCCAGCCAGGGCCAGGATCTCATGACGGTCCGGCACCTTGCGGAAGAGCCGATGCAGCATGAGCTGCAGGCGCACGTCATCCATGCTGCCGGGTATGCCCCACATCTCGAATTGCCGCTGGTAGATCCGTGCCTTATCAGCGAGGGGGTCACGGCCATGGCGCATGTTCTGCGCGCCTAGCCGGTACAGGGTGAGCGGCTCCTGGATGTTGGCGAAGCGCAGATGCGGTGCCCAGGTGAGCAGGAATAGGAAGTCCATGCCGGGGTGGCGCCAGCTCTCATCGCATCGCAAGGCGTGCTGCTCGATGATGGCGCGCCGCACGAGCACCGTGCCGTAGCATGCAGGATCGCCGAAGAGCATCTTGCCGCGCGCCGTGCGGTCGTCCGCGGGCCAATGCCACATCTCATCCTTGTCGCCGAAGGCGCGCAGCGAGCTCCCTACGGCGCCGATCTCCGGGTGAGCATCGAGAAAAGCGACCTGCCGCTCGATCCGCGTGGGGAGCATGATGTCATCGGCATCGAGGATCGCGATGAACTCTCCGCGCGCGGCGTCGTAGCCGCGGTTGGCGGCGGCGGGCCTTCCGGTGTTCCGTTCGGACGTGAGTAGCCGGATGCGCCGATCATCCAAGGCGCGCACGGTATCCGCTCCGCCATCGGTGCTGGCATCATCCACCACCAGGAGCTCCAGGTCGGTGAAGGTGCTGGTGAGCACGCTGCGAATGGCATCGGCGACGAAAGGCCCTTTGTTGTACAGGGTCATCAGCACGCTCACGCGCGGGTTGCTCGTCATCGGCATCACGGAAGGCGGCGAAGATAGACCGATGCCTCCGGGGGCTCAGGCCGCCGCGCCATCCAGCACCGCCTGCAGCCGGGCGATGCTGTCCTCCACCCTGTGGTGGCGCGTGGCGCTTGCCCGGCCGGCGGCACCCAGGCGCCCGGCAAGCGCGGGGTCCATGGCAAGCGCTTCCATCGCCTCGGCCATGCCCTGCACGTCGAATTCATCGCACAGCAGACCGCTCTCCTGGTGCCGCACCACATCGGCGATCCCAGCATGCCGCGTGCTCACTACGGGTATGCCCGTGGCCATGGCCTCCAGCACCGCGAGCGGGGTGCCTTCCATGTCGCCGCTGAGGGCGCGCACGCTGTGCTGCACGAAAGCGCGCGCGCCGCGCATCAGCGCAGCTACCTCCTCCGGGGTGCGAACGCCGCAGAGATCGACCCTGCCAGCCAGCGGACCCGAACGAACACGCTGCGCGCAGCTCTCCCAGAGCGGGCCTTGACCGGCGAAGGTGAGGCGCGCCTCCGGCACGCGTTGCACGAGCCGCTCGAAAGCGCTCAGCGTGAGATGCGGCGCCTTCTTATCGACGAAGCGGCCCACTGCCACGAAGTGCGGCGGCGCGGCAGCCGGATCGCCTTGAGCGAAACGCTCGGCATCGATGCCATAGCAGTTGTAGATCAGCTTCTCCCGGGGCGCTCCCAAGTCGAGGAGCCGTTGCTCCATGGCGCGGCTCACCACCACCAGGGCCGCCGCTTGCGCGAAGAGGGCCTGGTAGCGATCCGTTGCGCGCGCGGCGGCCTCCTTGTGCGCATCGAAGCCATGGAAATGCGCCACGAGCGGCACGCCCGCCCTCCTGC
>JACJZF010000013.1 GCA_020635725.1 Flavobacteriales bacterium
AAGCGCGGGCCCAGCTCGTCGATGTTCCTTCCGATGAGCGGATTGGGGAAGAGGCAGATGTGGTCGTTGAGGATCATGAGATCCCCGATCTCGAAATCCGGGTTCACGCCGCCGCATGCGTTGCTCACGAAGAGGCGCTTGATGCCAAGGAACCGGAAGACACGCACGGGCAGCACCACCTCATCCATGGTCCAGCCCTCGTAGAAATGGAAGCGGCCTTGCATGGCCACCACGGGCTTTCCTGCGAGCGTCCCGAAGAGCAGGCGGCCCGGATGCCCTTGCACGGTGCTCACCGGGAACTCGGGGATCTCACCATAGGGAATGGCGTGCTTCACCTCGATTTCCTTGCCGAGGCCGCTCAGACCGGTGCCCAGGATGATCCCGGTTTCCGGCACGAAGCCGTCCGTGGCTTTCTTCAGGTGCTCAGCGATGCGCTGGATGCGTTGCAACATGATGTTTGATCAGATCGGCGAAACGCTCGGGTTCATTCAGGATGACGGCCCGCATTCCGATGGTCTCCAGTGGCAGGCCTTCGAGCGGAGTGCCCGTGAGAGGCCCCAACCGTGCAGCGTCCTTTTCCGTGGTGACCAGCGTTTTCGGGCCGGGCGCGAATGTACCGAATCGGGCCGCGAGCCTTGCCAGTTCGGAGGTGGTGAAGGGGTGATGATCGGGGAACGCGATGTGCTCCACGTGCGCCCGACGGCTCAGGTGCTGGATCAAAGGCTCTGGATCGGCGATGCCCGTGAAGAGGAGGAGGCCGGGCGTTGCCGATTGACCCTCATCCCCTGCTGAGACTTGCTGGGCCTTTGAATCATCGTATTCGATGCCGGCGAAGAAGAGATGCTGATGCGGGGCCAGGCCAAGCCGTTCGCGCCATCGCTCCATCTCTTCCTCGGTGGGCAGTGAAGGGCACTTGGTCACCACCACGATCTGCGCGCACACGCGGCGCGAGCGCAGGTCGCGGAGCCGGCCTGCAGGTAACAGCACATCGCGGAACCAAGGACGCTGCCAGGTGGTGAGCAGCACGTTGAGCCCCGCATTCAGTCGCCTGTGCTGCAAGGCGTCATCGAGCACGATGGCCTTCACTCCCGACACCTGTTGTTCGATCCGCGCGATGGCCCCTACCCGGTCGGCACCGACGAAGACCCGCGCTTCTGGAAACTTCCGTTTCACCTGCACCGGCTCATCACCGCTCCGTTGCGCGCTGTCTTCCATTCGCACCTCGTGAAAGTCGGTTCCGCTGCGCCCGTAGCCGCGGCTCAGGGTCGCCAGGGGTGCCCTTCCTTCCAGTGTGCGCAGCACCAGTTCGAGCATCGGGGTCTTGCCCGTTCCGCCTAAGGCCAGGTTGCCGATGGCGATGGTGGGAACGGCGGGCCGCGCGCTCTTCACCAAGCCGGCATCGTACAGGGCGTGCCGCACCATCAGCACCGCCCCGTACAACCATGCGAAAGGCGCGAGCAACAAGCGTCGAAGGGTCATGGTTACTTTGCCGCGAGCCGGCCAACAGGCACGAAGCGTCAAAGATGAAGATCAAGGAACTGATAGCGCCCCTGGAGCAATGGGCGCCACGCTCCCTGCAGGAGGACTACGATAATAGCGGCCTTCAGGTGGGAGGCTGGGACGACGACGTTAGCGCCGCCCTGATTTGCCTGGATTGCACCGAAGCGGTGGTCGAAGAGGCGGCCAAGCACGGCTGCGGCATCATCATCAGCCACCATCCGGTGATCTTCCGAGGGTTGAAGAGCCTTTCGGGCAACGGCCCGGTGGAACGCACCCTGCTGGCGGCGATCAGGCACGGCATCGCGCTGTATGCCATCCATACCAACTTGGACAATGTGGTCGATGGCGTCAACGCGGAGATCGCGGCGCGCATCGGCCTGGAGAACCTGCGGGTGCTGGATCCCAAACCCGGGCAGCTGCGCAAGCTCGTGGTCTTCGCCCCCACCAGCCATGCTGATGCTGTGCGCGATGCCCTTTTCAGCGCCGGGGCGGGTCAGGTGGGCGCATACGATGAATGCAGCTTCTCCAGCCAAGGCCTGGGCACCTTCCGCCCCGGTCCCGGCACCACCCCCTTCTCCGGTCAGCACGGCGCCCGCAGTGCCGACCCCGAGCTACGGATCGAGGTCATCTACCACGTTCCCAGGGAAAGTGCGATCCTGGCGGCCATGCATGCCGCGCACCCCTACGAGGAGGTCGCGTATGACATCCTTCAACTGGCCAACGCGCACCAAGGCATCGGCGCGGGCGTGCTTGGCGAATTGCCTAAAGCACTGGTTCAGAGGGAATTCCTTCAACTCCTCAAGGAAGCGTTCGGCCTCACGGCGATACGGCATACAGCGCTGCTCGACCGACCCATCAGCAGGGTCGCACTATGCGGAGGCTCAGGGGCTTTCCTCATTGGCAAGGCGAAGGCAGCCGGCGCGGATGCGTACGTGACGGCCGATGTGAAATACCATGAGTTCTTCGAGGCGGATGGGCGGTTGCTCCTGGCCGATATCGGGCACTACGGGAGTGAGCAGTTCACCATGCACCTGATCCGGCGCCGGTTAGGCGAAGTTTTCCCTACTTTTGCGACCCGTTTGACGGAAACCGTCACGGACCCCATACATCACTATTGACATGGCGAAGAGCGACGTGAAGGCCCCGGCGAAAGAGAAGGAGGCCAAGGCAGCCCCTGTGCTCGGCAAAGCAGAGATCACCATCGCCGAGAAGCTGGTGGAACTGTATCGCTTGCAGACGATTGATTCACAGGTGGACCGGATCAAGGTGCAGCGCGGCGAACTGCCCTTGGAAGTGCAGGACCTGGAGGACGAGGTGGCCGGTCTGGAGACCCGCCTGAACAAGCTGCAGGAAGAGCTGGCCGAGATTGAGGGACAGGTCTCCGAGAAGCAGAATCAGATCAAGGACGCCAAGGCGCAGATCAAGAAGTACGAGGGCCAGCAGGCCAAGGTGCGCAACAACCGCGAGTACGACTCCCTCACCAAGGAGATCGAGTTCCAGAACCTGGAGATCCAGCTGGCCGAGAAGCGGATCAAGGAATTCAAGGCGCAAATGGAGGCCAAGCAGGCCGTGGTGGACGAGAGCAAGGCCAAGCACGACGAGCGCAAGAAGGATCTGGAACAGAAGAAGAAGGAGCTCGACGACATCATCGCCGAGACCGAGAAGGAAGAGAAGGAACTCGCCAAGAAGAGCGCTGCGGCGAGCCAGCACATCGAGGAAAGGCTGCTGAGCGCCTACCACCGTATCCGCAGCAATGCGCGCAACGGCCTGGGCGTTGTACCGGTGGAGCGCGGAAGCTGCGGAGGCTGCTTCAACGCGATTCCGCCTCAGCGCCAGCTGGACATCGGCAGCCACAAGAAGATCATCGTCTGCGAGCACTGCGGCCGCATCCTGGTGGATGACTACGTGGTGAACCGCGTCAACGAAGAGAAATAGTCCGTAGCGACACGGAATGGAAAGGGCTCCTGCGGGAGCCCTTTCTGTTTCTGAGCCGTGCTCTGGCGACCTTTCAGGGGTGCAGCGCTACGGTCAGGATGCTCCGGAAGGCGGAACGATCGATCTGGGCCGGGTCCACCAGCGATGCATCGTACAAGTAGGTGGTGAAGCTCTGAAGCACTTGCTCCAGCCCCAGGTCCACGGTGATGTGCTCGCCGCGATAGCCCGTTCCCAGCGCGAAGCTGCGCAATGCCTGACCGCTCTCCAGGTCCGTGGCCACGTAAGGGTCTGCCACGAAACCGAAGCCGCCGCGCAAGTACCAGTTCTGCAACCGCCACTCGGTGCCCACACGAACGGTATGCTGGGCGCGGAACCGCTTCTGCATGGCATCGTTCTCAACGGAGAAATCATACAGGTCCTCCAGGTTGTTCGCGGCGCGGAAACGCATGCTCCGGAGATCCATGTACTCGTAATCTACGCTCACCAAGCCGTTCTGCCCGGCGAGGTAGGCCAAGCTGGCCGTTGCGCGCCAGGGCGTGTGCACCTTGTAGGAGAAGGTGCCGTCCGGCGATTGCGAGGAATACGAATAGTTCCCCTCGGAATCGGGCGTGCGGAAGTCGGTGGTCATCTCGCTCACATAGGCGTCATTCATCTGCCACCACTGCGGGCTGTAGAAAGCTGCGCCCAACCGAAGGCGGTCCGTGGCGCGCACAATGGCACCCACGCTCAGTTCGAAAGCATTGCCGGTGGTCGCGAGTTTCTCCTTGTACACCAGATTCCCCAGGTCGAGGTTCGGGTCCAAGGTGTTCTCCGAATGGCTCATGGTGCGGTTGTAACGGTGCCCCATGATGTTCAAGGCTCCGCCCAGGTACAGCCGGTCATCGAAGTTGCCGGCATAGAAGAACCCGGTGCGGTTGGTGCTGCCATGCGTTTCGGTGATGCGACGCTGCTGCACGGAGGAGCCCATCGGGATGAAGGGCACGTATTGATCCGCCGTTCCGGCGAGCGTGTCGATCCCGTATGCGTCCCACGCCAGACCCGCTGTGAAGGGAAGATCGCCGGTGATGCTGGAGAAAGGTGTCCCGAAGCCTTCATCCGCGAAGGATTGGAGAATGGTGCTCGGGACATCCTGACCGAGCACATTGGTCGTTTGGTGGAAGGATTGCACGCGGTCATAAACGACCCCGAAAGCGGCTTGCCGGCCGTCCGTTTCCCCTTCCTTGTGCAGCACCAGCGCTGCGTTGCTCAGGGAGAAACGCGATTGCAGGTCCTTGCTGCCTGCGCCGTAGTAGGCCGCATCATCGGTATTGAAGCCCAGACCAACGGTCAGCGAGAGGGTGCTGGCCCGGTACAGCCCGAAACCGGCGGGGTTGATGCTCAATGCCACCGGATCAGCGCCCAGTGCCCCGAAGGCATTGCCCATTCCGATGCTGCGGGCTGTGCCACCGGGCCGTTGCGTGGCCAGCCGCAGGGCATCGACCTCGTTCTGCGCGGCGGCGAGCAGGCTCAACAGCACCGCGCCCAGCAGGGCCAGCGGACGATTCATGGGGTTGCTCATGCGAGAGGGTCAGCGTGCACGACGCACCGGTGCGCTGCCTCCTCCCCCTCCGCCCCGTGAGGGCATGGAGCCACCACCACTGCGACCGATGGAAGGACGTGACTCAATGGTTCCGCGCGATGGACGATCGGTGCCGGGCGAACGCGTGATCACAGGTTGGCGCGAAGGTTCCCTGGTTGCCGGGGCCGGACGGTAGCTCGGCTGGCCCGTGCGAACCGGTTGCCTCGTGTCCCGGCCATTGGGCTGGGCAAGCGAGCGGGGGCTCACCACAGGCTGCAGGCTCACCGGGTTCCGCAGCGCCATGCGCGGCTGGCGCACATCGGTGCCGCCATTCGCTCCGGTGTGCGTGACACCGCCACGGTGCGCGACCACGGTATTGCCCACGGAGACCGGGTAATACATGCCGCAGGGGCCGAAGGGGCTATTGTAGTTGCCCCAGCCATAGCCTCCGTAACCGCCATACCCGTAGTACGGGTCGCCGTACCAGCCGTAGGGGCTGTACCCGAAATTCCATGGATTGCCCCAACCGAAACCGTAACCCAGGCTATAGGTCGGTCGCCACCATCCACTGTACACGCCGGTGCCGTAACCCCAGCCATAGCTCATGCCCATGCTTCCGCCCCAGCTCGGCCCGAAGGAACCCGAACCGAAGCCGATGCCCCATCCGGGGCCGTTCCAACCGGTCTGCCAGCCCATCGGGGCGCTATTGAAGCCGAAACGACCGTAATTGTAGTAGTACGGATCGTTGTAGGCCATGTCGTAGTAGTTGCGGTCGGTCCCTAGGTCCTGCGAGGTGCCCGCATCGTAGTAATCATCGGTCGGAGGCACCGCGGCCGCGGGTTCCGGTTGCTGCGCCGAAGCGGCGGCCGGGGCTTTCGCCTTGGCCTGCGAGGGCATGTAATAGACATCATCGTCGTGCTGAACCACTGGCTGCGTGCCCATGCACGAGGCCAGAAGGAGCGCGGCGAGCAGAGAGGCGGCGACGGAACGATGATTGTGCATGGCTGTGCGGTTGAGGTTGGCCCAGGATCCACGCCGGAAGTGCGATGCGTACTTTCGGCGCCCTTCGGTATGCACAAAAATAGTACCGGACGCAGGCGATGGCAGATATGCTCACGAAACGCGCGACGGACTACGCGCAATGGTACAATGACCTGGTGCTCAAGGCCGACCTCGCCGAGCACAGCGACGTACGGGGCTGCATGGTCATCAAGCCGCACGGGTACGCCATCTGGGAAAAGATGCAGCGCGCCTTGGACGACATGTTCAAGGAGACCGGGCACACCAACGCCTACTTCCCCCTCTTCATCCCGAAGAGCTATCTCGCCAAGGAGGCCAGCCACGTAGAGGGCTTCGCGAAGGAATGCGCGGTGGTGACCCATTACCGCCTCAAGAGCGACCCGGAGCACGGCGTGGTGGTGGACCCGGAGGCGAAGCTGGAGGAAGAGCTGATCGTAAGGCCCACCAGCGAGACCATCATCTGGAATACCTACCGCGGCTGGATCAAGAGCTACCGCGACCTGCCCTTGCTGATCAACCAGTGGGCCAACGTGGTACGCTGGGAGATGCGCACACGCCTGTTCCTGCGCACCGCGGAGTTCCTCTGGCAGGAAGGGCATACGGCCCATGCCACACAGGCAGAAGCGATCGAGGAGACCGAACGGATGCTCGAGGTGTATCGCCGATTCGCGGAAGAATGGCTGGCCATACCGGTGATCAAGGGCATCAAGACCGCGAGCGAGCGCTTCGCCGGTGCCGAAGAGACGTATTGCATCGAGGCGCTCATGCAGGATGGCAAGGCCCTTCAGGCCGGCACCTCGCACTTCCTCGGGCAGAATTTCGCCAAGGCATTCGATGTGCTCTTCACCAATAAGGAAAACCGGCAGGAGCACGTATGGGCCACCAGCTGGGGGGTGAGCACCCGCCTCATGGGCGCCTTGATCATGACCCACAGCGATGACCAAGGCCTGGTGCTGCCCCCGAAGCTCGCTCCGGTGCAAGTCGCCGTGGTCCCCATCGCGAAGAACAACGAGCAGCTCGAGGCCATACGTGCCTATGTGCAGCCTACGCTGACCGCGTTGCGATCCAAAGGCATCAGCGTGAAATTCGACGACGACGACACGAAGAAGCCCGGCTGGAAATTCGCCGAGTACGAGTTCAAAGGCTATCCCGTACGCATCGCGATCGGTCCGCGGGATATGGAGAACGGCACCGTGGAGGTGGCGCGACGCGACACTTTGGAGAAACAAGTGATGCAGATCACGGACATCGCCGACAAGATCGAGCACCTGCTCCAAGCCATCCAGGACAACCTGTTCCAGAAGGCATTGGCCATGCGCGAGGCCGGCACCCGCGCGGTGGACACCTACGAAGAGTTCAAGGTGGAGATCGAGAAGGGCGGTTTCCTCCTGGCGCACTGGGACGGCACCGCCGAGACGGAAGCCCGCGTGAAGGAGGAGACCAAGGCCACCATACGTTGCTTGCCCCTGGATGGCGATAACGCGCCGGGCCACTGCATGGTCACGGGCAAGCCCAGCGCCCGCCGGGTGATCTTCGCCAGGGCCTACTGATGAGCAAGAAGCAACCCTCCGATGCCCGTGGCCTGATCGTCGGCCTGCTGCGCACGAAATCGTGCATGAAGCAGGATGTGTACCGCAACACCATCGCCCTCTTCGACCTCATCAAGGAACTGCTGCAGGAGATCGCCGCCGACCTCGAATCGCAGGTGAAGGGCGAGGATGAGCGCCTGGCCATCTCATTCACCGATAAGGGCACCACGGCCTGCGAGCTCCGCGTGGCCGGCGATGTGGTGATCTTTCACATGCACACCAACGTCTTCAAGCTCGACCAGAGCCACAGCCTCTGGAAATCGAGCTACCTGGAGGACGATGAGCTGCGCGGCTACTTCGGCGTGGTGAACGTGTACAACTTCCTGAGCGACTCCTTCAAGTACAACCGGGAGCGCGACCTGGGCTACCTGGTCGCCCGTCTCTTCCTGAACCGGGACAACCGCTTCTTCGTGCAGGGCAAGCGCCAGCTCGGCTTCCTCTTCGACGACCTGCCCGGCAATGAGCTGAGCCGCCAGCGAATCAAGGATGTGCTGCTATCGGTGGTGCTCTACGTGCTCGAGTTCGACCTGCTGGCCCCGCCCTACGACCAGGTGAACCAAGTGACGGTGAGCGAGATGAATGAGCTGAACGCCAACGTGAAGATCTCCACCGGCAAAAGGCTCGGCTTCCGCTTCCAGAGCGATACGAACGAACCATCCTGAAAGCGTAGGAGACCGCTTGCGGGTGTGCGGCGCCTTTATACATTTGCGGCCCCTTCGGGGATTTGACATCGTGGCCCGTTCGTCTAGGGGTTAGGACGCGTCCCTTTCACGGATGAAACAGGGGTTCGATTCCCCTACGGGCTACCAAGAAACCCGCGCGCTGCGCGGGTTTTCGCTTTCCAGGCCTTTCGGGGAACTCAATGCCGGGCAATCCTAGTGCGGATCGCTCCGTCATTTCCTACGGGCTACCAAGAAACCCGCGCGCTGCGCGGGTTTTCGCTTTCCAGGCCCTTCGGGGAAGCCGTGGAGCGAGCCTTCTGCTCTGGAAGCCATTCAACACTACGTTTCGAAAGAGCCCAGCGGCTGCAGACATCAAAGGCTGTGGCCCCGCCGCCCCGATCTGGGGAAGCCGCCCACCTGACTGCTACGGTACGCGCGTTCGGGGTACTGAAGCGAAGCAGCATCCAGCGCGGGAGAGCGCGGAGATCCGTGCCACGGCATGCGATCCGCCACATGGGCGATGTCTCATCAGCACGACAACCTCAAAACAAACAACCATGACAGCCAAGAGCACCGTAGCAATCGCCATCACCGCACTAGCGGCCGGCGCCGCATTGGGAATCCTGTTCGCCCCGGACAGCGGAGCGGCCACCCGAAAGAAAATCGTGAAGAAAGGGAATGACCTGCGCGACCGCCTCACCGACCTGGTAGGCAAGGGCGAGGAGCTTGCCGAAGACCTGAAGAAGCAGGCGAACGATGTCACCGAGAAAGCGAAGCACGCTGCGCGCACCGCGACCTCATAGCGCCGGCCCAGCACAAGCGATGCACGCCCCGGGGTACAGCACCTCGGGGCGTGTGCGTATGCGCAGGTGTCCATCGCGGTGATTCGTGGTGGCCCTTCCCCGCCGGGTGGCGCGGCTTGCCCCGAACCAATGGCCAATCGTGCGGGAAGCGCGGTCGGCACCATTCTCGACCAGTGCGGAACTAAACGCAACACCCATGTCAACCCCAAGCACCAACTGGAACCTTTCGATCGGCGTAGCTGTCGGAAGCCTGGCCCTGATGGCCCTAGCCGCCTGCGACCGTGGACCCACGGAAGCGGAGCTGGCCGCACAGGCCGAAGCACGCGAACTGCGGTCCGAGATCCAATCGCGCGACTCGCTGATCGCGGATATGACCGGCTCGTTCGGCGAGATTGAGGACAACCTGAAGCTGATGCGCGAGAAGCAGCAGCTGGTGGTGAACACCGCCGATGAAGAGAAGATCACCACGAAGCAGCGTGATCGCATCCTGCACGACCTGCAGCTCATGAACGGGCTGATGCAGGAGAGCCGAGACCAAGTGGCCGACCTCACGAAGAAGCTCGACAAGAGCCGGGTGGAATCCGGCTCGCTCCGCAAGAAGCTGAAAGCGATCGACATGGAACTGGCCGCGCGCGACTCCTCCATCAACCAATTGAAAGAAGACCTTCTGGCACGCGACTTCCGCATTGAGGAAGTGAACAAGCAGCTCTCCGACCTTGAGCTGGAGATGGCCAAGCGCCAAGCCACCATCGATCAACTGGGCAATGAGCTGCACACCGCCTACTACGCGATCGGAACGCGCAAGGAACTGGAGGAGAACGGCGTGGTGCATCGGCGCGGCGGCGTGCTCGGCATGGGCAAGACCTCGGAGATCAGCCTGGGCGCCACCAACGACAAGTTCAGTCAGGTGGATACGCGCACCGCGACGCGCATCCCCCTGAGCGGAGAGAAGATCCACCTCGTGAGCGAGCACCCCGACGGCTCCTACGAGATCGTGGAGAACGGAGATAAGCTCGACTACATCCAGATCAAGGATGCCGATTCGTTCTGGCGCTTGAGCCACTACCTCGTGGCGGAAGTGCAGTAAGACCTCAGCGACTATACGTGAGAACGCCCGGTCTTGGCCGGGCGTTCTCATTTCCTATCCGAGAGAAGTTCGCGTCATTGTAACGGTCTGGAAGAGCGCAAATAGCCCGCAACAACCTCCGAACGCCTCCTGGCACTCCCCCACCCCTACTTGTATTCAACGGCTCACGACGCCACTTGGCCAGCTGGTGCGGAACGACTGCCCACGCTTAAGAGCCGGGGCGCGTAACCAGCCTGGCGATGAAATATGCTGGGCACGCATGGGGCTGGGCATGCCTGGGATGAGGTTGTGAGCTTTGCCTGGCGAGGGAAGGAGGACCGTACAGCACCGCCAACAAGGGAAATGCTGGAATACCCCATAGAAAAGGGGCGCGGGAGAACCGCGCCCCTTCCCATGGGGTCCGTCCGTCAGAGCAGAATGATGAGCAGAAGTATGATGATGATGAGGCCGGCCGTGCTGATATAGACCACGGTGCCGCCGCTGCGCTTGTTGATCTGGTCCATCTCAGACTTCATGGCGCGCCATTCGGTACGGAGCTCCTGTCGTTGATCGCGCGTGAGCGTGCTTCGGTCGGTGGCGAGCAGCTTCTCCATCCGCATCTGCAGATCGAGCACATGCTGCTGCTCCGCAGGAGGCAGCGCCGATAACCGCTCTTGATTCACCACGACCTCCTTCGCCGGGGCCGCCTGCGTGGGGACGGTGAGAGACGCCACGAGGGCAATGGGCAGGATGGCTGCTCTGATCAATTTCTTCGTATTCATGGTTGTGGGATTGTTGTTCTTGATTCAGCGCGCCAATGCCAGCCGAACCCCGGCGTTCAGGCAGAATTGATTCACCTTGGGATTGGTCTGCAAAGGCTCGCCTTGGAAGATGTCCGACATGGCCACCCCATAGCTCCCCTCTACGAAGACGAAACCGAAGGTCACGCCGCCTCCGAACCCAATGAGCCATTGCGTCCGACGGGCGTCCACTTCCAGTTCATCATCCGAGAGCTCGGTGCTCAGCGCGAAGAGCGCGGTAGGCCCTGCCATCACATAGGCGTTGAACGCGGGCTCGTCAGAGATACGAATCAGGTTACGACCAAGCATCAGCGGCACACGCAGCGAGCGTTCGGTGTACCGATACTCCCGGTTGATCGCGTCTGCAGCCCCGGCGCTGTCCAACCCGGTGGTGATGAACTCCAGGTTGCGGACCTGGAAGTGCGCGCCACCGCGGACGAACCAGAGATCACCGAGCTGCAGGTCAGCACCGAATTGGTATCCGGGCCTGCCGGTCCAATGCTCAGGACCGGATTCCTGCACGTTGCTCATGTTGTATCCGCCGCCGAAGCGGAACTCCTGCGCGCGAAGGCATGTTGCGGCGCAGAGGGCCGCTAGGCCGAGTGCGCAGAAGCGAAGGGAGAGCTGTTCCATGGGTGGTGGTTGTTCGTAAGAGCGGTGATCACCCGTTCAGGTCCGATCGAAGAGGCGCTTGCCGAAGAGCAGGCTCAGGATGAACAGCGCGATGAAAATGAAGAAGAGGACTTTCGCGATCCCAGCGGCTCCGGCGGCTATCCCACCGAAGCCGAACACGGCCGCGATGATGGCGATGACCAGGAAAATGGCTGCATAGCGTAGCATGACGTTGAGGGTTTGGTTGTTTTCTCGTGACCATGATCCCGGTCAAATGGCCTGCCAGCGCGACGCCAAGGCTGATCACTCGGGATGCTGTGGTACAAGTGCCCCAACAAGGCCTACGGGATGCCCGATGGGGCCCGGTGTTGAACATGGGTGCGCCACCGCGCTCATGGCCGATCCTCCCGCACGTTGAAGATGTCCACATCACGATCGATCGCTGGAGCGAAGGCTTGGATGAAGGCATTTCGCAGCACATTGATCACAGCCACCCAGGTGCGCACGTGGGGGTCGTCCAACCGGCCCTCGAGCGGGATCTTCGTGCCCAGGTTCTCTTCCCTCGGGTTGCGCAGCAGGCTGCCCACTCCACCCACGAGGCCTTCCCACACCTTCCGGAAGAAGCTATCCTGCCGATCTTCTCGACCGAGCACGTCCAAGTCCTCGATCAAGGGCTTGAAGTAGCCTTTGAACGCGCCATCGCGCGTGGCCAGTTCGCTGTAGATGCTCATCCGGCCACGATTCACATCGAAGTCGGCGTAGGCCTGGAAGAAGTCATTCACCTGTGTGAGGTCCACTCCCTCCACGGTTAGATCAAGATCCCAGATGCTCTGCTCGCTGAGCGGGTCCAGACCCATACGCAAGGAGAGATCACCGCCATAGACCGCAGCGCTCGCACGCACTTGAGCGGGCAGCAGGTCCTTGCTGTCGCGCACCGAGCGCAGGTTGAGCGCAACGGCATTCACGCTGCTCATGACCAGGTGCACCTGAGGCGAGGAACCCTCATCGTGGTATTCGACCCGGCCATTATCCAGCGCGAACCGGTTGATCCGCAAGGGCATGAAGTCGTTGAGCACCTCGCCCAGGGTGGCCGTATCGCCCTGCACCTCGGTCGGTTCCGCCCTGTCCTGGGTGAACCGCAGCATGGGCTGCACGGCTTCTACCTCACCCACCAGCGCGCCGTGGAAGAGCGCGCGCCACTCGATAGAGAGGTCGATGGATGCTGCGGAGAGGAAGGGTGTCTGCTCGTTGGTGGTGCTATCGACCTTGTTGAGCTCGAAGCCTTCGATGCGGTAGGCCCCGCGGATGATGGCGAGGTCGAGGTCGGCGATATGGCCATGATAGCCAGGCACCCTTGCGAGGCGATCATTGGCGACGTGAAGCAGCAGGAAAGGAAGTGCAAGTCGGACGCAGAGCAGCACGCCGATGACGATCAGGATAGAGCGCCATCGCGACGAGAGTTGAATCGGGGCCATGGCACCCGAGTTGGAGAAGTTCAGGCCAAAGACCTGCACGAAAAGGCAAAACGCCGGTACCGCTCAGGTTGAACGCGAACTTCAATGCGGAAAGAACACCCCAAGAATGTGGCAGATGTTCCCCAAGACCACGGACATGAATCCGGCTCCCCCAGGGAATCACGGGAGCAGTGGCGGGTTCTTAGGCTGTTTTCCTCAACTCGGGTACGGATCTCGCGGAAGGCACATTCACGCTCTCCGGGAGCAGCTTGCGATTCATGCCCAACACTCGTTCTCTCCTTGCGATACCGCTGAGCTTTCGACTTCTTCGCAAGGTCAAACGGGGGGCATCCCGAAGATTGAAACACGACTCGCGCGACGGACGAATGCTGTGATGCTGAGGTCAATCAATAACGTTCTCCTGGTGGACGATGAACCGGAAATCTGCATGCTGCTCTGCGCGATGCTCCGTCGCAACGGCGCGCAGTGCTTCTCGGCGCACACGCTGGAGGAGGCCAAGAAAGTAGTGGCCAGCGGGCTCCGGTTCGACGCCGCCTTCCTTGATGCGAATCTGCCCGACGGCATGGGCTACACACTCATACCCGCGATCAAATCCCACTCTCCCGATTCTGCTTGCGTGGCGATCAGCGCCATGGATACCGAAGGCGCGAACGCCGAGGCCGCGGGCGCCGACACATTCGTGGCGAAACCATTGAGCCGACAGGCGATCATGGACGCCTTGCGCAAGCTGGGATTCAACACCTGATTCCACGAACATGGCCAATGAAAGAATCCTCGTCCTCGATGACGACCAGGACCTGTGCATGCTCCTCTCGCGCCTGCTGAAGAAGGAAGGCTATGACGTGGTGGTGGCGAGCCGCGGATCCGTGGCGAAGGAGATGATCGGCAAGCAGCGCTTCGACCTGGTGCTATGCGACCATCGCCTGCCGGACACCGACGCCCCCGCGATGCTGGAGCACATCCGGAGCAATTCCCCGGACACGCAGGTGATCATCATCACGGGTTACTCCGAGGTGCGCATGGCGGTGGAGCTGATGCGCAAAGGCGCCTTCGACTACATCGGCAAGCCCTTGTACCCGGAAGAGCTGCTCATGCGCGTGCAGGACGCACTGAATGCCGGGAGTGTTCCAGGGGTGCCTCAGGGAAAGCAAGCCGCCGCGCGGTCGAAGTCGACGGCGATTGCCTCAAGCAGCAATGGCTATGTGGAGGGCTCCGGACCAGCGGCGCAGCAGATCGCCAAGCACATCGCCTTGGTGGCGCCGACGGACATGTCGGTGCTGATCACCGGAGAAACAGGAACGGGCAAGGAATTCGTGGCGAAACGGATACACGAGCAGAGCGACAGGTCCCAGGCCCCATTCGTGGCGGTCGATTGCGGCGCCTTGCCGAAGGACCTTGCTGGCAGCGAGCTCTTCGGCCATGTGAAGGGCGCGTTCACCGGGGCGGTGGCCGATCGCGCAGGGAGCTTCGAGCAAGCCGATGGCGGCACCCTCTTCCTCGATGAGGTGGGCAATCTGAGCTATGACAACCAGATCAAACTGCTTCGCGTGCTGCAGGAGCGGCGATTCAAACGGATCGGCGGCACCAAGGACATCGAAGTGGACGTGCGGATCCTCGCGGCCACCAACGAGGACCTTTCGAAGGCCGTTGCCGAAGGCCGCTTCAGGGAAGACCTGCTGCACCGCGTTCAGGAATTCACGATACACCTGCTGCCGCTGCGGGAACGCAAGGAAGACATCCCGCGTTTCGCGGACCATTTCGTCCACCTGGCCAATCAGCGGCTCGGCCGCGATGTAGCGGGATTCGACGAGAGCGCCCTGAGGCACATCGTGGATTATAGCTGGAGCGGCAACCTGCGCGAGCTGGGCAACGTGGTGAAACGGGCCGTCCTGCTCAGCACCGGTCCGCGCATCAGCAGCGACTGCCTGCCCAGCAATGTGCTGAGCGGAGCGGCCTTCAAGGACCAGGCTCCGCCTGCGGTGCACGGTGACCATGCCGCTCAAGTTCCGGCGGAACTCGGGCTGCGCGGCGCGGCGCAGCAGGCCGAGAAGGAGATGATCCTCAAAGCGCTCGAGCAGAACGGCTTCAACCGATCGCGCACGGCAGCGGCGTTGAACATCGACCGCAAGACGCTGTACAATAAGCTCAAGTCATTCGGGCTGGACCTGTGAAGCACCGCGCCTCGTGAAATCCAGCAGCCGGAACACGTTCCTGGAACGCCGTCTCACGAACTACGTGTTCGCCGGAACGGTCGTGCTGGTGCTCTTCCTGCTGTACGCCACCTTCAACAACATCCAGCAGTACCGCGAGGGCGTGGAGGAAGCACGGCGGCTGAATCGGCTGAAGATCTCGGTTGACGGCATCATGAGCAGCCTGCGCGATGCCGAGAGCGGCCTGCGCGGGTTCCTGCTCACGCACGACGAGGTGTACCTGGAACCCTACCGCTCAGCGATGCCGATCTACATCCGCTCGAAGCTGGATGCGGTGAACAACGTGTCGCCTGCGGAGCGGGCAGACCTGGATTCGCTCTCCTGGGTGGCCGACGAGCTGCGCGAGCGATGGGCGCTGCGGCTCGCCCTTCTTGATCAGGGAAGGGAAGTCCAGCTGAGCCAGGAACAGATGCTGGACGACAAGCAGCTCATGGACCGCGCCCGCACCGCATACCGGCTGTTCAACGAGCGGCTCATTGACCGGCGCGAGCACGTTCACCGCAGTGAGAGCGAGACCACCTGGAAGGCGCCGCAGATGATCGTGATCGTCTCCGCCATCGCCCTGCTCGCGCTCGGCAGCCTGTTCTGGCGCCTCTCGACCGCGCTGATGAACAGCGAGCGCGCGTGGGAAACAGCCGAGGACAAGAACGAAGAGCTCGAGAACGCGCTGGACCGGTTGAACCATTTGCGTATGGAGCTCAAGAGCGTGCTCGATGCGTCGCCGAATGCCGTGATGACCCTGGAGAGCATCCGCGACGGCCAGGACCGCATCGTCGACTTCACCTTCAAGACCGCCAACGCCATGGCGATTGAGATGATGGGGCAGGGAGAGCTCGTGGGCAAACGCCTGCTCCAAGCCATGCCGGAGAAGCTCGGCCTGGGCTACTTCGCGGAGTACATTGATGTGGTGGAGACGGGAATCGACCTGAAGCGCGAAGTGATCCGCGAGTTCCAAGGTTCCGAAGCCTGGTTCCGCAAGCATGCGGTGCGCACGGATGACGGCTTCCTGGTGACCTTCACCGATATCACCGAGCAGAAGCGGAGCGAACAGGTGCGCACCGAGGGCGATAAGCTGGCGCTCACGAGCCAGATCACCCGCACCGTGGCGCACGAGGTCCGGAATCCGCTCACCAATATCCATCTGGCGGTGGAGCAGCTGCAGGAGGAGCTTCCTGAGGTGACCACGGACATCGAATCCTACTTCCGCATCATCGACCGCAACCTCCATCGCATCAGCGATCTGGTGAAGGGCATGCTGGAATCCACCCGCCGCCGGGAGATCCATGCGGAGGCCTGGGCCATGGCGGATCTCGTGGATGGCGTGATCAGCCACGTGGCCGACCGCATCGAACTGAAGGAGATGCGCGTGGAGAACGCGATAGAACCCGACCTGCCGCCCGTGATGGTGGACAAGGACCTGATGATCCTGGCGATCACCAACATCGCCGTGAACGCGATCGAGGCGATGGAGCCGGAGAAAGGCGTGCTACGCTTCCATACCGCCAGGAAAGGCGATACGCTATCGCTGCTGATCAGCGACAACGGGCGCGGAATGGCAGAGGATGGCCTACGCAAGATCTTCCTGCCGTTCTACAGCGGTCGACCCGGAGGCCTGGGTCTGGGACTGACCGCGACTCGGAGCATCCTGCTCAGCCACGGCATTCGCATGGATGTGACCAGCGCCCTGGGTCAAGGCACCACGTTCGAGCTTCAATTCCCGGTCCGCAGCAGCTGGGCGTGAGGCACCTGTGGGGCAAGGGCTCCCCGTTCCACCCCCGTGGCGCAGCCATTCCGTGCCTGAGCAGGAACGGCATGAAGCGTGAACCAATGGCAGCACAAACACACGCCATGAACAGCTTGATCAATCTCCTCATCGTTCTCCTCATCGTGGGCTGGCTCGTCGGATTCATCGGCTTCCATGCGATGGTCGGCAACCTCATCCATATCCTGTTGATCGTGGCGGTGATCGCCATCGTCTTCCGGCTGATCTCCGACCGGAAATCGGACCTCTAGGCAACGCCTCGCATGCTGCCCGGGAAGCGCAAGCCATTGCAGGCGATCCTCATCATCGCATGCGTACTGTGCGCATCCCTCCTGCTGCTCGACACGATCGTGCACCGAGAAGCACGGCGCAGGCTGGAACGCTACGTCCATGACCAGGGCCTGCGACTCGCTCCTGGGTACGATTTGACGTTGAACCTTTTTCGCGGCCGTGCTTGCATCGCCTCAGCGCGCCTCCTGCCCATCGTCTCTTCGAAGCGGCATCCACTCGAGCTGCACGGCCGGGTTGATACGGTGCTGGTCAATGGCTTTTCCCTTCTCGGGTACTTGCGAACCGGCGAACTGCATGCACACGAACTCAACTTGGTTGCAGATAGCCTCGAAGGACGATTCTTCACACCGGCGCACCAGGCAGCCCGGAAGCGCGAGGATCCGCCGCTGATCGCCATCGACGACGTGCGGGTGCGTCTTCGTAGAACGAATTGGTCACGCTCGGATTCGGATACGACCGAGGTCAGCTTGAACGAGCTCGCGCTGCGAGTCAAGAACTGGCGATTCGGCGCCGATAACAGCCTGACCTCGACGATGGAGGAGTCCCATCTTGAGCTCGATGACCTTCAACTCAGGCATGGCGACGCGATGCGCCTGCGCGTAGCCGACACGCGATATGACCAAACCGCGGGCGTATTCGAGCTACGGAGCGTATTCGCTGGGCCTGTTGCTGATTCGGTGCGCGCGTTGGCATCGCGAGAGCCCTTGGAGAAGGATGTTATCAGCGCGCAAGTGGACACGATCCGCATCTGCGGCCTCGACCTCAACGGACTGCTCGAACAATCGGCGCTCCGATGCGACTCGGTCGTCGTTCGCGGCGGCACGGTGCACGTGGCCCGCGACAAGACGCTGCCAGACCCGGCTTGGCGCCATCGTCCCCTGCCTTCGGTATTCCTGCGTACGTTGAACGGCACTCGGTGGGGATCGCTGATCACGCATCGGTTGGATGTGACCTATTGGGAGCGCAGCCGCCCCGATGCCGACTATGCCCGCATCCCGTTCACGGGCATCCAGGCATCCATCATCGACCATGGCGCCCTGGCAGCGGCACCGGCGTATGTGACGCTCGATGCCAGTGCCATCGCCTTCGAGGGCACGCCTGTTCGATTGCGCGTGGTAATTGACCACCGCGCCACGGACGAAGCGATGCATGTGAGCGCTCACGTGGGCGCGCTTCCGCTCAGTGATCTTCAACAAGCGACTGGCAATCTCATGGGCGTTGAGGCCCAGCGCGGCGCCATGGACACCATGGTGCTGCACATGCGCGTGAACGACCGCGCCGGCCGTGGCCACATCTGGGTGGCATACTCAGATGTGAAGCTGCGCGCGCGCAGCCGGAAGGAGAAGAGCCCATTAAGCGATATCGCCAGCACGGTGCTCAATGCCATCATCGTGTCGAATCGGAACGAAGGCCGCGACAAGCTGGGGTGGGTATCCTTCGACTATGAGCGGCGCCGCGACCGTGGGTTCTTCAATGCCCTGTGGCTAGGCATGCGATCGGGGCTGACCGAGGCCATGCTCCCACGCTTCTTGCAACTTGCTGCTTCGTAACCCGATGCAGCGAGATCACGCCGCTTCATCGACTTCTTGATCCTCTTCCTTGGCCTTGCTCGTGAAGCGCCGGAAGAGCATCAAGGCGGCACCGGCAACGGCCATGATGATGTCGATGCGACGACGCTTGCGCGCGCGGGCCACGCCATTGGTCAAGAGATGCATGACTCCCTTCACCAGAAGGTTGCGTCCGGAGCCCGGCCCGAGGAATGATTCGAGCACGCTGAACGCTGTGGTTAGCCAGGCCTCCATGCCGCCATGGGGTGCCTGGCGCAAGCGACGCACAGGGGCCCAGGCACCGATCAGGCCGGATACCGCGGATCCGATCAATTCGCTTCGGACCTCGGCATCCCCGAGCATTTCCATGCGCGTGCTGATGCGCTGAGCCGTCGCGTCGCGGCTGATGCGCAGCGTGGCCAGCTCAGCTTGAAAGACCTTGAGATCGGTGATTCTATTCTCCATGCAAGAGATCATTGAGGCGTGCTACCATGAAGCGGTCCCGTGCACCGGCGCGCCACCACAGCATGAAGCCGATGAGGAGAATCGCGTAGACCAGCGCCACCGCACCGAAACCGAGAACGTCGGATTCGAGTAGCGCGCTCAGATACCAAGCGAGCGCGAGTGAAAGGAACAGCGCCACGCCGGCTCCGAACAGGACCAGCGCTCCTTTGAACAGCGCGCCGGCAAGCATCTGCGCGGCTTTGTACGACGCATCGAGCTTCACCAGCCTGACCTGCTGTTGGACATAGGTGCGGATATCCGATGCCATCCCTTGAGAGAACTCGGCGAAGTCGGATCCGAGCGCGCCGGTGCGTTCATCGTCCGCTTCGGAATGCTGCGCGCCTTGATGTGATTTCATGCTGTGCGGTTCGGTCACGGCTGCTTCGACCAACAATGCTGCCAGCCGCGCGCTCGTGCGGTGGTGCGCGATTCCACGGTGCGCAGCCCGCCACGTGGGGAACGAACTGCCCGCCATGGGGTCAGTGCTTCCTCAGCGCAAGCGTGGAATGAGGAACCCGTCAACAGCGATTTCGTGCGCGATACCCCCGTTCTCCGATGCGCCAGCACCTGATCCGGACTCATCCGCGCAGCTGGTCCCGTTCTTGTCCGACCGCTGGCACAACAACATCACCTACCATGAGAACCATCGCTCTTGCCACTGCATCGCTCTTCAGCCTATCGCTCCTGCTCGCCGCGTGCGGGGAGAAACACCCCAGTGAATCCGACAAGCTCGAATCGAAAGTCGATGCTGCCATGGACGACCTCCGCAAAGGCAAGGAGGAAGCAAGCGCCGAACTCCGTGAGCTGCGCGAGGACCTCGCCGTGGAGCAAGCCAAGGCCGAGGAGCGCCTGAAGGACCCGAAGCTCACCGCCGAGCAGCGCAGCGAATGGGAGGCCTTCAAGGACGATGTTGACCAGCAGATCCAGCGGATCGACCGCCAGTTGGACGATGTGAACGCCGCCACCGCGGAGACCTGGAATGACGTGAAGTCCGCGACGAAGAAGGCGGTTGATGAAACCGGCGACTGGTTCAAGCGCCAAGCCGAGAAGATCGACCGCAAGACGGACGCCGACGCCGATCACGACGGGCACTAGCTGACACCACCCCCTGCACGGCGCGGGGTTCGAGGAGCGGGTCGCTTGCGGGAGCAGGCGGCCCGTTCTTCTGGGCCACAGGCGCACTGGGCGGGGCCCGTCGGCGTTCTACCTTCGTGACCCATGCCGCTCAGCGCGTTCCTCATCGGCCTGCTCTCGGGCATCCTGCTCTGCGCCGCAGCCGCTGCTTGGTGGTGGCACGCACGATCGATGAAGGCGCTGCAGCCCTTGCAAGAGCAGCACGCACGCGAACGTGCCGAACTGACCGCGCGATTGCAGAGAGCGGAGGAAGAGACCGGACAGGCGCGGGCCAACGTCGTCACCCTGAACCGTTCCCTCGCGGCGGAAGAAGAGCGATCACGCGCCTTGGAGAACCGCCTGCAGGAGCAAAAAGCCGAGCTCGAGCAGTTGCAGGCGCGCATGACCACGGAATTCGAGAACATCGCGAACAGGCTGCTCAGCGAACGAGGCAAGGCCTTGAACGAGCAGCAGCAGGAACGCCTGGGCAGCATCCTGAAGCCGCTGCAGGAACGCATCCGGGACTTCGAGGAGAAAGTGCAGAAAGCCTATGAGGAGGAAGGGCGCCAGCGGTTCGCCCTGAAGAGCGAGGTGATGAGATTGGTGGAGCAGAACCAGCGGTTGAGCCAGGAGGCCAACGACCTCACGCGCGCGCTGAAGGGCGATGCGCAGGCGCAAGGCGCATGGGGTGAGATGATCCTGGAGCGCGTGCTGGAATCATCGGGTCTGGTACGTGGCCAGGAATACACCATGCAGGAGAGCACCACGCTGGCCGATGGCTCCCGCCTGCGACCCGATGCGGTGGTGATGCTTCCGGAGGACAAGCATCTGATCATCGACAGCAAGGTGAGCCTGGTCCACTATGAGCGCTTCGCCGCCACCACGGATGAAGCGGAGCGCGAACGGCTGTTGCGCCTGCATGTGGAGAGCCTCAGGGCCCATGCGAAGGGACTGTCCGACAAGGATTACAACCAGCTCTACGGCGTGCGCAGCGTCGATTTCGTGCTGATGTTCGTGCCCGTGGAACCCGCTTTCCTCCTGGCCTTGCGCGAGCGGCCGGAGATCTTCCAGGAGGCCTACGACCGGCAGGTGGTGATGGTGACGCACAGCACCTTGATGGCCACCCTGCGCACCGTGCATGGCATCTGGAAGAACGAGCGCATCGCGCGGAACCACCTGGAGATCGCCGAGCGCGCGGGATCGCTCTACGAGAAGTTCGTGGGGTTCACCGAGGACCTGGGCCGCATCGGCAAGCATGTGATCGATGCGAAGGAGAGTTACGAGAAGGCGCTCGGCAAGCTCAGTGAGGGCCCGGGCAATCTCGTGCGCCAGGTGGAGATGCTGAAGAAGCTGGGAGCGAAGACCAACAAGGGCATCAACGAGAAGCTGCTGGCCCGCTCAACCGAGGAATGACCATGCGCGCAATGTCCGGCATCGCTCTTCTTGGCTGCGTAGCTGCTCTGCACCTGGGCTGCGGAAGCAGCGCACCGGCGGTTCAGCGGGACAACCTGGCCTACCTCTATGGCAAAGGGCCGAATAACCTGCGGGTGCAGGCTCGGGTGTACCATGAGAGCGCGGAACGCAGCCTCATCCATTACAAGCTGAACACCGCGGACCTGCTGTACAAGGGCGATGGCGGCGGCGGGCCCTTCAAGGCGCAGGTACGTGTGACCTACAGCACCTACAGCGATGCCTCCACCAAGCATCTGCTCGATAGCGCGAGCACGCTCGTGACGGACAAGAGCGACCTGCCCGCCGAAGAGCGCGAATTGATCGGCACCATGGAACTGCGCCGCCGGCCAGGCGCTGCATTCAGCGTGATCGTCACGGCCCGCGACCTGAATCGAGACAATGAGAGCTCGATCTTGCTACTCGTGGAAGCCGAGCCCCAGGCCTCGACGCAGTATTACATGCCCATCGACCCCGCGAACGGGCTGCCGCTCTTCACCGACCACCTGCCTGCCGGCCGTGCCGTGAGCGTACGCTGCGAGCGATGCGTCGGCGATAGCGTGCGCATCACGCACCGGCCCGTGATCGCCGGGCTGCCCTCCCCGGTGTTCTCCGGAGATCATCGCGCGCGCACGGACCCCGCTCCAGACAGCACCTTCAGCCTACTAGCCGATGCCGATGGCCGCATCGACCTGGGCATGCCACCGGTGGGTTCATACCTCTTGCGGACAGGGACCGACACGATCGGCTTCGCGCTGCATGTATTGGAGAAAGCGTATCCCTATGTGGACCACGTGATGGACCTGCTGGGGCCGCTGCGCTACATCACTTCCACCCAGGAATTCGAGCGCATGGCCAACGACACCAACGCGCGCAAGGCCGTGGAACGCTTCTGGCTGGATGCGACCGGTGAGCGTGAACGCGCGCGCGATGCCATCCGCATCTATTACGGGCGCGTGGAGAATGCCAATCGTCACTTCAGCGCCGATGTCGAAGGCTGGCGCACGGACCGGGGCCTGGTGCACATCATCTTCGGCACGCCCACCACCATTTACCGTGGCAGCAACGGTGAGACCTGGATCTATGGCGAGGAAAGCAACCTGATGAGCCTCACCTTCAACTTCACGCGTCGCAAGAGCGCCATCACCGGCAACGATTACGTGCTGCAGCGCGACCCGATGCTCAAAGGCGCCTGGTACCGCAACGTGGAGAGCTGGCGCAACGGGCGGGTCTATCAGAACTAGGCCAGGGCCAATCCGCCGAACACCGACCTTTGGCCCATGGCCGATAAAGACCTGGTGTGCGGGGTGTGGCCCGTGATCGAAGCGATACGGGCAGGCAAGAACGTGGAGAAGATCCTGCTTCGGCGTGAGGCCGGGGGCGATGGCATCCGAGAAATACGCTCCCTGGCCTTGGACCGCGGCATCCCCTGGCAACCTGTGCCCGTGGAGAAACTGGATCGGCTCACGCGCACCGAGCACCAAGGCGTGATCGCGCTGCTGAGCCCGGTGGAGGAGCAAGACCTCGATGAAGTGATCAGCATGGCCTACGAACGGGGTGAGACGCCCCTGATCGTAGCGTTGGACAACGTCACCGACGTGCGTAATCTGGGCGCTATCGCGCGTAGCGCGGAGTGCTTCGGTGCCCATGGCCTGCTGGTGCCGAAGCAGAACACGGCACGGCTGGGCAGCGATGCCGTGAAGAGCAGCGCCGGCGCCCTGCTTCGCAAACCGGTATGCCGTATGTCTCGCCTCAGCGACGGTCTCCACCGGGCCCGTGCGCATGGGCTGCGCATCATCGCCCTGAGCGAGCGCGGCACGGCTGAGCTGCGACAGGCTGATCTCGCAGGTCCGCTGGTGGTGGTGCTCGGCGCGGAGGGCGAAGGCATCTCTGAATCCGTGCTCCGCATGGCCGATGAGCTGGTACGCATACCCATGGCCGGCGACATCGGCTCGTTGAATGTGAGTGTCGCAGCCGGGGTGGCCTTGCACGAGGTGCTCCTTCGCCGGCGAGGCTGATTCCCTCGCTTTCCTGGAGCGCCGCTCCTGGGAACCTTCCGGTCGATCGGCCGGTATAAGGCACCCAGTGAACGACCGGCTAAACGGGCTACTCTCCCGCAAAGCCCTGAACTCCAGGACCATGAAGCAAATCATCCGCTTCGTATGGCTGATGGCGTTAACCAGCGCCATCGCCCTCTGCCCCCGGAAGGCACACGCCCAGCGTGCGGCCGAGCATCCGGACGTGAACTACGCCGTCCGGATCGCGGGCCTCACCGCGCAGGACCGTGACCAGGTTCAACAGGAGCTGAGCCATCGTACAGACCTACGCCTCGTGTACGCCTGTGTCCCTGCGGGCATCCTGGTCTTCGCCGGCCAACAAGGCACACCGAAATCGGCGGCTCGTCAGCGCGCGCTGCCCGTGCTGAACGCACGCATCGGCGCATCACGCATCACGGACCTTGAACAAGGCATCGCCGAGGCGGAAGCGGCCTGCGCCCAAATCCGGAACTGATGAGCCGCGTGACCAGGAACTCGTCCGTCCGCAGAGGACATCGCGCCGGCCTCATCGCCGGCCTTCTGCTCATCGGGGCCACAGCCTCGGCGCAGCTCACCGTATCGCAACAGACCAACCTGCAACAGCTGGCCGAGGCCATCAGCGGCGCCGGCGTGCAGATCTCGAACCCGACGATCACCTGCCACACCGAAGGCTACGGGGAGTTCAGCTACTCTGGATCGCTGCTTGGTCTGGAAAGCGGCGTGATCCTCACCTCGGGCCGCATCACCGACGCGATCGGCCCGAACGATGCGGAGAACACCACCTTCCAACAAGGCACCAGCGGCAGCACCTTGCTGAACACCGTAACGGGGCGGAGCACGCGCGATGCCTGCCAGTTCGAGTTCGACATCATCCCCGGCGGCGACAGCTTGAGCTTCGAGTTCGTCTTCGGCAGCGAGGAGTACAATGAATGGGTGGGCTCGCAGTACAACGATGTGTTCGGCTTCTTCATCAGCGGTCCGGGTATCGCTGGAGATCCCGGCATCGGCAACGACCACAACATCGCGCTGATCCCCGGCACGAGCACCGCGGTGGCGATCAACAACGTGAACGAGGGCCTGAACAGCCAGTACTACCAATACAACGCCGGCGGCCAGCAGTTGCAGATGGACGGCTACACGCAGGGACTCATGGCGCGCAGCCCCGTGCAGCCTTGCCAGACTTACCACTTGAAGCTCGTGGTGGCCGATGCCAGCGACCGCAAGTTCGATAGCTGGGTCTTCGTGGAGCGGATCCAGAGCCCCAACCTCGTCATGACGCGACATACGCTGAATGGCACGGCGAACATGGTGGAGGGCTGCAACCCGGGCTGGGTGCGGTTCACACGGAGTCCCGTGCTGTCCACGCCGCTCACGCTCTCTTACTTCATCCAAGGAACGGCCACGAACGGCACAGACTACCCGGCCATCGGTGATCCCAATCCTGCGGTCGCGAAGACCATCACCATCCCGGGAGGACAGGCCTATGCCGATCAGCCCGTGAATCCTGTGGATGATGGATTGAACGAGGGGGCCGAAGAGCTGCTCTTCCTGCTGGGCAACCCATTCTGCCCAGGAGCTGAAGTGGACTCCCTCATCTTCACCATCACCGATACGCTCATCGCCACGGTAGGGCCGCAGTCAAGTGCCATCTGCCCGGGCGGGCAGGTGGAATTCAGCACTGTTGGCGGCACGAGCTACGCGTGGTCGCCGAGCACCGGCCTGAGCTGCAGTTCATGCCCGAGCCCCATCGCCTCGCCGAGCAGCACCACCAACTACACGCTGGTGATCAACGAAGGAGCCTGCACGCGCACCGTGCACCGGCAAGTTCGGGTGAGCAACATCACGATCAGCGGCACGGTGACGCAGCCTCTCTGCAACGGATCGTCCAACGGCGCCATCAACATCACGGCAGGTGGCGGCATCGCGCCGTACACCTACGCGTGGACGGGCCCGGGTGGATTCACTTCATCGCAGGAGGATCTCGTGGGCATCGCGGCAGGCAGCTATGCGGTGACCGTTACCGACAACATCGGCTGCAGCCGCACGCAAGGATTCAATGTGGGCACACCGGCAGCGCTGGCGCTCACGTTGGCGCCATCCATCCTTCCCTTCGGGCAGAATGTGGCTTGCCATGGCGCCAGCACCGGCAGTTTGGGCCTTACGGTCAACGGCGGCGCTGGACCCTATGCGACGGCATGGACCGGACCGAACGGCTTCAGTTCCACGCAAGAGGATTTGGTGAACATCGGTGCAGGCAGCTACACGGTGCTGGTGACCGACGCGAATGGCTGCACGGCCTCGGCCTCCTTCACCATGACTGAATCGGCCGCGCTCGTGGCCAGCACCGGCGGCGTGCAGGCGGCCACCTGTTTCGGCAGCAGCAATGGCGCGGCCCTGGCCTCTGCCACGGGAGGCATGCCGCCCTATGCGTACAGCTGGAACAGCACCCCGGCACAGAGCGGCGCGCAGGCAATCAACCTCGCCGCAGGCACCTACACCGTTACCGTAACCGATGCTTACGGCTGCACGGGCACGGCCATTGCCGCAGTGGGACAGCCCGCCGCCGCTGTTAGCGTCTCGCTCAGCGGTATCGTGCCGATCATTCAATGCCAAGGGCAGAGCGCGCAGAACGGAAGCGCCACAGCCACAGCCAGCGGCGGTACTGGTCCGTACAGCTACGCGTGGAACACGTCGCCTGCTCAGAATAGCGCGAGCGCCTCGTTCGATGCTGGTGGCAGCTTCAGCGTAACCGCTACCGATGCGCAAGGCTGCACCGCGTCCGCCTCCATCACGGTGACGCAGCCCACGCCGATCAGCACGTCTATCATCGCGCAATCCAATGTGAGCTGCTTCGGCGGCAGCAACGGCAGCGCATCGGTGAACATCACGGGTGGGTCCGCCATTCAATCCGTGACGTGGAACACCTCGCCTCCTCAGACCGGCTACACGGCCACCAACCTGCCCGCCGGAACATGGATCGCCAGCGCCCAGCACGCCAGCGGTTGCGTGACCCAGGTACCAGTGACGATCACCCAGCCGGCGGCTCCGCTCGCTGGCTCCATCGCAGGGCAAGTCAACGTAAGCTGCTTCGGCGCTTCCACGGGCAATGCCAGCGTGAGCGTGAGCGGCGGAACAGCACCTTACTCCTATACGTGGAACACCGTGCCGGTACAGAACACGGCCACGGCGAATAACCTCGCGGCTGGAACACGCACCTGCACGATCACCGACGCGAACGGCTGCACCGCCACGCAGAGCGTTGTCATTTCGCAGCCCGCAGCCGCGCTCAGCATCAGCATCAGCGCGCAGACCGCGGTGGCCTGCCACGGCAGCGCCACCGGTAGCGCTACGATCTCCGTAAGCGGCGGCACCGCCCCTTACAGCTACGCCTGGAATACGACACCGGTGCAGAACGGCCCGACAGCGAGCAATATGCCCGCAGGCAATTGGACCTGCACGGTGACCGATGCGAACGGGTGCATCGCCACGCGCACGGTCACGATCACTCAGCCTGCGGCTGCGCTTGGCAGCAGCGTGTCCGCGCAAACCATGGTGGCCTGCTTCGGCGGCGCCAACGGAAGCGCGACGGTATCGGCCAACGGCGGCACTGCGCCCTACAGCTATGCTTGGAACACCGTGCCCGCGCAGAACAGCGCCAGCGCCAACAACCTCACTGCCGGTAACTACACCTGCACGATCACCGATGCGAATGGTTGCTTGACCACGCGCAACGTGACCATCACGCAACCGGCCGCGGCAGTCACGAGCACACTCACCGCGCAGTCGAACGTGCTGTGCTTCGGCGGCACCACGGGCAGCGCCACGGTGAGCGCCGCTGGCGGCACAGCCCCCTACGGCTTCAGCTGGAACACAACGCCCCCGCAGAGCTCGGCCACTGCCAGCGCCCTGCCCGCCGGAACCTGGACCTGCACGATCACAGATGCCAACGGATGCGCCACCACACGCAACGTGGTGATCGCGCAGCCCGCTTCCGCGTTGGGTGGAAGCATCTCCGCGCAGACCAATGTGAGCTGCTTCGGCGGCGCCAATGGTTCCGCCACGGTAAGCGCTGCCGGCGGTACCACGCCATACAGCTATGCATGGAACACTTCACCTGTTCAGACCGGCGCCACGGCAACCGGCCTCACTGCTGGCAGCTATGCATGCACCATCACCGATGCGAACGGTTGCGCCACCTCGAGCTCGGTGAGCATCGGCCAGCCCGCCGCCGCCCTGAACGCATCGATCGCCTCGCAGGTGAACGTGTCGTGCTTCGGCCTTGCGACCGGCAGCGCCGCCATCAACGTGAGCGGCGGTACGGCGCCTTACACCTATAACTGGAACACGACGCCCGTGCAGACCGCGGCCGCTGCAGCGAACCTCACGGCAGGCACATGGACCTGCACGGTGACGGACGCCAACGGATGCACCGTCGCGCGGAACGTGACGATCACCCAGCCCGCAGCCGCGCTGTCGGCGACGGTGGCCTCACAAGTGAACGTGAGCTGCTTCGGTGCGAGCACCGGTAGTGCCACGGTGAACGCGAGCGGCGGAACCACACCCTACAGCTACGCCTGGAACACGTCTCCTGCACAGAGCACGGCACACGCCGTGAACCTGCCCGCAGACACCTGGGTCTGCACCGTGACCGACGCGAACGGATGCGTGCGCACGGCTTCGGTGGCGATCACGCAACCGGCCATGGGCCTCGCTGCCAGCATCGCTGCGCAGAACGATGTACTCTGCCACGGAGGCAACACGGGCAGCGCAACCACCAGCGCCACCGGCGGAACCGCGCCATACAGCTACGCCTGGAACACCACTCCGGTGCAGACGACGGCGGCCGCCTCGGCCTTGACCGCAGGATCCTGGACCTGCACCCTTACCGATGCGAACGGCTGCGTTGCTAGCATCAGCGCCACCATCGCGCAGCCCATCGCCGCGCTGAGCATAGCCGGCACGGCCACGCCCGCGAGCTGCGGCGGCGCAAACGATGGGGCAGTGGATGTGACGGTGACCGGCGGGACCTTGCCGCACCTGCTCTCTTGGACGGGCCCCAACGGCTTCACCTCGAATCAAGAGGACATCACCGACCTGGCCTCTGGGGTGTATACGCTGCAGGTGACCGATGCGCATGGCTGCTCGGCGACCCGAACCTTCAACGTGAACCAGCCGGGCCTCTTCAGCATCGCGGGAACGGTGAGCGACTACAACGGATACGCCATCAGCTGCGCCGGAAGCGCCAATGGCAGCATCGATCAAGTGGTGAGCGGCGGCACTACACCCTACGTGCATGCGTGGTCTGGTCCGAACGGATTCAACTCATCGCAGGAAGACCTCAATGGCCTGAGTGCTGGCACCTACACCTACACGCTCACCGATGGGAACGGCTGCAGCACTTCGGCGACCTATGCGCTGAACGAACCTGCCCCGATCGCCATCGCGCTGGTTCCTGCAACGGTGGCCGGCGGCTATCACGTGACCTGCTTCGGCGCAACGAACGGCGCCATCGACGCATCGATCAGCGGTGGACTGGCGGGATACAATCTGGCTTGGACCGGACCCGGTGGATTCAACGCGAGCTCGGAGGACATCAGTGGCCTTGGAGCGGGAACCTATACGCTCAACCTATCCGACGCGAATGGCTGCCCCGCGAGCGCCGCTGTCACACTCACGCAGCCTGCGCTGCTTGCCGGCTCTACAACCGTGCTTACCGATGTGGGCTGCTTCGGCTCGAACGATGGCTCAGCCAGCGCGCAGGCTTCCGGTGGCACCGCGCCCTACACCTACTCGTGGTCACCGAGCCCCGCGCAGAGCGGACCACTCGCGTCGGCCTTGACCGCAGGCAGCTGGGATTGCACGATCACCGACGCGAATGGGTGCACCGCCCTTGCAAGCGCGGTGATCGCTCAACCCGCCGAAGCGCTGGCCGTCAGCATCACCTCGGTTTCCGATGTGCTGTGTTATGAAGCTGCCAGCGGCACCGCTTCGGCGCTGGCTCAGGGTGGAACCGCTCCCTACTCGTATTCATGGAACAGCGCGCCGGCGCAGAACGTGGCCGATGCCGTGAATCTGATCGCCGGCACGTACACCGTCAGCGTGATGGATGCGAACGGCTGCACCGCCACCGCCGATGCCACCGTGAATCAACCGAGCGCCGGCATTCAGGCCACCTTCGAGGATATCAGCCACGTGAGCTGCTTCGGGCAGAATGATGGCGCTGCCACGGTTGCGGTAACGGGCGGAGGCGGTTCGTACACCATCACCTGGCTCACCACACCGCCGCAGACCGGACTCACGGCCACGGGACTGAGCCCTGGCGACCACTGGGTGCAGATCGCCGACAACAACGGTTGCGACACACCCAAGCTCCATCACTTCAGCATCATCGGTCCAGACAGCCCGTTGGTGGTGCAGCTGGTGATCAGCCCGATCTCTTGCGCGGGAGCAGCCGATGCTTCCGTGGACCTGACCATGAGCGGCGGCTTCCCCTCCTACACGCATCACTGGACCGATACGCAAGGCAACCTCACGGGCATCGAGGACCCCACGGGCCTGGATCCTGACACGTACCACCTGCATGCCTTCGATGGCTTGGGCTGCGCATACGACACTTCCTTCACCCTCACCGATCCCGCGGCCATGACGGTGAGCGCTTCGGTGACACCCGCTGAATGCCAAGGATCCCCGAATGGCGCCATTGATATCAGTGCAGCTGGCGGCACCGGATCGCTCGGCTTCTCATGGAGCGGTCCCGATGGATTCGCTGCTGCCACGGAAGACATCTCCGGCGTTGGTGCGGGCGCGTATCATTTGACCATGACCGACGCCAACGGGTGCACGCTTGAGAGCGACCATACCGTAACGCAACCAGGCTCGCTGCAGGTGGTCGCCACCCTGAGCGCGTACCTCGGCAGCGGCGTGAGCTGCGCGGGCGCCATGGATGGAAGCATCGATGCTGAAGTCACCGGCGGTACCGCGCCATACTCCTTCGCGTGGGTGGGCCAGTCCGGCTTCGGCAGCACCGATGAGGACCTCATCGGTTTGGGCGCGGGCACCTACACCCTCACCGTTGCAGATGCCAACGGGTGCTCGTGGACCGAAGCCTTCGAGCTGACTGCCCCGCAACCGCTCGAGACCGTGCTCTCGGTCTCCGATCACAACGGATTCGGCGTGAGCTGCAACGGCGCGGCGGACGGAAGCATCACCAGCGCGAACAGCGGCGGCACCGCACCCTTCGCTTACCTGTGGAGCGGTCCGGATGGCTTCTCCGCCACCGATGCGGACATCGCCGACCTCGCACCGGGCGACTACACGCTCACGGTAACCGATGCGAACGGCTGTACCATGAGCGCGACCACCTCGATCGTGGAACCGGAGGTGATCAGCACTAACGTGAATCCCTACCTCTATGCCGGTGGAAGCACCATCTCTTGCGCTGCTGCCAACGACGGCGAGATCGACCTGGGCATCAGCGGCGGCGTAGCGCCGTACACCGTGGCCTGGACCAATGGGCTCGGGTACAGCAGCAATGCTGAGGACATCTCCGCGCTGCAGCCCGGCGCGTACCAAGCGAGCATCACCGATGCGAACGGCTGCGCTGCGCAAGCCTTCATCGTTCTGAACGCACCGGCTCCGCTGAGCCTTGTCGCCACGATATCGGATATCAACGGAAGCGCTGTGACCTGTGCGGGGGCGACCGACGGCAGCATCAGCCTGGACGTGAGCGGCGGCACTGGTACGTACACCTACCTCTGGAGCAACGGCAGCACCGATGAGGACCTGGTCGGCATCGGCGCCGGCAGCTACACCGTAACGGTCACCGATGCGAACGGATGCGAGGCGGAGGCCAGCTACACGCTCAACGCGCCCAGCACGTTCCAAGTGGAACTGCTCGCCTCGCAGGCAACCGGCGGTACCAGCATCACCTGCGCCGGCGCGAATGACGGCAGCATCGCATCGACGATCTCCGGCGGCACCGCGCCTTACACCCTGGCCTGGAACGGCCCTTCCGGATTCACGTCCACAGATGCCGACCTGAGCATGCTCGCGGCCGGTGCGTACACCCTATCGATGATCGATGCCAACGGCTGCACCTCGGCTCAGAGCATCACGTTGACCGAACCTGCGCCTGTCGCGGTGAACATCGGCAGCACGACCTACAGCGGCGGCTATAGCATTCCTTGCGCCGGTTTGAGCGTGGCCAACGCCACCGCATCGGCCATCGGCGGCACCCCCGCATACACGTATGTGTGGAGCGGGCCCGACGGCTTCACGAGCACCGATGCTGGCATCATCAGCCTCGCCAGCGGATCTTACACCGTGCAGGCCACCGATGCGAACGGCTGCACCGGTTCAGCTTCAATCATCCTGGAGGAACCCGCGCCGCTCGATGTGCAGCTCGACATCCTGGACCAAGGCGGATTCCCGGTGAGCTGCAACGGCAACGACGGAATCGTATCGCTCTCCATCGCGGGCGGCACACCACAATACCACATCGGATGGACCGGACCGGATGGTTTCACCAGCACGGCCCTGACACTGAGTGATCTCGCCGCAGGCGATTATGAGCTCACCGTGATCGACGCCAACGGATGCATGGTCACCGAGAGCTTCAGCCTTGCCGCTCCTGAGCCGATCGCCGCGGCATTCACGTTCACTTCCAATACCTGCCCTACGGACGCGGCGGCCAGCATAGACCTTACCGTAACCGGCGGTGGCGCGCCCTACTCCTTCGCATGGTCTGGCCCGAATGCCTTCAGCAGCGCGGATGAGGATCCCAGCGGCCTGGTGACCGGCACGTACATGGTCTCGATCACCGATGGACTGGGCTGCACCGGCACCTTCAGCGCCGCGCTACCCGGACCCGCGCCGATCACAAGCGGCACCTATGTCTCCTTCTACGGCCTGTACAACCTGCAATGCGTAGGTGATAGCAGCGGAGCCATCGAGCTCACGCCCAGCGGTGGAAGCACTCCGTTCACCGTAGCGATCGATGGACCCGGCGGCTTCAGTTCCACCGCGCTGAGCAATCAGCACCTGGTGGCCGGCGACTACGCCATCACCATCACCGATGTGAACGGCTGCGCCATGGACACATTGGTAACGCTCGCCGAACCCGATACGCAGGTGGATGCCGTGCTGAGCGTGAGCGTATATCCGAGCGGCACGAACGTGAGCTGCTACGGAGCGAGCGATGGATGGATCGATGCCACCGTCTCTGGCGGAAGCGGTCCCTACACCTTCGACTGGCGCGGACCGGATAGCCTGGCGTTCAACAGCGAGGACATCAGCGGGCTGCCTGCCGGCGATTACAACTACGAACTCGTGGTGATCGACGCCAACCAGTGCGTGTACTCCACCACGGTCACGCTCACGCAACCGGACAGCGCGCTGCACGCTTCCGTCTCGCTCACCGACCACAATGGATTCGGCGTGAGCTGCCCCACGGCGATGGATGGCGCCATCGACCTGAGCTACGGAGGCGGCAATGGCGGCTACGGCATCAGCTGGGCCGGCCCGGATGGCTTCACCTCGAGCGACGCGAACCTGCAAGGCCTCGGTGCGGGCACATACGTGCTCACGCTCGTTGACATGAACGGCTGCGAGCTGACCGAGGCGCACATCGTCTCAGCGCCCGATCCCATCGCCATCGCACTCGATGCCCACACGTTCGCCGGTGGTATGAACATCTCCTGCGCCGGCCTTGCCGATGGCAGCATCAACAGCAGCGTAACGGGAGGAGCGGGCGGTTACACGACGCAATGGAGCGGGCCAAATGGCTTCACCTCCACCGACATCACCATCAATGCACTCACGGCCGGCGAATACTGCCTGCAGGTCACCGATGCCAACGCGTGCGCGGCCCAGCAATGCATCACCCTAATCGAACCCCAGGCCCTTACCACGACAGCAGCTCCTGTTGATGCGGCGTGCGGCCTGAACAACGGCAGCATCGACCTGAGCGTGGCCGGCGGAACGGCACCCTATGCCTTCTTGTGGAACACCGGCAGCGCGGCGGAGGACCTCTCCGGTATCGGCGCTGGCGCGTACGAAGTGGCGGTGACGGACGCCAACGGATGCAGCGCCAGCACGAGCGCGACGATCGCCACCTCCCCGGCGGTCTCGGGCGAGGGCCTCGTGACACCGGTGCTCTGCCATGGCAACGCATCGGGCGCCATCGACCTGAACATGCTCAGCGGCACAGCGCCATACGCCTTCGTTTGGAGCAACGGCATATCCGATGAGGACCTCTACGCGCTCAGCGGAGGCAGCTACGCCGTGCAAGTCACCGATGCGAACGGCTGCACCTGGGAGGAGACGTGGACCGTGCCCGAGAGCCCGGCCATCAGCATCAGCACGCAGACCAGCGCATACCCCAACGGGTACGAGGTGAGCAGCCATAACGCATCCGATGGCAGCATCGGCGTGGAGGTCATCGGCGGCACCGCTCCCTATGCCTTTGCATGGAGCACCGGCGCTGGCAGCGATGCGCTGAGCCAGTTGCCCGCAGGAACGTACACGTTAACCGTCACCGACGCCAACGGCTGCACCGCCGAACAGACCGTGGTGCTCCGTGATCCCGACGACCTGGTGATGCCCACCGGCTTCACGCCGAACGGCGATGGCTACAACGAGCTCTTCTTCATCCAAGGACTCGATGCCTATGCATCGAACATCCTCACCGTGGTGAACCGCTGGGGCAACGTGGTGTACGACCAGCTCAACTACAAGAACGATTGGGCCGGGGATAACAGCAGCGGCGAGCCCCTGCCGAACGGCACCTACTTCGTGATCCTCAACATCAACAAGGGCGAGCGTATCCTTCAG
Organism: Flavobacteriales bacterium; assembly: GCA_020635725.1. Classification (GTDB taxonomy): domain Bacteria; phylum Bacteroidota; class Bacteroidia; order Flavobacteriales_F; family PHOS-HE28; genus PHOS-HE28. The sequence goes on from JACJZF010000013.1 coordinate 34,763, forward strand.
GGGTACGTGGACCTGCGCCGCTGAACATGCACCCCGCCATGAAAACCATGAGAACGCTCGCCGCGCTGGGCCTGCTGGCCACCACGGGCATCGTCTCCGCGCAGCAGGAGGTGATGGTGAGCCAGTACATGTTCAACGGGCTCTTCCTGAACCCCGCTTACGCAGGCAGCCATGGCTACGTGAGCAGCAGTTTGCTCCACCGCGCGCAATGGGTGCAGGTGGAAGGCGCGCCGCGCACGAGCATGCTGGCGATCGATGGCCCCCTGATGGGCAATAAGATGGGCCTGGGATTCTCGCTGGTGCACGACCAGATCGGCATCAGCCGCGACCTCGACATGAGCGGCCACTACGCCTACCACCTCCGCGTGGGCAAGCGCAGCAGGCTGGCCCTTGGCCTGCGCGCCGGCCTCTCGATGTACAGCGCCCGCGTGAGCGAACTGCGCTATTGGGATGCGAACGATCCCCTTTACCAGGCCGACATCACCAACGCCCCCGTGGGCAAGTTCGGCTTCGGGCTCTACTGGTACGATGCCACCAGCTACGTGGGCCTGAGCATTCCCACGATCTACGCAGCGGATGGCCGCATCACCATGGATGCGCCGCAGGCCCTGCAGCACTACTTCACGCAGCACTACTACTTCACCGCAGGCAAGGTCTTCCCGCTGGGCGAATCGCTCGACATCAAGCCGAGCTGCATGGTGAAGTACGAGCCCGCCGCGCCGCTGGAGGCCGATGTGAACTGCAACATGCTCTACCGCGAGCGCGTGTGGTTCGGGCTCGGCTACCGCACGGGCGACGCCCTCGTGGGCATGATGGAATACCAGGTGAACCCGCAGCTGCGCATCGGCTACGCGTACGACATGACCACCTCACGCCTCCGCGACTACACGCAAGGCAGCCACGAGGTCATGCTCGGATTCGACTTCGGCCGCGACCTCATCCGGATCAAGACCCCTCGTTACTTCTGATCGCATGTCCAACAAGAACATCCTCTCTCTCCTCCCAGGGGTGATCCTGATCGGCTGCGCGCAGCAACAGCTCGTGCAAGCCGACAAAGCCTACGATCGCATGGCCTATGCGAATGCAGCGTGCCGCTACGAGAAGGCCCTCGCTCAAATCAACGACCGCGCCGTAGCCCTGCGCGCCGCCGACAGCTACCGCCAGCTGAACAATCCCGCCAAAGCCGTTGATTGGTACGCCTTCGCCGAACGGATCTCGCCGCTGAATGGCACCGATGCGACCCACTACGGGCGTGCCCTGCTCGGTATGAACCGCCCCGGCGAAGCGGCTGCGATGCTCGAGCGCGTGCTCATCGAGCAGCCCGAGGATCCTGTGATCCGTGAACTGGGCATGGCCATCGCCGATCGCGATGCCTTCTTCGTGGATACCACGCTGTACACGATCACACCGGTGCGCATCCAAGGCGTGCTCAGCGCGTTCTGCGCCGTCCCCTACGGCAACAGCATTCTCTTCGCGGCGGAGAAGGCGCAGCAGGCCGGCCTGCACAATCCGTGGAATGGCGCCTCCTTCCTGGACCTGTACACCGCCGATGCCGGAGCCGAGGTGAGCGCCCAGCCCTTGCCCGGTGAGGTGAACGGACGCTTCCATGACGGCCCTGCGGTGCTCAGCGCCGATGGATCGACGATGTACTTCACCCGGAGCGATTACTACCGCTTCCGCCTCAACAAGGATGAGAACAGCACCAGCCACCTCATGCTCTACCGCGCCGAGAAGCAGCATGACGGAAGCTGGGGCAAGGTGAGCTCCTTCGCTTACAATGGATACGACTTCTCCGCGGGCCATGCCGCCCTCAGCGCCGATGGCAGCCGCCTCTACTACGTGAGCGATATGCCCGGCGGATTGGGCGGAACAGACATCTACGTATGCGAGCGTACCGCCGAAGGATGGGGCATGCCGCGCAATCTCGGCCCCACGGTGAACACCTCCGCCAATGAGATGTTCCCCGTGCTGCGCAACGACACGCTGTACTTCTCCTCCAACGGGCATCGCTCCCTGGGCGGTCTGGACATTTTCCGGAGCACCCTTTCCGATGGTGAATGGAGCCGACCGGAGAACCTGAACTATCCGGTCAATACCGTACATGACGATTTCGGCTTCGTGCTCCTTCAGGATGGCCGCAGCGGCTACCTGAGCAGCAACCGCTCCGGGCTCGATGGCATCTACCGCTTCACCACGAACGACCCCACCCTACTGCTGCACGCCACCCTCCTCGATGAGGAAGACGGTTCGCCCATGGCAGGCGCGGAAGTGCGCCTGCTCGAGCCTTCGCTCCCCGAGCCCATCCAGCTCTTCACCGATTCCGATGGCAGCGTCACGCTGCCCCTCACGCTGGACAAGGTGTACGAGGTGATGGCGAGCAAGGACGGCGTATTCACCGAGAGCCGGAAGGTGAGCACCGAAGGGCAGCGTACGAGCCGCGTGTACGAGGAGGAGTTCCGCATGCGCCGCGTGGTGGTGGACAAACCGATCGTGATCGAGAACATCTACTACGATTACGATCGCTGGGACATCAGGCCCGATGCCGCAGTGGAGCTGGACCACATCGCGCGGCTCTTCATCGACAACCCGAGCATGAGCTTCGAACTGGGATCGCACACCGACAGCCGCGCGAGCGACACCTACAACCTGCTGCTGAGCGATGCCCGGGCCAAGAGCGCCGTGGACTATCTGGTGCGCATGGGCGTGCCCGCCGAGCGCCTCACCGCGCGCGGCTATGGCGAGCGTAACCTGGTGAATGGCTGCCGAGATGGCGTGGATTGCTCCGAGGAGGAGCACCAGGCCAACCGCCGCACCGAGTTCAAGGTCACCCGGATCACGGAAGCGATCAGCGAGACCCGCTAGCGCGCTGTTCCGCCAGTGCCTTCCTGCGCACCACCTCGCTGTAGGGCAAGCCGAGCACATGGCTCTCGGCCCAGGATAGCACATCGAAGTACTTCAGCACCAAGCTCTCCCCGGGATCCTTCAGCAGAACCGCCAGCTGCTCATACAGGGAACGGAAGAGGTCCCGTTTCGTTGCCGGATCGTTCGCGCGCGCCAGCTTCTTGATCTGCTCGATGATCAGGTTCTCCACCTCATGCGCCCGCTGCCGCTTGCCCAGGAAGCGCTGCGTGCTGCGCACGATGTAGCCGAGCAGGTCGTAGTTGCCCAGCTCATAGTGCACCACCAGGTTGAAGAGACGGGCGTACGTGAAGATATCCTGGCGCAGGGCGGGCTCCGGATCATTCAGCACCTTGTTGAGCCAGAAGAGCGCCTTGTTCATCTGGCCTGCCCCGAAATGCGCGCAAGCCAGGCACCATTCGAACTCGAGCTCATGCTCCTTGTGCAGGTGGCCCGCCAACCGTTCCATGCCCGCAACGATCTCAGGAGCCATCGCCACGGCCTTCTCGTGCTCCCCGCTCCGATCGAGCAGCCTCAGCTCGCTTAGGTAGCTCGCCGCGAACACCTGCACTTCGGTGTTCATGCCGCTGAAGCCCGGGTCGGAGGGCAATGAGCGCAGGTGCTTGATGTGCTCCCGCGCCTGACCCAGATCGCCCAGCTCGATCTCGCCATTGATGATGTACTGCAGGGTGCGGATGTAGCGCTTGGTGAGGTCGCCCCGGATCGCTGGCTGGTCATCCAGGATCTGCTTCACGCGCTTGAATTTCTCCAGGCTTGTGGCCCAGTCGCGCTTGGCCCATTGGCAGAAACCCTGGGTGTAGTAGCAGATGGTGGCCGCGCGCTTGCTCAAGGCCGTGTTCTTCCCTTTGATCAGCGGGTGCTCGCTGATCTCCTCCACCATGGCATGCTCCTCATCGGTGCGCACGTACCCGCCACTGCGGAAGACATAGTTGATCTTGGAGTAGAGGATGTGATAGGCCGCCAGGTTCCGTAGCTTCTCGATCACGTCGCGCTCCTCCTCGATCAAGGCATCGAGGTCCTTGGTGAACTCGCCGCTCTCGTAAGCCTCCTCCAGCAGCATCTTCTCCCAGTTGAGCAGCTCGAACCAGTAGTAGAACCGTTCATTCTCCTTGGCGATGCGCTTCGCGCGGTGCAGCAGCTTGTTGCACTCGGTATACAGCGCCTTCTGATAGAGGATCTCGATGTTCTTGATCTCCTGCTTCAGGATCCCGCTCACCGAACTCTCGGCGTGGTAGGCCCGCAGCGCCTTCAGGATGAGCTTGTACAGATGGTTCTTCTCCGAAGGCAGGTGCTTGATGAAGGTCTCCTTCGCGAACAGCTTCTTCAAGCCCTCCTCATCGTAGGCCTTCTGCTTATCGATCGCATCGAAGATCCGCAGGTAGTTCTTCGGGCCGCTCTGCAAGGCGCTGTGCAGCTTGAAGAAGCGCTTCTCCGACTTGGAGAGTGATTTGATCAGGTCGAAGAGCTCGGTGCTGGGTTTCATCCGGGAGGTGGTTGCGACCCCAAGGCCGTCATCCAAAGGTAGGAATCCTACGCGGCGGACAGCGCCGTGCGCCCCAGCCTCCGCGCGGGTACATTTGCTGTATGCCTTGCCCCCCCATTCTGTCCCGCTTGCTCGCTTTCTTGTTCTTGGTCCTGCTCGGGAGCACCTTCCCCTATCACCTCGTGGCGCAGCACGATTGCCGCTCCTCCAAGCAAGGAGCGCTCGGCGCCAAGGCCGCCCGCGACGCCGATCCCTGGCCGTGGGACCTGCTGCACGAACGCATCACCCTGGACCTCACCCTTGGCAACAACATCCGCGGAGCGTGCGAGGTGAGGGCAACGCCCCGTATCGATGGCCTTTCGGAACTGCCCCTTCAGCTGCTCGCTCTTCAAGTTGATTCCGTGATCCTCGGTGCGCAGCCGCTCAGCTTCACGCAAACCGGCTTCGACCTGGCCATTGAGCTGCCGACCGCCTTCAACACGACGGATACCGTGGTGCTCACCGTGCATTACAGCGGCGATCCCACCCTGGATGCCAGCGGATTCGGAGGCTTCTACACCACCGGCCAGTACAGCTACAACCTGGGCGTGGCTTTCACCAGCGTACCGCATTCCTACGGACGCGCCTGGTTTCCCTGCGTGGACAACTTCGTCGAGCGGTGCACCTACGAGTTCATCGTCACCACGGTATCGGCTTGGAACGCCTGGTGCAACGGCCATCTGATCGCCGAGTGGCAGCCCACGCCCGGCACCCGCACGCGTCATTGGTCCATCGAGGAGACGATGCCTGCCTACCTCGCATCCGTTGCCGCATCGAACTACGCCGTGGTGCGCGACACGCTCATGAGCATCGCTGGGTCATCCGTGCCGGTGACACTCGTGGCCCGGCCAACGGACACCACCGCCATGAAGAATTCCTTCACCAACCTGCAGGTGGCCTTCGACCGGTTCGAGGATTGGTTCGGCCCGTACCGCTGGAACCGCGTGGGTTATGTGCTCACCCCGCAGGGTGCCATGGAACATGCCACCTCCATCCACTACCCCGCGAGCATCGCCGACGGCTCCCTCTCCTACCAGAACATCATGGCGCATGAGCTCGCCCACCATTGGTTCGGAGACCTGATCACCTGTGAACGCGCCGAGGAGATGTACATCAACGAAGGCTTCGCCGAATACCTCTCCTACCTCTTCTATGAAGCGCTGGGTGGCAGCACCGCGTACATGAACAAGGTGCGCGGCAACCACCGCAACATGCTGCTGAAGGCGCACATCGAGGATGAAGGCTGGTGGGCGTTGGCTGACATGCCACAGGAATGGACCTACGGCGAGCATACCTACAACAAGGGCGCGGACGTGCTCCACAGCCTGCGCAGCTACATGGGCGACAGCCTCTTCAGTGTCGGTCTCACCAGCCTGCTCACCACGCACGCCTTCAGCGATGTGAACACGGCGGAGCTGCGCGATCACCTGGAACTCACCACGGGCGTGCCGCTCACCGACTTCTTTGCCGATTGGGTGCTGCAGCCAGGCTGGGCGGCCTTTGAGACGGATTCGCTGGCCGTGGGCGCCATGCAGCCCGATGGCAGCTACCCTACCACGGTCTTCGTGCAGCAGAAACAGCGCGGGCCGGCCTCGCCTTACCACAACGTGCCGGTGACGCTTTCCTTCATGGGACCCAACGGCGAGGTGTGGACAAGCCCGCAGCCTGTGATGCTGGGCGATGCCACCTGCACGGCCACGGCTGCCCCGCCGTTCCCGCCGCGATGGGCCTACTTCAACACGGATGAGCGCCTGAGCCTGGCCCAGACCTTCGATACCGATTCGCTCGCTGGCCCGGCCACGCGCATCTACCCCAACGCCGATCTGCGCATCACGGTGAACAGCACCCCTTCTTCGTTCAAGCTTCGGTTGGAGGAATATTGGGTGCCTTCCGATCCGCAGACCGAGGAGGCCTTCGCCTACGTGGTATCGCCGGACCGTTACTGGCGGATCATCGGGAACATTCCCGAGGAGGCCGACCTCAGCGCTCGCTTCACCTACGATGGCCATGCCGCGCCAGCCATCGCTTTCGACAGCGGCTTGATGCAGGACTTCGAGGGCATCACGTTCCGCGAGGACAGCCTGGTGATCCTCTACCGCCCAGACGCGCGTTGGCCGTGGGCGCTGCATCCGGACCAAACGCTCAATGTGCTTGGCAGCGTGGTGGACCGCAGCGGCCGCATCGATGTGAACGGGATACGCGCAGGCGAGTACTGCCTGGCCTGGCGTAAGAGCGCCGTGGGCGTGATGGAGCGCGCATCCGCGCGGGAATGGTCCCTGCAACCGAATCCCGCATCAGACCAGGTGCTGCTCCAATCACAGGGGCTCACGCTCAGCGGGATCATCGCCGTGCTCGATGGGAAAGGCCGCTTGGCTCTTTGGGAACCCGTGCGCGGCGCGTCCGCCACGTTGGATATCAGAGGGCTCACGCCCGGCGCGTATGTCGTGCGCTACACCGGTGCCGATGGCGTTGCGGAGCACGTGGGACGTTTGATGGTGAGGCACTAACGCTCTTCCGCTCCTTCGGCCATGCGCGCGCTCATCGGGTATCTCGTGCGGATCATTCTCTGCTGGATCCTGCTCTTCCTCATTCAGCAGCTTTGCTTCCTCTTCTTCCAACCGGGCGACCTGGCCGGTATCGGAAGCGGCGCGCTGGTCACCGCGTTGCGGCGCGCGCTGCCCATGGATCTGGCTGCGGCATGCTACCTCACGCTGCCAGTCGCCTTGCTCGGGATCGTTCGGCTCTTCACGGACCGCCGTTGGCCAGTGATCGCGACACGGGTCTGGTTGATCGCTGCCGTGCTGCTCACTTGCTTCGTGCATGTGAGCGACATCGGCCTCTTCCGCTCGTGGGGCACCAAGGTCAACCACAAGGCCCTCTCCTACCTGCTCTATCCCGATGAGGCCTTGGCTGCGGCATCCGGCGCGCATCCGGGGCAGCTGCTGGTGATCATGCTCGCGCAGGCCCTGCTCATGTGGTTCATGCTCTCCCGTATCGATCACGGGCGCTCCTTCCGCACGCGATCCCTGCTGCACATCGTGCCTGCTGCCGTGCTTGTGCCTGGGCTCATGCTGCTGGGCATGCGAGGCGGCGTGCAGGATTACCCGATCGATCGTAGCTGGAGCTACCACAGCGTGCACCCGATCTTGAACCTCAGCGCCATGAACGGCGTATGGAACGTGATCGTGCTGCTAGCGGAGCCGCCGCAGATCGCATCGAATCCGTACGCATACATGAGCGCTGACGACGCTGCGGATCGATTCGCCCGGTTGCACCAGCGCAGCAACTCGCAGCGGAAGCGGATCAGCGACACCGAGCGGCCCAACGTGGTGCTGGTGATGCTGGAGAGCTGGACAGCCGATGTGGTAGGCGTGCTCGGCGGTGATTCCGGCGTGACACCCGGCATGGACCGCCTCGCCGACGACGGATTGCTGTACACCAACTTCTACTCCACCGGCTTCCGGACCGAACAAGGCTTGTGCGCCTTGATCAGCGCCTTCCCTTCGCAGCCGAAGACCACCATCATCAGGCAGTACGGCAAGTTCGATCGCCTGCCCAGCCTGGTGAACGTACTCGATTCAGCGGGCTATCGTTCCGCGTACTGGTACGCCGGCGACGCCACCTTCGCCAACACGCGCTCCTACCTGGAGTCCATGGGTTTCGATGTGATCCACGATGAGCATTCATTCCCCATCACGCGCAGGACCGAATGGGGCGCATACGATGAAGAGCTCTTCGCCTTCCACTTGCGCAGCGCGGAGCGGGCCCAGGAGCCGTTCTTCCATACGATCATGACCAGCACCAGCCATGAGCCCTTCGACGTGCCGGTGGATGAGGGTTTCCCGGGGAACGACGATGCGCAGATGTACCGCAACGCCGTGCACTACACCGACCGCACCCTCGCGGCCTTCATCGGTTCATGCCAGCACCAGCCGTGGTACGACCGCACGCTGATCTTCATCGTCGCCGACCATGGCCACTACCTCCCGCATCATCGGGGCAACCACACCGCCGAGCGGCATCGCATCCCCTTCTTGATCACGGGTGGCGCCTTGAAGCCCGAGCTGCGCGGCCAGCGTGTTGCCACCTACGGCTGCCATGTGGATTTCGCCGCCACCCTGCTCGGGCAGCTCGGGCTTCCCGCCGACCGCTTTGAATGGAGTAATGATCTCCTCGCGCCCGGCGCTCCGCACTTCGCGTTCTGGACCTTCGATGATGGCTTCGGCTACGCCGATTCCAGTCAGACCGTGGTGTGGGACAATCTCGGCAAGCGCGTGCTTCAACTGCGCGATTCAGCCTCCACGGCGACTTCGGCCCAAGAGGCCTTGGCTAACGGGCAAGCGCTGGAGCAGGTCCTCCTGGATCGCTACATCGAGCTGAGCCAATAACGCTCAGCCAACGTATCGCAAGCTGCGACCTGGGTAGGTCGCCGCGCCACCCAGTTGCTCCTCGATACGCAGCAGCTGGTTGTACTTGGCGATCCGATCGCTGCGGCTGGCACTGCCGGTCTTGAGCATGCCGCAATTCAGGGCCACGGCCAGATCGGCGATGGTGCTGTCCTCCGTCTCCCCGCTTCGGTGGCTCATGATGCTCGTGTAGCGCGCGCGGTGCGCCATCTCCACCGCCTGGATGGTCTCGGTGAGCGTTCCGATCTGGTTCACCTTCACCAGAATGCTGTTGGCGATGCCCTTCTCAATGCCTTCGGACAACCGCTTCGTATTGGTCACGAAAAGGTCGTCCCCCACGAGTTGCACGCGATCGCCGATGGCCTCGGTGAGCTTCTTCCAACCGTCCCAATCATCCTCGCTCATGCCATCCTCGATGCTCACGATCGGGTATCGCTTGCTCCAATCGGCCCACATGGCCACCATCTCATCGCTGGTGAGCGAGTCACCGGTGCTCTCCAAGGTGTAGCGCTTCTTCTCCGCGCTGTAGAACTCGGTGCTCGCGCAATCCAATGCCAGCACGATGTCGTCACCCGGTTTGTAGCCCGCGGTCTCGATCGCCTGCATCACCAGCTTCAGCGCATCCTCGTTGCTGGGCAGGTCGGGGGCGAATCCGCCCTCGTCGCCCACGTTGGTGCTCAGGCCCTTCTTCTTCAGCACGGCCTTCAGCGCATGGAAGACCTCGGCACCCATGCGCAGGCCATCGCTGAAGCGCTTCGCGCCGATCGGCATGATCATGAACTCCTGCACATCCACTTTGTTATCGGCGTGGGCGCCGCCGTTGAGGATGTTCATCAGGGGCACGGGCAGTGTGCAGCCGTTGACGCCGCCCACATACCGGTACAGCGGCAAGCCTGCTTCGCTCGCTGCGGCCTTGGCCACCGCCAGGCTCGCGCCCAGGATGGCATTCGCGCCGAGATTGCCTTTGTTGGGTGTGCCATCCAGCGCGACCAATGCACGATCGATCATGCCCTGCTCGGTCACCAACGCGCCGTTCAGTTCGCCATTCAAGGTTTGGTTCACATGCTCCACTGCCTTGGTCACGCCTTTGCCTAGGTACCGCTTCTTGTCCCCATCGCGCAGCTCGGCCGCCTCATGCGCGCCGGTGCTGGCTCCGCTGGGCACCGCAGCACGGCCCATGTGCCCGTTGTCCGTCCATACATCCACCTCGATGGTCGGGTTGCCACGTGAATCAAGGATCTCCCGAGCGTGGATCTTGGCTATCAAACCCATTCCGATGTCTGGGATTAAAGGGTGTTGGGGTAGGTTTCGTCAGGCGTTCTGGTGAACGGGACGAGCGATGTTCTTATGCTCGCGCATGAGCTGCACGAATCGGTCGAAGAGGTAACGGCTATCGTAAGGGCCAGGCCCGGCTTCCGGGTGATATTGCACGCAGAAGACCGGACGCGCCTTCAGGCGGAGGCCAGCGATGCTGTTATCGTTCAGGTGCACATGGGTGATCTCCACCTCGGCGTGGGCCTCCGCATCGGCGCGGTTCACCACGAATCCATGGTTCTGAGAGGTCACCTCGTCGCGCCCGGTGGTCAGGTCCTTCACCGGGTGATTGATCCCGCGATGCCCGTGGTGCATCTTCTCGGTGCGCATGCCCAGGCTCTCGGCGATCAGCTGATGGCCCAGGCAGATGCCGAAGACCGGTGTGCCGCAATCGATCACGCGCTTCACCAGGCCCACGCTGCCCAGCATCGCTGCCGGGTCGCCCGGACCGTTGCTCAACATGATTCCGTGGGGCTTCCATGCCAGGATCTCCTCGATGGCGCTCGTCATGGGGAACACCCGGACCAGGCAGCCGCGCTCCACGAGGCATCGCTCGATGTTGCGCTTCACGCCGAAATCGATCAAGGCCACGCGATGGTCCGAGCCCGAAGTCCCGACTTCATATGGCTGCGCGGTGCTCACGCGGCTGGAGAGTTCCAACCCTTGCATGCTGGGGGCCGATGCGAGCCGCTGGCGCAGCGCTTCGACATCCGACTCGACGCTGCTGATCACGGCGTTCTGCGCGCCATGGTCACGTATATGGCGCACGAGCTTCCGTGTATCCACATCGCTGATGCCCACGATGCCATGCCGCTGCAGGAAGGCATCGAGCGGACCCGATCCCCCGGGCCGGCTCCACACCTCGCTGAACTTCTTCACCACCAGTCCGGCGATGCTCGCCTTCGCGCTCTCCTCCTCGCCATCCTTCACGCCGTAGTTCCCGATATGCGGAGAGGCCATGACCATGATCTGCCCGGTATAGCTGGGATCCGTGAAGATCTCCTGGTACCCGGTCATGCCGGTGTTGAAGCAGATCTCGCCGACCGCAGTGCCTTGGGCTCCGATCGCGCGGCCCTTGAAGAGTGTCCCATCAGCAAGGAGCAGGAGAGCGTGAGGGCGCTGACTGGTGAGCATAGCGGTTCGCGGCGCGAAGATACCCGACCGGGCCGAGCGTGCATCCGGTGATCTTCCACAGCTGTTGAAAAGAGCGAGGGCGCCGCAGTACGGCGCCCTCGTCTTCGAATCCTTCTGGTTGGCTTACTCGCCTTTTGCCTCGTCGGCGCCGGCTTCCGGCTTCGCCTCGGTGGCGCCATCGGCCTTCTTCGCTGGGCTACGACGGCTGCGGCGCGTCTTCTTGGCATCGGCGCTCGCCTTCTCCTTGGTATACACCGTGTTGAAGTCCACCAGCTCGATCATGGCCATCTCGGCGGCATCGCCGAAACGGTTGCCGAGCTTGATGATGCGCGTGTAGCCTCCGGGGCGCTCGGCCACCTTGGGCGCCACATCGCGGAAGAGCTGCGCCGTGGCCTCCTTGCTCTGCAGGTCGGCGAAGACCATACGACGGCTGGTGGTGCTATCGTCCTTGCTCCGGGTGATGATCGGCTCCACGAAGCGGCGCAGGGCCCGGGCCTTGGCCAGGGTGGTCTCGATGCGCTTGTGCTCGATCAGCGATACCGCGAGGTTGCTCAGCAGCGCGCCACGATGGGCCTTCTTCCGGCCCAGGGCGTTGTTCTTGTTTCCGTGTCTCATCGTTGTCTCCGGTTGTCGGTTGGTGGTTGGTTCGCTGGTTGGGAGTTGGGGACAACCCTCAACCCATCAACCATCAACCCTCAACCTGCGAATGATTACTCCTTATCCAGCTTGTACTTGCTCAGGTTCATGCCGAAGCTCAGGCCCTTGTTCTCCACGAGGTCCTCGAGCTCGGTGAGGCTCTTCTTGCCGAAGTTGCGGAACTTCAACAGGTCGTTCTTGTTGTAGCTCACCAGGTCGCCGAGCGTCTCGATGTCCGCGGCCTTCAGGCAGTTCAGGGCGCGCACGCTCAGATCCATGTCCACCAGCTTGGTCTTGAGCAGCTGGCGCATGTGCAGGCTGTCCTCGTCGAAGCTCTCCTCCTGCACGCGCTCCTCCAGCTCCAGGCTGATGCGCTCATCGCTGAAGAGCATGAAGTGGTGGATCAGGATCTTGGCGGCCTCCTGCAAAGCGTTCTTCGGGGTCACGCTGCCGTCGGTGATCACCTCGATCGTGAGCTTCTCGTAGTCGGTCTTCTCCTCCACGCGGGTGTTCTCCACCGTGTACTTCACGTTCTTGATCGGCGTGAAGATGCTGTCGATGAAGATGGTGCCCACCGGGGCGTTGGTCTTGTTCTCATCGGCGGGCACGTAACCGCGGCCCTTGCCGATGGTGAGGTCGATGTGCAGCTTCACGTTCGACTCCATGTGGCAGATCACGAGCTCCGGGTTGAGCACCTGGAAGCCGGTGGTCTGCTTGCCGATATCGCCAGCGCTGAAGCTGTCCTTGCCGGTGATCGTGATGCTGACACGCTCGGTGCTGCTATCGTCGAGCTGGCGGCGGAAGCGAACCTGCTTCAGATTGAGCACGATCTCGGTCATGTCCTCGATCACGCCCTTGATGGTGGTGAACTCGTGGTCCACGCCCTCGATCCGCACGGCGGTGATGGCGTAGCCCTCGAGGCTGCTCAGAAGGATCCGCCGGAGCGAATTGCCGATGGTGATGCCATAACCGGGCTCGAGCGGGCGGAACTCGAAGGTGCCGCGCTTGTCGTCGGATTCGATCATCGTGACCTTATCGGGCCGCTGGAAATCGAGAATGGGCATGTTGATGGTTGAAGTTGTTCGTTGTCGGTTGTCCGTTGTCCGTTGTCAAGCCTTGTCCAGTACGCATGTCGGCTGCCTGACAACGGACAACCGACAATTTCTCTCTTCCTACTTCGAGTAGAGTTCCACAATCAGCTGCTCGCGGATGTTCTCCGGGATCTGCGCGCGCTCGGGCATGGTGATCACCTTGCCCGACATGCTGGCGGAGTTCCACTCGAGCCAGTCGAAGCGCTTGCTGTTCACGCCGAGGCTGTTGGTGATGGCCTCGAGCGAACGGCTCTTCTCGCGCACGGCCACGCTCTGGCCCGGGCGCAGGGTGTAGCTGGGCACGTTCACCACGCCACCATCAACGGTGATGTGGCCATGGCTCACCAGCTGGCGCGCGGCGCGGCGCGTGGGGGCGATGCCCAGGCGGTACACCGTGTTGTCCAGGCGCGCCTCGCACAGCTGCAGCAGCACCTCGCCGGTGATGCCCTTCTTGCTGGCGGCCGTCACGAACATCTTCTCGAACTGGCGCTCGAGGATGCCGTAGGTGTACTTGGCCTTCTGCTTCTCCTTCAGCTGCACGGAGTATTCGCTCTCCTTCTTGCGGCGCTTGTTGGGGCCGTGCTGGCCGGGCGAATGGGGCTTGCGCTCCATCCATTTGGTGGGGCCGAGGATCGGCTCACCGAATTTCCGCGCGATGCGGGTCTTGGGTCCTGTGTAACGTGCCATGTTCTTCGATTTGGGTGCGGCCTTGGTTCTCCCGCACCAACAACGGAGCGCGCGTCCTTCGCGCCCCTACAAGGTTGGTTGTGTGGTTATACGCGGCGCTTCTTGGGCGGACGGCAGCCGTTGTGAGGCATGGGCGTGATGTCCATGATCTCGGTGACCTCCACGCCGCTGTTGTGCAGCGCGCGGATGGCGCTCTCCCGACCCGAGCCCGGGCCCTTGACGAACACCTTCACCTTGCGCAGGCCCAGCTCGAAGGCCTCGCGTGCCGCCTCTTCGGCGCTCACCTGGCCGGCGTACGGGGTGTTCTTCTTGCTGCCGCGGAAGCCCTGCTTCCCGGAAGAGGACCAGCTGATCACCTCGCCCTTGTTGTTGGTGAGGCTCACGATCAGGTTGTTGAACGTGGCACGGATGTGGGCCTGTCCGAAGGCCTCCACCACCACGTTCTTCTTCTTCTTCTTGCCGGCGGCCGAACCGCCTTTGTCCTGCTTTGCCATTGTCTTCAGTTATCGGTTGTCCGTTGTCCGTTGTCAGTGGCTGCCCACTGGCAACTGACAATTGGCAGCTGATTTTACTTGGTCGCCTTCTTCTTGTTGGCCACGGTCTTGCGCTTGCCCTTGCGGGTGCGGCTGTTGGTGCGGGTACGCTGGCCGCGCACGGGCAGGCCGCTGCGGTGGCGCTGGCCGCGCCAGCTGCCGATGTCCACCAGGCGCTTGATGCTCAGTTGCACCTCGCTGCGCAGCGCGCCCTCCACCTTCACATGCTCATTGATGTGCTGGCGGATGCGGGCCTGTTCGTCATCGGTCCATTCATCCACTTTCTTGTCGGGGTCCACATCGCTCTTCTGGAGGATGTCCAGCGCGGTGCTGCGCCCGATGCCGTAGATGTACGTGAGGCCGATTGCCCCGCGCTTGCTCTTTGGTAGGTCTATGCCTGCGATACGTGCCATGCTCGTTCGGTTATCAGCCTTGACGCTGCTTGAACTTCGGGTTCTTCTTGTTGATGATGTAGAGGCGCCCTTTCCGGCGGACGATCTTGCAATCCGCGGAGCGCTTCTTGAGGGAGGCCCTGACCTTCATGGTGCTTGTGCTTTAGCTCTTGTATCGGAAGGTGATGCGCCCTTTGCTCAGGTCGTACGGGCTCATCTCCACCTTCACCTTGTCACCAGGCAGGATCCGGATGTAGTGCATCCGCATCTTGCCCGAGATGTGGGCGATGATCACGTGACCGTTCTCCAGCTCCACGCGGAACATGGCATTGCTCAGCGCCTCTTTGATGACGCCGTCCTGCTCGATGGTTCCCGCTTTGCTCATCTACTTCCGTTCGTTCTTCAAATTCCTATCGTTCCGCCTTCCTCGCGGTCGGCTTCGTTTCTCTGTCTCATCTGGCTGGGCTCAAGCCCCTACCAGCTCTCCTTTCTTCTTCAGCACATCCTCGATGTAGCTGAACGTTGACAAGACCTCTGCCTTTCCCGGGCGCACCGCCACGTTGTGCTCGTAGTGCGCGCTCGGCTTCCCGTCGCGCGTCACCACCGTCCATCCGTCGGCAAGCTGCTTCACCTCCTTCACGCCCATGTTGATCATGGGCTCGATCGCCAGCACCATGCCGGTGCGCAGCTTCACGCCGTGCCCGCGGCGGCCGTAGTTCGGCACTTCCGGGGCCTCGTGCAGCTTGCGCCCCACGCCGTGCCCCACCAGCTCGCGCACCACGCCGTAGCCATGGCTCTCCGCGTGCTGCTGCACCGCGTTGCCGATGTCGCCCGTGCGATTGTTCTCCACCGCTGCCTCCATGCCCTTCTGCAGGCACTCCTGCGTGACACGCAGCAGCCGCTTCACCGGCTCGGCCACCTCGCCGACCATGAAGGTGTATGCGCTGTCACCGTAGAAGCCGTTCATCAGCACGCCGCAATCCACGCTGGCCACGTCGCCGTCGCGCAGCACCCGATCGCCGGGCAGGCCGTGCACCACCTCCTCGTTCACGCTGATCAGCAGCGTGCTCGGGCAGCCGTACAGGCCCTTGAAGCCAGGCACCCCTCCGCTGTCCCGGATGAACTCTTCCGCCATGCGGTCCAGCTCACCGGTGGTGATACCGGGGGCGATGCGTTTCGCCACTTCGGCCAAGGTCTTCCCAACAAGCAAAGAACTCTCCTTCAATACCGCGATCTCGTCATCGCTCAGATGGACCAGGGGCTTGCTCCCCATGATCTATCCGGCCATGCCGTAGGCCGCTCCCTGACTCCTTCCCTTGATGCGCCCGCTCTTCATCAGACCGTCGTAATGACGCATCAGCAAATGACTCTCGATCTGCTGCAGCGTGTCCAGGAGCACGCCCACCATGATCAACAACGAGGTTCCTCCGAAGTACTGCGCGAAGCCTTGCTTGATGCCCAGCCCGCCCGGACCCGCGAAGGCCGGAAGGATGGCCACGACGCCCAGGAAGATGGCGCCCGGCAGGGTGATGCGCGAGAGCAGCTCATCGATATGCCCCGCGGTGGCCTTGCCCGGCTTCACGCCTGGGATGAAGCCGCCATTGCGCTTCATGTCATCGGCCAGCTGGTTCGGGTTCACGGTGATGGCGGTGTAGAAATACGTGAAGGCCACCACCATCAGGAACAGCATGAAATTGTAGAAGAAGCCTTGGCTGTTGGCCACGGAGATCAGCCACTGCGGCGGCTGGTTGCCCCAGATGGGCGCCTGCGCCAGGTACATGGGGATGAGCACGATGGCCTGGGCGAAGATGATCGGCATAACGCCGGCCGCGTTCACCTTCAGCGGGATGTAGTTACGCACGCCGCCATACTGCTTGTTGCCCTGCACGCGCTTGGCGAACTGCACCGGTATGCGGCGCGTGCCCTGCACCAGCAGGATGCAGCCGGCGATGATAAGCACCCAGAGCACCACCTCCACGAGCAGCAGCACCAGGCCGCCGCCGCCGGGGCCCATGCGGCCAACCACTTCCTGAGCGAAGCTCTGCGGCAGACGCGCCAGGATGCCGATCATGATGATCAGCGAGATGCCATTGCCCAGGCCGCGCTCGGTGATGCGCTCGCCCAACCACATCACGAACAGCGTGCTGGCCGTGAGGATCACGATGCTGGAGAACATCCAGAAGGCCGTATCGGGGCGCGCCTCCGGCTCGATCGTGGTAGCGATGTAGCCCGGTGCCTGCAGCATGCAGATGGCGATGGTGAGGTAACGCGTCCACTGGTTGATCTTCCGGCGGCCGCTCTCCTCCTTCTGGAGCTTCTGCACCGCTGGAACCGCCATGCCCGCCAGCTGGAGGATGATGGACGCGGAGATGTAGGGCATGATCCCCAGGGCGAAGATGCTCGCACGCGTGAAGGCCCCTCCGGTGAAGATGGAGAGGATCTCCGCGAAGCCGCCGCCCGTAGTGGTCGGGTCGGTCATGCGCGCGCTGTCCACGCCGGGCAGGATGATGAAGCTGCCGATGCGGTAAACCAGCAGCAGGCCCAGCGTGATGAGGATGCGGTTGCGCAGCTCCTCGATGCGCCAGATGTTCTTGATCGTGTCGATCAGGTTCTTCATTCCTTAAGCCTTGGGGGCCACGATGGCGATGACTTCGGCCTTGCCGCCTTGTGCCTCGATGGCGGCCTTGGCGGTGGCGCTGAATGCATGGGCGCTGATGCTCAAGGCGCTGGTCACGCTGCCTCGACCGAGGACCTTCAGCAGGTCGTTCTTGGCCAGCAGCCCGTTGGAGCGCAGCACGGCCGGGTCGATCGTGGTGAGCTTCTTCGCATCGGCCAGGGTCTGAAGCGCATCCAGGTTGATGCCCTTGTACTCCACGCGCGTGGGGTTCGTGAAGCCGAATTTCGGCACGCGGCGCGTCAGCGGCATCTGGCCGCCCTCGAAGCCACGCTTGCGGTTGTAGCCGCTGATGGCCTTCTGGCCCTTGTGGCCTTTGGTGGAGGTGCCGCCCCGACCGCTGCCTTGGCCACGGCCCAGGCGCTTGTTCTTCTTGGTGGCTCCCTCTGCGGGTTTCAGTCTGCTCAGATCCATGGTCGTTCGCTCTTAAGGGTTCAGGCCTGCTTCACGCTCACCAGGTGCTCCACCTTGCGCACCATGCCGAGCACCTGATCGGTGCCTTCCTGCACGATGCTCTTGCCGATGCGGCCGAGGCCCAAGGCCTTCAAGGTGGCCTTCTGCCGCGCGGGGCACTTGATCTGGCTGCTGGTCTGGGTGATGATGATCTTGCTCATGGCCTCCGTTGCCGATCGCTCGGCGATGCTTTCGTTATCCGTTGAATACACGCTCCAGTTTCACGCCGCGCTGGCGGGACACCATGTTGGCGTCGCGCATGCTCGTGAGGGCCTCGATGGTGGCCTTCACCACGTTGTGGGGGTTGCTGCTCCCCTTGCTCTTGGCGAGCACGTCGGTCACGCCAACGCTCTCGAGCACGGCGCGCATGGCACCGCCCGCGATCACGCCCGTACCGTGCGCGGCGGGCTTCAGGAACACCTGAGCGCCGGCGAACTTGCCCTCTTGCGGGTGCGGGATGGTGCCCTTCAGCACCGGCACCTTCACCAGGTTCTTCTTCGCGTCGTCGATGCCCTTGGCGATGGCCTCCTGCACCTCCTTCGCCTTGCCCAGGCCATGGCCCACCACCCCGTTCTCGTTCCCCACCACCACGATGGCGGCGAAGGTGAAGGTGCGGCCGCCCTTGGTCACCTTGGTGACGCGGTTCAGGGCGACGAGCTTGTCCTTCAGCTCGAGGTCGCTGCTCTTGACTTTCTTGACGTTCGTATCGGACATGGGATGGTTGTGATCAGAAGTTGAGGCCTGCTTCGCGGGCGGCTTCGGCCAGCGCTTTCACGCGGCCATGGTACAGGTATCCGTTGCGGTCGAACACCACCTTCTCGATGCCGGCCGCCTTGGCCTTCTCGGCGATGGCCTGGCCCACGAGCTTGGCCTGCTCGATCTTGGCGATGCCTTGGGCGTTCTTGTCCTTCAGCGACGAGGCGCTCACCAGCGTGCGGCCGGCCTCGTCGTCGATGATCTGGGCGTACATGCCCGTGTTGCTGCGGTACACCGAGAGGCGCGGGCGTTCCGGCGTGCCGGCGACGCTCTTGCGAACCCGTTGCTTGATCTTCAGTCTGCGTGCTTCCCTGCTGAATGCCATGGCTCAACTATTATTTGCCTGCCGCTTTACCAGCCTTGCGACGCACCAGCTCGCCCACGAAGCGCACACCCTTGCCCTTGTAAGGCTCAGGCTTGCGCAGCGCGCGCAGCTTGGCGGCCACCTGGCCGATGAGTTGCTTGTCCGCGCTCTCCAGGCGGATGATGGGGTTCTTTCCTTTCTCCTGCGCCGCGCTCACCTTGATCTCGGTGGGCAGCACCAGGGTGATGCCGTGCGAGAAGCCCAGCGCGAGCTGGAGCTGCTGGCCCTTGGCCGTGGCGCGGTAGCCCACGCCCACGAGCTCCTGCTCGATCACATAGCCCTCGCTCACGCCCTTCACCATGTTGGCGATGAGCGCGCGGTACAGGCCATGCTTGGAGCGGTGCGGCTTGGCATCGCTCGGGCGGGAGAGGGTCACCGTGGTGCCTTCCTTCGCCAGCTTGATGGCCGGGTCCACCGGTTGCTCGAGGGTGCCCTTCGGCCCCTTCACGATCACCAGGTTCTTGTCGCTGATGCTGACCTCCACCCCTTTGGGCAGTTCGATCGGCGCTTTTCCAATGCGGCTCATGTTCCTGGTCTTCTTAGCTCACGTAGCACAATACCTCACCGCCCACGTTCAGCGCACGGGCCTCCTTGTCGGTGACCACGCCCTTGCTGGTGGAGATGATGGCCACGCCGAGGCCGTTCATCACGCGGGGCAGCTGCTCCACGTGGGCGTATTTGCGCAGGCCGGGCGTGCTCACGCGGCTGAGCTCGCGGATGGCGCTCTGGCGGGTCTGCGCGTCGTACTTCAGGGCGATCTTGATCAGGCCCTGCTTGCCGTCCTCCTCGGCTTTCCAGGAGAGGATGTAGCCCTTGTCATAGAGGATGCGCGTGATGTCCTTCTTCAGGTTGCTCGCGGGCACCACCACGACCTTCTTGCGCGCCGTGATGGCGTTGCGCAGGCGGGTGAGGTAATCGGCGATGGGATCGGTGGTCATGTCTTTTCTTGTGTTGGTGCGCCCTCGGTGGACGTCCTTAACGTTCTCTTACCAGCTGCCTTTGGTCACTCCCGGGATCTTGCCCTCGAGGGCCATCTGCCGGAACATGTTGCGCGAGATGCCGAACAGGCGCATGTACCCGCGCGGGCGGCCGCTGATCTGGCAGCGGTTGTGCATGCGCACCTTGCTTCCGTTCACGGGCAGCTGCTGGAGCTTCTCCCATTCACCGGCGGCTTTCAGCGCGGCACGCTTGGCGGCGTACTTCTCCACCATCTGGGCGCGCTTGCGCTCGCGGGCTTTCATGGATTCCTTGGCCATGGTCTCTGTGTCTCGTTAGTTCTTGTCAGCGAAGGGGAAGCCGAAGGCGCTCAGCAGGCTCTTGGCCTCCTCGTCGGTCTTGGCGGTGGTCACGAAGGTGATGTCCATCCCTTGGATGCGGCTCACCTTGTCGATGTCGATCTCGGGGAAGATGATCTGCTCCTTCACGCCGAAGGTGAAGTTGCCGCGGCCGTCGAACCCGCCGGGCTTCACGCCGCGGAAGTCGCGCGTACGGGGCAGGCTCACCGCGATCAGGCGGTCGAGGAACTCATACATGCGGTCGCCGCGCAGGGTGACGCGCGCGCCGATGGGCATGCCTTTACGCAGCTTGAAGTTGCTGATGTCCTTGCGGGACACGGTGGGCACCGCCTTCTGGCCGGCGATGGAGGTCATCTCCACAACCGCGTTCTCAACGATCTTCTTATCGCCCACGGCGTTGCCCAGGCCCTGGTTGAGGCTGATCTTCACGATGCGGGGCACCTGCATGGAACTCTTGTACCCGAACTCCTTCTGGAGCTTGGGGGCCACCTCCTCGGTGTACTTGGCGCGGAGCCTTGGAACGTAGCTCATGGCTTAGGCCTTGGATTTCTTGGTCTTCACGTAACGCTCCAGCTTGCCCTCCTTGTCCAGGCGACGGCCTACGCGACCGGGCTCGCCGGACTTGGCGTCGATCAGCATCAGGTTGCTGATGTGGATGGGGCCCTCCTGGTCCACGATGCCGCCTTGCGGGTTGGCCGTGGTGGGCTTGCTGTGCTTCTTGTTGATGTTGAGGCCCTCGACGATGGCGATCATGCGCTCGCGATCGACCTCGAGCACGCGCCCCTGCTTGGAGCGGTCCTCGCCGGCGAGCACCTTCACCATATCGCCTTTCTTGATGTGTGTCTTCTTCTGCATGGCTCAGAGTACTTCGGGGGCCAGGGAGATGATCTTCATGAACTTCTTCTCGCGCAGCTCCTTGGCCACCGGTCCGAAGATGCGGGTGCCCTTCATCTCGCCAGCGGCGTCGAGGATCACCACGGCGTTGTCGTCGAAGCGGATGTAGCTGCCGTCCTTGCGGCGCGTCTCCTTCTTGGTGCGCACCACCACCGCCTTGTGCACGGTGCCTTTCTTGGCCTGGCCGTTGGGCATGGCGTCCTTCACGCTCACCACGATGGTGTCGCCGATGCGGGCGTAGCGGCGGCCGCTGCCACCGAGCACGCGGATGCAGAGCACCTCCTTGGCGCCGCTGTTGTCGGCCACGTTGAGTCGGGATTCCTGCTGGATCATGGGAGTGCGTTGATTACTTGGCGCGTTCGATCACTTCCACCAGGCGCCAGCGCTTCAGCTTGCTCATCGGGCGGATCTCCATGATGCGCACGGTGTCGCCGATGTGGGCATCGCCCTTCTCATCGTGCGCCATGAACTTGCTGGTGCGCTTCACGAACTTGTGGTACTTGGGGTGCATCACCTTGCGCTCCACCGTCACGGTGATGCTCTTGGTCATCTTGTCGCTGGTGACCACGCCGATGCGCTCCTTGCGCAGGTTGCGGGCCGTGGCGGTGCTGGTCTCGGTGCTCATTTGCCGGCGGTGTTGGCGAGCTCGCGGTTGCGGAGCTCGGTGAGGATGCGGGCCACCTCCTTGCGCTTGGAGCGCAGCTGCATCGGGTTCTCGATCGGGCTCACCGTGTGGTTGAAGCGCAGCTTCGTGAGCGCGCCGCGCTCATCCTGCAGCTTGTCCTGCAGCTCCTGCACCGTGAGGTCCTTCAGTTCCAGTCCTTTCTTCTTCATGGCTCTCTCTTATTGGCCGTCGTAATCCTCGCGCATCACGAACTTGGTCGGGATCGGCAGCTTCTGGGCCGCCAGGCGCAGCGCTTCCTGCGCGGTGGCCATGGGCACGCCATCCACCTCGAAGATGATGCGGCCGGCGTGGCACACCGCGACCCAATGGTCGAGCGAGCCTTTGCCCTTACCCATACGCACCTCGGCGGGCTTGCTGGTCACGGGTTTGTCCGGGAACACCTTGATCCACACCTGGCCCTCGCGCTTCATGTAGCGGGTGAGCGCCACACGGGCCGCCTCGATCTGGCGACTGGTGAGCCACACGCTCTCCATGGCTTTCAGGCCGAAGGAGCCAAGGGTGACACGGTGACCGCGCTGGGCCGTGCCCTTCATGCGGCCCTTATGCATATTGCGGCGCTTGCTGCGCTTCGGTTGCAACATGGCTCTTAGCTGTTACGATTGTTACCACCACGACCGCCGCCGCCAGGGCCGCGACGATCACCTCCACGACGATCTCCTCCAGGCCCGCGGCGATCACCGCCACGGCGCTCCGGACGGTCGCCCATCGGACGGCCGCTGCCGGCCGCGCCCTTGGGCTGCCCCACGTTCGGGCTCAGGTCGCGCTTGCCATATACCTCGCCGCGGCAGATCCAGCACTTCACCCCGATACGCCCCATCTTGGTGTGCGCCTCGGTGATGGCGAAGTCGATATCGGCACGCAGGGTGTGCAGGGGCACGCGGCCCTCACGATAGCTCTCGGTACGAGCGATCTCGGCACCGTTCAGACGGCCTGATACGGTGAGCTTGATGCCCTCGGCGCCCATGCGCATGGTGCTGGCCACGGCCATCTTCATGGCGCGGCGGAAGCTGATGCGGCCCTCGAGCTGACGAGCGATGCTGTCGGCCACGAGGCGGGCATCGAGTTCCGGGCGCTTGATCTCGAAGATGTTGATCTGGACGTCCTTGCCGGTGAGCTTCTTGAGCTCTTCACGCAGCTTGTCCACCTCGGCGCCGCCCTTGCCGATGATCACGCCAGGGCGAGCCGTGTTGATCGTCACGGTCACCAGCTTCAGCGTGCGCTCGATCACGATCTTGCTCACGCTGGCCTTCTTCAGGCGCGCGAACAGGTACGTGCGGATCTTCTCGTCCTCCACCAGCTTGTCGGTGTAGTCGTTGCCGCCGTACCAGTTGCTGTCCCAGCCCTTGATGAAGCCGAGGCGCGTTCCTACCGGATGTGCTTTCTGTCCCATGCTTTGGTTGTTCCGGCGCTCAGGCCTGCGGATTGATGCTGTCGACGATGATGCTCACGTGGTTGCTGCGCTTCTTCATGCGGTAGGCACGGCCCTGCGGGGCGGGCAGCATGCGCTTGAGGCCACGGGCCTCGTTCACCTGCACGCTCTTCACCACCAGGCCTGCCTCGTCGGCCTTGCGGCCCTCGTTCTTGGCCTCCCAGTTGGCCACGGCGCTCATCAGGAGCTTCTCCAGGTCGCGGCTGCTGTGGCGGGTGCTGAAGCGCAGGATGCCCAGCGCCTTGTTCACGTCCTCGCCACGGATCAGATCGGCCACCTGGCGCATGCGGCGCGGGCTGGTGGGCACATTGCGCAGGTGCGCGATGGCCACCGTCTTCATGGCCTCCTTGCGCGCGTCGGCTGCTAGTTTCTTACGGGCTCCCATGGCTTATGCTCAATTGCTCTTGTTACCGGAGTGGCCGCGGAAGGTGCGCGTAGGGGCGAACTCGCCCAGCTTGTGGCCCACCATGTTCTCGGTCACGTACACCGGGATGAACTTGTTTCCGTTGTGCACCGCAATGGTGAGGCCGACGAACTCGGGAGTGATGGTGGAAGCGCGGGACCAGGTCTTGATCACGTTCTTCTTGCCCGAAGTCTGGGCCTCCGTCACGCGCTTGGTCAGCTTGTAGTGGACGAACGGCGGTTTCTTGAGTGAACGGCTCATGCTCTATGCTTGGACTAGGCGCCCTTCTTGGCGTTGATGCGCTCCAGGATGAAACGATTGCTGCGATTCTTCGGCTTCCGGGTCTTCTTGCCCTTGGCCAGCAAGCCTTTGCGGCTGCGCGGGTGCCCGCCCGAAGCGCGGCCCTCGCCACCACCCATCGGGTGATCCACCGGGTTCATGGCCACCGCACGGGTGCGGGGGCGACGGCCCTGCCAGCGGCTACGGCCGGCCTTGCCGCTCTTCTGCAGCATGTGCTCGGCGTTGCCAACGGTGCCCACCGTGGCCAGGCAGGCCACCAGCACCATGCGCAGCTCGCCGCTCGGCATCTTCAGCGTGGCGTACTTGCCCTCGCGAGCGCTCAGTTGGGCGAAGGTGCCCGCGCTGCGCGCGATGGCGCCGCCCTTGCCGGGCTGCAGCTCGATGTTGTGCACCACGGTGCCCAAGGGGATCTCGCTCAGCGGGAGCGTGTTGCCCACCTCAGGAGCCACGCCGCTGCGGCCGCTCAACAAGGTCTGCCCCACCTCCAGGCCGTTCGGGGCCAGGATGTAGCGCTTCTCGCCGTCGGCGTAATTGAGCAGGGCGATGCGCGCACTGCGGTTCGGATCGTACTCGATGGTCTTCACCACCGCCGGGATGCCATGCTTGTCGCGCTTCAAGTCGATCACGCGGTAGCGCTGCTTGTGACCACCGCCGATGTAGCGCATGGTCATCTTGCCCTGGTTGTTGCGGCCACCGCTCTTCACGCGGCCGCTGGTCAGCGACTTCTCGGGCACGTTGGTCGTGACGCCTTCGAAGTCCGTGATCACCTTGTGGCGCGTGCCCGCGGTGACGGGGTTGAGTTTGCGGATGCCCATGGCTTAGATGCTGCTGTAGAGGTCGATGGTCTCGCCGGACTTCACCGTGACGATGGCCTTCTTGGTGGCCGGGGTGCGGCCGCGCAGGATCAGGCTCTTCGTGTAGCGGGTGCGGCGCTTGCCGTGGCTGATCATGGTGCGCACGCCGGTGACCGTGACGTTGTACTCCTTCTCCACCGCTTGCTTGATCTGCACCTTGTTGCTGTCGCGGGCGACGACGAAGCCGTAGCGGTTCTCCTTCTCGCCCTGCGCCGTCATCTTCTCAGTGACGATCGGTCGGATGATGATCTGGCCCATGGCTTACTTGCTGAGGGTTGCTTCCAGCGGGGCAATCGCGTCCTTGGCGATGATCAGCCCGTTGGCGTTCATGATGTCGTAGGTGCACAGCTCGCTGGCCACCACCACGCGGGCGCGCTGGAGGTTGCGGCTGCTGAGCACGAGGTTCTCATCCTTGGAAGGCACCACCACCACGGCCTTGCGCGTACCCAGCTCAAAGGCCTTGAGCAGCGCGGCGAACTCGCTCGTCTTCGGAGCGGTCATGGCGGCGCTGTCCAGCACCTTGATGGCACCGTCCTTCGCCTTGTAGGTGAGGGCGCTGCGGCGGGCCAGGTCCTTCACCTTCTTGTTGAGCTTGAAGTGGTAGTCGCGCGGCTGGGGGCCGAACACGCGGGCGCCACCGGGGAAGAGCGGGCTCTTGATGGAGCCTTTGCGGCTTCCGCCCGTGCCCTTCTGGCGATGCAGCTTCTTGGTGCTGCCGCTCACCTCGCTCTTCTCCAGCGTCTTGGCGGTGCCCTGGCGCTTGTTCGCGAGGTGCTGCTTCACATCCAGCCAGATGGCGTGGTCGTTCGGCTGCTCGAGCGCGAACACGGCGTCGCTGAGCTTGGCCTTCTTGCCGGTGGACTTGCCGTCCTTGCCGTAGATCTCGAGTTCCATCTTACTTCCAGATGATCACGTAGCTGCCTTTCGGACCCGGTACGGTGCCGCGCAGGAGCAACAGGTTCTTCGATGCATCCACCTTCACCACTTTGAGGTTCTCCGTGGTGATCTTCTTGCCGCCGGTGCGGCCCGCCATGCGCATGCCCTTGAACACGCGGCTGGGGTACGAGCTGCCGCCCAGCGAACCGGGGGCACGGCTGCGGTCGTGCTGGCCGTGGGTGGCCTCGCCCACGCCGCTGAAGCCGTGGCGCTTCACAACGCCTTGGAAGCCCTTGCCCTTGCCGTTGCCGGTCACCGTCACGAAGCTGCCTTCCTCGAAGAGGTCGACGCCTACGCTGTCACCGAGCTTCAGCTCCTGCTCGAACTCCTTGAACTCGTGCGATTTCACCTTGGGGGTGGTGTTCGCCTTCTTGAAGTGGCCCATCTCGGCGGCGTTCGAGCTCTTCGCCCGGCGCTCACCAGCGGCCAGTTGAACGGCCTGATAGCCGTCCTTCTCCAGGGTCTTCACGTGGCTCACCACGTTGGGGGAGGCCTCGATCACGGTGCACGCCACAAGGCTGCCGTCCGTATCGTACAGGCTGGTCATCCCGATTTTCTTGCCGATCAATCCGCTCATGGCTCTGTGGTGCTATCGGTCAGACTTTGATCTCCACTTCCACGCCGCTCGGGAGCTCGAGCTTCATCAGGGCATCGATCGTCTTGGAAGACGAGCTGTAGATGTCCATCATGCGCTTGTAGCTGCACAGCTGGAACTGCTCGCGCGCCTTCTTGTTCACGTGCGGGCTGCGCAGCACGGTGAACATGCGCTTGTGCGTGGGGAGGGGGATGGGACCGCTCACCACGGCACCGGTGGTCTTCACCGTCTTCACGATCTTCTCGGCGCTCTTGTCGACCAGGTTGTGGTCGTACGACTTGAGCTTGATCCGGATCTTCTGGGTCATCTCGATTCGCGGATTAGGCTGACACTTTGCCACGCACCTTGGCCAGCACGGCCTCGGTCACGTTGTTGGGGGCGTTCTCGTAATGGCTGAATTCCATGGTGCTGCTGGCCCGGCCGGAGCTCATGGTGCGCAGGCTGGTCACGTAGCCGAACATCTCGCTCAGGGGCACGGTGCCCTTGATGGCCTTGGCGCCGGCACGGTCCTCCATGCCTTGGATGGTGCCGCGGCGGCGGTTCAGGTCGCCCACGATATCGCCCATGTTCTCCTCGGGCGTCACCACCTCGATCTTCATGATGGGCTCGAGCAGCACCGGCTTGCACTTGGGCAGCGCCGTGCGGAAGGCGGCCTTGGCGCAGATCTCGAAGCTCAGCGCATCGGAGTCCACGTTGTGGTAGCTGCCGTCGTATAGGGTCACCTTCAGGCTCTCCATCGGGAAGCCGGCGAGCACGCCGTTCTTCAGGGAGGCTTCGAAGCCCTTGGCCACAGGCTGGATGAATTCCTTCGGGATCACGCCGCCCTTGATCTCGTCGATGAACTCCAGGCCGGTCTTCTCGGGATCGTTCTGGGGCTCGATGCGCACGTGGATGTCGGCGAACTTGCCTCGGCCACCCGTCTGCTTCTTGTAGAGCTCGCGATGCTCCACGGTGCCGGTGATGGCCTCTTTGTACTTCACCTGAGGCGCGCCCTGGTTGCACTCCACCTTGAACTCGCGCTTGAGGCGGTCCACGATGATCTCCAGGTGCAGCTCGCCCATGCCGCTGATCACGGTCTGGCCGGTCTCCTCATCGGTGTGCACTTTGAAGGTGGGATCCTCCTCGGCCAGCTTGGCCAGCGAAGCACCCAGCTTGTCCAGGTCGGCCTGGGTCTTGGGCTCCACCGCGATGCCGATCACCGGCTCGGGGAAGCTCATGCTCTCCAGGATGATGGGCTTGTCCTCCGCGCACAGCGTATCGCCGGTGCGGATGTCCTTGAAGCCCACAGCAGCGCCGATGTCGCCCGCTTCGATGGCCTCCACGGGGTTCTGCTTGTTGGAGTGCATCTGGAAGATTCGGCTGATGCGCTCCTTGTTGCCGCTGCGCATGTTCTTCACATAGCTGCCTGCAGGCACGATGCCGCTGTAGCAACGGAAGAAGGCGAGGCGGCCCACGTAAGGGTCCGTGGCGATCTTGAAGGCCAGGCTGGCCATCGGCTCGCTCACGCTCGGTTTACGCGCGATCTCGTTGCCCGTATCCGGGTCGATGCCCACCACCGCGTCGATATCAACCGGGCTGGGCAGGTAGGCCATCACCGCGTCGAGCATGGTCTGCACGCCCTTGTTCTTGAAGGCGCTGCCGCACAGAATCGGCGTGATGCTCATGCTGATCGTGCTCTTGCGGATCGCATTCATGATCTCGGCCTCGGTGAGCGAGTCGGGATCGGCGAAATACTTCTCCATCAAGGTGTCGTCGCTCTCGGCAACGGCCTCGATGAGCTTGCCGCGCCACTCCTCAACGGTCTCCTTCAGGTCCTCGGGGATGGCGACCTCCGACCAGGTCATGCCTTGGTCGGACTCGTTCCATACCATGCCGCGGTTGTTGATCAGGTCCACCACGCCCTTGAATTCCGCTTCAGCGCCGATAGGCACCTGCAGGGGCACGGGGTTGGCGCCGAGGCGCTCCTTGATCTGGGCCACCACGCTGAAGAAGTCGGCGCCGCTGCGGTCCATCTTGTTGACGAAGCCGATGCGGGGCACCTTGTACTTGTTGGCCTGGCGCCACACGGTCTCGCTCTGGGGCTCCACGCCGCCCACGGCGCAGAACAGGGCCACGGCGCCGTCGAGCACGCGCAGGCTGCGCTCCACCTCAACGGTGAAGTCCACGTGGCCCGGGGTGTCGATCAGGTTGATCTTGTAGGTCTGGTCGCGGTACTTCCAGCTGGTGGTGGTGGCAGCGCTGGTGATGGTGATCCCCCGCTCCTGCTCCTGCTCCATCCAGTCCATGGTGGCGGCGCCATCGTGCACCTCACCGATCTTATGCACCAGGCCGGTGTAGTACAGGATGCGCTCGGACGTGGTCGTCTTGCCGGCATCGATGTGCGCCATGATGCCGATGTTGCGCGTTAGTTTGAGGTCGCGTGCCATGTGGCTGTGCTCGTTGGCTTAGAAGCGGAAGTGGCTGAAGGCCTTGTTCGCTTCGGCCATTTTGTGGACTTCTTCTTTCTTCTTGAAGGCGGCGCCTTCCTCCTTGCTGGCGGCGAGGATCTCGTTGGCCAGCTTCTGCGCCATGCTGCGCTCATTGCGCGAGCGGGCGTAGCCGATCAGCCATTTCATGGCCAGGCTCTTCTTCCGCTCATCGCGCACCTGCTGCGGTATCTGGAAGTTGGCCCCGCCCACGCGGCGGCTGCGCACCTCTACCTGGGGCGTCACATTGCTGAGCGCCTTGCGGAAGATCTCCAGGCCGTCCTCGCCGCTCTTCTCGGCGACGATGTCGATGGCATTGTAGAAGATGTCGAACGACTTGCTCTTCTTGCCGTCGTACATCAGGTTGTTGACGAACTTGGTCACTTGCTCATCGCCGAACTTGGGGTCCGGGAGGATCGTGTGCTTTACTGCTTTCTTGCGCATGGCTGTCCGTTCGTTCCGTTAGCGCTTATTTCTTCTTGGCCGGAGCGGCGCCCGCTTTCGGCTTCTTGGTGCCGTACTTGCTGCGGCGCTGGTTGCGGCCCTCCACGCCCGAGGTGTCCAGCACCCCGCGCACGATGTGGTACTTCACACCCGGAAGGTCCTTCACCCTGCCGCCGCGCACCAGCACGATGCTGTGCTCCTGCAGGTTGTGGCCCTCGCCGCCGATGTAGGCGATCACCTCGTAGCCGTTCACCAAGCGCACCTTGGCCACCTTGCGGAGGGCCGAGTTCGGCTTCTTGGGGGTGGTGGTGTACACCTTGGTGCACACGCCACGGCGCTGAGGGCAACGGGTCAAAGCGACCGACTTGCTCTTGTAGACGGGGTTCTCCCGGCCTTTGCGAATGAGCTGCTGAATCGTTGGCATGAGGTCCTTTCGGCTTGACTTTCAGGCGTTTCCTTATTCCTGTCTTGGAAAACGGGGTGCGAAAGTAGCTGAAATCACCTTTCCACCGCTACCTGTTCAATGAATTTTCCTGTGGTACGGCCTACCGTGCTGGCGTATCGACCTGTGCCTACCGCCTTGCGCGGCACCCAATTCCTTTGATTGTCTGTAGATTATATCTCCATCGAACCAGCCGCTGGGAATGAGGAGGCGCAACCGCGACAGGCTCAATTCCTGGACATTCTCCCACTTACCAACCCGCATCTCCTTTCAAATCATTTGATTTGATGCATGGACCTTTCCAGCGTCACCTATTACTCCATCAGCCCGCGGATGCTCCAACTGTTGGCCTCGGTGCACCAGCAGATCGGTCAAGTGGATGCCCGCCATCTCCACCAACCGGCGGCCGAACTGGCCAAAGCCTATCGGGTGAGCGCCGTGCAGGCCACCTTGGCCATCGAAGGCAATGTCCTGGACCACAGGCCTGTGGCCGAATTGGCTGAGGACCACGCCGCCTCGACGAAAGGGCCCTTGGCGCTGGAAGCCGTGAACACGCACCGCGTATATGACCAGCTCGCGACCCTCGACCCGTATTCCGACCAAGACCTACGCCAAGCACATGGCACGCTCATGCATGGCCTGGCGGTCGATGCGGGACACTACCGCAATGGTCCGATCGAGGTTTTCTATGGCGAGCCCCTGCCTCTGCGTACCGCGCCGGCCAAGGGGCTCCCCGTGGCTGTGCAGGAACTCCTGCGGTTCGCCGAGGAGGATGACTTCCCTCCCTTGATCACCGGTTGCGTGCTTCACTTCGGGCTCGTCTACCTGCGTCCGTTCACTGCGGGCAACGGCCGCCTGGCCAGGCTCTGGCAGCGCGCCGTGCTCACGCGCCATTGGCCCGTCTTCGCGTACCTGCCCGTGGAAGCCTTCATCCAACGCGCCGAGCCCGCGTACAACGCCGCCCTGGAATACGCCGACCGGCGCGGCGACTGCGGCGGCTTCATCATCTACCTGCTGGAGCGCATCGAGGAGGCCCTCGCCGAGCTGCTTGCTACCTCCGACCCCGTCCGCCTCGCGCCAGACCGCATCGCCCTCTTCCTCCAATACCGCACTCACCTCCTCGGTGCCGATGCACCCTTCCGCCGCAAGGACTACCTCGCCTTCCACCCAAGGCTCTCCACGGCCACCGCCACCCGCGACCTTCAGCAGGCCGTGCGCGCCCAACGGCTCAGCGCACAAGGCAGCGGGCGGAGCGTGGTGTACTTCGAGGTACAATGAAGAGGGGCCAACGGCGATTTGCCGACTGGCCGAAATCGGGGATACTCGATTAACAGGGCTTATCCCCCCTTCGACATGGCTTTGCGCCCGAGCCGTTTGAGGTAGACCACCCCTCCAGCGCTATCGACTAATTGCCAGGTGGTATCTAACAGTATTGCATTCACATGTCGCTCATACTCCGTCGTGTCGAGCGGGTACGGACTTTCCTTGGGGAGCAATACCAGGTGCTCCGCATCTCGAACCAAGGGAAACTGGTACACGTGTTCCCGAAGGGCGAAGTGAGGCACTGCCGGGGATTGGGCGCTGACCGTGGCGTCTTCGGGTATTCTGTCGAGCGCCCTACGGAAGGAGGCAACCGAATATGGCTTGGTGTAGTGATCAACTTGGTAGAAGCGAATGCGCGACCGGTCTTGATAGGCCACCGTGCGATCCATGAAACGGATGGTGCAAGCAAACGCACCGATCAAGCTTGCAACGCACAACCATTTTCGTGCGGACACCGCCCCCAGCCTCGACAGTGTCAGCGGAGCAGCTATTGCAAGCAGTGGTGCGAATTCTACACCGTAGTGTGCCACCACGGACCATTTGCCGGGATCATCATGTAGCATTTTCTGCGCCAGAAGGGGCAGTGCCATCAATCCCCATTTCGGTCGCAAGACGAACGACCAGCCGCCAGCAAGCAACAGCATCCCCCAGAACTCCAGTTTGATCGCGGTGCCATTCTCAACACCACGATGGTCCGAAAAGAAGGCACAAAGGATCCGCCCAGAATGGTCCACGATGGCCCGGCCGACATCCTCCAGTCCTGTTCCGAGGATGGAATAGTCGAAGTGAGCATATTCCGCCTTTGCCGAAAGTGCGGGCATCACCATACCGATGGCGACGAATGACCAGGCGAGGCCGAGCGCGCCGAAGGAACCAGCCCAAAGCCGCGTGGTCCGTGGTAGTGTGCCATCAAAGGCCAGGACCAATGCCAAGGGCCCCAACCACAGGCCCATGCTCTCCTTGCCAACAAGCATCAGACAGAAAAGCACCAGCGCTCGAATGTGCCGGCCGCGCCAAAGAGCGAGGAGGAACCAGGGCAAAACGCCGGTCGCCACCACGTTTGAGTGGTAGTCGAATGCTATGGCCGCGAATACCCCGAAGAACAACAGAAAAAGAAGCATTCCCAGAAGGGCCATGCCCGGCGAGAGATCTTGCGCTAGCAAGAAACGCCGCACTCCCCACGCACCCACCAACAAGGCTACCCATTGCACGAGCAGCAAAGTCCACGTCCCGAATACATGGACCAAGGGAGAGAACAAGGGGAGGTACAGGTCGAAGTGATCGGCAAGGATGGGCTGCGGCTCCTCCATGAAGAGGGTGCTATCGTGCATATGGAAATGCGCATAGTGCCACGCAGCGTGCGTGTATAGGCCAAGGTCTAACGCATAGGTTCGAAGTAAGGCGTGGTTCGGAACGAAGATGAGCGCGTATAGAAGGGCGAACACCCCGAGAAAGGTCAGAGCCGTCGACCTCCTTGAATACCAGGCAGCGTTCATCTCTTTGACGAACATACTCCTTGTCTTCGGGCCGACACTGGCCAGTGCAACTTCATCGTACCGTTCATGTCGAACACCATGATACTAGCCACCTGGCGTTGGTTCGCGCAACGGGGAACAGGTGCAGCATGCGGTAGGCCCAGGTCCGCGTCCGTCGCGAATCGCCACCATGCGATTCCACCCGCACATACTATCATTGGTGCTTCTCAGTTATCCATCGGTCCCATGCCCGCCCTTCAGCGCCTCGAAGAGATCTACGCCTTGGCGGCGGGTACCGACCTGAGCCTGGCCACGCGGAGGCTGATGGACCTCTGCGACGACTACGACGCGTTGCATGAGCTGCGTGGCGAGGCCATGCGGCTGCGCGCTGCCTACAACCTGAGCCGTGAGCTGGGAGCCGTGGAACTGAGCGGCGAACAGGCGCAAGCGCTGAAGGCTCAAGCAAGCGCGCTGATCGCTGCCATAGCGGAACGGTCAGCCGCGCTTCCTGTGAACGAGCCCGATGCCGAGCCACGTACCGTCTACTGGTCGCAAGGCCTCACCAAACGCTTCAGCGGCGGAGGCCACCGATTCGGTCTAGGCCCCATCGACCTGGAAATGCGAACAGGCGAGATCACCGGCGTGGTTGGCGAGAACGGCAACGGCAAGACCACCCTGCTCCGCCAGATCGCGGGCTTATTGGATTTCGATGGCGGCTCCCAGGGCTATCCGCTCTCCCCCGCCGACCCCTACGAGCGGCGCGGCACCATCGCGTGGATCCCCCAGCGCAGCTCCCGCTGGTACGGCACCCTGCTGCAGAACCTCCGCTTCACCGCATCGGTGCACGGCTTCCATGGCGCAGCCAACGAAGACCGTGTGCAGTACACGCTGCACCGCCTCGGGCTCACGCGCTTCGCCAACCTCACCTGGCCGCAGCTCAGCAGCGGTTACAAGCTGCGCTTCGAGCTGGCCCGCATGGTGGTGTGGCGGCCGCGCATCCTCGTGCTCGATGAGCCCATCGCCAACCTCGACCTCCAGGCGCAGCAACTCTTCCTGCAGGACCTGAAGCACCTGGCCGCCTCGGCGCGCGAACCCGTGAGCATCATCCTCAGCTCCCAGCAGCTGCACGAGATCGAGGCCATCGCCGACCACATCGTATTCCTCAAGAACGGCAAGCCGATGTACAGCGGCTCCACCAAATCCTTCGATCAAGACCGCAGCAGCAACGTGTTCGAGCTGAAGGGCGCGCTGGACCGCGAGCGCTTGGTGGCCGCGCTCGGCAGCGGGAACGTACTCGCGCTCGACGACACCGGCATCGTGCTGCGCCTCACCACGCCGCGGAGCATCGGTCCACGCGAGGTGCTGCGCGCGCTCACCGCCGCGGATGTCGAGCTCAGCTACTTCCGCGACATCAGCACCAGCACGCGCAAACTCTTCCACCAGGACTCATGAACGCGTTGCGCAAGCTCGTTCCGGCCTTCCTCTGGGAATGGGACCTGCGCCAGTTGCAGGACCGCCCGCGCTTGTGGGCTACACGTTTCCACCTGCACCTCTGGTTCCTGCTGCTCATCAACCTGGTGACCCTGGTGCTGGGCCTGCTCATCGGTGTGAGCCACCGGAGGTTCCCGGAGCCGGAGGCGCTCTTCGGTTACATGCTGGTTCCGGCAACGGCGTACTTCTGCTTCTGGGTGTACCGCGTGGCGCGCTTCAACGTGGAGAAGCGATTCGGAGAGCGCAAGCCGTACAGCGATGTCGCGGAATTCGTGGTGCTGTGGGTGAGCATGCTCCTCATTTTCTCCATCCCGTACACCTTGGCGGTGACTGTGGCCCAACGCGCCGCTGCCCTTACGCCCGATGAGGAATTCGTGGCGGAGGTGGACCTGCTGGGTGAGCAGTCTGGCTGGTTCTACGGCCATGACTTCCGTTACGACCGCGGCATACCGGGCCTGGACTATTCCGATGACTACGAGCAGGCGATGGAAGCGATGGACCTGGCCGTGGAGAACCTGCACGACAATGCGAACGGGCGCCAACCTCAAGGAGCCGGCACGCATCGCTTCTTCCGCAGCCTGAAGGAATACCACGAACGCGAGGATGACGATGCACGCGCCGCGCATGCCGATTTCAGGGCCTTGCACGATGTGTACGAGGGCTACCTCCGCTTCGCGGAATACGCCGCCGATCCCGAGCATACGGAATCATACAACCTCGATAGCGCGGCCTGGTACCATGCCAAGGCCGATTCCATCGAGCGCAACTTCCCGCTGCTGCTGATGGAGCACGGCTTCTACAGGCCCTGGTCGGATCTGCCGTTCAAGAGCGACAGCGTGCTCGAGGCGGAATACATCGCGAAGCGCGAACGCAACGAGGCGATGGACCTCGCCGCCATCGATCGCGTGCTGGCCATCGGCATCAAGTACAACGAAGACGTGCGCCCCATTGGATCGCAGCAAGTGAGCTCGGAATACGAGGCGCGGTTGCCGAGCACAGCGAACCTGCAGCGGGCCGACCGTCAGATCACCCGCATCGCCAAGGCGAAGGACATGCGATACTTCTTCTGGAAGGAGGAGGGCTTCTTCTACTTCATGGTCATCTTCACCTTCTGCTTCGCGATCCTGCTCTCGGCCTTCAAGAGCATCTACTGGCAGCCATTCCTCATCGCGGTGGTCACGGGTGCGGTGGTGCCCATTATCGTGCTGGTGCTCTCACTCATCCTGGAGCATGACGTGATCCCGCTGAACGACGGCGAGATCATGCTTTACGGGCATTGGATGATCGCGGTCTTCCTCTTCGCGATGCTCTTCACCATCCACCAGCAGCGGGCCTACCGCACCAACCGCGCGGTGATGGTGATCCTGGCGAATGTGACCATCCCCTTCTTCGCCTTCTTCACGCTCATGATCCTGCACGAGAAGTTCGACATCTTCGGTGAGGATGCCCTGAACGCCCGCATCTACGACCTCCGCTCCTCGATCCCTTACGAGAACGATCCCCGCATCATGGCGCTGGAGGCTGAAGCGCTGGCCTTGCGCGAATGGATTGCGACGATGATCCAGATCGTACTATGGGGCGGCATCGCGGTGTACGTCTTCGCCCTGCACCCGCTGTTCCGCGGGCTGTACGCGCGGCTGCTGGCGCTGCCAGAGCGGAAGTAGGATCGTGGAGAAATTTGGTCGCTGGTCAGCACCGTTGCGGGCCATGAGCACGGGCTACCTTCGGGCCCGATGAACTACCTCGACGGCCTCAACCCCGCGCAGCGCGCCGCCGTGGAGGCCACCGACGGCCCCATGATGGTGATCGCCGGCGCGGGCAGCGGCAAGACGCGCGTGCTCACCGTGCGCATCGCACACCTGATGGCGGCCAAGGGCGTGGACCCCTTCCGCATCCTCGCGCTCACCTTCACCAACAAGGCGGCCCGCGAGATGAAGGAACGCATCGCCACCATCGTGGGGCGCAGCGAGGCCGCCAACCTCTGGATGGGCACCTTCCACAGCGTGTTCTCGCGCATCCTCCGCGCAGAAGCAGATAAGCTCGGCTACCCGAAGGACTTCACCATCTACGACACCGACGACAGCCGCAGCGTGATCAAGGGCATCCTGAAGGAATGGCAGCTCGACGACAAGCTGTACAAGCCCAACCAGGTGCACGCGCGCATCAGCATCGCCAAGAACAACCTCATCGGTCCGCTGGAATACCTGGCCAACGGCGAGCTGATGGCCGGCGATGCCGCCGTGGGCCGCGAGAGGATGGGCGAGCTCTATAAGGCCTACGCGGAGAA
>JACJZF010000014.1 GCA_020635725.1 Flavobacteriales bacterium
CGAGGTGGTCAACCAGCTCTCGAACATCGGTAACCTGCGCAGCAGCTACGACCTGCGGCAGCAGCAGGTGGATGCGCTCTCCAGCTCGATCACCATCTCTGGCAACCTCTTCCGCTCGGCCCGGGCCGATTACATGGAAGTGCTGCTAACTCAGCGCGATGCCCTCGAATCGAAGTTCGAGCTGGTGGAGACCCGCAAGCAACAGCTGAACGCCATGGTGGGCATGTACCAGGCGCTTGGCGGCGGCTGGCGTTAAGGCCTCGCTCTGTTCATGGGCAGGCCCATGATCCCATGGCTGTGATGCGTTCCTGCGAGGGTACCTTCGCCGCGAACGCAATCCACAGCAAACCATGGCGAATGAGAAACACCCCGGCGCAGCGCCCGATGGCGTGACCTGGGAGATCAATGAGAGCGAGCCGAAATGCCCGGTGATCCGTGGCGCCACGCGTCATCCCGTGGCCGGCCGCGGCACGGGCAACCGCGATTGGTGGCCGCAGCAACTCAACCTCGGCATCCTGCATCAGCACCAGCCGGTCTCCAATCCGATGGACCCGGATTTCAACTATGCCGCGGCTTTCAAGAAGCTCGATTACCAGGTGCTGAAGGCGGACCTGACCCGCCTGATGACCGACAGTCAGGACTGGTGGCCCGCCGATTGGGGGCACTATGGCGGCCTCATGATCCGCATGGCCTGGCATGCCGCCGGCACTTACCGTACCGCCGATGGCCGTGGCGGGGCCAGCACCGGCAACCAGCGTTTCGCGCCACTGAACAGCTGGCCTGACAACGGCAACCTCGACAAGGCCCGGCGGCTGCTCTGGCCCATCAAGCAGAAATACGGCAACGGCATCAGTTGGGCCGACCTCTTCGTGCTCGCCGGCAACGTGGCCCTCGAGAGCATGGGCTTCAAGACCTTCGGCTTCGGCGGCGGACGCGAGGACATCTTCGCGCCGGAGGAGGATATCTATTGGGGCTCGGAGATGGAATGGCTCGCTACCAGCGACAAGGCCAACAGTCGCTATTCCGGTGAAAGGAACCTCGCGAATCCCCTGGCAGCCGTGCAGATGGGTCTCATCTACGTGAACCCCGAAGGCCCCGATGGCAAGGCCGACCCGGTGGCCAGCGGGCGCGATGTGCGCGAGACCTTCAAGCGCATGGCGATGAACGATGAGGAGACCGTGGCCCTCACCGCCGGCGGTCACACCTTCGGCAAGGCTCATGGCGCGGGAGACACCAAACTCGTGGGCCCCGAGCCGGAGGGCGCGCCCATCGAGGCACAGGGCTTCGGATGGAGCAATGGTTTCGGCACGGGCAAGGGCGCGCATGCCACCACCAGCGGTATCGAGGGCGCCTGGAAACCCAATCCGACGCAATGGGACAATGGTTACTTCGACATGCTCTTCGGCTACGAGTGGGAGCTCACCAAGAGTCCGGCTGGCGCGCAGCAATGGGTGGCCAAGGACTGCAAGCCCGAGCATCTCATCCCCGATGCGCATGATCCCAGCAAGAAGCATCCGCCCATGATGACCACGGCGGATCTCTCGCTGCGCTTCGATCCGATCTACGAGCCCATCGCCCGCCGCTTCCACAAGGATCCGAAGGCTTTCGCGGACGCGTTCGCCCGCGCTTGGTTCAAGCTCACGCACCGCGATATGGGGCCGAAGGCCCTCTACCTCGGTCCCGAAGTGCCGGCTGAGGACCTCATCTGGCAGGATCCGATCCCGGCCGTGGACCACCAGCTCATCGATGCCGCTGATATCGCCGCACTGAAATCCAGGATCCTCGATTCCGGTCTCTCGGTCGGTGAACTCGTGGCAACGGCATGGGCTTCGGCGTCCACCTTCCGCGGCAGCGACCGACGCGGGGGCGCGAATGGCGCGCGCGTCAGACTGGCGCCGCAGCGCGAATGGGCGGTGAATGACCCGTCGCAGCTGTCCAAGGTGCTCGCGGTCCTCGAAGGGATCCAGAAGGAGTTCAATGCATCGGCCAAGGAGGGCAAGAAGGTGTCACTGGCCGATCTGATCGTGCTTGCCGGTGGCGCTGCCGTGGAGAAGGCAGCGAAGGATGCCGGCCACACGGTAGACGTTCCATTCCACCCTGGCCGCATGGATGCAAGCCAGGAGCAGACCGATGCCGAGAGCTTCGCCGAGCTGGAGCCGGAGGCCGATGGCTTCCGGAACTACCAGAAGCAGCAGTACACCGTGTCGCCGGAAGAGATGCTCGTGGACCGTGCGCAACTGCTCACGCTGAGCGCTCCGGAGATGACGGTGCTCGTGGGCGGCCTACGTGTATTGGGCGCCAACAGCGGTGGCAGCAAGCATGGCGTCTTCACGGAACGCGTCGGCCAGCTGACCAATGATTTCTTCGTGAACCTCCTCGATATGCGCACGGCTTGGGCTCCGAAGACGGGGCAGGAAGGCGTGTATGGCTCGCACGACCGCAAGAATGGCGAGCGCAAGTGGACGGGCACGCGCGTCGACCTGGTATTCGGCAGCAATTCGCAGCTGCGCGCCATCGCAGAGGTGTACGCGCAGGACGATGCGAAGAAGAAATTCGTCAAGGATTTCGTGAAGGCTTGGGTGAAGGTGATGGAGCTCGATCGCTTCGACCTGCGGAAGTGACCTGCTGCGAAACCAAGAACGAAGGCGGCCGGCAACGGCCGCCTTCGTCGTTTTGCCCGCGCCCTATGAGCTGATGCGGAGCGATTCGTCCGAAGCCGCGAACATCCGGAGCGCTCGCACGTACAACGCGCGATGCTCCAACGTATCCATCCGTTCACGTCGCTGGCCCTGGTGCTCGTGGCCATCGCCCCCGTGTTCGCATTCGTAGGAGAGCCGTTGGTGCTGGTGATCCTGCTGGTGCTGGCGCACGGCTTCGCGCTGCTCGAGTTCAAGAAATACACGAGCACGTTCCAGTTCGACATGATCGTACTCACCGCGGTGGCCCTTGGCGTGCTCGTGGACCTCAGACATCAGTCTTGGCCCCTGCTCACCGTATCCATGGCCCTGGCTGGCACCGCCACCATCATGCGGCAGGCGTTCATGCAGCGCTTCACCTATGTGAACCTGCTCTGGGTCGATACGGGCGTCTCCGTCGTGTCCCTCGGCCTCTATGTGGCGGCGATCTGGGGCCGGCCCTTCGCGCTCGATCTGCACCTCGCACTCTTGCTGCCCATCGGCATGGCCGTGGGGCTCACCTTCAGCTACGTGCAGGATGGACTGCGGATGCGTCGCAGCACCCTGGCCGGTTACCGCATCAAGATCGGTATGCGCGCCATCGATTTCTGCCTGCCCGACCAGGACGGACATCCCGTGCGCCTGTCTGACTACCAAGGCAGGCATCCGGTGCTGCTCATATTCGTGCGTGGCGATTGGTGCCCCGGGTGCCACATGATGCTGCGCACCTATGAGCGCAACCGGAAGCGCTTCGCCGAGAAAGGCATCCACGTGGTGGCCGTGGGGCCGGATGATATCGAGGTGAATCGCGACATGGTGGCCCGCATCGGCGTGGGGTACCGGATGCTCAGCGATGCGAGGCAGGAGGTGAGCGGTCAGTACGGTGTGGTGTACAACAACCCCATCATCGAGATGGGCGTCGACTATGCGCAGGGCATACCGTTGCCGGCTTCCTTCCTCATCGACACCGATGGCATCGTGCGCTATGTCTCCCGACCCGATCGCGTGGGCGAGTTCCTCGATCCGGATCTCATCTTCCCGGAATTGGACAAGCTCACCGATAGCGCGCCTGTCGCATGGATCTGACCATCGGACTCGCGTTGGGCGCCGTGCCCGTGACACTGCTTGGGGCCTCGGTGCTGCTGGCGAACGCCTACAACAGGCTGCGCGCGCGCTACGAGCGCATCGAGCGCGACCGTACGAGTTACCTCGAGGTGCTCGAAGGCAGCAACGACGGGCTCTTCGTGATCAACTTCGTCAACGGCCGCATCTACCAGGCCAACGAGCAGGCGGCCGCCATGCTGGGCTACGAGCGTGATGAGCTCACCGGGCTCACCATCTTCCAATTGCATCCCGATGGCTACCTGCACCGCAGCGCCGAACGCATCGCCGACGCCTGGGAGCGCAAGGGCGCGGTGTACAGCGATGTGCCTATGCTCACCGCCGATGGACGAACCATCGCCGTGGAGAGCAGCGTGCGCGTGACCAGCTACGCCGGCAAGCCCGCCGTGATCCTCTTCATACGCGATATCCAGGAACGCCTGGAGCTGGAGCGACGCGTGCGCGAGCAGCAGGCCATGGTGCAGCAGCAGAACGACGAGCTGCTCAGCAGCATCCGGTACGCGCAGCGTATTCAGCGCGCGGTGCTCCCTGAAGCAGAGGTCCTGCAGGAGCTCTTCCCCGAGTCCTTCATCCTCTTCCGGCCGCGCGACATCGTCAGCGGCGACCTGTTCTGGTTCGCGGAGGTCGAGGGCCGAAAGGTGGTGGCAGCGGCCGATTGCACGGGCCACGGCGTTCCGGGCGCACTGCTCAGCCTGATCGGCGCATCGCTCTTCCAAGAGACGGTGGTGGAGCGTCGCGTGCTCGACGCGGCAGGCATCCTCGAGGTGTTGCGCGACGGATTCGATCAGGCGTTGAACAAGGGCGACGGTGAGCAGCACCGCGATGGCATGAACGTATCGCTGGTGGTGATCGACGACGCATCCGGCACCCTGGAGCACGCGGGCGCATTCGGCCCGGCCTATCTGCTGCGCGAAGGAGCGATCCAAGAGATGAAAGGCGATCGCATGCCCATCGGGCACCACGAGGGCGAGATGCGTGCTTTCGGCTCAACCACCATGGAGCTACGGAAGGGCGATCGCGTCTTTCTCTTCTCCGATGGCATCACCGATCAATTCGGCGGCCCGAACGGGAAGAAGCTGCGCGCGGCGGGACTGCGGCAATGGCTCATCGAGACCGCGCACCTGAGCATCGATGACCAGCACCAGGCCGTATCGGACCGCTTCCGTCAGTGGAAAGGACGCGAGGAGCAGGTTGACGATGTGCTGTTGATCGGCCTCCAGGTGTGATCAACGCGAGAGGTCGTCATCAACCCCCAGCTGCAGGATCTGGTCGCTCGGTGCGAGCGTGTCACACCGCATCGCGTGCATGCGAAGACCGGCGCTGCTCAAGTCAACGATGGAGGAGTCCCGTGCCATGGCCTGCTGCCATGCCGCGCCATCGCCGCCAACGAAGAGGACGGTGCCCTGAGCGCGCCGCTCATGCGCCTCGCGGATCCATGAGCGTCGATCGAATCCGGCACCCAAGGCAGGCGGAAAGCCATCGACCAGTTGCGCGCAGGCGTAGCAGGTGAAGTGCGCCCGGAAATGCGCACGGTGGTCGGCTCGCAAGCCGGGCCAGCGGATCGCCACCACCAAGGCGCTTCCGCTGCGTTCGGCGGCATCGGCGATCGCTTGGCAATGCTCCCGAACGGTGCTCAGGGGCTCTTCCCTCACCCACGCGCATTCCTGCCCGGCTAGCTGGTCGGTGATCACCTGTTCCAGGCCACCGATGCGCAGTCCGGCGATCGCTGCGACGACGAAGAAGCCCGAGGGCCAGATCCAACGCGGTAGAACGCGAGCCGCGCACGTGAAGGAGATCGCAGCCGCAAGCAGCAGAGGCAGGGCGAGCATCATGCGCGACAACGGGAAGAAGATGCTGGCGCAGCCTTCGTGCAGCTTCAAGAAGCCGAGCGGGAGGAGCATCACGAGCACCGCCACGGACAACGCGATGGCTTCGCGATGGCGCTTCTGCCCGAGGAGCATGGCGGTCAGGAGCGCGAGTAGCAGAACGGCAACCCAGCCGAGTGCCGCGAAGGGATGCATATGGAGCAGATGATCAGGGAGTCCGCGGAGACCCTGGCGCAAGAGGTCAGGGCGGAATGCGAGGTCCGTTGGAAGCAACGCGTGGGTGAGGCTCTCGGGGTGCGCGTCGTACCAGCCTTGGGCCCATCGCAGCGCACCGAGCAGCAGCGCCAAACTCGTGGCCGCCGCCACCCAGAACGAAAACGAACGCCCTTCCCGAAGCACGAGCCATACAGCGATGCCGGCCGCTATAGGCAATGCATTGGCGTTGCAGTAAAGCGCAGCTGCCAGCACCAGGCCTGTGAGCGCGTGCCGAAGCCATGCGTGCCGCAGCTCCAGCAGCCAAGGCACCAGGGCCAGCCAGGCCAGGCCATGCACCCAGCCGCGCGGCATGGTGGTGATGAGCGACCATTCGATGGGCAGCACGAGCGGCGTTGCGGCGAAGACGAAGGCCGCGAATGTGTGACCGCGCCGCAACGCCCATAGACTGACCGACCAGAATGGCAACAAGGCCAGCAGCGAGGTGATGATCGGCAGGATGACCCAGGCGGAGACCCCGAAGCGCACGAAGGGCGCGGCTAGGAGCGCCTCCAGCATGGGATTGTAGTTCTGCCCGTAGAGGTAGGGCTCGCGGAGGATGCCGTGGCCGTAGTCGATGGCGACCTGCTGGATCAGCGCGTCATCGATGCCGATGTACCGGAATCCGAACGCGGAGAGCCCCCACCAACGTTGCACCCCGGAGAGCAGCAGCAAGGCCCAGATGGACCACCGTGCCAGGCGCTCAACGGTGGGACCCGGCATGCGTGATCATGGCTGCGTGGTCCGTCGGCGCGATCCAGGTCCAGCCGGCATCGCGCCTGAGCCAGGTGAGCTGGCGCTTGGCGTAGTTGCGGCTGTGCTGCTTGATCAGGTCGATGGCCTGGGCACGGTCAAGCACTCCATCGAAATGAGCGAAGAGCTCCTTGTAGCCCACGGTCTGCAAGGCGTTGAGCGCGCGGTGGGGCAGGAGGTCACGTGCTTCTGCCTCCATGCCTTCCGCGATCATGCGGTCCACGCGTGCATCGATCCGGCGGTACAGTTCCTCGCGCGGCACATCCATGGCGATGCGGATCAATCGCAGGTCCGTGCGGTCGGCTGCTCCGCTGCGCTGCTCGGAGAATGGCCTGCCGGTGAGCAGGCAGACCTCGAGCGCGCGCACCACACGATGCGGGTTGCTGCGATCGATGCGTGCATGCGTTGTTGGATCCAAGCGCTCCAGCTCGGTGAGCAGCGTGTTCAACCCGCTCTGCTCCATGCGGTGCTGCAAACGCTCGCGAAGTCGCGGATCGCTGGCGGGCAGCGCGTCCAGTCCCTTTACCAAGGCATCGATATACAGGCCACTGCCGCCAACGAGCACCGCGATGCCGTGCGCGCCGAGCAACTCCTGGAGCACCGGCTCGGCCTCGCGCGCGAAGCGTCCGGCGCTCCACGTCTCCTCCAGTTCCAAGTGCCCGAGGAAATGGTGCCGCACGTCCTGCAGTTC
Organism: Flavobacteriales bacterium; assembly: GCA_020635725.1. GTDB lineage: Bacteria > Bacteroidota > Bacteroidia > Flavobacteriales_F > PHOS-HE28 > PHOS-HE28. The sequence continues at coordinate 7,320 of JACJZF010000014.1, forward strand.
CGCTTCCGCCGGCCGCGCCGTGCCGATGCGCATGGCTTGGTAGAACTGCCGCGAATCGGCGCTGATCACCTCGGTGCCGAAATGCTGGGCCAACGCAATGCCCGCATCGGTCTTGCCCGATGCCGTGGGCCCGCCGATGATGATCAGCGCTGGCTCAGGCATCAGCGGAACTCGTCGCCGAACTCATCGCCGCCTTCATGTCCATACTCATCGGAGCCCTCCGCGGCATCGCTTCCGAAGTGCTCATCATCATCGCCGGAGTCGTAGTGGTGCTCCTCGTCGCCTAGCGCGTAGGGGTCATCCTCCGCGATGCCCGCCGTGAGGTCATCCTCTTTGCTGTGCTCATCGGGCGCCTCCTTCATGCTCAGCACCACGCGCGGGTAGGTTGCACCGGGCTCGGGGTCGCCGGCGTTGATCAGTTCCACCATGAACATCCACATGTGCAGGAAGTCATAGGCGTAAACGAAGCGCTGGCTGGTGCTGCGGATGTGGTCGCTGATCAGCACCTGGTCCATCAACGCCGGAACATGCCCCTCCTCGGCGAAGCCCAGGTCGGCCAGGGGGATCTCCGCACCCTTGTCCCAATTCTCATCGCTCACGTAGAAGGCCGCCATCTCCTGCCCGATGAAGCCGAAGGCCTCCTTGATGGCCTTATGGAACTCGAGGAAGCTCTGCTCGCTGCCGATCTCGATGTCGCGGAAGGCCTCGCTCTCGTGATCGATCAGCACACGGAAACGGTAGATTCTCACTTCGGAGGTTGGGAGTTGGAGGTTGAGAACGCTGTTTGGAGTTGGGGACCCTGTTGGCGATAGCGGTTCAAACGGAGCAAGGACGATGGCGAAGCTACGTGGGCAGAGGGCAACCCTCAACGCGCATCAACGTTCAACTCTCAACGGTTCAGGGTTCAGGATGGCCTGATGCCTCCAAGCCAAGCTTTCGGCCTTCCTCCAGCATCAGCTGCCAGGCCTGTGCGCGGTCGTTCTGGATCACGCCGTCCAGGATGGCGTCCTTGATCACCGTCTTGATGTCGCCGATGAGCTTGCAGGGCGGGATGTTGAAGGCGCGCATGATGTCCTCGCCGGTGATGGGCGGCTGGAAGTTGCGCACGCGGTCCTTCTCCTCCACGTCCTTCAGCTTCTGCATCACCAGCTCGTAGTTGCGCAGGTAACGGTCCTTCTTCTTCTCGTTCTTGCTGGTGATGTCGGCGCGGCACAGGATCATGAGCGCATCGATGTCGTCACCGGCATCGAAGAGGAGGCGGCGCACCGCGCTGTCGGTCACCTCTTCCTTGGTGAGGGCGATGGGCCGCAGGTGCAGGGCCACGAGCTTCTGCACGAACTTCATCTGCTCGTCCAGCGGGAGCTTCAGGCGCCGGAAGATCTTCGGCACCATACGGGCGCCCTTGTCCTCATGGCCGTGGAAGGTCCAGCCGATGCCGGGCACGAAGCGCTTGGTGACGGGCTTGGCGATGTCGTGCAGCACGGCGGCCCAGCGCAGCCAGAGGTCTTCGCTCTTCGCGCACACATTGTCCAGCACCTGCAGGGTGTGGTAGAAGTTGTCCTTGTGTCCGATACCGAATTTCTCCTCGGCGCCAGCGAGCTCCAGGAACTCGGGGAAGAACTCGGCCATGAGACCGCTCTCACGCAGCAGGATGAAGCCGACGCTGGGCCTAGGGGCGAGGATGATCTTGTTCAGCTCGGTGTGGATCCTTTCGGCGCTGATGATCTCGAGCCGCTTCGCATTGCGTTGGATGGCCTCGAAGGTCACCGGGTCGATGGTGAAGCCGAGCTGCGTGGCGAAGCGCACAGCACGCAGCATGCGCAAAGGGTCATCGCTGAAGGTGATGTCCGGGTCGAGCGGCGTGCGCAGCAGACCCTGGTCCAGGTGCAGGATGCCACCGAAGGGATCCACCAAGGCGCCGAGGCTCCCGGTGTTCAGCGAGATGGCCAACGCGTTGATGGTGAAGTCGCGGCGTTCCTGATCGTCCTTGATGGTGCCGGGCGCCACCTCGGGCTTGCGGCTGTTGCGGTTGTAGCTCTCCTTGCGCGCGCCCACGAACTCCACCTGGAGATCGCGGAGCATGAACATGGCCGTGCCGAAATTCTTGAAGACATGCACCGGGCCCGCATCCAATCGTTGCGCCACGGCCTCGGCGAAGGCCATGCCGTCGCCTTCCACCACGAAGTCGATGTCCTTGCACGGACGGCCGATCAACCGGTCGCGCACATAGCCGCCGATGGCGAAGGCCGGAACGTTCTGCTTCGCCGCCTCGGCCGCCACCGCAGCGAACAAGGGCTCGCTCACCACGCCATCAAGGCGTGCGGGATCAACGGTGTATTTCTGCCCGGTCGGCATCGGGCGGCGAAAGTAGGGGGCCTCAGGCCAGGCTCTCTTTGTCGATACCGGCTTGGCCAAGAATGGCGAGCAAAGTTCCTTTGGGTAGGTCTCCGCGATGCAATGGAACCACCGTCATCTTCCCCGTTGTTCTGTTCTTGAAGATCTGGTGCGATCCTTTGGAGCGCACGAACTCAAAGCCGTGTTCCTTCAACAAGCGAATCAGTTCCGCAGCGGTCAGGGATGGCGTCTTGGCCATCAGGAAGCGAGCACCAACGAGTATTCCAAAGTGCGACTGTCGTCGGGAATGGGGTCGCCTTCGGCTTCCAAGGTCTCCACATAAAGCTCGATGGCTTCCTTAGCCATGCTCAATGCGTGATCGATGGACTCACCATATGTCACGCAGCCAGGCAAGGCTGGAACAGTGACTGTGAAGCCGCCTTCAGGTTCTTGCGTGAGGAGAACTCTATAGGTGCGCTGCGACATGCTCGTGGGCCTAATCGTCGTGCAAGTTACAAGCACTTGAACTGATCGAAGGGCTCCAGGCACTGGTTGCACTTCCACAGCGCCTTGCACGCCGTGCTGCCGAAAGGCGAGAGCATCACGGTGTCCTTCGAGCCGCAATGCGGGCATAGCACCACGGGTGCTTCGCCCTTCAGCGCGCGGATATCAGCGGTCTTCTCCGGCGGCGCGATGCCGTATTCCTTCAGCTTGCGCTTGCCGGTATCGGTGATCCAGTCAGTGGTCCAGGCAGGGGCTAGGGTCATCTTCACTTCCACCTCGGGCACGCCGGCTGCGAGCAATTCCTTCTTGATGTCAGCAGCCATGGCATCCATGGCCGGGCAGCCGGTGTAGGTGGGGGTGATGGTGATGATGGCCTTGCCGCTCTCTTCCACCTCCACGCCGCGCACCACGCCGAGCTCGAGCACGTTGATCACCGGGATCTCCGGGTCCTTCACATAGTCGAGCAGCTCGAGGATGCGGTCTTTTGTGATCATGAGGGTGAATGGCCGCAGAGACGCAGAGTCGCAGAGAAGATAGTGTATGTGCTCAGGATGCCCGTCCGGGTCGCTTGTCCTTCGCCTCCCGATCTACCACTCCGCCCCCGGGTATGCCCGGGTCACATGCTGCATCTCGGCCAGGATGTAACCCATGTGCTCGGTATGCATGCCTTTGCGGCCGCCGGTGGCCATGAAGCCATCCGCCGGGCGCTTGAGTGTGGCTTCGGCCAGCACCTCATCCACGGTCTTGCTCCACGCGGCTTTCACGGCGGCCATGTCCGGCGCGATGCCCGCCTGGGTCATTTGCGCCAGCACGTCATCGCTCTCAAAGAGCTCACCGGTGAAGGTCCATAGGTCGTCGAGTGCGGCCTGGGCACGCTGGTGGCTCTCTGCGGTGCCATCGCCGAAGCGCACCATCCACTCGCTGCTGGCGCGCAGGTGGTAGGTGGCCTCCTTCACGCTCTTGCCCGCGATCGCGGCGAGCTGCTCGTCCTTGCTTTTCAGCAGGGCCTGCATCAACGGCAGGTGATAGGCATCGAACAGGAAGCTGCGTGCCATGGTGTGCGCGTAATCGCCATTGGGCTGCTCCACCAGCTTCACGTTCGTGAACTGCCGCTCCATCCTGCGGTATGCCAGGTCATCCTCTGTGCGCCCTTTGCCCTCCACCTGTCCTGCGTAGGTGAGCAGGTTCCGGGCCTCGCCAAGGTGGTCGAGCGATCGATTGGTGAGGGCGATGTCCTCCTCGAGGATGGGTCCGTGACCGCACCATTCGCTCAACCGGTGGCTGAGGATGAGCAGGTCGTCGCCGAGGCGGAGGGTGTATTGGAAGAGTGGGTTGCTCATGGCCATGGCAGGTTGGGGGTTGGTGGGATAGGGGGTTGGGCAACCCTCAACATTCAACTATCAACATTCAACCCTCAACATTCAAATGTATTTCGCCCTCTCGGGCACGGTGTAGAAGGTCGGGTGTCGGTACACCTTGTCATCGGCGGGGTCGAAGAGGCTCTCGGCATCCTCGGGGCGTGAGGAGTGGATGTGCTCGCTCTTCACCACCCAGATGCTATTGCCTTCCTGTCGGCGGGTGTACACATCGCGGGCGTTCTCGATGGCCATTTCCGCATCGGCGGCGTGCAAGCTGCCCACATGCTTATGGTCCAAGCCGCGCTTGCTCTGGATGAAGACCTCCCAGAGGGGCCAGTTGTTCGGGTTCTCGCTCATTCGGTTGAAGGTGTCGGTTGTCCGCTATCAGTTGTCAGTGCCGCATGACGGACGGCTGACATCTGACAACTGTTCCCTATGCTGCTTCTTTTCGTTTAGCTCGTTTCGCCGCATGCGCCACGGCCGCATCGCGTACCCATTGGCCTTCGGCGTGGGCCTTGTTGCGCGCATCCAGGCGTTCCTTGTTGCATGGTCCGTTGCCCTTCACCACGTTCCAGAACTCGTCCCAATCGATGGGCCCGAAGTCATAGTGGCCGCGCTCCTCGTTCCATTTCAGCAGCGGGTCCGGAACGCTCAATCCGATGACCTCGGCCTGCTGCACCGTGCGGTCGATGAAGATCTGGCGGAGCTCGTCGTTGCTCTGGCGCTTGATCTTCCAGGTCATGCTCTGCTGGCTGTGCGGGCTATCTGCGTCATTCGGGCCGAACATCATCAGGCTGGGCCACCACCAGCGGTTCAGCGCATCCTGCGCCATCTCCTTCTGCTCAGGTGTGCCCTGTGCGAGCACGGCCATGATCTCATAGCCCTGGCGCTGGTGGAAGCTCTCCTCCTTGCAGATGCGCACCATGGCCCGCGCATAGGGGCCGTAGCTGGTGCGGCACAGCATCACCTGGTTCATGATGGCCGCGCCGTCCACGAGCCAACCGATCGCCCCGATGTCGGCCCAGGTGAGGGTGGGGTAGTTGAAGATGCTGCTGTATTTGGCCTTGCCGCTCAGCAGGTCGTCGATGGTCTTCTCGCGGCTGGTGCCGAGCGTTTCACTGGCGCTGTATAGGTAGAGCCCGTGGCCGGCCTCGTCCTGCACCTTGGCCAGCAGGATGGCCTTGCGCTTCAGGCTCGGGGCACGGGTGATCCAGTTGCCCTCGGGGAGCATGCCCACCACCTCGCTGTGCGCGTGCTGGCTGATCTGCCTCACCAGGGTCTTGCGGTACTCATCCGGCATCCAATCCTTGGGTTCGATCTTCTGTTCCGCGTCGATCTTGGCTTGGAACAGCTCCTCCAGGTTCTTCACGTCGGTCATGTGCCTTGTTTGCGGTTCGCTAAAGTAGCGCCATGGCCCGGTTCATCGCTGACGGCGGTCAGTGTCAGCCCGATACTGACGTCGCCTCGGGACGGCTTCTATTTTTGCGGCCCCACGCATGAGCACGAACAGGATGGCCCATTTCCATACGCTTAAGGTCGCAGATGTCAACCAGGAGACGCCCGAGTGCATCGTGGTGGGCTTCGAGGTGCCGGAAGGGCTCCGCAAGGAGTTCGCGTTCCAGCACGGCCAATACGTGACCCTGAAGCTCACGGTCGATGGCGAGGACCTGCGCCGCTCGTACAGCATCTGCAGCAGCCCGTTGGATGCGGAGCGCTTCTGCATCGCGGTGAAGAAGGTGCCGCACGGTCGGGCGAGCACCCAGCTGGTGGATAAGCTGAAGGCGGGCATGAGCATCGAGGTGATGAGCCCGATGGGCAATTTCACCACCGCTCTCGATGCCTCCAGGGAGCGCCAGTTCGTGGCCTTCGCGGCCGGCAGCGGCATCACGCCCATCCTCAGCATCCTGAAGACCGTGTTGCGCACCGAGCCGAAGAGCCGCTTCACCCTGTTCTACGGCAACACCGATGTGGACCGCATCATCTTCCGCCAGCGCCTGGAGGAGCTGAAGGCGCAGCACGCCGGTCGCCTCGATGTGCACCATATCCTGAGCAAGGGCGCCGATGAGGACCAGCTCTTCAACGGGCGCATCACCACGGACAAGGCCGTGGCGCTGGTGCAGCGCTTCGTCTCCGACCGCAACGACAACGAGTACTTCATCTGCGGCCCTGAGCAGATGATGGTGAACGTGAGCGAGGCGCTGGAGCGGCTGGGCGCCGACAAGAAGCGCATCCACATCGAGCTCTTCGGCACGCCGGTGAGCACCGAGGCGAAGAAGGAAGCCACCCATGCCACCTCCACGGTGTTCAGCGGCGTGGCCGATGTGAAGGTGATCCTGGATGGGCGCGAGCATGAGCTCAAGATCAAGGCGAATGGCGATACCGTGCTGGATGCCGCCCTCGACGCCGGACTCGATGTGCCCTATGCCTGCAAGGGAGCGGTGTGCTGCACGTGCAAGGCGCGCGTGGTGGAGGGGCAGGTGGAGATGGAGATGAACTACGCCCTCACCGATGATGAGGTGGCCGATGGTTACGTGCTCACCTGCCAGACCCATCCGCGCTCGCAGCGGGTGGTGATCGATTACGACCAGCACTGACCGAAGACGGAGCGGAATAGGACAAGGCGGGCTTACGGGCCCGCCTTGCTGTTTTCCCTGCCTTGGTTGGTGTGTTTGTAAGGCGGGGAGAAGAGGTTCGTCAGAAGGTCGCGGTGGCCACTCCGGCCAAGCGGGTCTGAATGTGATCGAGGTAATGCTCGCTGTGGTAGAAGCCGCCTTCCTCCTCGTTCCACCGCACGATGGCCGAAGGGAAATCGGTGTAGAAGGGGTCGATGCCCTGCGTGCTCAACGGCTGCAGGTTCACGAAGCAGAGGTAGTCCGGGTAGTCGACCACGTTCTCCGGGAGCTTCGTATCGATGTAGAGCATCTTGTCCTGGTAACCCTCCCTCTTCACCTGAACGGTGTAGAACTGGTTGATATCGAGCTCCAGCGTGAAGCGGCCTTTCTTGTCGGTCTGCAAGGTGCCCAGCTGCTCGTTGTCGCGGAATAGCACCAGGCTGGCCTCGGCGGTCTCCTGGCCATTCAGGGTCACTTCGCCCTGCACGGGGACATACCAGCCCTCGGCCTGATCGCGACGGTCGACGAGCTTACCGCCTTTCTTGCCTTGCGCGAAGCAGCTTCCGGCGGCGAGCAGCAGAAGTGCTGCCGCCAATGACTTGCTCAGAGGAATGTTGAAGTTTGCCATGGAGAGTTCGTTCAGGCGTTGTACGCCGGATGAGGCCTGGGGTTACATCAGGCCACCTGGCTGAAGGGGGCCTGGCGCGATCGGGCTGCTGCTTTCGGCAACCGCACATGGATGGCTGTCCCCTGGTTCACGGCGCTTTCGGCCCACACCTCGCCGCCGTGCTTGGCGACCACCCGCTGAACGATGGCCAGGCCTACGCCTGTGCCCTCGAACTGATCCGCTTTGTGCAGGCGCTTGAACACGCCGAAGGCCTGGTCCTTGTGCTGAGCCTCGAAGCCCACGCCGTTGTCCTTCACGATCAGGTGGTCGTGGTCCGGTTCATCACGGTGCTCGATCGCGATCCGTGGCGAAGCCTTGGTCCGAGTGAATTTCAGTGCATTGGAAAGCAGGTTGTGCAGCAGCACTTTGAGCATGGGGGCGTCCGCCAGCACCTGAGCCTCGTCTGTCACGTCCAGGCTCACCTGGGCGCGTCGGTCCTGTGGCACGATGTCCTCGACGGATTCGAGCACGAGCTCGCGCAGGGGTACGGCCTTGCGCTCCAGCTCACGGGTGTTGGTCTGCGAGAAGCGCAGCAGGTCATCGACCAACTGGATCATGTGCCGCGCGCCACGCTCGATGCGATCGGCGAAGGGCAGGCACTCCCCGAGCGCAGGATTCCCCTCCGCCGTGTGGCGCAGCAGTTCGCTCAGGGCGGCGATGTTCTTGAGCGGTGAGCGCAGGTCGTGCGCCACGGAGTAGGAGAAGGAGCCCAGGTCCTCGAGCGCCTCGAGCAATTGCGAGGTGCGGGCCGCCACGCGTCGGTCCAGGTCGGCATTGAGCTTCTCCAGGCGCTTCTGCTCCTGCTTGCGGTCGGAGATGTCCTTGATGATGGCCTGGAACACGTCGCGGTGCCCATCCTGCGCGCCCATGTAGGTGGCGGTCATCAGGCAATCGATGGTGCTGCCGTCAGGCGTGCGCAGAGTAAGGTCCACATTCACGAAATCCTTGCCAGCGCGGTGGCTCCTCAGGTTGCGCACCAGCTCCTTCGGGTCCTCGAGATACGAGGTGAAGCGTTGGCGCAGCAGCTGCTCACGCGGCAGGCCGATCAAGCGCGCGCAGGCGGCGTTCACCTCCAGCACGGCGCCGCGGTGGTTCACGATCACAATGGGATCGGCGCTGGCCTCGAAGACCTGCGTGTAGCGGTCCAGCAGCACCTCCTTCTCCGAGCGCAAGCGCTGGATCTCGAAGGCCTGGTTGATGCGCAGGCGCAGGTCGTTCTCATCCCATGGCTTCGTGGCATAGGCATAGATGCCGCCATCGTTCACGGCGCGCACCACGGCCTCCAGGTCGGAATAGCCGGTGAGCAGCATGCGCATGGCGCGCGGATGCTCCTGCCGCGCCACCGCCAGGAACTCGCTGCCGCTCATGCCCGGCATGCGCTGGTCGGAGATGATCACATGGATCTCCTCCCGGGCCAGCACTTCCAGCGCCTCAGCGCCGCTGCCGGCGATGAAGACATCCATCTCGCGGCGGAAGGAGGCCTTGAACGCCTTCAGGTTGTGCTCCTCGTCGTCCACGAAGAGCACGCGGATACGGTCGTGTGCCATGGGTCAAGCGCGTTTGGCGGCGCTGCGCTCACGGCGGAGCGGCAGACTGATGAGGAACTCGGTGCCCACCCCGGGCTGGCTCTGCACCTCGATGGAGCCGCCGTGGTCGTTGATGATGCCGTACACGATCGCGAGTCCGAGCCCGGTGCCCTCGCCCACCGGCTTGGTGGTGAAGAAGGGGTCGAAGATCCGCGCGATCGTCTCGTCGTTCATGCCGATGCCGGTATCGGAGATGCGCACGTGCACCTGGTCCTCGAACAGGCTGGTGCTCGCCGACACCACGCGGGGGCGGCCATCGGCACGGGCGAGGGTGGCTTGCGCCGCATTCGTAAGGATGTTCATGAAGACCTGGTTCACCTTCCCCGGGAAGCACTCCACTTTGGGGATCTCGCCGAGTTCCAGGCGCAGCTCCACCTTGTCGCGGTACTGCGGCCCCAGCACGGTCATGGTGCTGCGCAGCCCCTCGTTGAGGTCGGCCTCCTTCAGGTCGTTCTCATCGAGCCGGGAGAAGTTGCGCAGGCCGCGCACGATCTCGGCCGTGCGCGAGGCGCCTTCGGCCACGCTCGCGATGATGCCGTCCAGCTCTTCAATGGCCTCGCCGACGCCCATCCGTGCTTCCTCCTCGCGCACGCGGCTGAGCGCCTCGGCGGTCTCGGCGGCGCGGTACTCCTGGATCACATGCACCACCTCGCTGATGTTGCGCCGCAACGGGGCGATGTTGCTGGTGATGAAGTTCACGGGGTTGTTGATCTCGTGCGCGATGCCCGCCGTGAGCTGACCCAAGGAGGCCATCTTCTCGCTGTTCACCAGCTGGGTCTGCGTGCGCTTCAGCGTGTCGTTCGATTCCTGCAGCGCCGCGGTGCGCTCACGCACCTTCTGCTCGAGCACTTGATTCTGCTCACGGATGAGGCGCTCCTTCTCACTTCGGAGCACGTTGATTCTGTCGGCCAGGCCGAATGAAAGAAGAACCCCTTCGAGAGCTGAACCGATGGGCATGGCGAACTGGGTCAGGCGATTGAACGGGAGCACGCCCGCATCCTTCAGCACGAATACCAGCACACCGACCAAGAAGGCCGACCATGCCAGCAGGAAATAGCGTGCTTGCCTCGAACCCTTGCGAGCTCCCACGATTCCCATCAGGAGGAGATAGATTGCCGTCCAACCCGTAATGGCTTGTGCGAACTGGTACCCGACCCATGAATCGACGAAGCAGTATAACGCCATGTCAAGGCCAATCAACGCATAGAAGATCGGCACGAGCCTATGAAGCCGAGGCATGAGCTCTTTGGTGCCGATAAAACGGCGAGCGAACTCCATTCCGAATACCACGGCGAGCAGAGCGAAGATGATGGACGAATGGGCGTTGAACCACGCCGAGTCCCCGAGGAGATCCAGGGGGCCGAATCCGAGAAACGAGAGCTGGGCGGAAGCGATGATCAGTATGTAGCCCACGTACAGGAAGTAGCTCCTGTCTCGAGTCGATAGAAAGATGAAGAAGTTGTACAGGGCCATGGCGATCAAGGCACCTGCGTACACGCCGATCCAGGCAAGCGATGTTGATTGAGCTGTGCTGGTGTTAGCCGCCGTGGCGACGAGCAAGGGAACGTGAATCGGCTTGAATCCGCGTACCCGAAGGAAGAACTCCTCCTCTGCCGAAGGTGCTATCGGCAGCGTGATTTGGAATCCGCTTTCAACTCCGAATTGGGATTCAGCCTCCGCTAGCCTTCCACCATGGGCGATGTGCTTCGGAATCCTTCCGTGAATGTGATAGAGGTCTAGTTCGTCTATCTCGGCATACGGGATGCTGAGAATCAGGTTGGGCTCGTCAGAATCATTCAGAATCCTGAATCGTATCCAATGCGCGCTCCGAGAAACACCCAAGTTGGGAACCTCCGCTTCAGAGGGCGCGAAATGGGCGGTGCGCAGCACCTCCTCTGGTGCCATCAAGCCCGTGCTGTCCTGGAATAGTGCAGCATGCTGCCCAATGGACCGCTCGGCGTCCGAAGGATAGACCGCGGTCATTTGACCTACGGCAACCTGTGCCGATACCGCCACGCAAGCGACAAGAAGAGCAAGCTTCGACATGCGGCGTTATACGCCAATCATGCCGATCAGGGTTCTGTACTACGCCGCAAAGTGCCTGATAGCAGCCTCGAGGTCCAGATAAAGCTGTGAGATAGGGTCGATCAAGAGGTCATACGACACTTCGAGGCTCTCCTTCTTGGGCACTTCGACCTGGACTTGCCTAGGCCGCATCCGCAAGCTCAGTATTCGGTGACGAAGCTCCGAGGTGGCATGCGTAACGGTCTTTACATCCGGTATCACCATCACGTAGGACTTGATCCCCGGAATAGGGTAGTTGAACTCGCCTTGATCACCCACGCTCCGTACGGGAACGAATCCGACGGAGGAGCAGTACGGTGCGATATACTGGGCGACGAAGCAGGCCATATGGGATAGATCCGCCTGGCCAGCGGTCGCAACCGCAGCTGTAATGAGCAGGAATGGCACTCCGCGTCCCGCGAATCGCTCTGCATTCCAAAGAGCGCCGAGCTCTGCGTTACCAGCCGCCTCAAGCGGAGCCAGTACCGGCCTGAGCCTCGGTTCCTTCGTGTCGAGGGCGATCTCCATCGGCATGGGTACATCAGGCCGCGCCCGTTGCAGTCGAATGCCCGCGACCATCCCCAACTCTGCATGCATGGCCGCGAATACGATCGTGTCCGCGTCTCGCATCCAGGCGTCATCGTATTTCACCACGGTAGAAACACCGATGTCCGTGAGCACACGCGCGTGCTCGATCGCGTATTGTCGGCAGAGCTCAGGCTCATCGATCGCACGGAAGGCGCGTATGGTGATCTTCTCCATATCAGGCGGGGGATTTGGTTCGGGCAATAACAGCCGAAGTCGGGCGTCGCAGGCTTCGGGCGGTGGGAGATGGGGCGTAGGAGAGCCGCATCATGAAGACCGGCTCATCCGTTTCGAGCGCGAAGATCTCGCGCATCCGGTCACGTAGTTGTAAGAGTTGGCGCTGGAACGGTTCAGACATGCCCTTGCCGCCAGCGAAGCGAACATGGTGCGAGAGCAGGATGGGCGCGGCGCAGGGATGCACGGCGATGCCTTGTGCCGATGCCGCCAGCCAGGCCCGTTGCATGGCCCTGCCTGCTTCGAGCAAGCCGCTCGCATCAGGCCGGCGTGTGGCGATCAGCATCAATCCGGAGGCCGACTGGAACTGCTCGCGGGTCATTTTCATGAATCCACGACCCGCATCCCACTCAGCCAATAGGTCCATGGCTGCCCGGTCGGCCGCCACACGGAACCCGACTTCCTCGGTGCTCTTCAGTTCGAGGGTACCGATCTCCAAGCCATCCAAGGGGCGCTCTTCCGAACGGGAGGTCCAGCGGAGCTCTTTGCGGAACAGGTCATGGTGGCCCAGCGGATGCAGCACGCGCAGCCGTTCGGCACCGCCGATGACCTCGGCCATGTCGGCCAACGCGTCCCGGTGGTCGAGCATGTGCAGGCTGCAGTCCGGCACCTGGGCGACCGCCTCAGCGATCAGCGTGGTCGCCTCTTTCGGCAATGCACGGGCATCGCCTTTCTTCCGATTGGTGCATCGCAAGGCCAGGTTAGCCGCCAGCGGGTCGGCGCTGGTTCGGCCGCTCAGCTGCACCCGGGCAACGAGCCGATGGTCTCCCGTCGGGTAGGCATCGATCCGCAGAGCGAGGCCCATGGTTGAGGCCTCCAGACGGATGTTCTCGAGGCAGGCGCCCATGTCCATGGCAGGTATCAACCGACCGCCATCCAAAGGCGAGTCCCCACGCTCCGCGTCGTGGAAGACCAGCAAGCAGCCTTCGCGCAGCATGAATCGCCAGGGCTGGAGGTTCCCCGCAGAAGGGGCCATGATGGCGGCACTCACCAGGCGATCGAACTGTTCCTGCGACAGCGGGTCGCTGGGCACCGTTTCCAGCTTGTTCGCCAGCGCCGTCATCAGCTCATCGGACATTGGTTCCGCACCAGGGAGGGGGGGCTGGCCCTTCGCGTTGGGTCCGCCTCCCCGGTCTTGAAGGAGCTCCTCGGGGTCGATGAACCAGCGTCCGCTGCTGGTGAACTGCCCGAGCGCCATGCGACGGTGCAGGTCCGCCACGAGCGCGCCGCCCAGCACCACCGAGCTGGCCAACTGGGGCCAGGTGCCAACGGTGCTCTCGATCTCCAGCATGCTGGCTTTCATCCGCACGCTCATGGTATCCAGACCGATCACGGGGATCACGAAGGGCAGTTTCTCCTCGTTGGTGCGAGCCTTCGCCGCTTGAGCCAGGTCGAGGTGGGCCACCAGGCCGTGCAGGATTGGGCGCTCCGGTTCCAAATCGAAGCGCTCCACGTCGATCAGCCCGCGGTCGCTCGTATCCATCACCACCGGCACGCGCAATTCCTTCGCTTTCTGTCGAGCCAGGATTTTCACGGCCACGCTGTCGCACTCCTCTACCAGCAGATCGAGCTTGCCGCCGCGGGTGAAGAAGTCCTCGAGGTTGCCCTCGGTGATGCCTTCCGGATAGACGGTGACCTGCAGGAAGGGGTCGATCTCCGCGATCTCCCGCGCTACGTTCACGGTCTTGTTGAGTCCCAACGACTGCACCCCGCTGCGGATGCGGTTGAGGTTGCTCAAGTCCAGCGTGTCGAAATCGGCCAGGCGCAGCTCGCCGAAGCTCCGCTCCATGGCCAATGCCAGGCTCACGCTCTGCCCCACGCTCAACCCGATCACGCCGACCCGCTTGCCGGACAATATGGCCTGTTCATCCTTGGTGATCTTGTTACGGTTGCGGTCCGTGCGCACGAGCGCGAATTCCGCCTCGTCGAGCAGGTGTACCAGTCGATGCGACCAAGGGTAGTGGACCCACACCCCGTATTCCTCGGCCGGCACGCCCGCCAGGTGAGCCCGCGCCGCTTCATCCAGCGCCGCCGCTTCCCACTTCACCGACGGGTTCAATGCCTTCACGAGCTCACGCAGTTGGCTGTGCAGGTGGTCGTGGACCACGATCCTGGGATCTCGCTGGAGCAGATCTTGAAGTACAGCTTGACCCTCTGCGCTGGACGGCCTGATTATCACAGGCCTATGCGAGTGCAGGTCCGGTTGGAAGGCACCGTTCAGCGCTTCAGTCCAAGCGTTCATTGTTCAGTTCAGATGGGTGTAGAGCGGCACCCAAGATGTCTGAGGCGGGGTAAATCTAATCAACGGCGAATTATCAACAATTTTTCAACAATTCTTCGAGTAACCTCCTGCAAGCCCCTGCGTTTCAGCCTGTATGAACGCGCTAGCCAAGGACTTCAACCCAGCTGAACTGCCTGTGGTGCTTTTCGTTGACGACGATGCCGGCAATAGGCAAGCCTTCCATGCGGCATTCCGCCATCACATGCAGGTCCTGCTCGCTGCCGATCTGCACGAGGCTTGGCTGCAGCTCACATCGCATGAGGTGCACGTGGTGATCGCTGACCAGCGCATGCCGAACACCACCGGCAGCGAGCTGCTGACCCTGGTGAAGGAGCGATTCCCCAAGGTGCGGCGCATGCTGGTGACGGCCTATGCCGATCTGGAGGCGATCATCGACGCGGTCAACAACGGCGGCGTTTCGAAGTACTTCGCGAAGCCGTGGGTCAATGACCAGGTCGTGAAGGCTGTCAACGAAGCCGTGTCCGAGATCCAGGCCGAAGCCCGCGCGGCTGAATACACCGAGCGCCTGCTCGAGGCGAACCGGCAACTCGAATTCGCCCTACGGCAACGACTCTTATCCTGAGCGGATAGCTGCAGGCGCGGGATAAATTCGCCCGCCCCTGATGACCATCCATCGCCTCGATCTCGCCGCCACAGGACAATTCTCCGCGCTGGCGCTCGATCACGCGAACGCCGACCCCTTTCTGGCCGCCTTCCGCGAATTCGCCCCCGACCGGCACGGGCTGCGCGCCGCGGCCCAGTCACGTGCGTTCGCCCCCGAGCACCGCGCGGTGCTGGTGAGCGCGCTGCGCAGGCAATACGCGGGAATCGACACGCGCGGGGCGGTGGATCGCGCCTTCGAGCGCCTCGCCGATGAGCGCTGCCTCACCGTCACCACCGGCCACCAGCTCTGCCTGTTCACCGGGCCGTTGTATTTCCCGCTAAAGATCATGAACGTGATCCGGCTGGCCGCCGAGTTGGAAGAGGATCTGAAGCGCCCGGTGGTTCCGGTGTTCTGGATGGCCACCGAAGACCACGACCGGCCCGAGGTGGATCATGCCTGGTTCGGAGAGGCGCATCTGCGCTGGCCCGGCGAATCGTCGGGACCGGTGGGCCGCCTGCCACTGCAAGGCATCTCTGCCGTGGTGCGGGAGGCCTGCGACCGCTTGGGCGAGGGCGAGCAGGCGGAACGGATGAAGTCCCTGCTGCGAGACAGCTACACCGAGGGCCGCACGCTCGCCGAGGCCACGCGTCGCTTCGTGCATGCGCTCTTCGGCCGTTTCGGGCTGGTGGCGCTCGATGGCGATGACCGCGCATTGAAGGAGCTCTTCGTGCCGGTGATGCGCGAGGAATTGCTCCACGCGATCACGGAACGCACCGTGCGCTACGCCGATGAGCGCCTCGCCGAGCGCTATAAGGTGCAGGCGCATGCCCGACCGGTGAATCTCTTCCACCTGCGCCCGGGGCACCGTGCCCGCATCGAGCGCACCGCGCAGGGCTTCGGAGTGTTGGAAGGAGGCCCGGAGTTCAGCGCCGAGGAACTGCTGCTCGACCTCGAGGTGCGCCCGCAGGACTATTCGCCGAATGTGCTGCTGCGTCCGGTCTATCAGGAGACCGTGCTGCCGAACATCGCGTATGTAGGCGGCGGCGGCGAGCTGGCGTACTGGATGCAGCTGAAATGGCTCTTCCAAGCGGTGCAGGTGCCCATGCCGGTGGTGCTGCTGCGCACGTCTATGGCAACGCTCACGGCCAAAGACCTGCGGCAATGGACCGCATTGGGCCTGTCCATCGATGAGCTGTTCCGGCCGAGTCACGAGATCCTGGATGCCGTGGCGAGCCGTGCATCCGGCACGGACACTGATATCGCATCGGAGCTGGACCGATTGAATGCCGTGTTCGGCCAGTTGGGCTTACGAGCCGCTGCCATCGACCCCTCGCTGGGATTGAGTGCCGCTGCGGCTGCAGCCCGCGCCATACGGGCGCTCGAAGGGGTAGGAGAGCGCATGCGTCGCGCCTTGCGCCGGAAGGAACAGGTGCAGCTGGGCCGCGCCGAGCGCGTGCTCGACACCCTGCTGCCCGGTGGTGGCCTGCAGGAGCGGAAGGCCTGCATCGTGCCGATGCTCGCGCAGCGGGGCGAGGGCCTCATCGACCGTTGGATCGCGGCGCTCGATCCGCTGGACCCGCGCTTCAGCCTGCTGGTGGAGGACTGAGCCTGCCTGCTGCGTGCTGGCTACTTTCGCCGCACCGAAACCAGCGCCCTTGTCCGAACGCATCCTCATACTCGATCACGGCTCTCAGTACACCCAGCTCATCGCGCGCCGCGTGCGCGAGCTCAACGTGTATTGCGAGATCCATCCCTTCTCCAAAGCCCGTGAGCTCGCCGCCGATCCCGGTGTGAAAGGCGTGATCCTCAGCGGCAGTCCCAGCAGCGTGCACGATCCGAATGCACCGGACACCGATCTCGAGGGCATCATGGGGCGACTGCCGGTGCTCGGCGTGTGCTACGGCGCGCAACTCATCGCGAAGCGCGCAGGAGCCAAGGTGGAGCGCAGCAAGGTGCGGGAATATGGCCGGGCGCACCTCGATACGCTCGCCGACAACCACCTCTTCGATGGCATCGAGGCCGGCACGCAGGTGTGGATGAGCCACGGCGACAGCATCACCGCGCCGAGCGAGGCCATGGACGTGATCGCCAGCACGGCCGATGTGCCCGTTGCGGCTTACGCGTTGCGGGATCAACTCACCTTCGCCGTGCAGTTCCATCCCGAGGTGTACCACACCACCGATGGGCTGCAGCTCCTTCACAATTTCGTCATCGGCATCTGCGGCTGCACCGGCGACTGGACACCGCATGGCTTCGTAGAGCACAGCGTGGCCCGCCTGAAGGAAGAACTCGGCGATGATCAGGTGGTGCTAGCTCTGAGCGGTGGCGTGGATAGCAGCGTGGCCGCGCTCCTGCTCGACCGCGCCATCGGCGACCGTCTGCATTGCATCTTCGTTGACAACGGCCTCCTGCGCAAGGATGAATACGCCCGCGTGCTCGAGAGCTATCGGCACTTGGGCCTGAATATCACCGGGGTCGATGCACGTGCCGAATTTCACTCGGCGCTCAAGGGCCTGGAGGAGCCGGAAGCCAAGCGCAAGGCCATCGGCCGCACCTTCATCGAGGTCTTCGACCGCGAGGCGCATCGCATCAGCGACGTGAAATGGCTCGGCCAGGGGACCATCTATCCCGATGTGATCGAGAGCGTGAGCGTCAATGGGCCGAGCGTCACCATCAAGAGCCATCATAACGTGGGCGGTCTGCCCGAGCGCATGAAGCTGAAGGTGGTGGAGCCGCTTCGCCTCCTTTTCAAGGACGAGGTGCGTCGCGTAGGGCGTGAGCTCGGCCTCGACCCCAATATCCTCGGCAGGCATCCCTTCCCGGGGCCGGGCCTCGCCATCCGCATCCTCGGGGAGGTCACCCCGGAAAAGGTGGCGCTGCTGCAGGAGGTGGACCACATCTTCATCCAAGGCCTGCGGGAAGAAGGGCTGTACGACCAGGTCTGGCAGGCCGGTGCGATCCTGTTGCCCGTGCGCAGCGTGGGGGTCATGGGCGATGAGCGCACCTACGAGAATGCCGTGGCCCTGCGCGCCGTCACCAGCACGGATGGCATGACCGCCGATTGGTGCCATCTGCCCTACGAATTCCTGGCACGGATATCGAACAGCATCATCAACCGGGTCAAAGGCGTGAACCGCGTGGTGTACGACATCAGCAGCAAGCCGCCGGCCACCATCGAATGGGAATGACCGCCTTAGCTGCCTCACGGGAAACGATGCAGAAGGAGCGGAGCGCTTCGCTGTCGCGCATGCTCCTTGCCCTGATCCTGTTCGGCATCGCCGCCTTGTGCAACGCGCAGGAGACGCGGAGCATCAACGGCCGCAAGTACATCGTGCATCACGTGGAGCAAGGGCAGACGCTCTATGCCATCGCACGGGCGCATGCCGTGGCCGTGAACGACCTGCTCCAAGCCAACCCCGAAGCGGCCAACGGGTTGAGCATCGGGCAGGAGATCCTGATCCCCCAGGAGTCCATCGTGAAGAAGGAAGCGCGAACCGCCCCGGAACTCATGGCGCATGGCGAGCTGCGGCACACGGTGGCCAGGAAGGAGACGCTGTTCGGCATCGCGCGGAAGTACGGCGTGGACATCAACGACCTCATGGAACGCAACGGGGGGATCACCGGCGGCTTGCATGAAGGAATGGAACTGGTGGTGCCCATGAAGAAGGTCTCCGGCGTGGATGAACGCGCCTTGCAGCCCGCGGAACCGGTGCATTACGTGGAGCATACCGTGCTGCCGGGCGAGACGCTCTTCGCCATCGGGAAGGCCTACGGCATCACGGCCGATGAAATCTCACGCGCCAATGGCGGCCTCCCGGAGGGATTGAAAGCAGGCTCCATCATCCGCATTCCCCGGCGCGGGGAGCAGGAGACGGTGGTCGCGCAACCTCAGCCGGAGCAGGCCATACCCGGTCAGCTGCATCATGTGGGACTGCTGCTGCCCTTCTCCACCTCGCGCAATGACAGCGTGATCGAGCACACGGCCCAGGACCCTGCGGGCGCCGGCTTCTACGAGGCCTCACGCATCGCCGCGCAATTCTATGCCGGCGCGCGCATGGCGCTCGACTCCATGGAGAAGCTGGGCCTGCGTGCCGACGTGACCGTGGTGGATGTCGGCGACGACCCACGCAGTTGGAGCGCGGCGCTGAAATCGCCTGCCGTGGCGAATCTCGATCTCAGCATCGGGCCCTTCCACCGGTCGGCGATCGAGCAGCTCGCGCGCGCTCAGCCGCGTACCCGCATCGTTTGCCCGGTGCCGCAGAGCAACAAGATCGTGCTGGGCCTGCCCAATGTGATCAAGACATCGACCTCGCGCAGCGATCTGGTGAAACACGCCGCACGCTTCGTCGCCGCGCGCCATGCGGCCGACAACATCATCTTGCTGCGTCCGGACATCGCCGGTGAGAAAGAGCTGCAGGGTCAGGTGCTTGCGGCGTTGAATGCCACCTTGGCCGCTCAGCCGAGCCGTGCGCGCGATTCGGTCCTCGTGATCAGCTCCGGCCGCCGCGATATCGGCGAGCTGGTCTCCAAGCTCGCGGCCAACCGCGTGAACGTGGTGGTGGCGCCCAGCGACGATGTTGAATTCGTGACCTCCCTGGTAGGCAAGCTGAAGCCCCTGGCCGACAAGCATGCGATCGTGCTCGTGGGTCTGCAAGGCTGGCTGGAGATGGCGCCCGTGGCCGCCGAGGATCTCGACCGCTTGGGCTTCTGCTTCGCGGCACCATCGTTCTTCGATCCCGAGGACGCACGCGTGCAGGACTTCACCGCGCGTTACCGTGAGCGCTTCCACCAGGATGTGGATGAATACGCCCTGCTTGGCTTCGACGTCACCTTCCACCAGATGAAGGCGCTCATGCAGGGTTCAGAGCCGGGTGCCGAATCGCCCTCCGATGAGCAGCCCTTGCACATGGGATTCCGCATGGGACGTACCGGGCCCGAGAACGGCCTGCGCAATGAGTATGCGGTGATGCTGCAGGTGAAGGACATGCGCCTACAGCGTGCGCATTAGGCTCAGTTGATGGCCTCGCTCGCCCGCGGCAGGCCGAGCGCGCGGAGCAAGGCGAAGTGCGAGCGGAGCGCCGACATGAACGACGTGTTCACCCGGTAAGGCACTCCGAACTCCTGCGCTGTTCGCCGCACGATGGGTGCGATCGCCGGATAATGCACGTGCGCCACACGAGGGAAGAGATGGTGCTCGATCTGGTAATTCAATCCGCCGATGTACCAGCTGAGCAGCCGATTGTCCGGCGCGAAGTCCACCGTGGTCTCCATCTGGTGCACCGCCCAATCATTCAGGATGCGACCGTCCGCATCGGGCAGGGGATGGCTCGTGCCCTCGACGGAATGCGCGAGTTGGAACACCACGGTGAGCACGATGCCCGATACGAAGTGCATGAGCAGGAAGCCGAAGAGCACCTGCAGCCAAGGGATTCCCACGGCCAGCGGCGCACCCAGCATCACGGCGAAGTACATGGCCTTCATCGCGATGATGCGGCCCAGGTCGCTCCGCCGCTCCTTCGGGCGCGCTGGTCCTACTCCCTCACGAGCGAAAAGCGCGAATTGCACGAGGTCCTTCGCGAGCACCCAGTAGAGCGTGAGAAGGCCGTAGAACACGATCGCATAGGCCCATTGGAACCGATGGTACCAGCGTTGCTCGGTATGCGGGGAGAACTTCAGCACCAGGCGGTCCTCGATGTCCTCGTCCACATGGGTGATGTTGGTGTAGGTGTGATGGAGGATGTTATGCTGCAGTTTCCAGTTGCGCGCGCTGCCGCCGCAGAGGTTCAAGGTGTGCCCGAGCCACCAGTTGATCCGTTCATCGGCTGAATAGGCGCCATGGTTCGCATCGTGCATCACGCTCATGCCGATGCCGGCCAGCCCGAGCCCCATGAGGAACCAGAGCCCAAGGCCCAGAGGAAAGTCGGGCCTCGTGATCAGCAGCGCCACGAAAGGCACGATGTAGAGGGCTACGAGCACCACGGTCTTCAGCACCATGGAGCGGTCAGCGTGCGGGCTCAGGCCACTTTCCTTGAAGTACGCATCCACACGGCGACGTACCGTGTCATGAAAGGCATTCCTTTCCCGCGCCGTGAACTTGACCTGCCGGTGATTGCTCATCCCCATCTCGGAGCTGCAGCAAATGGTCGCCCGGTTCAGGCGGTGAAGGTATCCTGTTCGACATCACTGGATCATGGCCGTCGGGATCGCTTGCCTTCAGCCCCCATGACCCGCCAACGCCATGGCCTGCGCGACACCGAGTTGGAATAAGCGCGCATCGGCCTTGCGCAGTTCCACGAAGGTGGCGCCCTTACCGCCCCATTTGTTCGGCACCGGGAAGAAGACCACCGGATGGGGCGCATGCAGCTGAGCCTGCAGCTCGGTGTCGAGCATCAGTACCGCGCGGTTGTCCTCGATCCAAAGCGTGAGGAAGATGCGGGTGGGCTTGCCCTTGGCATTCGTGCCCCGGTATGCGGGACGGCCGAAATGATCGTGCTCGGTCACTCCAGGTTGAGCGAGCAGCCATTCGCGCGCGGACAGCGCGTCCATCCCGGTCAGTTGAGGTAGGGCCAGCTCTGCGCCGGGCTCAGCACCTCGAAATGCAGCTCACCGGCTCCATCTCGCCATTGCAGCGCCACCCGGTCACGACGGCCGCGTTGCGCGCCACGCACGGCCACCAGCAATTCATCCGGCACTTGACGCACGGCTTTGCGGCGGGTGGGAGTACGGCCTTTGGGGCTCATGCACCGAATATAACCCCCGGGCCCTATCGGCGCCAGCACCTTTTCACATTTCTTGGAATGCTTGGGACGATTGTGCTGGGCACACGACTGGCACGAAAGCGCTGTCACCCGGTAGAAGCCGCGCTTCCACCGCTGAAATGAAGCGTGGCTGGTGATCAATCGCCCAAGAGCACCTTCACCGCCTCCTCCAGCTGCTGATCGCGGCCCTGGCTCACGGCGCCGGGGTCGAGGGGCTGCTTCACGTCGGGCTCGAGCTGCTGGTTCTCCAGGTAATTGCCATTGTTGTCGATCATGCCCACCTGCGGGATGCCGAACCACATGCCGTTCTGCAGGCCTTCCCACCACACGGCCGTGCCGGTGCCGGCCACGGGCATGCCCACCAGCTTGCCGATGCCCAGCGCGCGGTAGGTCACCGGGAACATGTGCGCGTCGCTGTAGTTGCCCTCGCTCATCACCACCACGCTCGGCTTCTGCCACTTGAACTGCGGCTCGGTGCCCAGCTTCTGGCCACGCGGCTCCATGCGCATGTAGGTCTTGCCGTTCAGGAAGGTGGCCAGGTCGTCGTGCAGCCAGCCACCGCCATTGAAGCGTGTGTCCACCACCAGGCCCTTGCGGTCGTGGTAGCGGCCCAGCGCCTCCTCGTACACCACGCGGAAGCTGTGATCGTTCATGCCTTCCACGTGCACGTAGCCGAGTTGGCCTTTGCTCAGGCTGTCCACCAAGTGGCGGCAGCGCTCCACCCAGCGGGTGTAGAGCATGTCGAATTCCTCGCCGATGCCCACGGGCTTCACGCTCTCGTCCCAGCGCGCGCCGGTCTTGGGGTCGTGCAGCGATAGGAGGGTGGGCTTGCCGGCTTTGCGGTTCAGCAGGCGATAGGGGTCCATGTCGGCAGCGATGACCTCGCCGTCGATCTTCTCGATCACCACGTCGGCCTTCATCTTGGTGCCATCCTTGAACACCGTGTTGCGCGGCAGCACCTCGGCCACGGTCAGGCCCGGGCCGTCGGTATAGGCGAAGAGCAGGCCCAGCGCGGCGGTGCGGTCGCCCTCGGGGTCGCTGAAGCGGTAGCCGCTGCCGGTGTGGCTGGCGTTGAGCTCGCCGAGCAGCTCGCTCAGCAGCTCGCTCATGTCGAAGTTGTTGTTGATGCTGGGCACGAAGCGCTGGTACTCGGCCTTCAGACCATCCCAGTCCACGCCGTGCAGGTCGGGGCGGTAGAATTTCTTCTTCACCTGCCGCCACGCGTGCTCGAAGAGGTAGGCGCGCTCGGCGTTCTCGTTCAGCTGCATCTCGCCGCTCACCCCTACGCCCTTCATCTCGCTCTTGTCGATGTCGTACCGCGAGATGCTCCCACTGTTCAGGAAGTAGAGGTTCTTGCCGTCCTTGTCCAGCAGCAGGTCGCTGGCCCAGCCGGCGCCCATCTTCCCGATGATCTTGGCCTCGCGCTTGCGCAGCTCGAACTGCCACAGGTCGTAGCCCTTCTCGAAGGGGGTGAGATAGAAGAGCTTTTCGCCATCCTTGCTCAGCACGGCGCTGCTCAGGAAGCTGCTGTTCGGCGTCAGGCGCACCTTGCGCTCCCAGAGGCCGTCCATGTCGATCTTGACCGGCTTCACTTCCTCCTTCTTCTCCTCCTTGCCGTCCTTCTTCTTGTCCTTTTCCTTGCCCTTCTTCTCGTCCTTGCCGTCGTCGCCGTCCTTCTTCTCATCAGCATCCTTGGCCAGCTCGGCGTCCTCCTTGCTCAGCTTGTACTTGTCGAAGGCCTCGCGGGTGAGGAAGAGGGCGTACACATCGGTCTGAGAGCCCCAGCTGGCGTGGTTCTTCATGCCGTCGCGGCTGCTGAACCAGGTGATGGCCGTGCCGTCGTGGTTCCACTCGGGGTGGCCGCCGCCATAGCCGCTGCGCGTCAGGTCGATGGGCTCGCTCTTGCCATCGGCGTTCACGATGCCCACCTGGTCGATCCACTGGTCGGGGTGCAGGAACTGCGCCACGAGCCACTTGCTGTCGGGACTCCATTGGAACCACTGGTCGCCATCGGCGTAGCTGTAGTTGCGGATGGCGGGGAGCACGGTGCGCGTCTGCTTGCTGGCCACGTTCAACACCTTCAGCGCGGTGCGCTCTTCGAGGTAGGCCACCTCCTTGCCATCGGGGCTATAGGCCGCCTGGAACTCCTCGGCGGGTGTGGCGAGCAACGGCTCCTCCTTCAGCAGGGTGGCGTTGAAGAAGTACTTCTCCTCGGGACGCGTGATCTCGGTGGTGTACAGGTCCCAGCTGCCGTTGCGCTCGGTGGCGTAGAGCAATTTGCGGCCGTCGGGGTGCCAGCTCACGCTGCGCTCCTGCTCGGGCGTGTCGGTAATGCGGCGCGTGGTGCCTTCGAGGCTGGCCACGAAGACCTCGCCGCGGTGGATGAAGGCTACCTCCTTGCCGTTGGGCGAGGGTACCACCTGGTCCACGTCGCCGTTCACGCTCACGGTGCGCACGGGGTTGTAGCGGCCGTCGGTGACGATGCGGATGGGCACCTCCTTCGGCTGACCGCCATCGGTCATGGTGTGGATGCCGCCGCGGTGGTTGAAGCAGAGCAGGCCGCCATCGCTGATGCTGAGCGAGCGGATCGGATGCTGGGCGAGGAAGCTGACCTGCGTGCTGGCGCCGCCGGTCACGGGCATCTTGTGGATGTTGAAGGTGCCCTTCTCCTCGGTGAGGTAGTAAATGGTGCGGCCATCCTTGCTGAAGACCGGGTTGCGGTCCTCTCCGGCGAAAGAGGTGAGCTGCTTGTACTCCTTGGTCGTTGGATTGAAGGTCCAGACATCGCGGGTGACGCTGCTCGTGTGGTGCTTGCGGTAGCTGTCCTCGTAGCCTTTGCGGTCGTGGTAGGCGATGAGCTGGCCGTCGGGCGAGTACACCGCCATCTGCATGGCGATGGTGCTGACCTGCTTCGGGCGCCCGCCCTTCACGGGCACGGTGTACAGTTCGCCCAGGCCGCCCACGGGGAAGTGCTGGTTGCGCGGGTCGTCCTGCCGGTTGGCGTAGAAGAGCACCTGCTGGTTGTCGCGGCTGAAGGCGCTGGGCACCTCGCCGTTGCTGTGGAAGGTGAGGCGCGTGGGTGCTCCGCCCTCGGCGGGCATCACGAACACATCGTTGTTGCCGTGTCGCGTGCTGGCGAAGGCGATGGATTTTCCGTCGTTGCTCCACACCGGGCTATGGTCGTAGGCCTCGTTGGTGGTGAGGGCCACGGCATCGCCGCCTGCCGCCGGCACGCGCCAGATGTCACCCTGGTAACAGAAAACGATGGTGGCGCCGTCGGGGGAGATCGCGGGCTGACGGAGCCAGAGTGGCGTTTGGGCCGCCGCGGCCAGGGAGAGCAGGCAGGTGAAGGGAACGAGGATTTTTCGCATGCGCCAAAACTATCCGCTGGGACGGATGGTGGAGCGCGGTTCGTCACAGGTCGCGCGGCCCGTCCTGATTCATCCCCTGTTCAATCCGCAGGTCATTGAATCGAATAGGGGAGCGGGCTATTTCTTCCACCTTTCCCTTGATGGACCCCGCATCAACTCTGCGGGGCTTCCGCCAAAGATCAACCACGATCCAAGCCGCGGTCCGTCCCACACGGGCCCGCAGCACAGGCCTCCTGAGACGGGCGCGGCCGCGCGGATCGTGGACGCCCACCGCACGTGGCACCTGAGGGAAAGTGCGGGCTCAGGTGGCAGCGCATTCTATTGGATGTGATGCGGTTTCTTTTTGATCGGTCCGGTTCAAGCGGTGCCAACGCGTGTCCATCCCGCGCAACATCTTTGGGGCATGACCAAGAACCGCATGGAGGCCTTCAGCGATGGCGTGCTGGCCATCATCATCACCATCATGGTGCTGGAGCTGAAGGTGCCGCATGATGCCTCGCTGGACGCGCTGCTGGAATCGTGGCCGGTGTTCGTGAGTTACGTGCTCAGCTTCGTGTACCTGGCCATCTACTGGAACAATCACCACCACTTGCTGCATGCCTCCAGGGGCGTGAACGGCTCCATCCTCTGGGCCAACGTCCACCTGCTTTTCTGGCTTTCGCTGGTGCCCTTCACCACGGGCTGGATGGGGGAGAACCACTTCGCCGCCGTGCCCACCGCGCTTTATGGCGTGGTGCTCCTCATGGCCGGCATCGCCTATTGGCTGCTCTCAACGGCGATCATCCGCCACGAGGGCCCTGACTCCGTGCTGCGAAAAGCCGTGGGCAACGATCTCAAAGGGAAGAGCTCGGTCGTGCTCTACGCCATTGCCGTGCCATGCGTGTACTGGCTGCCTGCGGTCTCGTGGTGCATCTACGTGCTGGTGGCGCTGATGTGGCTCGTGCCCGATAGCCGCATCGAACGGCAGCTCCGTGCATCGGACCATCAGAGCAGAGAGAACCGTGAATGAACGTGCGTGAACGGTAATGGGCTCGTATCGCCTGGCATTCCATCCTTTTCATGCACGCGCAAAGCCGATTGCATCCCGGCGTTCATCCGTGTGAATCGGTGTCCATCCGTGGTTCAGTTCTCCCTGAGAACCGTGAATGGACGTGCATGGACGGCAATAAGCTAAGGGTCCCGGGCATTCATTCCTGTCCATCCCCGTTCATTGCCGGTTGCATTTCTGGCGGTCGTTGGCTGCGTGTCTGGTCAGCGCGAGCGAAGCGTGGCACTGTGGTTCAATGGGCTGTGAGAACCGTGAATGGACGTGCATGAACGGCAATGAACTCGTGTCGCCTTACATTCCATCCTGTTCATGCACGCGCAACGCCGATTGCATCCCGGCGTGCATCCGTGTGAATCGGTGTCCATCCCTGGTTCTCCTGGCTCTGAGAACCGTGAATGGACGTGCATGGACGGCAATAGGCTCATGCCGCCGGGCATCCATTCCTGTTCATCCCCGTTCATTGCCGGTTGTATTTCTCGCGGTCGTTCCCTTGTGGCACTGTGGTTCAGTGGGCCGTGGGAACCGTGAATGAACGTGCATGGACGGCAATGAACTCGTGTCGCCTTACATTCCATCCAGTTCATGCGCGCGCAAAGCCGATTACATCCCGGCGTTCATCCGTGTGAATCGGTGTCCATCCGTGGTTCAGTTCTCCCCGAGAACCGTGAATGGACGTGCATGAGCGGCAATAAGCTCAGGGTCCCGGGCATTCATTCCTGTCCATCCCCGTTCATTGCCGGTTGCATTTTCCGGGCTGGCATCATGGTTCCGCCCAGCCCGCCATTGCGTTGCTTTGTGTCATGCGCGGCCAGCTGATCCTGTTCTCCTTGCTGCTCCTCGGGGCGGTGCATGCGCAGGAGCCCGCCACCACGCAGCAGGCCGAGGATGCCGTGCGCCGCGTGGTGCGCCACAGCGGACTGGTGCCCAACTTCATCGTGCGGCCCAACGCCGATGTACGCACCGCCATCGCCTTCGTGAAGGACCGCCAACGCGTGATCGAGTTCAACCCGGCCTTCATCGCGCTGGTGATGGACAGCACGCGCAGCGACTGGGGCGCCGTGAGCATCCTGGCGCACGAGATCGCCCACCACCTGCTGGGCCATACCATCGACCCCGCCGCGGTACGGCCCGGCGATGAGCTGGCCTGCGACCGCTACTCCGGCTTCGTGCTCTTCGGCATGGGCGCCACCCTGACCGAGAGCCTCGCGGCGATGTCGCTCACCGGCGACCCGCACGGCACACGGCGTCACCCGCCCAAGCATGCGCGGCTCGAGGCCATCCGCCAGGGCTGGGAGGAGGCGCGGCGCGTGCGCGAGGGACTGCCGCCCGAGCCCGTGCACGACCCCGACGGACTACGCTACGTACTCAGCTTCGTGGACGATGCCAATACCTATTACGCCGACAGCCTCGGGCGCGTGCTCTGGTTCGATGCCAGCGCGCAGGCCATCGAGTTCGGCGAGATGCGCGATACCGGCGGCGGCACCTTCGCCGTTCGCTGGATGGATGAGGACTACCTCGTGGATGCCCGCATGGCCATCTGGCGCCGCAGCACGCACGGCATGCCCTTGCAGGTGGGGAAGTTGGAGAAGTTCGCGCGGTGAGGGAGAAGCCGGATGGCTGTTATCGAAAGCAATTATGGCTTGAATTAGCGTTTTCAGCTAATCACGGTATACAAGCCCATCCGTTCTTATTCGATCACTCCACGATCGCCCATCACTCGCCGCACCAGGTCGATGCGGCAGCGCACGCCCAGCAGCTTGAAGACCTTGCCCCGGATGCGGTGCACCGTGGGCAATGTGAGTTGCATGCGTACCGCGATATAGGAATACGGCCAGTTAGCGGGGTGGCAGACCAAACGGATCAGTTCCATGTCCCGTTCGCTCAGGCCATTTGGGGCCGCGAGGGGTGTCGCATGGGGCTGCTCCGGCACCAGTGATTCCAGCAGGAGCTCGCATTCGCGCAGCATGTCGCGGCAGCGTTTCAGGGCCTGCGCCCTGGCCTGGAGCACGAGCCCTGCGTGCTCCGGAGCCCTCTTCCCGCCCGATTCCATCGACCATCGGTTTGCTGCGCGTTCATAGGGTCGTGCGGTCCGGTATCGTCGTGGTGCTGCGTTGCTGACCGATACGGCACGTCCGCCCTATTTCCGCGATTAGCGCGGGAACGCGCCGCTTATTGTGCGCCTAGGGCGACGGACAACGAACGGCGCGTTCCGTGGCAGTGGCGGTCAGAGCGGCTTGGCGGTGGCGGTGTCGCTCCAGGGACCGATGCCGCCGGCGCTCACCGCGCGGACGCGGAAGCTGTAGTCCTTGTGGCTGGTGAGCCCCGTGGCGGTGTGGAAGTTCTTGCCGGTCATCAGCAGGGCCTTCCAATTCGCCTCCACCAAGGGGTCGGAGTCGTTGAACTGCACCTCGTAGATGCGGCGGTCCTTCACGCCCTTCCAGCGCAGGCGCAGCTCGCCGGGCAGGGTGGTGATGAGGGCGCGCAGGTCGCCGGGCGGGGGCGGCACGCCCGAGGGCGAGGGCAGTTTGCGCGTGGTGAAGGCGGCGCTGGCGATCAGCTCCGGGTCGCCGCCGCTCACGGCCTGCACGTAGCCGGCGAGCTGCTTGATCAGCTCCTTCAGGTCGCGGAGCCGCTGGTTGCGGATCAGCGTGTCCTGCCGACCGCCGTTCTTGGTCACGTCGATCTCGGCCGTCTCCAGGTCGTCGCAGGCCTTGGAGATATCGCCCAGGGGCGGTGTGGGGGTGGGGTAGGTGGCGTTGCCGGTCATGGCGGTCACATGGCCACGGCCCCGTTCCACCACATCCATCGGTGAGAGTCCATCGAGTCCCAGTTTCACGGTGAATTGCGTCGTCATCTCGGGTCGGCCGTGAATGTGATCGCGGCCTTTGTTCCATCAGCGCGGCGCCGCCCCGTTTATTGGATGCCACCGCTATCAGTGGTGATCACCGTGATCACAAGTGATCATCGGCAGGCTCAGGGACCCGCCGCGCGCGATAGGGTATGGCACGAGGCCTATCGGGTACGCGACAAGGGCGATAGGGTACGCTCCGCGGGCAATCGGGTGCGCCACGTACCCGATCGGGTTCGCGACGCGCCCGATACACTTCGTCCCGCAGGCTATCGGGTTCGTGAGGCGCGCAATCGGGTATGCGGCAAAGGCAATCGGGTATCTCACGCAGGCAATCGGGTACGCGACGCGGTCGATAGGGTGTGCGAGCAGGTGCATCGGCCACCGGTCCAAGGCTATCGGGTACCAGCCGCACCAGATAGGGTTTGCCGCTCAGGCTATCGGGTATGCGGCACAGGCTTTCGGCCGCGTCGCACAGGCCATCGGGTTCGTGGCATAGGCCATCGGGCACCAGGCGTGGGCGATCAGGTGCGCAGCATGGGCGATAGGGTAGAAGGCACGGGCAATCGGGCGCGCGAGGAAGGCGATAGGGAAAGGGGAGTGATTTAGGGCGCTGATACTCTGCGCAGGCTCATACCACCGATCGGAGATCAGCGGGAGTAGGAGGACGGTTAGGGCATTTATTCTGCAGAGGTTCACTCGTTCGCGCGCGTACCTTACTAATAGGGGTCAGCGATACACGACCAGCGCGAAAGATCGCTGGGTCACTGAAGCGGTACGGGTCTCCCCCACTTATTTCCGGCCTACGTGTCCGTAGTATCTGGGAAATAGAACAGATCGCTATGGCCAAACGAAAGAAGAAGGACCTGCCCGAATGCATCAAGAGGATCATGCCGACAATCGACTTGTTGGGTTCTCTGATGAAGTTGCTATGGCTGCTCGCCCAACTACTCATGAACTGGCCCTTCCATGGTTAATAAACCATTGGTGATACTACGTGCAACGTTGCATCGGGTAAATGGAGCGGTCAACTTTCTTTGTTGGGCATGCCCCACCCCCTGATCGACAAATACCACAACGACCTGCACCGCGCCCTCCAGCACGGCAAGAGCAGCAACGAGCAGAGCGTGCGGAACTACTTCTGGCAGTTGCTGAACGAGTACGCGCGCAAGCAGAACTACGAGGTGGTGCCCGAGGTGAGCATCATGGGCACCCACGGGGTGAAGGTGCGGCCCGACGGCGCCCTGAAGAACAGCTGGGGGCTTGACCTGGGCTATTGGGAGAGCAAGGACACCAAGGACGACCTGGAGGAGGAGGTGGACAAGAAGCAGAAGAAGGGCTACCCGCTGACCAACGCGCTCTTCGAGGACACCCAGACCGCTGTGCTCTTCCAGTATAGCGAGGAGGTGATGCGCGTGGACATGAAGGAGAGCGAGAAGCTGCACAAGCTCTTGCTGCAGTGGCTGGCTTTCAAGAACGCCACGGTGGTGGAGTTCGAGAAGGCGCTGGACAACTTCAGGGCCGACATCCCCAAGCTTCTGGAGCGCCTGCAGCTGGAACTGGAGCAGGCCGCCGGGAAGAACAAGGACTTCATCCTCGCCCGCGACGCCTTCCTGGAGCTATGCCGCCACGAGATCAACCCGGAGGTGACCGAGGCCGATGTGCGCGAGATGCTCATCCAGCACCTGCTCACCGCCGAGCTCTTCCAGAAGATCTTCGATGAGCCCGACTTCCACCGGGAGAACAACATCGCCCGCGAGCTGGAGAAGCTGCTGGGCACGGTGTTCAACACCGAGCGGCGCAAGAACCTGCTGGCCAGCATCGAGCATTATTACGAGGCCATCAACGCCACGGCCGCCGGCATCACTGACCACCACGAGAAGCAGAAGTTCCTCAAAGTGCTCTACGAGAACTT
Source organism: Flavobacteriales bacterium (assembly GCA_020635725.1). Taxonomy (GTDB): domain Bacteria; phylum Bacteroidota; class Bacteroidia; order Flavobacteriales_F; family PHOS-HE28; genus PHOS-HE28. The sequence continues at coordinate 38,089 of JACJZF010000014.1, forward strand.
CTACAAGGCATACAACCCCAAGGCCGCCGACCGCCTGGGCGTGGTGTACACGCCCAACGAGATCGTTCGCTTCATGGTGCGCAGCACCGACCAGCTGCTGCACCAGCACTTCGGCAAGAGCCTGAGCGATGAGCATGTGGAGATCCTGGACCCCGCCACCGGCACGGGCACCTTCATCTGCGACATCATCGACCATATACCGCCGCACAAGCTGGCGAAGAAGTACCTGGACGAGATCCACGCGAACGAGGTGGCCATACTGCCCTATTACGTGGCCAACCTCAACATCGAGTTCACCTTCAAGCAGAAGATGGGGTACTACAAGCAGTTCCCCAACCTCTGCTTCGTGGATACGCTGGACAATACCGCGGGCCTGGGCGCGGGCGTGCAGCACGACATCTTCGGCATCAGCAGCGAGAACGCCACGCGCATACGGCGGCAGAACGAGCGCAGGATCAGCGTGGTGATCGGCAACCCGCCCTACAACGCCAAGCAGGAGAACTACAACTACCAGAACAGCAACAGGGCGTACAAGGTCATCGACAAGCGGGTCAAGGATACCTACGTCAAGCACGGCACAGCGCAGAACCAGATCGTGGTGTACGATATGTACACGCGCTTCTACCGTTGGGCCATGGACCGCGTGGATAAGAACGGAATCATCGCCTTCATCACCAACCGCAGCTTCATCGACAGCCGTGCTTTCGACGGCTTCCGCAAGTGCGTGCAGGATGAGTTCGCCTACGCGTACATCATCGACACGCATAGCGACGTGCGCACCAACCCGAAGATCGCGGGCACCAGCCACAATGTCTTCGGCATACAGACCGGTGTAGCCGTGATGCTCCTGGTGCGCAAAGAGCAGCAGAGCGGAGCTTGCAGAATCCAATACACGGAACTGAGCGACGAGATGCGGAAGGAGGAAAAATGGGAATGGTTCAGGGTCACTGAATCTCTTGGCTCAATTCCATTCAAGGATGTTGAGCCTGATACGAAGAACAACTGGATTACCCATGCTGAGAATGACTTCGATGCCCTTCTGCCTTTAGTGGACAAGAGTACAAAGGCTGGTGACCATGAAAGGGCACTATTCCGATTGTTCACCAGAGGAATTGAAACTACTCGTGACGAATGGGTCTATGACCTCAACGAGAAATCACTTCACGCCAAAGCCAAGTACCTGACTTCAACCTATGCCTCGAGTTTGAAAGCGAAGAGCATGGATACCGCCATCAAGTGGAGCTCATCTCTAGCGGCGGACTTTAAGGCTGGAAAGCAAATTCCGTATGACGCGAGGCTCGTTGTACGTGACCTGTATCGTCCTTTCACCAAGGTCTTTCACTACGTATCAAAGCCTTTAAACCATCGACTGACGGAGAATCACTATGAGATGTTCGGCCCGTCCCTTATCGGAGAGAATCGCGTACTCCTCATCACCGATATAGGTTCTGGGAAGCCATTCATGCTGGGGGCTTCGGACTGCCCAGCCGACTTGCACTTTGTCGGTGCTGGCGCACAGACCCAATGCCTTTCATATTGGACCTATGACGTCGGAACGCGAAAAGACAACCTCACGGACTGGGGCCTAGCGCAGTTCACCACGCATTACGGCGACACCAAGATCACGAAGGAGGATGTGTTCCACTACGTGTACGCCGTGCTGCACGATCCGGCCTACCGCGAGAAGTACAAGCTGAACCTGAAGCGCGAGTTCCCGCGCATACCCTTCTACAAAGACTTCTGGCAGTGGAGCAAATGGGGCAAGGAGCTCATGGACCTGCACATCGGCTACGAGACCGTGGAGCCCTACAAACTGGAGCTCGTGACCAGCGCCACCAAGGCCGAGCAGAGGAAACAGAAGAAGCTGATCGAGGATGAGGCCCAGGAGCCGCAAGCCCTCTACGCCCGCCAGCCCAAGGTGAAAGTGAAGCTGAAGGCGGACAAGGAGGCGGGCATCATCTATCTGGATGAGCTTACGTTATTGAAGGGAATCCCCAAGGAAGCCTGGGACTACAAGCTGGGCAACCGCAGCGCCCTGGAATGGGTGCTGGACCAGTACAAGGAGAAGACCCCCAAGGACCCCACCATCCGCGAGAAGTTCAATACCTACCGCTTCGCGGACCATAAGGAGAAGGTGATAGACCTACTGAAGAGGGTGTGTACGGTGAGCGTGAGGACGCAAGAGGTGGTGCGAGGGATGAAGAAGGCGGAACGCTAGATGAACGATGCAAGCAGATAGGCGCACACTGCTGTGGGTCTTCGCCATCAACGCAGGCTTCTTCGTGGCCGAGAGCCTGGCGGGCTGGCTGGCACGTAGCATGGGCCTGGTAGCCGATGGGCTGGATATGCTGGCCGATGCCTTTGTGTACGGGCTCGCGCTGGCCGCGATCGGCAAGGCAGCAGGTCACAAGCGCCGTGTGGCGCACATCAGCGGCTACATCCAGCTAGGGCTGGCCGTCCTGGGCTTCGGCGAAGTGCTGCGCCGCGCCATCAGCGGGGAAGCCATGCCAGAACCGTGGACCATGGTGGTGGTATCGCTCTTCGCGCTGGCGGGCAACCTGGCCTGTCTGTACCTGCTGCGCAAGGCGAAGAACGGCGAGGCGCACATGCAGGCCTCGTGGATCTTCACCACCACCGATGCGCAGGTGAACGTGGGCGTTATGGTGGCCGCAGGCCTTGTGGCCTTCACCGGGTCCCGTTGGCCCGATCTGCTCATCGGCACGCTGGTCTTCGGCCTGGTGCTGCGCGGTGCGTGGCGGATCCTGAAGCTGTGAGCATCACGATTGGCCTTCGCTGGAAGTATGGACCTCCGCACGGTCGCCTCCCGAACATGCGCAGTGGTCCGCCACCGGATGGCGGAGACTTGTTCTACGCGCTGAACCTCAGCGCGGCCCTCACGCCGGCGGGCAGCACGGGTATGCGGCGGCGCTCGAAGAGGAAGCTGCTGAGGTCGGCGATCTCCTGGAAGATGTGGTGGCTGCCGAGGGCGCCGGCGAGGTATTGCTTGCCGGTGCTGCCGCCGGTGCCCACGCGCAGGCCGATGGTGCGGTGCACCATGCTCATGTGGCGGTAGCGCCAGGTGGCCATGGCCTCGTCGATGTCGAGCAGGCGCTCCAGCAGGCGGAAGGGCATCTGCAGCACGGGCTCGTCGCGGTAGAGCATGATGAAGACGGCGCTGCGCGCGGCGGCGGGGCTGAGGCGGCGTCCCTCGCCGGTCTCGAAGAGCTTCTCCCACAGCGCAAGGTTGCCCTCCTCGCCCTTCACGAGCGATGCGGCGTAGGTCTGCTTGAGGTCGCGCCAGAACTCCTGTCCGCCCTCGGGCCAGAATTGGCCGGTGAGGTAGGGCATGCGGCCCAGCCAGCCGTTGATCTGGTCGAATAGCGTGGGCTGGCCCTCGAGCGCCTCGATCTCGGCCTTGTGCTCGGGCTTGAGCTGGCTGGTGTAGTACTGCTTGCCGAAGCGCTGCTCCATGCGCAGGCCGAGCTTGGCCTCGGCGATCTTGAACTGCATGCTCTGGAAGCCGCTCGCCGGGCGCAGCATGTCGCGGAAGTCGAGGAAGTCGAGCGGCGTCATCGTCTCCAGGATGTCGATCTTGTGCACGAGCACCTGCAGGATGGTGTGCACTCGGCCCAGGCGGTGCACGGCGATGCTGAGCTCGCCGGCGTTGTCGTCGATGTGGTCGTCGGCGAAGAGCTCCATGACACTGCCCACCTCGTGCAGGATCTGCTTGAACCAGAGCTCGTAGCTCTGGTGGATGATGATGAAGAGCATCTCATCGTGCGCGGGGCTGCCGAGCTTGACGCTCTCGGGTTCCTGCGCGCCGAGGATCTTGTCGAGCTGGAGGTAGTCGGGGTAGTAGACGTTGGACATCGCTGGTGCCGCGTGGTGTGCGGTTGGTGGCGAATGTAGCCGTGAGGGAGGTGGTGGGGCTGAGGTTGGTCAGGAGCGGGCGATACGGACAATACATCGGGGCTTTCGAGAAATGCCTTTGCCACCTTTTGCTTCGCCAAAAGGTGGCGCCAAAAGGCGACCACGATCCAAGCCGCGGTCCGTCTCGCACGGGCACGCAGCACAGGGCCCCCTGAGACGGGCGCGGCCGCGCGGATCGTGGACGCCCACGCACGTGATAGTTGAGATGTCGAGCAGTCGCTGGTAGCGTTTCTTCATCAACTATCCGAGCCGACGACAAGCTCACATTCAGCATCAGTTTGTCCTCGGCGTGACGGCTTCAGGTGCTTGCTTTCAATGATGTCGCGCCAATCGCTCAGATAAAGGGTGCGGCAGGTGTCCACGGCCAGCGCGGCCCGGCCCGAGCCGATAGTGCATGGGCTTGTGCGGCGAGGGCCAAGGGCTTTGGCCGTGGTTGATCTTTGGCTCCACCTTTCCATCAAGGGAAAGGTGGAAGCGAAACTCAGGGCCGAGTCAACGCATTCTGAGAAACGGCCACGGCATCGCACGAGGCTAACTTTGGTCATGCTCCGCACTTCGCTGATGCTGCTCGCGCTCGTGTCGTTGCCGGCATGGGCGCAGATCGGCTTCGGGATCACCATCCCGGCAGGACGCAGCACGGCGCGCCTGGGCACGGTGCCCGATTCGCTGGCCACCTATGCGATCAAGGAGGTTGACCTGCGCCCGCGTCCGCCCGGCGGACTGGAGGGATGGATGGCGGCGCTTGCGACCGATGATACCTGCGCCGCGCAGGCCGACAGCCTCGGCTGCCAGCGCAGGAGCAAGGTGGTGGCACGCTTCACCGTGGAGCGCGACGGCACGCTGAGCGACCCGCAGATCCTGAAGGGCACCTGCGCCTCGGCGGAGGAGCGGCTGCGCTGCGCGATCAATTCCTCCCCGCCTTGGGAGCCCGGACGCATCGGCTACCACAAGGTGCGCACGCGCATGCAGGTGAGCTTCCGCGCGCCGTGATCAGCCCTTGACGAAACGCACCGCGGCGTGGCCTTCGCTGGTGAGCAGGTAAACGCCGCTCGTCAGTGTGCTCACATCGATGGTGTTCATGCCCGGAGCGATGCGCAACTGCTGGATCAAGCGGCCATCGCTGCCGCGCAAGGTGGCCTGCAACGCGCTGCCCGCATCCGAGCGCACCTGGATGTGGTCGTCGGCGATGCTGGGCGAGACCGCGAGCGCAGGCGCGGCATGCTCCGCGATGCCGTTCGGCGTGAAGAAGGTGGGCTCGTAGCGGTACATGGTGCCCGGCTCAGGCAGGCCGAACAGGGAAGGCATGTCGCACAGCTGGTCGTAGGACACCTGCGGACTGTCCGGGTCGCCGGAGACCCAGACGCGCTCGATGCAGCCGCTGCCATCCGCCAGCACCTTGCGCAGGCCGATGTGCGGACCGCTGTCGTTGTTGAAGCCGCTGGCATTGTCATCGGACCGCGGGCCGAAGTGGAGGTACACATGCCCGGTCTCCAAGGCGATCCAGAGCTGAGCGTTCATGGTGTTCCCCGATAGGCCATTGGCCAGGTGCATGTCGCGCGCCTGCACGACCAGCGTGGCGCCGTGGGTGGTGGTGACCATCTGGTAACCGATACCCGATGCACCGCCGGTCTCCTCCAGAGGCGTCCCCGCCAGGTGGAAGTAGGCGGTGGATTCATCGTTGGTCAAACGCACGACGCCATCGCGGTGGATCGCGATGTCGTACACGTCATACACGCTCCCGAAGGCCCATGCCTCCTGCGAAGGCAGGTCGTGCAGGCTGCGCCAGCCATCGGGTGCCCACGTGCTGATCGCCGTGGCGCCGGAGATGTTCTGATAGGGCTGCGGGGCGATGTCGTGGCTGAAGAGGTAGCTCACCTGGGCCGACATCAGGACCGGGGCCAGGAGCGCCGCCGCTGTCACAAGGTTGTTCCGGATTTCCATGATCGCTGGTTTTCAGCCGGCCGTTCGTTCGACCAACACTGCAAACCAACTCCCGCATCCGGGCGATCGCCTAGCGATGAGTGACTACCGGCCGCGGGGGTGACGCACGGTGCGCGCTCTGTTAAAAAGAGAAGCGCGCCCGAGGGCGCGCTTCTCCTGCTCGAAGGAGCATGATCACTCGTTGTGCGGCTTCTGCTGCATGTTGGTGCGCGCCTTCATGTTGGCGTCTCGTTGTTCCTGCTTGATCCGCTCGTACTGCGCGTTCTGGTCCTTGGTGAGCACGGCCTTGATCTCCGCCTGCTTCTTATCGCGCATCTCGATCGTGCGCTTGCGCTTGGCTTCCTGGTCGGAGACGGTTCGGTTCAGTTCCTTCATCGCATCGGAATGCCGCGCATCGATCTCCTGGAGCAGCTTCACCTGTTCATCGGTGAGCTTGAGCTCTTCGCGCAGCGCGAGGGGGGTGTTCCTGCCGGCATGCCGGAGGGTGGGCTGCTCCGCAGGAGCCGTGGTTTGTTCCTGGGCCAGGAGCGCGGTGCCACTGGCCAGAAGGAGCGAGAGGAGGAGGGCGCGTGTTTTCATGCAGCCAAGTTAGCGAGGGCGGAGCGTGCGGTCACCGTTCGATGATGATGCGCGTGGTGGCGCTTTCACCGATGACCAGGGCATAGGCGCCGGGAGCGAGGTGCCCCACATCGATGCCGCGCCGTGCCGCGCCGATCGAGGTGCGCAGGGCGATTCGGCCCGTGGCCTCGATGATCCTGACGGGCAGCCCGGCATCGAGGCCAGCGGTGTTCGCCAGCTGGATGATGCCCGAAGCGGGGTTCGGGTAGGCGGTGACAGCGGCGCTGAGCCGCTCCTGCATGCCCACGTTCTGATCCAGGTCCACGCGGACGAGCTGATGGGTGGTGGCATTCACGTACCACAGCCTGCCATCGGGCCCGATCTCGATGCCCATGATGCCGGCCACCCCGGTGCTGATGCGCCCGATCTCGGCGAAGGAGCCGAGCATGTCATACACTACGATGTCGCCGTTGGCATGGTCGCTCACGAGCAGATGGTTCCCGCTGATGGCGATGCCGGCGGGCTCGATCAGTCCCTCGCTCACGATCTCCTCCCACACATGCCCGCTCATCTGGCTGTACTCCACATAGGTCTCGTAGGGTCCGAATGAACCCGGACCGCTCACGGTGCCGCTGCGCGTATCGAGGCGGATCACGCGCTGGTTGCCATGGTCCACCGCGTAGAGCCAGCCGTCGCGCTTGTCGAGCTCGCAATGGCTCACGATGTGGTCGTTCGGGTCGCGCTGGATGTCCATGCCGGCGTATCGGCGGATGATGGCATCGCCGTGGAAGTCGTTGCCGGGGCCGTGGTCGCTGCGGAAGTCGTGCATCACGATGTCGTGGTTGTAGCCATCGACCACCCAATAGGTGTTCCAGCGGTCGTGCGCGATGCCTTGGCTGTGCGGGGTCACGTGGAGCATATCGAGGTGGCTGCCCAAGGGGCCGAAGAGGTTCTGGGCGTAGATGGCGGGATCGCTGCTCCAGAGCGTGATGCCGGTGAAGGGCGCGCCGCCGTTGTGGTTGGCATCGAATACGCCCGGCGCGGTGCTGAAGTTGCCGTTGTCGCCGAAGGCGATGGCGGTGGGAAGGCTCATGAAGTGCCATGCATTGGGGTCGCGCTGCCACAAGAAGGTCATGTCCGGGCCACCGGGGTTGAAGAAGCGCACGGTGCTGCCGCCGCTGCTCTCCACATCCTTGTTGATCACCCAGAGCTCATTGCGGTCGCGATCCGGGTGGAAGGCGAGGTCGCGCGGCACGAGCAGGTCCTCATCATCATCGGCCACCACGGTGAAGGTGGGTGCGGCGCTCAGGTAATCGGCCACGAGGTCGGGCACGGCATCGTTCACGATCAGCGCGGCTGTGCCTGCATCGTTGGCCGGCGCGTCGTCCGGCATGCCGTTGAGATTCGTGGCCCAGATGCTGAGCGCGACATCGCCGGGAGCCGAAGGCAGCCAGGGGCCATCGACCTTGAACTCGTACCGGTTGCCGCTGGGGATGCTCACGCTGGTGAAGTCCTGGGTGAATTCCGTGGTTCCGTTCAACGCCACGTTCAGCGTGAAGCTGGTGATGGTCTCCGACCCGAAGTTGCGCACCGTGCCGCTGAAGTAGGTGCCGAGCCCTACGGTGTTGTAAAGGGGCGTGGTAAGGGCCGTGATGCCCATGTCATAGGGAGCGGGCGTGGCCACGGTGAAGCTGAAGAGGTGGAAGCCGCCAGCCTCATTGAACTCGGCGATGACCACGCCTCCGGTGAGCACGCGGTAGGTCGCCTGGTTGTCGCCGTAGCTGTCGATGGCCACGATGGTGTACTGCGCGCCTTCGGTCAGGCACCAAGGACCCTCGGTGTAGGTGGTGTTGCTGGCATAGCCGCCGGCGGGTGAGGTCTGTGTGCCGCCGCTGTTGCAATTGATGGTTCCCGTGTTCCCGCCGGTGAAGAGCGGCGATTGCCCGCAGGTGTTGCCGTAGGGCACCAGTTGCCAATAGGTCTCATTGCCCCAGTCGTCGGTGAGCACCTCGATGGTGATCTCGAGTTCACCAGCATTGCATTGCGCGAGGGCGGAAGCGGGGGTGAGGGCGAGGAGGAAGCAGGGTAGGGCGTATCGCATCGGAAGGGGTTGGGTCGTGAAGCTAATCCTCGGGACCAGTAGCGCGCTGGAACTCGACCATCACCCGAACACCTTCCTTGGATGGCTTCCCGGAGCCGATGACGATCAATCGCCGATGAGTCGCCCGTAGACGGCGGAATCGAGCTGCCGGCCTTCCCAGTGGTAGTTGCCACGCATGATTCCATCGAGCCGATAGCCGCAGCGCTCCAGCAGCGCACGCGACGCGGTGTTGTCCGGTGCGGTGATGGCCTCGATGCGGTGGAAGCCGATCGCCGTGAAGCCGTGTTCGGTGATGTGCTCCAGGGCTTCGCGCATGAGCCCCTTGCCCCAGTGCGCGGGGTCGAGGAGGTAGCCCACCTCGCCGGTCCAGTGCTCGGGTTTCAGCCGGTAGAAGCCGATGGTGCCGATGAGTGTATCGTCGTCGGCCAGGGTGATGGCCCAGGTGAGCCCTTCGTTAGAGGCGCGGATGGCGGCGTTGCGGTCGATGAGCTCGCGCGCATCGGCTCGTTCCTGTGCGATGGGGCGACCGATATGCCGCATCACGCGGGGATCGCTGCGCAGGGCGAAGAGCCGATCGGTGTCATCCGCGCGCATCTCCCGCAGGCGCAAGCGGTCGGTTCGCAGGTCAGGGAAGACGGAGAAGTCGAGCACCTGCATGTTACTGGTACGTATTCATGAAATCGAGCAGGGCCTGGTTGAAGGCAGCCGGGTTCTCGGCGCTGCTCAAGTGCGCCGCATCGGGCAATACGATCAGGCGGCTACCTGGCATCGCGTCGCGCATGGCCACGCTCGTGGGCAGGGGCATGAGCGTATCGTGCGCACCGGTGATGACGAGCGCGGGCTTCGTCCAGCCGCGCAGGAGGCTGAAGCGGTCGGGGCGCAGCGCCATGCCGCGGGAGGCGGCCGCGATCGCCTCTGGCCGCTGCCGCGCGATCATCGATTCGATGCGCCGCACGAGCTCGGGCCGTTGGGCCTGCGACTGCTCACTGAGCAGCTTCGGCAGCATGGCTCGCGCGATCACCTGGGGGCCGTGCTCCAGCGCATCCAGGGCGGTCTTCTCCCTGGCGGCTCGTCCTTCCGCATCATCGGCCGTGGCGCGCGTGTTGCACAGCACCAAGGCATCCACGCGCTCGGGGGAGCGCGCCGCCAGGGCCATGGCCACATAGCCACCCATGCTCAGGCCGCCGATCGTCGCTCGCTTCACGCCCGCGGCGTCCATATCGGCCAGCACATCATCGGCAAGCTGTTCCATGGTAAGCGCGGTGGGCAATGCGCGGCGGTCAGCACCGAAGCCGCGGAGATCCGGCGCCAGCACACGGCATGCGGCCGAAAGCCCTTCCGCCTGCGGCTGCCAATAGCTGCCCTCGAAGGGGAACCCGTGAAGCAAGACCAGCGCTCGTTCCATGTCACCGTTAGATGCAGGAGGACCGATCTTCGTCGCATGCGTGCGATCATTTCCGGCCTCTTGCTCTGCTGCACGGCGAATCTATTCGCCAAGGACTACGTGGTGCCACCGGATGATGTGGCGGGCTTCTTCGCCAACCTGCCGAAGGACGCCACTCGGGTGCTGTTCACGGCCGCTGCGGTGTACAAATGCCAAACGGACATCGTGCTGCCCGACGCGCAGCTGCTGGTGGTCGATGGGGCAGGGGCGCGCCTGATCCTCGGCCCCGCCAGCAACGGTTTCACACGGCGCATCCGCGATCAGAAGCACGCGGAGTCGTGCACCGGGTACCGCTATCTCATCCGTGACTTCGCTTCCATCGAAGGCGGGCGCAAGGCGATCGATCTGCAGGCCACCTTGGGCAGCACCGTGGAGAACGTGCGGTGCAAGGGGCAGACCGAGGCCGCCGTGGACCTGCGCTTCTGCCTGCTCACGCGGCTGGAGAACGTGGTGCTCACCATGCCCGCGAAACGCGGCTTCGTGGTGCGGGCTGGCGACTGGGCCGGTGCCAGCTGGAGCAACAGCCAGAGCAACCACACGGTGCTGGAGCAATGCCGGGTGTATTGCGCGGCCACCACCACGGAGGCCTTCACGGTGCTCAACTGCAACGGCGTGCGCATGGTCGATTGCATCAGCGAGGGAGCGCCCTGCGACCACGATCTCTTCCTCTCGGCATCCACCGATGGCCATGAGGATGCCCCCGCGCGCAACTCCGTGGTGAAGCAGTTCGCCCTCTCGAATTTCCATGTGGAGCACGCCACGCGTGTGGCCAGCATCCATGTGAACATGCCGCCGCGCTCCAGCGTGGACATTGATCAGGTGTATTGGAACGGCCGATTCACCGCGCCAGCCATACGGTACATCAGCGGGCAGCTGAACCTCTCGGACATCGGCTGGTGGAACGAGGGATTGTACATCGCCTCGCGCATCGCCGCGCCGCGCATCAACGCGGACCGCTGCCATGGCGCCCTGCGCATGGATCAAGTCACCGGCGGCGGCAAACGGGCTGGATCGCTGCGCCTGGTGGACCCGCTGCCCGGCAATGAGACCCTGCAGCTCAATTATGTGCGTGTGACGCGCTCCGCGATGTAGCTTGTCGCCATGGTGCCCGATCGCAGCCGCATCGTCGGATATGTTCTCATCGCCTTCGGGTTCACGTGGGCAGTGGCTGGGATCGGCTGGCTGTTCGGCATCGATACAAGCTCGGGCTTCACCTACATGGCGCTGGCCGCATGCTGCATGCTGGGCCCGGCCATCGCGGCCATCATCCGGCAACGGGCCATCGAGAAGCTTCCGTGGAGCGGCCTCGGACTGTCCATCCCCGGCACGCGCTGGAAGGTGCTGGCTGCTACCTGCGCGGTAGGGCTGCTCATCGCTCCGCTGTACCTGCTCTGCCAGCATCTCTTGGGCGATGTGCTCGGCATGGCGCCATTCGGCCACGCGGAAGTGAACAATGAACGCATGGCCGTGGCGGTGTCCGAGCTGGCGGCGCAGCTGGGCAGTGACCCCAGCGCGATGGAGAAGAACAAGTGGCTGCTGGAGCTACCGGCCTGGCTCGTGCTGCTCATCATCCAGATCGCGGCCCTGTTCTCGGCCTTTTCCCTCAATCTGATCTTCATGCTCGGGGAGGAGCTCGGCTGGCGCGGCTATCTCTTCCAAGTGACCAGCGCTTGGAATCCGCTGCGCCGTGTGCTGCTCACCGGGGTGCTCTGGGGACTTTGGCATGCGCCGCTCATCGCGCTCGGGCACAACTACCCCGGCTATCCGGTCAGCGGCATCGGCATGATGGTGGTGTTCTGCGTGCTGGCGGCGCTGCTCTTCGACTGGACACGCGCGCGCAGCGGCACCATCTGGTCATCGGCGGTGCTGCATGGGTTGATCAACGGAGGTGCGGGCGGAATGGCGCTCTTCGCGTGGGGCGGTCATCCGTTCCTCGGCTCATTGGTGGGCGTGGCAGGCTTCATCGTGCTCGTGTTGCTCGCGTCCGCTGTCCTGGCCTTCGATCCGGCGTACAAAGCAAGCCTCCTGCACGGCCCTCAGCCCGCCGCCTGAGCGATCACCCGGATCACCGTTCCCGCGCATTCGACCTGCTGTCCCACGCGAATCTTATTGGTCTTGCGCAGCTCCACCTGGCCATCCACCTTCACGCGTCCTTCGGCCACGAGCTGCTTCCCCTGGCCGCCGCTGTCGCACACACCGGCGAGTTTCAGCAATTGGTTCAGCTCGATGTACTCGCCGCTCAGCTCGAAGGTGACCTCGCTCATGCGGCAAAGGAAGAGGCCAGAACCGTTCCGTCCAGCTCATTTCCCGTTTCATCGTGGTGGAGCCTGCGTATCGACATCCTCCGGAATACGTTGGTGCCATCAACCCGACACAACCATGGAACGAGTCCTGCATCCGCGCCGCCGCCTCGCGATCACCGTTTCAGCGCTGCTTTATGTGCTGGCGCTTCTCGCGCTCACCGTCATCTTGCCTTCCTGCCAGCACGATGATGTGGTGGCGCCGGGTGGCAGCACGTCGGTGGCCGATGACCACGGTGGGCACGGGAACGATGATCCGCCGGGCGACGACCACGGTCACAACTGATCGGCCGATACCTCCAACACCAGCAGCTGCAGGGTGTTCGCGCCGAGCTGGAAGCTGGCTCGCTCCCCAGGCCTCTTGCCGATCAGGGCCCGGGCGATGGGCGCGATGAAGGCGATGCGTCCTTCGCGCACGTCGGCCTCATCCACACCCACGATCGTGAATCGCAGCTCTTTGCCCGTCTGCGGGCCATCGGTGTACCTGAACCGCACGCTGCTTCCGAAACGGGCCTCATCGCCAGGTGACGCCGACGGATCCACTTCGCGGGCGGTGACGATCCGCTCCTGCAATAGCGCCAAGCGGCCCTCGTGCTCGGCCACCAAGCGTTGTCGATCGTAATCGGCCAGGGCAGGGTCGGCCTGCACACGGCGAAGCTCCGTCTCGAGCGCCTCACGCTCCGCACGCAGCAGCCGCAAACCACGGGGCGTCACGTAGTTCGGGACCCCGTCGGGCAGTGGCGCGCGGGGCGGAATGAAGGGCGCTTCCTCCTGATCATCCTCCTTGACGAATCCGCGGCTCATGGGGCGAAGTTCGGCATTGCAATAGCTTGACCTTCAACGGGTCAACATATTCGGCTGAATGCCGTATACCGGTCCGGACCGGCCTCGGCCCCTAGCACGATACGCATGGAACTACGCATCTCATTCAAGCCCGGCATGAAGCAGTCGTTCACTGCGGCGCGCTACTTCAACGGCACAGCGGAGGAAGCCTTGCAGGACAGCATCGCGCGGCTCACGCCCCGCCAATACCTCATCAGCCTGCCCAACGACGATAAGCTCCGGCTGCGGATCTGGTCGAAGGAGGAATACGATGAGGAACGCACTCAGCATGCGGTGGCCTGGCTCCAAGGGCTGCATGAGGATGTGGATGCCATCGTGAGGAGCGAGCGCCGAGATGAGCGGCTCGGGGAGATCATCAGTCTTTGGATCGCTTCGGAAAACGAGCAGGAGTCCTTCTTCATAGAGGAATTGAAAGGTCCGCCAGGTGAGCAGCCGGAGGATGACCCGCGCCTCACGCTCGGCGTACTCGGCGGTCAGCTGGTGCTGCTCAGCACCGAGAGCATCATGTTCGCGCGGCTGCAGCCCGGTGTGTTCGGCCTGTCCTTGGCGCGTTACGGCAGCTATCTGATCGAGCAGGAGAGGCCCGTGCCCCGCCTGATGAAGCGCGCGTAGTCCACGGCGAGTTCTGGATCGGTGCGGCACGAGTCACTCGCGCCGATCGCCCGCGCTTGCCGCCGGCTTAGCTTGGCACGATGCGCCACCTGTTGCCCTGGTTGTCACCGCTCTTCCTTCTGGCTTGTGGGCCGAAGGCAGCGGCACCGGTTTCCGAACACGTCGCCACGACCGAGTCGCGCGATGACCTGCTGGACCGCTACGCGCCCTTCGCGGTGAAAGGCTCCTTCATCCTGCACGACCTGGGCCGTGACCACTGGGTGCTCATCGACAGCGCGCAGGCCGATTTGGCCACCCTGCCGGCGAGCTCCTTCAAGATCTTCAGCAGCCTGTATGCGCTCGAGAGCGGCCTGGTGAAGGGTGCCGATGAGGTCTTCACGTGGGATGGCAACGATTACGGGCGTGAGGCGGTGAACCGCGATCTGACACTGGCGGAGTCGATGCGATTGAGCGCGTACTGGGTGCATCGCGACATCGCGCGCAGGGCGGGTCCTGATGCATTGAAGCACTGGCTCGATTCGCTGCCCTACGGCAACGCCGACACCAGCGGCGGCTACGATCGGTGCTGGGTGGCAGGCGGGCTGCAGATCACGCCGCGCGAGCAGGTGTACTGGCTAGGCGATCTCCTGCAGGATTGCACGCCCTTCTCGCAACGCAGCATCACGGAACTCAAGGGCATGATCCTGCAGGAGGACACGCTCGGTCACCGCGTCTATGCCAAGACGGGCTGGGTAATGGGCGACTTCGGCAGTGTAGGCTGGTACGTGGGCTGGGTAGAGAAGAACGATGGGAGCGGGCCTTACGTCTTCGCCAACCGCGTGATCACCGCCGATACGCTCTCCGAGACCTTCGCGCCATCGCGGGCATCGACCGCCTTCGAGATCCTGAAAGCGTTGCAGGTGCTTCCGTAACGATCAGGCCGGCACCTTGCCGTTAGCGGCGATCTCCTTCTCCACCGCTGCGATCGCTTTCCTGGTCTTCAGCAATGAATCGGGCGTGACGCTGATGGTATCGATGCCCAGCTCCACGAGGAATTGCGCGAAATCGGGGAAGTCGCTGGGGCCCTGCCCGCAGATCCCCACCTTGGTCTTGGTGCGCTTCGCGGTGCTGATGAGCATCCGGAGCATGCCCTTCACGGCTTCGTTGCGCTCGTCGTAGATGTGTGAGACCAGCGCGCTGTCGCGATCGAGGCCGAGCGTGAGCTGGGTGAGGTCGTTGCTGCCGATGGAGAAGCCGTCGATGTGCTTGGCGAACTCCTCGGCCATGATGATGTTGCTGGGGACCTCGGCCATGAGGTAGAGCTCCAAGCCTTCCTTGCCGCGCTCGAGCCCGTATTCCTTCATCACGGCGGTCACCTTCTTCAGCTCCTCCACGGTGCGGCAGAAGGGGATCATCACCACCACGTTCTTCAGGCCCATCTTCTCGCGCACGCGCCTGATGGCCTTGCATTCAAGCCCGAAGGCCTCTTTGTACGAGTCGCTGTAGTAGCGCGAGGCGCCGCGCCAGCCGATCATGGGGTTCTCCTCCTCCGGCTCGAAGTGCTCGCCGCCCAGCAGGTTCTTGTACTCGTTGCTCTTGAAATCGCTGAAGCGCACGATTACGCGGTTGGGGTGGAAGGCCGCGGCGATCTTGGCGATGCCGTAGCTCAAGCGCTTCACGAAGAAGGTCTCCTCATCCTCATAGCCGTGGATCAGGTAGCTGATCTTGCCGCTCAGGGCCACATCGCCGAGCTCCTTGTGCTGCAGCAGGGCCAGCGGATGCGCCTGGATGTAGTTGTTGATGATGAACTCCTCACGGGCCAATCCCACGCCGGCATTGGGCAGGTTGGCGAACTTGAAGGCGAGGTCGGGACTGGCCACATTGAGCATGATTGGGGTGCGCACCTGCGGCAGGTCGTTGAGCATGGTCTCTTCCACGCTGAAGGGGATGATGCCGCTGTACACGATGCCGGTATCGCCCTCGCAGCAGCTCGCGGTCACGGCCATGCCGGTGTCGAGCAGCTCGGTGGCATTGCCGCAGCCCACGATGGCGGGTACGCCCATCTCGCGGGCCACGATGGCGGCATGGCAGGTACGGCCGCCCTTGTTGGTGATGATGGCGCTGGCCTTCTTCATGATCGGTTCCCAGTCCGGGTCGGTCATGTCGGTCACCAGCACATCGCCCTGCTGGAAATCCTTGCCGTCGGTGCCGCCTCCGCGACCGTCGAGGCTGAAGAGGATGCGCACCTGGCCGCTGCCCACCTTGTCTCCGATGGCGATGCCCTTGGTGATCACCGGCGCGGTCTCCACGCCCTCCGGGTGGTCGATGCGGTATTCCACCACGCGGTCGCCGGCCTTGCGGCTATGGATCGTCTCGGGCCGCGCCTGCACGATGAAGAGCTGCTTGCTGAGGCCGTCCACGGCCCATTCCACATCCATGGGGCACCAGTGGCCCTTCTTCGCGCTGTAGTACTTCTCGATGGCCACCACGCTGCGCGCGATCTCCAGGGCCTGCTCGTCGGTGATGCAGAAACGGTTGCGCTGCGCGCGCTCGATCGGGATCGTCAGGGTAGGCTTGCCGGGCTCCACGCCGTACACCATCTTCCGATCCTTGTTGCCCAGCTTCTTCTCGATGATGCTGCTGTAGCCTTCGGCCAGCGCGGGCTTGAAGACCAGGAATTCATCGGGGCTCACCGCGCCCTGCACCACCATCTCGCCCAGGCCGTAGCTGCCGTTGATCAGCACCACATCCTTGAAGCCGCTCTCGGTGTCCAGGGAGAAGGCCACGCCGCTGGCGCCCACATCGGAGCGCACCATCTTCTGCACGCCTACGCTGATGCCCACCTGGAAGTGGTCGTAGTTCAGGCTCTGTCGGTACACGATGGCACGGTCGGTCCAGAGCGAGGCGAAGCAATTGCGCACGGCGCTGATCAGGTCCTGTGGCCCGCGGATGTTGAGGAAGGTCTCTTGCTGACCGGCGAAGGAGGCGTCCGGCAGGTCTTCCGCAGTGGCGCTGCTGCGTACGGCCACATCGGTCTGCTCCTGTCCGTATTGCTTGCTCATCTCCTCGTACCGCGCGAGGATCCCTTTCCAGATCTCCTCGGGGAACTTGCCGTTCTTGATCAGGGTGCGCACCGCGAGGCCTGTTCGCCGGATGTTCTCCACGTCGTCCACATCCAATCCGGCAACGATGTCCTTGATCTTCTGGTCGAGCTCGTTATGGGCGATGAAGGCCTCGTAACTCGCTACCGTGACCACGAATCCGCCCGGCACGGTCACACCGAGCGCGCCAAGGTGCTGGATCATCTCTCCCAGGCTGGCATTCTTGCCGCCAACGGTAGGGATGTCGCTCAATTCAACCTCGTGTAACCACTTCAGGTAGGGTGCGCTGCTCATGCTGTGAACGTTGAAAGGTTGTGTTAACGGAGAGCGACTGCTAAGGTTCCAATCACATCGCGGTTGAGCGGTGCCGCGGCCACGGACTTATCGACAATGTGGAGGAATCACAGCCTGAAGGGACGGATTCCGCTTCAACATGCCCATATTCGTGAAGCCTTATGTCTGCTCTCCCCAGAAAAGAGGCGATGACCTCCATGGGTCGTGTCGTCCTGGAAGGCACACATCTCATCGTGGTGCATGTGCGCGGCGATGCGCGCATCACCGCTCCGATGGTGCAGGAGGTGATACGTACCCGGCATCGGCTCGCTCCCGGGATACCGGTGGCCATGTACTTCATCATCGAAGGAGAACTCGACTGGGAACTGCCCGCCTTGCAGACCGACCACTTCGCATTGGAAGGCGAGATGCTCAAAGCCGTGGCCGTGATGGTCAACGCGCCGGTCTTCACCACCGTGGTGAACGTGTACTTCAGCATGTTCCCCGGCCACATGCCGCACAAGGTGTTCTCCCAGGTCGAAGAGGGATACGCCTGGTTGGCGGGCCTGGGCGCCGCCGCGGATTGAGCCGCAAGCCTTCTCTTTGCTGCATGCGTTCACTCACGGCCCTCATACTTGGTCATCTCTGCGCTTCGGCCTGCGCCCAGACACCGATCTGCACGATCCAGGGTTCCAGCGCGAGCAGTTCGTATGCGGGTCAGACCGTGACCACAACCGGTGTGGTGACCGCCATGTTCCAAGGCAGCGGAAGCTTGCAGGGCTTCTTCTTGGAAGACCCCGATTGCGACGGGCTGGTGAGCACGAGCAATGGCATCTTCGTGTACGCTCCTGGCATATCGGGCGTTGCTGTGGGCGATGCGTTGCAGCTGAATGGCCAGGTCACCGAATACCAAGGGCTCACCGAGCTGATCAACGTAGGGGGCTTAGTGCATCTGGGCACCGCCAGCGTCGAACCCACGGAGATCACGCTCCCGATCGCTTCCGCCTCGCAATGGGAGCGGTACGAGGGCATGCTGCTCCGGTTCCCGCAGGAGCTGGTGGTGACCGACAACAACGATTGGATCAGTTACGGCGAGTTGACATTGTCTCCTGGCCGACTGATGCAGCCCACGCAGACGCTGGATCCCAATGACGCGGTGGCGAGCGGGACCAGCAGCACCGGCAGCGGCAATGCATCGGCCATCACGGCTGCGGCATCCGTCAATGCACGCAGTACCGTTCTGTTGGATGATGGCCGTACCACGAGTTATCCGGATCCGCCACCGTTGATGGGGGCAGAAGGCACGCTGCGGTGCGGGAGCAACGTGACGGGGCTGACCGGTGCCTTGCATTACGCCTACGGCAGCTATCGGTTGCAGCCGGTGGGCGCGGTTCCGCTCGTTCATGAATTGCGCCCGGCTGTCCCGGCCGTAGCGGGCGATGTGACCGTGGCCTCGCTCAATGTGCTCAACTACTTCACCACGCTCAGCGGCGACGGCGCGAGCACCACGGCCGAGTTGCAGCGCCAGCGCACGAAGCTCGTGGCCACGTTGTCCGCTATTGATGCCGATGCACTGGTGCTCTGCGAGGTGGAGACAGGCACCGCCGCGTGGAACGACCTGCTCACCGGATTGAACGCGACCATGGGCGCCGGCACCTACGTCGGCTTGGCGCAAGGCTCCGGGGCCTTCACGCAGAGCGTCCTCTTCTACAAGCCGTCGCGCCTCACGCCGGTCACGCAGCTCTACGCGTTGTACACGAGCACCTTCCAGCGGGCGCACTTGACCCAGGGCTTCGAAGTGGTCGGGAGCGATGCGCGCTTCCTGCTCAGCAGCATGCACCTGCGCAGCAAGTCGTGCGATGGCGCTACGGGCGCCAATACCGACCAGGGCGATGGACAGAGCTGCTACAATGCGCTGCGACGTCAACAGGTACAGGAACTCGTGAGCCATTGGGCGGCCGTCAGGACTTCATCCGGGATCAGCGCGCAGCTGGTGATGGGCGATTACAACGCCTATTCCGAAGAGGATCCATTGGACCTGATGCGGGCGAACGGATTCGTCTCACGAAGCGACGATGGGGCAGAAGGGCACAGCTACCGTTACCTCGGCGCATTCGGCGCGCTCGATCATGCCCTATGCACCGCGGCCATGGATGACGCCGTGCTCAACGCCACGCATTGGAACATCAACTCCGACGAGCCGCCTCAGCTCGATTACCACCAGGACAACATTGCCTTCTATCAACCAGGCCCGTACCGCTGCAGCGACCACGACCCGGTGATCGTGGGCCTCAGTTCATCGGCCTTGGTGGTGGGAGTGGGGGAGCTTACCGCACCCGGTGCCGGGGTGACGTGCACGATTGATGGACGCGGCGTGATGGTGTGGTCGGCTGCGGAGCCTTTTGAGCTGCGGCTGATCGATGCGTTGGGCCGAGTGGCGCATGTGGAACCGAGCCTTACGAACAGCATCGCCATAGAGGAAGGCGTTCTGCAGCCTGGCAGCTATGTCTGGGTCTGCATGGGCTCGCGCGGCCAACGTCTCGGGAGCGGACGTTGCATGTTGCGTTGAGGGCTATACAGCGCTCTTTAGTTCCTCGGCCAAGGCATCCATGCTGTCGCACCAGCCACCGACATGACTGTCACGCGATGCTTCACTGGCCAAGCCGGTCTGACGGAACTCCATGCGGGTGCGACCGCCGTCCTCATGGAGGTCCACTGTCACATGCGTGGTGTGGTGTGCGGGATTCTCAGGAACAGGCGGCTTCTCCCACAAGTGCGTGAAGGCCAGGTGATCCACAGGCCGCACGGCAGTGTAGCAGCCGTAGATGGGGATGTCCTCACCATCGGGGTTCCGCAGGACCACGCGATAACTGCCGCCTTCTTTCACATCGGCCTCGGCGCTAACGGTGCTGAATGCCGCGCAGCCGAACCAATGCACCAGCATCGCAGGCTTGGTCCATGCCTTCCAGACGAGTTCGCGCGGCGCATCGAATACACGCGTGATCCGTATCTCATCCGGCGCCGGGGTGGAAACGTTGTTGCGGGTACGCTGTTCCGTGAGCAGGTCCATGCGCACGAAAGTACCAGCAGCAGGTGTTCAGGGGTTCTCGGCCTCCCTTTTCAACCCGGCCAAGCCCGTTTCGAAGTCCTTGCCGATCATCTTCTCCATGTTCATGAACACGCTCATCACCTTGCCCATGAAGATCTGCGGACCGTCCATGGTCCAGATCAGCTTGGTATCCGCCCCTTGGGGAGCGCAGCGGAACCAGACCACGCAGTCGTTCTTGAAAGGCCGGGTGAAGCGCAGATCGATATCCACGCTGTCGACATCCACCGCAAGCACCTCCATGGTCCCCGCGCCGGCCTTCTTACCGGACCACGCATACTTGGCGCCCACACCGCGATCGGTGCCGCTATAGTTGCGTTCCATATCGGGGTCCAGCTTTTCCCAGGGGCTCCACGGCTGCCACGCGCGGAAATCGATGAGGTGCGGCAGGATGCGCTCCGGCGCTGCATGGATCACTGTGCTCCGTTCGTAACGCACGGTATTGGGCTTGGTCGCTGCGATGACCAGGATGAGGACGATGATCACCGCGAGTCCGAGGAGGATGTAAAGGAGCATGGTTGGTTCAGTGCTGATTGGTGTTGCGGTGGGCAAGGCGCTTGTGGTGCAGCCAATAGGCCACAATGAGCACGCCGATGAAGATGATCATGGGCGCCCAGCCTCCGATCGGATCCCCCACGCCGATGAAGGATACCATGCCCATGAACAGATCGATGAAGAAGCCGAAGTAGGCCCATTCCTTCACACGGGCAGGCACCCTGGGCAGCAGGATGGCGATGGCCCCGATGATCTTGAACACCGAGATCCAACGGATGAAGTACAACGGATAACCGAGGTGGTCGTGCAGCATGGTAACGGCGTCCGGGTGGAGCGTGATGCCTCCAATGCTGGAGAAGATCATGAAGGCGCTGAAGAGCGCGGTGATGATCCAGTAGGCGGTGCTGGTTCGTTTCATGTTTGGTGTTGGTTGGGGCGCGTCATGACGCGCCCGTGCAGAGGGATTCGAGTTTGTCCATGTTCTCTTCGTTGGCCCGTTCGATGAAGGCACGGATGGGCGCCAGTTCCTTCGCCGTGTCGAAGCGCATGACCCAATCGACGCGGGTTCCTCCTTCCACTTCGGTGAAGTTCACCATCGCTTTGTAGAAGTGCATCTCCTTCAAATGGTCGAACTCCAGGTAGGCCGGCGGCTCGATGCGCTTGAACACGCAGGTGTTGTGGAAGTCCATGGCGTTTGGACCGTGCATCGTGAATTCCCACATCCCCTCGGACTTCAGCTCGAAGCGATGGAAGGTGTTCTTGAAGCCGTTCGGGCCCCACCATCGCACGAGCAAGGCCGGGTCGGTCCACGCAGCGAACACGCGCTCCCGAGGCGCTTGGATGATCCGGCTGGTATGCACTTCACGGTCGCTCATTTCTTCTTCGCCGCTTTCTTGGCTGGGGCCTTTGGTGTTTTCGACGGCCACCGCTCCTCGATCTCCGCACATTTCAGCTTCACGATATCCTTCACGAGGGCCGCTGGCAGAGGCTTCTCCGGCGTGAACTGGATGGTCCCCTTGCTCACTGTGAATCCCTTGAGCCGTTCCGCGAAGCCGGCCGGGACCATGCCATAGAGCGCGACGTGCTTCTTCGCAGCGCCCATGTACACCAGCGGGTGCCCCTTGTATTTGAAGCCGGGCAGGCCATAGCCGAAGTACTCTTCTGCCTTGGGTGCTGCGGCCAGGATCTGCTTGCGCAGCGCGGTCAACGCCTTGCGTTGGTCGTCCAGGAGCATGGCGATGTAGTCGTCCGTGCTCGCTGGTTTCTTCGTGGGGTTGCGCATGATGGTTCAGGATGGATTCTGCAGCGCATTCGGGTCGAACCAGAAGAACTCCCAGATGTGGCCATCCAGGTCGTTGATGCTGCGGCCATACATGAAGCCATGGTCCTCGGTCGGTCGTGCCTCGGTTGCCCCGGCCGCGATCGCCTTGCCGAACGTTGCGTTCACCACTTCTTTGCTGTCGCAAGACAGCGCCAGCAGGGTCTCGGTGGTCTTGTTCGCATCGGCGATGGTCTTGCCCTTCGGGACGAAACGCTCCATGTGGCCGGTGGTGAGCAGCATGCCGTAGATGGTGTCACTGATCACGAGGCACGCCGCGTTCTCATCGGTGAATTGCGGGTTGAAGTGGTAGCCGAGTTGCTCGAAGAAGGCCTTGCTCTTCACTAGGTCCTTCACATGCATGTTGACGAAGATCTGGGTGGGCATGGGTCAGATGCTTGGGGGTTCGTGTTGTTCCTAGTTCAATTCCTCCGCGAGGCCGATCAGTATGCCTTCAACTCCACGGATGTAGCAGAGCCTGTAGCTGTTCTCGTACTGGACGATATCGCCGACGAGTTGTGCGCCGTGTTCGCGCAGCTCGGTCACCATCGCGTCGATGTTCTTCACGCTGAACATCATGCGCAGATATCCCAGCGCGTTTACGGGGGCGATCCTGTGATCCGCGACTATCCCTGGCCTGATGAATCTGGATAGTTCTAACCGGCTGTGACCATCCGGTGTCACCATCATGGCTATCTCCACGCTCTGATCGCCGAGTCCGGTCACGCGTCCGGCCCATTCGCCTTCGACCATGGCGCGCCCTTCGAGCTGCATACCGAGTACGGTGAAGAAAGCAATCGCGTCATCGAGTGATTCCACAACGATGCCGATGTTGTGCATCTGCTTGAGCTCGTGTTTGGCCATGATTCTGTTCCTCGGATGATGTCCGTCAACGGATCGTATGTTCTTCTACCATCGCTCGAACGTGCTCGGCCAGCCGGTCCAGGCATTCATTCCAGCCGTCTCGGTGCTCGTCGCAATGTGCCGTTGTCGCGAACGTGGTCTGGTTGAGGGTCATGACGGTATTTCCCCCGCGCCGTTCGAAGTCCAGGGCGACCACGGTGTCGCACCAGATATCACCGTCCGCTTCCTCGCGCAGCCAGGTGAATACAAGGCGATGGGGCGCATCGATGTGCGTGTACTCGCCACGCACCCAATGGTCGCTACCGTCCGGCGCGCGCATGCAGAACCTGTACTTGCCGCCCACGCGGAAGTCCTGCTCGCAATGCGGTAGGGTGAAGTCCTTCGGGCCCCACCACTTCACTAGATGCTGCGGGTCGCTCCAGGCCTGGAAGACCTTCTCCACCGGAGCCTTCAGCGTCCGGGTAAGGATCAATGTGCGTTCGGCGGTTTCCGTCGTGGTGCTCATGGTTCGGTCGCTCAATGAATGGTCTCGCCGCGTTCCAGCATCCCGATGAAGAGGGCCAGGCGCTTGGCGCGGGTCTCTTCCTTCTTCGCCGTGTGCAGGCGATGGAGGATGGCGTATCGGTTGCTTCCCTTCAAGGTCTTGAAGAAGGCCGCGGCCTTCTTGTTCTTCTTCAGCGCTTCTTTCAGATCCGGTGGGACGGTGATGCTGCTCGCCGGGGCATAAGCCTTCTCCCATTGCCCGTTGGCCTTTGCGCGCTCCACAGCCGCCAGACCGGCAGGCTGCATCAACCCGGCCTTGATGAGTTCCTGCACCTTCTTCTTGTTCACCTGGCTCCAGATGCTCTTCGGCGTGCGCGGCAGGAATTTCTGGAGGAAGGAGGCCTCATCATAGCTCCGTTTGATCGCATCGATCCATCCGTGGCACAGCGCGATCTCCAAGGCCTCGGCGTAGGTGACCGAGCGCATGCCACTGTCCTTCTTCGCGATCCGGATGTAGATGCCAGGTGAGCTTTCGCCATGCTTCGTGAGCCAGGCCTCCCAGGCCCGCGCCGTCTCGAAGACCATGATCGGCCGGTCGTCCGGGGGCGGTGTGGCTGGCTTCTTCATGCGGCTGCGTATCCTTCGGTGGTCATTTCCGCTTATCCCGTTCCGCCGCACGTTTCGCGATCAATGATCGCTTGATGTCGCGCAGCGCATCCTTGCCCACCCAGCGCTCGGTGGCATGCTCGCTTTCTGCGAGTTCCTCGGCGAGATCAATGGCGGCATCGCGCAGCGCGGTGCTTCTGCCCGCGATCCCGCGCAAGGCCCAGCTCACACCCTTCTTCACGAAGTTCCGCTCGTCGTTCGCTGCTGCGCGGATCAACGGCAGGCATTGCAGGAAAGGGGCATCGGCGCTCTTCTTGTCGTGCAGCGCTAGGCTCGCCAGCAGCGCGAAGGCCGCCCGCTTCTCGAACTCCGGCTTGCGCTTCGCCCATTGCTTGATCTTGGCGAAGGCGTGCGGCGACTTGTCGAAGAGCACGAAGCACGCGGTGTCCACGATGGCCCAGTTGTCGAAGTCACGGCACCAGGTATCCATCTGGGCCGGCGTGACAAGCATCGGGTCATCGACCATGGTGGCGAGCATGCGCGCGTCGTACCAGCCATGGTCCCAAAGCGCTTGTGCGAACGCATGGTCCTTGCCGATCTCCTTGGCCAGCTTGCGCAGTTCTCCCACGCTCACACCGTACGCCTTGTCGGTCCAGATACCGTAGCGCGGACCCATCTCTGCCACGGCCTTCTTCGAGCCGTGACTTTCGAGCCAGGCAACGACCGACTTCAAGTCAGCCTGTACACCTGCCTTCGATGGAGCCTTCTTCGCCATGCTTTTCTCCGTGCCTCGGTGGTGAACTACTTGCTCACGATCCAGTTAAGCTCGGTCCGGTAGTCCTTTGGGTCCTTCACTTCCTCCGGGTTCGTGAGGTAGCTCTCCCAGAACCGGCCGGTCTCGCCATGGCCGTTCGTGCGCACCCAGGTCTGCAGTTCCGGCCACGCCTGCGCCAAGCCTTCGTATGGGCCTTGATAAACACTGCGCACCACCTTCACGGCGGGCAGCTTGCCGTTGATCACGCGTCCTTCCGGCTTCACCGCTCCCGACACCGGGAAGCCGATCTCGAAATCGAAGGTGTCGCTCGGTCTACGATGATGGTAGCTGAACATCGGTCCGGTGATCTGGATGCCCTGTCCGGTGATGGTCTTGATCAATTCCTGGATCGCGGGATCCATGTACTTCGGCATGTCGCGGCCGGGTACTACGAGCGGTATGACCGCCGTTGCGATCTCTTTCGTTCGGATGACTTCGGGTGGTGTGATCATGGCTTGAGGTGATTTGGGGCGCGAAATTTCGCGCCCTTACTAGATCTTCTTGATGAGTTCCTTGATTATCGCTGTCAGCGCCTTCTCGTTCTTCTTCACTTTGGCCAAGCTGCGGAAGAGCATGAGGCGGCGTCCGTCGGTGTAGTCGCCTTCGAGCAGGCCGCCATGCTTCTTCACCTCCGCGCCGCGCAGGAAGATCAGCCGCAGCGTGTCCTGCTTGAAGAAGTTGAAGCCGACGATGTATCGCTTGTAGGTCTTCGGGTCGAAGGGCTCCATCTCCCCGGTGAAGTAGAAGGTGGGCGCATTCCAGAAGATGCCTTCGCCGATGCGCTTATCCGCTTTCAGGATGATCCTGCGCAGCTCCGTGCCCACGTTGTGCAACGGATGCTTCATCTGCTTCATGTAGGCATCCACGGTCCCCGGTTCGGAGATGCCGGTGTACAGCGCATTGCCAGGCCTGGCCTTCTTTTCCTGGGCTGTTACAAGCTCCTCCAACTGCTGATAGCTGAACTCCAGCCCGCCTTCCATCGGCGAAGCAAGGATGCCGTCGCGCACCTTCTTCGACTCGTAGCGCGCGGTGATGGTCATCAGCGTCACACCGTTCTTCTCGGTGAGCACGGTGGTCGAAAGCGCATCGCCTTCATACCACGGATCGTCGAAGAGCTCGGTGTTCACCAGGCGTTCCGGGCGCTTGATCTCCTTGTACACGCCGCCCAGCGCCATGCCTTGTCCGGATTGGTTCTTCCATACGTAGCGGAACTTGCCGCCCACGCGCAGGTCCACCTTACACGCGGTCATGGACCAGCCGGGCGGCCCGTTGAGCCATTTCTTGATCAATGCGGGCTTGGTCATCGCATCGAAGACCAGCTCGCGCGGAGCTTGGAATCGGCGGGTTATCACGAATTCGCGATCGCCCTTGGCCTTCACTTTCACCTTGGTCATCACTTCACGCTGTTGAGGTAGGCGGCCAGTTTGTCGAAGGTGCCTTTCCAGCCGCCGTCCATGCCTTCGCGTGCGCTGTCGAACATGGCGAGCTCCTCCGCGCTTGAGCCTTCCACCGGCAGCCAGGTCACGCTCAATCGCGTGCGGTCGTTGCCCAGATCCTCGAAGTCCATCACCCAGTGCATCACCTTCGGCCAGGTCGGTGCCATGGGATGCGTGCCGATGCCGCCATGCTCATCGCTGAAGCTCTGGATGGACACGATGCGATCGATGGGGTCGATCTCCAGGTAGGTCATGATACCCCACGCGTTGAAGCTGCCGTCGGCGCTGCGTTGCGCGTAGTGGTATTTTCCGCCCACACGGAAGTCCATGGTCTTGGTGAAGCCGGTGACGCCTTCGGGACCGAGCCATTTCTCCAGGTGCTTGGCCTGCGTGTTCACTTTCCAGACGAGCGCGCGAGGCGCATCGAACTCGCGAGAGACTACGTGTGGCTTGATGGCTGTGGTGGGTTTCATGTTCAGGGTGCTCGTGGTCATGGATGGGAGGATGCTCGTATGGTCATTCGGGATTCGCGGCCAGCAGCTCCTCGAGTTGCTGGAGTCCCATCGTGTAGCCCTCCTTGAAGCCCATCGCGATGATCTGCTCCAGGTCTTCAGGGGAGGCGAAGTGAAGGGTCGTTCGCACCAGGGTGGCGCCGTTCTCCGGCTCGAAGCGCGCTTCCCAACGCACGCGGGGCTTGATGTCGTTGGCCTTGCCGTGTTCGTCGCAGAACGCGTCGTTGCCGGAGAAATACGACTTCGGTTCGATGGTCTCGTAATCGAAGAAGCACCAATGCCGATCGCCCTGCGGACCTTGCATGTAGTAGAGCCAGCGGCCACCCTCGCGGAAATCAAGCGACTTGATCACGCATGCATAGGGCTTCGGCGCCCACCATTGGCAAAGGATATCGGCCCGGGTCCACGCGGCCCACACGGGGTCGAGCGGCGCGCTGAAGGAGCGCTCCACGATGATGGTACGGTCTTCCTTCTTCACGATGAAATGGAGAAGAGCTTCCTTGGTCATGGTCAGGGGTTTTGAGGTGACACGGACTGCGCGCCTCAGGGTTTCTTGCGTTTTCTGGTGGTATTAGTAGGCGCCGGTTTCTCCTTGGCCTGCAGCTCCTTCAGGTATTCCTCCAACCGATCGAAGCGCTCCTCCCAGAACTGGCGGTACTGCTCCATCCAGTCGGTGGCTTCTTTCAGCGGAGCCGCCTTGATCTCGCACGGCCGCCACTGCGCCTCTTTTCCACGCGCGATCAACTGCGCTTTCTCCAGCACTTTCAGGTGCTTGCTCACCGCGGGCAAGCTCATGTCGAAGGGCGCGGCCAGTTCGTTCACCGAGGCCGGACCGCTGGAAAGCCGCGCCAGGATGGCCCGGCGCGTGGGGTCGGCCAGTGCGGAGAAGGTGAGCGAGAGGCGGTCCATGGCGATGCTGACGGCACAAATGTATTAAACCATAAGGTTAAATAAACGGAGCGGATGAGATTTTCCGGGAAGCCGATGCACGGCCTCGGTGATGACGCATATGGAGAAGCCTACGGCTGTGTCTCGATGAGGACTTCGTCCAAGAAGATCCACGAGCTACCTCCTTTGCCCGGGTGCCAGTCTGGGCAGGGGCCCGCGTTCTTGGCGGTGATCGCGATCCATCGGGCCCTGCGGCCTCCCAGCTCGCGCCAGAGCTCGCGCGTGATGCCGCCTTCTTGTTGCCGGTCCACATCAGGGGTGATTGTCGCGCTGCTCCATTGCCGCTGGTTCGCGCTTACGCTGATGGTCACTTCGCTCGGCAGCCAGACCCAGCTCTTCTGGTCCTGCAGCGCGCTCAGTCCAACGCGCTTCAGTTTCATCACTTTCCCGAGGTCGATCATGGCCACCACATCCTGGTCGCGGTAGCCCTGCCACTCGCCGGTGCGGAAATCGGTGCCGCCGCGTACGCCATCGATGAGCGCGTTGTTACCGCCTGCAGCGTACTGGTTGGCGTATGTGCTCTCCAGTTTGATGGTGCGGCCGCCCTCGTACTTGTTATAGCGCGCGGTGACGGGCTTGGAGCCGATCAGGTTCTTGCGGCCCTGCGTGCCCGGGACCAAGGCCGTGGCAGTCACCGTGCAGCTGTTGCGGATCCAGAATGGAGCCTCATATCGCACGGGCTCGCCATTGTCGATCGTGTACTCGATGCGTGCGCGGTCGTCGCTGCTGCTGATGGCGACGAGCAGGCTATCCGTGAAACTCTGCCGCTCCGCCTGAATGATGGGCACGGGCGTCCAGTCGTCAGCGGTCTCCTGGATGAAGCGCCCCGGTGATCCTCCGGCGCGGGGGCCAAGCGTGAAACGCAGTTCACCACCGCGCATCAGTTCATCGTGTGTTAACGTGCGATAGGACTTCGTCTCCTGTCCGTTCCAGGTGAAGCTCTCCACATGCGAGCGGTCCTTGCCGAGGATCTCCGTGCTCATGTGCCAGCGCTTGCCATCGCCCAGGTCGATGGTGGCCTCATCGAAGAGTGGCCAGCCGATGGTGTATTTCGGATCGCCTGGGCAGATAGGGTAGAGGCCGAGCGCGCTCCAGACCAGCCACGCGCTCATCTGCCCGCAGTCCTCGTTGCCGATGAGGCCATCCGGCGCATCGGTGTAGAACTCTTGCATAATGCGGCGCGCAAAGACATCGGTGCTCAGCGGACGGTCGCTCAGGTTGTAGAGATAAGCGAAGTTGTGACTGGGCTCGTTGCCATGCGCGTACTGGCCGATCAGCCCGGTGATGTCGCTCTGGTCGCGGCCGGTGGTGCTCTTCTTGGCGGTGAAGAGGGCATCGAGCCGCTGTGCCAATCCGCTCGGGCCGCCGCTCAACGCGGTGAAGCGGTCCATGTCGTGCGGCACGAAGAAGGCGTACTGCCATGCATTGGCCTCGGTGAAGTGGAAGTTCACCTCATAGGGGTCGAAGGGCTGCGTGAAGCCGCCGTTGCGCCGCGCGCGGAAGAACCGTGTCTCGGGATCGAAGAGGTTCTGCCAGTTCCGGCTGAGGGCGTAGAAGCGCTGCGCCACATCCTTCTCGCCGATCATCTCCGCGAAACGCGCGATGCACCAATCGTCGTAGGCGTATTCAAGCGTGCGGCTCACGCTCTCGGGCTCATCCTCGCTGCTGATATAGCCGCGCTCGCGATAGGCCTTCAGCCCGAAGTGGTCCGCCTCTGCGCTGGCCACCATCGCCTCTAGCGCCAACTTCGCGTCGAAATCGCGGATGCCTTTCGCGTATGCATCGGCGATCACGCTCACGCTGTGGTATCCGATCATGCAATCGGTCTCGTTGCCCCAGAGCTCCCATACGGGCAGGCGTCCGCCTTGCTGGTAGTGCAACAGGAAGGTTCGGATCCAATCGCGCGTCATCTCCGGCTCCAGCACGGTCATCAGCGGGTGCAACGCGCGGAAGGTGTCCCAGAGGCTGAAGACCGTGTACACATCATGATCCGCCTTGTGGACCTGGCCATCCATGCCACGGTAGCTGCCATCGGCATCGTTGAAGATGTACGGCGCCACATAGCAGTGGTAGAGCGCGGTGTAGTAGGCGCGCTGTTGCTCCTTCGTGCCGCCTTTCACCTGCACTTTGTTGAGCTTGGTGTTCCAGGCTTCCTCGGCCTGCTTGCGCACGCGGTCGAAATCCCAATGCGGCACCTCTGCTTCCAGGTTCGCACGGGCGCCTTCGATGCTGACGGCGCTGATGCCGACCTTGACCACAAGCGGCTCACCGTTCAAGTCACCGAAGGAGAGGATGTCCACCTCGCGCTGCGTGGCGTCGATCTGGTCGGCGATGGTGCCCTGGCCCTCTCGGGGTAGCAAGGGCTTGCTGATTCGCATGCAGAAGAACAACCGCTGGTCCTTGGCCCATGAAGAGGAGCGTCGCTCGCCAACCACCTCGTGGTCGCCCACGCGCATGATGCTCGACGCGTTCAGGTAATCGCGGTGGCGTAGGTCGATGATGATGTTGGCCTCCAGATTCGCCGGGAAGTCGTAGCGATGCATTCCCGCACGCGAGCTCGCCGTCAGTTCGGCTTTCACCCCATTCGCCAGGTCCACGCGGTAGTAGCCCGTACTCGCGGCTTCATCAGCATGACTGAAAGAGGAGCGGTATTTCTCCGGCTCGGTTGAAGCCAGGCCGGGCATCGGCATCACCAGCACATCGCACAGATCCGCCACACCAGTACCGCTCAGGTGCGTATGGCTGAAGCCGTAGATGAGGCTGTCCGAATAGTGGTATCCACCGCAGCCATCCCAGTCCATGTAACCGTCCGGTCGCGTATCCGGGCTCAGCTGCACCATGCCGTTGGGAACGCACGCGCCTGGGAAGGTGTGGCCGTGGCCGCCAGTGCCGATGAAGGGGTTGACGAGTTCGCGAGCGGGATTGGGTGTTTGCGCGAAGAGGGCCGCTGGGAGGAGGAGGGAGAGGAATGCAATACCCTCACGCAGAGGCGCAGGGGACGCAGAGTGAACGGGGAAATTCGTCATGTTCGGTCTTCGATGTACTTGTTCGCGATGCGCGACAACCCTTCGAGCAGAGTTTCCCTGCCGAAGTTGATCAACAAAGCGATCCGGAGGTCTTGCAGTCTGAGGTATGTCTGAACGCGCTTGTAGTCAACAGCAGGCACGTCTTCAACAGACTTCAATTCAACGATTACGATTCCTTCTACGAGCATGTCCATGCGGAAGCCGACAGGGAAATCCTCGCCATCGATCACAACTGGCACGGGCACTTGGCACTGAACTTTCAGGCCGCGGTTCGTCAATCGTTTGGCTAGGACTGCTTCATAGACCGATTCGAGAAGCCCTGGCCCGACCTCGCGATGAATCCTGATGGCTTCCTCAATGATGGTGCCCGTGATCTGGTTGATCTCCATAGCTGCTGCAATCAACTTTGCGAGTTCCTCCGCGCCCCCTGCGCCTCTGCGTGAGATGCGCTCCTGCTGGATTTCCAAGCGCCCCTCAGTGCGAGCCATGGCGACGCGCCGCGTGACAAATTATCATGCGCCTCTGCGTGACCCATCATCACCCCAGCGTGCCCAACGCCGCCGCCCCCAGCAACGCCGCATCATCATCCGGCAGGGCCGATACGGTCAAGTCCACGCGCCCTTGATAGATGTTGAGCAGCGCTGAATGGAAACGATCCCGGAGCGGAGCCATGAGCAATTCGCCATTGCGCGCGATGCCTCCAAAGAGCACGATCCGCCTCGGCCCCGTGGCGCACACGGCATTCGCCAATCCGATGGCCAGCCAGTCCGTGGTGCGCGTAAAGCACTCCTTCGCAGCAGCGTCTCCTGCATTCGCTCGGTCGGCTATGGCCTTCACATCCTCAGCACCTCCTGCGCCTCCAGCTTCCATGTAGGTGGCCTTCATGCCCCGGATGCTCACATAGGCTTCTAAGCAACCCTTCCTTCCGCAGGTGCAATCACGACCACCGGGGATGAGGATCATGTGGCCGAGCTCCCCGGCGTTCCCTGCACTGCCCAGCACCAGTCGGCCATTCACGATGAAGCCACTGCCGACACCGGTGCCTAGCGTGACCACTAAGAGGTCGTCGATGCCCTGGCCGGCACCGTAGCGCCATTCGCCCAGTGCCGCCGCGTTCGCATCGTTGCCGAGCACGGCAGGCACGCCTAAGCGGTCGCTCATCATTCGTGCCAGGGGCACATCATGCTTCCACGGCAGGTTGGGCGCCATCTCGATGATGCCCGTGAGCTGGTTGGCGTTCGGCGCGCCGATGCCGACGGCTGTCGGTCGTCCGTTGTCCGTTGTCAGCAGTTCGGCCTCTCGAGCAAGGGCGTCCGCGAAGGCGTGGTCGTCGGCATGGCCTGTGGTGCTGATGCGCGCTCGGGCAATCACCTTTCCACCTTGAACCAGGCCGAGCTTGCTGGTGGTGCCGCCGATGTCGATGCCCAGGATCATGCCGTGGCGCGTTTGGTGTAGAGGCCGTATGCCACAATGAAGCCGTAGCAGCCGAGCAGCAGCACGAAGGCGGTCTTGAATCCGAAGCCATCGGCCAGGCGGCCCAGCAGCGGCGGTATGAAAGCGCCGCCCATGATCGCTGTGCAGAGGATCCCGGAAGCCTGCGGTTTCAGGTCGCCCATGCCTTCGATGGCCTCGGTGAAGATGGTGGGGAACATCACGGAGTTGAAGAGCCCCACGGCCAGGATGCTCCACATGGCGGTGAAGCCTTCGGTGCCCATGCTCACGCCGATAAGGGCGATGGCCGCGCCGCCGAACGCCGCCAGCACCACCGGAGGTCGCATGACCAAGGTGAGCGCCGAGCCGACGAAGCGGCCGACCATGGCACCGCCCCAGTACAGGGCGACGAAGGTGGCCACCACGCCTTTGGCATCCACCGT